>CAWFTV010000014.1:0-588502 GCA_963818915.1 uncultured Acidimicrobiaceae bacterium | reverse complement strand
CAGGGTGAAGACAGTGTTCATGAGATCGCCGAGTGGCGCGTTCTTGAGTGCCTGGAGTTCGTCGATGATGAGTGCCACTCCAACCCCGTCCTCTCTGGCGGCCTGACCGAGTTTCCCGAGAATCTGCAGTGAGCTCGCGATATCCGTCTACGGAGCCGCCGGCAGCACCAATCGTCGCGCCCTGGCCCATAACCTGCAGGCCCCCACCCCTCTTGGCTAAAGACTTGAGCGCCCTCGCTAGGCGAGCGCCCGCGGTCAGCTGACCACTGACCCTGAGTACCACCTCGGCAAACGCCCTATCCACCGGGACGGATGGGCGGATCTGGACATACGTGGCCAGCCATCCCCGCGTCAGTAAAACGGTTACGCACTTCTTTGAGCAGCACCGTCTTGTCCGACACCTCGGAGCCCGGTGAAAAGTAGGCAATTTGCTGCGTATCCGGCCTCGAGCTGGGTCCGTACTGTATTGGCCAATGAGAGGTGATCATCGCGACCAACCAGGGCGCGTGGTGGGTCACCGGCTCCTGGGGTGTAGGGATTCGGTCGCGATGGCACGGGCTATAGTATAGTCATTACCAGGGTAACGAAGATGGTCATTCGGTGAGCCTTTCGATTACTTCTGTGGCGAGATCAGCGGGAGCGTCGTCGGTCATCAGCTGAGCCCAGCCGGGTTCACCGTAGCCATGGATCCAGCGGCGAATGCGAGTCACGTCTGTGCGGAAAATTCGGTCCAGAGCCCGCGGCCGCGATCAGGTGCCAATCCCGGTGGGCCGTGGGCAATGGCAGCAGCGATCTCGCCGGCCGTGTTGTGGGTTTTCAGAAACCGAAAAGAGGTCCTAGGCCCGAAGCGCGGCTTGCGGTCCTGGGAACGATCCTGGATGGAGTGCAGCTTCATGGTCACGCAGCGTGACCCCCATCAGCCGTCCCCGGCCCTTTGCCGGGACTGGCCTCGCGGCGATTGGGCTTCGATCCAGTCTCGTACATGGCTTGGAGTTGACATCCGTCACCTCGGACGGATACGCCGCGATCATCCATAGATGTTGTGGCGTGGTCCTGCGGCCCGCGATCGAAGGTAGGCGAGGACCATCCGCTCGCCCTCAGGGCGCAGGGCGACGGTATGGGGCGTGAGACGCCGACCGGTTCCTCGCTCCCAGGTCGACTCGACCTCGTCGAGAGCCGAGAACAGCCGCCACCAGCGGAGAGGGCCCCAAATCGCGTACGAGACGTGGTCGGGGGTGATCGGCCCGCTGGTGGTCGACCACCCCTGCGCTCCGAGGACGGGGGTGACGTCGGCGACGAGTTCGTCCCGCTCGGCCCGTCCACGGATCAGGCGGAGGCCGACCACTTCGGTCACGGCGAGCGTGAAGGCGTCGCCGTCCTCGGTCTCGCCCGCCACGGCATGCCAGAGTTCGGCAGGGTTCGCCAACAGCTCCGATCCGCGGGAGGTGAGGTGCAGGCGCCGCCCCCGCCGGCGGACCAGGCGAAGCCGGGCCGCCGCCTCGCGCACACAGGAGAGCTGGGGCACGTCGGCCTCGGACCGCGGCGCCTTGGACCAGTCCCACCAACCGAAGCGCTCCACGGCGGCAAGCACGGTGGCGCGCGCCAGGTAGTTGCTCTGCGTCAGCTCGGCGCCACCAGGTGCCCCAGCAAGCTCGAGAAGCCAATGGACCGGGGCGATGGCCTCGACCGGGTCTGGTGGCGCGGCGATGGGATTGAGCAGGCGGTTCGCCACCGAGGACCGCCACTCGCCGAGCTGACGGGTGGCGAGCGGAGTCGATCCAGTGGGCGACCCGCTCGGTGGTGACGAGGCTGGCCCAACTCTGCCCCGGCGGGATGTCGAGGGGCCTGGTCAGCACCCGTTCGGTGATGGCGACCGCAGCGGAGCGCCATCGGGATCCTCCCGGCGCCAGCTCTCCGGTGGCGACCGCCTCCCCGAGCGCCCGCTCGACGGCATCGAGGGCGCATGCCTCCTCGCTGCCCATGACCGACCCCCACGCCAACTCCGCCGTGTCCGGCGGCTCGACGCCGGAAGATCCGTGGGCGGCCCGGAACGCTTTGGCACCCTCGTCGGGTCCAGTGGCCCAGGCGGCCAGCACGGCGGCGGTCTGCTCCGAGCGGGCGATCTCCGCCAGGCGCTTCATGTCAAGCTCGTCGAGCAATTCGGCAGCGGCCTCGGCCAGGCCGGTCCAGTCCTCTTCGGGATATTTACGCGGCAAGTACCACCACAAGAACTGCTGCAGCGCGGCCTGGTGGATCATCTCCGTGCCTTCGCCAGCGGTGAGGGCATCGGCCATGGCTTGCACCGCCATCGCCAGATCCGGGCGCCTCCTCTCGGCCCGACTCACCGCGGCATCGACCTCCTCGGCGCTCATCGCCCGCAGCAGTGCTTGTGCTTGCGACCCGAACCGCACGGGCACGGGGCGTTCCGTCCGACTTTGGCCACGCGATGCGGTACCCCAGGACGGTCGATGGCGGCGGCACGCCGATTCAGAGTGTCAGCCAACCATTCGAGCTCGTCGAGATGCATCCCGATCGGCGGCTCGTCCTTGGGGTCCCAACCGCAGTGGGCGCATGGGGAACGATCCGGATGTGCTTCGCCGAGCATCTCTCGGTTGGGATGGCCCAACATCGGCCTGTCGCTGGGCCGCTCGAACGCCGACACCCGGGCGCTGAGTTCGTCGGCGCCCAGGCCGAGCGCCTCCCGACATCGGGTCCGCTCCTCGTCGAGTTGATGGATGATGCCCTCAGGGTCGCCGTCGGCGAGCGCCATGGCGATGCCATCCTCCAGCCAGGGCAGGGCCGCCTCGTGCGCACCTACCAAGGCGTAGGAAAAGCCAGCCGCGTTGTAGAGCCAGATGTCTTCGGGGCACTGGCGGCGCAGCTCGGCGAAGACCGCGTCGGCCTCGTCGCGTCGGCCGGCTCGAAGGAGCACCTCGGCCACGTTCGTCCTTGGGTGGGGCAGCCCACGAGCGCCGGCCGCGATGGCCGCCTCCCACGCCTCGAGGGACTCGTCGTAACGCTCCAGCCGGCCCAGAGTCTCGGCCAGGGTCCCGTAGAGCTCGGGCAGGTCCAGCTCGTGATAGGCGCAGGGGTGGGCCACGCAGGCGCGAAGTGTCACGACCCGCGCCCCTCGTCGTGACGGGCGGCGACGGCCGCGTCCATCAGGGCGTCGCACTCTCGGGTGCGTTGTCCGGCATCGATGACAGGCATGCCAAATCGTGCCACGCCGAGGCGTCGCCCTCGGATACCTGCGGTGGGGCTGGCGAGTCCCCCCGGTACCGTGCGGCAACCCGGGCCTCGTGTACGGTGGAGGCATGTGGAAAGAATCACGGTGGGGAGAGGAACCATCGCCAGACGAAGACCCTGCGATGGCTGAGCTGTCGGCGATCGAGGACGCCGACGAGCTCTGCCGGCGCCTGCTCGTGTCGGCATGGGGCTGGGGATCGAGCTCTCGCTGCGCAGAGGCTGTCGACCTTCTCGCCAGAGTGCGCGGCACCGGCACCCTGCCCGATGCGTTCCTCGCCATGTTGCTCTGCACCTGCGGACGGTGGGGTCGGGTCACGGCCAAGCTGATCGCTGCCGTCGAGGGAGCAGGGATCCTCACCAGTGCCGACCTCGACGAGCTGGCCGAATCGTTTCTCGGCACGGAGGTGGTGATCGAGTTCCCCTTCCTCTGGGCGTCCCCTCAAGGGCTGGACCTCGGCTCTTCCGACCAGGCGGGACCAGCCTTCGTCGCCGACGAGGACACGATGGCCCAGACCCGACGACGCCCCGAGCCTCCGCTGCGCAGGTGGGCGGCCGCCCGAGCGCTTCGGAGCGACCCCGGGAGGCTCGACGACCTACTGGCCTCCACCGGATCGCTCCCGCCCCACCACCGCGACGTGGCGCTCCACGGCCTGCTCGACGCCGCGGACGTCCTGGAGGAGAGCCACAGCCGCCGGCTCGTGAGGCGCGGGCTGCGCTGTGGTGTAGGTCGCGTCCGCCGGTCAGCGCTCGATCGGCTCTGCGAGCTCGACGGACCGGACGTGGCCCTCCGGCGTGCTCGCGCCGACGCCGATCGGACCGTGCAGGCCTGGCGCCCGCCATCCCCATCGTGACCGGGTGGAGTGCTGACTCTGGACGCGTCACCGAGGGGCCGGGCCCGGGGCTAATTTCCGGTCCCTGGTTGCCGCGCAGTCCAACTACTGAACCTATTTGTACCTTCGGACCTTCGGCTGCTTTCAGTGACCGATAACCCTTCCCCGGTTGCTGGATCGGCCTCAAACCGGCTCGATAACGGAGTCGTCTGTCGCTCAGGTACTCCCCCACCCAGCAGGCCGTCGCGTTCGATCTCCGTTCGTGCATGCAAGAACACAGAACGAACAGTGGCTGGCGCCACCGGGTTGTGGAACCCGGCCCGCATACCGAGTGAGCAACCCCAAACCCGCAGTGTCACCCCACTATTTTCTCCCCAGTATCCAACCCACTATCTCAAGAAAACGGGGTGGATCCGCTTAATTCTAATGGACTATCATTAGACGTAGTCGCAGGTCACAGACTCAGACGAACTCCACGGACCCCCCTGCCTCCGACTCTTAATCCGCAGGTTTCGGGTTCGAATCCCGAGGGGCGCACTCGATCGAAAGTCCAGGTAACAGGGGGTAAAGCAGCGAGAGTCAGTGTATCGCTCGCATACAGTGCTTGCGCCTATCGAGATTTCCGAGTGGCACTCTCGGGACCTACGTAGCCTCCGCCCCATGTCGGCAGATCGAGCACTGATTTCACCCCAGGACTTGCCTCACAGACTGTGGGAATTGCGTTGAGTGCAGCCATTGCGACGGTCAACGAGACAATTCGACCCGAATCGAACGATGTCGATGCCTCGACGACACAATGCATCGAAGGATCTCCCTCTATGTCCATCGTCCAGAACTCTCCCGTCCCCCACTCCGGGTGTACCTCGTCACTCACTCTCCAAACGAACTCATACGTCAACACGTCCCGACCGTAGGCGGTCCCGACGAATTTCAGCTTCACGACAGCGATCGTGCCCACCTCTATTCTCCCCGCCGCGACGTCAAAGGCGGATGCAGCAACTCCAACTTGTCGCTCGTATCGATAGTCTTCGATCTCGAATCGGAGGGCGTCCGCGGTGAGGAGCAGTGACGAATACGTGACGCTGTTGTGCGGATCAGTATGCATACCATCCATGAGCGAAGGCGTGTCCGGTGGCTGGCCGAAACCCATAAACGCCATAGTGCTCGCCGACGTGAGTTCACGCATGTCGAGCGTCTCGACAATGCGGATTTTGTCGATCCGCCTGGACAGTCTCGACATGGTCACGGGCCAGAGATCCATTGTGTAACCGGGGTTCACTCCCGAGCCGAAATAGGTCGTGCCCCCTTTTTCGCAGGACTCGTTGAGGCGGCGCTGCATTTCAGCTGGAGCGGACGGTGGATAGATTGTGAAATCGATCGCCGTTGACGTGACGTTGTAACCACGCTCGAGAAGCATGCAGATATTTTCGAGGGGTTCGCCCATCATGTCCTCGGTCGTCCCGAGCGAGTTGTAATTCACGCAGTCGGCTCACGTCGAGCGCCACCGCGGGCACATTGCTAAACGACTAGTCAGTCAAGAGGAAACTTGATGCATCCCCGGCTTTGTGGCCGCGACGATTCCTACCCCGTTACGCGGTACAGGCTTATAAGAGTTTGGTCCTGAGCTACCAGGAGGTAGTCCACGCCCACGCCGGGTGACACGATCCCCGCTACCCGCGAACGCCGGTCCTTCGGTCCACCAAGCTCAGAAGGGCCGAACCGGCAAGAGCTTCGGGAGCGGGAGTAGTGGGAGGATCGGAATCGTCGTCGTGGTGGTCGTGACCGGCGGTGAGGTCGTCGTGGTCGTGACCGGCGGCGACGTCGTGGTGGGGGACAGCGACAACTGGGGCGGCGGGGGGCTCGTGGTTGTCGTCGTGATGGCGGAGACCGCGGGCTTCGTCGAGCCCACACTCAACCCCGGTGCAGGAAGAATCGACTTCGTCGTCGAGGAAGTGGCCGACGAGTTAGTCGCCTCCTTGGTTGATGAGCTGCTCGAAGTTGTGGTGACGTTGCTCGTCGTCGTCGTGATGGTGGTGGTGGTGGTCGGACTGGAGGTAGACGCCGTCGATGTCGTGGGGACGGCAGGCAGCGGCACCGTGGAGGGAGGCAACGAGGCGTGGGGTGTGGGCGCCGCCGCCGGGATGGGCCGGCCAGTGGGCTTGGACGGCGCACTGCCGTAAAGGCCGACGATGAGCCCCGTAGTGGCAACAATACCCGCGACGGCCAGCATCTCCCACTTGCTCCACCCACCACCTCCGTCCTTATTCGCCATCTAGGTGGTTCTCCTTCTCGTCCTGGCCCGCTCAACTCAGCCGTGTTCAAGGGAGACGGTATTGCTCTGATCGAGATGACGGGCCTCTTTTCTACCTCGTGATTCTTAAAGGTCGATCAGGGCTGGCCAACTGCGCTTGTCGATGCTGATACTGCTCACCGTGCTCTACCTCCATGGCGTCGATCATGACGATCCGAACTCCGACGGGCGTCCGACCGAGTATCCGAACAGGTGCTCTGCCCCATAAGCATGATGGAACTCCTTCTGGTGAAGCTAGGGTCGAAGTACCTGATCTCACTGTAAAAGGACTTTGGTCCGTGGTGGACGCTTCGTTCGTCCCGATAGAATTCCGAATCAGCCGTTTCGCTGAGCGGGCCGACTGCCCGCCAAGGTCTGGGTCAATCATGAGAGGGCGGGTCAATCATGAATGGACACGGCAAAGGCCGATTGATGGCTATCGCGGGGCGCCTCGGGGCGGCCCTGGCGGCGGCTCTGCTCGTGGTGCTCGGACTCGCGGTGCCTGCTTCCGCACAAACCACGACCGGCACCGCCCTCGGGTCCTCGCCCAACCCCTCGACTGTCGGACAGAGCGTCACCTTCACCGCCACGGTGACGCCCACACCCGATGGCGGCACGGTGGCCTTCTCCGGCGGCGGGATCTCCGGCTGCGATACTCAGCCACTCAATTCAGGCGTAGCGACCTGCACCACCTCGGCCCTTGGGGCCGGCAGCAATCAGACCATCACCGCCGTCTACAGCGGTGATACCAACTTCGATACCAGCACCGGCACGGCCAGCCAAACGGTCAACGCACTCACCACGACCGGCACCACCCTCGGGTCTTCGCCCAACCCCTCGACTGTCGGACAGAGCGTCACCTTCACCGCCACTGTGACGCCCACACCCGATGGCGGCACGGTGGCCTTCTCCGGCGGCGGGATCTCCGGCTGCGATACTCAGCCACTCAATTCAGGCGTAGCGACCTGCACCACCTCGGCCCTTGGGGCCGGCAGCAATCAGACCATCACCGCCGTCTACAGCGGTGATACCAACTTCGATACCAGCACCGGCACGGCCAGCCAAACGGTCAACGCCGCTCTCGGCACCACCACCACCGTCGTCGTGACCTCGCGCAGCCCCTCGACTTTCGGCCAGAGCGTCACCTTCACCGCCACGGTCAGCGGCTCCAACCTGGCCGGCACCGTATCCTTCGCCGACGGCGCCAACACGATCAGCGGCTGCGGGAGCGTGGCACTCAACGGTTCTGACGTGGCGACCTGCACCACATCGGCCCTCCCGGTTGGCAACGGTCAGACCATCACCGCCGCCTACAGCAACGATCCCAACAACACGGGCAGCAGCAACACGGTGTTCCAGACGGTGAACGCCCTCACTACCACCACCGCCCTCGGGTCCTCGCAAAACCCCTCGATTGTCGGCCAGAGCGTCACCTTCACCGCCACGGTCACCGGCGGCTCCAGCTCTACCGGCACAGTAGCCTTCTCCGGCGGCGGCATCACCGGCTGTGGGTCCCAGACGCTTAACGGCTCCGGCGTTGCGACCTGCACCACCACGACCCTCTCGGCTGGCAGCAATCAGACGATCACCGCCGTGTACAGCGGCAATGCCAACAACGCAACCAGCACCGGCACGGCCAGCCAAACCGTCAACATTCCAGTGGTGGCGTCGCCCACCTCCACTACCGTCACCTCCTCTACCAACCCGTCCACGTTCGGCCAGTCGGTCAGCTTGACCGCCACGGTGACCCGGGTCGGGGGTGGGACGCCAACCGGCACCGTGGAGTTCTTCGATGGCACGACGGTGCTCGGCACGTTGACCCTCGGAGGTTCGGGTCTGTCCAGTTCGGCTTTGGCGCCCAATCAGGCCGAACTGTCGACCTCCGCGCTGAGCCAGGGATTGCACTCCATTACCGCCGTCTACAGCGGCGACTCGCTCGACAACCCGAGCACGTCCTCCCCGCTCACCCAGGTGGTGAACCCTCAGGCGCCGACGCTGCCAGCAACCACCACCATGCTGACCCCGGCGGCGAACCCGGCGGTCGTGGGCCACCTGGAGAAGCTGACTGCCACCGTGAGCACGACTTCCCCGGGAGGATCGATCACCGGAACGGTCCAGTTCTTCGAGGGCAGTATTTTGCTCGGCACAGTTCCGTTGGCGGGCAATCAGGCGGTGGTAGACGTCGAGACAAAGGTGGCGGGCACGTACGGCCTCACCGCCTCCTATAGCGGCGACGCAGCCAACGCACCCAGCACGTCACCCGCCCTCGATCTGGTGGAGCTCGGGCTCGGTCAAGCTGGCACACATGGCTACTGGCTGGTCGGTTCCGATGGTGGCATTTTCTCCTTCGGATCGGCGCAGTTCTACGGTTCGACGGGCGCCCTCACGTTGCAGCGACCCGTGGTCGGTATCACGCCAACGAGTGATCTCGGGGGCTATTGGCTGGATGCTTCCGACGGCGGCGTCTTTACGTTCGGCGATGCCGGGTTCTTTGGATCGATTCCCGGGCTGGGCTTTGCTCCAGCGGGGACTGGCGCGGCGAAGGAGCTGAGCGCACCTATTGTCGGCATGGTCCCCTCTTCGGACGGTGGCGGGTACTTCATGGTCGGATCTGACGGTGGTGTATTTGCCTTCGGCGACGCCAAGTTCGAAGGATCATGCCCCGGTATCGGCGGGTGCTCCGGTGCAGCGGTGACCGTCATGCCCGATGCCAGCGGTAACGGGTACTGGCTCGTCACGGCAACAGGCCACATCTATACCTTTGGAGACGCTGCCTACTACGGCGCCCCGGGCCCTCAAAGTGTGCCGGTCACTTCGGCCGTGCGGACGGCGGACGGAAAGGGCTATTGGATTCTCTTCTCCAATGGTGTCATCGCCGGATATGGCGATGCGGGCAACTTTGGAAGTCCAGGTGGAGTCTTTGGGGGCCTGAATCCAGCCACGGCGATATTTTCCACGGCCGACGGCCAGGGGTACTGGGTGGCTTCAGCCAACGGGTCGGTCTACAGCTACGGGGACGCACAGTTCGTGGGCTCGAGGGCGGGCACCACACTGAACGGAGCGATCATCGCAGCGACGGGGTTTTAGCTGGACTTAGGTCGAACATGATCCGGTATCCAACACACAAAATGAGGGATCGGGTCCACCCACCGGACCCGGTGAAAAAAACCGGGGTGTTCGTTAGGGACGCCGTGCGGCTGTCCCAAGCTGTGGACAGCTAGGTGAGAGCTTGAAGTCGAATTCGCCGCTATTGAGACACTAGAGATGCGGGCGGAAGGGATGCCAATGACGTCACCGTGACTGCGGACCAAGCGCCTCGATGGCTTCGTCAAGCAGTGGGCGAGTTCGGTCTGGCAGCGGGTCTTCGGGGAAGTACTCGTCATAGAGGTCTAGTGCCTCGGCGACGCTGGTAACGCCACATCTTTTGACGAGGAAGTTGATGTCCGGACGGTCTCGAGAACCACGGCCGGCCCGCATCTTCATGGCCAACATCGACCGCTCATCGGCCGCAACGATCTCAACGTTCCCCGCTTTGAGTATCGGCTGCCAGTTGGGCTCCTTGAATGCCGGTATGAATTGGGAAGCCGAGTTGTTGAGCCATTCGGCACCAAGCCCTCGGCGTTCACCGATCGCAGCCGCCATGGCGAGCACGTCATCTGTCGGATGAATCGCGCAGTCGATGTCTCCGGTGGTGAATCGAGCATCGAACGCAAGCACCATTGCCGCCCCGCCGACTAGGTAGATCTTGGCCTTGATGTTGCGAGCGCTGAGTTGGTCTGCAAGTTCGGCGAGTGCCGACTCTATTTCGTCTCGGTTGAGATCAGACACTCTCGAGTTCCTCTTCGGCAGCAAACACGCCATGACGGATGAGCGCTCCAGGCGAGTTGGCGATCTCCCAGGTATGGAATCTCGGGCTCTTGGACAGATACCAGAAGGGTCGATTGAACCTACTCGGGTCATTGGTCCAGCGAGGCGGAGAGATCGCCTTCCTCGCAGCCTCATCCTCGACTATCGCAGCGAGGAAAGCATCCCAACGCGTGTCCCCGACGAGGCTTGGCGCCTGACACGTAAGGACATCGAATCCCTCACAGCTGGATCGCCGAAGGGCGTCTTTCAGATCGATGACAGCGCGAAGCGCACCATCCTCACGAATATCGGCTGACAGCCCCTCACCCGCATCCCCATACAGCCGATCTCTGATCTTGTTGGCGGTGGCTACCGCACCGTGTCGCGGCAAAGGCGTCAGTCGTATCGCAATTGACTGGCCGGCTGACTCGGCGATCCTACTCAGCAAGGTGAGTGATGGCTCTCTTTGTCCAACTTCGACTTCGGCGATAGTTGATTGGGGGACACCTGCCTTGGCGGCCAAGTCGCGCTGCGTCAGGCCACTCTCTCGCCGCAGCTGACGAAGGATTGCGCTTGCTTCAGCCTTTCCATCCACGGTGACTATGATACCAAATTACAGATCAGACCAATCACCCAGTGGAGGCCGGCTCCTCCAGGGTCCGACCCGCGTTACTCCGCCCAGTATCTCGGCGAACTGCGTGGATCCATGTGGCACCGATGGACTGAGACTGGACATAACCGCAGGCGGACGTACCAGAGCGAGCACGGTGGACTCCCCTGCGTGGGGCGCCCTATCGGCAGGTCTTTGGCTCCAATCTCGAAAGGCGCACCGTATGGCTTGTTCCCGTCAAGAGGTCTTGCGGCCGATCGAGTTCGTACTTTCTGCCGGCGGGTCAGTCTGAGGAGGCGAGTAGCGCAGCGACGGCAGTCTCCGCTTCGGCCGCGGCCGGCAGGGCGGCGGGGACAACGGGGATCGCGGGTAGACGACCGTCCGATTCGTACCGGCTAATGAGCCGGGGGTCGATGTAAGACTTACGTGCGACCGTCGGCGTGTCTCCTAGCCAGGTCGCGACACCACGGATGCTGGCGGCGATAGTGCTCTTGCGGATGCGCGCGGTAGCCGACGGTTCCGCGTTGGCGAGGAAGAGCGCCATCAGCACCGTGGCGTTCCACGTGCGGAACTCCTTGGCGGTGAAGTGGCCGCCTGCGTTCGCGGCGATGTAGCTGCTCACTTCGCGAGAGTGAAGAGGCCGCCAGGTGTCGCCGTCTTGGAAGCAGAACAGCGAGCCGAGATCGTTACCACTTCGGACCAGCGCACGCACGGTTGGCCGGATCACCTCGTCGGCGACCGTGATCTTGCGGCGCTTGCCCTCCTTGGCCACGTAGTCGAACACGACACCGTCGCGCGTTACCCTGACGTCCTGCTTCTGTAGCGTCGTCGCTCCGTAATGATGGTCCAGCTCGGCGTACTTCTCCCCGCCGATGCGAAACAGGCCGAGGTCGATCAGGCGCACGGCGCCTGCGGCCACGCGATCACGGTCTAGTCTGCGGCCGCTGAGATCTCGCACGGTTGCCGTCCGCAGCGCGGGCAGCGCGGCGGCGAACTTGAGCATGTGCGCGAACTTCTGGGCGTCGCGCTCCTCGCGCCACAACTCGTGATAAAGGTATTGAGTCCTGCCCCGGCTGTCTACCCCGGTAGCCTGGATATGACCGAGGGGGTCTGGCGAGATCCACACGTCCTTCCAGCCCGGCGGAATGGCGAGCGCAGCGATGCGCCGCAATGTCTCTGTATCCGTGACGTCCTGCCCCAAGGGATCGCGGTATCGAAAGCCCCCACTGGTCGCCTCACGGTTGATCCCAGGACTGTGCGGCTCGCTGCGGGTGAGCCCTGCAACGGCGGCCGCTGAGGGCTGTCGGTTGCCGTTCATCAGATATCACCTTCCCCGGCACCGGAGAGCTTTAAATCCGGTCTTCTTAGGCGTGGAATCACTCATTCATTGGAGGGTACCTGCGGACGTCGCAACACCTTACGCGGAACCCCGCTGCCGTTCAGCCTCGGAGCTACAGATGACGGAGTGCCGGTAGTACGGTCGTCACCATGACCGACGGACGACCATCATTTCCGCCACTTCCGCCAGACGAGGCGGTGGCGCGCGCGACCGCCGCCGGGATTCCGACAGTTCTCGCCAACCCGAATGTGTTTCGTGTTCTGCTGCACCACCCCCCTGTCGCCGATGTATTCGCCCGGCTGGTGCAGGCGATAGTCCTGGACGGCACCTTGGACCCCCGCCTCCGCGAGATGGCCATCATGCGCGCCGCCTGGCTACGCAGTTCGGCCTATGAGTGGGCATCACACTATGGGATCTCGTTGCGAATCGGTATGTCCGACGACGAGATCGTTGCCGTTCGCTCGGGACCGAGCGCACCCGGTCTCGATTCGAGAGGGCGAGCCGTGCTCGCACTGGTCGATGAGATTGTCACCATTGGGATTGCGTCAAGCGAGGTGCTGAGCGCAGCACGAGATGCTGCGGGCAACGAGTCGGCCTACCTGGAATTGCTCGTCATCCCGGGCTGCTATTCGGCGCTGGCCTCAATCCTCGACGCGTTGCAGGTGCCACTCGACGACCCAGCGACCTTGTGGCCACCGGATGGCTTGAGCCCTTCTGCACCGGATTGATCCGGTCGAAGATCGGATGCATCGCCGATGGGCGACCCTCTGCCTCCGCCTAGAGGGCGAACCTAATCGGGGACGTCTTCACGGTCATTTAGCACCGAAGGGTCTCTCGCAATGATTCGGCGTCCATAGACATCGAACAGCACCTCGCCGAATTCATGGGCGAACTTGCCGATCTGCGCCGCTGCATCGGCGGGAAGCTCGACGGGGTTGGCGATTCCCATCGCGGCCACCTCGAACGCACGCTGACACCGCCATTCGAATGACAGGGCCCGCGCCAGCACGATCTCAAGGTCGCCGCCGACCACCAGAACGCCATGGTGCGCCAGCACCGCCACGTCGGCCGTACCGAACGCGATCGCCAGCCGCTCAGCTCTCCCCACATCCTCCAACGTTCCTTCGTACTCCGAAACCAGGGCCGTGGAGCCGCCTCCGTTCGCACCCGACTGATCGAGTAGCGGGGGCATGCGACCCGCCGCAGCCCAGATATTGCCGAACGGAGGGTGATTGTGGAGCACCACTCGGACGTCGTGCCGCCTCTCGTGGATGGCGAAATGGAAGCCGGCGGTCGGATTGAAACGTCGAACGCCCTCGAGGATGGAGCCGTCCGGGGCGACACGGAGCAAATCCCGAGCTCGAATATCGACCCACAGGACGTCGACCGGGTTGACGAGCACCGTGGAGTCGTCCCGGTCGCGCACGGTGAGGTGGCCAGTGACTTTGTCCTGGTAGCCGGCCTCACCGAGGATCCTCAACGCCAGCGCCGTGCGTTGGCGGACCGAAAGCGTGGCCAACGATTCGCCGCATGCGTCTGAGGCCGTCACCGGACCGATCCTGCCACGCCGTGGCCGACGGCCGCAGTTCGCTCGCGCTGGTGGACCCACTCCTCCGGCGGGGCCGTTGCGCCATAGACGTGTACGGCGTTTCGCCAGCACACATCGGCCACAAGCTGGTCGGGCAGGTGAGAAAGTTGGTGCCGCAACATTGATTGCGTGTGGGGCCACGTCGAGTCTTGGTGCGGGTAGTCGGTCTCCACCATCACCCGATCGCGACCGATCAGGTCCAGCTGGTGGAACGCCGACGGATCCTCAATCGACGTGAACCAAAACGAGCGAAGGAGCACTTCTGCCGGCGCGGGGTCCGATCGCGACCACGCCACTGACGCATCGACTTGACGGTAGGCGCGATGGAGGCGCTCGAGAATGGTCGGGACCCAGGAAACCCCGGCCTCCGACAGGGCGATGCGCAGGTTCGGAAACCGCAGTGGGATGCGCGAGTAGACCCAGTCAACCGCGGCGATCATGCCGTTCACCGGGAACAGCGCGGTCATGGTGTCCATCGGGGAAAGCTTCGAGGGGTGTTGGACGTTTCCAGAAGAGCCGACATGGAGGTTGATGACTGTCTCGGTCTCCTCGCAGGCTGCGAAGAAGGGGTCCCAGTAGTCGGTATGGATGCCGGGGAATCCGAGACCCTCGGGGTTCTCGGAGAACGAGACGGCACGAAAGCCACGCGCGGCATTGCGCCGGATCTCACCCGCGGCGACAAGGGGGTCGCACAGCCAGGGGAGCTGGGACGGTATGAAGCGGCCGGGTTGGGCGCTGATCCACTCCTCGGCCAACCAGTCGTTGTAGGCCCGGACGCAGGCCAGCCCCACCTCTGGGTCGGGCAGCCGATCCAGTGCCGTACCGGCAAATCCGAAAATGATGGAGGGGAACGTCACGGACGCCCATACGCCGTCAAGATCCATGTCCTTGACCCGCTCGGCCACGTCGACCACACCGGAGCGGAACTCGTCGTATCGCTGCGGAGCAAGGTCCCATTCCGACATCGGCCGGCCCACGGCACCATTCAATACAAAGACCTGTTGCCGCACGTCGCCGATGATCCACCACGGGACGCTCTCGTCGTCGAGTTCGACGGTCGGCACCCCGGGCCGGTATCGGCGTGCCACCCGGCTGGTGAAGAGGTCGAACGGCTCGAGCACATGGTCGTCGGCCGAAATGACCGGCGAGAACCACGCTTCGGGTCCGGGTTCGGGCAGGAACGTCATCGGGTGGTCCCGCTCTGCAGGCCGCAGCGAACTATCCCGGTATTCGTCAATATCCGGCACCGGCACTCCCCCTTGCTTCTACGCTGAACGAAATATCCGCGCCCCAAGGGAAACCTACCACCGGCGTCCGAAACCGCCAGGTTGGAGCTGAATACTTCTCATAGGGATCCAGGCCTGGCTGCTATGCAATCATCGTGGAGAAAACAGCCAACCTCGATCGACGTCGCATGAACTGTCGACCCGTGGAGAGGGATCGTAGGGTGTTGCTCTGATGAGGGAGAAGGCATGGCGTCGGGACTGAGCGCCGAGAAGGTGTTGACCACGACTCGCGGGGTGCGGCGTCGGTTGGACTTGACCCGCCCGGTCGACCGACAGCTGTTGGTCGACTGCACCCGGGTGGCTCAACAGGCGCCGACGGGACGGAACCGACAGCGATGGGACTTCCTCTTTGTCACTGATCCTGAGCGACGTGCCGAGCTGGCCGAGCTATGGCGGCTCGGACTGGCTCATCCGACCGGCGACGATGACACGGCCCCCAGTCGCCAAGACTTCGACGGCGCCGAATGGCAGGCCATCGCCGGCAGTGTCGATCACCTGGTGGAGCACCTGCACGAGGTTCCCGTCCTCCTCGTGCCGTGCGTCAGGATCGGGACACGCGCCGAACTGGCGAACCCGGTCGTCCAGGCCGGCACCTGGGGCTCTGTGCTGCCGGCAGTGTGGAGCTTTATGCTGGCGGCCCGCGATCGCTCCCTGGGCACCGTATGGACCACTCAGCACTTGCACTACGAGCGCCGGGCGGCCGATCTCCTCGGCATCCCCTACGACTCCGTCATGCAGTGCGCCCTGATTCCCGTTGCCCACTTTCTGGGTCAGGAATTCAAGCCCGGCCGCCGAGTCGAGACCGCCCAGGTCGTGCACTGGGAGCAGTGGTGAGCATGACCGACGTCGCAGGGCACGGACTGGACCCAGCCGCCGACACCCCGGAGCGCGCCGAGCTACGCAAGGGTATTCGCCAGCTCATCGGGGACGTGTCCCCCGAGCACCGCATACACGCTCTCGACGAATCCGAGACCTTCGACGAAGATCTGTTCCGGGCCATGGCGGAGATGGGCATCCTGGGGATCGGCTTGAACGGTGACGGCGACGTCCGGGACCAGCTGGTCGTGCTCGAAGAGCTCGGTGCCGGCCCCACGTCCATGGCAGCCTTCCTGATCGCCCAGTACGCCGTGGCCCAGGTCCTCCAGCGCTATGGCTCCAGCCCCACCCACCGGCGCGCCCTCGAGCGGCTGCTCGCCGGACAAGGAAGTGGTTCGTTCTCGCTGTCGGAGCCGGACGGCGGCACCGACGTGGCCCGGGTCATGCAAACCACCGCCGTCCCCGATGGCGATGGAGGCTTCGTCCTCGTCGGCCACAAAATGTGGACCTCGGGAGCGATGGAGGCCGACTGGATCATCGTACTGGCCCGGACGTCGCCCATCGAAGGTTCGCCGGTCAACGGAGTCACCATGTTCTTCGTCGAGCGAGACGCTCCCGGCCTGGAGGTCACCACCATCGACACGATGGGCATCCACGGCATGTCCACGTGCCACGTCTATCTGTCCGACGTGCGGGTGAGCGCCGACAATGTCCTGGGCGAGGCAGGGAACGGAATGCGCCAAGCCTTCACGACCGTGAACCGCGAGGGACTGCACGCCGCCGCGGCCAGCATCGGGGTGGGCCGGGGCGCACTGTCGCTGGCGATCGAGTACGCCAAGGAGCGCAAAGTGTTCGACAAGGCCATCGCCTCGTTCCAGGTGCCCCAACATTGGTTGGTGGACGGGGCGGTAGCCCTCGAGTCGGCGCGCAGCTTGATGGCCAGGGCGGCCGAAGTGGAGGCTGGCGGTGGCGATGCCGGCAATCTGGCGTCCATGGCCAAGCTGGTCGCCTCCGAGGCGGCGGTCGAGATCGCCCTGCACGGCATGCAACTGATGGGCGGCATGGGCTTCGCTCGAGAAGTGGCGATGCAGCGTTTCTTTCGGGATGGCCGCCTTTGGTGCTTTTCTCCCCTCACCAACGAGATGGTGCGCAACAGTCTCGGTTCACGGCTATTGGGACTCCCCCGGTCTTTCTGACCCGTCGTCGTGCTTAGGGAATCTTCCCCGTGGTGAGCCCTGAGAGCGGAGCGGCACACATCAGCGTGTTGCGCCAATCCCGCACCAACCCCTGGGTGCGAAGCCGCCACCGGGCGACATCCGGGTCCGACTCGTAGGCGATCTCAACGTCGGCCCAACCGTCCCAGGTCTGGATGGCCCAGATACAGATCACCTCCGAGTCGTTGACCATGGCGGTACGGAATGCACCCACCAGGCGCAGGCCGAGACGCTCGGCCACGGGCAACCAGTGTTCGCGCAAGAGGGCCAGGTATGTCGGCGCCTGCCCCGGAACAACCTCGATGATCTCGTGGTAGTACACAGCCGGACGCGTCGTCGCGGCAACAAGTTGTTCGGCCGTCGGCGAGAAGGACGCGGGCACGATCACTCGGTCGTGCCCGCCCCGGCGAAGTGCCACCGCCTCGCCCCACCAGCGCTCGAGCGACGGGTCCTGCAGCTTGGGATTGGTGAGCTCACGCTCGAAGTTGGCAGCCAGCCCGTGCCAGCCGTCGAGCTCCCACATCAGCACCACCTCGGGCCAGGCGCCGGTGCTCCCGACGGTGCCCCAGATCCCGAAGGACACCATGTTGCGTTCGACCCGCCCCACCGGACACCAGTTGACGGCCACATGCTCCATATATCGCTGTCGGTTCTGGTCCCGGATGGCCACCAGCTCATGGATGTACACCTTGCCATTGGGTGCGTCGTTCGCCATCTCAACCCTCCCGTCGATGAGGATGAGAAACTACCAACGACTGTTATAACGGACCGGCTATACATTGCGGGGTGTCGTGCGACGCCCTTTGGTCATCTGGTGCCCTTTTCACATAGTCCCGTCATAAAGGAGCAACGTTGAGCGATAACGAAGCCAGTCTGATCTACGACCGACAGGGCGACACCGTCGTCCTCACGATGAACCGGCCGGCGCGGCGCAATGCTCTGTCGCTGGACATGCTGGTCCGGCTGGCCGACGCCTGGGAGGCCATCGACGCCGATGACAGCATCCGTTCTGCCATCCTTACCGGCGCCGGAGCCAGCTACTGCACGGGTGGCGACCTCGACGCCGGCTGGATGGCTGGGAATCGCTCGGCGGAGCCGACCGAAAACGAGCGACGAGTCCTCGAGGACATGTCGATAATCGGACGGGGACTGCTGCTGACGATGTGGCTGCGGACGCCGATCATCGCCGTCGTCAACGGCGACTGCCTGGGCGGCGGATGCGAAATGCTGCAACAGACTGACATTCGCATCGCCGAGGAACAGGCCCGCTTCGGGCTCCCGGAGGCGCAGCGGGGATTCATCGCCGGTGCCGGCTCCACCATGCGCCTCAAGCGCCAAATTCCCTACGCCGTGGCGATGGAGATGCTCATCACCGGCCGCATTCTTGACGCCGACGAGGCTCTGCGCTGGGGACTCGTCACCCACGTGGTCCCCACCGGCGAGGGACTGGCCAAGGGCCACGAGATCGCCGAGGTCATCGCCCGCAACGGCCCCTTGTCGGTGTCGGCCTCCAAGGCATCCGCCATCGAGACCGGATGGCTGCCCGAGAACGAGGCGGGCCTGATCGAGAACCACTACTCCGGAATGGTCACGCGCAGCAACGATGCCAAAGAGGGGCTCAAGGCCTTCACAGAGAAACGCCAGCCGAAGTTCACCGGCACGTGAGCCCCGGACCGGTCGAAGGTGAGCACTCACCGAACGACCAGCGACACCAGCCGCTGCAGGGACTCCGCGTCCTGGATCGCACGGTCGAAGTGGGCGAGCTCTGCGGTCGTCTCCTCGCCGACCTCGGTGCAGAGGTCGTAAAGGTCGAGCCGGTGGGTGGCTCCCCCGCACGCTCCATGCCTCCTCGAGCGCTCGGGTGGGCCTTCCGCAATTGGAACAAGTTCGGCGTGACTGACGACAGCGCGCTCGTGACAGGGGCCGACGTGGTCCTGCATTCGTCGTTGGACGACCTCCAGCCGGCCCACCCGGCGCAAGTGGTGTGCTCAATGACCTGGTTCGGTCGCACAGGTCCCTACGCCAGCTCTCAAGGTTGTGATGACGTCGTCGTCGGAATGTCGGGATGGCTTTCACAGGCGGGTGTCCCGGAGAAGCCTCCATTGCTTGTTCCGGGAGCGGTCGGATCGGACGCAGCCTCAATGATGGGACTGTGGGCCGTGCTGGCCGCGCTGTGGCAGCGGCGCCTGACCGGCCGCGGGCAGAGCCTCGACGTGTCAGCGCTCGAGGCCGTCATCCAGGTCGACACCTGGTCGATCGCCAACGCGTCGGCTGGGGCGGCGCGCCGGGTTCGCGGCGGCGTGCAGATGTACCCGACCATGACGACGGTCGATGGCGACGTCAAGGTGGTTCTGATGTCCGCCCGGCAATGGCGGGCCCTCTTCGAATGGATGGGAGAGCCGGCGGAGCTGGCTGATCCAGCTTTCGACCAGATGATGACGAGGATCATGCGCCGAGACGAGATCTTCGCCGTCCTCGGTCCCTTCCTGCGGAACATGACCACCGAGGAGGCCGCCGACGAGGCGCAGCGGCGCGGCATCGTCGTGACGCCGATCAACACGCCGGCCGACATCCTCGTCGACGACCACCTCCTCCAGCGGGGCGCGCTGCGCGAGGCGGAGGTGGCTCCCGGCATACGGGCCCGCGTCCCGGTCGGCTTCGCCGAGTTCGACGGCGTTCGCCTCGGCCATCGAGGGCGTGCGCCATTGGTCGGCGAGCACGACGGGCAACTTTCGTGGGAGTCCCTCCGAATGGTGCCGTCGTCCGTGCCCGCTCCGCCCGGGGGTCCACTCGTCGGGATGCGCGTCCTCGACTTCGGGCAAGGAGGCGTCGGCGTCCAATGCGGCCGCGTCTTCGCCGACCACGGCGCCGACGTGATCAAAATCGAGAGCGCAAGGTACCCGGACTTCATGCGACTGATGGGCGCGAACCTCACCAGTCCGGCCTTCGCATCGTCGAGTCGGTCCAAGCGAAGCTTCGGCGTCAACCTGAAGTCGCCCGAGGGGGTCGCGTTGGTACGGCGGCTCGCCGCGTCGGCCGACGTCGTGATCGAGAACAATTCGACCGGGACCATGGCATCACTCGGCCTGGGTTGGGATGACCTCCACGCGATCAATCCGCGCTTGGTGATGCTGTCGAGCCAGCTACTCGGATCGACCGGACCCCGGGCCAAGTGGCGTGGGTACGGGCCTTCGGTCCAGGGGTACGGCGGGCTCTTGCACCTGTGGGCCTTCCCCGACGGCGAGGGCTGGCCGGGGTCACCGTCCAACTTTCCGGACCTGTTGGTGGGTGAGCTGCTCGCCGCGTTCGGACTGGCAGCGCTGTGGGAGCGGGAACGAACCGGGCAAGGCACACACGTCGACCTCTCGCAGGCCGAGGTCGTGGCGAACATGTTGGGGGATCTCCTCCTCGCCGAGTCCCTCACGCCCGGCAGTGTCGTGCCTGACGGCAACAACGACGAACGGGGTCCCGTGTGGGGTCCATTTCGCTGTGTCGGCGACGAGGAATGGGTCGTGGTGTGTTCCCGCACCGAGGTCCCCGAACTCGAGGCCTGGTGCGCGGAGCTCACGCCCGACGAGGTGGCGGCACGCTGCCAGGCTCTCGGCATCGCGGCCGCACGGATGGCCTATCCACCCGACCTGCTCTCAGATCCGCATCTGGCGGCGCGCCAGTTCCTCGTCTCAGTCGAGCAGCCCGGCATCGGCCCGCTGCGCTTTGACCGCCAGTCGTACCTCGCCACGGATATGCCTCTCCCGGAGTCGAGACCAGCACCTGGGCTCGGAGAGCACACCCGCGAAATCTGTCTGGACGAGCTCCACCTGTCGGAGACGGAGATCGAGGCTCTGTTTGCCGCCGGCACGCTCGAATGAGCAGTGGATCTAGCCTGCCAAGAGGACATCGGCAGTGAAGGGGAACCAAATGGTCAGGCTGAGTGGAACGGGCATCTGGAGTGGCGGGCTGCGCTACGGCGACGCTGGCGAAGCGGTAGAGGCCGCCGCAGAACTGGAGACCCTCGGCTACTCCGCCCTGTGGATCCCTGACGCCGGCGGGGACCTCTTCGGGTCCATCGAGCAGCTTTTGGGAGCGACCACGGGAATCACCGTGGCCACCGGGATTCTGAATTTGTGGATGCACACACCCGATGAGACGGCGGAGGCGTTTGCTCGCTTCACCGACGTCTACGGGGATCGCCTGCTGGTCGGCATCGGAGTGAGCCACGCCCCTCTCATCGATTCGCTGCTCGAGCCGGGACGGTTCCAAAATCCGCTGGCGAGCACCACAACGTTCCTCGACGGGCTCGACGCCGCCGTCCGCCCCCTGCCCTCGGATCGACGTGTGCTCGCCGCTCTCGGACCCAAAATGCTCGAACTGGCCCGGCGACGAACGGCGGGGACTCACCCCTACAACGTCACCCCTGAGCACACGGCGATAGCCCGGGAGGCAGTTGGGGCCGACGGTCTGGTCCTCCCCGAACAGGCCGTGGCACTAGAACGCGATCCGTCTCGCGCCCGGGCCATGGGACGCGCCCATCTGTTGCACTACTTCTCTCTCCCGAACTATGTGAACAACCTCCGGCGGCTGGGATTCGTCGACGGAGACTTTGCGGACGGCGGCAGTGACCGGCTGATCGACGCCCTGGTCGCATGGGGGGATGAGGAGTCCATCCGCACACGGATCGATCTCCATCGTGCCGCCGGGGCCGACCACGTCTGCATTCAGGTTCTTTCCGATACGCCGGTCGGTTTGCCGCTCGCCCAATGGCGTCAACTGGCCCCCGTCCTGGTCGAGTAGGGCACTGGCCGGCTTTGGAAAGGCCGTGCAGCAGCCCCACTGCGGATTACCGACTAGTAACTAACGTTATACTGAGGTGTCGGATTCGCGGTGAGGCCCGCCGATATGCCGGTGCGCCCCGCGTCGCAAGGAGAATTGATGTCACGAAGCCAGACGCGCCAGCAGGTCGCGGAGCATTTGACGCGGCAAGGGCCGCTCGAGGACACCAACGGACGGGCGACAGCCAAACTCATGGAGGCTGTCGGGTACGAGGGCTCGCTGGCGAACTTCGCCCAGCTGATCTCCAACATGGATCGGTCGGGCCAGTTGACGCGCGACGTCAGAGGAAAGCGGACCTATCGGATTGCGGCCGCTGCCAATGACCTGAACTCGACCGCTGACGAGCGGCCCAAGGGACCAGAGACGGCAGAAATGGACTACGACAAGGTGGCTTCCGCCTTGCTGATCCAGGTCGTGCAGAACCTCACCAAGGGACAGCGCGGAGCAGACAATGACGGGTCATGGGCCCGACGGAGGATCGAGCGACTGGAACGGCACCTCAACGAGTTGGAGCGAGACCTGTCGCAGGCGAAGGCCGAGTCGAACACGATTGCCGCTGAACGCGATGAGCTGCGACTACGGCTTGAGCACAGCGAGGGGAACCTCGCGCTTCTCACCGAGCGTGCCGCCACCGGGAAACCACGCGGGGACCAGCTCTCCAAGCTTCTCGATGCGGACGAACGTGCCCTGTTACACCGGCTTCGCGGCGACTCGGTGAGCAAGCGCCCGGGTCGCGCCAGCTGACCACGACCGTAGGTCCCAGGGCCCGCCCCGCCCGCCCGTCAAACCACATGGCTACAGTGGCGATCTGGGTTCTCCTAGGGAGCCGCTACGTGTCCGGGACGGAGGGTGCCGCATGACCGAGGAGGACCAGCTCAAGGTCGACGACACCGGCCGATTCTTCTGGTCCGGCCTCCAGCGCGGCGTGGTGCTCCTGGCGACCTGCCGCCACTGCGGTCTGGTGCAGCACCCGCCGTCGCCCATGTGCCCGCGGTGCGGATCGCTCGAGTGGGATGCGCGGCAGGCATCGGGACGGGGCACTGTCCTCAGCTGGATCGTCTCGCACCATCCCACCCAGCCCGACGACGAGCCCCGCGTGGTGGTCCTGGTGGAGCTGGAAGAGGGGGCCCGAGTCGTCGGCAACTTCACGGGAGCCGACCAGGCGGCAAACGATCTGGCGGTCGAGGCCGTACCCTCGCCCGGTGCGGAAAAGCCGATACTCCTGTTCCGGGCCACTGCCGAGCGAGTGCGCTGATGGCCCTCCGACCTGGAGCGACGGCAGTCGCCGGCATCGGACAGACCGAGTTCTCCAAGGCGTCCGGCCGCAGCGAGCTCCAACTGGCCGCGGAGGCGGTGCGGGCCGCCCTCGACGACGCCGGACTTTTGCCCTCGGAGGTGGACGGCCTGGTCACCTTCACGCTCGACACCAACGACGAGCTGGCTCTGATGCGCAGCGTGGGCATCACCGGCACGCGCTGGACCTCCCGGACACCATTCGGCGGGGGCGGAGCCTCGGCCACCATTGAGCACGCGGCCGCCGCCGTGGCGAGTGGAGCGGCCGAGGCGGTCGTCGTCTATCGGGCGTTCAACGAGCGCTCGGGTCACCGCTTCGGCCAACCGCAGCCGGCCTCGGGCCCAGGGAACCCCGACTGGTATCTGCGCCATGGCCTGGACACCCCGGCGAAGATGTACTCGCTCTGGTTCCAGAGCTACATGCACCGCTTCGGCCTGACCAACGAGGACTTCGGGCGCTATTCGGTCGTTGCCCGCGCGCATGCCGCCACCAACCCGAACGCATGGTTCTACGAACGACCCATCACCTTGGAAGACCATCAGGCCTCCCGGTGGATCGTCGAACCCATCCTTCGGTTGCTCGACTGCTGCCAGGAGAGCGATGGAGGGGTGGCGTGCGTCGTCACCTCTGCGGAGCGGGCACGCGACCTGCGCCAACCCGTGGTGACCGTCGAAGCCGCGTCCCAATCCAACCTGATCAACGGTGACGTGACCTTTAGCTATTACGGTGACGACCTGACCCGCTTCCCCGAAGCCGAGGACGTGGCGGCTCGGCTATGGGAGGCCACCGGCTTGTCGCCGGCCGACATCGACGTGGCCATGATCTACGAGAACTTCAGCCCGGTCGTCTTCTACCAGCTCGAGGCCTACGGGTTCTGTGGCCATGGAGAGGCCAAGGACTTCATCGCCGACGGCAACATCGGACTGGACGGCACGATCCCGGTCAATACCAACGGCGGCCTGCTCGGGGAGGCGTACATCCACGGCATCAACAACATCCTCGAAGGCGTGCGCCAGCTTCGGGGAACAGCGGCCAATCAGGTCAAGGGCGTCGAGCGGGTCCTCTGCAGTGCGGGGCGGAGCGCGGTCATCCTCGGCAAGCCCTGACCGCCACGCTCGAGCACCGGCTCAGTTGCCAGGAGCCTCCACGGGTGCGTCGAGAACTGCCCCCGCCGCCACCAGGCTGTCGACTTCGTCATCGCTGAAGCCGTGCTCGAGCATGATCTCCCGGGTGTGTTCACCGCACATGCACGGTCCGCGCTGCACGGTGCCACCACCTGGAGTGACCTGCACCAGCAGGCCGGGGTCCTCGAAGCGACCGACGCTGCCCGACCAGGTCTGCGCGATCAGGTTCCGTTGACGGGCCTCCGGGTCGTCGAAGATCGCCCGGCAGAACTCCTCGTCGACTACCTCAGCGGGGACACCGGCCGTCTCGAGCAGGGCGACCCAGGTGGCCGCCGACTCGCTGGAAAATCTCTCGGCCAGCGAGCCCGCCGCAGCTGCCACTGACGGCGTCGTCGTCGGTGACCACCGCACCGGTCACCTCGAAGAGGAGCTTCCGATGGTCCTCGGAGAGAGCGGCGACGAACAGCCAGCGACCGTCCGCCGCCTGATACATCCGGTAGTACGCCGAGAACCCCACCTGGTCCCCGTCGACGTGGCGGTACGCCCCCGGAGATCCGTCGGCGTGCACCCAGGCATAGGAGGTGTGGAGAAGACCAGCGTTGACGATGGCGGTGGCGACCTCTTGTCCCTCGCCGGTCCGGTCGCGGTGATAGAGGGCCGAAGTGATGGCGATGGCCGCCAGGAGGGCGTTGCCGGTGTCCCCCATGTTGGAGCGACTCCACAACGGCGGATTACCGGCGTCGCAGGCACCATCCTCCCATTCGGTTCCCGTGAGCGCCGCCGCGTTCTGATCGGTGCCCGGTAGGGCCGAACGGGGACCCTTCTCGTAGCCCCGCGTGTTGCAGAAGACGAGGCGCGGGAACTGCTGGCGCAGCGACTCGTAGTCGATACCCAGGCGGGCGGCCGCCCCGGGCCGCCAGTTGGTGGTCACCACGTCGGCCTTCGCGATCAACCGGTGGAGAACTGCTTTCCCCTGGTCATCCTTGAGATTGAGCGAGATGCTGCGCTTGCCCCGGTTGATGCCGAGACCCATGTGGGTCCCGTTCCAGAACGAGTCGTAGAGGGCGTTGACCTTGATGACGTCCGCACCGAGGTCGGCCAGTACCCGGCCGGTGAACGGGCCGGCCACTCCCAGACCGAGGTCCAGGACCCTGACCCCGGCCAACGGATAGGCCAGCGCATCGGGACCGGCGGGGTGCGACGGTGTGGGCTGGTCGCTCGACTCGGCGGCACCGAGGGCAGCGCCCTCCGCCCGCACCTCCTCGGTGTGCTCACCCGATCGCGGCGCATGCCCACGGACGGCTCCCGGTGTCGCGGAGAAATCGAGAAGCTGACCCACGTGGCGAATTGGCCCGACCTCGGGATCGTCGACCTCGGCCACGCACCCATCCGCGATGAAGAACGGGTCGGAGAGTGCTTCGGCCGGCGAACGGATGAGGGAAACGCCGAAACCGACGACCTCGGCCGCCTTCACCCAGGCCTCGGCCGGAAACTTCTTGAAGGCGGCCGCCAAGTCCGGGTACTGGATGATGCCCTGCAGCAAACCGTCGTCTTCCATCGAGACCCGGTCGGGGTCCCCGCGGTAGGAGAAGTCGACCGCTGCCAGCGCAGGGTCGTCCCCTTCCGCCGCCCGCAGGACCCAGTTGGGCCGCAGCGTCCAGTGGTGCACCCAGCGTCCGTCGGCACATTCGAAGATGCCCTCGATGGACCGGGCGTCCAAGGGCCACATCCAGTACAGGGGCGCGTCGGGTCGCTCCACCCTCTGCCAGTTCAGGGTCACCGCGGCCAGGGCACCTTGCAGCAGTGAGGTGGTCACCCGCTGGCCCGTGCCGGTCACCTCTCGCGCCCGCAGGGCGGCGGCGATGCCCAAGGTGGACAGGTAGGCCGCCCCAATGCTCGGCCACGGCGTCCGGGGGAAAACGGGTCCTGGCCGATTTGCACCACGCACCATCCCCTCGGGACCGTCGAACTCCGGCAAGGGACCGGGCCGCCCCATGATGTACTCCATGGCGGTGCCTCTCCGACCCTTCTGGTCATAGAGCAGGCCGGTCCGCGCCGCCACCAGGGCATCGAGAGCCGGACGGTCGCGGTCGCGCCCCTCCTCGCCGTAGCCGGTTATCGAACAGGTGATGAGCCGGGGGTTGCGTTCCGACAACTGCGCGTGGTCCATGCCGAGCCCGGACATGGTGCCCGGCGAAAAGCTGTCCAGGACGATGTCGGCCTGAGTGGCGAGCGAGAAGAAGGTCGATCGGTCGGCGTCCGAGTGCAGGTCGAGGCGCGCGCTGCGCTTCCCCCGGTGCCATACCCGGTAGCCCGATTGGACGGCGAAAGGGTCACCCTCGGGAGGTTCGATGCGGGTCACGGCCGCGCCGTTGTCCGCCAGCAACATGGACGCCATCGGACCGGCCATCCCCCACGAGAGATCCAGGACATGCAGACCGTCGAATACTCCAGGCATGATGAAACCCCCAGCCTCCAGGCACATCCCGCGAGGCCCAAATATAGTAACCACTAGGTAGATGGAACGCAATCGATGCGGGCCGGCAGATCACGGCGCCGGTCCGTTCGCGGCGCCGGACTCGCTCGTGGGGAGCCGACACAGAGCTCCCGTAGACTCGCAGGCCATGGACACCAGATCCGGCCCTGCAATTGCCGCGCATCGACGGTCGTCGGGCCCTCGGTCCGAGCCGAAGGCTTCGCTGATGGGTCCAGCCGGCCGCCAAGCGACCCGTCGATCCTCGGATTCGGCGGCAGGTGAGAGCGCGGAGTCGGACACAAGGCAGCGCCTGATCGATGCCACCGTGGAGTGCATCCTCGAAGACGGCTTTTACCGGGCCAGCTCCAATGCCATTGCCGAGAGGGCGGGACTCTCGTGGGGCGTCATCCAGTACTACTTCGGTAGTCGCGAGAACCTGATGCTGACCGTCCTCGAGGAGGGCACGCGCCTCCTCGTCGAGGAGCTGTCCACGTCACAGATCGTCGGAGAGACGCTCATCGACCGTATCGAGAGCTATCTCGGCATCGTTGACCGCTACTACGGTGATCCCCGCTACCTCGCCTATATGCAGGTAATGCTCAATCTCAGCCGCGATCCGAAGACCTCGGAGCAAACGATGCAGACGATGATCGCGGTCAGCAACGAGTCGGAGGTTCAGATTCGCAGGCTGAACAGCAAAGTGTTCTCGGGCATCTCCGTTCGTAACAAGGCAGTACGACAGCTTGTCTTCACCATGATCCGCGGCGTCGCTCTCAGCGAATCGATGACGTCGGCCTTGCCGTTCGCCACGTCGACCCTCCCGAGCGATCGATTGACCCGCCACCGACTGACGGCGGAGGCATTGAGCCTCCTGGTCGAGCAGTACATCGATCGGTGATCAGAGCGAGGGCGCCTTCATCTGAAGGTGGCCAGGCGTTGCGCCGTATCGGCAATGTCGAACCTGGCCGTCGGCTTCGTAGGCAAGACCATCGGCCTGCCCCAAGTCGAGACTCCGTCGGTAGAGATCCTTGTAGGCGACGAGTGATCCGATGCTGTTGGCAAGCAATTGCTGCGCAAGATCGTTCACGGCGGTGTCCAGCTGTTCCAATGGCACGGCTCGCGCTGCCAATCCCCATTCGGCCGCTTCGAGCGCCCGTGAAGGTTCTCGCGGTGTACGACAGCTCTCTCGCCTTGGCCATCCCCACCATTCGAGCCAAACGCTGGCTCATCCCCCACGTGGGTCGTAGACCCCACTTGGCATGGGTGTCGCCCAGTCGCGCCTCGTTGGCCACCACCACCAAATCGCAGGCCAACACCAGCTCCAACGCTCCCGTAAAGCAGAATCCGTTGACCCGGGCGATCACGATCTTGGGGATGGTGGTGAGCCGGTCAATCACTTGACGAGCAGGCTCATCCAGGTAATCGCCGACGGCTCCCCCCTCCAGGCTGCGTCCTCCCAGTGCTTTGAGGTCCACGCCGGCGCTGAAGGCCTTGCCGGCTCCGGTGAGCACCACCACCTTCACCGATTCGTCCTGAGAAATCACGTCGAGCGCCACGTTCAGCTCTTCGAGCATGGCTCGCGTGATGGCATTGAGAACCTCCGGCCTCGAAAGGACGACCGTCGCGATCCCTTGCTCTATGTCCAACTCAACCTGTGTGTCGACCCCTGGCATCGCGATGACACTAGCGGTGACCGCTATGTGAAAAAGGAGACCGGCCGGCCCGACCCCGGTTCACCCTCGCGTCAACTCCTACCCGAGGCCCCAGACACGAGTGGCATTGCCGCAGACCACCAGCTGACGATCCTCCGCCGGCAGGTCGGCGAACAACTCGTCGACAATCTTGCGTGAGTGGGGCCAGCTGGTCACGGGGTGGGGAAAGTCGCTCGACCACATGATGTTCTTCGTGCCCAGGAGGTCGCGGCCGCGATCGAGTCCGTAATGCTCGTCAATGAAGGTGAGATAGACGTTCCGATGGAAATACGCACTGGGCAGTTCGGTGATGGCCGGGAACTTGTAGCCCTGCCTCGTCGCCATGTCGTCGACCGTCTCCAGCCACCAGGGCACCCAGCCGAGGCCCGGCTCGACGAAGACGACCTTGAGATCAGGGAACGCCTCGAAGACGCCCCCCATGATCCACATGCCGAACGCCTCGGCCGTCATCAGCGGGGTCAGCGGCACCATCACCCCCTTGTTGGGCGTGGGGTCGCGTCGCGCCACGTCGTCGAGCGTCGTCTTCAGGCCAATGTGGCAACAGATGGGCAGCCCTGTGGCCGCAATGGCGGCAAATAGGGGCCGGTAGCGCTCGTCGTAGTAGTCCGGCAACCCCAGCTCGGCCGGAAAGACCGGGAGCTGCAGAGATTTTCCTCCGAAGGCCGCCACCCGCTCGACCTCGGCCACCGCCACCTCTATGTCGTGAATCGGTATCTGGTACGAGACGATCAGACGGGACAGATCCTCTGAGGCAAAGTCATGAAGGGCGTCGTTGAACGCCCGGACGACCTCGGTCAGTCCCTCCTTGACGTCGCTCAGGTAGCGGAAGGCGCTCACCTCGCTGTAGAGCACCTCGACCTCGACGCCGTCGGTGTCCATGTCCAAGAGCCTGGCCTTCGGATCCCAGTACGACTGGCGGGTAAAGACGCTGTTCGAAGCCGCCCCGGCTTGGCCGCCCGGATTGTCGTCCTCGGTTGACTTGGCACTGGCACCGTTACCGGCCGCACCGGCCCGGTTCACTGCCCCTGCGCCGCGTGACATGCGGGCCTCGTAGGCGCCGGCCGCCTCGTCGTAGGCTGCGTGAAACCCCTCCGAAAGGTGGCTCTTGACCTGCTCATGGGTCATTTTGACGTGGGAGTCAGCGGAGACGAGACGCTCAGTCATGGTGGATGTCCTCCTTTGATCCGGCATTTGCACCGTAGCCTGGAATCATACCGATTGCTATAACGGTGGCCAGAGAGGGTGCGTCAGGCCGCGCCGGCCGGCATCGAGACCCGGGTCACGAGCCATCCGAGTCGATTGCCGCATTGATCACGACAGCGAGCGCCTCGGGCTGCGACACCATGACCGTGTGACCCGCGTGAAGGGTTACCCGCACGACATCGCCACCCAGGTTGGCCGCCATCTGCTCCGCCAACGCAGGTGGGACCGGCACGTCGTCGCTCATGTTGACGTAGGTGACGGGAATGCCCGATGGCAGTCCGCTGATCACCCCGTTCATGATGCCGGGGGCATCGGGCACGAGCGATGCGGCATGGGCGACCCACTGCTCTTCCGTGAGGTCGTTGCCGAATGCAGGTCTGGCGAACTCCTCCGAGACAACGAATGGATCGTCCTGGCTCACGTCCTGTCCGATCATGACCGTCGCCGCGCTGGACCCGGCGGGTGGGACGATGGCGCCGACGTACACCAGTTGCGTGATGCGTTCACCGTGCCGGTACGCGGTCTCGCTGATCGTGACCCCGCCGAGTGAGTGGGCGACGAGTGCGAACGTGGCGAACCCGGCTGCATCCGCCTCCTCCAACACCGCCGCCACACAGTCGTCCAAGCTCACCTCCGCGAGCTCCGCAGGCCGCGAACCCCGGCCCGGGAGGTCCACCGCCCGCACCGGGAGATCGAGCAGGGGCTCCACGAGGGCCCAGCACGCAGCGGTATGCATGCCACCGTGGACGAGGATGATCCCGTCAGCTGACATCTCTCAGAGCCCCTCCCCTTCGCCCGTACATCCCCGAGAGAGCGTAATACCATGTGGCGTGGGACCGACTCGATTGCCCACATGACCGCGTGCGCGGCCACACTGGAGGCGCCATGACGAACGACACCACTCCCCGGCTGGGCAGCACGACGCCCCTGCCTCGCATCATCAGCGTCGACGACCACGTGGTCGAGCCGCCCCACCTCTGGTCCACCTGGCTGCCGCGAAAATACGTGGAACGGGGGCCGAAATCCGAGCGCCGGGGCATCGGTGAGATGGAGCACATCGGTGGTGGCACCTATCGGCAGACATTCGACCCCGACGGTCCTCCCGCGGATTGCTGGGTGTACGAGGATCTCGTCTACATCAACAAGCGGCACGTGGCGGCGGTCGGGTTCGACCGCGACGACATGACCATGTCCCCCATCACCTACGACGAGATGCGACCGGGCTGTTACGAACCCAAGGCTCGCATCGCCGACATGGAGTCCAACTGGGTGGAAGCCAGTCTTTGCTTCCCGTCCTTCCCCCGCTTCTGCGGGCAGACCTTCCTCGAAGCAAAGGATCGAGAGGTGGCTCTGGCCTGTGTGCGGGCCTACAACGACTGGATGGTCGACGAGTGGTGCGGCGACAGCGACGGCCGACTCATCCCTCTGTGCATCATTCCCCTGTGGGACCCCGCGTTGGCCGCGGTCGAAGTGCGGCGCAACGCCGCCCGGGGCGTTCGGGCCGTCTGCTTCAGCGAGATCCCGCCGCACCTGGGACTGCCCAGCATCCACAGTGGGGCCTGGGATCCTTTCTTCGCCGCCTGCGAGGAGACCCGGACGGTCGTGTGCATGCACATCGGGTCGTCGTCCAAAATGCCCGCCACCTCGGCCGATGCACCGGTTGCCGTGGCGGCCACGCTCAGTTTCGGCAACGCCATGTCCTCTCTGTGCGACTTCCTCTTCTCCGGCGTCCTCATCCGGTACCCCACCTTGATCTTGGCCTATTCGGAGGGACAGATCGGCTGGCTCCCCTATATCCTCGAGCGGGCTGACGACGTCTGGCGGGAGCATCGGGCCTGGGGCGGGGTGAAGGAGGTGGTCCTCGAACCACCCTCTACGTACTTCCGACGCCAGGTCTATGGCTGCTTTTTCCGCGACCAGCACGGCTTGGACTCGATCGGCGCCATCGGCGCCGATCGCATCACCTTCGAGACCGACTATCCGCACACCGACTCAACCTGGCCCGAGACACGCTCGGTGGCCGAGCAGATGGTGCGCAACCTGAGCGACGCCGACGTCTACAAGATCATGCGCGGCAACGCCATCGAAATGCTCGGCCTGGATCGCTCCTGAGCGGAGCCGCCCGGACTCAGACCGGAATTTGGCCGGACATCGCGGCGTCGATCGGCGCGTCTCCGAAGCGCTTCCGGACGAGTGCATCAAGGTATGGGGCCCTGGTCAACTCATTGCCCCCCTCGATGCCGAGACTCTGACCCGTCACCCACGACGACTCCGGACCGGCGAGGTACCGGACACCGGCGGCGATATCGTCCGGTACGCCGGTGCGCCCGAGGGGTTTCTCCGCAATGAACTGGGCCATCACCGATTCGTTCTTGAACAGCCCATCCTTCGTGGCCTCCGTCCTCACCAACCCGGGCCGGACGGCATTCACGCGCACGTGAAGCGGTGCGAGCTCGAGGGCGGCGCCACGAACCAAGCCCTCGACACCGGCCTTCGAGGTGTTATAGGTCGTGAGGAATGGCCACGGGATCTTGGCCGCGTCAGAGGAGATGCACACGATGGATCCTCCGCCCCCCTTCGTCATGTGCGGGGTGGCATGACGGATGACGAGAAACGCAGACACGATGTTGCGCCGCATCTCCTCGAGCACTTCGTCCCCGTCGAACATCAAGAGCGGTTTCATTGTGCCGCCGCCGACTACCGAGACGGCGATGCCGAGGCGGTCCGCCAAGCCCGCCGCCGCTGAAAAGGCCCCTTGCAACGCGGCCTCGTCCAGCGCGTCGCCAACGGTGTACTCAACCGTGGCCGCGGTGCCGGCCGCGGCGACAATGTCGTCCCGAGCCTTGACCAGCGTCGCCTCCGTCCGGCCCATGATCATGACGGCGGCGCCGTCGCGGGCCAGCCAGGCCGCCGAGGCGCCGCCGATGCCGCCGCCTCCGCCTGTAATCAGTGCCGACATTCCCGCGAGTGGCTTGTCCGTCTGTCCCGTCATGTCATCCCCCTGCTGCGGTCGAGCTACCTTTCTCAGCATAGGACTGTCACCGGAGCCGAACTCATCCTCGCTCGTCCTCGTGCGGTTTGTCCGTTCCGGTCTCGACGTGGGCGAGCAGATGTGGCGCTCGTCCATCCGGATCCGGGCGAAGTCGCTGCGTTGACGGCCGGAAACGGAACGGAAGGGCCGTCGTCCCCCGAAAGCCCATCGGCCGATGTAGTGGGAGCAGGATAACAAGAGGATTACGGTGTAATGTCCACCGCGCCAACACGAGTTGAACCGATGGGATGGAGGGGCCAAGTGGCCTGGGACTTCGAGACGGAACCAGAATTCGAGGAGGATCTCCAGTGGATGCGGTCGTTCATCGACCGCGAGCTGATCCCGCTCGAGCCCATTCTCGGGGAGTTGCCGCCCGAGGAGTGGAGGGTCGTGAAATCACACCTTCAGGGGATGGTCAAAGCGCGCGGCCTTTGGGGAGCGTTTCTCGACCCACAGCTGGGCGGCGGTGGATTCGGCCAGCTCAAGTTGGCGCTGATGTCCGAAATTATTGGGCGCTGCATGTTCTCCATGACCATCTTCGGAGTCCAAGCACCCGATAGCGGGAACATGGAGCTGCTGGCCCACGGGGCCACCGAGGCGCAAAAAGAACGATGGCTCTGGCCGAATCTGCGCGGGGAGATCTCGAGCGCCTTCGCACTTACCGAGCCGTTCAACGCGGGTTCCGATCCCACCGTGATCAGCACGACGGCCGTGCCCGATGGTGACGAGTGGGTGATCAATGGCCACAAGTGGTTCATCACCAACGCCTCCGTGGCCGACGTGGTTCTCGTGTTTGCGGAGACGAACCCTGAAAATCGTCCCCACAAGCACGCTTCCGTCTTCATGGTGCCCAAGGGAACCCCCGGGATGGAGATCGTCCGGGACATCGGCACGATGGCCCATCCGGTCGCCGAGTTCGGTCAGTACGGCAACCACGCGGAAGTCGTCTTTCGCGACTGCAGGGTGCCGTCGGACCACCTGATCGGTGCTCCGGGCGACGGGTTCGTCCTGGCGCAGCAGCGATTGGGAGGCGGTCGGATCCACCACGCCATGCGCTGGCTGGGGCAGGCCCAGCGATCCTTGGACATCATGTGCGAACGTGCCATATCGAGAGAGTCACACGGCAAGCTGCTGGGCCAACACCAAATGGTCCAGGACTACATCGCACTCTCGCATATGGAGATTCAGGCGGCGAGACTGCTCACGTTCCAGACTGCGTGGAAGGTGGACAAGGTCGGCGCCATGCAGGTTCGTGCTGAACTCGGGATGATCAAGGCACACGTCTCGAAGGTGGTGCTCGCCGTGCTGGATCGAACCATCCAGGTCTGCGGGGCTCTCGGCTACTCGAGCGATCTTCCCGTCGAGGAGTGGTATCGCTCGACACGCTTCGGGCCGATCGGCGATGGTCCCGACGAACTGCACAAGTCGGTGCTGGCCAGGAAGGTGATGAAGGGGTTCACCCCGGTTTCCGGATGGCCGACCGAGCACAAGCCGACTCGCCTGCCGGCGGCCAGGGAGAAATGGGCTGAGCTCCGCCTCGCGGCAGGTGTGGCGTGAGCGCGTCCACGTACTTGGCCATGGAGATGGCCGGTCCCGGGATTCCGGTGGCACCAGTCGAGAGGGTGGTGCCGGACCCCGCGCCGCATCAGGCCGTGGTCCGGGTCCACGCCTCGAGCATGAACTTCCACGACGTCGTCAACCTGATGGGGCTCCTGAACGGCCCGTGGCCCCGGGTCCCGATGTCCGATGGCGTAGGCGAAGTGGTCGCCGTCGGCGACCAGGTGACGAACGTCGGCGTGGGAGACCGCGTCATCGGTGCCTTCCACCCGGGTTGGATCGAAGGCCGCCCCACGCCGCAGAACAAGCGGGAGATGCCGGGCGACTCGCGCGACGGATGGCTGCAGCAGTACCAGTCATTCCCTGCGGTCGGCCTCATTCGCGTACCGGGCTATCTCACCGACCATGAAGCCGCCACACTGCCCTGCGCGGGAACCACGGCATGGAGCGCCCTGGAGATCGGGCATGTGGGTGCCGGAGATGTCGTCGTGACGCAGGGCACGGGCGGCGTCTCCCTCTACGCCCTCCAACTCGCCAAGGCCAGAGGAGCGACGGTGATCTTGACGTCGTCGTCGGATGAAAAGTTGGAGGTTGGCCGGACGCTCGGTGCAGACCTCCTCATCAACTACTGCTCTACACCCGCTTGGGAGCACGAGGTACGGAAACTGACCGACGGACGTGGTGCCGACCTGGTGGTGGACCTCGGTGGTCAGGACACCCTGGGCCCCTCCATCAAGGCGACTCGGGTAGACGGCGCGGTGGCCATCGTCGGCGTGCTGAGTGGCTTCGGGATGGCATCCATTTCCGTCTCTGACGCCATGATGAACAACATCCATCTTTCGGGAATCACCGTGGGGAGCATCCGAGCCCACGCTGACCTCTGTGCGGCAATGGAGCAGGCAAAAATCCACCCGCACATCAGCCACCGATTGAACTGGGACGAGATGGCGGAGGCGATGCGCATCATGCAAGCGGCGCAACACATCGGCAAGATCGTCATCGGCGTCCCATGAAAAAGAGAGCACCACGCGTCGAAGGCCGACGCAGAGGAGGTTTCTGAAATGTCCCAACCGCTGACGGTCTCTCTGGAGGGTCGTACCGCGCTCGTCACCGGAGGAGGGACCGGCATCGGGAAGGCCTGCGCGGGGGCCTTGGCCCGCCTGGGGGCCGCGGTCACCATCGCCGGGCCGGATGCAGCAGTCCTCGAGAAGGCCGCTGACGAGCTGCGCGCCGACGGCGCCGTACAGTTCGTACAGGCGGACGTCACCGACGAAGATCAAGTGGCGGCGGCCGTGGACGTTGCCGCAAGCGGAGGGCGGTTGGATATCGCCCTCGCCAACGCCGGCACTGGGTTCCCGGGGTCGCTGCTCCACCTCTCGAAGGAACACTGGATGGTGCCGCTGGGTGTCAACGTGCTGGGCACCGCATTCACCATCAAGCACGCCGCCAAGAAGATGCTGACCGGCGGCGGGTCGATCATCACCGTCTCTTCGGGGGCGAGTTCCAGATTGACGAGGTTCATGACGACGTACTCGGTGACCAAGGCAGCTATCGACGAACTGACCCGAGCCGCCGCTCAGGAACTGGGGCCCTTCGGAATCCGTGTCAACTGCATCCGCCCAGGGTGGATTGAAACCGAGGCTCTGGCGGCGGCGGCAACCGAATCCAACAGGACCCACGCGCTGAGCCAGACGCCGCTCGGCCGACTCGGTGAGGTCGAAGACATCACCCGAGCCCTGATCTATCTGGCGTCGGATCAGTCGGAATGGGTCACCGGCCAGATACTCAACGTCTGCGGTGGGTTCAATCTGATCCCTCCCAGCATGGATCTGGAACTCTCGGCGCGGGCACTCTTCCCCGACGATATGGAACGGGACTTCGGCAGCCTCCCCGGTCCCCAAGAGTGAGGCTGCCAAGACCCGCGCCCCGGCGACCGACCTGGGAGCTGGCGGAACGATGACCAAATCCGAGGGGTTTCAACTCAACGTCGACGACATCGTCGGGGTGGCGACCGAGATCTTCCTCGAAAAGGGTCTCGACGCAGTGAGCATGCGCAGCGTGTCGGCACGACTCGGTGTGTCCCCGGTTCCTCTCTACAGCCGCATCGGCAACAAGGAAGACCTCTTGGACGCCATGGCCGATCACCTCCTGGCGAATCTGGCGCCGTCGATTTCGCCGGGTGAACGCTGGCCCGACTACGCCACGCGATGGTCGGTCGAGATCCGGCGCCGACTTCTCGCCACGGCCGATAGCCGGCTGATCCTCAGAGAGCGCCGGGATCAGTACGTGGAGGCGACGCGCCCGCTCATAAAGCTGATGCGCACCAACGGACTGAGCTCCGACATGGCCGTGCAGGGCTGCCGCCAGCTGATTTGGGCCATCGTGGGCTTCGTGGCCCTCGAGGGCTACCAGACCCGACCACCCGGCGACCGGAGCCGACGTCTACGGGCCGGAGCAGATCCGGCCGGCGTGACCCCAGAGGAGATCGAGGAGCTGTTCATGTTGCAGATCCGTTACCTAATCGAAGGAATAGCTCGTGGGTCGAGCACAGACCCGAAAGGTCACGGGCAGTCATGATCACTGACGACGCCAGGGTGCAGTGGCATTCAGACAATTTGGTGGCCGGTCCCACGGTGCTGCCCCTGGCCGGTGTGCGGGTTCTCGACCAAACCGATGAATGGGGTGAGCTCTCGACCCGTCTCCTGGGGGACCTCGGAGCCGATGTCATCCGCGTGGAGCCGGCCGGTGGCTCGCGTTCCCGCCGCGCCACGCCAATCCGGAAGGGGATCTCACTGGGGTGGGTGTTCCGGAACGGCGGCAAACGGGTCCTGGAGTTGGACACGTCCGCACACGGCCGGTCGGAGCTCGACCGGCTCCTCGCCGATGCCGATGTGCTGGCCACCTCCACGCCGGTCGACGACGACCTCCTCGATCGCTTCCCAAACCTCGTCGTTGTCGTCATCACCCCCTACGGCCTTACCGGCCCCTATGCCACCTGGCAGGCCACCGACGCCGTGATCGCCGCCACCGCCGCCCAGGCGTTCAAGGCCGGTGCGTCGGACCGCGAGCCGTTGCCGCCGCCGGGCCGGTTCTGCGACCACGTCGCCTCCGCGACCGCGGCGTTTGCGATGCTCTGCGCCCTCCGTCATCGCAACGTACACGGGGTCCGCAGCGTACTGGACTTCTCCGTGAACGAGGCCGTGGCGCAGATGTCCGACTGGTCCCTTCCCAATGGAATCGCACGACAGCAAGTCGGGCAGGCGGAGGAGGCTCGAAAGGGATCCGGGCCCGTGTATCCGGTGTTCCGCTGCCGCGACGGTCATGTCCGCCTGGTCGTTCTCTCGCCACGGCAGTGGCACGCCATGCGCGCCTGGCTGGGCGAGCCCGACTACCTGCAAGATCCCGAACTGGACGGATTCATAGAACGGCTGCAGCTCTCTGACGCGGTACTCAATCCTCTTTACCGAACCTTCTTCGCCGACCGTGACATGGATGCCGTCTGCGCGGAGGCGCAGCGTCGCGGCATCGTCTGCACCCCGGTCTACTCCGCGGCCGAGACGCTTGCCTGTGCGCATCTTCGAGCCAGAAACAGCTTCGTGACCGCCGAGATCGCACCCGAGGTGACGCCTGCGCTCCTCACCGGGTTCTTCGAGATCGGGGGCAGGCGCGCCGGACCGCGCTGGACCAATCCGCCGGTGCAGTCCGACGAGAACCAGCCAACGGAAGTGAGGGTCCCATCGACTGCCAGATCAGGGACCGGCGCTGCGCCGACGCCAGCCGCGCTGGCGGGACTGCGAGTACTCGACTTCGGCCACGGAGCCGTCGGAGTGGAGATCGGCCGGATGTTCGCCGAGTTGGGCGCCGATGTGATCAAAATTGAGTCACGCGCCTATCCCGATTTCATAAGGCTTCAGACCGGTCGCGAGAACACGCCATCATTCACGTCATCCAACCGGTCCAAACGGAGCCTCGGCGTCAACGCCAAGACCAGGCGGGGTCATGATCTTCTCGTCCAGCTCGCTCCGTTGTCCGATCTGGTCATCGAGAACAACGCGGTGGGAGTCATGGAGGCGCTCGGTCTTGGCTTCGAGCGCCTCAGTCACGTCAACCCGGACATCGTCATGGTCTCGAGTCAGCTCATGGGCACGACAGGCCCGTGGGCGGCGTGGCGGGGCTACGGCCCGAGCACGCTGGGGCCGTCCGGGGTGCTGTCACTGTGGGACTATGCGGACACCACCGATCCGACAGGCGGTGGCACCATATTTCCAGACCAATTCGTCGGCCGCTTGGGGGCGGTGGCCGCACTGGCCGCGCTCATCGGACGCGAGTCGGGCACCACTCCGGGAGCCCATATCGAGATCGCACAGATCGAGTGTGCCATCGGGGCGATCGGGGACCTCCTGGCGGCCGAATCCGTGGAGCCGGGCTCCGTGCATCCGCTCGGGGGATCCCACGAATCGAATTCCCCCTGGGGCGTGTATCCGGCCTCAGGAGACGACCAGTGGGTGGTGATCAACTGCAGGGACGAGCGCGATTGGTCCGGGCTCGTCAAGGCGTCCGATGGCCTGCTGGACGAGTGGTCCTACGAGGCCGCGTTGGGGAATGACCGAGGCGCGTGTGGACCGGCAGCTGGCGCTGTGGACACGCACCCTGGAAAAGCATGAGATCGCCCGTCGTTGCCAAAACGAAGGCGTTCCCGCCGGACCTGTGCTGTGTGGGGCAGAGCTCGCCACCGATCCCCATATGAGAGCGCGGCACTTTCCAGTCGAAGTCGACCAACCTGACCTTGGCCCCATGATCCTCGAAGGGCCGGCCTGGGACTCCGATGCGATGCCCCCGCCGATCTACCAGCCGGCCCCGACCATCGGCGAGCACACGGTCGAGGTGGCTCGTGAACTGCTCGGCCTGGATGACGCGGCAATTGAAGACCTGTTCGAGACGGGCGTACTCGAGTCGACGCCATCGCCACCTGGAGTGGATCAGTCATAGGCACAGGAGTTCGGATCATGCAGCGATGTCGACGGTCCACGCTCACCCGAGACGTTTCGGGCACCGGGCCCGCGCATCACTATCATCTGGTCAACAGAGGAAGAAAGGGGCCGTCGATGCTAGATGTGCTTATTTCGGGCGGAACGGTCGTTGACGGCACGGGAGCACCGGCACGAAGGGCCGATGTCGCGATCAAGGGCGACCGGATCGTCAAGATCGGCGTGGTGGAAGATCCATCCAGCGTCACCATTGACGCCACCGGCAAGCTCGTCACGCCAGGCTTCGTCGACGTCCACACCCATTTCGACGCGCAGGTCTTCTGGGACGGCGCCCTGACGCCCTCACCTCTGCACGGAGTGACCACCGCACTCGCCGGCAACTGCGGGTTCAGCATCGCTCCCCTCTCGGATGATCCGACCGACGGCGAATACCTGATGCGGATGCTGGCCCGGGTGGAGGGCATGCCGCTCGAGTCGCTGCGCGAGGGAGTCCCGTGGGACTGGAAGTCCACCGGGGACTACCTCGCCGCCATTGAGGGTCGGCTGGGCATCAACGCGGCCTTCATGGTGGGCCACTCGGCCATCCGACGGGTGGTGATGGGCCGCGAGGCCAGCGTCCGTGCGGCCACCGACGACGAGGTGACGGCAATGGAGCGGCTCCTCCGCGACGGCCTCGAGGCCGGCGGGCTGGGGTTCTCGTCGTCGTGGGCCCGCACGCACAACGACGCCGACGGCCACATGGTTCCCTCGCGCTACGCGGCGCGCGACGAGATCCTCCGGCTCTGTGCTGTTCTGCGTGCCTACGAGGGCACCTCGCTGGAGTTCATCCCCATGAACGGGCCACGATTCGAGCCCTGGGCGGTCGAGCTCATGGCCGACATGTCGGCGGCGGCGCAGCGCCAACTGAACTGGAACGTGATGATCGTGTCCGCCGCCAATATCGCGGAGTGCCGGGAGAAGCTCAAGGCGGGAGACCGCGCCGCAGAGAAAGGCGGCAAGGTCGTCGCCCTGACCGTACCCATGACCTTCGGCGCCCGGCTCAACTTCGCCTCGGGGTTCGTCTTCGACGCCATGCCCCAGTGGGAAGACGTCATGCTGCTCCCTCTGGACCAGAAGCTCGAGGTGTTCCGGAATCCACAAGAGCGTGCCCGGCTCAACGCGCTGGCGCAGAGCCCGGCCAACCCGCTGCTGGGGGTGGCCAACTGGGCGGACAAGGTGATCTTCGACGTGGTCGCCCCAGAAAACGAGCAGTACAGAGGGCTTCGGGTCGGTGACATCGCCCAGGAGCTGGGCCGAGACCCCTGGGACGTCCTCTGCGACATTGTGGTGGCAGACGACCTCAGCACCAGCTTCGGCACCATCCCGGCGCCCGAGAGCGACGAGGACTGGGCGGCGCGCCTCGAAGTCTGGCGAGACCACCGTGCGGTCATCGGCGCCTCCGATGCCGGCGCCCATCTGGACCTGTTGGCCTCGTTCAACTACGCCACCGAGCTCTTGGGCAAGGCGGTGCGGGGTCACCAGCTCCTTCCCTTCGAAGAAGCGATCCAGCTCCTGACCGATGTGCCCGGTCGCCTCTACGGGCTGAAGGACCGCGGACGTGTTGCCGAGGGATGGTACGCCGACCTCGTCGTCCTCGACCCCAACACGGTCGGCAGTGGTGACGTCGCCATGCGCTTCGATCTCCCCGGAAGGGCCGGGCGACTCTACGCCGAGGCCGACGGCATCGACCACGTTCTGGTCAACGGACGCCGGATCGTGATTGACGGGCAGCTCACCGATGAGCGGTCCGGGGCCCTGCTCCGATCCGGCCGCGACACCGAGACTTCCTCGCTCGGCTGATCGGAGCGCTGGATTTCACGCCCCGTCTGTCGCTTTCCGCAGCGCCGGGACGCGCCACGCGATCAGCAAGGTGCCGATCAGGCAGGCGACACCGCCAGACCATACGGCGAACTGCGGTCCCCCGATTGCGGCCGCGACACCAGACTCGGCGTCGCCCAACCGATTGCCCGCGACCGCAGCGGCGAAGAACGTACCGGACAAGCGACCCTGTAGGTAATCCGGGGTCCGTCGTTGCAGGATCGAGACGCGAAAGACGGTTCCGAAGACGTCAGACGCTCCGGCGATGGCCAGCATCACCAGTCCGACCCACAGGACGTGCACCAACCCGAACACGACGATCGCGGCACCCCACCCCAGCATGCAGAAGACGAGGGCCCGCGCCTGGCCGCGCACACGACCGGTCCACCCGCTGAGCAGAGAGCCGACCAGGGCCCCCGCCCCCGGGGCGGCAAACAGCAACCCCACCGTTCCGGCACCGCCGTGGTAGACGTTGATCCCGAAAGCGGGAAATACCGCTTTTGGCATTCCGAAGGTCATCGCAACCAGGTCGATGCCGAACGTCGCCATAAGCAGCTGATCTGAGCGCAGGAATTTCAACCCGTCCATCACTGAGCGAAGACTGGTCGGAGTACCACCCCCGGCTGGCAGAAGCTTCGGAAGCAACATCGCCGCCGTAAACGACGCGCCGTAGGACACGACATCGAGTGTGTACACCGCCCCGAGTCCGAAGCGGGCGATCACGAGTCCAGCCAGGGACGGGCCGATAACAACTGCTGCGCTGGACACGAGCGACTGCAGGGCGTAGCCACTGGTCAGATCCTCTGTCGGCAGAATCGCCGGCATGAGCGCAAGTCGGGTCGGCCAATCGAGACCCTGAAATGCGGCCGAGGCCGAGGTGGCCACGAACAGCACCCACAATTCGGGATGCGGCATGAAGGCGTTGACCGCAAGCGCCGCGCTGGTTGCCGCCAGCATCACTTGGGCCAGAATCAAGAGCCGACGACGATCCATCGAGTCAGCGACCGCTCCCCCACCCATGGCCCCGACCAACGTCGGCACGAGTTGCACCAGGCTGACAAGCCCCACAATGAGTGTCGAGTGCGTCATGACGTAGGCCTGATAGGCCACGGCCACGACGGTCAACTGACTGCCGATGCTCGATATCAGGAGTCCGGTCCACAGTCTCCGGAAATTCCGGTGCCGCCTCAGTGGAGTGACATCCGCCAAGAGGGACTTCATAGCGAAGTGTAACTACGGCCGTAGACGTGCGCCCACTTGCTAGATTCACTTTTATGAACGTGACCGCGGTCCAACAGGCACTCGAACCGGTAGTGAGAATGCTCGCCGTCGAGGACTACCACCTGTCAGTATCCGGAGGCGACGACGCCATCCAACTTGAGATTACCGCGGGAGAAGAGGCGTGCTCCTCTTGCCTCGTATCCAAGGCGACACTGCGATCGATCGCGCTCGACCACATGACGAAGGCGGGCTTGGCGAATAATGTCGAGGTAGGCATCGTGTACCCCGACGATTCGGTAGGGCCGACCTAGTTCCGGGTGGAGCCGGCACGAAAAGGAGACAGGGAAAAATGAACCTCGAGCAAACTCTGGAAAAGATCGTCGAGCACGCCCACGACGAGTTGCGCATCGTTCGCAAGCGCGCGGAAGAGAAGACGGCAGCCCGCGATCACGGCAAGGACTACCACGAAGCCCAGGCCGCGGCCGATCGGCTGGACCACTACGCCCATCTCGTCCGTCGATTGCACGACGAAGAGTACAAGACCGGTTGGCGGCACGAGAGCGCGAATGAGGGAAGTGCATGAGGCGGCACGCCGGGTCGGCAGCACTCTGACTACTCGGGAAGCCTTCCCCCACGCGTAGACGCTTCGCCCCTCGCCGGGACCCCGATAACGTGGGTCGATGCAGGTTCTGCTGACTGCAGTGGCCTATCGATCCTTCGGTGCCTTCCTTTCCCGACCCGGGATCGAGTGGCTCCTCATGAATGCTGACGGCAGTGTTGCCGACGTGCACGGTACGCCGATGGCTCCCGGCAATGCGCAGCCGGATATCGCGTGGGGAACATCGGATCTGTTTCGTGAGTCGGCTCCGCTGGCATCCTTCTTCGGATTCATGCTCGAGAGCCAGGGACTCGCCTGGTTCCAATCCCCGGCCGCCGGCTATGACGATCCAGCATTTCGGACGCTGGTGGACCACGGGGTCCGCGTGACCAATGCCCACGTCAACAGCTTGCCCATCGCCGAGTTCGTGATGCGGGCGGTACTCGACGAGTTCCAAAATGCCACAGAGTGGCGGGACCTGGCGTCCGAGCACCGTTGGAAGATCCACGATTGGCGCGAGGTGTCGGGCTCGACCTGGGTCATCGTCGGGCTTGGAGGGATCGGGGCCGAAGTCGCTCGCCGGGCCCAAGCATTTGGTGTCCGGGTGATCGGGTGCCGACGACATCCGTCCCCGGAGGATCCGACCGAGCGCACCGTGACCCTTGCCCAACTCGACGGCGTGCTCGGATCTGCCGACGTGGTGGTCCTCGCTGCTCCGGCCACCCCAGAGACCGAGAACCTCGTGGACGCCGATTTCCTCAGCAAGACGAAACCCGGCTCGCTGCTCGTCAACGTGGCGCGGGGCACCCTGATCGATGACGATGCCCTGATCGCCAGCCTCAATTCGGGGCACCTGTCGGCCGCAGTCCTCGATGTCTTCCGGACCGAGCCCCTCCCCGACGATCACCCGTTCTGGTCACATCCGTCCATCCGTGTCACCCCTCACAATGCGGCCGGAGGTGTCGGTCGGTTCCAGAGGCAGGCCGACCTTTTCAAGGAGAACCTCGATCGCTACCTCGGCGGCCGCCCGATGCTGCACGACGTCACCGACGTGATCGCCGGTCAGACGGCGAGACCACATCGGGCTGGAGATCGAGGAACCCCCAGCCCATAGCCGCTGTGCCCGAACCGGGGCGAGATATTAGGCTGGACCTCGCTATGAGCAGGTACTTTACGCGACGCTGCATCTATCTCCACGTGGTGACCCTGCTCCTCGTGTCGTCGTTCATTTTGGCCGCGTGGTGGCAGTACGAATGCGCAGTGGGCGGCAACGGATTGAGCTGGGCGTATGTATTCGAGTGGCCGGCCTTTGCCATTTACGCCATCTATATGTGGTGGAGACTGATCAACGACAAGCACACGGCGTTCGACAAGCTCTGGGCCGCCAAGCAGCATGCCGCCGCCGACGCATCCGGAACGCCTCTTTATGAGATTCCAGGTTGGGCCTTGGACAAGACCCTCTATAGAGAGGTGGTTGCGAGCAGCCTCGAGGCCGCAAACTCGCCCGCGCTGTCCGTCGGCCAGACCCAGACCTTCACGCCGCCCCAGCTCGGCGACGGCCAGACGTGTCGATCCGGGTCTTTTCGCACATCCGCAGGTCGACGAGCCAGGAGATGCAGCCAACGACGACGCCTCGCCGGTGATTGACGCGCGAGTCATCGACGTAAAGGTGCACGTGGACGAAGAGTTGAACGCCTACAACCGATACCTCGGCGAACTCAGCTGGAAGGATCCGCCCAAGCATTGGGGCTCACGGTGGAGTCGTGGACGTGGTGGTCCAAAGGAGAACGGGACTCCTGCCCCCCCGCCGACTGAGTCAGCCGAAGGACCGCGCGGCGAGTTGCCGGTGGCTGATCGTCACGCCTCGCCCTGACCGCCCACTCTTCATCCGCTCTGCCGCAGTCGACTCCCAGCTTAGTTGAGCACGCGAACCGGATGGCCGGCCAGAAAAGCCGCGATGTCCTCAGTCGCTTCGCGGTAAAAGATCCGGTACGTTCCGTCCGTCACGTAGCCGATGTGGGGAGTCAACAGGGTCCTCGGCGCCGACCTGAGCGGATGATCGGTCGGGAGCGGCTCAACGTCAAAGACGTCCAGGCCGGCCCCGGCGAGCTGCCCGCGCCAGAGGGCCTCGAGCAGCGCCTCCTCATCAATGATCGGTCCCCGCGACGTGTTGACGATGTAAGCGGTGGGTTTGAGCAGGGCCAGGTCGTCCTTCGTTATCAGGCCCCGCGTCCTGTCGCTCAGCTGCAGGTGCACCGTGATGACGTCGGCGGTACGGAAGAGCTCGTCCTTGCTCACCGCCCTCACTCCGCGGGCCCGGGCCGTCTCGCTCTGGAGATTCTCGCTCCATGCGATCACGTCCATCCCGAAGGCAAGACCGATCTCCGCCACCCTGCCCCCGAGCCTCCCGAGTCCCACCACGCCCAACGTGGTGCCGGCGAGATCGGTCCCGACTGAGCGTTGCCACCCACCGGCGCGGATGCTCTGGTCCTCGGCGACAATGTGACGGGCCAGCCCGAGAATGAGCGCCCAAGTCAGCTCGGCCGTCGGCGGCCCCAGGCCGCCGGTCCCCGACACCACGATGCCTTGATCCCGAGCGGCGGCCATGTCGATGGCCGCATTGCCCATACCGGTGGTCACCAGCAGCCGGAGGCCAGGCAGCCGTTCGAGCACGCGCCTCGGGAACGCAGTGCGCTCCCGCATGGCCACCACCACTGAAAATTCCGACGAGCCGTTCCACCAGACTCTCCTCGTCGGCCACGTGATCACTGAATACGGTGACGTCGACCGACTCGCCCAGATCCTCCCAGGCGCCGTACCGAAGGCACACCTCCTGATAATCGTCCAGGACGGCCACTTTGACCGAGGCAGGCGTCACGGCGCGATCACTCACCATGAAGGTGAGACCTGGTGGGGAATCTGGAATCGAGCGGCGCGCAACCCACGGGCCCACAATAAGAGATGGTCCAGGGTGGCGTTGTCGGGCCAAGGGGACGAGTACGGCGTCACGAAGCGGAACCGCGTGACGCGAGCCCATAGGGTGAGCGACGTGATATTCACATGACGCCACGACGAGTGGCTTTCCTTCGACATGGTCCCCTCGAGGATCCGGGGGTTCTCGGTACTCGAGCCGCGGAACTGGGATTCGAGGTTCACGAATTCAGGGCCGATCGCGACGGCGATGCGCTACCCGACCCCGAGGAGTTTGCCGCAGTCGTCGTCATGGGATCAATCGAATCGGTGAACAACACCCAGCTGGGATGGGTTGCTCGCGAGAGGGTCTTGATCGCCGAGGCGATCGATCGCAATGTCCCGGTCCTCGGTGTCTGCTTCGGAGGGCAACTCCTGGCCCAGGCCCTCGGTGGTCGAGTTGTCCCGTCCCCAGAGCCCGAGGTCGGCTGGCTGTGCATCCGGACCGATGATCCATCCCTTGTCCCGGAAGGCCCATGGCTTCTTTGGCACGAAGAGGCAGTCATACCGCCGCCCGGAGCGATGGTCGTGGCGCGCACCGACGTGGCCGTCCAGGCATACAGCAAAGGGCCCCACGTCGGTCTCCAGTTTCACCCCGAAGTCACCCCCGAGCTCATTTCCTCTTGGATAGACGATGCGCAGCAGCGAGATGAGGTCACGTCCGAACAGCGACGAGCGCTCTGGGACAGCATCGACAGCGTGGCCACTGTGTCAACGAGAAACGCCGGACGGCTCTTCAGCGAGTTTGTCCGCCGGGCCGGCCTCCTTCCTGATCCCGGCGGCCCATAGTGCCCGTCCTGAGTTCGCGACCTTGTCACGACGGTCCATGTTCCCGTCACGCTGAAGAGGCGTGATGTTCTCCGTGGACCACTCCGTTGCGCTCCGCTCTGCGTGATCGCTCTAACATCCTGGGCATGGAGACCGTCGTCGTACACGTCGAGATCGATCGGGTGGAAGACGATGACGCCCTGACCGTCCGATGGGAACTCGAAGGCGGACCGGCGGCGGTGGACGTGGCGATCGGGACTTCCCCTGACCACGTCAACCACACGCGGCAGGCGACGGTTCCGGCGGGTGAGACGTCGCTTCGGGTCCGGCGCCCGTCCGGCGGCCGACTCTTCGTGTCGGTGGCCTCCCGGGAGGGCGGCCCGGCGGTGATCGCAGCGGAGCGCCGGATTTCCTTCGAGGCGGTCACTAACTTCCGGGATCTGGGCGGCTATCGGACCCGTTCGGGTCGGCGGGTCCAGTGGGGGCGACTGTTTCGCTCCGACGCCCTCCACGGGATGACCGAAGGCGACCTCGCCGTGTACGACGAGCTCGGCCTGAGGGCGGTGTACGACCTCCGGGGCGACGTCGAGGTTGCGGAGCAGCCCAACCCGGTGCCGTCTCGGAACCTCCCGATCCTCACGCGCCCCACCGGTGATGTCGCACCTCTCGAATTCGACGGGACGACGAGCGTCGATGGGGAGCAGGTGCTCGCTGCGATCTACATCCGGAGTATCGACCACGCCGCGCCCCGCATCGGGGAACTCTTCTCAGCCCTGATCGAGCCCGACGGCCTGCCGGCCGTGTTCCACTGCCACGCCGGCAAAGATCGCACCGGACTCGTCGCCGCCTTGTTGCTCGAGGCGCTCGACGTCGATCGGGAGTCCATCCTCGATGATTACGAGCTCACCGCTCGGTATCGCCTCCGGGCCCAACAGGATCAGACCTTCGAGCGACTGACGAACTTGGGCCTGGCGCCCGAAGCGGCGGCCGGAGTGCTGACCACACCCCGTTGGGCCATGGCCTCCGCACTTGAGCACCTGGACCGTGAGTACGAGAACATCGAGGGCTATCTCACCGGCCCCGCCGCCATGACCCTGCCCGACCTGCAGCGGCTGGCTGATGTGCTCCTCACCCCCAGCCTCACGTGACGTAGCTCGCTCCCGGCCGGGGGCCGGATCCCTTCTGCCAAAACTCTGACCAGGGCGTAACGTGCTGGGATGAAGGGTGACACAACGTCGGCCCCGGCCGCGGGAGTGCCTCAGCCAGGAAAAGTCCGCTTCGGGACCGGTACCACGGTGAAGGACTTCGATGACTACCACCGCTGGTTGGAGGTGGGCGAGCGGGCGGAGTGCTTCGAGCTCCTCACCACGGGGGACTCCCAATCGCTGTGGGCTGATCCGTTCGTCAGCCTGGCCGTAGCAGCCGAGCGGACAGCAACGCCGCGATTGGGGATCACCGTGTCCAATCCGATGACCCGGCATCCGGCGGTCGTGGCGAGCTCGTTGGTGGCTCTGCAGCGCCTCTCGGGCGGCCGCGTCTTTTATGGGCTGAGCTCAGGCGACAGTGCCCTGAGGAACATCGGTGTCCGTCCGGCAACCGTGGCGGAACTCGAGGAATTCGGCGTGGCGGTCAAGACACTGTGCGCAGGAGGGACGGCGACCTGGAAGGGCAACGAGCTCCAGCTCCGTTGGGGTTCGTACCCGGTGCCACTGTGGATGGGTGCCGAGGGTCCCCGCACCCAGTACCTGGCCGGTCAGATCGCCGACGGTGTGGTGCTGTCCAACGCTCTCGACGCCGACGTGCTGGCTCTGGCCCGGGCCAACCTGGCCGCAGGCGCGGCATCGGTGGGCCGATCGATCGACGACATCGAGATCTGGTGCATGGCGGCCATGTGCCTGGCCGATTCCGAGGAAGAGGGCGTCGCCAGGCTCGAGTCGCAACTGGCCGGGACGGCCAACCACGTCTACCGGTTCCACATGGATGGCAAAGGGCTCCCCGACGAGTACCAGCGGGCCATCGTCACCCTCATGAGCCGCTACGACTCCAGTGTGCACGCCACGCCGGACCGAGCCGCAGCCAATGCCACGCTGGTGCGCGAGTTGGGCTTGGTGGAGTTCCTGGCCCGCCGCTCCGTGATCGCCGGCCCCCCGGAACGATGCGTGGAGCGAATCCGTGAAGTGGCGGCGGCCGGTGCCACCAACCTGATCGTGAGCCAGTTCGTGAACGACCCCGCTCGAGTTCATGGAGATCTTCTCCGATCGGATCGCGCCGGCGTTTCGCGGCCGAGTACCGTGAGGTCGCAATGTCGAGGAAGGATGCGCAGTGACCAGGTCCGGGTTCCCCGTCATCGATGTCCATCACCATGTGGGAAGCGTCCCCTCTCTCATGGCCCAAGTGAGCAACACGGGCCCTCAGGGGCTCGAGCTCGATCTGACACCCTTTCGGGACGCCTCGGAGATGGAGACCCGCCTGGCGGTGATGGACGACAACGGTGTGGACCAGGCGATCGTGATCCCCACCCACGAGTACCTGCGGCCGGCGGGCGTGGCCGACACCCGCCAGGTCAACGACGCCATTGCCGCCTACCGGGACAGGGACCCGACGCACTTCCCGGCCGCCGTAGGGATCGTCGAACCCCTCCACGGTCGCCATGCCTACGACGAGCTGCAGCGTGTCCGTGACGAGCTCGGGCTGGTCGGGGTCAGCTTCCACACCCGATTCCAAGGGGTGACGACGGACAGCTATCTGGTGAGGGGCCTGGTCGAACGGATGGCAGCGCTCGAGCTCGTGCCGTTCATCCACGCCTATGCCGGCTCACCTGACGAGGCGCCGTGGATGGTGGCCGAGCTGGCGAAGACGATGCCCGAGGTCACCATGTTGGTACTGGACGGCTTCTCAGGCCTCGAACGCAGCGCCAAGGAGTCATCGCTGGCCGCCGCCGCCGCGCCCAACCTGGTGTTCGACACCAGCTTGGCGTACAGCTTCGACATCGTGGAGCGGTTCGTGGCCAACTTCGGAGCCGGGCGACTGGTGTTCGGGACGGACATGTACTCGCCGCCGCTGGCCTACCGGCGTAGCACGGTCCTCGATCAGTTGCTCGATTCAGGCCTCGAGGATGAGCAGAAGCGGACGATACTGTCGTCCAACATCGAGCGCATCCTGCGGATCAACTGACCTCGACCCTCGAGGAGGATCAATGTCGACCTTCGACCAGATAGAAGAGATCGATCGTCTCCTGACCACGACCAAGGCCGTCCGCCGCCGGCTCGACCTTTCCCGGCCCGTCCCGCGCCAAGTGGTCAGCGACTGCATCCGTATCGGCTGTTACGCCCCCAACGCGTCGAATGCCCAGGACTGGCGATGGGTCGTGGTCGACGAACCGGAACAGCGGCGGCTGGTGGGCGAGCACTACCGAAAGCTGATCGAGCCCCCGGTCTCGCAGATGCTCGCCTCCAAGCTCGAGATGGGAGACGAGGCGGGGGCGCGCATCTCCCGCTCCATCCTCTACCTGGCGGCGCGCATGGCGGAGGTGCCGGTTCTGGTGATCCCCTGCTTCGACGTTGCCACCGCGGAGGCCCGCTACCAGACGCTGATCACCGACCCCGACCTGAAGCGAGCGGCCGTCTCGGGGACGCACCGCATGACGCCCGGGATGTACGCCTCGGCCCTCCCGGCGGTGTGGAACTTCCAGCTCGCCCTGCACAGCAGGGGACTGGGCTCGGTGCTGACCACCGCGCATCAGTCCGACGAGGCTGGCATGGCCGACATACTGGGGATTCCGCGGAGCTGGGCGCAGACCGCGCTGATCCCCGTGGCGTATACGGTCGGTGACGGCTTTTCACCGTCCCCCCGCAAGCCGGTCGAGGACGTCATCATCTGGAACCGCCTGGAGTCATAGACCGACGGCAGTACTTGGCGGGTGTGGCCAGGCGGTAGTTTGGCAGCATGCCTGAGTCGCCAGCCAAGCCGTTCGGGCGCCTGCTGACGGCCATGGTCACCCCCATGGCCGAGGACGGATCGGTCGACTTCGACGCGGCCGCTGCACTGGCCTTGCACCTGATCGAGCACGGCCACGACGGCCTCGTGCTGAACGGGACGACCGGTGAGGCGCCGACAACCCATGCCGAGGAGAAAGCCGAGCTCATCCGCACCGTCGTCAAGGCCGTCGGGGACCGGGCTCTCGTGGTCGCCGGGGCAGGATCGAACGATACCCAGCACGCGGTTCGGATGGCCGAGCAGGCCGCTCAGGCTGGCGCGCACGGGCTCCTGGTGGTCACGCCCTACTACTCCCGACCCTCCCAGGAGGGCATCTTCCAGCACACCGTCGCCGTGGCCGACGCCACCGACCTGCCGGTGATGCTGTACGACGTCCCAGGCCGGACGGCCGTCCGCTATTCCCCCGAGACCCTCCAGCGGCTGGCGGCCCACCCGCGCGTGGTGGCCGTCAAAGACGCCACGGGGGACCCACAGGGCGCGCTCCGCATCATCGCGGCGACCGGCCTGGCCTACTACAGCGGCGACGACGGCCTCCTCCTCCCCTTCCTGGCCGCTGGCGCAGTCGGTCTGGTCAGTATGGCGGGGCACCTCATCGGAGAACAGCTGGCCCAGGTGATCCGGGAGTTCGAACGGGGCGACCCCTCTTCAGCCAGGGCGACCTTCGTCTCGGTACTGCCGGTCATCGATCTGATCTGTGGCTCGGGCAATGGCGCCCTGCGCGCCAAGCTCACCCTCTCGCTGCTGGGATTGATCCCAAGCCCCACCATGCGACTCCCACAGGCCGGGGCCGATGGGGACGAGGTGCGCCTGGTCCGGGAAGGACTGGTCGCGGCCGGCCTGCTCCATCAGGCTGCAGTCTGATCTCCCCCGGACCCTCACGCCGAAGCGGGAACTCGAGGTGATGGGCCGCACCACCGGCGCAGCTGATCTCCTCACTCCGCCATGGCGCACACGCGCCGTGCTGCCGGTCCTGGTGGCTGTCTCCGCTCTCGTCGCCGTCGTCACCAGCCTGGGCGCGCCGCTCATCCCGTCGATCGCCCAGTCTGACGGCGTTTCGTTGAGCACGGGAGAGTGGGTGCTCACCGCCGCGTTGATGTCGGGGGCGCTGGCCACACCCGCCATGGGTCGTCTGGCGGACGGCCCCCGAAAGCGCCGGGTCATTGTGGTGGCCCTCGCCGTCGTCTGCGCCGGGTGCGTCCTCTCGGCCGTGTCGACCGGCTTCGCCATGCTGGTGGTCGGACGGGGGCTTCAGGGGGTCGGCCTGGGCCTTTTGCCGGTGACCATGGCGATCGCGCGCAGCGAGTTCTCACCCCAAAAGACGGCACGCGCCGTGGCAACCCTCTCGGTCAGTGCTGCGGTCGGGGCGGGACTGGGGTACCCGATCACCTCCCTGATCGCCCAGTTCTATGACTACCGGGCTGCCTTCTGGTTCGGTGCGATCACCGTCGCCGCCGCGCTGGTTCTGGTCATCGTCGTGCTGCCGTGGCAATCCGACGGGCACTCCCGACAGTTCGATTACCTCGGCATGGCCACCCTCGGCACTGCCGTGGTCGGCGTGTCCGTGGTGCTCAGTGAAGGAGGCGAGTGGGGCTGGACATCCACCCGCTCCCTTGGTCTGATCGTGTTGTCTCTGGTCATGGTGGGCGTATGGGTGGCGCACGAACTCAGGATCACCGACCCCCTCATCGATGTCCGGCAGGTGCGAAACCGCTCGGTGCTCACCGCCGACACGTCGGCGTTCCTCATCGCCGTTGCCATGTACCTCTTCCTCCCCATCATCATCGAGTTCGTACAGATCCCGGTGGCCAGTGGCTACGGCTTCGGCACCTCCATCCTGGTGTCGGGGTTGGTCTTCGTCCCTCTCTCCTTCGGGTCTTTTGCCGCCAGCCGTTGTCTGACCGCCTACACGAATCGGTTCGGCGTACGAAGCATGATCCCGTTCGGTTCGATCGTCTTCGCCGCGTCCACCTTGTTCTTCGCGGTGGAACACAGAGCCCTGTGGGAAGCCTTCGTCGCCGCCGGAATAGCCGGAATCGGGATCGGCTTCACCTTCGCCGCCATGCCCGGTTTCATCATCCAGGCCGTTCCGGCCTCCGAGACCGGCAGCGCCATGGGCCTCTACCAGGTCCTCCGGAGCATCGGCCTCTCACTCGGCAGCGCCCTGGCCTCGGCCATACTGATCTCCTACACCAAGGCCGGCGAGACCTACCCCACCTATGAAGGGTTCCGCGTCACCCTCATCATCGCCACCGCCCTCTGTGGCGCGACGGCCGTGCTCAGCTTCGTACTCCCCGGAAAAGCGGTGGGGGCTCCGGGCGCACCGAGCCGCGAACTGAAGGAACTGATGCAAGAAGAGGCCGAGGTGGAAGGAGCAGGCCTGATGCTGTCCGAAGAACCGCTTCGGCGGGCCGGAGAGTGATGCCCCGACGGTTCGAGGAAAGAAAGGCAAAGGCGGTGCTCACGGGACGAAGACGGGCAGCGTCTCCCAGCCGCGGACGGTCGAAGTAGGGGCAATTTTGGCGCGATCCCAGTCGACTTCCCACTCCGGGAATCGCGTCAGAACCTCGTCGAGGGCCAGCCGGCCCTCCAGCCGTGCCAGTGCGGCCCCCAGACAGAAATGAATGCCGAAGCCGAACGTGAGCGGCTGGCCCATCTTCCGGTGGATGTCGAAGCGGTCACCGTCGGGGTAACGGCGATCGTCCCGATTGGCCGACCCGTGTAGCAGCATCATGATGCTCCCCTCCGGCACCGTCTCGCCGTACAACTCGACATCCCGGGCCACGTATCTGGCCACGTGCGGCGCCGGAGGCTCGAAGCGGAGGATCTCCTCTATGGCGTTGGGGATCAGCGATCGATCCTCCACCAGCTCCCGCCGTTGCCCGGGGTGATCGGCCAACACCTTCCCCGACCATCCGATCAGGCGGGTCGTGGTCTCGTTGCCCGCCCCGGCGATAACGGTCAGATAGGTGAGCAGTTCCGCTCGGGTCAGTCGCCGCACCGTACCGGTCTCGTCGGTGAACTCCGCATTGAGGAGCTCGGTCATGATGTCGTCGGAGGGATGCTCGGCCCGCCAGTCGATATAGTCGGCGAACTGCTCACCGTCGACGAAGTTCTCCGAGACCTTCATCGGCTCGCCCGGCTTCGTGCGAAGGCTGGAGTCGACGCGGTCGCGTACGGCCTCCTGGTCCTCCTCCGGGATGCCGAGCAGCATGCCGATGACCCGCATGGGCATCTGCGCCCCCAGGTCCGCGATGAAGTCGAACTCCCCCGCGCCGATCAACGGATCGAGACTGCGGGCGCAGAAGGCACGGATCTGCGGCTCCAGCGCGGCCACCCTCCTCGGGGTGAAGACCCGCGAGAGCAGGCTCCGGTGAACCGTGTGGACGGGAGGATCCTCGAAGATCAACACACCGGGCGGCATCTCGATGTTGGCCCGGATGAGTTCGATAATTCCGCCGCGCCCGGAAATGAAGGTCTGCGGATCGAGCAGGGCACGCTCGACGTCGGCGAACCGGCTCAACGCATAGAAGTCGTGCGGCTCGTTGTAGTAGAGCGGCGCTTCCTCGCGGAGCCGTCGGAACACGGGGTAGGGATCGGCGTCGATGGCGACGTCGTAGGGGTCGTAGTACACGTCGCTGGTGGTCTTCATCGTCGCTCGCCCCCCTGCTCTCGTGGCCGCGCCGCGCCGTCGGCTAATTCATGTCGAAGTATGACATGAATATTCGGGTCATGGCAAAGGATTCCGTCAGGCCGGTGCAGGCTGCATGCCGGGCCGGTCCTCGGTCACGGGGAGCTGGGCCCCGTCGCGGCGGATCGGCACCCCGTTGACCAGCACGTGCCGGACGCCGATCGGTTCCTCCGCGGTCAACCGTTCACCGTTGGCCGGGAAGTCGCGCACCCGGCGGGTCGGGCCGGGCCCGATCGTCTCGGGATCGAAGACGCAGACGTCGGCCCAGTAGCCCTGGCGCAGGTAGCCCCGGCGTGCGAACCCGAAGATGTCGGCCGGTTGGCCGCTGAGCTTGTGGATGGCACGCGCCAGCGACAGGACGCCGCGATCGCGCACCCACGTTCCGAGGAGGTCGGTGGGGAGCGGCGCGTCACACAGCTGGCTGACGTGCGCGCCGGCGTCGGAGAGACCGAGCGCCGACTGCTGATGGGCGAGGAGGTGGCCCACGCTGACGGGCTCGTCATTGGCGATGTAGATCCGGAACCTGGTGGCCAGGTCCTCGCTCAGGGCCAGCTCGCACATGACGTCGAGCGGGCTTACACCGCGCCGGCGTGCCAGTTCGTCCACCCTTCGGCCCTCCAGCTCGGGGAAGCGCGCTCGACTCGGACACTTCGCAGGTCTCCCAGCGCGGTCGCATCGGCACCTGCTCCAGGTCGGCGGCGGCTCGCGCCCGCCAGGAGGGATCGCTGTAGGCGGCGACGCGCGCGGATCGGTCCTGATCGATGAGATCACCGAAGACCTTGCTCACGTTGAGACTGAACGGACTCGCCATGGTGAACTGCATGGTGAGAGGCCTCGGGGTGACCTGCGGCCACACCTGGAGGCCCCGCGCCACGGCGTCCTCGTGCAGGGCGAGCTGGGGCTCGTGACGCCCGTCAGCCAGCGCGAACAGCGGGTAGGTAAAGGGCCGGCCGATGCGAGGCTGCAACTCGTAGATGTCGGCGTAGGTGCACTGCTCGCCCGCTGTGGCGAGCACGACGCCTTTGCCCGTCCCCCCGGTGGCGAGGAAGAGAGCCTCCACCTCGTCTCGCGCCGCGAAACGGCTGGGGACGGGCTTTCCGTCCATACCGCGATGGGTGTAGGCGAAGCTGGTCGAGAACCCTGCCGCACCCGCCGCCATGGCTTCCACCAGAATCCGGCACATTTCGTCGATCTCGTCGCCGGTGGCGGCGCGCTCGTAGGCCGCGTCCCCCATGACGTAGAGGCGGAGCGCGCTGTGCCCCAGGTAGCAGGCGAAATTCAGCATGGTGCCGCGCCGGTGCACCAGCTCCATGTACTCGGGGTACGTCTGAAAGTCCCACACGATGCCTGCGGTCAGGGACGCGGCATCCATGTCCTCGACGTTCTCGAGTGTCTGCACAATCACATCGTGATGTTCCGGCCGGGTGGGGGCGATGCCGAACCCGCAGTTGCCGGCGACGACGGTGGTGACCCCATGGTAGGAAGACGGCCGCAGGGCCGGATCCCAGAAGACCTGCGCGTCGTAATGCGTGTGAATGTCGATAAATCCCGGCGCCACCACGCAGCCGGTGGCATCCAACTCGTCCCTGGCGTGCAGGTTCGGCCCGATCTCCTGCACAACCCCCTCACTGATGGCGACGTCGGCGACACGACCCGGGTCGCCGCTGCCGTCGAACACCATCCCACCGCGGATCGCGAGTTCAGCTGACATTTCGACCTCCGTTCCCGACGCGTCGTTCGAGCACGCCCGGACACCGTACTCTCAACTTGCCGACGGCTGGCCGAGCATAAGACCGACGAACCTGGCGCAGGGAGCACCCCGGAGATACCCTCGGCCCTGATGACCACGACCGGTGACGCAGTCGACGCCTTCACGATCTCCGTCGAGGATGCGGTACTCAGCGACCTCCATCATCGGCTGGAGAGGACACGTCTCCCGGATCAGATCGAGGGTACGGGGTGGGAGTACGGGATCCCCATCGACTACCTGCGCTCGTTGGTCGAGTACTGGCGGGACACCTACGACTGGCGCCGCCAAGAAGAGCGGCTGAACTCACTCCCCCACTTCCGCACCCGGATTGACGGGCAGTCGATCCACTTCGTTCACGCCAGATCAACGCACGACGACGCGCTGCCCCTGCTCCTCACGCACGGCTGGCCGGGTTCATTTCTCGAGTTTTTCGAAGTAATCCCCCGCCTCACCGACCCCGAGGCGTGGGGTGGCCGGGCCGGCGATGCCTTTCATGTCATCGCCCCCTCGCTTCCCGGCTACGGCTTCTCAGAAGTTCCCCGCACCCGGGGCTGGGACGTGGGACGGATCGCCGACGCCTTCACCACCTTGATGGCCCGTCTCGGCTACGCACGCTACGCCGCGCAGGGTGGCGATTGGGGAGCGCAGATCACGACCCGGATCGCCGCGTCCGATCCCTCGCACTGTGCAGCCATCCACCTCAATATGCCGATCGGCCGTCCACCCGAAGAAACCGCCCCGCTCACCGAAGAGGAGCAGGCGGACCTGGCTGCGCTGCAGCTGTTCCAGCGCGAGGAGTCGGGATATGCCGGCGAGCAGGGCACCAAGCCGCAGACCCTGGGCGTCTCCCTCAATGACTCACCGGCCGGGCTGCTGGCCTGGATCATCGAGAAGTTCCGCACGTGGAGTGACTGCGACGGCCATCCCGAGAACACGTACACCCGGGACCAACTCATCACCAACGTCATGCTGTACTGGGTGACGCAGACGACCTCGTCCTCCGCCCGGCTCTACTGGGAGACGAGACACGGCGATGCGCTGAGCCGACCCGTGCCCTTCATCGATGTCCCGACCGGGGTGGCCCGGTACCCCAAGGAAGTCCTGCGCTGGCCCCGTTCCTGGGTCGAGCGGCAGTACAACGTCACCCGTTGGGCCGTCATGCCTCGAGGCGGCCACTTCGCCGCCATGGAACAGCCGGCGCTGTTCACCGAGGATCTGCGAGAGTTCTTCGGGACGGTGCGATAGTTCCGCAGTGAGAAGTTGGTGGCAGACTTTGCCGGCGGCCGACAAAGGCCATGGTTCAGGGGGCTCACGATGAAGACGCATGCGGCGGTGCTTTGGGGAAGGCAACAGGACTGGCAGATCGAAGAGATAGATCTCGACCCGCCCCGCGAGCAAGAGGTTCTCGTCAAGTGGGCCGCCGCCGGACTGTGCCATTCCGATGAGCACATTCGCCACAGCGACATGGGCGCCAGCCGGACTCCGCCGGATCAGCCCGAGACGCGCTTGTTCCCCATGGTGGGCGGGCACGAGGGAGGCGGCGTGGTCCTCCAAGTCGGGCCGGGCGTGCGCAGCCTTGAGGTCGGCGACCACGTGGCGGCCAGCTTCTTTCCGATCTGCGGTCGTTGCAAAATGTGTACCAGGGGCCATTCGAACCTGTGCGACCTGGGTGCGGCGACGTTCTCCCCCGGGCAGATATCCGACGGCACCGTCCGGTACCACCACAAGGGCCAGGACCTGAACGTGATGGCCAAGTTGGGCACGTTCGCCGAGCACAGCGTCGTGCACGAGGCATCGCTGGTGAAGGTGGACGACGAACTCCCGCTCAGTGTCGTCGCCCTGGTCTCGTGCGGGGTGACCACGGGGTGGGGGTCTGCCGTCTACCGCGCCGAGGTAGAACCGGGGGACACGGTCGTTGTCGTCGGCGTCGGAGGCGTCGGCATCAACGCCGTCCAGGGCGCCCGGATGGTGGGAGCGAAGAACGTGGTGGCCGTGGACCCGATCGAGTTCAAACAGAAGACGGCCCTCGACTTCGGCGCCACCCACACGGCAGGATCGATGGAGGAGGCCCTTCCTCTGGTCACCGAGCTGACCCGCGGACAGATGGCCGATGCGGTCATCCTCGTCCCGAGCGTGGTGTACGGGGACCTGATGACGGAGGCGCTCCTGCTCACGGGCAAGGGCGGCACGTGTGTCGTCACCGGAATCGCGCCCCAGTGGCAGAAGGAATGCAGCATCAATCTGTTCGAGCTGGCGATGTGGCAGAAGGAGGTCCGGGGAGTCGTCTTCGGCGCCGCCAATCCGCGGGTCGACATCCCGAACCTCTTGGGGCTGTACAAATCCGGTCAGCTCAAGCTGGACGAGCTGATCACCAGGACCTACCGGTTGGACCAGATCAACCAGGGTTATCAGGACATGCTCGACGGGGTGAACATCCGAGGGGTCATCGCGTTCGAGTGACCACCCGCACCGCGTGACAGCGCCGGATCTTCGTGGCAGACTGCGACACGAATACGGTACGGCCCCGTGATGGGGCGTCACGAGAAGGGGGAAGCGGTGAAACCCACCGCTGAAGCGTTGTCCGAGGCGACCCACGCATGCCGATGACCGTCGACATCGATCCGCTCCGACTGGTCGACCCGGCGATCTACCAGCGCGAGGGCTCCCCCCACGACCTGTGGACGCTCCTGCGCGCCGAGGCGCCGGTGTCGTACTTCGAGCCGCCCGGGTTTCCGCCCTTCTGGGCCATTACCAAGCACGCCGACCTGGTCGAGGTGGCCGCGCAGCCGCTGAAGTTCTCCAGTGCCAAAGGGATCACCCTGGACCGCAACGCAGAAGCGGCGACGAAGGCCGTGGCCGGGTTGGAAATGATCGTCTTCTTGGATCCGCCCCGGCACGGTCCCATGCGCCAGGTGGCCAATCGGCAGTTCCTCCGCAGCGCCGTGCGGGCACGTTTCGATGACATCGGGCATATCGCCACCCAAATTGTCGATGAGGCGGCCACAGCCGGGGAGGTGGCGGAGTGCGACTTCGTGTCGCGGTTCGCGGGCCGGGTTCCTCTCGAAGTGATTGCCTGGGTCCTCGGCGTTCCCCCCGAAGACTGGCAACGCCTGCTCGAGGCCACCGACACCATCATCGGGAAGGAGGACCCCGAGTTTCGACGGCCCGGAGAGACCCCCGGCCAGGCCCAGAGGCGGGCGCAGATCGACATGCACCAGTACTTCGACCAAATGGTCGAGGACCGACGGCGCACTCCTCAGAGCGACCTGGTCAGCCTTCTCGTGCAGAGCGAGGTCGAGGGCGAACCCCTGCGACACGATCAGATCATCGGCTACTGCGAGCTTTTGGTCGAGGCGGGAAACGAGACCACGCGCGACGCCATCGCCGGCGCCATGCACTCATTCTGCGAGCATCCGGACCAATGGGAGCTCTTGCGACGGAACCCGGACCTCCTGCCCGACACGGTCGAGGAGATCTTGCGCTGGGTCACCCCGATCAACTACTTCGTGCGGACGGCGACCGAGGACTACGAACTACGCGGACAGGTCATACACGCCGGGGACAAGGTCGTCCTGTTTTGGGGCTCCGGCAATCGCGATGAGGACGTCTTCGACGACCCCTTCGAGTTCCGCATCGACCGCAGGCCGAACCAGCATCTGGTCTTCGGTTTCGGCCCCCACCTGTGCATGGGGGCGCACCTGGCCCGCGCCGAAATCGAGACCATGTTCCGCATCCTGTCGACCCGGATGGAATGGTTCGAGCAGTCGGGGCCGGTCGAGCGCCTGTACTCGTCGATCAACGGGGCGATCAAGCATCTGCCAATTCGCTACCGGCTCACCTAGAGATCGACGGCCGATGCCACGTCGACGACCCCGCACAGCCACCACCTCAGGGTTTGGGCGGCAACCCGTCCCGATAGGCCACCGGCAGCAACTCGAGCAGCTGACCGTCGGGATCGCGGATGAACAGGGCGGCGCCGACGTCACTCTCCTCGACGATCTCTCCTCCGTACTCGACCGCTCTCGTGGCGGTCTTCCGCACGTCGTCGACAGAGATGGACAAGTGGGTGAGACCGGGCTGGTTCATCGCCCGCGGCGCATAGGGAGCCGTGGCACCAGGGGCGGCGTACTGCATCAGCTCGAGAACGAAGCCGTCGAGGGTCAGATAGGACGCCGTGACGCCCAGAGGAGGTTCCAGGCAGCACAGTTTGGCGGTGGCCTCGTCGGGTGGTGTGATCTCGTACCACGAACTGAACCCGAGCACTTCTTGGTAGAAACGCTTGGCGCGCTCCAGGTCCGTGACAACCTGCCCGGTGTGGTTGTAAATAGCCATGCCCCGCCTCCGGTCCGGTCGCCGCGACCCGCTCGTGGAGGCCATCGTACGCGCGTCATCCAACGATCGGCCGCGGTCAGCCCCTCGCCCGGATGCAGTGGCGACCCCACTGTTACCCTGGAAAAATGACCCCGGATCCAGAGGAGACGAGCTCGGCGGGTCTCCGGGGCGGAGCCAGTATCGACCGACTGGCCTGCATGGGTTCTGGGAACTGCCTCTATTGGGCGCCCGACGTGTTCGACCTCGACGACGACGGGATCGCCATCGTGATCGGCGATGTGGCCGAGGGCGACGACCGGGTGCAGCAGGCGGCCACCAATTGCCCCACGGGGGCGATCCGTCTCGAAAAAGCGCGTTCGTAGGGAGGATCGAATGGACCGCGAACCGGCAGTGATCGATCTCGTCACGGCCGAAGTGATCCGATCCGCCATGGAGACCGTCTGTTTCGAAATGGCGACGTTCGTGTCACGAACGGCGACGACACCGATCCTCAATCAGAGCAACGAGCGCAACGCCACGATCCTCGACTGGAAGGGCCGCCTCTCGGCCCTCTCCGTCGGCATCCCCCAGTTCATGCTGAGCTCCACGCTCCCGGTCCAGTTCAGCATCGACTTCTTCGGCGACGATCTCACGCCGGGCGACGTGATCGTGGCCAACGACCCGTATCACGGGGGCGGGCATCTCCCCGATTTCAACGTGTTCTCGCCCGTGTTCTCCGACGAGGGCGACCTTCTCCTCATCGCCTCGATCCAGTGCCACCACGGCGATACCGGGGGCGCCGTCGCCGGGGGCTACAACACCATGGCCACGGACATCTACGCCGAAGGCACTCGGTACCCGCTCCTCAAGATCATCGACGGTGGCAAAGAACGCCGGGACGTCGTCCTCACTATGAGAGCGAACAATCGCCTTCCGGGTTTCATCGGGGACCTGCGGTCACAGGTCGGCGCGGCCCAGCTGGGAGCAACGCGTCTCGGTGACCTGATCCAGCGCTACGGGCCGGAGACCATCAGGGCCGCGGTGGAGCACACCATCGCCGACGCACACAGTCGGTTCTCGCGGGAGATCACCGGCTGGCCCGACGGCACCTACGTGGCGGACGTCTACGTGGACAGTGACCCACAGGGTCATCAGGACCTGCACGTCCATGTGGCGGTCACGGTCGAGGGGGATCACCTGATCATCGACTTCGAGGGATCCGACGAGAGACCGGAGATCTCCGGCTGGTCTACCTTCGGCAATACCAGAGGGAACGCCATCGCCCAGCTGGCCAGCCTGGTCGATCCGAGCATTCCCAAGAACGAAGGATTCTTCGACTGCGTCGAACTGCGTGTTCCGGTCGGCTGCTGCCTCAACCCCACCGAAGGGAAACCGGTCAGCAGTGGCACGCATCATCCCGGGGTTGAGGTTGGCGACGCCATCGCGCTCGCCATGTCCCAGATCATCCCCGATCGCTGCGCCCCGCAGACCTACAAATTCGGGAGTCCCCGCCAAATGTGGGGCGACGCCGATCCCCGCACGGGCCGGCCGTTCTTCGACCATGGCGGCGAGGTCAGCGCGGGCTGGGTCAATGCCGTGAACGGGGTCGATGGCTGGGGCGCCATGGCCGCCGCCATGGGAAACCTGATCAAAGCGGAGGCTGAGTTCAACGAGGGGTTGTTCCCGCACATTCTGCGGAGCCGTAACTTCATCATCGATTCCGGCGGTCCGGGCAAGTTCCGCGGCGGCTGCGGCAGCCACTTCGTCAAGGAGGCGCGTGCGCCCACCTACGTGAGCCAGTACATCGTCAACCAGCGGCACATCCACCCCGGAATCGCGGGCGGGGACCATGGCAGCCCGGACGCGTGCACGCTGAGTCCCGGGACCGAACGGGAGGTCGTCGTCTCGCCTGCCGTCACCGGCCACTTGCTCGAGTCGAACGACCAACTGGTCTACGACTTCGGCGGCGGCGGCGGGTGGGGGGATCCACTCGAGCGGGAGCCATGGAGAGTCCTGGACGACGTGTGGGACGAGTACGTTTCGATCCAAGGAGCCCGGGTCGACTATGGCGTCGTGGTGACGGGCTCATTGGAAGGCTTGGATCTTTCGATCGACGAGGCCGCCACGACGGCCTTGCGAGCGGAATTGGCAGAGAAACGAGGGGCGCTCTCGTGACAACGGGTGGGTATCGCATCGGCGTCGACGTCGGCGGGACCTTCACCGACTGTGTGCTGCTCCGACCGGACGGGGCGGTCATTATCGAGAAGACGCCGACGACACCCGAGGACCAATCGATCGGCGTGCTGGCCGGGCTCGCTCGACTGGCCGAGGCGGAGGAGCTCACGAGCGTGCGGGCGCTTCTGGAGAATTGTGAGTCGATCGTGCACGGCACGACGACGGCCGACAACACCATGATCCAGATGTCGGGCGCCGCCACCGGGCTCATCGTCACCGAAGGGTTTCGCGACGAGATCGAGTTTCGCCGCTGCTTCAAGGAGGACATCTGGGATCCCGCCCTCTCCGCACCGACCCCGATCGCCCGCCGGCGGGTACGCCTCGAGGTAGCGGAGCGGCTGACGGCAGAAGGGACGGTGGACATCGCCCTCGACGAAGCGGGCGTCCGCAAGGCAGCGGCCCGGCTCCGCGCCCTCGGGGTGACCTCGATCGCCGTCGTGTTCCTCTATTCGTACGTGAACCCCGTGCACGAGCTACGGGCGCGAGAGATCATTCTGGACGAATACCCCGATCTGGAGCTCCTCTCGCTCTCGCACGAGGTCTACCCGAAACCACCGGAGTTCGAGCGCATGTCGACGACGCTGGTAAATGCCTACGTCGGTCCTCCGATCGTCCGCTACGTGGACAGACTCGAAGAGGCCCTTTCCTCCGCCGGGTTCGGGCGCGAGCTCCTGTTGGCCACCTGTTCGGGGGGCGTGGCCACACCGGCGGACGTCAAGACACGACCACTCGTCACGATGAGCTCCGGGCCGACGGGTGGCGTGGTCGCCGCGGCACGGAGTGCGGCCCGGGTCGGGCTGGGCAATGTCGTCAGCGTCGACATGGGCGGGACGAGTTACGACGTCTGCCTCATCCGTGAGGGCCGTCCCGAGGTCACGAGTGACTGGAACTGGCGGCACCGTTACTGCATCGCCCTGCCCATGGTCGACATCCACGCCATCGGCGCCGGGGGCGGCTCGCTGATCCGCACCGCCAACGGTGGCCTGACCGTCGGACCCGAGTCGGCCGGGAGCTCGCCGGGACCGGTCTGCTACGGCAGGGGCGGCTCGGAACCGACCGTGACCGACGCCGACCTGGTCCTGGGCCGACTCGATCCGACCACGTTCTGGAACAGCCGCTTGCACCTGGACGTCGACGGGGCGCACCGGGCCCTGTCCACCGTCGGCGCGGCCATCGCGATGAGTGCCGAGGAGACCGCCGTGGCGGCCATCGACATCATCGACGCCCACATGGCCGACGCCGTGCGACGAGTCCTTTCCCTGGCGGGAGCGGATGCGCGCGACCTCGATCTGGTTGCCTTCGGGGGCATGGGGGCGGTTCATGCGGCCCGCCAGTGCCGCATGCTCGGCATGCAACGGGTCCTGATCCCCGCTTCGGCCCCGGCCTTCTCCGCCCTCGGGCTTCTCACCGCCGACCACGTCATCGACGATACGAGGAGCCTCGTCAAGGATTGGCGAGAAGTAGACGTCGACGCGCTCACCCGGCTGGCCGACGAGCTGCGTGGTGTGGCTGCCGCCAAGCTCGACCGGGCCGGAGTGGCGCCGGGGAGGCGCCGCTACGAATGGCGGCTCAATCTCGTCTATCCCGGGCAGACGTTCGACGTCCCCATTCCGATCCACAAACCGGACGGGGAGCCGATCACTCGTCGAACCGTCGCCGCCGCGGCCGAGGAGCTCCACCGCCGGAACGAAGCGGCCCGTCTCATCGAGGCCCGCTCCCAGGAGCCCGTGGTACGCGGCATCCGCCTCATCGCCACCGGGCTGGTCGAGCAACCTGCACTCGCCTATCCGGACGCCGGCGACCACCTCATCCCCTCGGGCTACCGCCGGGTGTACGCAGGTCGAGAGTGGTTCGATGAGGTCCCGGTCTACCTCGCTCGCCCGCTCGGGGCCGGGGCGCGGGTGACCGGGCCGGCGCTGATCCAGAGCCCTTTCACGACCATCGTCCTGGGGGACGGGGACACGGCCCTCACCCAGCCGGGCGGCGACATTCTGGTCGAGGTGGCCTAACGCGTCGTTCCCGATTGCCTATCGGCGTCGACGGAGAATAGTATTCCCAGAGAGCGGGATCCTCGTTTCCATCAAGACGGCCCGTCAACCGCAGGACGAGGGGGAAACTCGCGAGTGAAGACCAACCCATGAGAACCGTTGTCGTGGGGGCCTCCAGCGGTCTCGGCCGATCCATCGCCACGGGACTCGCTCAGCGCGGCGCCACCGTCGCGCTGCTGGCTCGCCGCCTCGACCGACTGGTCGACGCCGCCCGGGAAGCAGGACCCGGATCCGTGGCCGTCGCGTGTGACGTCACGGACGAGACGTCATGCCGAGCCGCCATCGACGAGGCGGCCGAGGCCCTGGGCGGTATCGATGCCCTCGTCTACGCCACCGGGATCGGACCGTTGGGCCACCTGGTCGACATCACGGCCGAGACGTGGCGACGCACCTTCGACACCAACGTGATCGGAGCCGCCCTGGTGACCGCCGCCGCTATCCCCCACCTCACCGAGGCCCGCGGGGTGGCCGCATACCTCTCGTCGGTCAGCGCCTCGTTCACCCCGCCCTGGCCCGGTCTCGGGGCCTACGCCACCAGCAAAGCCGCGCTCGACACGTTGGTGGAGGCCTGGCGGGGCGAACATCCGGCCGTCGGCTTCACCCGCGTCATCGTCGGAGACTGCGCCGGAGGAGAGGGGGCGTCGGCCACCGAGTTCATCAACGAATGGGACTGGAACGTGGCCGCGCAGTTCCACCCGATTTGGGAGGCGCGCAACTATCTGTCCGGCTCCCTCTTGGATGTGGACGAGCTCGTCCGGGTCGTGGACACCGTCCTGCGGTGCGGGGCCAGCGCACACATGCCGCTCGTCGCCGTGACTCCCCGGCCACCGGTGTAATCGGGCGCTCAGCCCTTCCCCCGCCGGGCCTCAACGTTTGACCACCGGTCAACTCGATGTCAGAGTACGACATGAAACTACGCCGACGGACGTGATGAGATGGACGCCGTGAGCACCGCCATGAAACCAGAGCCCGCGGAGCCGGCGCGCGCTGCCCGACCCTACGATCGCACACTTCGTCGCGAGCGGGCCGCCGAGACGAAGGAGCGCATACTCCTCGCCGGTTCAGAGCTCCTCCACCACTCCTCGGTCCGGGATTGGAAGAAGCTGACGGTTCGGGCCGTGGCGGATCGCGCGGGCGTCAACGAACGTACCGTGTACCGGTACTTCGGAAACGAGCGGGGCCTGCGCGACGCCGTGATGCACCGTCAGGAGGAGGAAGCGGGGATCGATCTGGCGGGGATGGACCTCGAAGGCATTGCCAACGTGGCGACGCAGATCTTCAATCATGTCTCGACCTATCCGGTGGAACCCCGCCCGCCCCTCGACCCGACGCTGGTCGACGCCAATCAGCGTCAGCGGGACGCCCTGCTGGGCGCCGTCGCGGCCAGGTCGGAGGGGTGGCCCGATGGGGATCAGGTGGTGGCGGCGGCCATGTTCGACGTGCTCTGGAGCGTGGCCTCCTACGAACGCCTGGTCGTCGACTGGCAGATCGACCACGAGCGGGCCACCCGAGGACTCTCCTGGGTCATCGAACTGGTCGAGCAAGCGGTTCGGGACGGACACGGGCCGGCGTGAACCCGCGACCACGGCCCTCAACCTCCGGCTGGGTCACCTCCGGCGCCCCCGTCTGCGCCAGGTTGGCGAACGGGCCGGCCGGCGACGGTCCCGCCGTCCACCGGGACGGTGATGCCCGTAATCTGCGCCGAGCGTTCGCTGGCCAGGAAGAGGACGGCTTCGGCGACGTCTCGCGGCGAGCCCTGGCGCTGCAGCGGTTGGTCGAGCCGGATGATCGGGCCCAGGTCGTAACTGGTGATGCCGGTCGGAATGTGGCCCGGCGCGATGCAATTCACCCGCACCCCGTACTCGGCCAGATCGGTGGCGATGATCCTGCTGAACTGGACGACGGCCGCCTTGGAGGTGCGATAGGCGACGGGAGGACCGCCCCCGGTGAGCCCGCCGATCGACGACGTGTTGATGATCGAACCCCCACCGTGTTCGGCCATGTACCGGGCGGCGCGCTGACTGCCGAAGACGACACCCAAAAGGTTCACGGCCAGGACGCGTTCGAGATCGCGGAGGTCGTCGCGCAAGAATCGCCGGAACGAGCTCGCCACACCGGCGTTGTTGAACATGACGTCGAGCCCGCCGAACGTGCGCGTGGCAAAGTCGACGAGCTCTTGGATCTGGTCCACGTCGGACACGTCGGTCTCCTTGAACGCGGCGGCGTCTCCGAGCGTGGCCGCCAGCTCCCGACCCTGATCCACCGCCACGTCGGCGATGACGACTTTGGCCCCTTCATCGACGAAGAGCTCGGCGGTGGCCCGTCCGATCCCACTCGAGCCCCCCGTCACGATGGCAACCTTGGCCGAGAGTTCCTGACCCATGGGACGGCGTTCCTTTCGATGACGGTCTCGGTGCGACGACCGAACATAGCGGGGACCGACGACGTCGGCCCGAGCGACCCTACCCGTAGGCCTGGCATCCCGACAGCACCGTCGGGGCACATGCCCTCCGTCACCTGGGAGCACCATTGAACGACGAGCCGTTCGACTCCATCGACTACTTTCGCACCAAGGACCTCACGGAGAATCCGTACCCCTACTTCGCACACCTCCGCGACAAATGCCCCATCACCAAAGAGTCACACCATGACGTCTACATGGTGACGGGCTACGACGAGGCGATCACCATCTACCACGACCAGGCCACGTTCTCCAACTGCAACTCCGCCATCGGCCCCTTCGCCCGGTTCCCTGTCCCACTCGAGGGCGACGATGTCACCGAGATCATCGAGACCTACCGTGACGACCTCCCTTTCGGCGACCAGATCCCCTCGTTCGATCCGCCCAAGCACACGGCGCACCGGGGTCTCCTGATGCGGCTCATCACCCCGAAGCGACTCAAGGAGAACGAGGAGTTCCTGCACCGGCTGGCCGATCGCCAGATCGACCGGTTCCACGCCCGGGGCGAGTGCGAGTTCGTCGGCGAGTACGCCGGGCCGTACACCCTGTTGGTCATCGCCGACCTCCTCGGCGTGCCCGAAGCCGACCACGAAGAGTTCCTGACGAACCTCATGCACCAATCCCACGTGGAGATGACGCACAAACCGCTCGAGTACCTCTACGCCCGGTTCACGACCTACATAGAGGACCGGCGACGCCAGCCCCGCGATGACGTGATGACCGGATTGGCCACGGCCACCTTTCCCGACGGCACCCTGCCTCCTGTCGACGACGTCATGCGCATCGCGTCCAACCTCTTCGCCGCCGGCCAGGAGACCACGGCACGGCTCCTCGGCACGGCACTGCAGACTCTCGGGGAACGTCCCGAACTCCAACAGCAGCTACGCGACGATCGCGGCCTCATCACCCCGTTCATCGAGGAGATGCTGCGGCTGGAGAGCCCGATCAAGGGCACCTTCCGTCTTTCCCGCGTGCCGACCATCGTCCGCGGGACCGAGATCCCGGCCGGGAGCACGGTCATGGTCCTCCCCAGCGCCGCCAACCGCGACCCCCGTGAGTTCGAGCATCCCGACGAGTTACGACTGGACCGCGAGAACCTGCGCCAGCACATCGCCTTCGGGCACGGGATCCACACCTGTGCCGGTGCCCCTCTCGCCCGGGCCGAGGCCAACGTCTCCTTACAACGCCTGCTCGACCGGATGCAGGACATACGGATATCCGAAGCCCACCACGGACCGGCCGGGTCCCGCCGTTGGGCCTACACGCCGACATGGATGCTGCGCGGGCACGACAGGCTCCACCTCGAGTTCACACCGGTCGGCTGAGGACGACAGACCGGCCCGGGTCCACAGGTCGAATGTGGCCGGCTACTCGAGCGCCCCGGGCGCCGAACTCAATCGACGATGGTGATGGCGACCTTCGGGCAGGCTCGCGCTGCCGCTTCCACTTTGTCGCGCAGCTCCTCCGGGGGCTCTTCATTGAGCACATAGAGGAAATCGTCGTCCCGCACTTCGAAGACCTCAGGAGCGGCGGCCATGCACAGGGCATTGGATTCACACAGATCGTAGTCAACGACAACTCGCATGCCCTCAATGTAGCCACATTGGGCTCGTCCGATGTGAGCTCAGCCTTCCTTGGGAGGGAGCCCGCCGGCAATCGTCTTGGTCTCGGTGTACTGCTCGAAGCCCTCGATGCCGTTCTGACGCCCGATCCCGCTGGCCTTGTAGCCCCCGAAGGGAGCGTCGGCTCCGTACCAGATGCCTCCGTTGACCCCCACCGTGCCAGCCCGGACCCGCCGGGCCACGGCCAGCGCCCGCTCTTCGGAAGCCGACGTGACCCCCACGCCGAGGCCGTACTCGCTCTCGTTGGCCACCCGCACGGCATCGTCGTCGTCGTCGAACGGCACCACGACCAATACGGGGCCGAAGATCTCCTGCTGGGCGATGGACATGGTGTTCTCGACGTCGGCGAAGAGCGTCGGCTCGACGTAGTACCCCTTGTCGAGATGGGCCGGCCGGCCACCGCCGACGACCACCCGAGCACCCTCCGCCTTGCCCCTCTCGATGTGCTCGAGCACCCGGTCGCGCTGGAGCGCGCTGATCTGGGGCCCCTGGACGTTGCCCGGATCGGTCGGGTCCCCGTAGGGGACATTCCGGAACCCGTCCTCCATGATCGCGATGCCCTCGTCGTAGCGAGAGCGTGGGAGCAGCATCCGGGTCAACATGACGCAGCCCTGACCCCCGTGGACGCACACGGTCCAGGCCATCGCGAGCTTGGCCTCGAAGTCGGCGTCGTCGAGCACGATGTCCGCCGACTTGCCGCCCAGCTCGAGGAAGAGCCGCTTCAGCGTCGGGGCGCCCTTCTCCATGATCCGGCGCCCCACGGCCGTCGAACCGGTGAACGAGATCAGGTCGACCCGGGGATCGGTGACGAGGTCCTCGGCCACCGCGTTGTCAGAGGTGGTGATGACCTGGAAGACGCCGGCCGGGAAGTCGGTGCGCTCGGCCGCCAGCCGGCCGATGCGGGTGGCGTTCCAGGGCGTGTTGGGGGCGGCCTTGAGAATCACCGTGTTGCCGGTGGCCAGCGCCTGACCGATCTTGTTGATGGTGACCTCGAACGGGTAGTTCCACGGCACGATCGCCCCGACCACGCCCACGGCCTCCTTGGTGACCTTGCGCCAACTCCGCGTGCCGAAGGCCGTGCCCTCGGGGAGGTCACGCTCCCAGGCGAATTCGTCGATGAAGTGGGCGGGCCAGGTCAGGCCCTCGGCCAGCGGGGCGTCGAGCTGCGGCCCGTACGTCAACAGGACGGGCGCGCCCACCTCGGCCACCAGCTCGGCCCTGAGCAGCTCCCGCTCCTCCTCGAGCGCAGCCTGCAGCTGGAGCAGGCAGCGCTTCCTGAGCTCTCGGTCGGTGGACCAGCCCGTCTCGTCGAAGGCGCGGCGGGCCGCCGCGATGGCGTCACCCATGTCCTCATGGCCCGCATCGGCCACCTGTCCGAGCACCTCTTCGGTCGCCGGGTTGATGTTGTCGAACACCTTGCCCGATTTCGCCTCGACCAGCCCGCCGTCGATGAGCATCCGGACTTCCCCTTGCACCGCCGTGACTTCGCTCGTCGTCATGGTTTCCTTCCTCTCGGGCCGGCCCGGCCAACGGGGCCCGGACGGAACCTAGTGGCGCACAGGTCGCGCCGCCACCGCGAGCTCTCGAACGGTGGGCTCGGGTTGCTGGCCACAGAACGGCCGCTTTCCCTGGCCGAACGTACGCGGACACGGGCGACGCGTCGGGAGGTCCTTCACCACTACGTGGGCAACACCGTGGGATCCGCGCCCGGTGGGTGGGCCTCACTGCCCCAGAACTGCTGCCAACTCTCCCAGCGCATCGGCACCGTGCCCGTGCCGGTGTCGTGCGTGGGCCAGTCGGCGGGAGGAAGGCCGTTCGGCGCCACGCCATGGTCCGCACCGTAGAAGAGCTCGTGACGCCGGGCCCGGGCGAAGTACCAGCGACCGTCGCGGCGGGTGTAACGGTCTCCGTAGTGAATGGCCTGGCTGATCCAGTTCGCCGCGGTGTTCTGGATCTCGGCATGGCAGTACACCGATCCCGTGGCGTTGTCGGCGTCCAAGAAGTCGATCACGTGCGTCCCGACGTGCAGGACGGTGATCCGCACGCGACGCAGGGGAAGCACGAGCGCCTCCCGCAGCCGGTCGCGCACCTCGGGCACGTAGAGCTCGAGCAGACCGTCCATATCCCGGGCATCGAGCTCGCGCCCGTAGCGGGCCGCCAGCTGGCGGATCTGCCGGTAGGCGTCGAGCCGATCGATCCGTTCGACCAGCGTCACGCCCAGAACTGCCCCCACGTCGGGAATCGCTCGGGCATCGTGGCCCGGGTGATGAAGGGGTTGCCGGGGAAGTGGAACCGGCCCTCGACCTCCAGTGGGCTCTCCCGCACGTCGGCGGCGTAGAAGGCGTGGGGACGCCGACTCTTGAAGTACCAGTGCCCCTCCTGGCGCTCGTAGCGGTCGTCGTAGACGAGGGGCATGACGATCCACAGGTCGTCGACCTCGTGCTCGGGGCGGCAGTACAGGGCCCCCGTGGCATGGTCGTCGTCGACGAAGTCGATGACGTGGTTGCCGATGAGGTGAAAGGTCGTCCGGTAGGGGCGCAATGTGGGATCGAACCATTCGGCCAGTGCCTCCCGGCCTCTCCTGCCGTCGTGCACCTCGACGTCGGGGACGAAGAGCGACACGAGCGTCGCCACGTCGCGGCCGTCGAGGGCGAGTGCGTAGCGCGCCACCAGCTGACGGATCTCCTCCACCGCCTCGAGCCGCGTCACCCGGGCCTCGAGGTCCTCGTCGACGCTGCGAACGGTCCGAGGTCGAGTCAGCGGGAACGGGCTGCTCCGGCACGGGGGCGGACCTTAGCACCGAGGAAGGCCTCGGAACCCGGGCCGAGGATGCTCCTACCGTCCCCGTGACTCCGAATGGCGCTGGGTGCGCGCCACGATGATCCGTGAGGCGACGAGCAACACCAGCACGATGATGACGAGAATCAGCGCGGCGTCGTAGGCCAGGTAGTGGGCCTCGTTGCTCGGCTGGTTGTAGAAGGTGAAGACCGGGTAGGTGAGGTAGGGGAAGCCGCGGAGTGGATGAGGCTGTGCGGGACCGAGTTGGAGAAACCGGCCGTGTAGATCAGAGGGGCCGTCTCCCCGCTGGCGATGGCCAGGGCGAGCAGCAGTCCGGTGACGATGCCGGGCAGCGCCGTCTTGAGCACGACCTTGCGCAGCGAGTACCCCATGGACATCCCGAGCGCCGGCCGCACCTTCCCGGTAGTTGTCCGGCACCTGCCGCAGCGCGGACTCGGTGGTTTTGGCGATGTAGGGGATCACCATGATGGAGAGGATGATGAGCGCGGGCAGCAAGGAGAAACCCCAGTGCAGGCCGACCACCAGGGCCACGTAGCCGACGTAGCCGAGGACGATGGAGGGAAAGCCGGACAGCACATCGGATGCGGTGCGCAAAAGCCCACCGCTTGCCTTTCCGTTCCGCCGCGGCCGGGCCAGCTCGGCCAGGTGGATGCCGGCGAGCACCCCGATGGTCCCCGCGATGATCAGGACGCCCACCATCAGGATGAGCGTGCCGATGATGGCGTTCTTCAGACCGCCCCCGGTTCCCTGGTGTTGGTGGTCAGCACGCTCCACTGCCAGTGCGGCACCGCCCGGACCACCACGCCGATCAGGATCCACAGAGCCGGGGCCGATCACGAGCAGCAGGCCCAGGTAGGTGCCGAGCTTGAACACGACACCGAACACCGTGCGCCGCCGGGTACTGGGCATTCCCTGTGTGACCGCCATGGCTCTCCTAGTTGGGGCCGACGGAGGGCCCGAGCGCACTGCGTTCGGCGAATGATGCCACGCGCCGCCAGGTTGACCGCCACCGAGATGACGGCCAGCACCAGGCCGAGCTCGGCCAGCGTGGCCACCGCGAAGCCGGTGCCATCGCGTCTGGGCCCCGTCGAGCTGGGTCAGAATCGTGGCGGCGATGGTGGTCATCGGGCCGTAGATATTGGGGGCGAAGTGGATGATGGACCCGCTCGATCATGGCCACCGCCATCGTCTCGCCGAGCGCCCGACCCAGACCGAGCACCGATGGCCCCGATGATGCCCGAGCGCACCCAGGGGATGGTGATCTTGTGGGCCACCTCCCAGTCGGTCATTCCCAGTGCCGTGGCGCCCTCCTTGGGCAGCGGGGGAACCTGCTGGAACAGGTCGCGGGTGGTCGAGGCGATGATCGGGATGATCATCAGCGCCGAGTACCGAGCCGGCGGTCAGGAGCCCTTCGCCCGATCCGACCGGGTTACGGAAGTAGCGCAGGACCGGGACGTCGGGCATGTGGTCGGCGATGATCGGGTAGACGTCGCGGGCCAGTATCGGCCCGAACGTGAGCAGGCCCCACAGGCCGATGACCACGCTGGGGATCCCGGCCAGCACCTCGACGGCGAACCCGAGCGGCCGCGAGATCCAGCGTGGGCAGCCGCTCGGTGAGCGCGAAGGCGGCGCCGATGGAGATGGGCACGGCGATGATCAGGGCGATGGCCGAGGACTGCAGCGTGCCCCACGATGATGGCCAGCGCCCCGAAGGAGGAGCCCTCGGGGTGGGCCACCCCGTCGGTGTGGACGGTGGCGCCGTAGCCGCTGCCGTAGGTCCATTCGGTGCCGGTGAGGAAACTACCACCCGTTGACCCTGATGGCCGGGATACGCCTTTATGAGCCAGCACGGTCAGGGCGAAGACCAGTGCGGCCAGGGGCAGCAGCACGCGCCACCCGGGCCGACCCGCCACATGCCCTCTTCGCTGATCGGACGCGCGATCAGCAGCGCGCCCGAGACTGATGTCGGGCGCGGCGGCTTGCCCGGCGGTTGACGGTGCGGCGCGACGGGGACGCTCCCCGCCGTGCCGCCGGCGACGGCCACTTACTTGATCGTTCTGATCTGCTTCAGTGATTGTGCCATCGACGCTTGGCCGGCAGAGGCTGGAAGTTCACCTGGGACAGGTAGGTCGTGCTATTGCCGTCCTCGGGTTGATCGGCCCACTCGAGCACCGAGCGGATGTTCTTGGCCGTGCTCGAGCTCGACTGCTTGGCGTTCACGATGGCGTACTCGTAGTTGACGATCGGGTAGCCGCCCGGGACGTTGCCGTAGATCAGCGAGATGGTCCCGTTGGCCGGTGTCTTCTTGGCGAAGGCGGCTGCCTCGGCAGCGACGGTCGCCGGCGTCGGCAGCACGTACTGCTCCTTGCGCCGTTCTGCAGCTGGGCGTACGTGAGACCCGACTGCAGCGCCTGGGTCTGGTAGCTGATGCCGACGTAGGCGATGCAGCCCGGGGTGGCCTTGCAGCCCGACACCATGCCCGAGTTGCCGTTCTCACCCAGGGCGCCCGGGGCGGCGGGCCAGGTGACGGTGGTGTTGAAGCCGACCGTTTGCCCCAGCCAGTTGGGGTCGGTCGTCGGAGAGGAACGAGGTGAACAGGAAGGTGTCGCCGCTGCTGTCGGAGCGGTGCAAGGTGACGATCGGCAGGCTGGGCAGCGTCACCCCCGGGTTGAGCGAGGCGATGGCCGAGTCGTTCCAGTTGGTGACCTTGCCCTGGTAGATCTCAGAGATCACCTTGCCCGCTCAACTTGAGGTGGGCGGTCACGCCGGGCACGTTGTAGGCGACCAGCTGCGCCGAGATGGCCAGTGGGATGTTCAGCAGCGTCGGGGTCGCCGTCAGCTTCGCTCGGCGAGAGGTAGGCGTCCGACGCCCCGATGTCGGCCGTTCCGTTGGCGGCCTCGGTGATGCCGGTGCCCGACCCGGTGCCGGCCGTCTGGATGGTCACGCTGCGGGTACTTCGTGCTGTAGCCCGAGGACCAGAGGTTGAAGAGCGGGTAGAGCAGCGTGCTGCCCGTCTCACTGACGGTGCCGCCGGAGGGCTTCTCTACGCCGCGTGGGCAGCTTGGCTGCCGGCGCCGTCGACGGCCGAACTGACGACGACGGCGGCCACAGCCAGCGAGTCCGGCGAGCAGGCACGCAGGTGCCACCGCGCTTCAGTCGGGTCATACGCATTTTTTACAGATTCTTCCTCGTGTGGTGGTTTGGTTCGTGATGGCTCTTGTGATGAAGCTGTCGGCGCGCCGCTCGACCGCTGCGGCGCCTCAGGACTGCTGCGTCAGCCCATGCGGCCGTGACGTACCGCTCGGTGTCGGCGTGCTTGGGGTCGCTCGAACAGCTCTTGGTCGCGCCGTGCTCGAGCAGCTCACCGTCGTAGAAGAACATCGTGTTGTGCGAGACCCGCCGGGCCTGGCGCCAGGTTGTGCGTCACGACGATCAGCGTCAGCGCCGGCGCCAGGGTCCCGAGCAGCTCCTCGATCGTACTCCGTGGACACCGGGTCGAGGGCCGAGGTGGGCTCGTCGAGCAGCAGCACCTCGGGGCCCACGGCCAGGGCACGGGCCAGGCACAGCAGCTGCTGCTGCCCGCCGGAGAGGCGGAACGGCGAGTCGCCGAGCCGGTCCTTGACGGCGTCCCACAGGCCGACCTCGCGTCAGCCGGCTGCTCGCCACGACGTCGAGCTGCTTGCCCTTGGCGATGCGGTGGGCCTTGACGCCGGCCACGACGTTGTCGCGGATCGACATGGGAAACGGGTTGGGCCGCTGGAACAGCATGCCGACCCGGCGACGCAAGGTCGAGGAGGTCGACGGCGGGGCGACCAGATGCTCTCGCCGTCGAAGGTGACGTCGCCCTCGTGCGCGGAAGCCGGCGACCTTGTCGTTCATCCGGTTGAGGGTGCGCAGGAAGGTGGACTTGCCCGACCCGGTCGGGCCGATCAGCGCCGTGATCGTGCCCCGCTTGAATGCGTTCATGTCGGCCAGCACGGTCCGCCCGGAGAAGCCGAGCGTGAGCTTGGCCTCCGATAACGTGCCAGGGAGACGTCGTGTCCGGATCGAGCACCACCACCTCGTCGATGCCGACTGCGTCGGCGGTCGTAACGGGCTCTTTACGAACATCGGTGATTCGCATCTACGATCTGGCGGATCGTAGTACGCCAGGTCCACCGCCGGCTACCGATCCACGATCTCGGGTAACTCTCGGGCCCGCTCACGCTGCTCGTCCTCATGCCACTTCGATCACCCATTGCTGCGAGGTCGTCGACCTTTCCCGTCCCTCGAGCCGGTAACCGGTGATCGTAACAATGCCAACCCGAATGGCCCCGCCCGAGATGACGCGGGATCACATCTGGTCTGAACTTTTCCGGCTCGAACAGCTTCACTGACGGGGCGCCAGGCCGGTCTCCCTGCGGGCCGATCCCGTACCAAGTGCAGCTGTCCTCAGCCGGTCGGTCGCTCGGTGGCGTCGAGACCGTTACAATCCCAGGTCAATGGACGACGCACGGGGGATTACACCGGACCAAACTTTACGTGAACGACAAATGCCAATCCACGAACCACGCTGTGGCAGATCCTGAAGGGGCCAGCGTCCTTCCGGCCTCCTAAACTCCTCCTGCCATGCCCTATGGGTACCCGGCGATCCGGCATGAAGAGGAAACGATGGACTTTGACGACAGCGAGCAGGATGCGGCGTTCCGGCGAGAGGTCTCGAGCTGGCTGGCGGACCATGCCACGCTGCGCACCGGCGCCGGGGACTGGTCGCGCCAGACCATGCATCCCGACTACGCCACGCGGTGCCGCGAGTGGCAGCACACGCTCTACGAGGGTGGTTGGGGTGCCATCACCTGGCCGGTGGCGTACGGCGGCCGAGGAGACTCCGCCTGGCACCAGGCCATCTTCAACCAGGAAGCGGCGAAGTACGACGTCTCGGCCGGCGTGTTCGCGGTCGGGATCGGCATGTGCGGGCCGACGCTCATCGCCCACGGCAGCGAGGCGCAGAAGCAACGTTTCCTCCCCGCCATGCTCCGGGGCGAAGAGGTCTGGTGCCAGCTGTTCTCCGAACCCGACGCGGGCTCGGACCTGGCCGGCCTGAAGACGCGGGCGCGGCGCGACGGCGACGTCTTCGTGGTGAACGGGCAGAAGGTCTGGACCTCGGGGGCCCAGTACAGCGACTGGGGCATCCTGGTCGCCCGCACCAATGCCGAGGTGCCCAAGCACAAGGGCATCACCTACTTCCTCGTCGACATGCGCACGCCCGGCATAGAGATCCGGCCCCTCCGGCAGATAACCGGGGACGCCCATTTCAACGAGGAGTTCCTCACCGACGTCGCCATCCCCGTCGAGAACGTGGTGGGCACGGTCGACAACGGGTGGGGCGTGACCCACACCACCATGGGCCACGAGCGGGCCCTCATCGGCGGGGGCGGGGGCCAGAGCATCACGGTGACCCAGCTGGCGGACCTCGCCCGCCGGGTGGGCAAGAGCAAGGATCCGGTGATCCGCCAGCAGATCGCCGCCTTCTTCACCCGGACCGAGCTCCTGCGCTTCATGAACTACCGGATTCAAACGGCGCTCTCCCACGGCCGCATGCCCGGCCCCGAAGCGTCGACGACCAAGCTGTTCGTCTCCCAGCATGCGAGCCTGACCGGTGAGCTGGTCATGGAGCTCTCCGGGGCCCACGGGATGCTGGCGGACGCGAGCGCGCTCGACAACGGGCTGTGGGAGCGCACCTTCCTCAACCAGTGGATGACCAAGCTCGGTGGCGGCACCGACAACATCCAGCGCAACTCCCTGGCCGAACGGGTGCTCGGGCTGCCCCGAGAGGTCCGGGCCGACAAGGACATCCCTTTCAGCCAGCTCGCCTGAGGGGCGCCGGGGCCCGGGTCGGCCGGGGCGGAGCGGAGGCCGTCCTGGCTCTGCGCTGACTCGGGGGCGCCGCTACGATGGGATTCCGCTGCTCAGCGCCCCCCGGGTGCGACCGAGCAGTGCCGACCACGACTTCGGGGAACGTGAGGGAAGACCATGACAGAACCACCGATGATCATCTCCGTGGACGATCACGTCGTCGAGCCTCCTGACCTGTGGTCCTCCCGGCTGCCGGCCCGTTACCAGGACCGCGGGCCGCGCATCAAGCGTCAGAAGATGAAGATGTTGGGGGGCGCCGAGGGCGGCGCCGGATCGGGACTGCGCTGGGCCGAGGCCGACGACGGCGAGTGGTGCGACGTCTGGTACTACGACGACCTGGTCTCCCCGCTCATGATGGTGTCGGCCGCCGTCGGCTTCGAGGAGCTCGGGTTCGGTGTCACCACGTTCGACGAAATCCGCAAGGGCTCGTGGGACCAGGCGGCGCGGCTGGCCGACATGGCCGCCAACCATGTGGACGCGGCCATCAACTTCCCGAACACACTCCCCCGCTTCTGCGGGCAGACGTTTCTCGAGCGCGAGGACAAGGATCTCTCCCTCCTGTGCGTGCAGGCCTACAACGACTGGATGATCGACGAGTGGTCCGCCGGCGCCGGCAAGGGCACCCTGATCCCACTGACCATGGTGCCGCTGTGGGATGCCGAGCTGGCCGCAGCGGAGATCCACCGTTGTGCCGACAAGGGCAGCTTCGCCATCACCTTCCCGGAGAACCCCTATCCCCTCGGACTCCCGTCCATCCACGACGCGCAGGACAACTGGGCCCCGGTGTTCCGCGCCTGCGAGGAGACCGGGACGGTCTTGTGCATGCACATCGGCTCGTCCTCGCGCATGCCCAGCACGTCGCCCGACGCGCCGTTCATCATCAGCTCGACATTGACCTTTCAGAACGCCATGGGCTCGCTGCTCGACTACGTCTTCTCGGGCACCTTGGACAAGTATCCCCATCTCACCCTGGCCTACTCCGAAGGCCAGGTCGGATGGATGCCGTACATTTTCGAGCGGGCCGACAAGCTCTGGGAGGAGCGGGACGACAACAACTTCGGGAGCTGGCTGCCCAACCCGCCCTCGAGCTACATCCCCGGCCGCGTCTACGGCTGCATCTTCGACGACGCCACCGGGCTACGGAACCGCGACGTCATCGGCATGGACCAGATCTGCTTCGAGACCGACTACCCCCACGCCGACTCGACCTTCCCCGTGTCCAAGGAAGTGCTGACGAAGATCTGTCAGCAGGCCGGCTTGAACGACGAGGAGATCTACAAGCTCACCCGCGGCAACGCCATACGGGCCTTCGGGCTCGAGCGCTTCGGCATCACCAGCTGACCGCGGGCACCGGCGCGGCGGGCGACCCGGTCACTCGAGCGGCAAGGAGTACACGCGGGCGGCGTTCCCGCTCAACACCTTGGCCCGGAACGCCTGGTCGACCCCGGCCAGCGACACCGACACCCGCTCCAGGGGGTCCGGATACAGGCACGTCGGGTGCGGGAAGTCCGTCTCGAACATGCAGTTGTCGACCCCGACGGACTCGATGGTGGAGACGATGGAGTGCTCCTCGAACCAGAAACAGGCGTACATCTGGCGACGGAAGTACTCCGACGGCTTCAGGGAGAGCCGCTCCATGGTCCCCGGTGAGGTCTCTTGGATCTGATAATCCAGGGCCTCGAGGACGAAGGGGATCCACCCGACGCCGCTCTCCACCGAGACCACCTGCAGCGAGGGGAAGCGCTCCAGCACGCCGGAGTAGATGAGGTTGCCGAGGACCCGGGCATTGCCGAGGTACATCATGGCCGAACCGAGGGCCAGCTTCTCGTCGTCGCTGTGCGAGGGCCACGGGGTGGTGCCGAAATAGGTCGACTGCTGCACGCTGGCGCCGATGTGGAAGTTGAGGGGCAACCCGAGGTCGGCCAGCACCGCCCACAACGGGTCCCAGTGGTCGTCGCCGAGGTCCGGGAAGCCCTCGTTCTGGGGGTCCGCATTGGTATTGACACCCTTGAGGCCGAGCTCTTTGATCCGCCGCACCTCGGTCACGGTGGCTTCGAGGTCCCACCAGGGCAGGAGGGCCATGGGAAAGATGCGCTGACCGGAGTCGCTCTGGATCTCGGCCATGGCGTCGTTCCAGATGCGCACGCACACGTTGGCGATCTCGGGATCGCGCACCTGGGCCAGGCGCTGCCCCCCGAATCCGACCACGTTCGGGTAGACGATCTGCGCCCAGATACCGAGGGCGTCCATGACCTCGAGCCGCGGCCCGACGGCGGACGCGCCGGGATGGCCGTCCTCGAAGCTCCAGCTCATGAACTCCGACCCGCGCGACTTCGATCCGTCGCGCTTGACCACTCCGCCGGCGCTGGCCCGGCCGAGCACGGTGTCACCGAACGTCCACGACGCCACCCCGTCGACGTCGCGCACCTGGGGCACGCGCTCGACCAGCTCGCGGGGCGCCCGCGCCGTCCACAGATCGTGCGGCTCCGTGAGGTGGGTGTCGGCATCGACGACGCGGATGCCCTCCAGCCCGATCGATCCGCCGGCTGTTGCCGTCGATGCGTGCATCTGACCACCCCCGGATTCTCGCTGCCGGAGCGAGCATAGGTCGCAGAGATGCCGACCGGCCGGGCGGGTGCCATTATGTCGGAGGGTGGGCGACGGAGAGGGGGACGCATGGACGCGGACATAGCGCGGCTGATCGACATCGAGGAGATCAGGCAGCTGAAGGCCCGGTACTTCAGGGGCCTCGACCTGAAGGACTGGGCCATGTGGGCCGACGTGTTCACCGAGGACGCCCACATAGAGGCGGACGGCTATCCCTTCGACGGCCCCGAGGCGCTGATCGCCGCCATGAAGGTCTTCTTGGACGGCGTCCGCACCGTGCACCACGGCTTCATGCCCGAGATCACGATCACCGGGCCGGACGAGGCCACCGGAATTTGGGCCATGCGCGACTACCTGCTCTACCCGGGCGACGGGCCGCCAGTCGGGTTCGTCGGCTACGGGCACTACCACGAGGACTACGTGCGCCAGAGCGAGGGGTGGCGCATACAACGCCTGATCCTGACCCGCATCGGGATAGACCCGCTCGAAGGCGGCCTCCCCTCCACATTGACCGGGTAGGACAACCATGACGGGCTGTCGCACCATGACCGGCTTTCGCACGATGAAGGGATCCCATGCCGACAGAAGCTGAGGAGGTCAGCGACGCCGATGTGCTGGCGCGCTACCCCACCACCACCATCGACCAGGACAACAAGGAGTTCTACAAGGGCTGGCTGCGGCGCCAGCTCCTGCTGAACCGCTGCGCCGCCTGCGGCCACTGGCACCACCCGCCGGCACCCTTGTGCCCGCAGTGCTGGTCGACCGAGGTGGTGCCGACCGCGGTGTCGGGACGCGGCACGGTGCACCTGCTCATACGCCTGCACCAGGGCCCCCCTGCCCCGGGGGTCGACTACACCAAGGCGCCGTACCCGGTGGTCAGCGTGGAGCTGGCCGAGCAGACCGGGCTCCGGTTCACCTCGACCGTCGTCAACTGCGCACCCGAGGATCTCCGGATCGGGCTCCCGGTGACGCTGACCTGGATCGACCGCGCCGGTGCGCCGTTCCCCGTGTTCGAACCGGCGACCGAGACGACCGGGCGGAGGTAGCACCGATCATGGCGCGCAATCCCATCAAGGACCAGGTGGCCATCGTCGGCGTCGGCTCGACCGGCTTCGATCGCCACGGCAACCGCACCTCGGCCTCACTGGCCACCGAAGCGGCCACGAAGGCCATTCTCGACGCCGGGCTCACGGCCCGCGACATCGACGGGGTGGTGTCGACGGGCGAACCGGGTGCGCCGCCGCCGCAGCAGCTGGCGGCCATGCTCGGCCTCACCGACGTCACCCACTACCCGCGATCGACCTCGGTGGTCATGTTCGCCCTGATCGACGCCATGAACGCCGTCTTCTCGGGCTCGGCCGACACGGTCTTGGTCTACAACCCCGTCCTGCGGCTCCCGTGGAACTCGCGCAGTGCCGGCGAGGACCCGTTCCGCCGGCACTTCAGCACCGGGGTGGCCACCATTCCCGAGTCGATGAGCATGGCGGTGGCGTACACCGCCTGGGCCAGCCGCTACCTCTACGAATACGGCGGGACCCGCGAGGACTTCGGACTGGTGACGGTGAACGCCCGCAGCAACGGGACCAGGAACCCCTTGGCCACGCTCCGAGAGCCGATCACGATGGAGGAGTATCTTGCGGCGCGCATGATCCGCGAGCCGTTCGGCATGCTCGACATGGACATACCCACCGACGGCGCCGATGCCTTCGTCGTCACCACGGCCGAGCGCGCCGCCGACCTCGCCCGTCCCCCGGTCCTGATCCACGCGGCCACCACGGGCACCGCCGCCTGCGCCGCCGAGGACCAGCTGGCCGACCTGGCGCACCACGGCCAGCACGTGGTGGCGGAGAACCTGCGGGCCAAGAGCGATCTGTGGCTCTCCGACGTGGACGTCTTCTTGCCCTACGACGGCTTCACCATCATCACCCTCGGTTGGATCGAGAACCTCGGTTGGTGCGGTCCCGGCGAGGCGGGCGCGTTCCTGCGCCAGCACTGGGACAGTGCGACCAACCGGGTACTGATCAACGGGCGGATCCCCTTGAACCCGCACGGAGGGGCCCTGGCCGAGGGGGCGACCCGGGGATCCGGCTACGTCCGCGAGGCCGTGCAGCAGCTGCGGGGCGAGGCCGGAGAGCGGCAGGTCAGCGGGGCCACCACCGCCCTCGTGACCTCAGGAGGCTTCTTCTTCAACTCCCAGGGATTGGTGCTGCGCACGGAGTGAAGGGGCGGGAGCGGGAGCGGGAGTCGGTGTCGGCGTCGGTCCGGGTGTCGGTGTCGGAGAGGCCACGGCCCGGTGCCGGTGGCCGGACATGGCCGCTCCCCCATCCTGCGACCGCAGCAGCGTGGTGAGGGCCAGCGCCACCACCACGCATCCGGTGGCGACCAAGAACCCGAGGCGGTAGCCGCCGGTGAGGGCCGCGTGCACTCCGATGCCCGTGGTCAGCAGGTGCTGCGTGCGGGTGGTCGACAGCGTGGCCAGCACGGCCACGCCGATGGCCGCGCCCATCTGCAGTGCGACGTTGATCAACCCCGAGGCCAGGCCGGTGTCGTCCGCCCGGACCCCCGACATGCCGAGGGTGATGTTCGGTGCCGAGATCAACCCGCCGCCCAGGCCTGCGATGACCAGCGCCGGGCAGCTCGTAGGCGGCATAGCTGCCGTGCACCGGAACCTGGGTCCACACGGCCAGACCGACCGCGAACAACGCCAGGCCGAGGGCCAGCGTCGCCCTGGCGCCGATACGTCCCATGAGCCGCGCCGTCACCAAGAGTGAGATGGTCGACGACACCACTGTCATGGGGAGGTAGGCCAGCCCGGTGACGACCGGGCTGTAGCCCCGCACTTTTTGGAAGTACAGGACGCCGAGAAAGAAGAGGCCGAAGGTGCCCACCCCGAAGAGGCCCCGGACGATATCGGAGACGGCCAGGTTCCGGTTGCGGAAGATGCTGAGTCGGATGAGCGGCGTGAGCGCGACCTGCTCTCCCACAGCACGAACGCACCCACGAGGACCGCCGCCCCGCCGAGGGTGCCGATGGTGATGGCCGATGTCCAGCCGTGCTGGTCGACGGTCACCAGTCCGTAGACGGCCAGCATGGGCGCCAGCGTGATGAGGAGGGCGCCACCGACGTCGGCGCCCTGTCGGACACCCAGTCCGACGTGGTCCTCCACCCAGGCCCAACTACCCACCAGGGCCACGATCCCGACGGGCAGGTTGATGAAGAAGATCCAGTGCCAGTTCAGCGCCTCGACCACCGCACCGCCGAGGAGCAGCCCGATCGACCCGCCCGTGACGATGACGAAGGCGTAGACGGCCATGGCTCTGACCCGCTCACGCGGGTCGGGGAAGAGCGTGGCGATCAGGCCCAGGCTGGTCGACGAGATCACGGCGGCACCGACGCCCTGCACGAAGCGACCCGCCACCAGCTCGCCCTGGCTCGACGCGAACCCGCACAGCAGCGAGGCCGCGGTAAAGAGGACCAGCCCGGCCAGCAGGACCCGCTTGCGCCCGAGCAGGTCCCCCATCCGTCCCCCGAGGAGGAGGAACCCGCCGAAGGTGATCAGGTAGGCGTCGACCACCCAGGCCAGCCCGGCGGAGTTGAAGGCCAGATCACGCTGGATGGTGGGCAGGGCCACGTTCACCACCGTGTTGTCGATGACGACCATCATCGAGCCCACGCACAGGACCACCAGGACCAGGCGACGTCGGGTCACGATGGCTCATGGTCCATTTCGGTTCACTTGGTTCACTGGTTCGGTTCGCCGCTGATGGCATGGTGCGGTAGTCAGGTCCGGTCAGATGCCGGCGATCCGGCGGGCCAGGGACTGTACCGCCGCGTGGGCCTCGGCCGGGGCGACGTCGTCGAGCCCGGCGGCGTAGCTGACGTACGTCCCGAAGAGGCTCCAACCCAAGGTCAGCGCGGCGATGGCGGCGGCGCGGAGCCGGGGGTCCTCGGCGAGGTCGGGAGCGGGGTCGGAGGTCGGCAGCGGGGTCGGAGGCGGAGGCGGGGTCGGAGGCGGCCGGGCGGTCGGCGGCGCCCGGCGCCGGGAGCATCGCGATGAGCTTGGGGAGGGCCGGAGAGGGACCGGCCAGCTCTCTCGGGTCGCGGCCCTGGAGAATGGCCCACGCCAAGAGCCTGGGATACGGCGGCCGATCGGTGCCGACCGGTCCCTGCAGGAGCTCGAGGGCCTCCGCGACGCCGTCGGCCTGGGCGAACCGGGCCGCCGTGGTCGAGGTGCTCTGCGCGATCACCAGGCGCAGCAGCTCGTCCTTGGAGCCCACGTACTGATGGATCAGGCCGTAGTTGAGCCCGGCGTGGGCCGCGATCTCCCGCAGCGATACGCCGTCAGGCCCGCGCGCGGCAAACAGCTCGGCGGCGGCGGACACCAGAGAGGCCACCGCCCTGGCGCGGGCCGGCCGGTCGGTGCTCAGGGCGCCGACTGGGCCAGGGGGCCCCGGATGAGCCGGCCCGGCCGGGCGCCGGTGGGCTCACCATCCTCGATGATGACCTCCCCGCCCACCAAAGTGGCCAGGAACCCGACGGACTTCTGCTCGATGCGCTTCTCACCGGCGGGCAGGTCGTGGACCACCGCCGGCATGGCGGGGGCGACCCGGTCGGGGTCGAAGACGTTGAGGTCGGCCACCAGACCCTGCGCGCAGCAGCCCGCGGTCGTGGAAACCCCAGGCCCGTGCCGGGGCCAGGGTGATCATCCGCACCGCCTCCTCGAGGCTGAAGTCGCCCCGGGCGCGTACCCAGTAGGCCAGCAAGTGGGTGTAGATCGACGCATCCGCCATCTGGCTCACGTGGGCCCCGGAGTCGGAGAACGACATGACCGTGCGGGGGTGCGCCATGGCCCGCTTGGTCTCGGCGTGGTCGAACGGCAGGTTCGTCTGCACGAAGAACTGGTGGAGGTCCGTCTCTTGGGCCAGGCGGATCATGAGCTCCACCGGGTCGACCCCGCGGGCCGCGGCCGCGTCGGCCACCGTCGGGTTGGGCGGGACGGGCCGCTCGAGCACCTGCATGCGGTCGAACTCGGGGGGGCGGGCCTCGCCACCGAGCGCCCGCCCGTAGGGTCCCCGGTGGGCCGCGGCCACGAGGCGCTGCACGAGGTCGGGATCCTCCAATGCGGCCGCCTGCGCCTCGAGGGGGCGGGCCCGCAACTCACGCCATTCGGGGAGCCCGTCGAAGGGCAGCTGGGTGCGGAACGACGACATGGTGCCGATGCCCCGGCAGTGGGTCAGCCCGAACATGCGTCCGCCGGCGGCCGCGGCGGCGTCGATCAGCCCGAGCGCCCGCGCGCTGCCACCCCCGATGGCGACGGGCACGCCGGTGCGCACGGCCAGGTCGAGGAGGCGGGCGTCACGCTCGGGATCGTCCGGCGGGGGCGGGTCCTGCACGAGCTGGAAGACACCGGTGCCGAGCGCGCCCAGCACGCCGACCAGCTCGGCCACCTCCGCCCACGAGGCCAACCGGGAGGCGACGGGGCGATCGTCGGAGGTCCGGTGGTGCTCGGTCCGCGAGGTGGTGAACCCGTAGGCCCCGGCCCGCAGGGCATCCTCCAACTCGGCCGTCATGGCCTTGAGATCGTCCGGACCGGCCTCTTCGTCGAAGGCGCGCTCGCCCATGACGAACGTGCGCAGCGCAGAGTGCCCGAGGTTGGCGGCGTAGTTGATGCTCTTGGGCTGTCGCTCGACCGCGTCGAGGTACCCGGCGAACGTCGACCAGGTCCAGTCGATCCCCGCCGCCATCGCCACCCCGGAAATGTCCTCGGCCCGTTCCAGGTTCCGCACGACCAGTTCGCGGGCCTCGGGAGCAGCCGGGGCGAGCGTGAAGCCGCAATGCCCCATGACCGCGGTGGTGATGCCGTGCCAGCACGAGTTCGCCCCGAGCTCGTCCCAGAAGACCTGCGCGTCGAGGTGGGTGTGCCCGTCGATGAATCCGGGCGTGACCACGTGACCCTCGGCGTCGATGTCCACCACCCCGTGCTCACGGATCCGGCCGATGGTGGCGATGCGCCCCCCGGCGACCCCCACGTCGGCCCGGTACGGGGCCATGCCCGTCCCGTCGACGACCGTGCCGTTGCGGATGACGACGTCGTAGGTCATCGCAGTGCTCCTTGCCGTGTCAGATCGGGCGGGGCCAGGTCATCGGGGCGGGGCCAGGTCGGCCGGATCCAGGTCCAGCATGGCGATGGCGTTGGTCCGGACCAGCATCTCGAGCTCGCCGGGGCCGACGCGGGCGCCGATCTCGGCCACCAGGTCGGGCGTGTCCGGCCAGGTGGAGTCCTGATGCGGGTAGTCCGTCTCGAAGACGAGCTGCTCGATCCCGATCTGGTAGCGGGCGTCGACGCCCACCATGTCATCGAAGAAGCAGCCGAAGACCCTCCCGGGCACCTGGCTGGACGGCAGCTCGGTGATGATCGGGTCGAGGTCGGACCACGCCTTGCTCTTGGTGAACACGGTGTCGAGGCGCTCGAGCAGGAAGGGCATCCAGCCCACCTGGCTCTCCGAGAAGGCGATCTTGAGCCGGGGGAAACGGACCAGCGCGCCGGAGAGCAGCCAGTCGGCCATCGACATGTACGCGTTGAGCGAGGTGAGGGCGGTGACCACACCCGGCCGGGGCGTCGGGGCTGGTGTTCTGCATCTTCGAGCCGGATCCGATGTGCATGCAGATAACCGTGCCCGTCTCCTCGCAGGCGGTGAAGAGCGGATCCCAGAACCGGTCCTTGTCGTGGATGGACGGCAGGCCGAGATTGGACGGCAGCTCGGTGAAGGCAATGGCGTGGAAGCCGCGGGCGGCGTTGCGCCGGACCTCGGCGGCGGCCAGCGTCGGATCCCACAGCGGCACGAGGCCCAGCGGGATCAACCGCCCTCCACTCGGGCCGCACCACTCCTCGCCCATCCAGTCGTTGAAGGCGCGGACACACGCCAGCGCCAGGTCCTTGTCCTTGGCCTCGAGGAACACCTGGCCGGCAAAACGCGGGAAGGACGGGAAGCACATGGAGCGCTCCGTGCGGTTGATGTCCATGTCGGACAGGCGGGCCACGGGGTCATAGCACCCCGGTCGCATGGCGGCGAAGGGGATCGGGGCCGCCGTCAGCTCGTCGCGGGGGAAGCCGACGCACGCCATCACCTGGGGGATCGGCCGGATCAGGTCCTCGTAGACCCACCAGTCCACCACGGGGCCGTCGCCGCCCCGTTCGTACGAGACGTTGTTGGTCCCCGGCACCTCGACCGTCCGGCAGCTGTCCTGTTCGATGTGGGGCCCGCGGGCACGGAGCTTCGCCGGCAGCCACGTCGTCCACACATGCGGTGGTTCGACCACGTGGTCGTCGACCGAGATCACCCAGGGCAAGTCGGACTGGGGCAACTGGCCTCCTCTGACGCCGTCTTTAGCCAAATGGCTAGATCATGAACACTAGCCATCCGGCCGTTGGGCCACAAGAAGAGTGGGGCCGGCCCATCGATAACATGCCGACATGCCCCCGTTGCCCTTGCCGACCGTTCCCGAGCCGGCCGTGCAGCTCCCCGACGCCACCACCGATGAGCTGCTGCGGGCCGTGGCGGCGGCGCACGGAGACCGCGAGGCGTATGTGGACGGGGACGGCGAGCGACTCACCTTCGCGGCCTGGGACAGAGCGGCCGACGGCACCGCGGCCGCCTTTGCCGATCTCGGGGTCGGGGTCGGTGACGTCGTCTCCCTCCTCCTCCCCTCCGGCATCGACTACGCCATCTGCTACCTGGCCGCCATGCGCCTGGGCGCCATCACCTCCGGTATCAACACCCGGCTCGGACCGGCCGAGGTGGCCAGCATCCTGCGCCGCAGCGAGCCGCGCCTTTTGGTCACCGAGCGCGGCCAGTGGGACCCCGCCGGACGGTCTGCGCACCCTCGACCGCTCGGAACTCCCCGGCCTGCGCCAGCTCGGCCCGCCGGCCCGCCTCCCCGCGCCCGACCCGGCGCGCACGGTCGCCCTGGTCTGGACCAGCGGCACCACCGGCGACCCCAAGGGCGCCATCTTCGACCATCGCAACCTGGCGGCGGTGTCCATCGGGGCCGGTCCGCTGCGGGCCGCCTTCGACCGGCGGATCTCGCCCACGCCCTTCTCCCACGTCGGCTACATGACCCATGTGGCCGAGGAGATCGGGTACGTCATCACGACGGTGATCCCGGGCACCCCGTGGAAGGCGGAAGCGGTGCTCGCGCTCTTGGCGGACGAGGGCGTCACCGTCGGGCAGGGCGTGCCGTCGCAGTGGCGGCTGCTGCTGGACCGTCCGGAGTTCGACCGGACCGATCTCTCGCGCATCCGCATCTGCGGCACCGGCGCCGCCCCGGTGCCCCCCAGCCTGGTCCGGGAGATGCAAGAACGGATCGGGTGCCCGGTCGTCATCGGCTACACCAGCACCGAGGCCGCCCTGACCACCGGATCCCTCCCGGGTGACAGCCCCGAGTTGATCGCCCGCACCGTCGGCCGGGCCCGGGAGAATGTGGAGCTGCGGGTGGTCGACGACGCCGGCGACGTGGTGCCGGCGGGCGAGATGGGCAATGTCGAGTGCCGGTCCGCCGCCGCCATGCGGGGCTACTGGCGCGACCCGGACCGGACCAACGAGGTGCTGCTGCCGGATGGGTGGCTGCGGACCGGGGACGGCGGATGGCTCGACGAGGACGGGTACCTGACGCTCGTCGGGCGCCGCACCGAGATGTACATGCGGGGGGCGTACAACGTGTATCCCGTGGAGGTGGAACGAGTCGTCTCCGAACACCCGGCGGTGTCCCAGGTGGCCATTGTGGGCAAGCCCGATCCCGTCCTGGGCGAGATCGGCGTCGCCTTCGTGGTGCCCGCCGCCGAGGGGGAGGCTCCCTCGCTCGAGGAGCTGCGGGCCTGGACGCGCCAGTCGATCGCCGACTACAAGGCTCCCGACGTGGTGGAACTGCTGCCTGAGCTGCCGCTCACGCCCATGGGCAAGGTCGACAAACGGGCCCTGAGTGAACGGGCGCGGGGCCTGGTGCGCCTGCGCTGATTCTCAGGCCGTCTGCTGCGGGTCCGTAGGCCCCGTGGCTTCGGCCGGAGGCGGCACCGCTGCAGCCGTGTCCGGGCGATCCTTCCGGCCCCCGAGATACGCGCTACGGATGACCGAGACGTCCTCGATCTCGCCCGCCGGTCGGTCGATGACCACCCTCCCGACGTCGAGGACGGTGACGTGATCCGCGATCCGCACGGCTTCCTCAGCCGCCTGCTCCACCAGCAGGACGCCCAGACCCTCTTTCTTCAGCTCCTCGACGATGGCCATGACCTGCTTGACGATCACCGGGGCCAGCCCAGCCGACGGCTCGTCCAAGAGGAGCACGCGAGGCTCGGCCATCAGCGCCTGGGCGATGGCGAGCATCTGCTGCTGACCGCCGCTCAGCTCGCCGGCCCGGGACCGCTTCCGCTCCCCCAACACCGGGAAACGCTCGTACATCGCCTCGGCCCGATGACGCAGCGCCCGCCGACTGTGCCCCTTGGAGTAGCCACCGAGGAGCAGGTTCTCCTCGACGGTGCGCCGATGGAAGAGCCGCTTGCCCTCCATGACGAAGCCCAGGCCCATTCGGATCCGCTCCGACGCCGGGATCGCGGTGACGTCGCGGCCGAGGAGTTGCACCGAGCCGACGGTGACACGATTCAGCCCCGCCACGGCGCGCAGCGTGGTGGTCTTGCCGGCACCGTTGCTCCCCAACAAGACAGAGATCCGTCCCGGCCACACCTGGACCGATACCGAGCGCAGCACCTGTATGTCGCCGTAACCCGAGGCGATGCCCTGCACGCGGAGCGCCGGTTCCGGCATAACCGATTCCGGCGTGGGGGGTTGTCGGGCGGTTCTGGCGACCGTTCTGGCGTGTGGTCATGAGTCGCCCCCGTGCAGCGTCTCGTCGAGCACCGGATCGAGGGCATCGGCGCTGATCCCGAGATACTCGCGGAGCACGGCGGGATGCGAGGCGATCTCCGCCGGCGGGCCGGAGGCCACCACGGCCCCGTTGGCCAGGACGTAGATCTCGTCGGCCACCTCCAGCACCAGCCCGAAGTTGTGCTCGACGAGCACGACCGTGGTGCCGGCGGCGGCCAGCTCGCGCATGCACGGCGCTCAGGTCCGCCACCTCGTCGTCGTCGAGCCCTGAGGCGATCTCGTCGAAAAGCACGACCCGGGGGTTGGTGACCACCGCCCGCGCCACCTCGATCAGAGCGCCGGATGCCCAGCGGCTGGGCGACGGCGTCCTCCTCGGCCAGGTGGGCGATGCCGACCACCGCCAAGGCGTCAACGACGGCCCGGGCGTCCGCCTCGATGCACCGCCGGTGCGCCGGCAGGCGGAGGACCGCCACCGGCATGGGCGAGTACACCGTGGCGTAGCGGCCCGTCGCCACGGTCTCGGCCACGCTTAGCCCCTTGGGGATGAGCGGGGTCTGAAACGTGCGCACCACGCCGGCGCGCGCCACCTGGTGGGGACGGCGTCCGTTGATCGGCGTGCCTCCCACGCTGATGCGCCCGCTGTCGAGGCTGTAGAAACCGCAGATCAGGTTGAGGAGGGTCGTCTTGCCTGATCCGTTGGGCCCGATCAGAGCCGTCACACGACCGGGCTCGGCGCGCAGCGAGACCCCCGACGAGCGCGGTGTTGCCGCCGAACCGCTTGGCCACCGAGTCGACCTCGAGGGCCGCACCGGCGATGTCGGCGCGCAAGCTGTGGCGGCTCGGAATGGCTGCGGGCGCCCCTTCCTTGGCCGCGGGACGGAATCGGGCCAACCAGCCCCGGAAGATTCCCGCCAGTCCGCCCGAGAGGAGGACGCCGAAGAGCACGAGGAACGCCCCGTCGACGGCGTCGGAGTACTGCTGGAACGACGACACCCGCAACGGACCGAGCTGGATGATCGCCGCGCCCACCACGGCGCCGTACACGCTGGTCGGTCCACCCAACACGGACGCGGCCAGAACGGCGAAGGTGGTGGTGATGGTGAAGGGGCCGGGGTTCGAGGGCGAAATGAAGTGGTTGAGGTTGGCGAACAGGACACCGGCGATGCCACACGGCACGGCCCCGAGCGCGTACGCCTTCAGCTTGAGCTGCCGGACCGAGATGCCCAGCGATGCGGCCAGCACGGGGCTCTGGCGCAGCACCAGAAACGCGGGGCCATGGCGTGAGATCACCAGATTGCGGAAGACGACGAACCACACGAATCCCACGACGACCGCGAAGGCGTAGTACTGATTGGCGTCGAGGGGGTGACCGAAGAAGGTGAGGGGCGGTATCCCTATCAACCCGATCGTCCCGCCGGTGTAGGTCGAGAAGATGTCGACCAGGTCGGGAATGAGCAGGACCAAGAAGAACGAGGTCATGGCGAGCGCCCATCCACCGAGACGGAGCCCGGGAATTCCCGACACCACGCCGATGACCAGGGCGGCGGCGATGGCCACCAGGAGGGACAAGAAGAGGTCGGAACTGACATGGAGGGCGATGTTGCCCGACACGTAGGCGCCCACCGCGTAGACGAAGACCTGCCCCAGGGCCAGCTCGCCGGCATAACCCAGGCTCAGGTTCAACCCGCTCACCATGAGGGCCAGCGCCACGGTGAGCACGATCTCCTGGTTCCAGTAGATGCCCAGGCCCAACCACGGCGCCACCAGCAGCAGGAGCGCCAACGCGACAGGCAGGGCCACGGCGGGTACTCGACCGATCCGGAGGCCCACGTTCACACCATCCGTTCGCGCCGGGCGCCGAACAACCCGTTTGGCACCACCATCAGCACCAGGACGAGGATGGCGAACACCATGAGGTTCTCGTAGTTCCCGCCGATGTAGCGGTCGGTGTACTGCTCGGCCAGGCCGATGGCGAACGCCCCGATGGTGGCGCCGATGATGCTGCCGTAGCCGCCGAGAGCCAATGCCACGAAGCCGATAAGCGCCAACGAGTACGGGAGGGTGTACGAGGCAAAGGTCAGGGGCCCGATGAAGGGGCCGAGAAAGCCGGCCAGAGCCCCCGACACGGCGAAAACGCCGACCTGGACCCGGCGGGCGCTGATCCCCCGCATCTGCGCCGCCTCACGGTCCTCGGACACCGCCAGCGCCGAGAGCCCGATCATGGTGAACCGGCTCACGAGCGCGAAACCTGCGGTGAAGACAACCGCAAGCCCGATGAGCACGAGATCGTTGGGCACTACTGCTCCCCCGAGCACGTGGGTGGGCGTGTTCGAGAAGAACGAGGGCACGGTCAGAGCCTGCTGGCCCCAGATGACCTCGATGATCCCGGTGATCAGTGTGGCCGCGCCCACCATGGTCACCAGCTGTCCCTGGATCTCGCGGACGGGACGGATGGCGAGCCGTTCCTCGGTCATTGCCGTCAGGGCCACAATGACCACGGCCACCACGAAGATGGGGATGATGGGCCAGCCGACTTGGACCAGCCCCCAATAGGCCAGGAACACTCCCAGCACCATGAGATTCGCCTGCGCGAAGTTGAGGACGCCCGAACCGATGTAGACGATGTTGTACCCGAGGGCCACCAATGCGTACACGGCGCCAACGGACAGCCCCGCCCAGACGGTGGTCATGCCCGCGGGCCGGGGCCTCCACCAGCTCTCACCCCGATCCCCACCCGGCTACCCCACTCGCACCCGCGACTCGACCCCGGGCTCCGCCGAGGTCGCCATGACGGATGCAGCGTACACATCCGCACGCGGCTCGAGGCCGGCCGGTCCCCCCGTTCCGGCCGGCCTCGAGCCGCGCCGTTGGATCAGGAAGAGGGTCCGTCGTACTGGCCGTTGGTCAGGCCAGAGGCCGGGATGACGACCCAGTTGGAAGGCGAGGTGGTGGGCGCATGGTCCGAGGGCGAGAAGACGTACGTCTTCAACGTCACCCAGAGCGGGTCGGCCGGCTGCTTGAGGTGCTCGAGCGCCTTGGCCAGCTCGGGCGTGGCGACGGACTTGGCCTGCTTGGCTGCCTGCGCCACCAGCATGATCGAGTCGTACTGATAGGAGGAGGTGAGCAGCGGCGTCGTGATGGGGCCGAACGTCTTCATGGCGTTGAGATAGTTCTTCTCCGCCGTGGGCTCATTGGCCGAGTAGACGCCGAGCTTGAGCATCTGGAGGAGGAGGCCCTTCTCCTGGGGCTTCGCGGCGTCGGTGGCGACCAGCGGAGTGGTGGCCGTGGTGAGGTCCCCGATGGTCGGCACCTTCCAGCCCAGCGTGTACAGGTCCTGCAGTATGACGCCGACCGGCGAACCGAACCCCTGTGTGTAGAGCACCTGTGGGTGATCCGCCTGCAGTTGTTGCAACTGGGACGTGACGCTGAGATCGGTGTCGTTGTAGGTGGCCGTGTCGAGCGTGATGCCCGCCGACTTGGCGGCTTGCTGGGTGGCCTGACCGACGGAGGACCCGTAGGCGTCGGACGAGTAGATCATGCCCACCTTGGTCCAATGGTGGGCCTTGACGTAGTTCATCAGTGACTCTTCATCCAAGATCGCGCTGGGCGCCACGAGGAATTCGTAGGGGTACTTGGCCGGATTGTTCAGCGAGGAGTCGTTCGGCGTGCCGATGGAGAGGACTTTGGCCGCGTTGGCGATCGGCACCTCCACCACGCCCTCAGTGCTGATCGATCCCGGCTCAATGACATCAGGCTTGGTTCCCGAGGCCAACTTCTGCTCCAGCAAGGTGGCCGCGGTACTCGGGTTGCCCTGATTGTCGAGCACGTCGACGACGACCTTATGCCCCAAAATCCCACCTTGGGTCTTGTTGAGGACGTTGGCCGCCGCCTTCGTCCCGTCCACCGCCGCGGTGCCGTTGGCCCCGTAGGGCCCGGTCACCCCGGTGTCGATGACGATGGTAAAGGGAGAGGAGGAGGCTCCGGCTGCCCCGGCCCCCGCGGCGCTCCCCGCGACCAGCGCCGCCAACCCGACAACGGGGGCGACGAGCAAGCGAACTGCCCGACTACGAACCAGACCCATGATGCTCCTCCCATTCCGCCCCGCAGACGGGGCCGTGACAATGACCACCAGGACGGAACCGGCGCACTCCCCCCGGCCCCCCGGTCGATGCTTCGATTACATGACGATCAAGTTGCGGCAGTATTACAGCAACTCGATTTCAACGCAAGGTGTACTCATCACCCGAGCACACCGGCCTCCCGCATCTTCTGAATCCGTTCCTCGTCGTACCCGGCCACTTCGCGCAGCACCTCTTCGGAGTGTTGGCCCGCCGACGGGGCCGGGCCGGGCGCCGGGAGATCCCCTCCTTCGAACTTCACCGGGTACCCCAACATGTCGGCGTCGACTTCTTCCTTGGGCACCCAGGTGAACCGGTGGACGAACTGGGGATCGCTCAGGATCGACTGGGGCGTGTTGACGGGCGCAATGGTGGTGTTGTGCTCGTCCCCGAAGGCGATCCACTCTGCGCTGGTCCGCGACCCGAAAATCTTGGTCAGCTCTTCCTGCAGCTCGAGGTTGCCCCGGGCGTGGCTGCCGTAGGTCGTGCCGGGCCACTTCTCGAAGAGATCCATGCGGCCGATGCCCTCGCAGAAGTTCTTCCAGAAGGACTGCTCGCTCGCCATGAACAGGACGTGCCCGTCGCTCGAGGCGTAGATCTGGTAGCGCACCCCCCCGCGCATACCGCCCACGCCCGGTGCCCGGCGCTCGCCGTCGTCGGCTTCGTTGCCGTACACCTCTTCCTGCGGCCGCTCGTAGTTGCGCCAGGTCTCGATGCGGTACCAGTCGAAGTAGGCCGCCGCGTCCGATTGGGCGATCTCCATCGCGCACCCCTCGCCGGTGGCGCGGGCATGGATCACCGAGGCCAGGATGGCCAGCGCACCGTATAGCGGGCCGGCGTGGATGCCCACGCTGGTGTGCTCGGCCATGGCGGTGAACCCGTTCTCGTCCACCTCCACCGGCACCTGGCCGGCCCAGGTGTCATAGGCGATGCCGTGACTCGGCATGTTCTTGTACGGGCCGGTGGCGCCATAGCCCGAGATGGAGCAGAACACGATGGCCGGGTTCGCCTCCTGCAGGCGCTCCATGGTCAGGCCACGCTTGGCCAGCGCGCCGGGGCGCATCGCCTCGATCACCACGTCGGCGTGACGAACCAGGTCGAGATAGGCCTCGACCCCCTCGGGCTGGCGAAGATCGAGGACCACCGAACGCTTGCCGCGATTGATGTGGATGGACAGCAGCGAAGCCTCGTGCTCGCCGTCTCTGGAGCGGATGATCGGCCAGGTCATACGGCGCCCGTAGTCCCCGCCCGGCGGCTCGACCTTGACCACGTCGGCCCCGAGGTCGGCCAGGAGCCCGCCCATCTCGGCCGGGCCCAACATCGAGCTTTCGACGACCCGTACTCCGGCCAGGGGTTTTCCGATGGACATCGTGATCCTCCTTGGGTTCGGCGCAGGGTGACGCGGAACGGTATTCGTCCCGTCGCACCCTCTGGAGCCACGCACCCGGTCGCCCCCGGCTCAACAAAATAAAGTATACGTATCCGCGCAGCTCGGGGAAATAGGTAGCGTCAGCCACCGCACCGCGAAGAGAAGATCGAAAGGTTGCACATTGACGCTCCCGCTGACCGGGCTCACGGTGGTCTCGTTCGAACAGGCGGTGGCCGCGCCGTTCTGCAGCCGCCACCTGGGTGATCTCGGCGCCCGGGTGATCAAGGTCGAGCACCGGGTGGGCGGGGACTTCACCCGCGCCTACGACGACGCGGTGCACGGCATGGCGTCGTACTTCGTATGGCTCAACCGCAACAAGGAGTCGCTCACCCTCGACATCAAACACCCGGCGGCCGAGCAGATCCTGACCCGGCTGCTGTCCCAGGCGGACGTGGTGATCCAGAACCTGGCGCCCGGGTCCGCCCACCGCATGGGCCTCGCCGCCGCCGACGTGGTGGCCCGTTTCCCGAGAGCGATCGCCGTGGACATTTCCGGCTACGGCGTCGGCGGTCCCTACGACGAGAAGCGGGCCTACGACCTGCTCATCCAGGCCGAGGGTGGGTTGTGCTCCATTACGGGACTACCGGGGGCTCCGGCCAAAGCGGGCCCTCCGGTGGCCGACATGGGCACGGGCCTGTACTCGCTGACGGGCGTGCTCGCCGCGCTGTACGCGCGTGAGCGGACCGGCGTCGGCGCCGCCATCAGCATCAGCATGTTCGACGTCATCTCCGAGTTCATGGGGTTCGCCCTGCAGTACACCCGCTACACCGGTGAGGAACGCCAGCCCAACGGGATGAGCACCCCCATGGTCGCTCCTTACGGGGGCTACCCCACCAGCGACGGGCAGACGGTGGTGCTCGGGACGACAAACGATCGCGAGTGGCAGCGGCTGGCGCTCCAGATGCTCGAACGGCCCGACCTGGCGGCCGACCCGCGGTTCGCCACCAACATCATGCGTTGCGTCGAACGCGACGTCATCGACCAGGCCATCAGCGAGTGGACGCGCCAGCACCCGCTGGCCGACATTCAATCAGTGGCCGACGCCGCCGGGATCGGCAACTCGCGCTACAACACGGTCAAGGACGTCATCGGCCATGCCCAGCTGGCCGAGCGCGGTCGTTGGCAGGACGTGGACTCACCGGTCGGCCCGCTCCCCTCCCTGCTGGCGCCGCCCGAATCAGAGAGCTGGGACCAGCGGCTGGATGCGGTCCCCTCTTTGGGCCAGCACACAGATTCGATACTGGCCGAACTCGGGTATTCTTCGGACGAAATTGCGCAACTGCGCGGCGACGCCGCGGTGTGAGCGTGGTGGTGTCGGAGCGTGGCGCAACCGGCGTGGCGCACAATCACAAGGGCGTAGTTCATGGGTCTGTTGGATGGCAAGACCGCGGTGGTCACCGGCGCCGCACAGGGGATCGGGCGGGCGATCGTCGAGACGTTTGCCCGTGAGGGGGCGGCCATCGTCATCGGCGACGTGAACCTCGACGCGGCCGAGCAGACCGCGGCGGAGCTGGTCGCCGCCGGAGCACGCGCGCTGGCCGTGCGCTGCGACGTCACCTCGGAGTCCGAGGTCCAGGCGATGGTGGACCGTTGCGTGGCGGACCTCGGGCGCCTCGACATCATCGTCAACAACGCGGGGGTGACCCGTGACGCCACCCTGCGTCGCATGACCCTCGAGGATTTCCGCACGGTCATCGACGTGCACCTCCAAGGGGCCTGGCTCGGCACCCGGGCCGCCGCCGCCGTCATGCGGGAACAGCAGAGCGGCTCCATCGTCAACATGTCGTCGATCTCGGGGAAGGTCGGCAACATCGGCCAGACGAACTACAGCACGGCCAAAGCCGGGCTCATCGGCTTGACCAAGGCATCGGCGAAGGAGCTGGCCCACGTGGGCGTGCGCGTCAACGCCATCCAGCCGGGTCTGATCCGGACGGCCATGACCGAGGCCATGCGGGCCGACATATGGGAGCAGAAGCTGGCCGAGATCCCGATGGCCCGGGCCGGCGAAGTGAGCGAGGTGGCAGACGCCGCCCTCTTCCTGGCCTCGAATCTCTCCGCGTACATCACCGGCACGGTCCTCGAGGTAACCGGCGGGCGGTACATGTGAGGAAGGGACCCGAGACGATGAGAGGGAAGCGATGAGAGACGCCGTCATCTGCGAGCCGCTGCGCACCCCCGTGGGCCGTTACGGCGGGGTGTTCCGCGACGTGCCGGCTGCCGACCTGGCCGCCGCCGTGATCCGCGAGCTGGTGGCGCGCACCGGCGTGGCCCCGCAGGACATCGACGACGTGCTCCTCGGCCAGTGCTACCCCAATGGCGAGGCTCCGGGGATCGGCCGTGTGGCCGCCCTCGATGCCGACCTGCCCATCTCGGTCACCGGGTACCAACTCGACCGGCGCTGCGGCTCGGGGCTGCAGACCATCATCAACGCGGCGATGCAGGTGCAGACCGGAGCGAGCGAGATCGTCCTGGCCGGCGGCGTCGAGAGCATGAGCCAGTCCGAGTTCTACACGACCGCCATGCGATGGGGGGCCGGATCGGAGAACGTCGTGATGTACGACCGGCTGGCGCGGGGCCGGGTCACCGTCGGGCGGCGTCAACTACCCCGTTCCCGGCGGGATGCTCGAGACGGCGGAGAACCTGCGCCGGGAGTACCAGATCCCGCGCCAGGAGCAGGACGAGTTCTCCCTGCGCTCGCATCAACGCGCCGTGGCCGCCCAGGAGAAGGGCGTCTTCGACGAGGAGATCGTCCCGATCACGGTCCACGGGCGCAAGGGCGACACGGTCGTCAGCGCCGACGAGCACCCGCGCCCGGACACCACGCTCGAGTCGCTGGCCAAGCTGCGGCCGGTGATGCTCCGCTCCGATGCCGACTCCACGGTCACCGCCGGCAATTCGAGCGGCCAGAACGACGGCGCGTCGGTGTGCCTCGTCACCTACCCCGAAAAGGCCGCCGAGCTCGGGCTGCGACCCTTGGCCCGCCTGCGGTCGTGGGCCGTCGCCGGCGTCGAGCCCGAGCGGATGGGCATCGGGCCCGTGCCGGCCACGGCCAAGGCGCTCGAGCGGGCGGGCCTCTCACTGGCCGACATCCCCCTGATCGAGCTCAACGAGGCGTTCGCCTCCCAGGTGCTGGCCTGCACCCGCGAGTGGGGTTTCAAGGACGCAGACTTCGACCGCCTCAACGTGCACGGATCGGGTATCTCACTCGGCCACCCGGTGGGCGCAACGGGGGGACGCATTCTGGCCACGCTGCTGCGGGAGATGGACCGACGGGGCGCCACCCTCGGCCTCGAGACCATGTGCATCGGCGGCGGTCAGGGTCTCACCGCGATCTTCGAAGCCGTCGACTGAGTAGCCGGTCGACTACGACGGTCACCCGTCCACGGCGTCGCCGATGACGTGGCGGGCGATGATCACCTGCTGGATCTGGCTCGTCCCCTCGTAAATCCGGAAGAGCCGGGCGTCACGGAAGAACCGCTCCACGGCAACCCCCCGCATGTAGCCGGCACCCCCGTGGATCTGCACGGCGCGGTCCGCCACGCGCCCCACCATCTCGCTGCAGAAGTACTTGGCGGTCGAGGGCCCCACCTTGCGGTCGGAGCCGTCGTCGAAGGCGCGGGCCGAGGCCAGGACCAGGCTGCGGCCGGCCTGGAACTCCGTCACGGAGTCGGCGATCAGGCCCTGAATGAGTTGGAAGCCGGCGATCGGGTGTCCGGACTGCTTGCGGCTGCGGGCGTACTCGACCGACTCGTCGACCAGCCGCTCGGCCATGCCGACACACAGGGCGGCAATGTGAATCCGCCCGTGGGCCAAGCACCGCATTGCGGTGGCCCAGCCGGTGTTGTGCCCGGCTTCCTCGCCGACCAGGGCCGAGGCCGGCACCCGCACGTCGTCGAAGTTGACGTCGGCCGTCCAGGCCCCGAATTGGCCCATCTTGTGGTCGCGCGAGCCGACCGAGAGCCCGGGCGGTTCCTCGCGGGACCAAGAAGGTGGAGATGCCCCGGGACGCCTTGGCGGCCGGATCGGTCCGGGCGAAGACCATGAAGACATCGGCCAAGGGCGCGTTGGTGATGTAGCGCTTGGCCCCGTTGATGACCCACTCGCCCCCGTCGTGGACCGCCGTGGTCGTCAGTCCGGACGGGTCCGAACCGGCGTCGGCCTCGGTGAGGGCAAAGGAGGCCACGGCATCGCCCGAGGCAATTTTGGGCAACCACTCCTCCTTCTGGCCCGGCGTGCCCCCCTCCATCAGCACGTGCCCGGCAATGCCGTTGTTGGTGCCGAACATCGACCGCAGCGCCGGGGTGGTGTACCCGAGCTCGATCACGATCCGGCTCTCCTCTTCCATCGACAGCCCCAGCCCGCCGTAGGCCTCGGGCAGGGCGAATCCGAAGAGACCCATCTTCTTGGCCGCCTCGCGGATTTCGCCGGGGACCTCGTCGTTCTCGTCGATGTCGTTCTCCACCGGGACCACGGTGGTACGCACGAAATCCCTCACCAAGGAGCGGATCTCCTCGAAGTCCTCGTTGTCCATGCGCCCTCTCCTCTTCTGCCTTCTTGGCGCCCGCTGCGCACGTCGGAGCCTCATGGTGCGCTCGGCACATCGATCGTCGACGCGGACCGCGACACAAACGCGATCACACGCCGTGACGGAGGCCCCGATCGGCCCAGGGGAGAATAGCCCAGCGCTGTCGGCGCCTAACATGAGCGCCCTGTGACGACGCCTCCTGCCAGCAGCCCTTTCAACCTTGCCGACCTGTGGGAAACCGTGGCAGACGAGGTGCCCACACGGGTCGCCCTGCGCTGTGGCGGTGCCGAGCGCACCTTCGCCCAGCTCGAGGAGCGCGCCAACCGGCTGGCGCACTGGTTGATCGACCGAGGCGTCCAGCCCGGCCAGCACGTCGGGCTCTATCTGCAGAACTGCCCCGAGTATGTCGAGGCGATGCTCGCCGCGTACAAGATCCGCGCCGTCCCCATCAACGTGAACTTCCGCTACGTCGCCGAGGAACTGCGCTACCTCTTCAACGATGCCGACCTGGTGGGCGTGCTCTACCAGCCCGAGTATGCCGACCGGTTGGCCGAGGTGACCGCCGACACCCCTCGCCTGGGCTGGTCCCTGGCCACCGGCCCGGACTACGAGGATGCCCTGGCGGCGTCGTCACCGCAGCGCGATTTCGGGGCGCGCTCGGGGGATGATCACTACGTCCTCTACACCGGGGGCACGACGGGGATGCCGAAGGGGGTGCTCTGGCGCCAGGAGGACGCCTTCTTCGCCTGCATGGGGGGCGGCGACCCGAGCCGGCCGGAGATCACCTCGGTCGCTGAGCTGGTCGAGCGCATCGCGCCGGAGCAGACCACGTTCTTGACCCTGGCGCCGCTCATGCACGCGGCCGGATGCTGGACCGTGATGATCTACCTGCTGGGCGGGAACCGGGTCGTCCTCTGGAGCGGACCGCTCGACGCCGCCGAGGTGTGGCGGACCATCGAACGTGAAGCGGTCACGGCCACCAGCGCGGTGGGCGATGCCGTCCTGCGGCCGCTCCTCGACGCCTGGGACTCGTTCGACCCCAAGCCCGACCTGCGCGCGCTGCAACTGTTCAGCTCCGGCGGCGCGCCCCTCTCGCCTGCGGTGCGCGAGCGGTTCCTCGCCACCTTCCCCACCATCCCCCTCTCCGACGGCTACGGCTCCTCGGAGACCGGGATCCAGGCCGGGCGGGTGTTCGTCGGGCCCACCGGCGACGGGCCCGAACCGCAGTTCGTGGCGCGCCAGGCGGTCGTGATGGACGAGGAGACCCACGAGCCCGTACCCCCGGGCTCGACGAAGGTGGGGCGGGTGGCCCGCACCGGTCGCATCCCGCTCGGGTACTACAACGATCCGGAGAAATCGGCCGCCACGTTCGTCGAGTGGGACGGTCGGCGATGGTCGCTCACGGGCGACATGGGCACGGTGGCGGCCGACGGCACCATCTCCCTCCTCGGGCGCGGTTCGATCTGCATCAACACCGGAGGCGAGAAGGTCTACCCCGAAGAGGTGGAGGCGGTTCTGCGGCGGAGCGACGCCGTCTACGACGTCGTCGTGGTGGGCGCGCCCGATGAGCGCTGGGGGCAGAGAGTCGTGGCCGTGGTCGAGCCCACACCGGGAACCGACACGAGCGAAGACGAGCTCAGGGACCTGGCCCGGAAGTACCTGGCGGGCTACAAGGTGCCCAAAGCAGTCGTGTTCGTCGACCACATCGTCCGCTCCCCCAGCGGCAAGGCGGACTATCGCTGGGCCGCCGGGATCGCCGCCGGCGGCTGACCGGATTTCCGTCGACGATCAGTATCGGTGTTGGCGCAGCCGCGCTGCGCCACGGGCTACGGGCGGGTCTCGCCCTTCATCCGTTCGAGGAGCCCCTCCCGACGGGCCTGCGCCGTTTCGGTGTGCCCGGCCAACGCCTGGAGCTCGGTGCCGGCCCGGATGGCGGCGCGGGCGCCCCACACGTCGAAGGCCCGGTGCACGCTGCGCTTGTTGATCTGGGTGAGATCGCTCGGGATGCCCGCCACCCTTCCCGCGATGGCCAGTACCGACTCCTCCAGACGGTCGGGCGGGAAGGACCGGTTGGCGAACCCGATCGCCGCCGCCTCCACCCCCGAGATCGGGTCGCCGGTGAGCATCAGCTCCATGGCCCGGCGCAGGCCCAGCAACACCGTGTGGTACTGCCAGTCGGGCGGGCTCAGCACCCGCACCACCGGGTAGCTGATGGAGGCGTCATCGGCCACGTAGACCAGGTCGCACGCCGAGGCCAACTCGGTTCCACCGGCGATGGCGTAGCCGTGGATCTGGGCGATGACCGGCTTGGCCAGGTCCCAAATGCTGAACCAGGTGTCATTGGCCTGCCGGGCCCACTGCCCGTCACCCGGGGCCGAATAGAACGGCGAGCCCTCCATCATGGGGCCGCCGCCCAGGTCGTAGCCGGCGGAGAAGCAGACGCCGGCACCGCGGACGATGGTCACCCGGACGTCGGGATCGGCATCGTGCCCGCGCAGCGCATCGAGCAGCTCGACGCGCATGCGGGTCGATATGGCGTTGCGTTTCTCGGGCCGGTTGAGCGTGATGCGCGCCACATACTCGTCCGGCCTGTCGACCTCGATGGTCTCGTAGCTCACGACCCATCCCTCAAGGCGGCCACCAGGCGCAACTCCTCCACTCCGGGCACGTCGACGATCAGCCCGGTGGAAAGGGGCGGCGGCGACCACGCGGCCCAGCGCCGGCGGATGCGCTGCTCGTCCCCGATGAACGCATTCCCCTCGAGGTACTCGTCGGGCACGGCGGCCACCGCCTCGTCCTTGCGGCCGGCCAACCACAGCTCCTGGATGCGTGCGGCCTCGGTCGGAAACCCACGCCGGGCCATGGCGTCGCGGTGGAAGTTGTGCGTGGCACTGCCCATCCCCCCGACGTACATGGCGGTGAGCGGCCGCATCCGGTCCAGTGCTCCGGCGACATCGTCGGTCAGCTGGGCCGAGATCCCGGTGAAGATCTCGAAGCCCGCCGGGCGGCCGCCTCGCGCCTTCCACCCCTGCTCAAGAGGCGTCAGGTCGCCCGCCGATCCGAACCCCATGGGCAGCCACCCGTCGGCGACCTCTCCGCAGAGCTCGGTGTTCTTCGGGCCGCCCGACGCCAGCCACAGCGGGATGGGGGCGGCGGCATGGAGAATGGAGCGCAGCGCCTTTCCCTGCCCGCTCGATCCGGGCCCCCGGTAGGGCAGGGAGATCTCCTTGCCCTCATGGGTGACCGGCGCCTGGCGGTCGAGCACCTTGCGCATGATGGCCAGGTAGTCCCGCAGTCGTTCGGTGGGATGTCCCCACGGTTGCCCGTACCAACCCTCGACGATCTGGGGGCCCGAGACCCCGATCCCGATGATGACCCGTCCCCCTCCGGCCAGCGCGTCAATGGTCATGGCGTGCATGGCCAGCGTGGCCGGGGGCCGGGCCGCCAGCTGTGCGATGGCCGTCCCCAACTTGATCCGGTGCGTGAACGCCGCCAGGTAGGCCAGGGGCGACAGCGCGTCGGTCCCGTACGCCTCCGCACTCCACACGGAGTGGTAACCGAGGTCATCCGCCGCCTTCACCAGGTCGACGGGAACCTCCAGCGTGGCCGAGCGGTAGAGATTCAGTCGGAGTGCCAGGTGCATGTCCGCCCCCGCGGGTGCGCTCATGTGCAACGGGCCCGGTTCACCCGTCGGGTGCCCTGGTTCGGCCATTCCCGCAATATAACGGCTGGTCCAACTCGACGTGGGATCGATCATGAACCCGACCCTCCTGCTGTGATGAGTCCGAGGGCGCGGTTCAGGTTGTAGAAGACCCGCTCCCCCATGTCGTCTTGGTCGGGGCGGGTGGGGTCACGTCGCGATCGCTGGTAGATCCCCTCGAGGAGCACCGCCAGCCGGAAGTTGTAGAGCACCTCGTAGTAGGTGAGATCGCCGGGGACGCCGATCCCCCGCACCGAGCTGTACCGCTCGACCAACTCCGCCCGGCTGGGCCATCCGACGTTCGCCACCGGAATCCAGACTTCGCAGAAACCCGCCAGGTCCAGCAAGGGATCCCCGATGGTCGCCGTCTCCCAGTCGAGGATGGCCACCACCCGACCCGGGGGTTCGGGGGCAATGAGGACGTTGAGCATGTGGAAGTCGCCGTGCATGATGGTGGAGGCGCTGTCATCGGGGAGGTTCGATTCGAGCCATGCCATGACGGTTTCGATCCCGGGCAGGTCCCGACCCTCATAGGACGCCAACTGCCGGCTCCAGCGATCGACCTGACGCTGGTGGAAACCTTCGGGGCGCCCCAGGCCGCCGAGACCGGCGGCGAGCCAGTCAACGCGGTGGAGTCGGCCCAGAGCCTCGACCATGGAATAGGCCACCTCGGCCCGCCCCGCTTCGCTCTCGAACACGGCGGGAAGGGGGAACGGGTTGACACCCTGCACGCGCTCCATCAGGTAGAAGGTGCAACCGAGCACCGTATGGTCGTCACAGAGCGCCACCACGTCGGGATGCGGCACATCTGTCCCCGCCAGCGCAGCCAGAATGCGGAACTCGCGGCGCATGCCCTCGTTGGCCCGGTCGACCGCCACCCGGGTCGGTCGGCGCAAGACCCAGCGGGCCTCCCCACGCTCGACGACGAACATGGCGTTCGACGAGCCCCCGGACAGAGGCTCGATCTTCAGTGGTCGCCCTGGTTCGAGATCCTGGGCGTCGAGCCAGGCGCCGAGGGAATCGGCGTCGACGAGCTCCATGCTCAGCGACTGTCGCCACGGCGAGCGAGACGGGCTTCACGAGACCCCACCGTCGAGCGAGAGAAGTGCCCCGGTCATGTAGGACGAGGCATCGGAGGCGAGAAACAGTGCGGTACCCACGATCTCGTCGGCCGACGCGATGCGGCCGAGGGGAATGCGCGAGGCCATTTGAAGGGCCACTTCGTCCGAGGGCATGGACCGGGCGAAGGAATCGGTTTGGAAGGTGCCGCAGATGATGGCGTTGACCCGGATGCCCCGTGGGCCCAGCTCCTGTGCCGCCGCCTTGGTCAACGCGTTGAGGCCGGCTTTGGCGGCGGCATAGACGACGGTGTGCGGCGACGGGCGCACCGATGCCACCGAGCTGATGTTGATGATGGAGCCCCCGTCGGGGAGGTGCGCCGCGGCCACCCCGGAGAGTCGCAGGGGCCCCTTGAGGTTCACCGCGATGGTCTTGTCGAACAGCTCCTCGGTCACCCCCTCGAGTGATGGGGGCACCGGGGCGATGCCCGCATTGTTGACCAGCACGTCGAGCCGCCCCATCTCCGCCACCGTGCGCGCCACCACGGCCTCGCACTCGGACCACACCCCGACATGGCAGCCCACGGCCAATGCCCGGCGACCCAGGGCCCGCACTTCTGCAGCCACGCCCTCACACGCCTCGGCCTTGCGGCTGGCCACGACCACATCGGCCCCGGCGCCGGCGAACGCCAACGCCATGGCCCGGCCGAGACCCTTGCTCCCACCCGTGATCAGCGCGACCTTGCCGTCGAGGCGAAACGTGGGCGGCGTCATGCGCGCAGCATCCCGCCCGCCACCACGTGATCCTCGCCGGTGACGAACGATGACGCGTCCGAGGCGAGATAGATGGCGGCGCCGATGATCTCGTCGCAGTCCGCCACCCGGTGCTGGAGGGTGGCGGCTCCGGCGCGGGTACTGAACTCGGCGTCCAGCTTTGCCGCGCCCTGCATCATGGTGGAGTTGAAGGGCCCGGGCGAGAGGGCGTTGACCCGGATGCCCATGGACGCCCATTCCTTGGCCATCACCTTGGTGAAGTTGATGAGGGCCGCTTTCCCCGAGGTGTACGCACCGAAATTGGCCCCACCCGCATAGGCACCGACCGTGGCCACATTGATGACGCTTCCCTTGGCGCGCTCGGCCATGATGGGCGCCACCAGCCCGGCCAGACGCACCGGCCCCTTGACGTTCACGGCGAAGAGTTTGTCGAGATACCCGCTCGACATGTCGATCACCGACGTCGGGGCGGGATTGATCCCGGCGTTGTTCACCAGGATGTCGATCCGGCCGAACCGGTCGCGCACCGTCTCCACCAAGGTGGGCAGCGCATCCCACTCGCCCAGGTGGCAGCCCACACCGAGCGCCGGCTGCCCGGTGCTGGCGCTGATCTCGTCCGCCACCCGGCTGCAGGCGTCCTGGTCCCGGCTGACGACCACGACCGACGCTCCTGCTCCCGCCAACCCCTCCGCCATGGAGCGGCCGAGACCCTTGGTGCCGCCCGTCACGATGGCCACCCGCTCCGAGAGATCGAACAGTTGCGACACCCCGGCGTTCATCAATGACCTCCCGGTCGCACGGTTCTCGAATGGGTACGGACGGGCACGCTCAACCCCGATTGTGGCGCGCCAGCACGTCAGCGTACTTCTCGAGTGCCTGCTCTCTGAGGATCGGGATGTGATAGGTCGGGAACAGGCCCGGGGAGGGCTGGGCCTCGGCCAGGAGCCCGCGGGCCAGGGTCACCTTGTGGACCTCCGTCGGACCGTCGGCCAGTCCGACGTGGTACCCGTTGATGATCATCTTCACGAACGGCATCTCGTCGGAGAGCCCGAGCGAGCCATGCACCTGCAGGGCCCGCGAGGCGATGTTCTTGAGCACCGTGGGCATGGCGATCTTCACCGCCGCGATGTCGCCGCGGACCCGGTGCGTGTCGTGGTACTTGTCGATCTTCCAGGCCGTCTGGAGGACCAGGAGCCGGAACTGCTCCAACTCCAGCCACGAATCGGCCACCATCTCCTGCACCAGCTGCTTCTTGGCCAGGATCTCCCCTTGGGTGTGCCGCGAGACGGCCCGCTCGAGCATCATTTCGAGGGCCCGTCTGGCCATGCCGACCGTCCGCATGGCGTGATGGATGCGCCCGCCGCCGAGGCGGGTCTGCGCCACCACGAAGGCGCCGCCCCGGTCGCCGAGCAGGTTCTCGACGGGCACGCGCACATCCTCGTAGCGGATGTAGGCGTGCCCCCCTTCCCCCGGTTGGTCCCACCCGGCGATGCCCACGTTGCGCACAATGGTGATCCCCGGCGTATCCGCCGGGACGATGAGCATGGAATGGCGTTGATAGGGGGCGTTGTCGGGCTCGGTGATCACCATCACTATGAAAAAGGAGGCCCAGCGGGCGTTCGAGGAGAACCATTTCTCGCCGTTGATCACCCACTCGTCGCCGTCGAGCTCGGCCCGGGCGGTGAACTCCTTGGGATCGGAACCGGCCTGCGGCTCGGTCATGGAGTAGGTGGAGAAGAGCTGCCCGTCGAGAAGTGGTTGGAGGTACCGTTTCTTGTGCTCCTCGGTCCCGTAGTGAGCGAGGATCTCGGCATTGCCGGTGTCGGGAGCCTGGCAGCCGAAGATGATCGAGGCCAGGCCGGACCGGCCGAGGATCTCGTTGAGCAGGCCGAGCTTGACCTGGCCGTGGCCCTGGCCACCCAGTTCAGGACCGAGATGCGTCGCCCACAGCCCTCGCGCCCGCACCGCGTCTTGGAGCGGGGGGATCAGCTCTTGGCGTACCGGGTCCGACACATCGAGCACGTGGGGAATGACGAACTCGAGGGGTTCGACCTCCCGGCGGACGAAATCGTCGGCCCACTCCAGATCGGCCTGGTAGGCCGCATCAGTCTCGAAATCCCACACGAGCTCCGGCGCCCCCCTCCTCCTTGACAAGTACCGACCACAATGATCGACTCAATGATCCGGATCATTGCACACCCGCGCCAGCGCGGCAATCGCCAGAGGGAGCGTCGAGCCAGACATGCGTCCAGCGACAGGGGGTGGGCCGGCGCGCTATCAGGAGATCATGCGTGCCATCTCCGATGACATCTCCTCGGGCCGGGTGGCAGTGGGGGCGCGGCTGCCGACCGAGCAGCAGCTCTGCACGCAACACGGCGTGGGACGCCACACGATTCGCGAGGCCATCCGCGGTCTGGTCGACGCCGGCATGCTGGAGAGGCGGCCCCGACTGGGCACCACGGTGATTGCGGCCGAACCGATCGTCGGCTACCGATGGGTCCCGGCGTCGGTCGAAGACATTGCCGGCAATATGGAGGCAACCTGGATCGTCCGCCCCCGGGGCGAGAGCATCAGGGCCGACAAGGACACGGCCCGTCGTCTCGGATGCCTCGTCGGCGCACGGTGGTACCGATTTGCCGGACCGCGGATTCTGCGCGACCGCAGTGTCCGCGAGCCGGTGTGCTTCAGCGAGCAGTACGTCCCCGATACCGCCAAGGCCCGGCGGGCCATTGCCAGCGCCGCCGTCACACCACTGGACGCGTCCCTGCAAAGAGTCGAACAGGAGATCCGGGCTGGCCTCCTCGATGACGAACAGGCCTCCGCTCTGCACGCGGAGCCGGGTTCACCGGCGTTGGTCGTGCTGCGTCGTCATTACGGCACCCACGACCGGCTGGTCGCCATCGGCATCCACACCCATCCGGCCGACCGCTACGCCATCGTCACGCAGTTGCAACCTGGAACCACCCCGGGATCGGTCGGATGAAACGGAGCGTTAGCGGCGACGGACGAGGCAGCGGGACAGAACCCGGATCTGTGGACACTGGTGGAGCAGCGGGCCAACGACCATGGGGCGGCCCTGCTGGCGGTCGACGAGAACGGGCGCACTCTGACGTTCTCCGACCTGCACACGAAAGCGACCCGGGTGGCCGCCGGGCTCGCCTCCCAGGGCGTCACATCGGGCACGCGGGTGACCTGGCAGCTGCCGAATTCCTTGGATGCCGTCGTGCTCATTGCCGCACTCTCCGGTCTGGGCGCCGTTCAGAATCCGGTCTTGCCGCTCTACGGTCGCCGTGAGCTGACCTTCATCTGCGACCAATTCGATCCGCACCTCCTCATCGTCCCCGCCCGGTGGCGGGGCGTGGACTACGCGGCCACCGGTCGGGCGCTGACCGAGGGGACGGCGCGGAGCCTCTTCGTCCTCGACGGGGAGCTTCCTCAGAGTGAGCCGTCGTCCGCACCGCGAGGAGATGCGTGGGCGACGACCGACGTCCGCTGGGTCTTCTACACCTCGGGCACGAGTGGGGACCCGAAGGGCGTGTGCCATTCGGACGCCTCCCTGGCCGTCTCGGCGTCGGCCATGTGCGACCGGCTCGAGGTGACCGACGACGACATGTGGCCCATCGTCTTCCCCATCACGCACGTCGGCGGCATCGGAACCCTCTGGGCGCAGCTGCTGGCGGGATCCTCCGCCGCCATGGTGGAGCAGTTCGACCCGGACACGACCATCGACGCGCTGGCGCACCATCCCCTCACCATGGCCATAGGCGGGACGGCGTTGGTGATGCTCTACCTGGAGGCGCAGCGGCGCCGACCCCGTCCCCTGTTCCCGCGCCTGCGCATGGCGCTGGCGGGCACGGCCCCCAAGCCCCCGACACTCCACGACGACGTCCGCCGGGAGCTCGGCGGCGCCGGCGTGGTCTCGGTGTACGGGCTTACCGAGGCCCCCTACACCACCGTCGGCTCCGCCGCCGACGAGGACTGGGCCCTCGCCACGACCGAGGGCTCGGCCCCTCCCGGCGTCGAGATCATCGTGGCCGCCGACGACGGCCGGCCGGTTCCCGACGGAACCGAAGGCGAGGTGAGGATCCGGGGACCACACATCTTCAGCGGCTACGTCGACGAGTCGTTGAACGCAGAGGCGTTCGACCCCGATGGCTTCTTCAAGAGCGGCGACCTCGGGATCCTCAAAGAGGGCTACCTGGTCGTGACCGGGCGCCTGAAGGACATCATCATTCGCAACGGGGAGAACATCTCGGCCAAAGAGATCGAGGATCTGCTGTTCCACCATCCCGAGATCAGGGACGTCGCCGTCTTCGGACTCCCCGACCCGGCGGTCGGCGAGCGGTGCTGCGTCGCGGTGGTGCTGGTCCCCGGCGCCCCCCGGTTCGAGCTCGAGGAAGTCGTGCGGTACCTCTCCGGGAGCGGCCTGGCCCGCTACAAGCTGCCCGAGCGCATGGTGGTGCTCGACGAGCTCCCCCGCAATGCCACCGGCAAGGTCCTCACCCGCGCCCTGGCGTCTCGACTCGAAGCCGATACGGGGTCGCCGCGATGAGCGACCAGGCCGCCCTGCGAGAGGAGTTCCGGGACTGGCTCAGCGAACACCTGAAGGGCGACTTCGCCCGGTACTCCGCGGCGCCCATGGTGGGGACGCGCCTGGTGCCTCCCGAGATCTCCATCGCCTGGGAACGCGAATTGGCCAGCGGACGCTGGGTCGGCCTGACCATTCCCCAAGAGTTCGGCGGACGGGGGTTGTCCATCGACGCCGAGCTGGCCTTCTTCGAGGAGTACGCCCGTAGTCGGGCCATGCCCCGCATGCCGACCATCGGCGAGAGCCTGTTCGCTCCGACACTGCTCTTTGCCGGCACGCCCGAGCTGCAGCAGCGTTTCTTGCCCCCGATCGTGACGGCCACCGAGCTGTGGTGCCAGGGCTACTCGGAGCCGGGGGCCGGCTCCGATCTGGCCAGCCTGCGGACCAGGGCGCTCCTCGACGGCGACCACTGGGTGATCACGGGGCAGAAGGTATGGACCACCTGGGCCCATCTGGCCGACTGGTGCTTCGTCCTGGCCCGCACCGGCGAAGAGGCGGCACGGCACCGGGCCCTCACCTACCTCATCGTGCCGATGGACCAGCCGGGCATTGAGGTGCGCCCGATCAACCAGGCGACGGGAGAGACGGAGTACTGCGAGGTCTTCTTCGACGGCGCGCTGACTGCAGCCGGCAACATCGTGGGCACGGTCGGCCGGGGTTGGGACGTGGCGATGGCCACCTTGGGCTTCGAGCGTGGCACCGGGGCCATCGGCATGCAGCTGTCCTTCGAGCGTGAGTTCGAAGGTCTGCTGGCCCTGGCCCGGTCGCACGGGTCCCTGAGCGAACCGGTCCTGCGCGACGCACTGATGCGGTCGTGGATCGAGCTCCGGCTGATGCGGGCCACCCTCGACCGCTCGCTCCCCTCCATCGTCGCCGGGCACCCCGGGCCGGAGGCCTCGGTGTCCAAGCTGGCCTGGTCCAGCTGGTACCAGCGCTTCGGTGAGCTGGCCATGCGCGTCCGCGGCATGTCGGGCGAGGTCTCGCAGGTGGACCCCGGTCCGACGGGATCGAGCCGCACCGCGCTGGACGACGTGCAGCGCGCCTTCCTCTTCGGGAGGGCCGTGACGATCTATGCGGGGTCCAACGAGATCCAGCGCACCATCGTGGCGGAGCGGACGCTCGGGTTGCCCCGCTGACCTGCCGTCACGCGGCCACGCTCCACGCCTTCATCACCTCTTCGGTGGACGCCATCGTGGCCAGCAAGCGGAGGCAATGCTCGATCACCTGGTCCCCGTACTCGCGCGGGGTCCCGGCGACGGCGTCCGCGACCACGATCACCTGATAGGAGCGGTTGACCGAATCGAAGACCAAGTTGGGGATGGCGACGTTCAATGAGACGCCGGCGACCACAACTGTGGTGATGCCGCTGTTGCGGAGCAGCGAGTCCAAAGGCCCGCCCGTCATGGGCGAGAGTCCGTGGTAGCGGGGAAGAACGAGGTCGCCCTCCTCGTAGAGCCCGGGCATGGGCTCCACCGAGGATGACTGCGGCGCGTTCTCCCCGCCGGCCCGGCGTGTCCCGGCAAAGAGCCGTGCGTTGCGGTTCACCCCGAAGCCGCCGGGGAGGTTCTCGGCGGTGGCATGGATCACCGGGACCCCGGCCGCCCGGGCCGCCGGGGCCAGCCGTAACGCGTTGGCGATGACCCCGACCTCGCGTGCGGCCTCGGCCAGGGCCGGCAGGGCCGACTCATCCCCCACCACTCCCCTTTGCAGTTCCTGGAACACGAGTGCCGTCCGGTCCGGATGGACGAGCTCCTCGAGTGCTGGCCTGGCCATGACGGTCTCCCCTCGCTACTGCTGCGTGCCTGGACATTAGATTTAGCACTGTCTGTACGCTGTCAGGGGCAGAACGGGGGGCGATGTCGATCACAATCACACTCGACGGTTCGGTGGCGTTGGTGACGGGGGCCGGAGCAGGGATCGGACAACAGATCGCCCTGTGGCTCGCTCGCGCCGGCGCGGCGGTCGCCGTCAACGACATCGACGGCGATCGAGCCCAAGGGACCACGGAGGCGATCGAGGCCGAAGGTGGCCGTGCCGTCACCGTGGTGGCCGATGTCACCGATCGGGACCAGGCGGCTGCTCTGGCCCGGCGGGTGGTCTCGTCGCTGGGCCGCCTGGATATCGCGGTCAACAACGTGGGCATGACGGCGGGCCGGGTGGCCCGGCCCTTCGTGGCCACGGCGGTGGAGGACGCCATGGCCATCATCGGGCAGAACCTCCACGCCACCTACCAGTGCTGCCTGGCCGAAGCAGAGGTGCTCGTGGCCCAGGGCGACGGGGGGACGATCATCAACGTGAGCTCGGGTGAGACGACCCGCCCCTCCTCTGGGCTGGCGAGTTACGGGGCGGCCAAGGCCGGCATCAACCACCTGACGATGACGCTGGCCGCCGAACTCGGGCCCCGGGGCATCCGGGTGAATGCGATCGCCCCCGGGACGACGTTCACCGAGGAGATCCGCGCCAACATCGGTGAGGAGCAGTTCGCCGCCATCTCCGCCTCGACCCCCTTGCAACGGGTCTGCGAGCCCGATGAACTGGCTCGCCTCACCGTCTTCTTGGCCTCAGATCTCAGCCGATGCATCACGGGCCAGCTGATCCTGGCCGACGCCGGCGCGCATCTCGGTCGCCTGCCGCTCAAGGTCCCGGACGCTCCCATCGCCACTGCGGTCAACGAGGCGGCGCCTGCGTGAGCGGTACGGGGGTCTTCACCGGAGACCGCATCATCGACACCCACGTCCACGTGGTGAGCGACGACACGGCGCGTTACCCACGACAGATCAACGCCAGCGCCACCCACAGCTGGTGGGCCGGGGTGGACTGCGACACGGCGGCACTCCGGCGCACCATGGACGCGCACGGCATCGCCGCGGCGCTGGCAGTGCAAGCCGTGGGGGTCTACGCCTACGACAACGCCTACCTCCTCGACGAGGTGGCTTCCGGCTCCGGACGCGTCGTCGGTGTCGTCGCCGTCGATGCGGACGCCAATGGTGCGGCCGAGGAGATCGAGCGGTTGTCCTCGGTGACCGGGGTGGTCGGCGTCCGCCTCTTCGCGGTGTCACCGGGAAGCTCCTGGGTCCACAGCAGTAAGGCGGATGAGGCGTTCGACGCCGCGTCCCGGTCAGGTCTCCCGGTCGTGTTGACCGCCTTCGACCATCAACTTCCGCCGCTGGCGCCCTCCATCGCCCGCTACCCCACGCTGCCGATCGCTCTCGACCACTGCGCCTTCCCGAAGCTCGATGGGGCACGGGTCCACCCGGAGAGCCCTCTTCTCGAGTTGACCACTGCCCTGAATGTGGCGGTGAAGGTGTCGAGCCATCTCCTCTTGGAGGCGGCATCTCCCGACGGTCCGGCGGAGCTGGTCGATGATCTCCTGTCGAGATTCGGGCCCGACCGGATCATGTGGGGGTCGGATTGGCCGCAGACCCCACTTCCCGACTACGGGGCCCACCTGCAGTTGGCCCAGCGCGCCCTGTCGCACCAGGCGAGCGAAGTACGACAGCGGATCATGGGCGGTACCGCGGCCGCATGGTTGGGCGGGCGCTTCATCAATAGTGTGGATGGCAGACTGGATACGACGGCGGGGGGAGAACCGTGACGCAGACCGATGAGCGGGGAGCCGATCAGGTGGCGGAGGTACCCGAGCCCCCTGCCATGATCGAACTGGCGGATCTCACGCCCGAAGCCATGTACGAGCTCTTCGAAGAGCACGGGTGGGGCGACGGCCTGCCCCTGGTGCCCCCCACGCCGGCGCGGGTCGACGCCATGCTGGCCGAGGCGACCGGCGATCCCGACGAGGTCATCGCCACGTTGCAACCCCGCTTCGGGGCCGCCACCCGTCGGGTCGTGGCCATCAACGCCGTGCTCGCCGGCTGTCCCCCGGCCGTCTTCCCGGTGGTCGTGAGCGCGGTCCGCGCCCTCGCCAGCCCCCAGGTCAACCTACGCGGCGTCAATGCCACCACCCACCCGTCGGCACCCCTGGTCATCGTGCACGGGGAAATCGTGAAACGGGCCGGGTTCAATGCCGGGGTGGGCGCATTCGGTCCGGGCAATCGCGCCAACGCCACCGTGGGCCGAGCGATCCGCCTGGTGATGCTGCACGTCGCCGGGGCCCGGCCCGGTTTCGGCGATGCCGCCAGTCAGGGCCAGCCGTCGAAATACACCTACTGCGTGGCCGAGAACACGGACGAATCCCCCTGGGAGAGTTACGCCCTCAGCCGCAAGGTCGACGCCCCGAGCGCCGTCACCGTGCACTGCGGCGAGAACCCCCACAACGTGCACGATGACGAGGCGGACGGCGATCCCGCACTCATTTTGGACAAGATCGCCTCTGCCATGACGTCGCTGGGCATGAACAACGCCTGCATCAGCCAGGGTGAGTTCTTCATCGGGCTCGGTCCCGAGCACGCGGCAAGTCTGGCGCTGGGCCGGCTCACGCGCGAGGACATCGCGTCGTATCTCTTCGATCGGGCCAGGCTCCCCGCGGGTGAGTTCCGACGTCACTTCGAAGAACGAGCCTGGGCGAACTGGATGCACGCGGTGAGCGACGATCACCTCCTCCCCATGACGGCGACTCCCGACAACATCCGGATCTTCGTGGTCGGCGGTCCGGGCAAGCATTCCTCGGTCATCCCCTCGTGGGGCATGACCCGTAGCGTGACCATCCCGGTCACCGGGTAAGGAGACTCCCATGAGCACCACAACAGCGACGCGCACCGACCCGATCATGATCTACCGCCCGGATGGGCCCCTCGGGCGTCCCTCCATCACGCTCACCCCTGCCCCGCCGTCGCTCAGCGGGCTCCGCATCGCCGTTCTCGACAACGGGAAGCCGAACACCCTGCTCGTGCTGACGCGGCTGGCCGAGACGCTGTCCTCGCGCACGGGAACGAAGGTGTCGCTGGTGACGAAGAAGGGGCCGCAGGGCATGTCGGCGAACGCGGCCATCCCCTGCGCCCCCGACATTTTCGAACGGGTGGTCGCCGAGGCCGACCTCGTCATCACGGGCATGGCCGACTGCGGGAGCTGCACCGCCTACAGCGTGCACGACACCATCGAATTCGAGAAGGTGGGTCGCCCCGCGGTGGTGGTCACCACGACGCGGTTCGAGCCGATCACCGAGACCCTCGCCTCGAACTTCGGCCTCCCGGGGATCCGCCGGCTCGTCCTCCCCCACCCGGTGGGCGGTACGGATCCCGACACGCTGCACCAGTGGGCGGACGCCGCGGTGGACCGGCTGATCACGCTCTACAGCGCGTGATCTATGGCGCCCGGGGCGCCACGAGGGTCATGCAACTCGACATGAGGCCCTCGCCCGTGCGGTAATCGGACCATCGGGACTCGAACTCCAAGAAGGTCAGCCGGCGCCCCCTTCCCTCGACGGACCGGGGCTCGCCCATCTTGCTGGTGCCGATCAGGATGTCGCCGACATAGATCGGGCGGCGATATTCGAACAGTTGTCCGGCGTGGAGGACCAAGCCGGGTCCGGCGAGCCGTTCGAGTGTTTCGGTGGCCTCCAGCATGGCATCGGGTGCGATCCGGCCCGGCTGCAATTCCGGCCATTTCCCCCAGTACTCCAGTGTGGCGTCGAGGCCGAACGTGGGGGGCGCCGGGATGTCGTGGTGGTGACGTGCCCTGGCCGCGTTCACGTCGAAGTACTCCGGATTCGTCTCATCCGCCGCGCTGGCGAAATTCGAGACGGGGCCTCGCTCGACGACCACAATCGACTTGCCATCAGGCGGTCCGTTGGCGTCATCACTCGAGGCTCTTCCATTTTCGCCGTGTCCACGGGGATCCGAGGTCGGAAGGACGATGCTGGCGGTCCCACGGACCCGTTCCTCGCCGGTTGTGGTGGTGACGAGGCAACGCAGATCCGCCCTGACTGCCTGCTCCAATCGCTCACCGTCCTCCACGGTGACGTGCGTCTCCAGCGTCTCACCGATCTGAGAGGGATTGACGAAGCGCGTGGAGAGTCGTCGTACGTTGCCCGCGCCAACGACGTCGGTAATGGCCCGCGACAAGATCGTCGCAGACAGCATTCCGTATCCGATTGGCGCCGTGAGCCCGACCGCCATCGCCCCCTCGTCGTCGTCGTGAATGGTCCCCTCGGAACGAGCCATGCCGCAGGCGGCCGAAAACCGGGAGAGGCGATTGCGGGTCAGTTCCCAGCGGAGGACGGGGAACTCGAGAGGAATCGGATGTGCACTCACGAGTGATCTGTCGCCACCACGCCACGGCGCACCAGCTCGTCAATTCGGAACTCGTCAAATCGGAGGTCCGACATCAGGATCTGCCTGGTGTGTTGGCCCAACCTCGGCGCATCGGGACCGGCCACGAAGAGAGATTCGGACGTTCGGACGGGGGCACCCGGCAGTTGCGCCACAGAATCTCCGAAGGGAACATCGACCAGAACGTGGCGCGCCGCCACGTGGGGATCCGATACGAGGTCAGAGGAGGTCATCACCGGAAAGGCTCGGATTCCCGCGGCCTGCAGCATCGCGGCCAGGGACTTCTTGGGCTGCGTGCGGGTCCATTTGGCTATGGCGGCATCGAGTGCCACCTGCCGGTCCAGGCGCACGTTCACCGAACGTAACGCCGGATCGCCGAGAAGGGCCCGGTCCTCGGTCGACAACGCTGCTCCCCCGAGTAGCGACTGCAGGGAGGACCATTCATCGTCGTCGGAGATCGAGATGGCCACCCACTCGTCCTCTCCCCGGCACGGGTAGACATTCTGCGGAGCCATCAGAGGCGATGCGTTTCCCGTCGCACGGGCGGGCACGCCGTCGATCGACGTTGCCAGTACGGCATCACCACCGGCCGCGCAGTAGGTCTCCAGTTGCGAGATGTCGAAATACGACCCTTCTCCGGTCTCGGAGAGCGTCCGGAGACCTCGGAGCGCGGCCAATGCGCCGGCCGTTCCACCGACCGCGTCCGGAAGAGGATGGCCGAGCTTCATGGGCTCACCACCGACGTAGCCCGTTCTGGACTCAATGGATGAGGCCGCCTCGATCAGGGTGCCATGTGAGCCCCAGGCCGCACGAGGGCCAGCGGACCCGAAACCGCTCAACGAAACGTAGACGATCTTGGGATTGAGAGCCGAAAGAGTGGCGAAGTCCAAACCCAACTTGGCCATGACACCGGGACGGAAGTTCTCTATGAACACATCAGCCGAGCGGGCCAATTGCTGCACTATCGCTCGGCCTTCCGCTGTTCTGCTGTCCACCGCGAGGCTCAGTTTGCCCCGATGAAGTTTATGGGTGACGTACTGACCCGAGTCGTGATACGTGTCGTCGCGGCCGGCGGGCCGCTCAATGCGAATCACCCGGGCCCCCAGATCGGCCAACAACCGGGTGGCGAGGGGACCGGCCCACCAGATGGTGGCGTCGAGCACCGTGAGCGGCTCTCCCCTCGGAACCGAACGGCTGCCTCGGGACCGAGCGAGGTGTCGGTCGATCGGTGCCTGAACGCTGCCCACCTCTTTGCATGAGCTCTTGCACCCCGTCCGCGTCTCCCCGACCCTGCGGCGCGCGGCGGAACGCGCCGGGAGGACGACGAGCGGACCGGACCGGATTGCCAGGCATCCGAATCCTCACCCCGTTCATCGTCGTCGACGCCACTGTCGAAAAAGTCGCGAGACTCGAGCTGAGGATCCGAGAGAAGGTCCAGCGTCGTCACCACCTTCGACGCCACCACCCCCGCGGCCTGGAGCAAGCCCGCTATGTCATCACCGTCCATCGATCTGAGCCACGGGTCGAGAACGGCGTCGATGCTGTCCCGATGCCGGTACCGACTGGTGCCATCGGAGAAGCGCGGGTCAGCAACGAGGTGAGGAAGGCCCATGGCGATGGCCAGTCGGTCGAAGTCCTGGTCCGTGACGACGCTTATGAGAATGTGGCCGTCACGACAGCGCTTCACCCCGAGCGGGTAGCACGTCGCCACTTCATTTCCGGATCTCCCCATCACCACCCCGGCGGCGTAGCGAGAAAAAGTGCTCTGGTGAGAGCACACCATCGCCTCCATCACGCTGGCATCGATGTAGCAACCACGACCCGTATTTCGCCGCGCCGCCAGCGCAGCCTCGATCGCCATGGCAACTGTGTACGCGCAGACCGCCTCACAGATACCCTCGGGTCCGGCCAAGGGCTCCCGATCGGGATCGCCTGTAATGAAGAGGTACCCCGAGGCCGCCCAGTCGAGTAGCGACGAGCTCTTCCATGTCGCGTAAGGCCCCGTTGTCCCGAACGGGCTGACTGAGGCGTGGATCACCGAGGGGTTCATTCGGCGAATTTCCCCCTCGCCTATCCCGAGGTGAGAGAGGCCGCCTTCCATTGAGGTCACGACGACATCAGCGCCAGCGACTGCACCCCTCATCAATGCGGCACGTTCGCTCCCCTCTGATTCGACGACTGCGCCCACCTTGTACGCGTTGCAATACTCGTGCAGCAACGATTCGTGAACGACACCGGTGGTTCCCTCGAAACCGGGAAACTCTTCGTCCCCCAGCTTGATGACGTTGGCACCGCCCATCCCCAAGAGCTTGGCGCACAGAGCTCCCGCACGGCCCTTCGAGAGGTCAACGACGAGGAGGGGAGGCACCCCTTTCGGTTCACCCGTGTTCGCTGACCTCATCGGCTCACCTCCTTGATTCCCCCGTGGAAGGGGTTTTCGCGGGCTGTCGCCCCGGGCGGATAGCGATTGTTCGGCATTGAAGTATGTATATTGACACCGAGACCACTCACCTGCCTGGAGGACCGTGACACGATCGATCCGTGATTCCCCATGGTGAATGACGGCTCGGACTTTTCATCCATGCGGACGCAGGTGCGCCAGATGATGGGCGGGGCGGCCAAGGTGCGCACGCTACGCCTCTCGGGCAGAAGAACAGCTCGGGATCACATCGCTGAGCTCTGCGACGAGGGCTCCTTCGCCGAGATCGGAACCTTTGCCGGCATGCGAGCGGAAGCTCCTACGACCACGGCCGGAGATGGCCGCATCTGTGGCCACGGCAAGGTGGCCGGTCGTCCTGTCGCCCTCATCGCCGACGATGTCACCGTGAAGCGCGCCAGCAGCACGTCGTTGAATGCCCGGAAGACGGAGCGACTCGTTCACCAAGCCCGGCTGGCCGGCGAACCGATCATCTATTTCGGCGAGGCTGGCGGGGCGCGCCTACCCGACGTTCTGAGCGGAGATGTATTCGCGTCAGAGCCGATTTATCCGTGGCTGTTCGATCTCCACCGACCGCCGCTGATATCCGCCATAGTGGGCCAGTCCTACGGTGGGTCGTCCTTCATCGCCGCCAGGTCAGACGTTGTGGTGATGCTCGAGGGCTCAGTCATGGCGCTCACGTCCCCCCGGGTATTGGCCATCGCCACCGGCGAATCGATCGATGACGAGACCCTCGGAGGCGCCCAGACGGCCGCCCGCAAAACCGGTTTGGTCGACCTGGTGGCCACGGACCTGGACGAACTGAACGGGTTACTCCGAAAAATCATCGACCTCATCAGCGGCCCGGCGACGTCCATTCCGACGCCGTCCGTCCAAAATCTTGCGCGAGCTTGTGCCTGAACGAGAAAGCCAGGCTTATGACATGGGGGCCGTCATCGGGTCGCTGGTGGACCCGGATACCTTTCTTGAATTTGGTCGCCTCCGCGGTCCTTCCCTGCTCACCGGGATCGGTCGCATCCAAGGCCGCACTGTCGGCGTAGTGGCCTCGCAACCGCTCAACGAGTCGGGTGCGCTGTCGCCTGAATCTTGCGAAAAAGCTATTCGGTTGATGCGCACGTGCGAGAGGTTCGGTTTTCCGGTTCTCTACCTGGTCGACACGCCGGGCTTCCAGGTGGGCCCTACGGTCGAGCACAACGGCATGCTGCAACGGGCCATGGATCTGATCGGGACCAATACCGCTTCATCGTGTCCGGTCATCACGGTCATCGTGCGGAAGGCGTTCGGCCTGGCCTTCTTCGCCATGTGTAGTCCGGCCCACGGTGGTGACATGGTGGTGGCGTGGCCTGGCGCCAAAATCGGCTTCATGGCACCTGAGGTGGCGGCGAACGTCCTCTACGCCGATGAAATGAACGAACTGCAGCGGTGAGGCCCGAATGGCGCGACTCTCCGAACACGCGGCGGCGTTGCGCTCCGAAGCGTCCGCCATGGATGTGGCCGCGGCAATGGGGATCGACGAGATCATCGACCCGAATGAGACGGCGACGGTCATCCGCCGCTTCTTGGACACGTTGACCCGGTAAGGCCTCTACAGAAAGCGAGATGCACGTGAGTGAGACGAACGGGGACGATGTACGGGGGCGCACGATCATCGTCACCGGAGCCGGCCGCGGCATCGGTCGGGGCATCGCCCATCACCTCGCTCGATGTGGCGCGTCCGTTGTGGTCGGCGAGTACGTTCCACGCCGTCTCGAGCGAATTATGGGCGAGTTGACCGAAATCGGGTGCGAGAATCTGGGCCGGTTGTGCGACGTCCGACGGAGGGCGGATATCGAGGACCTCGTCGCCGCCACCGCTGACCGCTTCGGGCGGGTCGACGCCATCGTCAACAACGCGGTGACGTACGGAGGGCCGCAGCCCCTCGCAGATATCACCGAGGCCCAGATGGACGACGTCTACACCTCGGGCGTGAAAGCGTGCTCTCTGGGGCATGCAGGCGGTCTATCCCGCACATGCGCACGGCAGGATGGGGCCGGATCGTCAACGTCGGATCAGGAGCCGGCGTCATCGGGTTTCCCGGCTTCGGCGCGTACGCGGCGGCCAAGGAGGCGATCCGGGCCCTGACCAGGACGGCCGCACGCGAATGGGCGGCCGACGGCATTGCGGTGAACTGCTACTGCCCCGCCTCCTACGAGATCCGGGCCGACCATGTCACCGATCCGTTCCTCGCAGCCGCTGACTCGCGCTTCCGCAACCAGCACCCGACTGGACGAGCCGGAGACGCCGAGAACGACATCGGACCTGTCGTGAGGTTTCTCTGCTCCGATGCGTGCCGTTACCTGACCGGTGAGACGCTGATGGTCGACGGGGGGGCCTACGTGTCCGCCTGACCCACTCGAAGAGGAATTCAGCCCTCGCTCTCGCGGAGCTCGTCGACGTAGCGGTTCGTCCCGTGCTCGACGGCGATGAACGGTGCACAGAGCTCCATGCGCCCGAGCCCGGACTGTTCGATGCGGGCCCCGTGGCGGGCGAAGCGTGTCTGCCAATGCAGCCGTGGGTCCTCGTCGAGGAAGTGCAGCAGCGTGATGCGCCCTTCGATCCCCTCGATGTCGTCCACATCGGGCTGCTTGCCCTCGGGCAGCGGCTGGGGAGCGAAGCGGAGGGTAGTGACCACGGGCGAGTGTGGACCGCGCTGCACCCAGGGCACGTACTCCCGCACCAGCCAGTCGTCCAGTTCTTGGCGCGTCGAGCCCGCCGCGGCCCCGACGACCTCCATCACCACAGCGGGATAGCCGCGGTCGAGCGTGTGCACGTCGGTCGGGCCCTTCTCGTCCTGCCGGCCGTAGCCGAGGTAGTCCTGGAACGACGTGTAGACGTGGGTCCGCTCCAGGTGGATCCGCTTGTCGGCCCGCAACCGGTTGTTGGTGGCCACAGTCCAGGCGACGTGGTCATCCATCCGGCCGGCGGTGATCCAGTACAGGTGGAGGTAACACCCGGCGTCGATCGGCTGGGCGATGATGGAGTCCTCGGGATAGCGCAGGAGCTGTAGGTCTCGGGTGGCCACGAAGCGGCCACCGGCGAACATCCAGGGCATGGCGAGCGCCCCCGAGTAGAAATGATCGTCCTCGTACCAGCGGTTGTAGTCGACCTCGGTCCCGGGCCAGGGCTCGACCATGGAGATCAGCGCCCCGCCTATGGCGACGTCGTAGGGGCCTGAGGCCGGCAACTCGGTGTATGCAGGATCTGTCGTCATTGTTCCTCCCCTTGTGCCGGCCGCGCCGTGCCCACCCATGCTGCCACGCCCATCCGACACGGACCACCTGGCGTCGCGCACTCCCGACTGCGGGGTGCAGACTGGTGCCTCGCGAGCGGAAGAGGGGGCAACATGTCTGACGGACGACGCCTGGCCGTGGTGACGGGCGCGGGGCAGGGACTGGGCGAGGCGATCGCCCGCCGTCTGGCCGCGGACGGGTGCGAGGTGGTCGCGCTCGATCTCGACGACGAGCGGGGCGCTGCCGTGGCCGCCGACATCGATGGCCGCTTCCTCCACTGCGACGTGGCCGACCCTGACGCCGTCCGTGCCGCAGCCGCGGCGGTGGGACCGGCCGACATCCTGGTGAACAACGCGGGCATCTGGTTCACCGAGCCCACGCTCGAGGCCAGCGACGAGCACCTGCAGGCGGTGGTCAATGTCAACATTCTGGGTGTCCTCTATTGCTCCAAGGCCTTCGTCCCCTCCATGATCGAGCGGGGGGCCGGCTCGATCGTCAATATCTCCTCGGGCGCCGCCAAGTCCTCCAGTCCCGGCTACGGGGTCTACCCGGCGTCCAAGGCCGCCGTGATCAGCTTGACCCGTCAACTGGCGATGGAGTGGGGGCCGGCCGGCGTACGGGTGAATGCCGTTGGACCCGGGGTGATCAAGACGGAGAGGAACCGGGCCAACTTCGAGGGGGCCGGGAAGAGCCGGGCCAGCCGGGTCCCGCTCGGACGCACGGGGGTTCCGGCCGACGTGGCCGACGTGGTTTCGGCGCTGTGCTCTCACGACATGCGCTACGTCTCAGGGCAGATCGTCTATGTCGACGGCGCCCTCAGCGCCGGGGTACCCGGCATCTGACCAGGTCAACGAAACCGGCTGAAGACTGGCGTGGTCGAGACTCGACATGCCACTCAGCCCGTCGACACCAGCATGCACCCGGTGAAGTGACCGGCCCCGGTCGACACCACTGCGACTTCGGGAACCGGTTTCACCTGGTGGCGACCCGCTCCGTCACGAAGTTGCAGGCAGGCCTCGTAGAGCTGGATGTACCCGTGCAACCGGCCGGCGGACAACTGCCCACCTCCCGTGTTGACGGGGAGCTCGCCGTCACGGGCGATACGGGCGCCGCCCTCAATGAACGTGGCCGCCTCGCCCCGGCCACAGAGCCCGAGCGACTCCAGCCAGAGCAACGACAAGATGCTCCAACCGTCGTAGACCTCGGCGATGTCGACGTCACCCGGGGAAAGGCGCGTCGAGCGCGACCAGAGCATGCTGCCGGCGGCGTCGATGCCGGGCGTGGATCCCACCGCCTCGAGGAGGACGGGTGGACGGCCCGTGTCGGGCGCCGCCTCTTTGCGCGAGACGATCACCGCGACGGAACCGTCGACCGGGGGGTCACAGTCATAGAGGCACAGCGGCTCCGAGATCATCCGGGCCCCGAGGTAGGTGTCCATGGTCAGCGGCTCCCGGTAGACGGCGTCGGGGTTGAGGGCGGCGTTCTCCCGCGCCACGAGGGCGATCTGGGCCAACTGCTCACGGGTGGCGCCATGCTCGTGGAAGTAACGCTGGGCCAAGAGCCCGCCGTGGCAGGCATGGCCGACGCCGAATGGCACCGTGAATTCCCGGTCACCCTGGACGCGCGCCGCGTCGTCGTCGAACGACGTCCGCTGCCCCATTACCGCCGCCGCCCGTCCCATCGCCATCTGGTTGGTTGACTCCCATACGGATCTAAAGCAGAGAACGTGGTCCACGATCCCGCTGCTCACCGCCACGGCGGCGTTGATCACGGATCCGATCTGTCCCGCCACCTCGGAACCGCCGCTCAACCAGCGAAGATCGAGGCCGAGCATCCGGCGGACGTCCCACAACCCTGCGCCCGACAGCCCGGGCGACGGGTACGCACCTCCCGGATAGGTCGACAGGCCGTCGATGTCGTCTGGATCGAGCCCGGCATCGGCGATGGCCCGCAATGCCGCCTGCGCCGTGAGCGCCCACGGGTCGCGCTGCAGGCGACGGCCCACCTCCGAGAGGCCGATGCCACTGATGACCACACGGTCCTCGAAGTGCTCTTTCACGGAACGGCAAGCGGACGGAACAGAGGGATGTACACATCGCCGTGTCGCGCGAACACCACTTGGACCGGCATCCCCGTGCGCACTTCGTCGAGCGGGCAGTCGACGATGTTGGTCATGAGCCGCAGGCCTTCCTGCTCGACGAGGTCCACTTCGGCCACGATGTACGGAGGCTCCATGTCGGGCAGCCATCGATAGTGGTTGATGGTGAAGGCGTAGACCACGCCGCGCCCGCTGAGAACCTCGGGAACCACGTCCATGGAGCGGCACGACCAGCAGGCCGCCGTCGGCGGGTGCAGGTAGGTGCCGCAGCTCTGGCATCGAAAAAGACGCAACCGTCCGTCGGCGCCACCCTGCCAGAATGGGGCGTTGCGCTCGGTGATCTTCGGTCGGACCCGTGGAAATGACTCCGTCACCACATCGGGCGCCGTCACAGCAGAGTTCCGACCCCTTTATCCATCCGATGCTCGATCGCCCCCGCCAGCAGCTGAACGAGGAGGGCACGCTCCTGGGTGAAACTGCTGCGCCACGCGTTCATATGCCGGGTCAGGGCGAACCCACGCACGGCACCGAACAGAATCCGCGCGATCGTCGGATCAGAGGGCAGGTCGAGCGCGTGCACGCAGATCTCATCCCACATGGCCCCCATCGATTCGTTGGCGTCGGAGAGCCGCTGGGCCACCAGGTCCGATCCGGCCGGATCACGGCGCAGGTCAAGGAGAATTTCGATGCTGACACGGAATCGGATGTCGCTGCAGTACTCCCAGAGCAGATCCGCCAGAGCCTGGACCCGCTCGAGCGTGGTACCCCCCACCACGGCGGCGTTCCGGACGTTCGACTCCAGTTCGGAGAAGTTCGACTCGATCACCGAGAGCAACAAGTCCTCACGCGATCCGAAGTGATGCTGGATGGCGCCCCAGGTCATGCCAGCTCGGCGGGCAATTTCGTTCGACGACGCCCGCGCGATTCCGAGCTCGTCGATGCACGCCACAGCGCTCTCGAGCACGCGAGCCCGGGTCTGCTTCGCCTGGGCGTCGCGCAAGCCCTCCCGCCGCGTCGAAGGCACCGTCGCAGCCACGTCGGAGTGAGTTCGCTCAGCTCTCTCCTTGGTGATCTGCTCCTGGTGCGACATGGTCCTCATCCTTCCCGAACCCGTGGCGTGATGAAAGAGGTTCGCGCGGCACGCGAGAGGCGCGCCGCACAACCAAGAGCGACGGGTCTCATCCTTCGCGCCAGTCGTGCACCGCCCCCTGCCATCGTGACCACGATGTCAGCATTCGCGATGTTTCGCAAGAGGGTTGCGAATTGGACAGCCGCATCGAACGTCGGCGCGGTGACGCACCACGCGCCATCACGCGCATTCGACGGCGGCACATGGCCGCGTTTCGATTCCCTGCAATAGTGCCGCTCTCTTTTTTTGTGTGAAAGTGTGCGTCACCAATTCGCTGATCGACCACTAGGGGGCTCGCATGGGACGACTCGACGGCAAGGTGGCAATCGTCACCGGCGCCGGCCAGGGCATCGGATTGGGCATTGCCCTCGCGCTGGCGTCGGAAGGCGCCAACATTTCGATCGCGGAGCTGGAGGGCGAACGGGCGCAACGGGCGGCCGAAGAGGTGCGCCAGCGCGGGGTCACCGTCAGCGCCGTGATCTGTGACGTGCGGGACCGCTCGCAGGTCGACGCCGCGGTGGCCCAGACGGTGGCCGAGCTGGGCGGGATCGACATAGTGGTCAACAACGCCATCGCCACCGGCAGCGACGCCGCTCTGGCGGCGAGTGGGGGCCAGCGACCCTTCATGGAGACGACCGAGGACCTCATGCGCCTGCAGTGGGAGTCCGGGCCACTCGGGACCTTCCACGTCATGCAGGCCTGCTACCCGCACCTTCGCGGACGCGAGACCAGCATCGTCAACGTGGCCTCGCGGGCCGGGACCGACGGCATTGCGGGCTACACCGCCTACGCGGCGGCCAAGGAGGCCATACGCGCCCTGAGTCGGGTCGCCTCGCGCGAATGGGGACGTGACGGCATACGGGTCAACGTCATCTGTCCTCACGCCCGGACGCCGGCCCAGCAGAAGTTCGCCGAAGCAAATCCCGGCGTCGAGGAGCAGCTGATCGCCCACATCCCCCTCGGGCGCATGGGGGACGCCGAGCAGGACATCGGGGGTGCGGTCGTCATGCTCTCATCGAGCGACGCCCGCTTCGTGACGGGCCAGACGATCATGGTCAACGGCGGCGCGTAATATCGGTCGGCTCACGATCTCGACCGCTCACGGCGCCGGGGCAGCCGAGGAAGGAACAGTTGACCATGCCTGATGCCATCACCGACGAGGGAGTGGCCCGCCTGCGCGAGCGCATCGGGATCCCACGCCCCCACACGAACCCTCCCCACTACCTGAGCCCCAACGAGGACGCCTTTCGCCACGTGGCCGAGGCCTACGGGGACGACAACCCGCTGTGGTGTGATCCTTCCTATGGGCCCACCACCCGTTGGGGTGGGCCCATCGCCCCCCCACACCTGGTCGGAGGCGACACCCTCATCGGTGAAGACGAGGTGACCCGCCTAGAGGGTGAGGTCAAGGCGAAAATGAAGGGGGACCCGCTCGGAGGGGTGCACGCCTTCTATTCGGGGTCGTTCCGGGAGTGGTGGAATCCGCTGCGTCCCGGCACCCGGGTCACCCGGCGCAACGCACTGGTGGGCGTGCATGACAAGTCAGGTGACTTCGCCGGCAGGACGATCCACGAGTGGTCGGCCGAAGTCTTCGCCGCCGTCGGCGGGCCGGTGCTCTCCGGGCAGTTCCGCCTGATGATCCGGGCCGAGAGGGAGAAGGCGACCGAGCGCAAGAAGAACGAGTTGACCGAGATCGCGCCCTACACCGACGACGAGATCGCCGCCATCGACGAGGCACTGTCCGGGGAGCGGGCGCGGCGCCGGGGAGCAGAGGTGCGCTACTGGGAGGACGTGGAAGAGGGCGACGACATCCCCCCGCTGGTGAAAGGTCCCCTGCGGGTCACGGACATGGTGGTGTGGCACACCGGGATGGGAATGGGACTCTACGGTGTCAAGGCCCTCCGGCTCGCCTACGACCAGCGTCAGAAGGTGCCCCGCTTCTTCAAACCCGACGATTTGAACATCCCCGACGTCCAGCAGCGCGTGCACTGGGACCCCGAGTGGGCCCATCGGGCCGGCAACCCGGCCTGCTACGACTACGGGCGCATGCGGGAGACGTGGCTGATCCACCTGTGTACCGACTGGATGGGGGACGACGCCTGGCTGTGGAAGCTCGACTGCCAGTTCCGTAAGTTCAACTACGTCGGGGACACCCACCGGATGCGAGGACGGGTGACGAGCAAGTACCTCGCCGAGGGTGGTCGTCCCGCGGTTGACCTCAGCATCTGGGGCGAGAACCAACGCGGCGAGACCACCACCCCGGGGCACGCCACGATCCTGCTGCCCTCGCGTTCCCGCGGCGACGTCGTGCTTCCGGAACCACCGGGCGGAGCGACCACCACGCAGGAGGCGCTCGATGCGCTCGCCGAACGTTTCGCGGCAGAGGAGCATGGGTGAAGCCCTATCCGGAGATCCCTCCCGGGCTCCTCGTCGAACACGTCGGCCCGGTCCTGCGCCTCTGCCTCGACCGGCCGGAACGGCGCAACAGCATCACCGATCCCATCGTCTACGCGCTGGCTGACACCGTGGACGCCGCCGCAAGCGACGAGACCGTTCGGGTCATCCACCTCGAAGGTTCGGGCGACCACTTCAGCTCGGGATTCGACCTTTCCGAGCGGACACCCGGGCCCGATCGACCCCGCGTGGGCTCGGTGCATCGGCGCATGAACGGGCACGTCAACCGCCTCATTCCCTCCATGCTGACCTGCCAGACGCCGATCGTCTGCACGGCGCGCGGATGGGTCATCGGGCTGGGCCTCGATCTCGTGCTGGCCTCGGACTTCGCCGTGGTGGCCGACGACGCCCGGCTGTGGGCACCGTTCACCACGTTCGGCTTCACGCCCGACAGCGGCGCCACCTGGCTCATTCCGCGTTTGGCCGGGGTGGCCCGCGCCCGGGAAATGCTCATTCTGGGGAACAAGGTCAGCGGAGCCGAGGCCGCCTCTTGGGGCCTGGTCCACCGGGCCGTACCCGCTGCTGATCTGGACGGGGCCGCCCAGGAGCTCATCACCCGGTTGGCAACGGGACCGACGGTGGCCATCGGCCTGGCCAAGCTCCTCATGCACCGGGCCGCCACCAGCGATATCCCGAGCCATCTCGCCGACGAAGCCTGGGCGATGGAGGTTTCGAGTCGCTCGGAGGACTTCAAGGAGTACGGAAAGGCCGCCCGGGAAAAGAGGGAACCCCGCTTCACCGGACAGTGAATCCTCTCCCCTAACCGCCTCGCGCGGTCATGCCGCCATCGACCGTCACGACGGCGCCGTTCACGTAGGAGGCCAGAGGATCCACGAGGGTGGCGATCATGAACGCCACCTCCTCGGGCCGGCCGAAGCGCCCCAGCGGAATTTTCGCGGCGCGCCAGCTCGTCACGGGTCGTCGCCGGAATCGACTCGGTCATGGCGGTCAGGGTGGCCCCGGGGCAGACGCAGTTGGCGGTGATCCCGAAGGGGGCCAGTTCGACGGCCAACGACCGCGTGAAGCCCAGGAGCGCATGCTTGGAGACCGTGTACGGCCCCGAATGCCGGGTGGCACCGAGGGCCTCGGTCGAGGCAATGTTGACGATACGCCCGTGACCCGACTGTCTGAGATCCGCCAGGCATGCCCTGACCATGAGCATCGCCCCCGTCACGTTGACCGCCAGTGCACCGTCCCACTCGTCGACGTAGCCCTGGTCGCCGAGCACGCCCGCTGACGGCACCCCGGCCGCATTGACGAGCACGTCGACCGGTCCGAACGATCGCCGCCGCAGCTCCTCCATCGCCCGGTCCACCGAGTCGACGTCGCTCACGTCGACCGGGATCTCTCCGTTCTTGTCGAACACCGCCACGTCGAACCCGCGCTCGGTGAGCAATTCGACCGTGGCGCGCCCGATTCCACTGGCGCCCCCGGTCACGACCGCCCGGCGGTTCATGGCCGGCACCCTGGTGGACGCGGCATGACCGAAGTGGCCGAACGGCACCGGGACCCGCTCGCCGACAGGGCGCTCCTGCGGCTCGCCATGGGCAGCAGTATAGGGATCGCCTGCGCTGCGTCCCTGCTCGCGCGGGGCGTGACGGTAGTTTCAGTTCAGTAAGGTGCAACTGTCGAACGCGAGGGAGGCGGGCCGTGCCAGCAGTACCAACAGAGGTGACACGTGCTTGACCGGTCGTTCCTGGCACCGCACGCACTGGCGCGATGGGCCGCTGAGACCCCCGACGCCATCGCCGTCGAACACACGAACGGGGACAGCCTCAGCTTCTCGACCCTTCTCCGCGAGAGCCTCGAGTTCGCCACCGCCCTGCAGCGGATAGGGGTGGAGCGGGGAACCCACGTCGGGACGATGCTCCCCAATGTGTTCGACGCCCACCGGACACTGTTGGGCATCGGGTGGCTGCGGGGCATCGAAGTGCCCTTGAACACCGCGTATGTGGGCAGCCTGCTCGAGTACGCCGTCAATCTGGCGGACATCACGATTCTCGTCGCCACGGCGGAGTACGCCGAGCGGATACGACAGATCGCACCACGTCTGACCACACTGCAGACCGTGGTCATCATTGATGGCGCGCCGTTGGCCCCCCTCCCCTTCCGGACCATCGAACGGGCGGATTTCCTCGCCGGGGCGGAACCGGCCCACGGTCTGGAAGGGCCGGAGTACTCGGATGTGACGGCCCTCCTCTTCACGTCGGGCACCACCGGCCCGTCGAAGGCGGTCATCACCCCGTGGGCCGTCATCCACCAGTTCTGGTCCTTCCCGCCCGAGGATGCCATCGGCCCGGGAGAGGGCCTCTACTGCGCCCTCCCCCTGTTCCACAACTCAGGCCGCGGCGCCTTCAACTTCACGCTGGTACACGGGGCCAAACTGATCATGCGCGACAAGTTCAGCGCCACGCACGTGTGGGACGACGTCCGCCGTTGCGACGCCAAGGTCCTTGCCCTGGTGGGGCCCTTGACATCGCTGGTGTACTCGGCACCGGAGCGGGACGACGATGCGGACAATCCCGTGCGCACGGTGGTCTGCGGGCCCATGATCCCCGAGATCGAGGAGTTCGAGAAGCGGTTCGGCGTCAACGTCCTCACCTGTTACGGGCAGTCGGAGACCGGCATCGCCCTGGCGACCGGTTGGGACCACGGCCCCTGGGACAACTGCGGTCAGGCCCGACTCGATTACCCATGGCCCGAAGTCCGAGTGGTCAACGACATGGACGAGCCGGTCGGGCCCGGCGTGGTCGGGGAGCTCATCGTCCGGAGCGCCGAACCGTGGTCACTCAACGTCGGCTACTACAAGATGCCCGAGCAGACGGCGCAGGCCTGGCGCAACGGCTGGTTCCACACCGGCGATGCGTTCCGCTACGACGAGGACGGCTGGTATTTTTTCGCCGACCGCATGAGCGACACCATCCGCCGGCGCGGCGAGAACATTTCGTCCTACGAGGTCGAGGTGATGGTGAGCGAGTATCCCGACGTGGTCGAATGCGCCGCCGTGGGAGTGCGGACGGCCCACGGGGACGACGAATGCCTCGTCCATGTTCTCGTCAGCGATCCCGCCACCTTCGACCCGGCCGAGCTGATCCGCTTTCTCCTGCCCCGCATGCCCCGTCACATGGTGCCGCGCTATGTCGAGGTGGTCGACGGTGACCTCCCGCGCAATGAGACGTCGATGCGGGTGCGAAAGTCGGTCCTGCGCGAGCGTGGTCTCTCGGCTCGTTCCTGGGACCGGGAAGCCCCGGTCACTTCATAGGGCGCTGGTGGACAGCGTCGCACTCATTTGCGGTCCTGTCCGAAGACGGCTTCCCGACGTTCGAGGAAGGAGGCGACGGCCTCGCGATGATCAGCCGTTGCGAACGTCACGGCCTCCATGGCCAGAGAGGCGTCGATCACCCGGTTGATCCGGTCCACCAGGTCCGCATTGGCCAGGCGCTTGTTGAATTGGATCGCCGTGCGGGGAGCTCGGGCGAGGCGGACCGCCATGGCCGCCGCCGCGTCGTCGAGCTCGGCGTGTGGACAGACGTGGTTCACGAGTCCGAGCTGAAGTGCTTCGTCCGACGACATGATGTCGCCGGTAAAGAGGAATTCCTTGCCCCGATGGGGTCCGAGGAGCAGAGGCCAGAGGATGGCCCCGCCATCACCGGCAACCAACCCGGCCTTGACGTGGGGGTCGGCGATACGGGCCTCTTCCGCCATGTAGACGATGTCGCAGAAGAGTGCCATGGTCGCGCCGAGCCCGATGGCGTCGCCGTTGATCGCTGCGATCACCGGCTGCGGGATGGCGATCTGGGAACGCACGACATCGGCCGAGCCGATCATGAGATCAGGGAACCCGTCCTCGTACCCGGCGTCGAGGTTCTCCTGCATCCCGCCGAAGTCCGCCCCGGCGCAGAAGGCTTTGTCCCCTGCCCCCGTCAACACGACGACGCTGACGGACCTGTCCTCGCTGATCCGGCGGAACAGTGGTGCGATCTCCGCGTGCATCTCCGGAGTGATGGCGTTGCGTCGTTCCGGTCGATTGAAGGCCACCCACAGGATCCCCTCGTCTCGGAGTTCCGTGGTGAAGTACGTGAAGCCGTAGAAATCTGACATGACGTCGTGAAGACCTTTCTTCTTTCCGGTGCGCGGCGGGTGGCTCGCTTCGCTCTCGACGCTACCGCGCCGGCGGCTCGGCAAAGAGAGTGGGAGCCGATCCGTCAGTCGGAAGGATCGAGGCGGCCACGAGGGCACGCAGGGATCTGACCGTTCCCAACACCGGCACCAGGGCCGCGATGCGCCGGTGCCAGAGATGGAGGGGTTGGTCGGCGTAGATCCCCTCGCCGCCGCAGACCTGATGGGCTGCCGCGGTCACCCGACGGCAGGCATCGTTGCAATACGCTTTCGCCGCTGCGGCCACCAGGCGCGCCTCGTCGCCCCGGTCGATGTGGCCGGCGGCGTCGTACACCGAATCTTGGGCGGTCACGACGTCGATGGAGGCGTCGGCGAGCCGGTGCTGGACCGCCTGGAGCGAGCCGATCGGCGCGTTGAACTGCACGCGCGTGGTGGCCCAGCGGGACGCATGGGACAGTGCGGCAGCTGCCGCACCGACCATTTCCGCCGCCAGCACGACCCGGCCGATGGCAAGAACCCGCGGGAGCCACTGCGTGGCTTGGCCCGGCCGGCCCACGAGGTGCGAGGCGTCGACCTCCACCCCGGAGAACGTGACATGAGAGCAACGGTCTCCACCGACCGTCGGGACCAGCTGGGTGGTGAGGCCCGATGACGAACCCGGCACGGCAAAGAGGGTCGGACCGGGCTGCGTCCCGCCGTCCCGCCGATCCGCCATGACCAGCAGCTCGTCGGCGTCGGCTCCGTACGGCACGAAACGGGCCACCCCGTCGACTCGCCACCCTCGCCCGGTCTCGGTGGCCACCACCGTCGACTGCCTCTCGCTCCCTTCCTCGAACCCTTCCCAGTTGCAGTACGTGAAGGAGCGTTCCCCCGTCAGCAACGCCCGCAGCCGGTCGCCCTCTCCCGGCGTGGCGAGGAGCGCCTGTCCGCACAGCACGATCCCGCCTTGGAGCGGGGTGGGAACCGGGCCTCCCCCCAGGGTCTCGGCGATGACCACCAAGTCGCCGACCCCACCACCGGCACCACCGGACGTCTGAGGGAAGCCGAGGGTCACCCAGCCTCCCGACACGAGCTCCGACCACAACAGCGGGTCGTACCCCGGTTCTGAGGAGATGCGCCCTTCCCAGTCCGGGGGCCGTACGACGCCAGGAGGGCGGCCAATCCCTCCCGGAGCTCCTGCTGGCGTTGCGGCGGGGAGAGGTCCATCACGCCACCCGGGGCGGCCGCGGCAGGCCCAGCCCGGCCTGTGCGATAAGGGTGCGCTTGATCTCGTTGGTCCCTCCGCCGATCGTCCCGTGCACCCGCTCGAGATACTCCCAGCCGAAGCGCCCGTCGCCGGAACTGGTACTCGACGCCGGCGCCGAAGAGGGGGCGGTAGAGCAGGCCGTCCACCCCGGCGATGTCGGTGGCGGCCAGCGCCAAACGCTGCAGGAGCTCGGTGGCGTAGACCTTGGCCATGGCGGCGAACACCATGTTGTCCTGACCGTCTTCCTGCATCCAGATGGCCCGCTTGGCCAGCCGCTCCGCCACATCGACCTCGCCGTGCAGCGAGGCGATGCGGTCCCGGATGATCGGATCCTCGGACAACGAAACGTCGCCGTGCGTCGACGTGATGTACGTCACCAAGGTGTCGAAGAGATGACGGGCGAATCCGATGTGGAACATCCCCCCACCCTCGGTGGCCACTGCAGCGGCCAGTTGCCGCCAGCCCTCGTTCTCCGCGCCCAACACGGCCTCGGGGCCGACCTTGACCCCGTCACACGTGATCTCACCCAACGTCCACCGGTTCATGGTGGGTCGACGCCGCACGCTGAGGCCCTCGGCCTCCATGTCGAGCAGGAACATCGTCAGCCCTTCGCGAGGAGGAACACCCGGTCGGGTTCGTGCGATGGTCAGGCACCAGTCGGCCTTGTGCGCGGCCGTGACCAAGGACTTGACCCCGGTGAGCACGAATCCGTCCCCGTCGGGTTCGGCCACCATGGACAGGCTCCCGAGATCACTTCCCGCATGGGGTTCGGTGTACGCGATGCAGACCATCAGCTCGCCAGCGACGATGCGGGGCAGGAAGAACGCCTGCTGTTGCGGAGAGCCCCAGGCCAAGAGGGGCTGCGCCGCCAGAGTGACCGCCGTGTCGATGAGTGGCGCATCGTGTGCCGCCACCTCGAGATTGAAGGCCGCTTGAAAGGATACTGGTCGTCCCCCGCCGCCCGACTCGGTCGGGAGTGAGATTCCGAGAAAGCCGCGTGCGCCGGCGCGTCGGAGGAGCCTCCGCTCGAACTCTTCCCCCAGGCCGGTCAGATCGCCGTCATCCCCGTACGCCACGGTGTGGGCCGGTGCCATCTCCTCGTCGAGGAAGGTGCGCACTTCGTCCCGGAATGCTTCCGCCTCGGCTGAAAACCGAAAATCCAGCGTCATCGCGTCATGGGTCCCCGACCATCTCGACACGGTACACGCGCCTACCCGACCAACTGCCTTGAGTCCTCCCATCCACCGGTCGACGGCTTGCTCCGTCCAACCATCTCCACCAACATGACGAACGTGCCTCCCGCCACCCAGCCACCTGCCCTGAAACCCTTGGGTCGGGGGTCGGTGTCCCTGCGCATCTACCCCCTCGACCTCCCCCCGCGCCAGATCGTCACGGACATACAGCTACAGGCGCTCCTGGCCGAAGAGGCCGGCTTCGACGGGTGCATGTTCGCCGAACACCATGGGGGCTTTCCGAACTACCTCCCGAACCCGCTCCTGGCGGCGACGTGGGCGCTGGAAGGCACGAGCCGGATCTGGGCCGCACCGTGCCCGCTCCTCCTGCCCCTGCGGCCAGTGACACAGGTCGTCGAGGACCTCGTCTGGAGCCACCACCGCTTTCCCGGGCGGGTCGGGGTAGGGGTCGGGGCCGGCTCCTTCCCGGTCGATTTCGACATGGCCGGTGTACCGCTCGCCGAACTGTTCCCGCGGTACCATCAGGCGCTGACAGTGCTGACCGAGGCTCTGGCCGGCCGTGCCGCGGGATCCCTGGCCGACGACCCCGGGGTGGCGGCCCTCGAGGGGGGCGAAATTCCAGTGGTGGCAGGCGTACAGACCGTCGCCACCACCCGCCGGGCGGCGCGCATGGGGATGGGCGTGCTCTACAACTCGCTGCAGACCGAAGCGGCCGTGCGCGAGCAGAACGACGCCTATGTGGACGAGGGAGGTGAGGGATCTCGGATTCTCATCCGCCGTCTTTGGATCGGCCCGGCGCCCACCGCCAACATGGAGGCGCAGATGGCCCGCTATCGCGATGCCGCCACGAAGCACGAGGCGACCGCGCGCATCACCGACCGCTGGACGACGGACACCGGGCTCATCGCTGCTCCCGATGGCGTGACGGCGGCCGAGCAGCTGTTCGAAAGCATGGTGCGATCGGGCTGCGACGCGGTCAACATCCGAGTGTTCCTGGCCGGCCTCACGCCGGCTCAGGTGCACGAACAGATCGGTCGCCACGGGGCCGAGACGGTGCCCCGACTCCGTCAGCTCCTGGCGCGGTGACGACCCAACGGGCCTCGTCTACGCCAGCGTGACTCCGGCGTCGACCGGCAGGGTCACGCCCGTGACGTATTTGGCGGCATCCGACACGAGCCACAGGACCGCATCGGTGACGTCCCCGGGTTCCAAAATGGGCACCGGGAGGGCACGGGTCACCGGCATCATCGCTTCCGGGTTCTCTTCGTAGAACTTGACGAAGGCCGGATTGGTGACCATTTCGGTCGACACCCCTGTGGGGTGCACGGAGTTCACGCGAATGTTGTACGGACCGAGCAGCTTCGCATAGCCCCGCATGAGACCGACGACACCGTGCTTGGCCGCGCTGTAGCCGCCGATGCCACCACTGCCGTCGAGGGCGCCGATCAACCCCGCGATGGAGCTCGTGATGACGATGGATCCACCCCGACCCTGATCGATCATCCTCTGGTGCACCACGTGGATCGTGTTGAACACGCCGGTGAGCAGGACATCGACCGCGTCGGACCAGTTGCGCGCCACGTCGTCGAGCGAAGCCTCTTTTCGGCCCGCATGGAATATTCCGGCATTGGCCAGAACGATGTCGATGCCACCGAGCTCGACCGCACCCCGATTCGCTGCCGCGTCAAGAGCATGAATGTCACGGACGTCCGCCACCTCGGTGACACAACGACGACCGGCCTTTTCAACCAGCCGTTGGGTCTCCTCCAGGTCTTGGCGCGACGCCAGGTCGTAGGGCACCGAATCGATCTGCGCACAGATGTCGACCGCGATGATGTCGGCGCCATTCTCGGCCAATCGGACCGCGTGCGACCTCCCCTGGCCCCGCGCTGCCCCGGTGATGAAGGCGACCTTTCCCTCGAGCATCCACTACTCCCTCTGCTGGGCCATGAGGCATTTGATATAAAATACATTCGCTGTTAATTTTTCGCGGTGCTTCCGACCACTACCCAGTTGTACTCCGCGGACGACCACATGATCGAGCCCGCCCATTTGTGGGTGGACCGGGTGCCGGAACGCTTCAAGGACCGCTGCCCGAGGATCGTGGATCCCGGGAACGGCCGCCAAGCGTGGCTCTTCGAAGACGAGTTGGTCTATATCCCGATGGGCTCGTGCCGCCCGTTGGACGGATTGCCGGTGCAGGGATTTCCGCCGGCCCCCGGCACGGCCCGCTTCGACGAGATCCGGCCCGGCTGCTACGACCCGGTGGCCCGCGTGGCCGACATGGATATCGACGGTGTGTGGGGGCAGCTCTGCTTCCCCAACTACGCACGCTTCGCCGGGCATCGCTTCTACCTGAACGTCCCGGACAAAGAGCTCGGGTACGCCTGCCTGCGCACCTACAACGACTACCTGCTCGACGAGTGGTGCGCCACGGCCCCCGACCGGCTGTTCGGCGCCGCCATCCTCCCGCTCGACGATGTCACGTTGGCCGTCGCCGAGTTGGAGCGGGTGATCGACAACGGGGCCAAGGCCGTGGCCTTCTCCGAGAACCCCACCGTCATGGGGCTCCCGTCGATCCACACCGATCACTGGGACCCGATTCTGGCCGTGGCCAGGGAGGCCGGCTTGCCGATCTGCATGCACATCGGCAGCTCGTCGCGACTGATCACCACCTCCGCCGATGCCCCGGCCACCGTGCTGACCTCGCTCAACGGCCTCAACTCCATGTGCGCCGGTGTGGACTGGCTCCTGGGAGGGGTACTCGAGCGGTTCCCCGGTCTCAACGTCATCCTCTCCGAAGGCGGGGCCGGTTGGGTCCCCTACGTGCTGGAACGGGCCGACAAGGCGTTCTTCGACCACCGCATGGACACAAACCTCGAAGTCGGCCAGAAGTTCAAGGGGAAGGTGCCTCCCAGCCAGCTGTTCGCGGAGCAGATGTACGTGTGCCTGGTCGACGAGCACTTCGCCCTGCGGGCGCTGGGCGACATTCCGGTCGACAACCTGCTGTGGGAGGGTGACTTCCCCCACGGGGACGGGTTGTGGCCGGACAACCGGAGCACGATGGAGAAGTCGCTGGTCGATGTGCCCGAAGCGGACGCGGTCAAGATCATGGAGACCAACTTTCGCCGGGTCTTCGGCATCTGATGTCGCACGACGGCCGATGACCTACGACCTGCTGGAGGGCATCAAGGTCGTTGAGCTCTCGATGTACGCCTTCGCGCCGGTGTCGGCCGCCGTCCTGAGCGACTGGGGCGCCGAGGTGATCAAGGTGGTCCCGCCGCGCCACCCCGACACCTTGATGGGCAACGTCATCGGCGGCCTGCCCAACACGGACGTCGACGTGGCGTTCATGTGGGAGATCATGAACCGGGGCAAGCGGTGCATCGGTGTCGACGTCTCGGCCGAGGAGGGCCGGGAAGTGTTGCTCGACCTGGTCCGGGAAGCCGATGTGTTCATCACCAACCTGCTCCCGGACCGCCGTCGTCGTTTCCGCCTCGATCCCGACGACCTGTTCGCCGTCAATCCCGGCCTGGTCTACGGGCGCGCCTCGGGACACGGCGACCACGGGCCCGAACGCGCCTCCGGCGGCTACGACCACACCGACTTCTGGGCCCGCACCGGCATCGGTCATGCCGCCAGCATGGCGACGGGCGAGTTCGCCCCCCAGCTCGGGCCGGCCTTCGGTGACCTCGCTTCCGGGACCTTTTTGTCCGGAGCGATCGCCGCCGCCCTCGTGCGCAAGGCGCGTACGGGCAGAGGGTGCGGTGGTGGACGTCTCGCTCCTCGGGGCAGGCCTGTGGATGGTCTCGCCGGGCGTCGTGGCCAGCCAGCTCTATGGCATCGACAACATCCCGCGCTATCGCCATGCCGATCTTCCCAATCCCCTGGTGGCGGCCTATGCCACCCGCGACAACCGCCTGGTCTACATGTCGGGGATCCAGACCGAGGGGCATTTCGAAGAGTTCTGCGCCCTTATCGGCCGCAAGGACCTCCTCGACGACCCTCGTTTCGCCACCGGCACCGCCCGCCAGGCTCACACCCGCGAGTGCATCGAGATGCTCGACGAGATCTTTGCCGCTCATGACCTGGCGGAGTGGGCGACGATCCTGGCCGGGCTGTCCACACCGTGGTCGATTGTGCAGTCCGCAGCCGAGGCCGCCGTTGATCCGCAAACCGCAGCCAACCAGTACGTCACCGAGGTGCAGGGGGCTCGCCGATCCTTCCCGCTGGTGGCCAGCCCGGCGCAGTTCGACGGGGCGCCGACCACGCTCACCCGCGCCCCGGATCACGGCGAGCACACCGAAGAGATCCTGCTCGAGCTGGGCCGCGACTGGGATGACATCATGCGCCTCAAAGAGATCGGCGCCGTCCTCTGACCGCTCCGCTTCTGAAGTGGGCGGGCACCCAGCGCGGCTAGCTTCGTCCCGTGCCGAACGAGGGTGAGCTCCGCCAGATGCAGTTCGTCCCCCCTCCCGGGTCGACCGATGTGCTCCTGGTGCGCCACGGCGAATCCGGTTCGATGGCCGGGGGCGCGTCGCTCGCGCTGACCGACGGGCAGACTGACCCCCCGCTCGCCCCGGGAGGCACTGCGGAGGCGGAGTTGGTCGGCGCCCGGCTGGCCCGCCAGCACATCGACGCCATCTACACCAGTCCCCTCCGACGATGTGTCGAGACCGCCGGACCCCTGGCGCGCGCCCTCGGTATCACCCCGAGGGTCGAACGCGATCTGCGCGAGGTGTTCATGGGCCAGTGGGAGGGCGGCCTCTACCGCAAGAAGTTTGCCGAGAAGGACCCGATCGCGCAGCGGGTGCTCGCCGAGCAGAGGTGGGACGTGATCCCCGGAGCCGAACCAGCCACCGAGTTCGCCCTTCGGGTCCGGTCGGTGATCACGCGCATGGCGGCGGCCCACGTGGGAGAGAGGATCGCGGTGTTCACCCATTCCGGCCTGATCGGCGAGGCGTTGGCCCAGGCCAGTGGCGCAGAGCCCTTTGCCTTCGTCGGCCCGAACAACGCCTCGATCTCACAGATGTTCGTGACGCCGGACAAATGGGTCGTCCGGAGATTCAACGACGCCTCGCACCTCGAGCGCCCATAGTCGCCCCACCCGTTCTGGCCGCGGTGGGTCAGGTGCCCTTTGGCTCGGCCAGCAGGTCGAGGCTCACGTATACCTGCCCCGTGCGCTCGACTCCGCATTCGCACAAACGGAGGACGGCCTCGACCATCGACTCCATGGGCTCCATCTGCTCGGGACGGAGCAGATCACCGACCAGGATGTCGGCCCCCTCGCTGAGCACGGCGGCCCGGGGCATGACCGCGTTCACGCGCACACCGGTCCCGTACAGGGAGGCGCCCATCGCGTTGGTCAGCCGGTTCAGCGCCGCCTTGGTGGCGCCGTAGAGGCCGATCTGGACGCCGACGACAAACGGTGGCCCGGGCGTGTGCCCGGCCGCACTGCTGGTGAGATTCACGATCCAGCCCTCCCCGGCTTCGACCATCTGCGGCACGAGCATCTGCATCAGGTCGGCGGGCGCGTGGTAGTTCACCTCCATGGAGAGGCGCCGATGCTTGAGCGAGTAGGTCTCAGGAGGCTGGTAGATGGCCGCGGCGGCGTTGTTGACCAGAATGTCCACGCCCCCCAGGCCCGCCATGGCCTCGGTCACGATCCGGGACCGGTCGTCTTCGTGGCTGAGGTCGGCGCCGATGACGATGCAGCCGCGCTCCCCGCTGCCGGATCAGTTCGGCCGTCTCGTTGAGGCTTCCTGCGATCTTCTCGTGAGGGTCCACGCTGCGCGCCACGATGGCAACATCGGCCCCGTCGGTGGCCAACTGCAGTGCGACGGCCGTGCCGATTCCCCGACTGGCCCCGGTGACCAGGGCGCGCCGACCGGCGAACCGTCCGGTCACCGGACGCCGAGCTGTCGTCGGGTCACGCCTGGTTGAACCGCAGCACCGACCCGCCGGTGGCCCCCGTCGGCTTCCCGTCGTCAATGACAACCTGGCCGTTGACGATGGTGGCCATGTAGCCCTCCTGGTCGAAGACCAGACGGGCTGCTCCTGCCGGAAGATCACGAGCGAGCCGGGCCGGGCCCACGGCCAGCCGGTCCCGGTCCAGCAGGACCAGGTCGGCGGCGGCCCCGGGCCGCACCACTCCCCTGTCCCAGATCCCGGCCGTCATGGCCGGCACGGACGTGAGCTTGCGCACGGCGTCCTCGAAGCTGAAGGTCTCCGACCCGGCGTACTCGGTGAGGATCCGGGTCGTGTAGTCAGCGCCGCAGAACGTGTTGACGTGCGCCCCTCCGTCGCTCGATCCGGGCGTGGTCAGCGGGTGCTCAAGAAGGAAGGCGATCACGTCACGATCCTCTTGGATCACCGGCCGGTCGATCACGAACACCGTCTCGAGGTCCTCTTCGAGGGAGAGGTCGATGAACGTGTCCAGCTCGTCGTGGCCGCGCGCCCTGGCGATTTGGGCGACCGTCTGGTCCACCCAGTCCTGGTGGCCCGCATCCCGGACGCCGACCACCCTCAGTTGGGACCAGCCGAAGGCCAGCTGGCGGATGTGACCGGGATCGTCGAACTCCCGGCGGAGGGCGTCTCGGACCTCGGTCTGGCGCAGCACGGCCATCCGTTGGGCCAAGGGACCGGACAGGCTCGAGCGGAACGTGGGCATCTCGTCGAGCATGCCGGTGTCGCACAGGGCGATGTGCAGGCCCTTCGGATTGGCCGAGGCCATCGGGTAGACGCGCAGTCCCTCCCGCGGCGTACCCCTCCAGCACGTCGAGACACAACCTCCACGCGTCGGGCTCGTTGGTGAACCGCAGCAGCGGGTTGACATGCAGCGGCTTGCCTCCCGAGGCCACCGCCATGTCCCGCAGCAGCGCGCGGTCCCGGGTGTCGTAGCCCACGGCGAAGCTCTGGCACAGATGCTCCATGATGCCCTGGTTGTAGTTGGCCAGTACGGACGCCAGCGCCACGATCTCCTCGGCCGTGGCCAGGTTGGAGGGAATCGGCTTGCCCTCGTGATCGGCATGCACATCGAGCTGCGAGGTGGAGAACCCGACGGCCCCGTCCCGCATGCCCTGGTCGAGAAGCCCCTGCATCGCCTCGATCTCGGCGGCCGTCGCCGCCCGCTCCGATGCCTCCGACCCCATCACCCATCGACGGATGGCGGAGTGGCCCACGTAGTAGGCCATGTTCACCCCGATCCGGCCGTCCAGGTTGCCGAGGAAGTCCCCCACGCTGCCACCGGTGAAATCCACGCCCTCGGTGAGCGCCTCGGCCGACATGCCCTCGACCTTGGCCAGCATGAGGACCAGCCACTCGAGGTCGGCCGGCTTGGAAGGCGACAGCGCGAACCCGCAGTTCCCGGTGAGCACCGTGGTCACGCCGTGCCACGACGAGGGCGAGGCGGAGGATTCGAAATGGAGCTGGGGGTCGTAGTGCGTGTGCACGTCGACGAAGCCCGGTGTCAACACCAGTCCATCGGCGTCGATCACCTTGTCGGCGGTCGCCCCCCGGAGGTTTCCCATCTGCGAGATCCGGCCATCGCGCACTTCGACGTCGGCTGAGAACCCTGGCATACCCGTGCCGTCCACGACGTGGGCACCCCGGATGAGCAGTTCAGCGCTATTTTTCATGGGTTCTCCGTTCCGAACAGGACGGGAAGGACATCAGGGCTGCGTGCGCCCAGCCCCCCGATGTAGACGTCCTCCACGCTGGGATCGAGCCGGAGGTCGGGCAGTCGCTCGAAGATCCGCTCCATGGCCACCCGCAACTCCATGCGGGCGAAGTGGATGCCCAGACAGACGTGATTGCCCGATCCGAAGGCAAGGTGGGGCAAGGACGGGCGGAAGATGTCGAACTCCTCGGGGTGATCCCAGCGCGACGGGTCGTGGTCCGCGGCCGCGATCACCAGGTTGACCATGGTGCCCGCGGCGATCGGGACGCCCTCAATTTCGGTGTCCACCGTGGCCTCGCGTCCGAATCCGATAAGAGGAGGCTCCCAACGCAGACCCTCCTCTATCGCCTGAGGTATCAGCGAGCGATCATCGTAAATGGCCTTGAGCTGGTCGGGGTGGGTGAGCAGTCCCAGCAACAGGTTGCACAGCGTCCGGTAGGTGGTCTGCGCCCCCGCGGGCAGCAGCAGCCGTAAGAACGACACGATCTCCTCGTCGGTCAGGCGCTGCTCGAGGCCGTCGCCGTCGACCGAGTCCCGGAACTTCACGGTCGCCAGCAAGCTGACCAGGTCCTTACCCGGCTTTTCCCGGCGCTCGTCGATGACCTTCAGCAGGTACTCGCCGAAGTCCTTCGCCACCTTTTGGCGGGTCGCTTCGGGTATGCCGACGTTCGTGAGGTGGGCGGCCCAGTTGTAGAACATCTCGACATCGCCCTGAGGCAACTCGCAGGCCGCCACGAGGACCCGCAGCGGATATTGGATGGCGAAGTCGGCCACGAGATCCGCCTGGCCGCGGTCGACAATCTTGTCCAGGAACGAGTCGACCAGGTCACGGACGAACTCAGCCTCCCACCGCTCCATCTCTTTCCGAGTGAGGGCCCCTTGGATCAGCTGGCGGTAGCGCCCGTGCTCGGGCGGATCCATCTCCAAAATGGTGCGTCCGATGGTGCTCCGCAAGCTCGGCTTGTACCAGCTGGCGGAAAACGTCTCGTAATCCTTGAACCCCTGCTCCACGGCGTCGAACGACAGGACGGACACTTGCGGCGCGTCCCCGAAGAGGAGAGTCTCGGGCCCGACGATGCCGAAGTGCTCCGGCATCGATCCCGGGTGCACCGGGCACTTCGACAGCATGTCGGCCAACTCGGGGTACGGATCACGCACGGCACCGTGCCCGAAGAACTCGTCCTTGACCTTCAGCAATTCGTCCTTCGAGAGATCCGCGCCTTCGGTGCCTCCGGCGGTCTGATCGCTCGCCGATGCGTCAACGGTCATTGAGTCCTCTCATTCATCTGTTCCCCACCTGAATGCTACGCCGTTCCCCTTTTCGCCCGTGAGGCGCATTGAGGATGCGGGATGTAGGGGACCCGCCTGCGGCGGGGCGCTCAGGAGCACACAATGTATCAAATATCCTTTCGCGTTTACGGAGCCCCCACCAGCCCGTTCACCGGCCACGTGGTTGCCGGGCCTGAAGGCTCCATGCCATGCTGGGCACGCTCAGGGGAAGCCGCCAGGCCGCTCCCGGCGAAGAGCCGGGGGCCATACGTCGAGACGAACCCACTCGAGAGACGGGGGACCATATGACGGCATCACAAGCGGAGTCGCTGCCCATCGCGGGCCTGCAGCCGACGTTCCGGCACCTTGACGATCCGGACGTCACCTGGCAAAAGGTGCGACGACAGCGCAACGCCGACGGCAGCGAGGGCACGGTGCAGGAAAAGTGGTTCGCCTTCTCACCCGACCCCCAGTACCTCAGCCTCCTGGCGGTCTACTCACCCGGGATGATCGTGCGCCGACACGGCCATTACTCGCCACATGTGATCTACATCATGGAGGGCGGGGCCTGGTTCGGGGACCACTGGTGCCCCCGGGGAACACACATCGAGCTGCCATTCGGGGCCGCCTTCGGGCCCATCGTGGCCGGCGACGAAGGGGCGACGATGTTCGAGGTGATGCTGGGTGACCCCCGTTCGTGGGGCGACCAGCCCGCGCTGTTCGAGCAGGCCCTGGCCGACCGCGGCGCAGCGGCGCTGCCCGACGCCCCGCTCGACTATCCCCCCTGGCTCCAAGACCTCCGCAGCCACTGGGCCGGCACCGAGTGAGCGGCCGGGGCGGACTCACGACAGCAACGTTGCGGTGAACGGGTCCTCCCGCAGCGACATCGAATTCCCGGCCCATGACGGCACGACGCTCCGCGGTTGGCTGTACCAGCCCCGCGCCGACGACGCACCGCATCCGGCCATCGTGATGACCCACGGGTTCTCCGCCACCAAGGAGATGGCGCTGAGCTCGTATGCGGACGTGTTCTGTGGCGGCGGCTTCGCCGTGCTCGTCTACGACCACCGCTGTCTCGGGGCGAGCGACGGCGAGCCGCGGCAACTGGTCGATCCCTGGGCCCAGGCGCGCGACACCGTGGCCGCCCTCGACTGGCTCGAGGGGATCGAGGGAATCGACCCCACTCGCCTCGGCCTGTGGGGATCGAGCTTCAGCGGCGGCCATGCCCTGGTCGTCGGTGCGCTCGACGAGCGCGTCGGCGCGGTGGTGGCCAATGTGCCGTTCGTGGGCCGACCCGAGGCGGCGCAGTCAGACGACGACGCGTTCGATCGGCTGGCTCTGGGCGTCCGTGACCATACGCACCAGGTCGATGACGTGGTGGGACCCCTCCCGGTGGTGACGGAGCGCGGCATGGACGGCGGTGCCGTGCTGCCGCAACCCGAGGCCGCGGAGTGGTTTCTCGACGAGGGTCGCCGGGCCGGCTCACGCTGGCAGAACAGGGTGCTCCTGCCCGGCGGGAGCCGGATGGGCGACTTCGATCCGGCCGTCGCACTGCCCCGCCTGGACACGCCGACGCTGCTCGTCGTGGCATCGGAGGATCGCGTCGCCCCGACGTCCGCCGGATTGGCAGCATTCGAGCTCCTGCCCGGCGCCAAGGAGCTCCTGGTCATAGAAGGCCACCATTTCACGCCGTACGCCGGTGAGGAACTGGCCCAGTCGGCCACCGCCGCCCTGGCCTTCTATCAGGCGTGGCTCTAGTCGCCCGCCTCAAAGCCGAAGACATCCAACTCCCGCGCCGACGTTCGAGCCGCTGAACGGTAGTTCCGTTCCGCGATCAGCCATTCGTCGCTCCGCTTGACGTACGTGTCGCGGTAGAGGCCGAACGCGGTCGATCGGCGCCCACCCTCGCGGGCCTGGCGGAGCTCCGCCATGTACATCCGGGCGGTCGCCTGTCCGCTCCCGGCCGGACCGAACTCGATCACGGAGTTCAGAATCACGAATTCGAAGAACTCAAACCGTTCGATGCTGGTGTCGATGAACTCCCCGATGCCTCCGGGAGTACGCAGAACGAAGGGAGTACCTTCCAGCACGTCGATGGTGACCGTGGCCTCGGGAAGGAAGATCTGCTCGAGCTCGGACCACTCTCGTCTCGTCACGATGTCGGCGTAGCTCGCCTGTAGTCGTTGAATCGCAATGAAGTCGGCCATCTCGTTTTGATCGAACGTGCGCACAATCCCTCTTCCGTTTGAGACGCTCGGACATCAAGCCGGGCGGGACTCCCGGAGTCTCACCAGGGGGATCCGTCGCTCCGTCTTGGCCTGGTAGTCGTTGTACCAAGCCCGGTCGGCGGTGAGTTGCGCCCACGTCCGCTCGTAGTCCTCACCCTCGAGGATCTCCGGCACCGACCAATAGCGGCCATGCTGCACGCGCACCAGGACCTCCGGGTCCTTGCGGTCGCGCAGGTTGAGGAACCACGAAGGGTGCTGCGGCGCGCCCCCGAAGGACGCCACGACGATCCGATCCCCGCCGGGGTCGCGCCACGTCGGCAGGGGCACCTTGTGCTCCTTCCCCGACTTCCTCCCGACGGTATGCACCAGCACGAGTACCTGACCGAAGGGGACCCAGGTGGCGTCATCGTCGCTCGCCTCCAGTGCGGCGATGTGGCCCCGGCTTATTATCGGGATCTCCTCGAGGGACGGCGTCTCCCATGTCTGCTCGAGCTTCTGGCTTTCTGTCACGGGGGCGTAGCGTAGTCCCGGGCCACGAGCGGTCGATCGTTGGCCAGGGACGTCACCCCGAGACCCGTTCGGCGGAGACGCCTACAGCGTCGCCGCGGCCGCAAAAGCCTCCAGCTCACGTCTGATATCGGGGCCGGCGGCGCAATAGACCACCTCACTGATGCCTTGGGCGCCGACCGCCTCCATTCGGGCCGCCACCGAGGCGGCGTCACCGGTCCAACCCGTTCCGAGGATCCGCTCGCCGGCCACCTCGAGGAGGGGCCGATCTCGCTCCGTGACGGTCACCAGGTGCCCCTCGTGCACCGCCAGATGGCGTTCACTTTCCGGGCGTTCGGCCTCCAGACGCTCCAACCATTCGGATCCGCCCGGCGAGCTGCGGACCATGTCGGGGGCCCATTTGGAGAGGGCGTGAAAGCCCGTGACATAGGCCGGCCCGGCCGCGTCGAGCAGGCGGCCGCTGTCGTGGCCCTCGCCCGGATCCAAGACGGAGCCGTTGACGAGCAGCGCCGCCTGCTGCCAGTGGCGATCCGCCTCCTCCGCCGGAGCCGTGAGAATGACCCCGTCGGCCAGGTCGCGTGATACGGCAAAGCCCTTCGGGCCGATCGGCGCCAACCCCAGCGGCACCGTGATCGGCCGCGGCGGGCCCCAACCGGGCGAATGGATCATCTGGCAGGCCGCACCGTCTATCTCGACCACATCACCCTGCAAGAGCCCGCGCACCTGCTCGATGTAGGTGGCGAGGTCGGCCCACTTGACGCTCGGCTTCCCCATGGTGAACCGGGCGGTGAACCCGGTCCCGAAGTACGCCCATAACCGCCCCGGCGACAGCTCTTCGATGGTCGCGATGGCCGATGCCGTGACCATGGGATGGCGCAGGCTGGGCACCGCGACCCCGGTAGCCAGCCCTATTCCCGGGACCGATTCCGCGATGCGGGCCAGAGCAACCCACACGTCGCCGTAAAGGGAGGGTGAATCGAAAATCCACACACGCGAGTAGCCGAGCTCAGCCGCCGCGCGTGCGTGTGCGGTGACCGCCTTACTGGGCGGCAGCGCCACCGAGTAGGCCGGTCGCAGGTTCGTCTGGGCCATGGCTTCACTGTCCTCTCTCGGGCGATTCCGGTCTCACTGCTTCGCCGCCAACTCCTCGGCTCCCGGGAATAGCAAGTCGGGGGCCGGCGTGAACCATGCCCCGATGCAGGCCCGTTTGGCAATCCGCCAGCCTGGCCCGGTTCGCACGAGCTCGTCCTCGTAGTAGCCGCCGCCGCGAAAGCTCTGACCCTCGAAAGCTTCGGTCTCTCGATCGTCTGCCTGTACATAGACCATGGTCGCCTGAAAGTAGGAACGGCACGTGGCGGTGTCCCCGTCGACCTCGATGAAGGCGGTGGTGATCATGTGCTGGGTCGTGGCGAACTGGGCGTGGTACTCGTCGAAGCGGCTCGCCAACGTGACGAGGTCCGAAAACGAACCGAACGGCCCGTAATCGGCCACTATGTCCGGCGTGAACACGGCGGCGAACAGGTCGGAGCGGCGACCGTCGATGGCCCAGGCGTAACGAGCCAGCAAACCTGTGATCTCGACGTGGTCGCTCACCTCCCGCGGGTTCATGCCATCACCGACTGCTCTGGCGTGAGCACTGAATACGTCTCGCTCCACAAAAAATGGATCTCCCTGTCGAGGATCCTCCATATGCCGCCGTCACGTCGGTACCGGTCCTCGTAGCGGATCAACACGACAAGGTCCATGCCACCCATGGGGTTCGGGAACAGATGACGGGCGGAGCAGTAGACCGACCCCGTCGCCGTGTCCCCCTCTATCTCCAAGAGGTGGTTGGTCATGACGTGCATGGTGGCCGCGAAGCGGTCCCGCATCACCCCTGGAATCCAGGCCAGTTCCTCGTGACCCGTCTGCACCGCAAACGGCTCCGTCGCGTTGGGCGCGAACGTGCTCAGGCGGCCGTCACTATGGAAGACGGCCAGGAATGCGTCGCGGTCCCGCGCGTCCACCGCCGACGCGTAGCGATACGCCAGCTCGGTCAACTCGCTGCGATCGGCCAGCTCGTCGTGATGGGTCATGGGGAAGCTCCTCGGTTCGATGACGGATTCGATGGTGACGAAATGGACGATCTGTGCTCTCCGGGCTTTTTCACTCCCCGACGCGTCACGGTCACGTCTCCGTGAGGTCGGGCCTGGCAGGCCAGACGCAGAATCCCGACGTTCCTGGGCAGCCGGTACAGGTCATCCAGTCCGCGTTGCTCCAACGAGTCCACGGGCGAGAGCATGGTGGCTCCCTCCGAAACACGTACGAAGCAGGTCCGGCAACTTCCCTCGCCTCCACAGATGCTCGGCCACGAGAAGCCGAGCCTTCGAGCCGCTTCGATGATCGTCTCCCCGGCCAGCACCGGGATCATCGCCTCCGAGGGCTCCACCCGCACGACGCCGACCGGGCGAGAGTCGGTCACGACGCGGACGGTGCAGGCTCGGAAAATACGGCCAGGCGTGGTGATCTCACCGAGAGATGAAGCGATCCAGTGTCCGGTGATAGTGGCGTATGCGTGACTCCTGATACACCCCGAGCTTGAGGCCGGGTTGTCTCGAGGCCCGCAGGCCCGCCTGATTGAGTCCCATGATGGTGACGTCTTGATCGAGGATCTCACCCAAAATCCCGAAGGCAGGAATGTCCCCGAACCGGTCGTCAGGACCGAGGTCCGTCGGTGTGAGCGCGGGTGCCGTGCCGACCGGAGGCCTGGCATGAAGCCCGAGCACATAAATCTCGAACAGGCACCTTTGCGGGTCATGACCGATCGGGCGGAAGCGGTAGGTGAGCGACGTACCCACCCCGCCGAACGGGACCAGGTTGGGAAAGAGATAGTACTGAATGCCGTCGACGATCTCGGAGTCCGACAGCCCGTCCAAATCGATAGCCGAGGTCGGCCCCAGAAGTTCGCGCAGCCTTTCGGCGAGCACGGTCCGCGCCAGGGTGCCGTCGGGGACCTGGACGGGCCCGCCGTCGGCCGCGGCGAGGCCGGTCTCGAACAGCTCGTCGGCGATCTCTTGTTCCGAAATGTCGTAGTCGATGTGGTAGCCCGGGACGAAGGCGGGAAAGACGAACCGGCTGAAGTTCGGTTCGCCTTCGTAGGTGTCGTAGGCCGAATCGCCGTCGCCGTTGTAGGAGAGCGTCTGGGGGTGCGTGCCGATGACGTGGTAGCCCTCAATGAACGACTCGATCCCCGCCTTCCAGTTGCAGTCGACCTCTTTGCGCACCCACATGACGGCCGGCCGGTCCTCGAGGGGCCAGCGGTCGTAGTGGGTCGGCAATCCGCCGAGGTGTTCGGCGAGCGGTGGGGCGTCAGGGTCGAAGTTGACGAAGACAAAGCCGCCCCACGTGTCGACCTGGACCTCGGGGAGTGAGACGTCCGCCCCCTCCAACTGGGGAAAGTCCCACTGTGAGGGGATGTTCTTCAGCCTTCCGTCGATATGCCATGTCCAGGCATGGAACGGGCACCGGAACTCCCTGTAGTTGCCCGCGGCATTGCAGAGTCTGGTGCCCCGATGGAGGCAGGAATTGTGAAACGCCTTGAAGGCCTCTTCGCCCACCCGCACGACAATGATGGACCAGTCGCCGATCTCGTAGACCGTGCTGTCCCCAACGGCGGGGATCTCATCGCTGTGGCAGGCCATCTGCCATACCCGGCTCCACAGCTTGGCCATCTCCTCGTCGTGGAAGCTCGTGGTCACGTACTTCTCCCGGGCCACCTCCTCACTTCCGAGAGTGGGATCGATCGACTGCTTCCTCATGACGGCGGGAACCGGACGTGAGTCGCGGTCGAGAAAGTCCTGCGGCGAGTGTCCCGTCCGCCCACCCCGGCGACGAATTTCGGCTTCGCTCTCGGTCCGTTCCAGCACCATGAAATTCCCCCCAACCGTTCAGTCGCCCGATAAAGAGGCGCCGCCTTAGTCAATTGACTAAAATGTAGCGATGCGACGATCCGACGTCAAGCAGGACGTGCGCGCCGCCACCGGGCCCGTCGGGCGCGAAGAGGTGGTGGCAGCAATCTTGAAAGCTGCCCGCGACCTGATTGCCGAGCGTGGCCCCTCGGGTGTCTCCTTGAGGGAGATCTCCAAGCACGCCGGCGTCAACCACGGACTCGTCTACATGTACATCGGCACCAAGGATCAACTGATCGCCGAGGTCTTTCGGCAAGCCGGGATGGAGATGGCGGAGCGACTCGACCACGTCGACGACCTCACCGAGGCCCTGGACCTGCTGCTGCATGCCGGGGACGGCTCCGACACGCGATTGATGGCCTGGGCCGCACTCGACTCGAGTGAGCCGGCGTCACTCTTCGCACCGACGGCGAGCTTGGAGGCGCTGGCCCGGATCTTTCAGCGCGATGCAGCCGACGGTGGGGGCGATATGCCCTTGCGCGAGGCACGGATCGCGGCGGCGTTGGCCGCCATGGTCGCCACCGCGTGGCGAGTCTTCAGCCCGGTGGCCAGGCTCACCGCCGGGGTGACGTCGCACGACACGGCGGCGTTCGACGAGGCCACCAGTCGATTGCTCTCGTCCCTAGGGCACGGCTCGGCCGGTCGGGAGACCGTCCCGCCCCCCGACTGATGCAGGGGGACCGGCGCCCCCTTTGCTCAGGCGTCGCCGCCACCCTCCGAAATGCCGGCAATTACGACAATCTGTGGAAATCGGTCGAAAGTGGGGAAGGACCCAACCCTCCCCGGCTTCCTCGAACACCGCCTCCACCCGCAGACCGATGGCCACCTCGCTCGGCGCGCACCCGACGATGTCGGTATGGAAGAACGGCCCCTCGTCCAGACGCACCACCGCGATGGCATAGGGCACGCGATCGGCGAGCCAGGGCATGTACGCGTGATGGAAGACGGTGTAGGTGAACACCTCGCCCCGACCCGATGACGGCCGCCACTCCATCGGCGCCCAACCGTGGTCGATGCACGACGCCGCCGGCCAGTAGGCCCGGCTGCACTCGCGGCAGACGTGAAGGAGGAACTCGTGGCGCCGGCAGCCGTCCCAGAACGGATCATCGAGCTCGTCCGCGCCGACGTGCGGGGGGAGGAGCGGCGTCACCGGTGGGCCCCGAGAAGGAGGGTGGCGTGCGACCACGTGTTTTGGACGCCGGCGTTACCGCCGTGCCCGCTCACCAGCGCCACCTCGGCGTCGGCCACCTGGGTGGCGCCACCGTCACCGCGCATCTGCAGTATCCCCTCCACCACTGCGGTGAAACCGGTGGCGTAATAGCCGGACAGCTGTCCGCCCCCGGTGTTCGTCGGGATCTTCCCACCGAGTCCCGGTCTCGCCGGCCGCGATGAACGGACCGCCCTCGCCCGGTCCGCAGAAGCCGTAGGCCTCGAGCTGCATGAGAGGCGAGATGGTGAAGGGGTCGTACAGGCATGCGACGTCGACGTCGCCGACCGTCAGCCCGGCCTGACCGAAGGCCGTACGCGCCGCAGGCGCGATGTCGTCGTGGAGGTCGTAGACGTCGCCCGTCCACCAGTTGCGGAGGTTCTGGCCGGTGCCCACGCCCAAAATGTCGACCGCCTTGCCCCGCAGCGCACTGGCGCGTGCCGCAGTGGTGACGATGACCACCACTCCCCCGTCGGTGTCCCGGCAGCAGTCGAGCAGACGGAACGGCTCGACGATCATCGGCGAGGCCTGGTGCTCTTCGAGGGTGATGGGTTGGCCGTAGCCGATGGTGCCGGGCCGGAGCGCGGCATAGGCCCGCTGCGCCACGGCGACGGCACCGAGATGCGCGCTGGTCGTCCCGTAGCGGTACATGTGGCGTTGCGCGTGCAGCGCGTGGGCGGACGCCGCCCCCACCATGCCGTACATCATGGGGTAGCCGTAGCCGTACGCGCCGTAACCGCCAGACCTGCCCCCGGGGGAACGCCCCGACGGCGTGGAGGGCGCCGCGCCGTACGTGCACGCCACGACCTCGGCCTGGCCGGCCCGGATGGCGCCCATGGCGTTGATGATCGACCAGGTGGCGGTCGCGCCACCGGCCGACATGGCCCAGGCGAAAGCGGGTGACAGGCCCAGGTGTCGCACGTCCTCGAAACCTGGTTCGCTCGAAGTGCCTATGTAGCCGTCGACGTCGCGCCGGGTCAGGCCGGCGTCGGCCAGTGCGAGCTCCAAAGCCTCCCGCCGCAGCGCACGCGGCGGAATACCCAGGTGGCGGCCCTGGGCCGTGACCCCGAGGCCGGCGATGCAGAACTCGGGCGCCCCGGAGCTCATCGGCTACCGACCACGACGTGCTTGAGCTCCTGGAAGGCGCGGATGCCGGCCGCACCCCGTTCGCGACCGTACCCGCTCTGCTTGTACCCGCCCATCGGCGTGTACCCGCTGGCCCATCCGGTGTTCACCTGGACCGTGCCGGTACGGATGCGCTCGGCGATGGCCAGTCCCTGGGCGAGGTCGCCGGTGTACACCCCGGCGGAGAGACCGAGCTCGTGATCGTTGGCGATGGCCATGGCCTCGTCGACGTCGCGGTAACCCAAGACGGTGACCACCGGACCGAAGACCTCTCGCTGCGCCGCCGGGTTGGCGTTGGACGGGGCGTCGAGCACGGTCGGCTCGTAGAACCAGCCCCGCTCGAGATGTTCGGGTCGGCGTCCTCCGGTGACGAGGCGGGCGCCGTCGGCAATGGCGTCGGTGACGATGCCGTGGACACGGTCGCGCTGGGCCCGGCTGACCAGCGGTCCGACCAGGTTGGCCCGGTCCGAGGGATCTCCCACCGGCAGTGAGGCCGCCGCCGCAGCCACCGCGTCGAGCACCCGCGCCCGCGTGTCCTCGGGAACGAGGAGGCGCGTCTGCAGCGCGCAACCCTGACCGGCATGGGAGGCGAACACCGTCAATGACGCCACGATGACCGAGCCGAGCCCGCCGTCGGCGAAGGTGTCGGGCAGATGGAGCTGGACGCTCTTGCCGCCCAGTTCGAGGATCACCCGCTTCAAGGTCGGCGCCGCCTGCGCCGCGATGGCCCGCCCGACGGTGCGTCGAGCCGGTGAACGACACCACGTCGACCGCGCCGTGCGTGCTCAAGAGCACGCCGCCCTCGTTGCCCGCCTCGGGTACGACGTTGAGGACGCCGGGCGGCAGGTCGGCCTCCTCGGCCGCCTCGCCCAGCACGGTGGCCTCCAACGGCGTGAGCGGGCTGGGGCGCAGTACCACCGTGCAGCCGGCCAGGAGGGCCGGCACGACCTTCCAGATGTTGGTGATGAGCGGGAAGTTGTAGGGGGTGATGGCGGCGACCACGCCGGCCGGTTCGAAGCGACGGATGGACAACCGCACACTCGAGCCGACGAAGTGGTCCCCCAGCGGCACCTCGTTGTTCTCCCAGGCCGGCATCCGGCCGTAGAGATCGCCGAGCTGACGGATGCTTTCGAGCGCCATGCCCACCTGTGCCACCTCGGTGACGCCGCGCGGGCAGCCGGCCTCTGCGATGACGGTCTCGATCAACAGGTCGCGGCGGGCGTCGAGCGCGTCGCCGAACCGGTTCAGGGCCGCAATGCGGTCCGCCGCCGGCAACGTGGCCCAGGGGCCGTGGTCAAACGCGTGGCGCGCCGCCAGAATGGCCGCTTCCGTCTGGGCCGGGGACGCCGTTTCCACGACGGCGACAACTTCCTCGGTGGCGGGCGACGCCACCGCGAGCTCGCCTCCCTCTCCGGCCACCCACTCACCTTTGATGAACGGTCGACGTGCTGCGACGAGGTCGGTCATGACACCCTCCCGGCTACTCCCTGAACGTGTCCCGTCATCCGAAGACCACCGGGACGCTGGTCGGCCCTCTCTCGTACATACCGATGATGCGCGGCGTTTCCGCCTCCGGATCCGAGCGGAGGTTGGGCAGACGGGCGAGAAGCGCCGCAATGGCCGTCTGCATCTCGGCCCGTGCCACGTGCATCCCGAGGCAGATGTGGGGACCGCCGCCGAAGCCGAGGTGCGCCTGCATCGGGCGCCCGGGGTCGAACTCATCAGGACGGTCCCACCGCGAGGGATCCCGGTTGGCGGCGCCGAAGCAGGCGTGGACGACGGAACCCGCCGGTACGTCGTACCCACCCAGCGTGGTGTCGCAGGTGGCGAAGCGAGCGAACATGGGGTCGGTCGGCGTCCAGCGCAAGGACTCCTCGATCGAGGCCCGGAGCACGGTGGGGTCCTCTTTGGCCGCCAGAAGCCACTCGGGATGGCTCAAGAGGGCGGTGAGGGTGATCCCCATCTGCTTCCACGTGGTGCCCGAGCCGGCCGCGAGGAGGAGGAAGGCGAACCCGAGAATCTCGTCGTCGGAGAGGACGTGCACGTCGCCGGCCTCGTCCTGCACCTCGGAGTGGACCAACACGCTGATCAGGTCGTCCCGAGCTTCGCGGCGGCGCGCCTCGATGATCGGCTGCACGATGTCGATGAACGTCGACAAGCCGAGGCCGTCCGCCGTGACGGCGGCGCGGATGTCGAGTGCGAGAGGCAGGGAGACGCCGAAGCTCCCGGTAATGGTGAGCAACGGGATGGCGGCGCAGAACTCGACGTTCGAGGTCGGCCCGGCCGTTGCGCTCGAACGAGTCGATGAGGGCGTGCACGGTGCTGTCGATCCACTGCTCAATCCACCACCGCGCCTTTTTGGGGACGAAGGAGGGCTGGACCAACGTGCGGTACCGCCGGTGCCGCGTCCCGTCCATGTTCAGGATCATCTTCTCGTTGAGCGCCCCCTCGCTCCCCGGCGGGTGCTCGGTGGACGAGTACGTGGCGCCATCGCGCACCACGGCATCACAGGTGGCATAGTCGAACACGGAGAAGTGCGGCCGGTCGGGAAACGGAAGGCCTTGGAAGAAGGCATCCCCGTGGAATCCGACGAGGGGGCCGACGATGCCCGGATGCACCGGCCCCGTTTCACGGAGGCGGTGGAAGGCGGGGTAGATGTCGTCCTCGAAGGCACCGCCTCTCGACGCATAGACGCTTCCCCGCAGATCGAAGAGCTCACGCAGGCGCGCCGGCTCCAGGAGCGACATGTCGCTGTCGGTCATGCGCCCGCCCGGTCGAGCACGACGACCGGAATGACCCGGTCCGTGCGCTTGGTGTACTCGTCGTAGTTGGGCCAGGTCACCGTCGACAGCTTCCACAACTTGGTTCGCTCCTCGCCCTCGGCGGTGCGAGCCGTGGCGGTGAAGCGATCGCCCTTCACCTGGACCTCGACTGTGGGGTTGCTCACCAGGTTGAGGTACCAGTTCGGATGGGTCGGCGCTCCGCCCTGTGACGCCACCACCACGAACGAGTCTTCGTAGTCACTGAAGATCAAGGGTTGTGTGCGCGGCTCGCCGGACTTACGGCCGATCGTCGTCAGCAACAGGCAGGTGGCGCCGTTCCACACGTATCCCACCTCGCCATCGGTGGCGCGGTACTGGCGCACGTGCTCTTCACCGAAGAGGTCCAGAACGGGCGGCTTGTAGGTCGATGGTGTCTCGTCATCGGGCATGGATGGCTCCTCGGTTCAGTGGGCGGTCGGCTGTCATAACACGACCCCCTCGCCCTTCAACGCAACGATCTCGTCCCAGTCGTAGCCGAGCTCCTGGAGAACGAGCTCGGTGTCCTGCCCGTGCGCCGGACCCTGGCGCAGCTCAGGGGGCGCCTCGTCAATTTGGAGGGCACCGGTCGGCATGGGGATGGGCGTGCCGTCCACCACCATCTGGTCGATGTACCCGTTGGCGGTGACCTGGGGATCGTCAATGAGCTCGGTGACCCGTTGGAACGGACCCCAGGGGAACTTCTCGGCGCGAAAGGCCTCGCTCCACTCAGCCAGGGTCCGGGTGGCGAAGGCAGACTCGAGTGCCTCGACGCACGCCTGCCGGTTCTCCGCTCTCGCCTCCATAGAGGTGAAGCGCTCGTCCTCCAAGAGATCGGCGCGGCCGACGGCCCGGCAGATGGCGGGCCAATGGGGGTCCGGCTGCAGCGCGCACAGCGCCAGATATCGCCCGTCGGCACACCGGTAGTTGGCGGTGAGGGGATTGGGCGGGAATTGCCGCTCCGCCTGGTTCGCCGGACCGGTCGGTACGAATCTGCCCGCCAGAGAGGCGAGCACATCAGATCCCAGCATCCACATGGCCGTGGCCAGCAACGAGACGTCGACGGTCGAGCCCTCCCCCGTCCGCTCCCGGCGGAACAATGCGCCGGCGATGCCGAAGGCGAGATGCACGGCGCCGTTGCGGTCGCCCACCGCCCCGCGCTGGGGGATCGGTTGTTCCAGGTCACTCGGCGTCAGCGTCTCGCCGAGTCCTCCCCGGGCCCAGAACGCCGTGGAGTCGTAGGCCGGCCGGTCGGCTTCGGGCCCGCGCACCCCGAAACCGTGCCCGCGGGCATAGATCAAGCCCGGATTGACGGCACGGAGCTCCTCGACGCCCAGCCCGAGCCGCTCGAGAACCGAAGGCAGGTGGTTGGTGAGAAACACGTCGGCCTTGCTGATGAGACGGAGCATCACCTCGCGCCCGGCGGGCGACTTGAGATCCAGCCCGATGCTGCGTTTGCCGCGATTGGCCAGTTCCATGGACGGGTTGATCCCGGGACCACCCATCCCCTGGGTGACGAGGCCGCGATAGCCGTCGCCGGTGACGGGGTGCTCGACCTTCGTCACCTCGGCGCCCCAGTCGGCCAGGAGCGCGCCGGCCACGGGCACGAACACCCAGCTGGCCAGCTCCACCACCCGCACGCCGCTGAACAGCTCGGTACGGTTCTCCCCGGTCAACGCAGGCCCGGGGCCCCGGTCGGCTCCGCCGGGGTGAAGCGGAAGAGGCGCTCGGCGTTCCCGCGCAGGATCTTGTACTGCGATTCGGGGGGCAACGCTTCGACCAACTTCTTCGCCACACTGATGCAGTCGGGCCACGTGGTGTCGCTGTGCGGGTAGTCGGTCTCGATCATGATGTTGTCGTCGCCGAGTATGTCGAGACACATCAGGCCTGAGGTCTCTTCGATGAAGCAGCCGAAGATGTGGTCGCGAAAGACCTGGCGGACATCCAGCCGGCTCAGGTCCGCCTGGAGGGATGCGCCGGCTTTCTGGTCGTACAGCTGCATGGTCGTCTTCGAGATCCAGTGTCGCTGTTTGTCCACGACCTGTTCGGCCCGCTCGAGGAAGTACGGCATCCAGCCGATGTTCCCTTCGGACAGGGCGATCTTCAGGTTGGGCATCCGCTCGAAGTAGTCACTGAAGATCCAGGACAGCATGGTGCCTGCGGCCCGGACGGCCCCGAATGTCAGGTTGGCCAAGGCCGGCGCATCCGAGCAGATGGACGGCATGGTTGAGGACGACCCCACGTGCATGCAGACGATGGTCTCGGTGTCTTGCGCCGCCGCCATGACCGGGTCCCAGTAGCGGCCCGGGTCGTGGATGGTGGGAAGGCCCAGCGGCTCGGGGTTCTCCGAGAAGGCCAGACCCCGCGCCCCTTTGGCCGCGCAACGCTCGATCTCCTGCGCCGCCATCGTCGGGTCCCACAAGGGGAGGATGATGAGGGGAATCTGACGGCCGGGAACGGTGCCGCACCATTCGTCGATCATCCAGTCGTTGTAGGCCTCCACGCAGACTTTGGCCAGTTCCTTGTCCTGCGCCTCCCAGAAGATCTGCCCGCAGAACCGGGGGAACGACGGGAAGCAGAGTGAGGCCGCAATCCCGGCACGATCCATGTCGGCCGCCCGGGCCACGGGGTCGTAGGCGCCCTGTCGCATCTCGTCGAACGTCACCGGGTCGGGCGAGAACTCTTCCTTGCGTTTGCCCGCGGCGACCGAGAGACCGGAGGTGGGCACCCGCTTGCCGTCGTACTCCCACGCCGGTCCACGGGCGGTCTCGACCATGTGCGGAGCGAGATCCCGGTACTTCGCCGGCACCCTGTCGACCCAGACATGGGGCGGCTCGATCACGTGGTCGTCCACCGAGACCAACCAGTCGATGTCCCTGGTCGCGTCGAATTCGCTCATGGGTTCCTCCTTGGTAGGTTGCCCGTGTATCGAGCGGAGCCGGAGGCCGGCGCGGGAAAACGACCGTACCAGTCGTAGATCGGGATTTCAGCAACGGTTCAGGATATCAGTCGCGATACTAGTATTTCAACCAGTAGTGGGCCGGGGCGCACCCATGCCCAGAGCCCTCATGTCACCCCGCGACGCTGCTACCGCCGATGGCCTCGGTCAACCGGTCGGTGGCTTCACGGAGCCGCGTCCCGTACGCGGCGATCTGCTCCGTCGTGACCTCGAGGCCGACGGCGATGCCCAGCACCACCATGGCCACGGCGCCGTCGTGACCGAACACGGGGGCCGAGATCTGCGTCAGCCGGTAGGTACGACCCTCCTCGAAGGCCGCAGGCAGGTACGACGTGCCGAGGTTACTGATCGTCTGGTCCCGACGCGCCTGGGCCTCAGGGGATTCGGGATGGATCGCCACCTGCTCGACCGCCTCGGCGAACTGGCGGTTCGCCTGGTCGTCGAGGGTCACGCTGTACCCGTGCTCACGGACTGCGTCCAGCGCAGCCAGGAAGTGCCGCCGTTCCCCGTCGTCCAGGCGACGAGGCGCCCGGTCCAGCCACTCCTCAATTTCCGGCTCCGAGGACCACGCGATGAAGGCCGCCCCGAGCGGAGGGGCGAACGGCACCCGCTGGCCGACCGGGAGACTGGACTGGAAGGGTTGCGGAGGACCCACGCCGGCGATGACGACGAGATGGCTGCCGGAGGCGATGGCGGCGGCGGTCGTGACGCCCAGGGATTGACTCAGTTCCTCCATCTCCTGCCGGGCCACTTCGGACAGGCGCAGGTTCGACGAGGCCAGCGCCCCCAACGAGATCAGACCCGGGCCGAGCGAGTAAGCCAACGATGAAGGGTCGCGCCGTACGTAGCCCCCTTTCGCCAGGGCCAGCAGCACCGAGTGGCAGGTCGCCTTGCTCTGACCGGTCCGACGGGCGATCTCCGACATGGTGGGCGCCTGGGACCCGCTCGCCGCCAGGCACTCGAGGACGTCCATCGCCCGCAACACGGCGGGAGCGGGCTTGATGGGCAAGGCGGATCCTCCGGGTTCAGGTGGATGTGACGGAGCTGCGGTCGCTCGCCACCGTGACAACTTCTACCATGTCGCCACCCCTGCTCCTCGGAACGGGACGGTCGCCTCGTTCAGGCGCGTCCTCCGGGGAGCAGGCCCGACTCCTGTAGCTGGATGCACCGTTGGACGAACATGTCCTCGGTGTCCATGCACTCAGAAAAGCCGGCCTGACGGATCTTGATGGTGCTGTTGAGAATCGGCGTGCGGGGCACGGAGGGTTCTCGCAGCAACATATCGGCGTAGACCAGCGAGTTCATCCCGACGAACGCCATGATGTCGGTCGGTGCCTTGAGGTGGTGTCGCGCCACGAGACGCTTCCACGCCGAAGCCTGCTGCGGCATCCATTCGGCGAACGAGATCGGTGCCGCGTCACCGACCTCCATCCCGAAGGCCGCGGCGATCGACGGCCATACGGAGCGCCACGAATAGACGTCGCCGTTCGTCACGTTGAAGACCTCGCCCCGCGCCCCCGACGACGTGGCAGACCAGACGATGACCCGGGCGAGCAGATCGGCGTCAACCGCCTCGGCCAGGCTGGGCACACCCCATTCCTTGGGGAAATCAAGCCGCCTTCCCTCTTCGCGCAAGAGTGCTGCATAGGCGCCGATGACCGGGAGCAGATTCATGTTGGTCCCGAGCGCACCCCCGTACACGACGGTCGGGCGGAGAATCGTGACCGACCACCCGGCGGCGCGCTGTCGTTCCGCCAGGAGCTCTTCCTGGGCGAAGTAGAAGTTGGCGTGCGGCCGCCGTGGATCGCGCTCACGCAGCGGCAGCCGGGCCTCGGAGACGGCGGGATCGGATGAGTGGACCCCATACGCCTTGGAGCCCTGGAGAAGCGTGACGTGCTCCAGCGCCGCGCCAGCCGCCGCCAACCCGTCCATGACGTTGGCCAGCATGGTCTCGTTGCGACGGATCACCCGCTCGTCGAACCAACCCGCCACGAGTCCCGGGGCCTCATCGACCGCGGCGTAGACGACATGCGTGACCTCCGACATGGCGCCGAAGGTTGCCAGGGTCGACGATCGGTCCGAGAGATCGACCGATCGCAGCGTCACTCCCGGCAGGTCGGTCGGGACCCGTCGGGACACGCCCACGACGTTCCACCCCGACTCCGTCGAGAACTGCGCCGCGGCGGCGTGGCCGATCAGGCCCGACGCCCCGACCACCAGGACCGTCTGCTCGTTCACGCCGTCTTCCCGTTCACCCTGTCCCCGCTTCTCCCGTCCGACGCTGCGGCCCCGATTTCTCCATCGCTATCAGGTTGCGTCGGGGACCGGCGCTACTGTGACTTCCGGAGAGGATCGGGGGGCACCATGAGCGAACCAATTGCATTCGGATCCGTCGACGCCGAGAGCGTCGATCCGTTCGAGTTCAAGAACCAGTTCTTCGGTGGCGCAATCGAGGACTTCTACCCTCGCATGGAAGAGGTGCAGAGCCTCTGCCCGGCCCACCACGGCTCGATCTCGGGCTTGTTCGGCCTCCCCGGGATCGACACCCTCCTGGCCGATGAGGATCACCAGGTCTCCGTACTGAGCTTTGCGCTGGCCGATCAGGTCCTCAAGGACCCGTCGACCTACTCGTCGGTTCCCCTTTACGACCGGACACTCCGCAGCGCGATCGGAGAGACCATCCTCGGCATGGACCCGCCCGGGCACCGTCGCTTCCGCGAGCTCATCCAACCTGCGTTCACCCGCAAGGAGATGGAGCGTTGGGAGCGGGAGTTCGTCGTGGACATCGTCAACTCCTACCTCACGCCGTTGATCCCCCTCGGTCGGGCCGATCTGGCGACGGATTTCGCGTTCCTCTACCCGATCCACGTCACTGCCATCGCCGCCGGGCTCCCCGTCGATGACTTCGACGTCTTCTACCGCGACACCGCGCTGCTCACCAACGTCGCTATCACCGAGACGCAGCGGCTGGCGGCCGGTGAGCGGTTGGGGTCCCTCGTCCTGCGCCTGATCGCCGAGCGCCGCGCCGATCCCCGTCACGACCTCATCAGCGCGCTGATCCGGGCGGAGTTCAAGGAAGCACCGGATGCGGTGCACCAAAAGCTCACCGACGAGGAGATCGTCGCCTTCTTGCGACTGCTCGTGCCGGCGGGTGCCCAGACGACGTACCGGGCCCTGAGCAACCTGCTCTTCGGGCTGTTGACCCACCCCGACCAGCTCGACGCGGTGCGGGCCGATCGTTCCCTCATTCCCCAAGCGGTCGAGGAGAGTCTGCGCTGGGAGGTGCCGCTCACCATGGTGTTCCGCTCCGCCACCGGCGACGCCGAGCTCGCCGGGTGCCCGGTCGGCGCCACCGATGTGGTCAACGTATCCGTCGGCGTCGCCAACCACGACCCCACTCGTTGGGACGATCCCCATGAGTTCGACATCTTCCGGCCCGCCCAGCTTCACCATGGCTTCGGCAGCGGCCCCCACACGTGCCTGGGCATACACATGGCCCGGATGGAACTCCGGGTGGCGGTCAACACGGTGCTCGACCTCCTGCCCGATCTCCGGCTCGACCCCGGCGAACCGGCGCCGGCGCCGCACGGCGTGATCCAGCGGGGCACCTATCACCTGCCCGTCGTGTGGGACATCCCGTGATGGCATCCAACGGGTCGGTGGTGCAGCTACGGGCGGGACGCATCGTTGGCCTCCGCAAAGAAGGGGTCTCCGTCTTTCTGGGGGTGCCCTATGCCCAACCCCCGGTCGGACCGCTGCGCTTCCGCCCACCCGTCCAAGGCGCGCCGTGGGAAGGGGTGCGCGAGGCCCGCAGCGTCGGCCCGATCGCGCACCAGTTCCCCACCGACCTCGAACAGATGCAGGGCCGCTTGGACCTCCCCCAGAGCGAGGATTGCCTCACCCTGAACGTGTGGACGCCCGAACCCGATGGGGCGCACCGGCCGGTGATGGTGTGGATCCACGGTGGTGCGTACCTCAACGGCACCGGCGCGGCCGAGTGGTTCGATGGCACGTCGTTCGCCACCCGTCACGATGTCGTGCTGGTGACGATCAATTACCGGCTCGCCGTCTTCGGATACCTCCACCTGGCCGGCGTGGCGCCCGATGAGGTCGGGTCGGGGAACTGCGGGCTGCTCGATCAGGTTGCCGCGCTGAAATGGGTCGCAGACAACATCGCCTCGTTCGGTGGGGATCCCGGCAACGTCACGGTGTTCGGGGAGTCGGCCGGCGCCATGAGCGTCGGCGTCCTGCTGGGGACCCCCGGGGCCGCCGGGCTGTTCCATCGGGCCATCCTCCAGAGCGGGGCGGCGTCCAACGTGACCACCGCCGAGGATGCCACGGCCGTCGCCGTCGCCCTCCTGGCCGCACTCGGTCTCAGCCCCGATGCCGGCGGCGTGGCCCGGCTGCGGGACCTACCCGCCGCCGAGATCATGGCCGCGTACGGCGCCGTGGCCATGAGTCACGCCCCTGACATGGCCGCGGCCCGCGTCGTCCCCACGTTCGCTCCCGTCGTCGACGGCGTCGTCCTGCCGCAAGAACCGCTGCGGGCGATTCGAGAGGGGGCCTCGTCCTCGGTCCCCGTCATGCTCGGCACGAACCGTGACGAGATGGAGATCATGCGGCTCTTGGACAAGTCCATCTACGACTTCGGCGACGATGAAATAGAGCGGCGCGCCGTCAACCTGTTCGGCGACCTCTCGGGCCGCGCCCTGGCCCTCTACCGGGGATCGGAGAGGGGGACGACGGAGAACGTGTGGACCGCGGTCGACACCGATCGCACATTCCTGATACCGGCCCTTGCGCTGGCCGACGCACATGGAGCGGCGGGCGGGGCGACGTGGCTGTACCTGTTCACCTGGACGACCACCGCGTTCGGGGGACGGATGGGGGCGGTGCACACCCTCGAGATCCCCTTCGTCTTCAACAACTTCGACCTCGGGGCATCGCCCGAGCTGACCGGGGGCCCACCCGCACCTGCGCTGGCCCTGGGGGAACGTATGCATCGGACCTGGGCCCACTTCGCCCGCCACGGTGATCCCACCAACGACGGCATCCCCGCCTGGACGCCCTACGAGCCGCCGGAGCGGGCGACGATGATCTTCGACACGCACTGTGCCGTTGTCGATGACCCTCAGCGCGAGCGGCGGCTGCTCTGGGACGCCTGGGCCGAGCGGTAGGTCGCCACGTCAGAGAATCCGCAGGGCCGATTGCAGGGGCGGGTGGCCGTCGTGGCGGGTGGCTCGCGCAATATCGGAGCGGCGATCGCCCGCCTCTTCGCCGCAGAGGGCGCCACGGTGGTCATCGGAGACCTGCGTGAGGACGAAGGCCGGGCACTGGTCGAGGAGATCGGCGGCGGGGCCACGTTCCGCGGGCTCGACGTCACCGATGAGGGGAGCTGGGCCCGCTTGGTGGAGTCGACCGAGACGCGGTTCGGGCCGGCGAGCGTGCTGGTCAACAACGCCGCCATCATCCCGTTCGCCCACCTGGCCGACCTGGACACGGCGGCCTTCGACGGGTGCCTGGCCGTCAACGTTCGCGGCACGTTCCTCGGCATGCGTGCCCTCGCCGGGCCGATGACGAGGGCCGGTGGCGGATCGATCATCAACATGTCCTCGGTCCAGGGTCTGGTGGGACTGGAGGGCACCGTGGCGTACACCGCCAGCAAATTTGCCGTGCGCGGCATGACGAAGGTCGCCGCGCTGGAGCTCGGCCGGCATGGCATCAGGGTCAACTCCATCCACCCGGGCAAGATCGAAGTGGTGAAGGAGAGAGACGTGAGCGTGGTGGGCGTCAGCCCCGGAGCGGCGACGGCACCGATCCGGGTCCCGCTCGGTCGCTCGGGATTGCCGATCGACGTGGCGCGGCTGGCCCTGTTCCTGGCCTCAGACGAGTCGTCCTACGCCACCGGCGCCGAGTTCGTCCTGGACGGCGGATGGACCTCGGGCTTCAGGCTCGACTTCTTCGATCCCTGACCGCGGCCGGCGACCTCCGCCGACGCCTGCCGCCCGGCCATTGGCGTCGGTGCGACCGATCCCATACCCTCTGGCCGACCACCGACAACGCGATGTGCCCGGCAGAAGCCGGCGACCGGCGTGCAGGAGAGAGGAACGTGGTGCCCAACGGTCCCGAAGTGACGGCCGAGCAGATCGACGATCTCTCCACCCTGCTCATGGACCATCCCTTCGCGGCCGACCAGTTGCTGCTGCACACGGTCGATCACTCGGTGAGCGCCGGCGCAGCCCAGGACCAGGCCCGGGCCGTGGCAGCCGGCACTGCAACAGGCGGGCGTGCAGGCCGGACAGGCGGTCGCCGTCCAGCTCCCCAACGGACCCGACGTCGTGATCGCCATGGTGGGGATCTGGCTGGCGGGCGCCGTGTTCGTGCCCGTGAACTCCCGACTGCCCGAGGCGGAGATCGAGGGGGTGCTCGGGCCTACCGCTCCGGCCGCCATCATCGGGCCCGAGGGCATCCGGGCCCGGCCCGACGCCCGCACCTACGAGCCGGGTACCGCGTTCATCTTGTGGACCTCGGGCACCACCGGCCGGCCGAAGCCCATCCTCCACACCCACCGCGGCTACGGCGAGCTGCTGGACCGGGTACTCACGCCCTTGCGTTCAGGGGGCGCGCCGTCGACCCGGGCGCCCTCACCCAACCTCATCCCGGTTTCGTTAGCCCTGAACGCCGGCATCTACAACGTCTTGTTCGGGCTCCGGGCCGGAGCCGCCCTGGTGATCATGAACCGCTTCGAGACCGCGGAGTTCGCCGAACTGGTGCGCCGTTTCGAAATCCGCTCCACCGTCCTGCCGCCGGCCGCCATCGCCATGCTCAACGACGATCCCGAGGTGACGGACCTCACTCCGCTCCGCTACGTGCGCAGCATCACCTCTCCCCTGTCCCCCCTGCAGGCCCGCCGCTTCACGGACTCCTTCGGGGTCTTCGTCCTCAACAGTTACGGGCAGGCGGAGATCGGTGAGGTCATCGGATGGACGGCGGCCGACGCCAAGGCCCACCCCGAAAAGGTGGGGGCGGTGGGCCGACCCCACGCGGGGGTGTCCCTCAAGATCGTCGGCCCCGATGGCGCCGCCGTCGCTCCCGGCGAGGTCGGCGAGCTGCTGGTCCGGCCCCCGAACATGGCGAGCGGGTACGCCTCGGGCGCCGAGCTTTCGGACCGGATCGACGACGAGGGGTATCTGGCCACCGGTGATCTGGGGCGGGTGGACGAGGACGGGTTCGTGTGGATCGAAGGCCGGTCGGGTGACCTCATCAACCGCGGTGGGAACAAGGTCTTCCCCGATGAGGTCGAGGAGGTGCTGCGCCTGTCCCCCCTGGTGGCCGAAGCCGCCGTCGTAGGGGCGCCGGACGAACGGCTCGGGGAGGTCCCCGTGGCGTTCCTCGTCACGACGGGCGACGTGGCGGACGACGAGCTCATCGCACTGTGCCGGGAGCACCTCACCCCGTACAAAATCCCCATCGACTTCGTGCGGGTCGACGCACTCCCGAAGAACGAGATCGGCAAGGTGCTCCGCAGAGAGCTGGCCGCCGGTTACACGCGATGAGGCACACCGAATCGCAGAGCGACGTGACACAATGTGGCTCCCGGGGTCAACGCCACGCGGGCAGGGGGTAACGAACATGACACTGGACATGCGTCAACGCGTGCGGGCCGCCGTCCGCCCCCTCCCCCTATGAGCTGGAATCTGCCTCCCGAACGGGCCGGGGGCCCCGCGCCGGAGTCGCTCACGGCCCGGCGCGACGGTGCGGCCGCCATGATGGCGGACAAGCCTGCCGCCCCCGGCACCACGGCGCAGGACGAGACCATCGGCGGTGTGGAGTGCGTCGTCTGCCGACCCGCCGCACCCACTTCGACCGTCGTGTATCTCCACGGCGGGGGCTACCGGTTGGGCGCGGCACGGTCCTGGGTCTCCTTCGCCACCAGCGTCGCCGCGGCGGCCGACACGCAGGTAGTGATCGTCGACTACCGGCTGGCCCCCGAGCATCCGTTCCCGGCCGCGCTGCACGACGCCGCGGCCGTGTTCGACGCAGTGGCGGCCGACCACGTCGGCCCCCTCCTCGTGGCCGGAGACTCCGCCGGAGGCGGCCTGGCCGTCGCCCTCACCGTGGCGGCGAGCCAGTCGGGCCAGCCGCTCCCCGACGGCCTGATCGTGCTGTCGCCCTGGGTCGATCTCACGCTGGGCAGCGGCACGTTCGCCACCCGGGCCGCCACCGATCAGTTCTTCCCGAAGGACTCCGCCGCCGAGGCGGCCGAGTCCTACCTGCAGGGCGCCGACGCACGCGACCCCTTGGCCTCCCCGCTACTGGCGGACCTCACCGGCTTCCCGAAGACGCTGATCTTTGCCGGAGGGGCCGAGACGCTGCTCGGCGACGGCCTCTCCCTGTGCACCGCCCTCGTGACCGCGGGAGCGTCGGTCGAAGCACACTTCCCCGCCGGTATGCAGCACGTCTGGCCCACCCTCTTCCCCGACCTCCCCGAATCGATCGATGCGATGGCCGCCATCACGCGGTTCATCCACGGAGTGTGACCACTATGCGCTTCTCCTACGGCGTCCCGATGTCGTGCCCTCTCAATCCGGCCTTCACCACTGCGCCGGCCCTCTCGGCGCTGGCGCAGCAGGCGGAGGAGGCCGGATTCGAGGCCGCCTACGTGACGGAACATCCGGCCCCGAGCCAGCGCTGGCGCGAGGCCGGTGGTCATGACGCGCTGGACCCCTTCGTGGCGCTGGCGGTCATGTCGTGCGCCACCACCCGCTTACGCCTGCTGACCAACCTCACCGTCATCCCGTACCGCAACCCCTTCCTGTTGGCCAAAGCCTCGGCCACCCTCGATGTGCTCTCGGGCGGCCGGCTGACCCTGGGGGCCGGGGTCGGGTACATGAAGTCGGAGTTCGCCGCGCTGGGGGTCGACTTCGCCACCCGCAACGCCCGCTTCGACGAGTACCTGCAGGTCCTCAAGTTGGCGTGGCTGGGTGAGACCGTCAATTTCGAGGGAGAGTTCGTCTCCGCCCGCGGCGTCACCCCTTACCCCCCGACGACCCAGCGCCCGGGCCCTCCGATCTGGCTCGGTGGGAACTCCAAGCTGACCCGCCGGCGGGTGGCCGAGCACGCGGACGGCTGGATGCCCATGCCCTCGGCGCGCGGAGCGGGCGGGGTCCCACTGGAGACCCTCGACGACCTGACCGAACTGCTCGCCTCCCTGCACGCCCATGCGGCATCGATCGGGCGCACCGAACCGATCGACGTCATGTGCGTCCTGCCCGGACCGGCTGCGGACGCGGCCGACGGGCACACCATCGACACGGTGAAGCGGTTGGCCGAGGTCGGGGTGACGTGGCTCGCGGTCAACGGGAAGGGCGAGACACCGGACGAGGCGCGTGCCTTCATCGAACGCTTCGGAAGCCAGGTCATCGGGCAGGTCTGAACGGCGCCTCGAACCGCCACGAGCGGTCAGCTTCGCGCCGACCGCTCATCCAGTTCGGCCAGATCGTCGAGGAGCTGGTTGGTGTTCTCGAGCTCGGCGCTGTAGTACCGCTCAGCCCATCGGATGACGAGCTCGGCGTACGCCATCGACTCGTTGGCCGCCACCACCCGGCGGTCCTCGTGCACCTCGCTCAGCTGTGCCTCCACCCGGTTCCGGTGCTCGACGACGGCCTCGCGCAGGGCGTCCGGCTCCATGAGATGACCCAACCACACCCGCAGGATCGTCGGATGCTTGAGGATGGGGACGTCCGCCGGTTCGCTGACCAGCCAGTGGGCCAGCCACGCCCGGCCCTCCTCGGTGATGCGGTAGAGCCGCCGGCTGCGGGTGTCGTCCTTGGCCACCACCCGCGATGTCACGTAGCCAAGTGACTCCAGCCGGCGCAGTTCGCTGTAGATCTGGCTGATGGCCGGGCTCCAGAAGAAGAAGCGCAGGCTGTGGTCGGCCCATTTCTTGAGGTCGTAGCCCGAGAGCTCCTGGCCGAACGACAGCAGGCCCAACACCGCGTTGGGGGTAGCGGCATTCGGTGGCCCGGCGCGTGAGGGAGCGAGTGGGTCGACATCGGACTCCACGAGGCCCGCTCCTTCCTTCCACGCCCGGTCGGCAGGCTACCAACCGGGCCGGGTCGATAGACAATGTATATGCCTATTAGCTATAGTTCAAAAAGGACGGCGAAAGAGGGGCATCGGTCATGCAGTTCTCCATGATCTTCGAGGCGCAGTTGAACCACCCGACGCCCGAACGGGAGCGCCAGTGCATTCTCGACTGCGTGTCGCAGGCCGTCCTGGGCGAGCAGGTGGGCTTCGATCGCGTCTGGGCCGTAGAGCACCACGCCCTGCGCTGGTACGCCCACATGTCAGCCCCGGAGATCTTCTTGACCTATGTCGCCGCCAAGACGTCGACCATCCGCATCGGCCACGGCGTCGTCTGCATGCCGTTCCAGTACAACCACCCCGTCCGGGTGGCCGAACGCGCCGCCATGCTCGACATCCTCTCGGGCGGCCGGCTCGACCTCGGTGCCGGTCGCGGCGCCACTGCCCAGGAGATGTCGCTGTTCGGCGTGGAGGCCGACCGCACCCCGGCCGAGGTCGAAGAGGCGTTGCGGATCATCGCCAACGTCTGGCGGGAAGACACCTTCGAGTGGCACGGCCTGCTCGACATCGATCCCCATCCGGTGCTGCCCCAGCCGATCCAGAAGCCGCACCCTCCCCTCTTCATGGCCTCCACGAAGCAGAACAGCCTCGAGCTGGCCGCCGAATACGGCGTCGGGCCGCTGGTGTTCGGCTTCGCCGGGGTCGACGAGGTGGCCCATCTCAACGAGGTGTACAACAACGCCATCGCCCGTCGTGACGGCAGCCGCTTCGTCTCCACCGAGGTCAACGACCATTTCGCCGTCCTCTGCCCGACCATCGTGTTGAGTGATCCCGAAGAGGCCCTGCGCATCGGCGCTCGTGGTCAGCGCTTCTTCGCCGAATCGATCACCCACTGGTACGGAGCCGGCCCCCCGCCGGTGCAGGACACGCTCGACGACGACAACGTGAAAGCCATCAGAGCCGACGCCGAGGCCGTGGTGGCCCGGCTCCACGAGGCGAACATTCCGGTCAACCCCAACACCGTCGCCACCTACAACGTGAACCACGCCTACGGCGACGAGGAGGGGGCGATCGCCTACGTCGAGCACCTCGAGGCCGCCGGGGCCAAGGAGATCATGTGCCTGATCCAGATGGGGACGGTGCCCCACGAGGTGTGCATGGAGACGATTCAGCGCTGGGGCGACACCATCATCCCCTACTTCCGGGACAAAGCGGCGCGTCAGGCGGCCGATCCCGTCTCCGCCGGAGCCGCCGCCGGGTGAGCGAAGCGCAGCGGCATGCGTCCGGCCATGCGCCCGTCCCGGCGGGCGACTAAGAATGAGTCATTGAGACGATGACGATTCCCGTGATTGACGTGGACTCCCACCTCACCGAGCCGGCGGACCTCTGGACGTCGCGGGTCCCGGCGCGCTTCGTCGACCGTGTCCCGCAGATGACCCTGAGCGGCGACGGCCGGGACATCTGGGTCCTCGATGGTCGGCAGATCTCTGTCGTGGGGATGACCGCACCCGCCGGCTGGCCCGCACCGTTTCCGGCGGGCCCACCGACCCTGGCGGAGTGCCCGCCCGCCGCCTATGACGCCAAGGCCCGGCTCGGCTACCTCGACGAGGTCGGTATCTGGGCCCAGGTGCTCTACCCGAACGTGGCCGGATTCGGGAGCCAGAAGTTCCTCTCCATGGACGACGGCGAGCTCAAGCTGCTCTGCGTGCGCGCCTACAACGACTTCCTGCGCGACTGGGCGTCGGCGGACCAACGCCGGCTCATCACCATCATGGCCATGCCGTTCTGGGACGTCGACGCCGCCGTCGCCGAAATCGCCCGCGGTGCGGCGGCCGGGCACCAGGGCATCCTGTTCACCGGGGAGCCGCAGCGCTTCGGCCTCCCGTTCCTCGGGGACCCGCACTGGGACCCCTTCTGGTCGGCTGCGCAAGATGCCGGGCTGCCCATCCACTTCCACATCGGCAGCGGCGACATGTCGACCTCCTTCCAACCCGACCGCATCGCCGCCACCAGCACGGCGGCCGCCTACGCCTACACCTCGACCGAACTGTTCCTGAAGAACGGGCTCCAGGTCGCCGACCTGATCACCAGCGGCGTGCTGGTCCGCTTCCCGGAGTTGAAGTTCGTGTCGGTGGAGAGCGGCATCGGCTGGATCCCCTTCGTACTCGAGGCCGCCGACCACAGTTACCTCGAAGCCCGTCCGGGTCGCAACAGCGAGTGGGAGATGCTCCCCTCTGACTATTTCCGGCGACAGGTCTACGCCTGCTACTGGTTCGAGACGGTGGCTCCCACCAAGCTCCTGGGGGAAATCCCCGTGGACAACGTCCTCTTCGAGACCGACTTCCCGCATCCCACCTGCCTGTTCGGCAACGTGCGGGAGCGGATCGACGTCAGCCTGGCCAACGCCTCGGCGTCCGATCGGGAGAAGATCTTGTGGGGGAACGCGGCCAGGCTCTACGGGATTCAGAAGCCACCGGCGTGACGAAGGAAATCCGGTGGCCGCGACCTCGGGCCCACCGCTGAGCACTCGGGCAGGAGGCCGTCGCCGCACGACCCGACGCACACGATCATGAATGGAGAAACCGACATGCGCGCACTCGAAGGGGCAGGGGTCCCCGCCATCGATCTGTCCGGCCGGGTGGCGATCGTGACCGGCGCGGCCCAGGGCCAGGGTGCCGCCGAGGCTCGGCACTTCCGCGATCTGGGCGCCACCGTGGTCATGGTGGACATCTCCGACGGGCCAGGAGAGGCCGTGGCATCGGAGATCGGGGCGACGTACCGGCATGCCGACGTCTCCAGCGCGCCCGCGTGGGAGGACCTCACGGCGGCGGTGATGGCCGCGCACGGCCGACTCGACATTCTGGTCAACAACGCCGCCATCCATTGGATGCGCCTGATCGAGGACGAGAAGATCGAGGACTTCGACCGGCTCATCGGGGTGAACCTCCGCGGGACGTTCCTCGGGATCAAGTCGGCCATCGCCCCCATGCGGGCCTCGGGCGGCGGTTCCATCGTCAACATTGCCTCCATCGCCGGCGTGCGGGGCTTCCAGCAACACGGCTCCTACGGCGCCTCGAAATGGGCCATCCGCGGACTGACCAAGACGGCGGCGGCCGAGCTCGGGCCGAGCGGCATCCGGGTCAATGCCATCGTGCCGGGGACGATCGACTCGCCCATGGCCTGGGGCGGGGGACAGAAACCCGAGGACCTGCCGCCGGACTCGTTCGCCCACCTGCCGCTGGGCCGGGTGGGCGAAGTGGAGGACATCGCCGCCATGGTGGCCTTTCTCGCCTCCGACGCCGCCGGCTACATCACGGGCGCCGAGGTCGTGATCGACGGCGGTGCCACGCTCGGGATCGTCCGGCGCGACGGCCAGCGGATATGACCCATCCATTCCGCCAGGCGGCCATCGTCGGCGTCTTCAACACCGCGCAGGCCCGCGCCCTCCCCGGTCACGACTCGGTGTCCATCGCCATAGAGGGCGCACTCGGCGCCCTCGGCGATGCCGGGCTCGAGACGACCGACGTCGACGCCGTGATCGGCGAGCGCTCCGGCGAGCTCGCCTACGAACTGCGGCTGGGCCCGTGCCGGCGCTCCATGAACGGGTTGGGGATACCCGCCGTGTTGGAGGCGGCGTCGCTGATCACCACCGGGCAGAGCCAGGTGGTGCTGGTCGTCGGGGGCAGCGCGGGCGTGTACACCGAACGGGCGTCGACCGCCCCGTGGACCCGTCCGACCAACGAATTCGTGGTCGGGTACGGCATGTTCACCGCCGTCGAGTTCGCCCTGATGGCCAAGCGGCACATGCTGACGTTCGGAACCACGCCCGAACAGCTGGCCACGGTGGCGGCCACCATTCGCAACAACGGCCACGCCAATCCCGAGGCGGTCTACTCAGGCCGGGGGCCGTACAAACCCGAGGACATTCTGGCCTCCCGACTGATCTCCGAACCGTTCCACCTTCTCGACTGCTCGACGACGTCGGAGGGTGGATGCGGGCTGGTCCTGACCACGGCTGACCGGGCGGCCGACCTGCCGCAGGTGCCGGCCTGGATCCTCGGCGGTGGCAGTGACGCCTACGGGCCGGCGTACCAACACGCACCGATATGGGATTTCGTGGGGAAGGGTGGTGAGGGCATACCCGCCGGCTACGTCGGACGGCGCGCCGCCCGCGCCGCGTTCTCGACCGCCGGGCTCCGCCCCGACGACGTCGACGTCTGCGAGTTCTACGATCCGTTCTCTTTCGAGATCATCCGCCAGTTCGAGGCCTTCGAATTCTGTGCCGAGGGCGAGGGCGGCCCGTTCGTCATGGACGGCTCCATCGGGCCCGGCGGGAGATTCCCGGTGACGACCGACGGGGGCACCATGTCGTTCGCCCACCCGGGGAACTCCACCCAGATGCTCCAGCGGGTCATCCGGTCCGTCCAGCAGGTGCGGGGTACGTGTGCCTCGGCTCAGGTGCCGGGGGCGGAAGTGGCGATGTGCTCGAACGCAGGGTCCGGGGCCCTCTTCAACGACGTCATGCTGGTCGGGAGCGTGCGACCATGACCATCCTGCGCCCCCAACCGCCGGGCACTCCCGCGCCGGTCCCCTCCATCTTCTCGGCCCCCTACTGGGAGGGATGCGCCCAAGGAGAGCTGCGCTTCTTACGCTGCAGCGTGTGCCACCTCGCCCTGGCCGACGCCCCCCGCATCTGCTGGCGTTGCCACAGCAGGGTGCTCAACTGGGAGGTGAGCGAAGGACGGGGACGCCTCTACAGCTGGACCATCGTCTGGCGGCCCCAGACGCCCGAGTTCGAGGTGCCGTATGCGGTGGCCATCGTCGACCTGGCGGAGGGCTGCTCGATCATCAGCGCCGTGATCGGCTGTGCCCCGGAGGACCTCGTCGAGGGAATGGAGCTCGCCGTGGAGTTCCACCCCAACAGCGACCACCTGAGCCTCCCCTACTTTCGCCCGGTGGGTCCCGACTGAGCAGGGCACCGTCATGGACTGGTCCGTTCGACCGCATGGGCCGCCGACGAGGGCGGCACCGCGCCCTCGACCGCCCCATCCGGATAGCGCGCCTCGTAGACCGCCTTCATCCCCTGCCGCCAGCCGGTCCGGCACGGCCCGGTGAGGGCCAGCCGCCGCGACACGTCGAGGGCCACCCCGCGATGGGTGCCCGGCGCCGGCCCGAGGTCGAACTGCGGTGTGCGTCCGGTCAGCTCCCCGAAGTAGCGCGACCACTCCTGGACCGTGACCACCTCGTCGCCGCCCCAGTTGACGATGGTGGCGGGAACCGAGGCGGCGGTGAGGATGTGCTCAACCTGCTCGTTGATGTCGTCCTGGAAGATCGGGCTGTAGGGCGCCGGGTCCCAGCGGACCGCGATGGGGCGATCGGTCACGACCGAGTCGAGGTGGAAGATGGCCAAACCCCCGTTGACCCCGTACGCGACGTTCATGCGTGCGATGACGATGGGCAGATTGAGGAGACGCGCGCACGTCCGCGCCACGGCCTCTTCTGCGATCTTCGAAATCGAGTAGGTCGGGACCGACGGCAGATGACCGTCCCCCAGCGGATCGGTCTCGGCATAGAGATGCCACGGGTCGGGGTTGGGGTCATAGACCGAGCCGGTCGTCATGACCAGGGCCGCCGTGGCGTTCCGGCAGTGCGCCAGCAGCATCCCGGTGCCATCCGCATTGATCCCCAGCGCCGTCTCGTAGTCCGTGCCCGGACCCAAGAACGCGGCCAGGTGCAGCAGATAGTCGAAGTCGTCCGGAACTTCGCCGAAGTCCGGGCGCCCCAGGTCGACCACCCGTGTCGTGACCCCGGCCCGCTCGAGGCGCTCCCGGGTGGCCGGGTCGCTGAACCGAGCCACGCCCCACACCTCGTTGTTCGACGCCAGGTACTCGCAGAGGGGCAGCGCGATCTGCCCACCCGCCCCCGAGACCAGGATCTTCTTTCCCTCCAACATCAGTCCTCTCCCTCCCGCTCGTGGTCTCTAGTGGCCTTGCGCCATGGCGAAGTCGGCCCAGCTGCCCGGCACCGTCCCGTCCACGAACTCCCGCCGGTGCGCGAAGAGCCAGCTGCCGTCGCGGACGCAGTACGTGTCGAGGTATCTCCCCCAATGATCGAGCCCGTGGCTGGTGACCACCTGGTAGTAGCAACGCGACGAGGCTTCGGTCGGACCGGCCACGTCGATCTGCAGCGTGCTCGTGCTGTGCCGCATGGCGACGGGCTCGGGCCACCGACGCGCCGCTTCGGCAGCGTCGGTGAAGATGGTGCGGATCTCCTCGTGCCCGACGTGGACCTCCCCGTCGGTTTCCATGACGGCGTCCGGGGCGAAGAGCGCAAGCACCTGATCGAACCGTCCGGAGTCCCCGTTGGCGTTGTAGCGGGCGACCAGATCCCGGATGCTCTCGCGTGCGATCAGCTCCCACAGCTCCATGCTCGCCTCCCTTTCCCGCACTCCCCGGTGCGGACCGAAACTAGCGCGCCGGGGTCAGGTCGGGACTGTCCGCGTCCCGGGAGCGGCGTTCGAGAAAATCGGCCGGCGCATGGCCCCCGCTCTCCCTCGTCACGTGGAGCGTCGAGGACAGCAGGCGATCCGCCACCGCGTTGATCTCGCGCCCGTTCATCGGTTGGGCGAAACCCTGCAGGGTCAGCGCCAGAACGACCTCGCCGTCGACCCCGAAGACAGGGGCCGCCATGTTGGAGATGAGGAGCCGCGCCGCGCTGTCGAGCTCGATCACCTGGTAATCGTGGCGCATGGCGGCAATGAGACCGAGAGCCTTTCCCCGTAGACGCTCGTCGCGTGGCGAGTCGACCAGGTCGATGAGCGCCCGGCCGCTGCGGGCCCGCGCGCCCGACTCGAGTCCGACCGAGAAGCCACGTCGGCGCACCGTCTCCAGCGCCTCGCGGTACTGCTGCCGTTCCGCCTCGTCGGCGGCCGGCCCCAATGCCTCCAGCCATCGCTCGACCGGTGCGCGCTCGCCCCAGGCCAAGAAGATGGGCCCGAGCGGGGGGATCAACGGAACCCGCTGGCCCACCCGCACGTCGGCCCCCTCGAGGCGGGGGCGTCCCGAGGCGCCCACAATCACGATCTCGTCCCCCACGACGACGCTGGCCACGCACTCGGTGTCGCAGTCCGCCGCCAGGCGCCGCATCTCCTCAATGGCGATCTCGATGACCTGATAGCGGGCCAGAGCGGCATAGCCCACGGCCACGAGTGCCGGCCCCAACGAGTAGGTCTTATGGCTGTGATGGCGGTGGACGTAGCCGGCATCGGTAAGAGCCTTCAACACCGACAGCCCCGAGGCCATGTTCAGGTTCAAATGACGGGAGAGCTCGGACAAGGTGAAGCTCTCCCCCGGATGAGAGGCCAAGAAGTTGAGGATCTCGACCGACCGTGCGGCCGCCAGGGCCGGACGGGTCACCGCGGTCCTATATGGGCGGGGGCGGATAGGGGAACTTGCACGCCACACCTCCATCGACCAGCAAGGTCTGACCCGTCACGTACGACGCCAGGTCCGACGTGAGGAACAACAAGGCGGCGGCGATGTCAGACGGAAGGGCCATCCGCCCCAGCGGCGTGGCTTCCGCATTGCGCTGCACCCCGGCCTCGCCGAGCATCCCACCGACCCTCGGCGTGCGCACCGCACCGGGCGCCACCGAGTTGACCCGGACACCCGACGGCCCGTACTCGACGGCCATCGACCGGACCAGCGAGATCAAACCGGCCTTCATGGCACCGTAGACCGCGTGATTGGCCGCGCCCGTCGGCCCGCCGGAGGCCGAGGATACGAAGGTGAAGGCGCCACCCCCCTGCGCGGTCAGGAGCGGTCCCGCTACCTGCAACGCCAATATGGCGTGGCCCAGGACGATGTCGTACTGCCACGCCAGGTCGGCGTCGTCCATATCGGTGAGCAGCTTGAAGCGTGCCATCCCGATGATGTCGACGACCGCACCGAATCCTTCGGGCTGGGCCGCCGCCTCGGCGAACAGCCGTTCCGTCTCCCCGCGCCTGGTGGCATCCCCCACCAAGGCGACGCCTCCCACCTCGGTCGCCACTGCGTGGGCCAGGTCGTGATCCAGATCGACACAGAGGCAGCGTGCTCCGGCTTGCGCCAACGCGTGGCTGGCCTGACGGCCGATCCCTTGGCCGGCGCCCAGGATGACCACCCCGGTGCCGTCGAGCCGCAGCCGGGAGAGGTAATCGGGGACCTCACTCGGATCAGTCATCGGAGCACCCGTCGCTGGGCCGGACGCATCGACACGAGCGGGCGATGGAGGTCATGACGAGGCGATGTTGGCCTTGTAACCCTCTAACTCGGGGAGGACCTCTTTGCCGAGCAGTTCGATCGTCTTCATGACCGACTCGTGCGAGTTGTGCCCGAACTGCACGTAGCAGATCAGCTGATCCACGCCGAGGTCGGCGTAGTGCTTCATCTTCTGGTAGCAGCGCTCGGGATCACCGACGACGAGCATGTCGGCCTCATGGAAGTGCTCGACGGGGATGATCCCGTCGATCAGCGGCTTCATGAGCGGGAAGGTGGCGTCCTGCTCTTCCTTGGACAGGTGCGGGAGCTCCCAGTCGAGGGTGAACTGGGCCAGGTTCTGGTACCACCAGGCCACGGACTCCCAGATGCCGTCCGCTTCGGCCTGCGCCATGCTGTCGGCGCAGTGGACCAGCGTGTAGGCGGCGACCTTGTTCGTCGAGACCTCCGTCAACGGTGTGGCGTTCTTCCCCGCCTCGCGGTACTCCCGGATGACCTTGGCCAGCGTCTCGAGGGGTTGCATGATGGAGAAGGACAGAAGACCGAGCCCGTTCTGCCCGGCCACGGTGGCCGAGCTCCCGGAGGTGGCGGCCATCCATGCCGGCGGGTGCGGGTCCTGCACCGGCTTCGGCGTCACCATTCGCCTCGGGAAGGAGAAGCGCTCCGACTCGTACTCGAAGTACTCCTCGCGCCACATTCCCACGACGATCTTGATGGCCTCCGCCCAGTCGGCGCGGGACTGCTCGCGGTCCACGTGGAAGGCGGCCTGCTCCATCGGCGTCGAACGACCGGTGCCCCACTCGACCCGGCCGTTGGAGAGGATGTCGACCGAGGCCACCTTCTCGGCGATCCGCTGCGGCGGGGTGAAGCCGAACGGGGTCAGCGTCACGCCGAAGCCGAGCCGGATCTGCTCGGTGATCTGCGACAGCGCCCCCAACAGCGTCTCGGGCGCCGGGCAGTGCGACCGGCCCTCGCGGAAGTGGTGCTCGACGGCCCAGATGGTGTTGAAGCCGAGGCTGTCCCCCAGCTTGATCTGCTCGATCGCCTCGCGGTAGGCGCGCTGCTCCGCCTCGCGTTGGCCGTACGGGTGCGGCTTGCCCCAGGGCTTCGGCGCATCGATCTCGTAGAGCAGATCGAGTTTCATGGTTCATCCCCCTTGTCGGTGGTGCGTCGTCGGCGCCGCCCGTTGGCGGCCCGATTATTCGATATTTCGAATGACGATCTCAAAATCTCTAAGGTCACCTTCGCGCCGGCCGCGGCCGGTGTCAACTCACTTTTGGGGTGTCCGGCGGGCAGCTGGCCCTGACCACCGCCCCGCCCCGTGATCGGCCGCACGCAGGGATGGTGCTAAAAATGGCGCGGCCTGGCCGGGGAGCAAGGCAGAGGAGACGGGACGCACATGTCGACGACCGTAAGAGCGGGATCCGGAACGGGAACGACGCCCGTCGTCGTCCAGCAACAGTCCGGTGCGATAGGCGCACTGATCACCGGGGTCAACCTGGCGGAGGGCGCTGACGAGGCCACCTTCGAACTCCTGCACCGTGCCCTCCTCGACCACGGGGTGATCTGCATCCGCGGACAGGCGGCCATGACGCCCGACGACCAGCTGGCCTTCGCCGGGCGTTGGGGCGAGGTATCGATCCATCCCTACGTGCCCTCCATCGAGGGCTACCCCGGATTGATGCGCATCTATGACCCCAACCCCATCACGCAGACGTGGCACTCGGACACGACCCACGCCCCGCGCCCACCGTCGCTCACCCTGCTGCTGGCCCGTACCATTCCTCCCTACGGCGGCGACACCATGTGGGCCAACGCGTACGCCGCCTTCGAGGGCCTGTCCGAGGGCCTGCGCGCCACTCTGCGCACCTTGCGCGCCGTCCACCAGGGCACCGAGCTGGCCAGTGACGCCGGCCTGGACCAGGACGCGGTGACCACGGTGCACCCGGTCGTGCGGACCCACCCCGAGACCGGCCGCGAGGCACTGTTCGTGAACGGGAACTACGTGACCCAGTTCGAGGGATGGAGCCCGGAGGACAGCGCCCCGTTACTGGCGTACCTCTACAGCCAGTTCACCAAGCCGGAGTACCAGTACCGGCATCACTGGCAGTGGGCGACCTGGTGATCTGGGACAACCGTGCCACGCAGCACTCGGTGGTGGGCGACACCCACGGCGCCGAGCGGGTACTGCATCGGGTCACCATCAAGGGAGACGTCCCCTCCTGAGGGAGCCCCCGGCCGCAGCGCCTAGGCCGGCATCGGGGCATCCTCCACGGTGCTCTGCCCCAGATAGATGGCCGTGAGATGGGCCGGATCGAGATCTTCCCGCGGGCCGTCCCACACCAAGCGGCCCAGTTCCAACAGGGCGACGTCGTCGGCGATGTCCAGCACGGCCTTGGCGCGCTCCTCCACGACGAACAGCGTCACGCCCTCATCGCGTAGTTCGGCGAAGACGCCCATGATCTGCTCGACGATCAGGGGAGCGAGGCCCAAGGTGGGCTCGTCGGCGATCAAGAGCGACGGAGGCTTCACCATTACCGGCGCCATGGTCAGCATCTGCTGCTCGCCCCCGGACAGGTTGCCCGCCGGGATGTGGCGGCGGGTCCCGAGCACCGGGAAGCGCGCGTAGGCCTGGTCCCGCTCATCCGCACTCGGAAGCAGCATCATCAGGTTGTCCTCCACCGTGAGGCCCGGGAAGATGCCGCGGGACTCGGGCGCCAGCAACATGGTCTTGGCCCGCCGATGCGCCGGCATTTTGGTGATGTCCTTGCCGTCGAGTGTGATGGTGCCGGCGCTCGGCTCCATGAGGCCGGCCAACACCTTGCACAACGTCGATTTGCCTGCACCGTTCGCGCCCACCAGCGCGGTGAGCTTGCCGCGGCGGACGTCGAGGTCGAGATCGAAGAGCACCTGGGTCTCGGCGTAGGCGGCGCTGATCGATTCGATGCGGAGTGCGGCGTCCTCGACAGGGAGCCGGGCCGGCCGGGCCGCCGCGGCTGCGATGGGCGGGACACTGCCGTCGCCCACGACGGCGGGCACCCCGTCGGCCGGCAACGGTGCCGGGTGCCGAGCTGCGGCTGCAGCTGCGGCGGCTGCGGCCGCCCGCTTGGCCTCCTTCTTCTGCTTGCGGCGGAAGCCCTGCTCTTCTTGGAGCGAGAGGATGCCGTCGGGGTTCTGCGCCATGGTGACGGCGCCCAGCCCGAAGAGTACCTGCGGCAACCAGACCGACGATGTCCCGGACCACGAGATGAACGAGAAGTGGAAGCCGGACGACAGCAAGCCGCTGAAGAGTATGCCCGACATGCCGGCGGCGATCGCCGCGCTCGGCCGCCGGATACCCCACAGCACCACGGTGGCCAGCCAGGTCAGCCCGGTCACCGTGGTGTAGGTCGAGTTGGTCACGTGCTGCTCCACGGTGACCAACAGCACGCCGCCGAATCCGGCCAACCCGGCCGAGACCGCGAACAGGGTGATCTTGATGGCGTTGGCGGAGATACCCGACGTCGACGCAGCCGACTCCGACGTGCGGACGGCGCTCATCATCCGTCCGGAGGCAGACTTCTGGAGATTGCGTATCAACAACGTGACCACGATGACGATGATGGCCAGGAAGACGGCCATCGTCTTGTTGTCCGAGAGGTGGAACGGACCGATGGTCGGCTGCGGAATGGCCCAGCCCTGCTGGAGTGGTCCGGCCAGCCACGACCACTGGAACAGCACGTTGTCGGCCACCAGACCCATGGCCAGCGTGGCCAGGGCGAGCGAGAGTCCGCCCAGGCGCAGCGCGGGGGCCGCCACCACGACGCCGAGGAACACGGCGAACGCCACCCCGCCGAGAAGTGCCGGGAAGTACGCCACGTGGTAATGGCCGATCAGCACACCGGCCATCAACCCGGCGCCGGTGACAAACGCCGCCTGCGCCAGGCTCACGATCCCGCCGGTACCGGTGATGATGGTGAAGGAGAGGAAGACCACGGAGAGCGCGAGGCCCTGGGTGGCCAGACCCAGCCAGTAGCTGTCCGCCCCGAAGAGGATGTAGACGAAGATCACGGTGAACCAAAAGATCCAGGGCGCGACCCGGCGCCACCGCGGGCGCAACGCCAGATAGTCCGGCGGCGGGACGTCCTCGGCCGCCGAGCCGGCCAGGCGTCCACGCTCGCGTCCCCAGAAGGCCAGCCCGATGAAGAGCAGGACGAACGGCACGGCGTCGCTGAAGCCGGGTATGGATTGGGCGAAGTTCGCATAGCCGGCGACGAGGCTCTGCACGGCGCCGATGATGAGACCTCCGAGGGCCGCCAACGGAATCGAGCGGAAGCCGCCCAGCACGGCGGCGGCCGTCGCCGCCAGCAGGACGAACAGATAGGTGCCCGTCGTGAGCGAGTTGAAGATGGGCGCGCCGGCGACGCCGGCCAGTCCGGCCAGCGTCGTGCCGAGCACCCAGGCGAATCCCGACGTCCGTCCCCGGTCGACCCCGCGTGCCGTAGCCAGGTCGGGCCGGTCGACCAGGGCGCGCATCTTGAGCCCGATGGTGGTGTGTTTGAGCATCCACCACAGCCCGATGGCCATGAGGAAGGCGACGATGGCCACGATGAGCTGGTCGGAGTTGAAGTTGAGGGCAGAGCTGATATGCCACTGCACGGCGGGCTCGGGACCGAGCCCTGGGGCCAACGACACCAGTGACCCGTCCGGTATGTTGAAGTGGCCGACGCCGATGAGCAGCGCCACGATGTATTCGGCCAACGCGGGGAGGGCGATCAGGACGCCCACCGTGGCCATGATTTTGGAGGCGTCGCTGGCCTGGCTCAGCCGGCGGAAGATGAAGCGGTCCAGAATCAGCCCGAGCAGGGGCGCCAGCACCAAGATGACGACAATGCCGGCCCACACGTTCGGCCACCCCAGGCCGTTCTGCAGTTCGAAGTAGACGAACGCGCAGGTGAAGGCCACGGCGCCGTACCCGAGGTTGAAGATCCCGGTCGTCGTGTACGTCAACGTCAGGCCGACCGCCAACATGGAGTAGATGGCGCCCGAGACGATGCCCGAGATCAAGAGGCTGATGAACTTGCTCACGCTGTCGTTCCCAACCCCTCTCCCGGACTCGGATCATTCCGGGCCGGCCACGACCACCGACACCCGGCCCAGCCGGTTAGCCCAGATAGGCATTACGAACCTCCGGATTCGCCTGAATTTCGCTCGGCGTGCCCTCGGCGAGCACCTCGCCGAGCTGGAGCACCACAATGCGGTCGCAGTGCGCCATCACGAACGTGATGTCGTGTTCGACCAGAAGGATGGCGCACGAACATTCGGCCTTCAGCTGGCGGATGACCTCGCTCAAGTGCTCGACCTCGGCGCCCCCGAGTCCCGATGTCGGCTCGTCGAGCAACAGCAGCGACGGCGACTCGGCCAGGGCGCGGCCCAGCTCCACCATGCGGGCGGTGCCGATCGGGAGCGACCCGGCCATGGTGTGCCGGAACGGCTCGAGCCCGCACATCTGGAGCACGTCGTTGACCGCCTCCCGGCGGCGACGCTCGATTCGCTTGCGCGGCGGGAAGGCGACGAGGTCGGCCAGGATGCCGCCTCCGCCACCGTGCCATTCGGTGGCCGTCAGCAGGTTCTCCTCCACGGTAAGGCGACCGAAGACCTGCTGGCGCTGGAAGGTCCGCCGAATGCCCGCCCGCGAGCGCGCCACGGCCGAATGCCCGGTGATGTCATTCCCGTCGAAGAAGATCGAGCCGCGTCCCAGGTTCCCGCAACCCTGACACCACGTCGAAAAATGTGGTCTTCCCGGCCCCGTTGGGGCCGATCAGCCCGAGGACTTCCCCCCGCTGCACCTCCATGGAGACGTCCCGTAGCGCGATGACACCGGAGAAGGACACACCGACGCCCTGCACCTGGAGGCCGGTTGCCGGGAGTCGGCGCGGCGCCAGGGGTAACCGACGCGTCAATCTGCGTCATCGCACGCCACCGGCCGCCGTCGCTGGTTTCTCGTACATCGGTTTCACTGTCCCCCTGTCCCCTACCGTCCCGACGGCCGCTCGCACTATAGCCGTCGAATTTGGGCGGTCCCAGATGGTGTGTCAGAGTCCTTCGAGATGTCGTAGAACGTGTTCTTGGTCGCGCCAAACGAACGTGCGGGCGTCCGCGACCAGTCGCTCCCTCCCCGTTGACGACGACCTAGTCGACCCCCAGCTCCCGGACCTTGTTCGCCATTTTGACGTGTCGTTTCATCTCCGCCGGCTCGAACCAGTACATGACGGATCGTCCGATGACTCCAGTGCCGGAGAGCGAAGATGCCTCGCCGTGGAGCGGGGATTCGGCACCGGTATCCACCGTGCGCGATGCGCCGCTACCCGACGCAGGATGAGGTGGCTGTTTCCGCCGAACCGCGGCCGCCCCTCAACGATCGGCGCTGAGCAGTGTCGGGTCCGCCTCCAGCTCGACCCGGACCATGGCCTCCCAGAAGCCGATGAACTTGTTGCCGTCGCTCTGACGGAACACGTCGGCCACGGGGCCCTTGAGTGCGCTTCCCCCACCGAGTGCCTCGACGTGCCAGGCGTTGCGGCACCGCTGTTCGAGTGCCACCGCGCGTTGATGCACCGCCCGGATCGACGAGCCGAGCACGAAGACCCCGTGGTTGGCGAGGAGGGCCAGATCGGCGTCCCCCATGGCCTCCACCGCGGCGCGCGCGAACTCGGCGTTGTTGACACCACCTTCGTACTCGTCGACCAGGACCAGTTCGCCACCCCCCATGGCGGAGCTCTGGTCGTAGACCGGTGGCACCCGCCCGGCGTCGGCCCAGATGGTGCCGAAGCGAGGGTGATTGTGCATGGCCACCGTCACGTCCTCGCGCAACTTGTGCAGCTGGAGGTGCAGTTGAATCCCGAGTGGTGCGGGCCAGTCCCCTTCGAGCACGTTCCCGTCGCCGTCGATGCGGATGATGTGCTCGGCCCGGATTTCGCTCCACAGGAGAAACCACGGATTGCACAAGAACGTGCCGTCGGGCTGCCGGTAGGTGATGTGGCCCGCGATGTGGTCGTCGTATCCCTCGCGCCACAATGTCCGCGCCAGCAACACCACCTCCTCGCGGGGGCTCAGGTCGGGGATCAGCTTCTCCTGCGTCGGTATGAATTCCATCGGTCCTCCTCGGGAGCTACGGCAACACAACGTCGGGTAGGGGATGCCGGAACAGACGCGCCGCGTTCTCGCAGCACATGGCCCGCAGCTCGTCCTTGGGGAGATGGCCCCAGACCTGGCGCACGAGCTCCTGGGAGTCAGGCCACGTGCCGTCGCCGTGCGGGTAGTCGGTCTCGAACATGATGTGATCGACCCCGATGCGGTGGCGGGTGTCGATGGTCGAGGGGTCGTCGAGCGTACAGAACCAGAAGTTGCGCTGCAGAAGGTCGGCGGGACGGATATCCCAGCCCAGGCCGTAGCCCGAGCGGTCGATGATGTTGTCCAGGCGGTCGAGGAGCATGGCCACCCATCCGATGCCACCCTCGGACATGGCGATCTTCAACTCGGGGTAGCGGACCGCCCACCCCGACCACAGCCATTCCGCACACGCGGTCAATGACAGCTGACCGAACAGCGTGGCGCCCAGCGCCAGGGACGGCGCTGCCGGGAGCGCTGTCGGCGACGCCCGACGAGCCGACGTGCAGGCTGATCACCGTCTCGGTCTCGGCGCATGCCTCAATGATCGGCTTCCAGTACTCGTCGAAGAGCGACGGGAAACCGATGCGATGGGGCCGCTCCGGCAGGGCCACCGAGGTGAAGCCACGGGCCGCGTTGCGCCGGATTTCGCGGGCCCCCTCCTCCGGGTCGGCCAAAAAGGTGATGCCGAGCGGGATGATGCGCTGGGGATACGGGGAGTACCACTCCTCGAAGAGCCAGTCGTTCCAGGCGCGCGTGGTCTGCACGCCCAGCTCCGCCTCCTTGGCCACCGAGAAGACCCGACCGCAGAATCCGGTGATCTGCGACGGGAAGTTGAGGGAGGCCCACACCCCGTTGATGTCCATGTCCCGGATGCGGGCGTCGATGTCCCAGCAGCCCGGCCGCATCTGGTCGAAGCGGAACGGTTCGACCGCCACGGTCTCCGGTCGCCGGCCGGCGACGGCGTTCATGCCGACCTGCGTGTAGCGGTTGCCGTCGAACTCCCAGACCTGGTGGCCCTCGGGAGTCTCCACAATGCGGGGCGCCTGGTCCTGCCACCGGGCCGGGAGCCGACCCTCGAACATCCCGGGCGGCTCGACCAGATGATCGTCGACGCTGATCAGGGTGTACTGCGACTTCGCGCGGCTCGGGCTCGTCGTAGAACAACGTCGGATCGAGCTGCGTGGTGGCCGTCATGAGGCGTCCCCCTCCCTGTTCGTGGTCGAACTTCTCAGGCCCGTTTGCTGCAGGAGCCAGCCTATCGAGAATTCCGCCCAGCCCGAAGCCGTGCCCCCTCACTGGCGCTGGCCGCCCCGGGCCGCGCTGCAGCAGGGGCGCTGCGCAGGGTCGCCACTGGAGTCGATGCACACGAACTCGACTATGTTTCGCCTCGCCGGGGCCGGGCCGGTGCAAGGTCGGCCGAATGCCAACGACATGGGAGGGGGCGACATGCCGGATCTCGAGACAATGGTCCGAGAGCTCAGGGACCGCGACGAGATCGGCCGGTTGATCCGGACCTATGCGCACGGGGTCGACCGCCGGGACTGGTCTTTGGTGCGGTCGTGTTTCTCCGACGACGCCGAGGCCCAGGGCTCGCGGAGCACGGGCCCCATTGAGCCGTACCTGGCCGTGCTGCGACCAGGGGTCGAGTTCTATCCCACCACCATGCACTTCATGGGCAACCAGCTGATCGAGCTGGATGGTGACACCGCACGCGTGGAGACGTACGCGGTCGCGTACCACTGGAAAGACGAGGTGGCGGGCACGGACCACCCCGAAAACCTGGTGGTCGGGGTGCGGTACCTCGACACGCTCGAGCGGCGCCACGAGGGGTGGCGCATCACCCGGCGCCAGGTGGCGCCGGACTGGCGGACGGGCCCCTACCCGCAGACCTGAGCGCGCCGCCCGGGGCGGGCCAGCCCGGTACTAGCTCGATGATGCCGTGGAGAACTGGGTGCGCAGCTGCTCCTTGAGCACCTTGCCGGCGGCGTTGCGGGGGATGGCATCGAGGATCTCCATCTGCTCGGGCAGCTTCTGCACCATGAGGTCATGGCTCTTGAGAAAGGTCACCATGTCCTCGAAATCGAACGCGCCCTTTGTTTCGTCGAGAGCGATCACCGCACAGCAGCGCTCACCGACCCGGGCGTCGGGCAAGCCGATGACGGCCACGTCCCGTACCGCCGGATGCGCGAACAGCAGGTCCTCGATCTCCTTGGCACTGATGTTCTCGCCATTTCGAATGATCACGTCCTTGAGGCGTCCGACGATAGTGAGGAATCCCTCCTCGTCGAGGGTCCCCAGGTCACCGGTCTTGATGTAGCCGTCCTCGTCGAACGCGTCCACGTCCAGTGAGGCGTCGAGATAGCCGCGGCACAGCTGGGGACCTTTCACGCGGATCTCCCCCGGTTCGCCCGGTTTGGCCGGGGTACCGTCGGCCGCCAGGATCTTGAGATCGACGCCCGGTGAGGCTTTGCCCTCGGTGCTGGCCCGGTGGGCCTCCGATGCGTGGGGGCCGCAGAACGTGACGATCGGCGCCTCCGTCATCCCGTAGCTGGACAGGATGCCTGTCCCACCCAACTCGTCCCGCAGGTCGGCATGGAGCGTCGGCGGTTTCGGGGAGGCGCCTGACATGAAACCCCGCACGCGGGGAAACAGCCGGTCGCCGGGCGACGACGCGGTCAGTTCCCTCTGGGCGTGCAGGTAGGCCAGGTTGAACGGCGTCCCGGTGCCGGCCAGGGTGACGTCGTTGGCGGCGAGCATCGCAATGGTGGTCTCGGCGCTGAAGCTCTCGACCACGAGATGGGCCGACCCGCACACCAGACTGGTCAGGAGCCAGACGACCCCACCGATGTGGGCGAAGGGAAACACCATGGAACTACGGTCGCTCGGGCCGGGCTCCAGCATGGCGACCATGCCGGCGACCGCACCGAACAAGGTCGCATCGGTGTGCCGGGTCCCCTTGGGCGAGGCGGTGGTCCCCGAGGTGAAGTACAGCCAGCGGACCGGGAATTCCTCGGCGGCGGCCGGCGAAGGGGGCACGGGCGCCAACCGTGTCGGGTCGCCGGCGGGGAGCTCCCGGTCCTCGGCGTCCACCACCAATACGTCCAGTCCCTCCACCTCACCGGCAATGGTGTGGGCCATATCGGGATAGTCGAACCTCTTCCAGGGCGACGGCACGACGAAGAGCTCGGCCGCGGTCTGGCGAATGATGAAGGACACCTCGCGGGCGCGATAGCTCGGGATCAACGGAACCTGCGTAGCCCCGAGACGGACCAGGGCCCCCATGAGGACGAAGGACTCGATCCAAGTCGGCAGCTGCCAGGCCACGACGGAGCCCTCCCCGATGCCGCGGTCGGCCAGTCCCGCCGCCACGACTTCGGCCCGGTCCCGGTACTCGGCGAACGTCATCTGCTGCCCGCGCTCGTCAATGGCCAACACGGCATCCGGGGTCGCCGCGGCCCGGGCCACGAGGAGTTCCCAGAATCCCCGTCCCGACTGGGCCGCATCGATGCGGCCGGCCGACGTCACACCACCACCGGGCCCGGAGGCGGGTACTCGCGGGCGTGACGGCTGAGATCACCGGCGAGGAACGGCTCACAGACCCGGGCGGAAAAACGCCACTGTCCGTCCTTCTTTATCAGGTCATCTTGGTACTGACCGATGAACACCGGCTGCAGGGGAAAGTCCGAGAGGGCCTGGAAAACGGTGACATAGGACCGTGCCTTGGCGCTCTGGCCGTCATCGGCCACCTCGACGTGCAAATTCGTGATCACGTGCCGGGTGTGCGGGACACCGTCGTAGAAGAGCCCGTTGCGTTCGAAGAAGGCGCGCAGCTCTTCGGGCCCGCTCGATTGCGCGAAGTGGTTGGCGATATGCGCATCGGTGAACAGCGCCACGTACCCGTCCATGTCGCCGGAATCGAATAGTTCGCAGTAGCGCGCCAGGAGGTTCTCTATCTCGTGGCGATCGTCTGCTTTGTCGGACACTCGTCCCCCTTAGGCCTGCAACGCTCGCATGATATCCCAGCCCTCTGAATCCCCCGGCGGGGCCGCACGCACCCTTTCCATCCAGCGCCGTAGGCCGGGATAGAGTCGCGGGGCGCAACACGACCGCGCGTCGTTAGGCCGCGGGCCGTGGTGGGGGGATAGGCGACGTCGGAGGGGTGCACAGGGGGCGCCAGCCCGGGGCCCGGCCGGAAAGGATCTGCCGCAGATGCTCGAAGGAGTACGGGTCGTAGACCTCACGACGGACATAGCCGGTCCGTACTGCACCAAGGTGCTGGCCGACGCGGGCGCCGATGTGATCAAGGTGGAACCGCCGGCCGGCGACCCGTTGCGCAGTTGGGGCTCGGGCGCCCTGTTCGAGTTCCTCAACACCTCCAAGCGGTCGGTCCAGGGCGAGACGGACGAGCTGGTCGCCGCCGCCGACCTCCTGGTGGCGGGCGCGCCGGTCGATCTCGACGCGCTGTGGGCCGCCAACCCGGCCCTCGTCGTGGTGACCATCACCCCGTTCGGCTGCGACGGCCCGTGGGCGGAGCGCCCGAGCACCGAATTCACCCTGCAGGCGGCGTGCGGATCGACCGGGCAGCGCGGGCTGCCCGAACAGCCACCGCTGGCCGCCGGGGGCCGGATCGGCGAGTGGGTGACCGGCACGTACGCCGCGCTCGGCGCCGTGGCCGCGTACAGGGAAGCCCGGCGGTGCGGGCGGGGCGAGCACGTGGACGTGGCCATGCTCGACTGCATGGCCGTGACGATGGTCACCTACCCCTCGGTGTTCGCCTCGTTCTCGGGATGGCCCGAGCAGTACGGCACGGGTCGGGTGATCGAGGTGCCGTCGGTGGAACCCAGCAAGGACGGCTACTTCAACCTCACCACGAACAGCGCCCAGCAGTTCCAGGATTTCCTCCTCATGATCGGGAGGCCCGATCTCCTCGAAGACACCGACCTGGCGTCGGCCCCCAAGCGGTTCGCACGGCGCGACGAATTCCTCGCCGCCGTGCTCGAGCACACGTCGCAGCGCACCACGGCCGAGCTGCTCGACGAGGCGTCGTTGTTCCGGATCCCGGCGGGACCGGTGCTCGACGGATCGACCATGCCCGAATTCGAGCAGTTCGTGGCCCGCGGGGTGTTCGAGCCCAATCCCTCCGGACGGTTCGTCCAGCCCCGGGTGCCCTTCCGGATTTCGGGAACCTCGCCCCGCCCGTTCGAACGGGCACCGTCGTGTGGTGAGGACTCCGGGACAATCGACTGGACGACATCGGCTCCGACGTCATCGGCGCCAGAGGCCGACGCTCCGTGGCGGCTCCCCCTGAGCGGGGTCAGGGTCATCGACTGCACGGCGTGGTGGGCCGGACCGGCGGCCACCGCCGTCCTGTCGTCCTTGGGAGCCGACGTGATCAAGGTCGAGTCGGTCAGTAGGCCGGACTACATGCGCTTCGCCAGCGCTCGTCCGCCGACGGACGAGCAGTGGTGGGAATGGGGCGCTCTGTTCCACGGGGCCAATGTCAACAAGCGCGGCATCACGCTCGACCTGACGCAGCCGGCCGGGGTCGAGACGTTCGAGCGTCTCGCCGCCAGCGCGGACATCCTCGTCGAGAACTACACGCCCCGGGTGATGGAGCAGTTCGGCCTGGGTTGGGAGCGCCTGCACGAGGTCAATCCCGACCTCATCATGGTGCGGATGCCGGCCTTCGGCCTCAGCGGTCCGTGGCGGGACCGGACCGGGTTCGCCCAGACCATGGAATGCCTGACCGGCATGGCCTGGTTGACCGGATTCCCCGACGGCCCGCCGGTCCTGGTCCGGGGGGCCTGTGACCCCCTGGCCGGCATGCACGCCGTGATCGCCACCATGCTGGCCCTCATCGAGCGCGATCAGTCCGGGGGTGGCCGCCTCGTCGAGACGGTGATGGTCGAGGCGGCGTTGAACGCGGCCGCCGAGCAGGTGGCCGAGTACGGCGCATCGGGCACGGTGCTGCGCCGGGATGGCAACCGGGGACCGGTGGCCGCGCCCCAGGGCGTCTACCCGTGTGCGGGCGACGATCGGTGGCTCGCCCTCGCCGTCGTCACCGACGAGCAGTGGCAGTCCCTGCGGGCCGTCGTCGGCGACGCCGGGTGGGCCGCCGACATTGCCGCAGCGAGCACCGAGGATCGGCGGCGCAACCACGATGCCATCGACGCCGCCCTGGCGCAGTGGACGAGCGACAAGGACGCGGAAGAGGCGGCGGCCGCGCTGGTGGCCGCGGGCGTGCCCGCCTCGGCCGTGATCCCCTCGCGCGAGATCGTCTTCAACCCGCATCTGCAGTCCCGGCACCTGTTCGAGGTGGAGACGCATGCGGTCACCGGCGACCACGAGATACCAATGCTGCCGTTCCGCTTCTCCCGTGTGGACCACTGGCTTCGCTCCCCCGCTCCCACCCTGGGCCAGCACAACACCGAAGTGCTCAGTGAGATCGGTCTGGCACCGTCGGACATCGACGAGCTCCGACGAACCGGAATCGTGGGGGAGACGCTGCGCGGCGCCTGAGCCGCTCAGTGGCGGCTCACGACATGATGGTCGTGGACTTCAGGTGCGGAAACGCCGCATGGGTGCCACCGTCGACGATGATCGTCTGGCCGGTGACGAAGGTGGACATATCCGAGACGAGGTAGACGAGCGCCCCGGCGATCTCCTCGGGCTCGCCGAATCGGCCGAGCGGGACACCTTGCGAACGAGCCTGTTCCACCAGGTCGACACCTTGCTCTTCGTACGTGGCCCGGACCCGCGGCGTGGCGATGCAGTCGGGGGCGACTGCGTTGACGCGGATGCCGTAGGAGCCCCACTCCTGGGACATGGTGCGGACCAGGTCCATCACCCCGGCCTTGGCGGCGCCGTAGGTGCCGTGGTTGGGGGCGCCGTAGATGCCGGACACCGACGCCACGAGGGCCAACCGCCCCTTTGTCCCATGGTCGATCATGTGGCGGCCGGCGGCCCGGCTGACATAGAGGTGCTGAGTGAGGTTCCGAGATATGTCGAGCTGCCATACCTCGTCGTCGATCTCGAAAATGGTCTTCCAGGCGGCGAAGCCGACGATGTTGACGAGCACGTCGAGCTGGTCACCGTGGAACTCCGCGGCGGAGTTGACCGCCTGCACCGCTTCGGATTCAACGGTCACGTCGCCACCGACCGTGCCCGCCTTCACCCCCAACTTCTCGACTTCGGCGGCCACACTGGATGCGTTCTCCGCGCTGAGATCCCCGACCACCACGTCCGCGCCGGCTCGCGCCAGCATGAGCGAGGTCGCCCGGCCGATACCCGAGCCTCCCCCGACAACGAGTGCCTTCTTCCCTTCAAGGCCAAGCAACGCCGAGTCCGTCACAGTCCTGCTCCTTTGTCTCGTAGGTCCTGCTGTCCGATCCGTACCTTCGCCACATCACAGCTCGTTGCCCGCGGCGTCTCAGAACGCCGTGAAGCCTCCGCCGTCGACGACGATCGTCTGGCCGGTCACGTACCGCGACAGTTCGCTGGCCAAGAACACGGCGACCGGGCCGATGTCGGGTTCGGGTTCGCCGATGCGGCGCAGCGGCGTGCGATCCATCAGGCGGCCCTCCAAGAACACCGGGCTCTTCTGCGCCGACACGGCCATGGCCGGCGTCATGGCCACGGGGGCGATGCAGTTGACCCTGATCCCGAGCGGGCCCCACTCGCGGGCCAGGCTCTTGGCCAGTCCGCGCTGGGCTGCCTTCACGACCCCGTAAGCCGGGATGTAGGGGCTTCCCTCGACACCGGCCGCCGAGGTGAGCAGGATGAACGTGCCCCCGCGCTCTTTGAGTTGGGCGAATGCCGCCTGGGCGCAGTAGTACGAGGCCCGGACGGCGGTGCTCATCATCGCCTGCCATGTCGCGTCGGGCACGTCCTCGACCTTGTGCGGCTCACCCACCGGGGCCACGGCATTGTGGATGAGGCAGTCCAGGCCCCCGAAACGATCGACGGCGGCGTCGACGGCTGCCCGTCACGTCGGTGGCGACGGTGACGTCACAGCGCATGGACAGTGCGTTCCCGCCCCGGCGGGTGATCTCGGCTGCGACCTCGTCGCCCGTCTCGACCCTGCGGGCGGCGATGACGACATTGGCACCATGCGTGGCGCAGGCCGAGCGCGATGCCCGCCCCGACCCCTCCCCCGGCGCCGGTCACGATGAGGGTCTTGCCCTCCAGCAGACGCGGTGCCGTGTCCGCGCTCACAGCCCCATCCACAGTCCGCCGTCGGTCACCAGTGTGCCCGCCGTCAGGAAATGGGCTTCTTCGGTGCCGAGCAGCTCGATCACCGGCGCCAGATCGCTCCCGGGGTCCCCGGCGCGCCCCATGGCGGGCACCGAGAGCGATATTTCACGCAGCAGGCGTTCACCGTGGTCGGGTGCGACCCACAGGGCGGGCGACGTCGCCAGCGTGTTGACCGCCACGCCGTCCTCCCCCCAGCACCGCCCGCACCCTTTGGCCAGCACCCTGAGTCCCTCGGCCACCACCGAAAGCATCACGAAGCCGGAGGCGCCGGTGAGACCGACCGTCGGGACCACGAAGACGATGGAGCCGCCGCCCGAGGAGCGCAAGGGCGCGATGCAGCGCGCGGACCAACCACCAGGCGGCATCCAGCACGCCCTCGCACACCCGGGCCCATTCTTCCTCGGAGACCTCGGTGAAGGTCGTCGCCGAGGTGAGCTCCTCGGGATACCACGCATAGATGAATTGGTCGATGCCGCCGAGCGCATCGACGGCGGCCGTCACGCCGGTCCCCACCGCGGCCGAGGAGGCAAAATCACAGGTCAGCCGGTGCACGGGACCGACGTCCGGCGCGGCGCTTCCCTGTCCTTTTGGCGGCGGTTCCAGGACGGCGACGCGGGCACCTTCGGCCGCCAGGGCCACCGCGATCCCCGCTCCGGGGCCTGAGCTGCCCGCCACGACGATACGACGGTTCGTGGCGAGGCGGCGCTTTTCATCGAGCGGCACTGCGTGTCCTCCCCCTGGCCGCTCCTGGACCACGCGGCCCCGTCATCCTATGGCATGGTGCGTGCGGCGGCCCAAGTCCGCCGCAGGCCGCGGCTGCCGGCGCCTCGGCCCGACAAGGTCACGCTCCCGGCGGAAGCCGGGTGAAGTCGGCCGGTCGCTTCTCGGCGAACGCCGCCAGAGCCTCGGCGTTGGCCGGGCCACCCATGAGCTCCGCGAAGGACGCTGACTCCCGAGTCCGCGCCGCGTCGATCCCTGCGCGAAAGGGCGCCACAATGGCCGCCTTGGTGTGGACGAGACTGGAGATCGGTTTGGCCGCCAGGACCGACGCGTAGCGGTGCGCCTCGGGCAAGAGCGCATCGGGCTCCGTCACCTTCCAGACCAATCCGATGGAATGGGCCTCCTCGGCTTCGATCCACTCGGAGCTCATCAAGACCCATGTGGCGTTCTGCCTGCCCATCAGGGCCGGAAAGGTGAAGCTGGATGCCGCTTCGGGAGAGACGCCGAGGCTGGTGAAGGGACACTTCAGCCGCGCCGTGGTCGACATGAAGGCCAGATCGGCAAACCCCAAGATGGTGGTGCCGATGCCGAGACCCAAACCGTTCACGGCGATGATCAGCGGCTTGGGGAACGCGACCAGGGCATCGATCAATCCGGGGAAACCGTGCACGCCGGGCGTGAAGTCGGGATCCGAGGAGCGCGCCGCCATCTCGAGAAGATCGGTGCCGGCGCAGAACGCCCGCCCGCTCCCGGTGAGGAGCACCACGGCCACCTGCGGATCGTCGGCGGAGCTGAGAAGCGTCTCGGTGACGGCATCGTAGAGCGCCTCGTTGAAGGCGTTGAGCGCGTCGACACGGTCAAGAGTGACGGTGCGCACGCGCGCGTTGTCGACCACGCGCACCAGTCCGGGACGGTCGAGGGCGTCGGCACTGGACGCCGGGTTCTCCGACAAGGCAGATCCTCCTACGCGCCGAGCGGCGCAGTTCGCGTGGGGGCATCGTCTGATAGCCCGACGCGAAGTTAGCCGGGTGGAAATCCGCCGGCGCGGTTCAGCGCACCAGCGCGAAGAACGACCGCAGCTCGTCGACGAACAGATCCGGTTGCTCGAACGCCGCGAAGTGCCCGCCGCGGTCCAACTCGTTCCAGTAGCGGAGGTCGGTGAACCGCTTCTCGGCCCAGCGGCGCGATAACCGGATGACCTCCTTGGGGAAGATCGAGCACCCGGTGGGAGCCGAGACGACACTCAGATCCACGTTGCGGTAGCTCTCCCAGTAGAGCCGGGCCGACGATGCGCCGGTCCCGGGCAGCCAGTACAGCATCACGTTGTCCAAGATCTCGTCGCGGGTGAGGACGTTTTCGGGGTGTCCGTCGCAGTCGGTCCACGCATGGAATTTCTCGACGATCCAGGCGCACTGGCCCGCCGGCGAGTCGGCCAGGCCGTACCCCAGGGTCTGGGGCCGGGTCGACTGTTGACCCGAGTAGCCGGTCTCCCACTTTTGAAACTCGGCCATGTGCGCCAGCGTCGCCTCCTCCGCCGCGGTCAGACCCTCCATCGACATGGCGTCACGACCGACGACCGGCATGTTGAGGTGTATACCCACGACGTGCTCGGGGTCCTGACGGGCCAGCGAAGCGGTGACCATCGACCCCCAGTCCCCTCCCTGGGCTCCGTAGCGCTCGTACCCGAGAAGCGCCATCAACTGCGCCCAGGCCCGGGCGGTCCGGTCGACGGTCCACCCCGTCGCCCGCGGTCGCTCGCTGAACCCGTAGCCCGGCAGCGAGGGACAGACGACGTCGAACGCATCGGACGGATCGCCCCCGTACGTGACCGGATCGGTCAAGGGCCCGATCACCTTGAGGAACTCCACAACCGACCCGGGCCACCCGTGGGTGATGACCACGGGGAGGGCCCCGGGGTGGGGTGAGCGGACATGGATGAAGTGGTGGTCGAGCCCATCGATGGCCACGCGGAACTGGGGCAGCGCATTCAGCCGCCGCTCCGTGTCCCGCCATTGGTAGTCCTCGCCCCAGTAGCGGCACAGCTCCTGCACGTAGGAGAGCGGGATGCCCTGCGACCAGTCCTCCACTGTCTCCGCCTCCGGCCAGCGCGTGCGCCGCAGGCGTTGCTGCAGGTCCTCGATCTGTTCCTCAGGGATCTCGACGAGATACGGCCTGATCTGGCCGTCACCCTCTCCGCCTGGTGCCGCAGGGACCATCGACCACTCCTTCGCCGTTCGGGAACCGGCGGCCAGGCTATGTTCAAAGCCGGAGAGGCGCTGGCGCGATCAATGCAGCTAATGTTCCGCCGACCGATCGTCAGCAAGAAGTGGGGGCATGAGCGAATCCAACGGAACTTGTTCCGAATCTCGACATGATGGGGGCCGAGCGCAGTGAGCATGTTCAGCGACACCACCATCACCTTTCCCTACAAGCGCTCTCTCGGGCCGGTCGTCGGCGCCTTCATGACGGCCCTGACCGAGAAGCGGATCCTCGGGATCCGCAACGGGGCCGGTGTGCTCGTGCCACCGGTCGAGTGGGATCCGGCGACCGGGGCCGAGTTGGCGCCCGATTTCGTCGAGGTCGGACCGGTGGGGACGGTGACGTCGTGGACCTGGGTCCCCCAGCCCTCCGTGCAGCACCCCCTGGACCGTCCCTTTGCCTTCGCGTCGATCTTGTTGGACGGGGCGAGCACGCCATTGCTCCACGCCGTCGACGCCGGAACCCCCGATGCCATGGAGGTCGGGCTGCGGGTCGTCCCGCGCTGGCGCCCTGCGCGGCACGGCCGGATCGATGACATCGAGACCTTCGTGCCCGGTGAGGACGCAGATCCGCCCGTCACCGGGGAGGACACCGAGCCTGTGACGATGATGGACTACAACGCCTCGATCTCGTACCACAACCCCATCCCGGCGGCGAGCGTGCGGGCCGCTGCAGCGAGCCGGGAGGGCCGGTTGCTGGGTCAGCAGTGCCCGTCCTGCGAGAGGATCTACGCCGGCGGTCGCACCAGCTGCCCGGTGGACGCCACCGAGTTGACCGCCGAGCATGAGGTCGATCTGGCCCAGAAGGGCACCATCAGCAACTACACGGTGATCACGCCGGTCCAGTACCCCGGCCAGACCGAGACGGAGCCCTTCGCCCGCGTCTTCGTGCTGCTCGACGACGCCGCGGTGGTCCTCGGCTACCAGCCCGTGGTGGACCTCCCGGCGGCCGAGGTGCACATAGGCCAGCGTGTGGCCGCCGTGTGGGCATCGCCGGCAGAGGAGGAAGATATGGGAGGAATGGGATTCGGTGCCCTCGTCGGGTGGGTCCCCCTCGATGAGCCCGATGTGGTGGACCCCGACCTCGTGAACCGGATCTACTGATGGCGGCTATCGAGAAGAACATCGCCGTGATCGGGTGGGCCCAGACCCCGATGATCCGTCGGACCGACCTGTCCGAGAGCCAGCTGCTCGTCCGCGTCATCACCGACGCGCTGGACGGCCTCGGGCTGACCCGGGCGGACATCGATTTCACGTGCCAAGGCTCCTGTGACTACATCACCGGACAGGCCTTCTCCTTCGTCCAGAACATCGATGCCATCGGTGCCTGGCCACCCAAGCGCGACTCGCACGTCGAGATGGACGGTGCCTGGGCCCTCTACGAGGCGTGGTTGCGGCTGCAGGAGGGCGACATCGAGATCGCCGTCGTGACCGGATCGGGACGCTCGTCCACCGGGGACCCCGCACTCATCTACCCGATGGAGATGGATCCGTACTACCTCGCCCCCCTCGGCGCGGACCCCGTCACCTTCGCCGCCCTCCAGGCCCGGGCCGTCATTGCGGCGGGCATCGCCGACGAACGGTCGATGGCCGAGGTGGCACTGCGGGCCCGGCGCAACGCCATCGGCAACGAGTTCGCGCAGGTGAAGGGAGACGGGGACATCGACTCCCTGCTGGCGGAGGAGTACGTGCGCGAACCGCTACGACGGCACGACCTGCCCCCCATCACCGACGGGGCCGTCGCCGTGGTGCTTGCCACGGCCGAGCGGGCCCGGGAGCTCCGCGCCCACCCGGCATGGATCACGGGGATCGACCACCGCACCGAGTGCCACAATCCGATGTACCGGGAGCTCGACGATGCGCCGTCCGTCCGGATCGCCGGGAAGGCGGCCGGGCTCAATGCCGGCGACGTGGAGGTGGCCGAGCTGCAGACCGCCTTCACCCACGAGGAGCTGCTGCTCCGGCAGGTACTCCAACTCGGCGACCAGGTCGTCGTCAATGCCTCGGGCGGCCCTTTGGCCTCCAACCCGATCATGGCCAGTGGGTTGGCCCGCATCGGCTACGCGGCGGACCACATCTTCGGCGACGGCAAGCGGGCACTCGCCCATGCCACTTCCGGGCCGTGCCTGCAACAGAACCTGATCTGCATACTCGAGGGAGATTCATGAGCCACCGACCATGTGCCATCGTCGGCGTCGGCCAGACCCACCACAAGTCGAGGAGGCTGGACGTCTCTTACGCCGGGTTGGTCCGCGAGGCAGCCTTCCGGGCCCTCGACGACGCCCACATGACGTTCGCCGACATCGACGCCGTGGTGGTGGGCAAGGCCCCCGACCTGTTCGAAGGCGTCATGAAGCCCGAGCTCTACCTCTCCGACGCCCTCGGCGGCACGGGCAAGCCCTTCCTGCGTGTCCACACCGCCGGCTCGGTGGGCGCCACCACCGGGATCGTGGCCGCGTCGCACGTGTCCACCGGGAAGCACGACCGCGTCCTCGCCGTGGCCTTCGAGAAGCAGTCTGAGGGCAACGCCCAGTTCGCGCTGGGCAGCGGCCGCGGCGCCTCGCTCGGCGCCGGCGGCGCGTTCGCCCCGTACATCAAGTCCTACATCCATCGCAGCGGGGCCCCCGAGCACATCGGGTGGAAGGTCGCCGTCAAGGACCGCCAGAACGCGCTGAAAAACCCCTTCGCCCACCTGAAGATCCAGGACATCTCGCTGGAGAAGGTGAAGTCCTCCCCGATGCTCTGGGAGCCTCTGCGCTACCTCGAGTCGTGCCCGTCCTCGGACGGCGCCTGCGCCATCGTCATCGGCAGCGAGGAGGTGGCCAACGCGGCCGCGGCAGACGGGCGCCCGCCGGCCTGGTTCCTCGGCACCTCGTCGCGGAGCGAACCGTCGAGCTTCCCGGGCCGCGACCCCGTGCTTCCGCAGGCCTGCGTGCAGGCGACGAAGGACGTGTACAAGCAGGCGGGCATCACCGACCCCCGGCGCCAGATCGACATGGCCGAGCTGTACGTGCCGTTCTCCTGGTACGAGGCCATCTGGCTGGAGGGGCACGGTATCGCCGAGCCCGGCGAAGGGTGGCGCATGATCGACAGTGGGGAGACCGAGCTCACCGGAGCGTTCCCGATCAACGCGAGCGGAGGGGTGCTCTCGAGCAACCCCATCGGTGCCTCCGGTCTGCTCCGCGTCGCCGAGGCGGCGAACCAGGTGCGTGGCATGGCAGGCGAGCACCAGGTGGATGGCGCAAAGGTCGCGCTGGGCATGGCGTACGGCGCGGCCAACCAGTACTTCTCCCTGGCCGTGCTCGGAAGCTCCCTGCACCCGTTCGATTGACCGCCGAGACGGTTCACCGCGCAGAGCGGGACTCGACGCCACGCTGACGTCGGATAACCTCGTCGTCATGCGTATCGAGATCGATCGGGACGTCTGCATCGGCACAGAGAACTGCAACCGCTACGCCCCTGGGACGTTCGAAGTGGACGACGAGGGCAAGGTGGTCCAGATCGGCACCGATGTGGACAGCGACGACGCCGTGCGTACGGCGGTCGAGTCGTGCCCCACGGGAGCGCTCTCCATCGTCGAGTAGTGACGCGGCGCCTCGTACGTCACGCAGTTCGTAGCCCATCCGCAACAGAGGGATGCGCCGGGGAGTCCGACGGGCCCATTTCTCGCATCGACAACCCCGACCTTGGGGCCTGACTCCGTCTGTCGCCGCCTCGGGGCCACGAGCGCGGACAGATGCATCGCCGTGCGTGGAGATACGCACAGCGGGTGTGCGAACGCCGAATTGACGGCGCGTGTTCGATCGCCCTATCTTGCCGGTCGGCAGTATGTACATTGTATTTCAAATATAACTGATCCGTCATAATCAGCTGGGGAAGACCTGCATGGCCCCCTCGCGACGCGGCGGATATTCAACGTCGGCCACCCGGCCGACCCTTTTCCGAAGGGAGAACTTTGCGTCGTCACCTACTCACCGCCGCCACCGTTGTGGGGGCCCTGGCCGCTTCCGGCGGGATCAGTGCCGGCACTGCGGCTGCGGCCACGAGCAACACGCCGATCATCGTCGGCGGCGATGGGGACCTGGCCATCTCGGCCGGCGTCGCCCAGGGCTTCGAGGCCGGCATCTACCGCTTCAACAAGGCCGGCGGACTCGACGGCCGCAAAATCCAGTTCACCGGCTTCCTCGACGACGGGTTCAACCCGGCCACCAACCTGTCCAACGCGCAGGAACTGGTCCAGAGCAAGCACGTCATGGCCGTGGTCCCGTTCCTGAGCGAAGTGGCCACCGGTTCGAGCGGTACGTTCCTGGCCACCAACCAGGTGCCGTTCATCGGATGGTCGGTCAATGCCGCGTTCGAGGTCGAGCCCAAGTGGGGGCTCGGCATCAACGGGAACCAGGGCAACCCGCAGGTGCAGGGACTCGCCGGCATGGAACAGGCGCTGGCGGCGACAGGGAACACCAAGACGCCGGGCAAGGCGAAGATCGCCTTCATCGGCGTTGACACGCCCGGCGGCACCATCGCCAACTCGGCCCTGGCCGGGGTGGCCAAGTACACCGGCATGAAGGTCGTCTACGAGCAGGCCCCGGTGCCGGCGGCGGGCACGACCTCCTATGCCCCTTACGCCTCGGCGATCATGTCCTCGGGTGCCACCATCGTCTACGAGGTCCTGGCCTCCGCCGGCTCCATCGGATTGGCGGCGCAACTGAAGGCGGACAACTACAAGGGCATCATCGTCAACGGTGTGACCTACTTCCCGGGCCAGCTGAACAGCCAGCCCAACGAGGCGTCCGCGCTGACGGGGTCTACGTCGAGGACGAATTCCCCGCCGACGAGAACAACACCCCGGCCGTCAAGCAGGCCGAAGCGGACCTCAAAGCGGTGGGCCAACCGCCTGACCTGACCTCGGGCGTGGCCGTGGGCTACTGGTCAGCCATCGTGTTCGAGCAGATGCTCAAGGCCACCTTGAAGGCCGAAGGCGGCAACCCGGCCAAGGTCACCGGGGCAGCCCTCGAAAAGACGGTGACCAGCGGCTTCACGTACACCGACCCCATCGCCGGGGGCATCGGCTCGGAGACGTTCCCCGCCGCAGAGACCATCCCGACGGGTTGCGGCACCTTGGTCAAGACCACGGGTACCACCTTCAAGCAGATAGCGCCCTACCAGTGCCCCGGGGCGGTCAATGTGCAGACCAACAAGAAGGTGAGCCAGACGACGGGCCAGCCCACTTCATAGGGGTTCAGCACAGGTCGTCGGGTCACAGCGGTCCGGCATCACCATGAGGACGTGAACAGGGCGGCGCGGCGCCGCCCTGTTCCCTGTCCGGGACGCGCCGTTCTGTTCCCGTCCAAGAAACGTCGTAATGTGGCGCCGCCACAGTTCATCTACGTTCACTTGGGGGTCTAGGCAATGTGCGCTGATCGAGTCTTGGTCGGGGAAGGGCCGAACAACTGGGGCCGGTGGGGCAAGGAGGACGAGCGCGGTGCGCTCAACCTGCTCACGCCGGAGGTCGTGCTCGCGGCCACCCGGGTCTGCAAGACCGGCGTGGTCTACAACCTCGGACTGCCGATCCAGATGCAGGGCAGTGGACCGCTCTTCGCCTACCGGGGCACGCCCCAACGGCTGACCCTCACCAACCAGGCTGATCCGGGCGCATTCATCGAGTACGGCGCCTCACCCGACGTCGGCGCCAATGAGGACGTCCTGGTCTTCGCCTCCCACACCCTGACCCACATGGACGCGCTGAGCCACGTCTTCGCCGAGGGCACCTTGTACAACGACTTCCCCTCCGACGCGGTGCGGACCAACCAAGGCGTGCCCAACTGCGGCATCGACAAGGTGCGCGGCGTGGTCGGGCGGGCCGTCCACCTCGACCTCCCCCGGCACCAGGGCGTCGACTGGCTGGAGCCGGGCTACGCCGTGACCAGCGCGGAGCTCGAGGCGTGCCGGGCCGCGCAGAACGTCGAGATCCGCTCGGGCGACATCCTCCTCGTCCGCACCGGCTTCCTCGAGTACTGGCACTCGATCGGCGAACCCGAGGTGGCGCTCCAAGCCGGGCTCGGACTCGATGCGGTCGACTTCATCCGGGAGCACGACATCTCGGTCGTCGGATCGGACAACTCGGCCATCGAGCCGGTCCCGTTCGACCGCGGCATCTTCCTCGGCGTCCACATCGAGCTGCTGGTAAAGCTCGGCGTCCACCTCCTCGAGCACGTCAACCTGTCCGCCCTGTCGGCGGACCAGGTCAGCGAGTGCCTGTTCGTGGTGGCACCGCTTCCCGTCACCGGAGCCTCGGGAAGCCCGATCAACCCCATCGCCATCGGATGAGGGTCCCCCGATAGTTCCCGCCGGAGCCGGCGCCATCCCCGGAGACGACCGGCCGGCCGACGTCCTCATCGTCGGCGCGGGAGCGTCCGGCGGGGTCGCCGCCACCCGCCTGGTCGACGCCGGCTACCGCGTCGTCTGCCTCGAACAGGGCCCGTGGCCGGACCGATCATCGTTTCCCGGCGCGTCCGACGAATGGGAGCTGGCCGGCCGCCAACTGTGGTCCGGCGACCCGAGTGTCCGTCGCGCCCCGGCGGACTATCCGATCGACCTGAGCGCCTCCGAAGTCGGCGTGCTCAACTACAACGGCGTGGGCGGCGGCACCGTCCTGTATGCGGCCCAATGGCCCCGGCTCCTGCCCTCGGACTTCACGAGGAGGACCGACGAGGGTGTGGCCGACGACTGGCCCCTCACCTACGCCGAGCTGCTCCCGTTCTACGAGCGCACCGACCGGCAGTTCGGGGTCTCCGGCCTCGGGGGCGACCCGGCCTTCCCCGACGGCGCCGATCCCCCACTGCCCCCGCTCCCCATCGGACCCGGCGCGCTCAAGGTCGCCCGGGCCCACGCCCGGCTCGGCTGGCACTGGTGGCCGGCGGCCAACGCGATCCTGTCGGCGCCGTGGTCGGGCCGGCACCCGTGCGTCCAACGTGCGACGTGCATGCTGGGGTGCAACGAGGGAGCCAAGGGCTCCACCGATCTGACGCACTGGCCCGCCTTCGTGGCGGCCGGGGGCCGGCTCATCACCGGTGCGTGCGTCGTGGCACTCCCGACTGATGCGCGTGGGCTCGTCACCGGCGCCGAATGGGTCGACGAGGAGGGTGGCGCGCACTTCCAGGCGGCTGACCTCGTGCTCTTGGCGGCCAACGGGATCGGCACCCCACGCCTCCTGCTGGCGTCGGCCTCGTCCCGCGCACCCGACGGGTTGGCCAACTCCTCGGGCCTCGTCGGAACGCGACTGATGGTCCATCCGCTGGCCCTGGTCAAGGGGCTGTTCCGCCAGGACCTCGAGAGCTGGCGGGGGCACGCCGGCGGCTCCATCGTCTCCTACCAGTTCTATGCCAGCGATGAACGCCGAGGATTCGTCGGCGGAGCCAAATGGGCCATGGCGCCGACCGGCGGACCCCTGCGGGCCGCGTTGACCAACGGAGGCGTGTGGGGCGAAGGGCACCACCGCCATGTGCGCGATCGGTTCGGGTGCGCGGCGCACTGGGGGCTGGTGTGCGAGGACCTGCCCAACCCGGAAAATCGCGTCGACCTTTCGTCCGACCCTCACCGACCGTGCCGGTCTGGCCGCGCCGCGGATCACCTACCGCATCGACGACAACACCCGGGCTCTGTGTGAATGGCACATTGACAAGGCGCGGGAGTCGCTCGTCGAGGCCGGCGCCTGGCATACCGAAGTGGAGTTCCGCTATCCCCCCAACGGGCACTTCATGGGAACCGCACGCATGGGGGACGATCCCGAGCGTGCGGTCGTCGACCGCTGGTCCATGGCCCACGACGTGCCGAATCTGGGGATCATCGACGGCAGTACGTTCGTCACCTCGGGGGGCGTGAACCCCACCAGTTCGATCTGCGCCCTCGCACTGCGGGCGGTGGAGCACCTGATGGCGCACCGGGGGGACGTGCCCACGCCAGAGCATCGGCGAGCCGTGCACTTCGATGTCCCGTCGTGCGCCGTCCGGCTCTGAGCCGGCCGGCGCTCGACGGCCGGTCCGTCACCCTCGGCCGCCCGCCGGACGACGCCACCACGGTGTCGACGACGCCGTCCGACGGCGGCTGGCCCAGGTCGCCCAGGTCCTGATCCCGGCCGGCGACGCCATGCCCTCGGCCGATGAGGTGGACGTGTCCCATGCTCTTCTCGACCGGGTGGTGGCCGCCGTGCCCTCCTTCGCCGGCGCGCTCCCCTCGGTGCTCGACGCCGACATCCCCGGAGAGGACATCGGCGCGTGGCTGGACGGGCTCTCCGCCGACGACCCGGCGGCGTACCGAGCCCTCGTGCTGGCCGTCGCCGGCGCGTACTACCTCGATCCCGGTGTGCGTCGCAGGCTGGGCTACGAGGGACAGGTCCCGCAACCGGTCCGGCCCACCGCGTTCCCCGAGTACGTGGACGAGGGCCTGCTCGACGCCGTCCTCTCGAACTGGGCCCCCCCGCCGGGCGGCGTCAGAACTGCGAGCCCACCTCGTCCTGGTAGCGGTTGAGCTGGTCCCGCAGCAGGTGCAGTTCGTCGGGCCGGCTGATCCCGGCGTGCAGCACCAGGCGGGTGGCCCCGGCCTCCACGTAGCGGCCGCACCCAGGGGAGGGAACGTTCTGCGCCGGGATCGGCGCTGCCGGGCCAGACGGTCATCTCGATGGCGCCGGGCTCACGGCCGTTCGCCGCGGCGACCGCCCGCACGACGTCCGCCTTCTCGGCGAACTCCTCGGCCGTGATGGTGAACGGAAACCAACCGTCGGCCATGCGGCCCGCCCGCTCGACGGCCGCGTCGCTGTGCCCTCCGAGAAGGATCGGCACCCGTCCGTTCTCGGGAGGGGGCTCAGAGAAAACCCGGGAGAAGGAGACGTACTGGCCCTCGTACGACGCCGGATGGTCGGCCCACAGTGCCCGCATGGCCTCGATGCACTCTTCGAGGCGACTCCCGCGATGGTCGAAGGCAGCACCCACGGCGGCGTACTCCTCTCGTTGCCAGCCGATTCCGAGGCCCAACTCGACCCGGCCCCCCGAAAGGCGGTCGACCGTGGCGACGCGCTTGGCCAGCACGGCCGGAGAGTGCAACGGCGCCACGACGATGGCGGTTCCGAGCCGCAAGGTCGAGGATGCGCAGGCGAGGAAAGCCAGCAGTTCGAGCGGGTCGGGCATCGGCACCGAGCCCGGCTGGCCCGCCATCCGCCCGCTGGCCGAGTACGGGTAGCGCGACTCGTACGTTTCCGCCACCACGACATGTTCGACGGTCCACACCGACTCGACCCCGCACTCCTCGAGCACCCCGGCGTACTCCGAGAGGAAGGCGCCCGACGTGATCAAGCCGTCGACGAACGGCGCGATGACGCCGATCCTCACGGGACCGGGTCCCGATGCACGCGTGGCGAGTCAGGCATCGACGGGCCGATTGGTCCATCGGCGGTTGGGGCGGTGCGTGGTCGGGTACCACCCGCCGGCCGCCCCGGTACCGCCGTCGGTGTTGATGGTCTGGCCCACCACGAAGTCCGAGAGCTCGCTGGCCAGGAACAAGATGACCCGGGCCTGATCCTCCGGCACCCCCATCCGCCCCACCGGCAGCCACTTGGGCCACTGGTCGACCCACTCGGGTGGATCCCACGCTACGAAGTCCGACTGCACGCTGTTGGTGAGATCGGGGGCGATGGCGTTGACCCGGACCCCGCGGCCGGCCACGTCCACCCCAAGGGAGCGGGTGAAGTGCAGCACGGCGGCCTTGAACGCCGAATACACCGGATCCTGGGGGTAGCCACGCACACCCTCGATCGAACTGACATTGACGATGGCCCCGCTCCCCTGCTCCAGCATGGCCGGGAGGAAGGCGTGGGTCATGGAAAAAATGTGGAGGAGGTTGATCTCATAGAGCGCCTGCCAGTGCGCGGGGTCTCCTTGCACCAGGTCCTTGACGGCCACCCAGTGGCCGGCGTTGTTCACGAGCACGTCGCAGCGACCATGCCCCTCGACCACCCGGTTGTGTAGTCGCTCCACCGCACCGAGATCGCGTACGTCGGTCGTCACCGCGACCGCTTCGCCCCCTGCCGCGTTGATGGCTGCTGCCACCGACTCCGCGTGGTCGGTGTCGATGTCGGCGACGTATACCACGGCGCCATGCTCGGCCAACAGCTCCGCCGTCGCGGCACCGATGCCGTTCGCTGCCCCCGTGATCACGGCCACCTTGTCGACAAGCAGACGAAGGTCTGACACCCGTACCCCCTCTTGAAAGGGCCGCCGCGCCACGGCCCACCGATCACATTAGTGAAGCGGCGGACCGCGCAACTCCCACCGGTTGCCTGCCGGATCCTCGCAGAAGACGATACGCATGCCCTGACTCGTCGATCGGGGAGTAGGCGTAGCCGGCCTCGTCGAAGAGCGCGCTCGAGGGCGCCCAGCTCGTCGCCCAGTTCGACCGCGACGTGTGCTCGGGCAGCGGGGCGGTGCTCGGGGTCCTCGCTGAGATGGATCTGCGTCCCGTCCTCGTACTCGAACCATTTGGCCACCGAGGCCAGCTCCGCCGGCGGCTCGACCCGCTTGTAGCCCAGCAGATCGACCAGGAACCCTGCTTCGGCGTCGGTCCCGCCGACGGGAATGCCCAGGTTCACGTGATGCAGGCGCGCCATGCAGGCAACCATACCGGGCGCAGCCGCCGTCTGTCGGCTCCCAGACGACTCAGGTAGAGTCGCCTGTCCAGCCGGGCCAAAAGGTCCGGGGCCAACTCTGTCCGCAGGGGGAGGATCATGACCGCCAGCACTTCGTCGAGCGAGAAGGTGCTGCTCGACTACGACGGACCGGTCGCCATCATCTCCAACAACAACCCCGAGAAGCGCAACGCCTTCGACGACGAGATGGACCTTCGCCTTTTCGAAATCCTGGCCGAGTTGGCGGAGCGCCCGGACATCAGAGCCGTCATCTGGCGGGGAACCGGACACTCGTTCTCCACCGGACGCGACGTCTCGGCCATCGGGGCGACGGTCGACGTGAGCCACCACGAATTGATGCGGCGGGGCCACCGCGGCATCCAGAAGCTCTTCGAGATCGATGCGCCGATTATTGCGGCGCTGCAGGGATGGTCGATTGGCGGGTCGTTCCAGCGGGCACTCCTGTGCGATATCCGGGTCGCCGCCGAAGGAGCGCGGTTCATGCTGCCCGAGCTGACCCACGGCGTGATCCCCGACACGGGCGGCGTGGGCGTCCTCTACGAAATGTGCGGACACGGTGTCGTGAGTGATCTGGTGCTCACCGGGCGGGCCATGAGTGCAGAGGAGGCTTTGGCGCACGGCGTCGTGTCGCGAGTGGTGGCGGCCGACCAGCTCGATGCGACGGTACGCGAGATCGCCGAGAGCATCGCCGCCAAGCCGCGGGTCAGCGTCAACATGGCCCGGCGCATCATCCGCAACCTCTTCGAGCCCCAGATCCGCTCGTCCATGTCCGACGAGCTGATCGGGCAGACCTTCATCAACAAGTCGAGCGACTACGCCGAGCTCCGGGCCGCACGGGCCGAAGAGCGCGCGCCGATCTACACCGGGAGTTGAGCGTGACGAACCTGCTGGGTCTGGCCGAGCCGCCGGAAGAGGGCGCCAGCGCCCTGCCGGCCGGCACGTACGAGGGCCAGACCGTTCTGGTCACCGGTGGCGGGACCGGTCTGGGCCGAGCCATCGCGGTCGAGTTCGCCCGGCTCGGGGCCAACCTGGTGGTGGCGAGCCGCAAGGCGGAACATCTCGACGCCGCCCGGGCCGCCATTGAGGCCGTCCCGGGACCCATTGAGGTCGTGACGTGTGACATCAGGGATCCCGAGCAGATCGCCGGCGCCTTCGACCAGGCCACTGCGGCGTTCGGCCTGCCCGACGTGCTGATCAACAACGCGGCCGCCAACTTCCCCGTGCCCGCCGAGGACATGTCGCCCAATGCCTGGCGAACGGTGGTCGACATCACGCTGAACGGGACGTTCTTCATGGCGCGCGAGTTCGCCCGGCGCCACCTCAGCGAGGGGACGCCGGGCTCCATCGTCAATGTCGGGGCCTCCTACGCCTGGACGGGCGGTCCCGGGTTCGCCCACTCGGCCGCCGCCAAGGCGGGGGTGAAGAACATGGTGGAGACGCTGGCGGTCGAATGGAGCCCGTACGGCATTGCGGTCAACGGACTCGTGCCGGGGATGTTCCCCCATGAGGACATGACGGCCGACATTCAGGAGAACCTGGACCGCAGCAGCGACAAGGACGTCTGCCAGCCCGCCCTCCGCGTCGGCCGGCTCCGGGAGCTCGGATGGGCGGCCACGTTCCTCGCCTCACCGTACGCCCGCTTCATTTCGGGGCACACGCTGGTGGTCGACGGGGCCAACTGGCAGCGTCGACTGTTGACGAACCCTCCCGTGGTCACGGTCCGCGACCAGATGGGGCGCGGACCCTTCGAGGCGCCAATGAGCACTGCGGCGGGGTCCACCCTGGTGGTGGAGCGCCACGGTCGGGTCGGCTGGCTCGTGTTCAACCGGCCCGAGTCGGGCAACGCCATGAACGCCGCCATGATCGACGAGCTGGAGGCGGCGTGGCGCGAACTCGACGCCGACCCCCAGGTACGCGTCATCGTCAACACCGGAGTCGGGCGAGCCTTCCAGACCGGTCTCGACGTGGTGGAGCTGGCCCGGAATCCCGAGGCGTTGCGCGAGCAGTCCCGCCGGACCAAGCGGGCCGAGCTCCGGCTGACGGCGTGGCACAACGGCGTGGAGAAGCCGGTGATCGCCGCCGTCAACGGGGTGTGCGCCGGAGGGGGGTTGCACTTCGTGGCCGACGCGGACATCGTCATCGCCTCGTCGAACGCCACCTTCCTCGACCCCCACGTCTCCATCGGCCAGGTCACCGCCTACGAGGCCATCGGGCTCATCCGCAAGATGCCGGTCGAGGCGGTGATGCGCATGGCCCTGGTCGGCCGTTACGAGCGCATCGACGCCGCCCGGGCCTATGAGCTCGGCATGATCAGCCAGATCGTCGACCCGCCCGAGAAGCTCCGCGAGGCGGCGCAGGAGCTGGCGGAGAAGATCGCCAAGAACTCGCCGGCCGCCATGGCGGCCACCAAGCGCGCCCTGTGGGGTGCCCTCGAGCTCGGCTTGACCGATGCCTGCAAGGCCGGGGCCAAAGAGCTGGTGTCGGTGTGGGGTCACCCGGACCAGGACGAAGGCCCCAAGGCCTTCGCCGAAAAGCGCGAGCCGCAGTGGGTCGACCCGACGGGGAGCGTCAAGAGTCCGTGAAGGCGCGTGCGACCTCACGGGTCGCGCCGAGGTCGGCCGTGGTGCCGATACGAAGGAGGAGCAGCGCAATGTCCTATTCGACACTTCGAGTGCCTGAAGATCGAGCGCCACGGTCACGTGGGCTGGTTGCTCAACAACCGGCCCAACCAGCTCAACGCCATGAACGCGCTGATGCGCGACGAGTTCGCCCAGGCCTGGACCGAGCTGGACAACGATCCGCAGGTGCGTGTCATTGTGCACACGGGCGAAGGGCGAGCCTTCCAGACCGGGGTCGACGTCACCGAGCTAGCCACCGACGGGCAGGGCATGCAGCGCTACCGCGAGGGCCTCGAGGACATGGACATCCACTTCACCGCCTGGCACCAGAAGGTGTGGAAGCCGGTCATCACCGCGGTCAACGGGATCTGCGCCGGTGGCGGATTCCACTGGATCGCCGACGCGGACATCGTCATCGCGGCCTCCGACGCCCAGTTTTTCGATCCCCACGTCTCCATCGGCCAGGTCGTGGCCATTGAGGCCATCGGGCTCATCCGCAAGATGCCAGTCGAGGCGGTGATGCGCATGGCCCTGGTCGGCCGTTACGAGCGCATCGACGCCGCCCGGGCCTATGAGCTCGGCATGATCAGCCAGATCGTCGACCCGCCCGAGAAGCTCCGCGAGGCGGCGCAGGAGCTGGCGGAGAAGATCGCCAAGAACTCGCCGGCCGCCATGGCGGCCACCAAGCGCGCCCTGTGGGGTGCCCTCGAGCTCGGCTTGACCGATGCCTGCAAGTTCGGGGCCAAAGAGCTGGTGTCGGTGTGGGGACACCCGGACCAGGACGAAGGCCCAAAGGCCTTCGCCGAAAAGCGCGAGCCGCAGTGGGTCGACCCGACGGGGAGCGTCAAGAGTCCGTGAAGGGCGCGCGGCTGTTCAGGGGGCGCTAAGAGGCCAGGCGGATGGCGGCGTCGGACCGTAGCTCCGCCTTGGCCACCTTGCCCGCCGCGTTCATCGGAAGCCGGTCGACCAACCACACCGTGCGGGGCACCTTGAACTTCGCCAAGCGCTGACCCAGGTAGTCGACGAGGGTCTCCACGTCGATCGCCGCTCCCGGAGCCGGGACCACGAACGCGCCCGGCACCTCACCCATGCGCGCATCGGGCAGCCCGATGACCGCGGCCTGCGACACGGCGGCGTGCTCGAGGAGCACCCGCTCCACCTCGGCCGGGTACACGTTGAAGCCGCCGACAACCACCATGTCCTTGAGTCGGTCCACAATGCGCAGATTGCCGTCCTCCCCGATCCACCCGACATCCCCGGTAGCCAACCATTCGCCGCGCATGGTGGCCGCCGTCGCTTCGGGATCATCGAGGTACCCGGCCATGAGACCGATGCCCCGCACGGCGATTTCGCCCCGGGACCCCGCCGGCAAGGGACGCCGGCCTCGTCGACGATCTGGACGTCGACGCCCTCGATCGGTCGACCGGAGGTCTCGGCCACCACGCCAACCGGATCGCCCGGACGGGTCATGGTGCACACACCGGTCGTCTCGGTCAGCCCGTAGGCGGTGACGACGACCTGAAGTCCGAGAACGTGCAGCATGTCACGTACGAGAGTGGGCGGAATGACCGCGGCGCCCGTGACCCCCACGCGCATCGTCCCGAGCGTGTCCGCCCCCTCCTTGGCTCGCTCGACCAGCGCGTGAAACAGGGTCGGTGGCCCCTGCACCACCGTGACCCCGCGTTCGGCCACGATCCGCTCGAAGCCGGCGGGATCGAAGGCAGCCACCGGGACCGTCGTGGCGCCCGTCACCAGGCACGCCAGCAGTCCGGTCTTGTGGCCGCCGATGTGCGAGAAGGGGCTCACCACCGGGTAGCAGTCCCCCTCGGTCAACCCGACCACCTCGGCCCAGCGCGCCGTGGTCTCCACCATGGCGCCGTGACGGAGCATGGCACCCTTCGGCGCACCGGTCGTGCCCGACGTGTACTGCACATGGCTCACGTGGCCCGGCGTGAGCGCGGCCAACCTGCGGTCGAGCGCGGCGTTCGACGAGCGCACAGGGGCGAACTCCCCCCACGGCGTCAGGCCCGGCACTGCCGTCGGCCCGAGTGACACGACGGTGATCGGTCCCGGCATGGCAGCCGCCTCCTCGGCCGGGCTCCGTCCCCCCAGTTCGCCCGCGGCGAGCACGACCCGGCAATCGGCCCGGCTCACCAGGGCGGCCGCCTCCACCGCCGTGTAGCGCGTGTTGATCGGGACGACCGAACCGCCGGCGAAGAGCACGGCGAGGGAGGCCATGGCCCACTCCGGCGTATTCGGCGCCCAGAGAGCGACGCGGTCCCCGGGGCCGACACCGGCCTCGATCAAGGCGCCGGCTGCCGACCGCACCAGCTCCAAGAGCTCCTCGTAGGTGATGGTCTCCGTACCGGACTCGTCCACCAGGGCCGGGCGACCGGCGTAGGAGGAGGCGGCGGCGCGTTCGACCACGCCGGGAATGGTCCCCGCCGCAGCCAATGGCCCGCCCATACGCACGCTCCGCTCTATAGGGTGTGAAGAACTTCGCCACATACGCAGCTACAGTGAGCGAACACCCATTCGATACAGTCTCAGGATGACCTCTCCGAGTGGACACGGCTCCAAGGCGTGCGCTCCCAGACCGTTATCGGTGGTAGGTGAAGGCCCGTGGCCGGTGCAGGCATTGATAGTCCACAGCTGCAGCTTGTACCTCCGTCGCCCTCCTGCCGAAATCATCGCCCTGCACGACCGTCCCCCCGCATCGTGAGTGCTCTCCGGCCGATTGTTGGGTCGTTTGTCGTCGCCCCTCCTTCTGGCGCTCGAGTCCGCACTCGTCTGCGGGTCGACGAAAGCGAGACCGCAGTTCTTTGGGCGGTCGGGGCCCACCTCGGCACTCTCGCTGGAACTGACCTCGCGGCGCGCTCTGCACAAGGCACACTCGACGCCAGGAAACGCTCAGAGTCGCGTCGGGAGCGCAAGCGAGCCCTCACTGCCAGTTCTTCCTCTCGCTGGGCCGGGGCAATCACCCGAACGTCTGAGGACGCCTGGCAGCTCGCCCATCGCAACCTCTTGGCCGAGCGGCGCAGCCTGGCGAGCCGGGTCAATCGGATCGCTCGGCGCCTGGCACTCCCGACCGGTCACCGACAGAAGGTCCGTGGTTACGCCACCGCCGCCGAACGCTTCGAAAAGCAACGCAGGCTTCAGTCCCTCGAACACCGTCTCTTAAAAACCGAGCGAGACATCACTGACGGGCGCTCGGCGTCTGCCGCGGCACTGGCCGCCTTGCGAAGACGCACCACAACCTCTTGGCCGCCGGCCTCACCGAGGAGCAGTGGCGGGAGCGCTCGGGAAGCCGGTCGGCTCTTCCTCACAGCGGACGGCGACGGGGACCAGCTTCTCGGAAACCTCACGATCCGCTGCACCCAGACGAGCAGTGGCTCGAGATTCGTTGCCTGGACCGCTCGAGCATCTAGCCAACCGGCCCAGAGGCCGCTACCGCCTGTCGTCCCTGGTCAATTTCCTTTACAGGGCGAAGACGTCGCCGCACAAGCCACGAGCGCGCGTGCGATATGACATCACGTTCGACCCGGATAAGAATCGCTGGTATCTGGACGCCTCGTGGACGTACGCCTCCGACGCGGTGCCCAGCATCGATGAGCTCCCGCTGACCCGGTGCTAGCGGTTGATGCCAACCATGGCCACCTCGCGCGTGCGTCCTCGACCCGTCGGGAAATCCCCTCGGCGCCCCGTTCACGGTGCCATTGGATCTCGCGGGGCTCCGAGCATCGACCAGAGACGGGCATCTCCGTGCCGCGATTGCCGAGCTCATCGGTGCCGCCAAGATCAACCGTGTCGGGCGATCGTCGTCGAGAACCTCGACTTCGCTGGGAGCCGCGAACAGGTCGGGAACGATCAGGTAACCGCCCGAGCCGCGGCAGACCGGTCGATCGTTCCGCCGCCTGGTCAGCGGACTGCCGACGGCTAAGTTCCGACAGCGGCTGGTCCAGATGGCGACGAACGGCGGTCTCGCAGTGATCGCCGTCGACCCCGCCTACACATCGAAGTGGGGCGCCGAGCACTGGCTCGCCCCCCTGCAGGCAATCTCGACCGAGGCGAGCGGCCACCACGCGGCGGCTCTCGTCATCGGCAGGCGGCTCGCACCGAGCACGACGACGGGAAGGTGTGACTCAAGTCGAGCGGAGCATCGACAAGAGAGAGCTACCAACTCCGCTGTGCAAGGTGTCGCGAAGCCCATTAGAAACCGGTGAACGAGAGGCCCAAGGGCAGCTGCACACGCAGCACAAGACCCGATCGGCCAAACGGACAATCACGGGCGACCAGGTGGCCGAAGACCGTTCGGGGCCACCCTCTGACAGGTTGTGCGCCGGACTCTACCTAGGGCGGTGTGCCAGTTGCAATGACCTCGAAGGTGGACCGACGATGACAGCTGAGACCATTCCCTCCGTCCTGCGCGCCGCCGCCGAGCGGTTTCGCGATATCGAAGCGGTGGTCGACGGGGGGTCACGGCCGACCTTCGCCGAAGTGGCCGCCTCGGTCGACCGCATCGAGCGCGCCCTCATCGCCAGCGGCGTGGCACCGGGTGACCGGGTCGCCATCTGGGCGCCCAACGGGTTGTCCTGGGTCCTGGTCTCCTTCGCGGTCTATGGGGTGGGCGGGGTGCTCGTGCCGATCAACACCCGCTACAAGGGCGAAGAGGCGGCCGGCGTCATCCAGACCGCCGAGGTCAAGTTGCTCTTCACCGTGACCGACTTCCTGGGGACCGACTACACCGAACTCCTGGCCGGGCTGCCCGGTCTGGATGGCCTGACCGAGACCGTCGTCATGAGCGGTCCTGTCTCCGACCAGGCGACCAGCTGGGAGACGTTCCTGGCGAGGGCCGAGCAGGTCACCCTCGACGAGGCCAGGGCGCGGGAGGCGGCGATCCGGCCGGAGGACTCGAGCGACATCATCTTCACCTCGGGCACGACGGGACTGCCCAAGGGCGCCGTGTTACGCCACGGCGCCAGCGTCGAGACCTACGTGCAGTGGTCGCGCGGGGTGGGGCTGCGCGAGGGCGACCGCCTGCTGGTCATCTACCCCTTCTTCCACACGGCCGGCCTCAAATCGGGAATCCTGGCCGCCTTCATCCGGGGGGCCACCCTCGTGCCCCATCCCGTGTTCGACGTCCAGTCGGTGGTCGACCGGGTCGCCGAGGAGCGCATCACGGTGCTGCCCGGCCCCCCGTCCATCTTCCAATCGATCCTCAACCACGCCGATTTCGCCTCGTTCCCGCTCGACACGCCTGCGGCTGTCGATCACCGGCGCCGCCGTCGTCCCGGTCGAGCTGATCGACCGCATGAAGACGCAGCTCGACCTCGACGTCGTGATCACGGCCTACGGGCTCACCGAGACCCACGGCACGGCCACCATCAACGAGCAGAGCGACTCCATCGAGACGATCGCCACCACGGTCGGGCACCCGCTCGACGGCCTGGAGCTGCGCATCGTGGACGACGACGGGATCGATCAGGCGGTCGGTGCGCCCGGAGAGGTGCTCGTGCGCGGCTTCAACGTCATGAGCGAGTACTTCAACGCGCCCGAGGCGACCAAGGCGACGCTGAGCGCCGACGGATGGCTCGCCACCGGCGACGTCGGCTCGCTCGACGAGCGGGGGTACCTGCGTATTGTCGACCGCAAAAAGGACATACTGATCGTCGGCGGCTTCAACGTCTCCCCGGCCGAGGTGGAGTCGATCATCCTGCGGCGCCAGGACATCGCCCAGGTCGCCGTGGTGGCGGTGCCGGACGAGCGCCTGGGTGAGGTCGGGGCTGCGTTCGCGGTCCCCCGCCCCGGGACGAATCCCGATCCGGCCGAGATCGTCGCCTGGAGCCGCGACCATATGGCCAACTTCAAGGCGCCGCGCTTCGTCTTCGTGGTCGACAGCCTCCCCACCAATCCGAGTGGCAAGATCCTCAAGCCAGAGCTCCGTGCCCGGGCGGCCACACTGGTGGAGACGGAGGGGACGGTCTGAAAGAAGCGGCCGACCCTAGCGGGCCGAGCTGGTCAGGCCGGGCGGAACATCGGGACGGTCACTTCGGGAGCGATCTCGACGAAGGTGGCGTGAAGTTCCATGCCGATGTGGACATCGTCGAGCGCGACCTCGACGATGTCGGTCATGGCGCGGGGGCCTTCCGCCAGATCGACGATCCCCGCCACGTAGGGCACCCGCTCGGTGAACGGGGCCAGATCGTTGCGGCGCACGATGGAGTAGGTGTAGAGCACGGCCCGGCCGCTGGCCTCTTCCCAGTGCACGTCGGTGCTCCAGCAGTACGGGCAGAACGGGCGCGGGTAGAAGTGGGGCTTGCCGCATGCCGCGCACCGCTTGATGAGAAGGACGCCCCGGCGTGCCGCGTCCCAGTACTCCTGGGTGCTCTCGTCGGCCGAGGGGATGTCGATCCGGGCAGCGGTCATCTGTTCTCACTCTCCACTGGCGGCGTGGGCGGACGATAGCCCGCCCCAGACAGTCCCGATGCGTCCGCCGTCTTGCACCGCCGTCAAGACGACGGGGTAGTTTATTTTATTCAACCCGACGGGCCGGATCGCCAGCGCGAGCGCTGTGCGAACCACGGGTGCCGTCCGTACGGCCGACCGCGAGGGAGCCTGCACTGCCGATGTCGAGCACCAGCGAAGCGAGGTCCGGCGATCCTCTTGCCGGAGGCCGCAGGGTGGCCATCGTGGGTGCCGCCCTTTCGGACTGTGGCCGGGTGGACCACAAGACCGTCTACGAGCTCCACTATCAGGCCACCACCCGGGCGCTGGCCGACGCCGGCCTGACCCGCACCGACATCGAGGGCTTCATGTCCACCGGAACGGGCACGCTGGCCCCGATCGAAGTCTGCGACTACCTCGGCATACGACCCCGCTGGGTGGAAGGGACCAACGTCGGCGGCAGCGCCTGGCAGTTCATGGTGGAGCACGCGGTCGCCGCCATCGCGCGCGGCTACGTCGACGTGGTGGCGATCACCTACGGATCGACCACCCGCAGCGACCTGAAGAAGGGACTGCGCACCGCCAACCTCACCTTCGGCGGCCGCGGCGCCGAGCAGTTCGACGTGCCCTACGGCCACACCTTGATCTCGCGTTACGCCATGGCGGCCATGCGCCACATGCACGAGTACGGCACGACCATCGAGCAGCTGGCGGAGATCGCCGTCTCCACCCGGTACAACGCCTCGCTGAACCCCGAGGCCATGTACCGCGAGCTGATCACCATCGACGACGTGCAGAACTCGTCGATGATGGCCGATCCCCTGACCAAGCTGCACTGTTGCCTCCGTTCCGACGGCGGGGGTTCGGTGATCCTGGCCAGCGAGGACCGCGCCCGGGACTGCGCCAAGGCGCCGGTGTGGATTCTCGGGACCGGCGAGGCCATCTCCCACACCACCATGAGCGAGTGGACGGACTTCACCGAGTCGCCCTGTGTCCGCTCGGGCGAGCAGGCCTTCCGCCGCGCCGGTGTCACCCCGGCGGACATCGACGTGTGCCAGCTCTACGACTCGTTCACGCCCACGGTCCTCCTCACGCTCGAAGGGCTCGGTTTCTGCGCCAAGGGGGAAGGTGGCCCGTTCGTCGAGGACGGCAAGCTGCGGGTCGGGGGTTCGCTGCCCACCAACACCGACGGCGGCGGGCTCTCCGCCTGCCACCCCGGCATGCGCGGCATGTTCCTCTTGGTCGAGGCGGCGCGCCAGCTCAGGGGCGAATGCGGGCCCCGGCAGGTGGAGGACGCCGCGCTGGCCTGTGTCAACGGGACCGGGGGCTGGTTCTCGTCGGCCGGCACGGTCATCCTCGGGAACGAGCCCGGCTCGCCATGACGTCCCCGAGTGAGCCGGCGCTCGCCGGGCTCCGGGTGGTCGACCTCAGCGCAGGCATCGCCGGCGCGTACTGCACCAAGCTGTTCGTCGACGCCGGAGCCGACGTGGTGGTGGTCGAGCCCCCCGGAGGCCATCCGCTCCGCGCCCGAGGAGGGACGGGCGCCCTGTTCGGTTTCCTGCACACCGGGAAGCGGTCCGTCATCGCCGACCCGGCGGGGCCCCTGGTCTCCGGGCCGACTGGGTCCCTGGTGGCCGCGACGGACATCGTGGTGATCGACGCCGCGCCGCCGGACCGCACCGCGGCCTCCCTGGCCGAGACCCGCCCCGACCTCATTGTGGTCTCGCTCTCCCCTTTCGGCCTGACCGGGCCCTGGTCCGAGCGGGTGGCGAGCGACCTCACCCTCCAGGCCCTGTGCAGCTCGATCGCCGGTCGCGGCGAGAGGCACGGCAGCCCGGTGACCGCCGGCGGCGAGCTCGTCGAATGGGCCTCGGGCACCGGGGCGGCGGTGGCCACCCTGGTGGCGCTGCGCCGGCGCGACCACACCGGACTCGGCGAGCTGATCGACCTGGCCGCGCTCGAGGTGGCCATCACCATCTTCAACGGGTTCCGGGCCGTGTCGGGCCAGCTGGTACCCGCCGGACCTCCCCCGTACCAGGTGGTCGAGGTCCCTTCCATCGAGCCGGCGCAAGACGGCTGGATCGGCTTCGCCACGCTCTCGGCCGACCAGTTCGCCAACTTCGCCGCCATGATCGACCGACCCGAGTGGGCCGAGGATCCCGAGATCAGCCGCATCGACGTCCGGATCGACCGGGCTGCAGAGATCCGCCGTGACATCGCGGCGTGGACCACCCAACACACCGTCGAGGACATCATGGACCGGGCGGCGGCCCGGCGCGTGCCGGCCGCCCCGCTCGGTGACGGGGCCACCACGCCGCGCCTGGCGCACCTGGTGGAGCGGGGGGCGTTCGTCACGCACCCCGGGGCCGACTACGTGCAGCCGAGAGTCCCCTACCGGCTCGGACGGACCCCCCAGCCTCCACTCCGGCTCCCGCCGCCAGTGGGGTCAGATGACATCGGCGTACTGGCGGCCACCTGGGGGGCCCGCTCCTCCCAAAGCCGGCCGGCGCCCGAGAGGGAGGCCCTCGGACGTGACGAGGCCGACCTTCCCCTCCGAGGGATCCGGGTCTTCGACCTGACCTCATTCTGGGCGGGGCCCTACGCCAGCCAGATACTGGGGTTCTTCGGGGCCGAGGTGCTCAAGGTGGAGTCGATCCAACGACCCGACGGGACCCGCATGGCCACCTCCTACGGCATACGGGGTGACCAGGTATGGGAGCGGGCCCCCCTGTTCCAGGCGGTGAACACGGGCAAGCAAGCCGTGACCCTCGATCTGGGAGCTCCTCGCGGCCAGGAGCTGGGCCGCCGACTACTGGCGCACTGCGACGTCCTGGTCGAGAACTACTCGCCCCGCGTGGTCGAGCGCTTCGGCCTGCTCGACGAGGAGCGGGCCGATCTCATCACGTTGCGGATGCCGGCCTGGGGCCTGACCGGACCGTGGCGGGACCGGCCCGGGTTCGCCCAGACCATGGAGCAGGCGGCCGGCCTGGCCTCGGTCACCGGCTTTCCCGACGGCCCACCCCTGATCCCGCGCGGCCCGTGCGATCCCATCGGCGCCCTGCACGGAGCGTTCGCCGTGCTGGCGGCCATCCGCGACCGCGACCGGACCGGCCTCGGTCAACTCGTCGAGGTCCCCCTGGTCGAGACCGCCCTGAACGTGGCCGCCGAGCAGTTCGTCGAGTACGGGGCCACCGGGTCGCTGCTCGGACGCCACGGCAACGCACATCCGCAGGCGGCTCCGCACGGGGTCTACCGCACCAAGGGTGAGGCCTGGGTGGCGATCGCCGTCATGGACGACGACCAGTGGGGCCGCCTTCGCGACGTGGTCGGGATCACCGAGTGGCGTCATGACCCGTCGCTGGCCACGTCGGGCGGACGGGTGGCGGCGCGGGAGCGCCTCGACCGCGGCATGACCGAGTGGTGCGCCGCCCGGTCGACCGACGAGGTGGTCGAGGCCCTGTGGCCGATCGGCGTTCCGGCCGCCCCCCTCGTTGCGCCCCACGAGGTGGTGTCGCTGCCCCAGACCGAGAGTCGCGGCTTCTTCGAGACGGTCACGCACCCGGTCATCGGCCCGCTGCGGCTGCCCGCCTTCCCGGCCCGTCTCACCTCACGGACCCTGCCGTATCATCGTCGCCATGCGCCGCTGCTCGGACAGGACAACCGGGCCCTTCTCGGGGGCTGGCTCGGACTGGGCGACGCCGAGTTCGCCGCCCTCAGCGACGACGGCGTGATAGGCACTCGACCGCTGTGAGAGAACCCGTGCCAACGGGACCGCCAAAGGAGAAGATGACCTGATGCCAACATTCCGGTTCGACGATGTCGACGCCATGAACGCCGCTGCGTCCGAGGAGTTCGGCGAGTGGGGCCCCGAGCTGGCGATCACCCAGGAGATGATCAACGCGTTCGCCGATCTGACCGGTGACCATCAGTGGATCCACGTGGACGTGGAGCGCGCGCTGCGCGAGAGCCCCTTCGGTGGGCCGATCGCGCACGGCTTCCTCACCCTGAGCCTGCTCCCGCGCATGATGACAGAGAGCAGTACCACCATCACCGGCCACACGAACGCCGCCAACTACGGGGCCACCAAGCTCCGTTTCATCGCCCCGGTGCCCGCCGGTTCGTCCATCCACAGCCGGAACCGGCTCGTCGAGGCCGTGGCCCGACCCAAGGGCACGCTGCTCACCACCGAGATCGAGGTGGCGGTGGTGGGGGCCGACCGTCCCGCCCTCCTCTACGCCATGCAGACCTTGTATATGTGATGCAATTGTGATTGGCGCCCTCCGTGAGGGCGTCGGTAGCATCTCGCCCGATCGGTGGCCATGGCCCGGCGGGCGTGGCCACCGGCGCTGGTTGGCGGGCGCGGGTTTGGCGGGCGCCATGAGGAAGCCATTCGCTCCCGTGCCTGATAGCAATGATCGAGACAGCCCGGGGGACTCAACCCGGCAAGAGGGGATGTGCCGTGGAACGACTGCTGGAAGACAAGGTGTGCATCGTGACCGGGGCCGGTCACGGCATCGGGAGGGGGCACGCTCTCGAGCTGGCCCGCCGGGGGGCCAAGGTCGTCGTCAACGACGTCGGCTCGTCGGTCAGCGGGGACGGCAGCGGCCGTGACGCCGATCTCACCGTGGACCTGATCACCGGGCGCGGCGGCACCGCCGTGGCCAACTACGGCGACGTCGGGGACGAGACGGCGGCCAAGGAGCTCATCGATCAGGCGGTCGACACCTACGGGCGCCTCGACGTCCTGGTCAACAACGCGGGCATCGTGCGGGACCGGGCCATCTGGAACATGACGCCCGAGGACTTCGACATCGTCATGCGCGTCCACGTGCGCGGCACCTGGCTCACGTCGCACTTCGCCGCCATCCACTGGAGAGGCCGGGCCAAGGGCGGCGAGAAGCTCACCGGTCGGATCATCAACACGACCTCGGGGGCCGGGCTGCAGGGCAACTTCGGCCAGACCAACTACGCCACCGCCAAGGCGGCCATCGTCGGCATGACCCAGACGCTCGGCCTGGAGCTGGCCAGCATCGGGGTCACCGCCAACGCGGTCGGGCCCGGTGGACTGACCAGGTTGTCGGCCACCGTGGGCGGCATGGGCGACGCGTTCGAGCCCGACTCGCTGGGCGAGGACGAGTACCACCCGATGGATCCGGCGGGCAGCTCTCCGATGGTCGCCTGGCTGGCCAGCGACGAGGCCCAGTACGTCACCGGCCAGGTCTTCCGGGTGATCAACGACGACATCTTCCACATGAAGCCCTGGTACGAGGCAGCCTCTGTCTCGAGCGGCGAGAAGCGCTGGGACGCCGACAAGCTGGGGGGCATCATCGGCATCAGTATCTTCGGGAGTCGCGTCCGGGGGATCGGGTGAGCGAGCCCGAGAGCCTGGCCGACGGCACTTTGCTCCGGAGGGTCGACGGCGGCACGGTGTGGTTCACCCTGAATCGCCCCGATGCCGGCAACGCCCTCACCCCGGACCAGCGGAACACGCTGATCGATCTCCTGCACCGGGCCGATCTCGACCCCGACGTGCGGGCCATCGTCATCGCCTCCACCGGCAAGCACTTCTGCACCGGAGCCGACCTCCGGGCGCCCCAGCCCCAGATGGAGGAGGCCGGGGACGGCGGCGACCCGCCACCCGGCACCGTGATGCGGGTGCTGGCCGACGGGGCCCAGCGACTCGTCGCCACCGTCTTGGACTGCCAGAAGCCCGTGGTGGCCGCGGTGAACGGCACCGCCGCCGGCATCGGGGCGCACCTGGTCCTGGCGTGCGACCTCGTCGTGGCCTCCGAGGAGGCCAGCTTCATCGAGGTCTTCGTCCGCCGGGGCATCCTGCCCGACGGTGGGGGGTGCTACCTGCTGCCCCGGATCATCGGCATGCAACGGGCCAAGGAGCTGGTCATGTTGGGCGACCGGCTGTCGGCCGCCGACGCCTACGTGTTCGGCATGGTCAACCGCGTCGTACCCGCCGCCGATCTGGAGGCCACCACGGCCGAGCTGGCCACCCGGCTGGCCGAGGGCCCCACCATCGCGTTGGGCCTGGCCAAGCGTCTCTTGAACCGCTCCCTGGACGTCGACCGGGCCTCGTCGTTCTTCGAGGAGTCGATGGCCCAGGAGCTCGTGACGAGGTCAGAGGATGCCACCGAGGGCATCGCCTCGTTCGTGGAACGCCGGCCCACCTCGTTCCAGGGGCGGTAGCCACGGCCGAGGACCACCCGTCGGCGGCGCCCCTCGACGGCGTCCTCGTCCTCGACCTCGGCCGCATCGTGGCCGGACCGCTGTGCACCTTCCTGTTGGCCGCCCTCGGGGCCACGGTGATCAGGATCGACCAGCCGGGTGGGGACGTGAGCTGGAAGTCGCCCCCGTTCGTCGGTCCCGAGGGCGCCACCAACCAGGGGCCGCGGCGTGACGACGCCATCTCGCTGGCCCACCTGAAGCGGGACCGGGGCAAGCGCAGCATCGTCCTCGACCTCGAGACGGCGGAGGGGCGCGCCGTCCTGGCCCGACTGGCCGCCCAGGCCGACGTGCTGGTGCAGAACTACCGCCCCAGCACGCTGGACCGGCTCGGGCTGGACTACGAGAACTTGGCCGCCGTCAATCCGCGACTCGTCTACTGCGCCATCAGCGGCTACGGCCTGACCGGGCCATACCGGGACCGCATGGCCATGGACATCGCCATCCAGGCGGCATCAGGATTCCTGGCCCGCACCGGGTTCCCCGATGGTCCCCCGGTCAAGGCCGGCGCCACGATCGGCGACCAGGTGCCGGGCATCTACGCCGCGCTGGGCGTCCTGGCCGCGCTGCGACAGCGGGAGCAGACCGGCCTGGGCCAGCTCGTCGATGTGGGCATGTTCGACGTGGTCGCCTCCCTGGTGTGGGACGAGCCGATCGAGCTGTACGAGGAAGAGGGACTCGGGGTGCGCTGGGGCAACAGCGATCCGCGCGGTGGTCCACTCAACGTCTACCGGACCGTCGACGGGTGGGTCGCCCTCGTCGTGGGCTCGGACACCCATTGGAAGCATCTCTGCGCGCTCATGGACCGACCCGACCTGGTCATCTATGGAGCGACGCTGGCCGACCGCACCCGGCATCTCGACGAGTTGGATCAGATCGTGGCCGCCTGGTGCGTCGGGCAGCACACCGTTGCCCTGGCTGACGCCCTCGGAAAGGCGGGCATACCCAGCTCGCCCGTCGTCGACCCCATCGATCTGCGCCATGACCCGCACGCGGCGGTCCGAGGCACCTTGGCCGAGCTCGTCCACCCAGCCACGCCTGAGCGGCCCAGCGGCTACCTCGGGACCTCGCTCCCCATCCGCCTCTCCGCCTTCAGCGCCGTACCCGCCCCGGCCGAGACCCTCGGGGCCTCTACCGACCAAGTGCTGTCGGAGTTCCTGGGCCTGACCCCGTCCGAGCTCGACGGCCTGCGGGCGCGCCGCGTCATCTGACGGACCCGCCGGCAGGCACCGTCCGATACCGTTCCCCCGTGGCCGGAGCGGCCCAGAGCATCTGATGCGGAGGAACAAATGGACGACGAACGGGCCCGGGCACTTCTCACCGCAGAGCGGATCCGGGTCGAGGGCCTGCTCGCCGGGACGGCGCGCGCCGGCCTCGACGACCGCGACGAGGCGAACGCGCGGGGCGACATGGCCGACCCGGCCCAGCGGCTCACGGCCGAGCAGGGCGACGACGCGGTGGAGGAGGGTCTGCAGGCGCGGCTACGCGCTATCGAGGCGGCCGAGCTTCGCCTGGCCGCCGGGAACTACGGCCGCTCCATCCGCAGCGGACGACCGATCCCCGACGACCGCCTGGAGGCCGACCCCACCGCCGAGCTGACGGTCGACGAAGCCGAGAACGGCTGAACGGGATGTCCGACGACGTCCTCGTCCCGGCCGGACCGTCCGAGATCACCCCGGGCTGGCTGGGCGACGCGCTCTCGCCGCGCTACCCGGGCGTGCAGGTCGAGTCGGTCGAGGTGGTCGAAGTGCGCCAGGTCACCAACACCCATGCCTTTTTGCAGGTGACGTATATGGACGACGGCGCGCCCGGTGCCCCGGAACGGCTGTTCTGCAAGATGCTGCCGTTGACGCCGGATCGGCGCAGTGTGCTGGCGGCGAGTCTCATGGGCCCGAAAGAAGTCTTCTTCTACGAGCGGCTGGCGCCCCACCTGCCGTTGCGAGTGCCGGATGTCTACGTCGCCCGACACGATCCACGCGACGAGTCGTTCGTGCTCCTGATGGAAGACCTCAGTGCGTCCGACTGCCGGGTCTCCGATGGCACGTGGGGCATCACGGCCGACTCGGCCGCCAGAGCACTGGAAGATCTCGCCGCGCTGCACGTGCGCTTCGAGGACCCGGAGCGCCGTCTGGCCGAGGTGCCGTGGGCCCCGCTGGCCCAGGACGTCCCCCCCTACGGGATGACGCCCCTTCGCTACGGACTCGACCATCACCGGGACCGTTTGAGCGACGACTTCGCCCGGGCCGCCGAGATCTACATCGCGGACCCGGTCGAGCTGAAGCGATTATGGGCGCACGGGCCCGGTCCGGCCACCGTCGTGCACGGCGACACGCACATCGGCAACCTGTTCGACGACGGGGGGCGCACCGGCTTTCTCGACTGGGGCGTCATCAACGTGACGACGCCACTGCGCGATGCCAGTTACTTCATCACCATGGCCATGCAGATTGAGGACCGGCGCGCCCACGAGCGCGACCTCTTGGGTCACTATCTCGAGGCCCGCGCCGCGTTGGGCGGGCAGCCCATCGGATGGGACGAGGCCTGGGCCGCCCATCGGCTGCACGCGCTCTACTGCGTCGTCGCCGCCTGCCAGGTCGTGACATTCCCCGACGATGCACCGCCGCGACGACGGGTGTTCGCCGACGCCTTTTTGGCCCGGGTCGAGGCGGCCATCAGCGACCTCGACTCGCTCGCCGCGTTGGAGACCGCACGCCAGAGCTGACGCCTCCGGCGCTGCCCGAGTACGGCCCGCCCTACTTCACGGCGAGCGCGTTCGCCGGCGAGCCCACCCCGTTGAGCAGGTTCAACGGCGCCGAGGTGAGCAGGAACTCATAGGCACCGTCGGAGGCGCAGTCCTCGGCGAGCGCTTCGAGATCCCACATCTCTCCGATCGGGATGCCGAGGAGCCCGAGGATCCGGAAGTGAAGGAACACGTCGAGGCTGCGCTCGGGATCACGCAGGGCCTCCCCCAGGTCGGCGCCGCTCACGCCGCCGAACGGCACCACCTCGAAGGCCGGGGTATCGGTGCCCACGGCGGCGATATGGAGATCCCACAACATGGCGGCGGTCGCCTCGCGGGCACTGAGGCCGCACGACGGCGCCATCGTCTGGTCGGCCAGGGCCAGGCGCCCCGCCTCGTCGAGCTGGCGGTACCACCCGACCCAGCCGGTGCGGATGAGCAGGATGTCGCCCGGCTCCACGTAGAGCTCGTGGCTGCGCAGCGTGGCCAGCACCTCTTCGGGCTCGATCGGGTCCGCCTCACCGACCCGCAGCGGCCGCCCCTCGGCCTCACGCCAACGCCCGACGTCGGCCAGGACACCACGGGTGACGATCCCCTTGCGGGCCCAGTGGTGCACGCCGTGGTCCTCGCTCTCCAGCCCGTTGTAATTGCCGTGCAGCTGGTGGCGGACGTGGCGGAAGCCGTCCCACTGGGTCGAGCTCTGGGTGTTGAAACCGGAGAGCTCGTCGTCCAGAGTGAGTCCCGATCCCTTCACTTCGTGGTGAATGCCCGAGCGCCGGTAGAGGGGCGGCGAGGGCAGCTCGAGTTCGAGGTTCAGGTTGAACACCTCGCCGCGTCGAACCAGCGCAGCACCCCGGGCGGCCCGTTCGGGCGTGGCCAGGTTCAGGGTGCCGAGGACGTCGTCGTCGCCCCACAGGCCCCACGACGAGCCGGCTGGCGCGCCGGCACGGACCGGAAGCTCGGTGTAGCTCGGCAGCCGTTCAGCCATTGGTGGTCCCCTTCCCCGTAGGCGGCGCATGGCGAACACTACCGAGTCGCCTGCCCTACAGGGGGATGTAGACGTTCTTGAGGCGGAGGAACTCGTCGAGGCCGGCACGGCCGCCCTCCTTGCCGATGCCGCTCAACTTGTTGCCCCCGAACGGCGCCGAGGCGGGGAGGGCGGCGAAGCCGTTCACCGAGATGTACCCGGCGTCGAGCTGGGCCGCCACGCGGTGGGCGCGCTGGAGGTTGGTGGTGTGGACGTAGCCGGCCAACCCGTAGCGGGTGTCGTTGGCCAAGGCGATGGCCTCGTCCTCGTCGCGGAAGGTGATGATCGAGAGCACCGGCCCGAAGACCTCCTCCTGGGCGATGTAGTCCTCACTGGCCAGGCCGTCGAAGATGGTCGGCTCGATGAAGAAGCCGTCCCCGAGGTCGCCCGTCACCGCGGTGCCGCCGGTGACCACGCGGCCATGTTCGCTCTGCCGGGCCCGGGCGATCATGCCGAGAATGCGCTCGTATTGGCCCTCGCTGACCACCGGCCCCACGACGGTGGCAGCATCGAGGGGATCACCGAGCGGCAGGGCGCGGGTGACCGCGGTGGCCCGCTCCACCACCTCATCGTGGACCGACTCGTGCACGATGAGCCGGGACGGTGAGACACAGGCCTGGCCGGCCAGGCCCATCGGCGTCGCCCCCGAGAACCGGCTGGCCGCCTCGAGGTCGGCATCGGCGAAGACGATGCTCCCCGACTTCCCCCCGAGCTCGAGCACGACCGGCGTGATCGACTCCGCCGCCGTGGCCAGGATTTTCCGGGCCGTCTCCACTCCCCCGGTGAAGCTGACCTTGCGCACGTCGGGATGGCGTACCAGGGCCGCCCCCGCGTCCGCACCGCCCACAATCACGTTGACCAGCCCGGGCGGGAGGCCGGCGCGCAGCGCCAACTCGCCGAAGCGCACCGCCGAGAAGGGCGCCAGCTCCATCGCCTTGACCACGACGGCGTTCCCTGCCGCCAATGCCGCCCCTCCCTTGCGGCTCAGCGAGCTGATGCCGCCGTTCCAGGTCGAAATGGCGGCCACCACCCCGTAGGGCTCGGGCAGGGTGTAGTCGAAGGCCTGTTCGGGAAAGATCGGGATGACCTGCCCCTCGATCTTGTCGGCGAAGCCGGCGTAGTACTCGAGGTAGTCGCCGGCCCGCCGGGGCAGGCCGGCGGCCATGGAGATGGGGATCCCCGCCTCGAGCGCCATCAGCTGGGCCACCTCTTCGCCATCGGCGCGCACCAGCGAGGCGAGGCGCCACAGCGCGTTCCGTCGCTCGTCGGGGCGCCAGGACCACCACACCCTCTGCGCCGCCACCGCGCTGGCCACGGCACGGTCCACCTCTTCGATTCCTGCCATGACCACATCGGCCTGCACCTTCCCGGTGGCCGGGTTCACGTGGGCGAAACGGTCGGTGTCGGTCCGGGTCACTCGTTCCTCGCCAATCAAGAGGTAATGCGAGGACAGCAGCTCGCGGGCCAGCCGTTCGTGCGTTGCGATGTCGATAGCCATCAGGTGTGTCCCCTCCCTCGGGATGCCGCGACCCGCCGACGTTCAAGCTCCCGCCGCAGTGAGCCGGTATCGTAAACCGTGTAGTTGATCTCCGGGCGAATCCGACCCTATGCCACCGACGCAACCGGCACGGAGTCGGCGCTGACCTCGGGGGGACTCGTCCGACAAGAGGAGGGGATGTGGACGCACTGCGACGCCACCGCGCCAAGTGAGCGACAAGCCGGGTCCGTTGCTGACCGACCGGGTCGCCGTCATCACCGGAGGGGGCGGGGGGATCGGAGCCGCCACGGCGTCGCTGCTGGCTGCCCACGGCGCCCACGTGGTCATCGCCGAGATCGACGAGGCGCTGGCCGAGACCACGGTATCGGCCATCACCGCCGAGGGCGGCCAGGCCGAGGCGGTGATCATGGATGTGCGCGATCGCGAAGCCGTGCGGGCACTTGCCTCCACGGTGCTCGAGCGGCACGGCCAGGTCGACGTCCTGGTCAACAACGTCGGTCACTGGCTGCGCACAGCGAAGCGGTTCGTCGACGACGACCCTCAGAACTGGGTCGACCAGCACGAGATCAACTTCGTCCATGTGATGACCGTCAGCCACGCCTTCCTCCCGTCGATGATCGAACGCAAGACGGGCTCCATCATCAACGTCTCCTCGGTCGAGGGGCTCCGGGGTTACCCGCCCGATCCGGTCTACGGCGCCTACAAGGCGGCCGTGGTGCAGTTCACCAAGTGCCTGGCCGTGCAGGTCGGCAACGACGGGGTGCGGGTCAACGGGATCGGTCCCGACGTCACCGAGTCGATCCAGGTGCCCTACTCCACCTGGCTCCCCCCCGAGCAGCAGGACATGTGGCCTCTGTGGGTCCCCGTGGGCCGCATGGGCGTCCCCGACGACCAGGCTCGCATCATCTTGTTCCTGGCCTCGGACCTCTCCGGCTTCATCACCGGTCACACCATCCCCACCGACGGGGGCACGGCGGCGGCCGGCGGGTGGTTCCGCTCGGAGTCCCGGCCGGGTCGGGTCTGGACCAACCGGCCCGTCAATCCGTAGTCCGCGTCCCGCCCACCACCCGGGCCCGCAGGGGCTCATCGAGCAAAAGGATGGTTCACCGTGCCAGTGCGGAGCTTGTTCCTCTACGAGGTGGTCGACGTCATCGGCCAGGGGCAGTACTCCTACATGGAGCATCTGTGGAAGGACCCTGTCCAGCGCATGCCCGAGATGAACAGCCTCCAGGGCTCGTTCTACATCTGCGCCCAGGGTGGCGGGCGATGGCCACAGGTCATCAACATCTGGGACATCGGCAACAAGGGCTGGGAGAGCTGGGCTGCCAACGTCGACCGCATGAACCTGAAGCGACGCAAGGCCTTTTACGGCGACTGGTGGGACGCGGCGGCCGAGTGGCGCAGCGGCGGGTTCGACCGGCTCTGCGGGGGCGTGCCGGGAAGCCCGACCACCGACGAGATCGCCGCCGCCGGCATCAAGGGGACCCTCTTCGTGAACGAGATCCTCACGGTGCGTCCCGGGTCCCAGCTCGAATTCCTGGCCGCGGTGGTGGAGGAGCGGGTCCCGCTCATGGCCGAGTACGGCCACCGACCGACCGGCATTTACGAGGTGCTCTCCAACCAGCACGAGGTGGTCATGGTGTGGGCCACCTCCATCGCGGCCCAGGTCGGTCTGCGCCGGAGCCGTGACGCCGCCCGCGGGCTGTGCGACGAGGCCGAGCCCGATGACCGCCTCGTGGCCTGGGAGCGCCGGTCGGCCGGCTGGGTCACCGGGGGCGACACGCATGTCATGACCCCGTTGCCCCGCACCGTCTACGGCCCCGACGACTGGGAGGACGCCAGCCTGGACGGCTGGCTCAATCAGCCGGCTCGGGACTGATCCCGACTGCGGCGCCCTCTCCGTCGGTCTGACCCGAAGGCCCGAGTGGGCCGAGCACCTCGCCTTGGTGCTCGCCGACGTGTGGGGCCCGGGACTTGATCCGCCAGGGTGAACGGGAGAAGACCATGGGCGCCCCGGGGTAGGTGACGGTCCGCCCGAGGTCGGCGTGGTCGACGGGCGTCGGGAAGCCGCGGGCGACGAAGTGGGGGTCGCTGATGACCTCTTCGGGGGCGTTGACGATGCCGCAGACGATCCCCCGCTGCTGGAATCCGTCGAAGCATGTCCGCGCGTCCAAATGGGCGGCGATGAACGCCATGGCCGCGCGCGCGGCACTCCAGATCTGGTCGGCGATCGGGTCCTGACCCAGCTCGACGATCGAGACGCCACCCCGTTCCACCGCCATCTCCAACAGGACGAGGTCGGGGAAGGCCGACCCGATGCCCAGCTCCTCCAGCCAGTCGAGAATGGCCTGGTAGTCCCGGGCGTGGCGCGGCGGGAAGCCGAGGGTCACATAGCTGCCGTCGGCCGCCTGTACCTGGGTGGGAGAGGTCGGGGACACCGAGGCGTGTCGTCCGGTCTGCCGCTGCACGGTGTGCTGGGCCACCAGCCATTCGTACGATCCGACCTCGGTAGTGACGTTCAGCGCGGCGTGCATGTTCACATCGATGTGCTGACCCATTCCCGAAGAATCCCGGTGCACCACGGCGGTCAGCGTCGCCATGGCGGCATGGACGCCGGCGACGTGCGCCGCCTGACCTCCCAGGCCGCGCACCGGCGGCAGGGAATGGTCGTCGTAGCCGCAGTTCCACACCGGGCCGCCGCCAGCCATCAGCGTGAGGTCAGTGGCGGGGTCCTGGGCCCGTGGCCCCTCCTGACCGAAGGGCGACACGGACACCCAGATCAGAGCGGGCGAGGTGGTCATGATGCGGTCCCGGTCGACGCCGCGGGCGGCCAGGTGCCCCGGTTGCTCGGCCTCCAAGACGATGTCGGACCGGGCCACGAGCCGATGCAGCAGCTCGACTCCCACCGGGGTGTCGAGGTCGAGCACGACACCGTTCTTCGACGTGTGATGGTGCCACCACCAGAGGCTCCGCTCGGGACCAGGTCGGTCGTCCAGAAAGGGGCCGATGGTGCGGGTGGCGTGCCCTCCCGGCGGTTCGACCAGCGTGACCTCGGCACCGAGGTCCGCCAGCAACTTGCCGGCCCAGGCCGCATGCTCGCTGGCCAGCTCCACCACTTCGAGACCGTGGAGCGGGCCGCGTCGTTGCCCCGACGAGGTGGTCACGGGCGTCTCGGCGAGCGCAGGCGCCCCATCACAGGACTCCCTTCTCGGCCAGATCGTCGAGCTCAGCGGGAGTGAGGCCGAGGAGGCCCCCGAGAATCTGCTCGTTGTGCTCCCCGAGACACGGGGCGCCCCGATCGATCACCCAGTCCGTCCGGGACAGGTGTACCGGCAGTCCCTCCACCCGGACCTCCCCCATCAGCGTATGGTGGACCGTCGGCCACAATCCCCAGTCGGCCGTCACCACGTCATGGTCGACGCGGTCCTCCGGCATGGCGACCGCGGCCGCCGGCACCCCGGCTGCCAGCATCAGGCGGGCCGCCTCGCGTCGGTCCCGGCTACTGGTCCAGTCGGCGAACTGCCGGTCGAGCTCGTCCTGGTGCGCCAGGCGCCCCTCCGTGTGTTCGAAGTGCGCCGCACCCGCCCACTCCTCACCGATCACCCTGCGGCAGGCGGCCCAGTCGGCATCGTCCCGGCAGGCGACGGCCACCCAGGCATCATCACCGACGGCCGGGTAGATGCCGTGCGGTGCCATGGCCGGATGCGCGCTGCGGTTGGAATCGACCGAGCCGGGGCGGCGCGCCTCGCGCTGGTTCACCCCGAAATCGAGGATGTCGGTGCCGGTCAAGGTGGCCCCGGTCTCCGTGCACGCAATGTCGACCCATTGGCCTTCACCCGTTCGATTGCGATGGACGATGGCGGCCAGCACCGCCAGCGCCATGTAGTTCGCACCCATGTGGTCCATGTAGGAATAACCCCAGCCCGCCGGTTCGTGACCGGCCAGCGCGGCATCGAACGTGAGGCCGGAGCACGCCTGCACGATCGGACCCCACGTCTTGTAAGAGCGGTAAGGGCCGGTCTGCCCGAAGCCGCAGTTCGAGACGTAGATGATGTCGGGCCTCAGTTCGCAGAGCACCTCGTAGGAGAAGCCCATACGGGCGAAGACCCCGGCCGCGAAGTTCTCGGTCACCACGTCGGAGGTGCGGATGAGCGCGGCCAACAACTCCTTGCCCTCGTCGGTGCGGAGGTTGAGCGTCACCCCCCACTTGCCCACGTTGTGGTTGTTGAAGCCGCCGCCCATGTCGATGCCCCGCCGATCGTCGATGAACGGCGCCGCGCCGCGCACGATGTCCCAACCACCCTTGTTGGTGGGGTCCTCGACGCGGATGACCTCGGCCCCGAACGCGGCCAGGTACCGGGTGGCGCCCGCGCCGGCGAGCTGGCCGCTGAGGTCGCACACGCGAATGCCGTTCAGTGCCTGCGCCGGGCGCTCTCCGCCTGAGTCCGTGGTCACCACCTTCCCCCCCCGGACGACCTTATTCCTCCCAGTCGGTCTGGTCGGAGCGGGCCGGCTGGCGGTGCGTGCGGAAGGGGCTGAGCGGGGCATCGGCGAGGAGGAAGCGGAAGATCGACGTGGTCTCTTCGTAGGCCCGGGTGCGCCACTTGATCAAGGCCGGATGCGTCCGCTGGGCCTTCTCGAACTCGGCCCAGTGCTCCCAGGTCGGGATGGCCCACAAGAAGAAGCATTCGGACTCGTCGATCATCAACGTCTCCCACGCTCCGGCCAACTCCCACCCGAACTCCTCGTAGACGGGGACGGCCTCCTGGCGGACGATCTCGAGGTACTCGGCCGAGCGGCCCCGCGGGACCTTGATCTGCTCGTGGGCGTAGGCCTCACCGGTCACCCCGTCGGCGCACAGCTCGGTGATGGTCCGGGTCCACGGGGCCGGGATCAGAATCCGGTCCACCCCGCTCGAGCGGAACTCCGCCGCCTTGGCCCACCATTTGGCCAGCTTGGGGTCTTGCAGGGTGGAATGGTTGAACTCGTAGCGCCATGAGGTGGCCAGGCCGTCGAGACCCTGCTCCTCCCAGATGTTGACCACCTCGGGCCACTTCTTGGTCGAGCCGACCACGCCCCAGACCCCGTAGCAGAGCTGCTGGCGGTCCTCTTGCGCCGTCGGGCTGAAGTTGGCCGTCATGTGGTGCATGTAGTTGGCCCGGTTGTGCCCGATGATGTCGATGAATTCGTGGATATACGCCTTGTCGTTCACGTCGCCTCCCTCCTCGTCGTCGATCTGTACTGTCGATCTGGCTATTGGTCGATCTTGAGCGGCTCGACACCCAGCTCGCCGGCGATCCGGCCGAGCTCGCCGACCGACGCCGGCGAGAGTGGGATCCCTTCGCGCACCCGGCGCTCGCGGAGTGTCCGCTCGATGTCTCCCGGCACCGATACCTTTTCGAACCCCTCGGCCGGCTCGGAGGACCAGACGTCGCGCATCAGTGTGTCCATACGCTGGCCGAACTCATCGCCCCCCGGGAAGCGGGCCGGATCGATGGCGAGGAACAGCGCGCCCTTGGCCACCCGATCTTTTCCGTGCACCGGTGACTCGGTGTGCTCGGTGCGGCCGAAGCTGCTGTTGGCCAGCACACCGGCCATGACCTCGACGAAGAACGCGATGCCATAGCCCTTGTGGCCGCCGAACCACTGCAAGTGGTCGATCGATGCCGCCGCGGTGTCCGTGGTCGGGACACCCTGGCTGTCGCTGGCCCATCCGGCGGGGATCTCCGGATCGCCGCGCTTTTTGGCCAGGAGGATTTTGTTGCCGGCGACGGCCGTGGTGGCGATGTCGAAGACCACGGGCTCCTCCTCGGACGCCGGGAAGGCGTAGGAGAACGGATTGGTGGAGAAGAGGCCGGTCACTCCCCCGTACGGCGGCACGAACGCCGGGCCGTTCTGGACGACGAGGCTGATGACGCCCTGGGCGGCGGCCCGGTGGGTGTAGAAGCCCAAGCGCACCCAGATGGGTCAACTCCCGGACCGAGACCGCGGCCAGCCCGTACTGGCGCGCCCGCTCGACCGAGAGGTCGGTGGCGCTGGATCCCGACGATCTGCCCGAGCCCGAGTCCCCCGTCGAGCAGCGCCGTAGACCCGTTGTCGGCGACCACCGTCACCTCGGTCACCGGCTTGATGTGCCCGGCGCGAATCCGGTTCACGTAGAGCGACATCAGGTTGGCACCGTGGGAGTGCACGCCGCGGAGGTCCGCCTCCACCAGCGTCCCCGCCACCAGATCGGCGTCGGGTTCGGGCACGCCGAGCGCGACCAGGAGCTGGGTGCAGTACGCCTGGAGGTCGTCGGCGGTGACGAGCGGGTCAGCCATGATGAAGGTTCTCCTCGCCCGCACGCGACAGTCGGGAACTCTCGAGGAGCCGGGCGTGACGAGCGTCGGTATAGTACCGACGCCGTCGCGGACCCGCAATGAAGCAACTGCGCCCGGTCGCCGTCACGGACCGCGGGGCAGACCGAGGAGACGGGTGGCCACAAGGGTCCGTTGGATCTGCTCTGATCCCCCGTAGACACTGGCGGCGCGCGACCAGAGGTAGTCATGGAGTGCCTCGGGCTCCTCACCGGTCAGCACGCCGGCGCCGTGGAGATCGAGCGCGGCATGACCCAGCGCCTGCTCGGTGCGCACCATCAGCAACTTGTCGACCGACGCGTCCACCTCGGTGGCCAACCCGGCGGTGCGCCGGGAGAGGCTGCGCAGCACATGGACCCTGAGCACCTCCACGTCGACCATCGATTGCGCCAACCGGAGCGCCATCTCCCGGTTCCCGGCGTGCGCCCGGCCGGCCTCCGCGGCCCAGCCGGGGCGTCCGGCCCGGACCACCTCGGTCAGCCGGCCGATGGCCCGCCGCAGATCGGCGATGTAGCCGACGTCCCCGGGCCCCCGCTCGAACGACACGGTCGACATGGCGATCCGCCAGCCCTCCCCGGCTTCGCCGACCCGGGCCGACACCGGGAGCCGTACGTCGTCGAAGAACAGCTCGGCGAACTCCATGGCCCCGGTGATCTGCCGGAAGGGCCGCACGGTCAGGCCCGGTGCGTCGATGGGCACGATGAAGCACGACATCGCCCGCTGCGTGGGGGCCTCCGGATCCGTGCGGACCAGAAGGAGGCACCAGTCGGCCCACTTCGCCTCGGTCGTCCACACTTTCTGGCCGTTCACCACGTAGCTCTCGCCGTCGCGATGGGCGCGGGTGGTGAGGGACCCGAGGTCGGATCCGGCGCCCGGCTCGCTGAACCCCTGGCACCACCGCTCCTCGCCGCTGAACGCCGGCGGGAGGAACCGGCGTTTCTGTTCCTCGTTGCCGTAGAGCAGGATCACCCGGGCGATGTACCCGTAGTGCCAGGCCGAGGGCAGGCCGACAGATCCCATCTCGTCGAGGAGAATCGCCTCGTACTCGGGCGGCAGTCCTCGGCCCCCGTACTCGACGGGAAACGACAGCGCGGAAAGCCCGGCCGCATGCATGCGGGACTGCAGCGCGGAAAGGTAGGCGATCCGGCCCTCGTCATCCTCGGGAATCGGCGGAATCGGCCGCTGGTCTTCGATCCATCGTCGCAGCTCGGCGCGAAACTCGTGCTCTTCGGGTGTGTCCCTGAAGTCCACGCTCCCCCTTCTCGGTGCGCTCGTCGACGGCCGAGCGATTTCCCCGCCGACCCAGCCGACCATAATGTGCAGCCCCGAAGGCCACCAACCTGGGGACGACCGCCAAACGATCGCATGACCCGGGAGATTCGCCGGGCCCACGCAGGGGGACGATGAACGCCACTTTCACCGAGGAGCAACAGCAGCTGGCCGAGGTGGCCGAGCACATGGCCGAACGGATCGGTGCCGACGCCCGCGGCGGAGGCGATCCCGACGCCGGTTGGCCCCTCCTGATCGAGTCCGGTCTGGTCGGCCTTCTCCTCCCGGCCGTGGCGGGAGGAGGAGCCGCCTCGGCGGTCGAGGTCGCCATTGTCGCCGAGGCGCTGGGGCGCCACGCAGCCCCGGCGCCCTTCATCGGTCCCGTTCTCGCCGGCGACCTCTTGGCCTCCGCCGGGGCCCCGACCGACCTTCTCGAGGAGCTCGCCACCGGGCAGCAACGCCTCACCATCGCCCTCGACCGCTCACTCTCCGGCCCCGGCTTCGTTGACGGCGACGGCGGAGACGGCCAGGGCGACGCGATCGGGTGGGACTCCCGAGGGGCCGAGTCGCTGGTGGGACTGGTGCGACAACCCGACGGGACAGTCCGGGTCGCCCTCTCCCCGGGGACCGGCGCGGCGTTGGCCTCGAGCGATCTCACCCGCCAGCTGGCGAGTGCATCCAGTGCGGCGCCGACCGTGGTCGGCGCTCCCCTCACCGACGCGGCGCGTCTGCGCTGGGAGGCGTTGGGTCTGGTGCTCCTCTGCGCCGACATGGTGGGTGCGATGACGGGCTCGCTCGAGCTGGCGGTGGCGTACGCCAAGGAGCGCGTCCAGTTCAAGCGGCCCATCGGCTCGTTCCAGGCGATGCAGCACCTGGCGGCCGACCAGCACGTCAGTACCGAAGCGTCGCGCAGCGCCACCTACTACGCCGCCTGGGCCGTCGATGGCCTGCCGGCCGCCGACGCCCTCGCGGCGGCGCGGATCGCCAAGGCGTACGTGTCCCCGCTCGCCCGTGAGGTCACCGAGGCCGTGCTCCAGATCCACGGCGGGATCGGCCACACCTGGGAGCACCGCGCCCACTACTACTTGCGGCGGGCGCTCCTCAGTCGCCGCACGCTGGGCGACGAGTCGGTCCACCTGGGCCACGTCGCCGACGGGGTGTTGGCGGGTCAGCCGACGGAGGCGCCGACGACGAGCGGGAGGGACGGACCATGACCAGCGAGTTCACGGGGAAGATCGCACTCGTGGCGGGGTGTGCCCGCCCACCCGGCATCGGCCATGCCACCGCACTACGGCTGGCCCGGAAGGGCGCCACCGTGATCTGCGTCGACGCCGTGGGCGAGCAACCCGCCGGCGGCTACGACACCGGGATCGTGACGGCGGCGCTCCTCGACGAGGTCACGGCGGAAGTGGCGGCGGTCGCCGGCGCGCCGGTCATGTCGGTGGCCGCCGATCCGTACGACCAGTCGTCCTGGGAACGTGCCGCCACCGCCGTGATCGACCGGTTCGGCCGGATCGACATCTGTTGCGCCCTCATGGGCACGACCGGGCCGTTCGCCGGGGACGGCGACCTCATCGACATCCCATTGGACTCCTGGCAGCGTTGCTACGACGTGAACGTGGTGGCACCCCTGCTGCTGAGCCGGACCTGCGCCCGGGACATGGTGCAGCGGGGCAAGGGCGGCGCCATCGTGATCCTGTCCTCGTACTCGGCCGTGGTGCCCCCGGCCGGCAACGGCGCCATCGCCTCGGCCCGCGCCGCGGTGAACCGGATCACCGAGACCATGGCCATCGAGCTGGCGCCGCACCAGATCAGGGTCAACGCGGTGCAGCCGCTCAGCATCCGCTCCGACGATCCTCGATTCCCCAACCCGGGCCTGTCCCGCCTGGCCGATCACGAGGCCGACTCCTTCTCGACCTGGGTCCGCGGGCAGGTCCCTCTGGGGCGGCCCCAGCAGGCCGACGAGACTGCAGCTGCGGTCGAGTTTCTCTGCTCGGACGAGGCCTCCTTCATCACCGGTGTGTCCCTCGCCGTGGCCGGAGGGGCGCACAGCCATTCGTAGGCCATCGTCCGGCGTGGTCCATGGTCGGCGAGGATCGGCGCCGTGGCGCAGGCTCAGCGTCCGGCCAGGCGCGCCACGACCGGGGCCATCTGCTCCATGTGGCGCTGGCTGACGGTGAAGTACGAGATCCCGAGCTCGTCACGGGTGCGGAGCAGCTGGTCGGCCACCTCGTCCGCCTGACCGAGCAAGCAGAAGGGTGAGCCCAGGAGGTCGTCGGCGCTGCAGTTCATCCCTTCTGCACCGGTCCTGGCCTCTGCCTCACGATCGACGCCGATGGCCGCCATCCGCACCCGCAGGTTGAGCTCAAGGCTGTCGAAGCGTTCCCCGGCGGCGTCGCGCACCCACCCGATCTGATCCTCGACGACCGCGCGCGTGATCCCCGGGCCGAGGATCGACGGGTCGCTCCGGCCGCTGTTCTCGGCCGCCACGCTCACGACATCGCCCAGGCGTCCGGCCAACGACAGCATCTTGCGCCCTCCTCCCCCGAGCACGATGGGGACCCCACCCGCCTGGACGGGGCGGGGGCGCACCGAAAGACCCTGCAGCTGGTAGTGCTCCCCGTGAGCCGAGACGGTCTCGCCGGCCAGCAGCGCCCGGATGGCCGTGACCGCCTCCTCCAGCCGGGCGATCCGGACCGAGGGGCGGTCGAAGGGAACGCCCAGGGCGGCGTACTCGGCCTGATCCCAGCCGGCCCCGAGGCCCAGCTCCACCCGGCCCCCCGACAGCACGTCGAGCGTCGCCACCTCTTTGGCCAGGACCCCCGGGTGGCGCATGTCGTTGGCCAGCACGAACATGCTGAGCCGGAGCCGGGTGGTGGCGCACGCCGCCGCGGTCAGCGCCGGGAGGGGGGCGAACTGCTCGCCCAGGTGATCGGGCAGCGACACCACGTCGAAGCCGATCTGCTCCGCCCTCTGGGCCAGGGCCGCCCACGCGGGCCCATCGGGTGCTCCCACGAGCTGGACGGCGAAACGGAACCGGCGGGCATGGGGCATGGACAACCTTTCGGAGAGAACCGGATATGAAATATATTGCCGCGGTGCCCGATGCCCCGAGTGATCAGAGGCTCCCGGGTGTTGCATGCAGCTGATCGGGATCGACGCGGGCGGCACCTTCACCGACACGGTCGTGGCCACGGCCGCAGGGGACCTCGCCATCGGGAAGGCCCTCTCGACACCGGGACACCTCGAGGACGGGGTGCTGGCCTCACTGGCCGACGCGGCGGACCAACTCGGGGTCACGGTGGCCGAACTGCTGTCGCGGACAGACATCCTGGCCCACGGGACCACGGCGGGCTTGAACGCCCTCCTGACCCGCACCGGCGCCACCGTGGGCCTCCTGACCACCGCCGGGTTCGAGTCGACCCTGGCCATCGCCAAGGCCAACAAGGTCCACGGGCTGACCGACGACGAACTGCAGCAGCCGACCCGATGGGTCAAGCCCCCGCTGCTGGTACCCCGCCGGCTCACCCGGGGGGTCGACGAGCGGGTGGACGCGGCCGGGCGCGTCCTGGTCCCGCTCCGCCTGCGTGACGCCCGCGCCCGGTTGGAGGAGCTGGCGGCCGAAGGCGTCGACGCGGTCGCCATCGCGCTGTTGTGGTCGGTGGCCAACCCCGCCCACGAGGAGGCGCTGGCCGATCTGGCCAAAGAGGTGCTCCCCGAGGCCCACCTCTCGGTCTCCAGCCGGCTGGTGCCGCGCATCGGCGAATACGAGCGGACGTCCACCGTCGTCGTGGACGCCTACGTCGGCCCGCTGGTCTCGTCCTACCTGGCCCGACTGGAGGACGGCTTGCGCCAGGCCGGGTTCGCCGGCCTCTTCGTCGTGATGCGGATGGGCGGCGGGGTCCTTCCGGCCGCCATGGCCCGGGCCATGCCGGTCCAGACCCTGCACTCGGGCCCGGTGGGCGGCGTGGCGGCGGCCGCCATGGTCGGCCGTCAGCTCGGCCACAGTCATGTCATCACCACCGACGTGGGCGGGACCAGCTTCGACGTGGGCCTGGTGATCGACGGCGAGGTGATGTTCTCGTCCAAACCCATGGTCGAGCGGCAGGCCCTGGCCATCCCGGTGGTCGACGTCACCTCGGTCGGCACCGGCGGGGGCAGCATCGCCTGGCTCGACGAGGCGCTGGGCGTCCTGCGGGTCGGGCCGGCCAGCGCCGGGGCCGTCCCGGGCCCGGCGAGTTACGGGCGGGGCGGGACCCTGCCGACGGTGACCGACGCCGCCGTGGTACTCGGTCTGGTCGACCGGCTCGGTGGAGCGCTGCGACTGGATCCCGCCGCGGCGACCGACGCCATCGCCAAGCACATCGCCATCCCCTTGGGACTCTCCGTCGAGGAGGCGGCCGACGGGATCGTCCAGGTCGCCTGCGAGGAGATGCACGACCTCATCCGTCGGATCACCGTGCAACGGGGCCATGACCCGGGGGACTTCGCCCTCTACGCCTTCGGTGGGGCCGGCCCCCAGTACGCCGGCCGCTACGCCGCCAGGCTGGGCGTGCGCGAGCTCGTCATCCCCGCCCTGGCTGCCGAGTTCTCCGCCTACGGCGCCATCGCCAGCGAGGTCAAGGTGATGGTGGAGCGGGACATCCTGCCGGGCGACCTCCACGAGAGCCTGGACCGGGTGAACCGGGGTCTGGCGCAGCTGGAGGGAGAGGCCCGCCGCCAGCTCTCGGGCACCGAGCATCTCCCGGGCCATCTCGGCGATGGGGCGCGTGCCACCCGCACCGTCGGGCTCCGCTTCTACCGGCAGATCCACCGGATCGACCTTGCCGTCGGAGCCGGGCCGCTCACCCCCGGGCAGGCCGACCTCCTCATCGATGCCTTCCGCCAGCGCTACGAGCGCATGGTGGGCGCCGGGACCGCCCGGGACGACGCACCGGTCGAAGTCGTCAACCTCGGCGTCCATGTCGTGGTCCCGGTGCCACCGGCGCGCCCTCCCCGTCCGTCCGGCCCGGTGTAGCCCGGCCCGAGCGGACCCGCGCCGCGTGGTTCGCCGGCGCCCGGGTGCCCTGCCCGGTCTACCAATGGGGCGCCGTGGGCGGCGGGTCAAGCGGTCGACGGCCCGGCGTTCGTCGAGTCGGCGCAGTCCACGGCGGTCGTCTACCCGGGTCAGACCGCCATCGTCGACCAGTTCGCCAACATCAGGGTCGCCGCGCCGTGACCGACGTCGACCGCACCGCCCCCCGTCCCGCCGGCGGAAGAGCCGGCCGTCTCCCCGGTGCTCCTCGAGATCATCCGGCACCGCCTCAACAACATCAACGACGATGCGGCCTCGACCCTCAAACGGGTGTCGGGCTCCCAGATCGCCGTCGAAGCCAGCGATCTGAACACCGTGATCATGGCGGCGGACGGCCGGGTGGTGGCGTGCGGTCGCTACGTCCTCATCCAGGTGGCCTCCATGCACCTGGTGGTGTCGTTCCTCTTGGAGCACTACGCCGACAATCCCGGGATCGCGCCGGGCGACCAGTTCATCACCAACGATCCCTATGTGGGCACCTTGCACCAGCCCGACGTCGTGCTGGCCGCGCCCATCTTCGTGGACGGCACCCTGGTGGCGTGGTGCGCCTCGGTGGTGCACCAATCGGACGTGGGCGGGCCCACTCCGGGTGGGATCACCTACGACGCCCGCTCCATCTTCGACGAGGCCATCCCGATGGCCCCCATCAAGATCGTCGAGGGCGGCCGCCTCCGCAACGACGTCGAACGCGAGTACCTGACCCGCTCACGGACACCGGAGCTCAACGCCCTCGACCTGGCCGGGCAGATCGCCGCCAACCGTCACACCACGACGCAGGTGGAGCAGGTCTGCCGCCGCTACGGCACCACCACCCTCGAGGCCGCGCTGGCCCAGCTGCTCGGGGCCGGCGAACGCCAGCTGCGCCGGCGTCTGCGCGCCCTGCCCGACGGCCGGTGGCGCCACATCTCCTATGTGCTGTTCCACGATCGCAACGCTCCCGCCGGGGAGCGCGACCGGAACTACGCCGTGCGCCTCACCATGACCAAGCTCGGCGACCATCTCGAGCTCGACTTCAGCGGGAGCGACGCCCAGGCGCCCGGCGCCATCAACGCCACCCGGCCGGCCCTGGTCAACTTCGCCATGGCCGGCCTCCTGATCTACCTGTGCAACGGCATGCCGTGGGTACCCGGGGGCGTTTGGCCCGTCGTCGACATCGTCAGCGCGGAGGGCACGGTCGTCCATGCCCGTTGGCCGGCCGGGGTGGCCATGAGCACCAGCTCGACCGGCCAGGCCGTGCGGGTGTGCGTCAACGCCTGCGTGGCCCGGCTACTGGAGGGCTCGGACGAGCTGTCGCCGCTCCTGATGGCGAGTTGTCAGTCGGCCGGCGCCGGCGCCTGCACCATCTCGGGGATCGACGAAAGCGGTCGCCCCTTCGCCACCATGACCCTGGACGACATTTCCGGCGGGGGCGGGGCGCGCGCGGATGCCGACGGGGCGGACTCGTCCGGCTTCACGACCTCCCCCGGCGCCGCCATCGCCAACGTCGAGGTCAACGAGAGCTACCTTCCCATCCGCTACCTCTTGCGCCGCGAGCTGGTGGACTCGGGTGGCCCCGGCGCGTTCCGCGGCGGGGTGGGAACGGTCCAGGTGCTCGCTCCCTACGGCGCCGAGGGCCCGGTCTCCGTCCTCTCGTTCGGGCAGGGGCTCCAGCATCCGGCCGCCATCGGCGTCGCGGGCGGCGAGCCCGGGATGCAGAGCGGATTCGCCATCCTTGACGCCGCGGCGGCGGAGCGGGTGACGTCGGGGGTCCCGTCGGCAGGGGCCCAGTCGGCGGACGTCACCGGCGTCGAGACCCCAGTTCCACTTCCCACGGCGGGGATGACCATGTCGACCGGACAGGTCGAGCTGGTGGTCTCGCAGGGCGGCGGCGGCTACGGCGACCCGCTGGAACGCGAGCCCGATCTGGTCGTGGCCGACGTGGCCGAGGGCCTGGTCTCCCCCGACGCGGCCCGGCTGGTCTACGGGGTGATCATGGAGGCGGCGCCCGGCTATCCCCGGCTCGACCAGGGGGCCACCGCGACCCGAAGAGACGCCATCCGCACCGATCGCCTAGGGGGACGGACGCCACGGCCCCCGATCGCGGTTGCCGGCCGGCGCTTCAGCGAGGCCTTCGCCATCGAGCCCGCCCGCAGTGCGGGCACCGCGGAGATGCTCGTATGCCGCCGCTGCGGATTCGGGCTGTGCCCGACTACCGAGAACCTCTACGACCACCTTCTCGTGCGCACGTCCGCCACGTCGGCCCGTGCCCCGCTCGGCCTGCACTACGAGGGTAGCGAGGAGTTCGTGATCCGGGCCTGCTACTGCCCGTCCTGTGGCCGCCAGGTCGACGTCCAGGTAGGCCGGGCGGACGAACCCGTCCTCCGGGCCATCGAACCGCTGACGCCGGGTACTAGCCGAGGGTGATGTCGCGGCGGGCCAACCGCCACACCTCGCCCTGCCGGGCGAACGTGTCGTGATAGTGACCCATGTTGAACAACGTGGGCGCCGTCGTGGTGTTCTGGTAGAAGAGGAAATAGGAGTCGGCCGTGGCGTCGTCCTCCCCGCCGAGCTCCACCGACACCGTCGTGATCACGTGGCGAGTGTCGCTCCCGGGGCCCGTCACCCCGCCGGCCCGGCGCTCCTCGGCTCCGGCCCGGATGTCGTCGCGCCCCTGCCGGGGACCGGTGGGGAAGGCCCACAACGCATCCTCGGTGAACTGGTCGACGTACTCGTCGAGGTCGCCCTGGTCGGCCAGGAGGGCGATCCGGGCGATGAGGTTCCTGATCTTCAGTTCGGCGGCGGTCCGCGCCACCAGTGCGTCGGTCATTCCGTGCTCCTTCGTCGTGTCGCTGCGGTCATTCCATCGTGCCTCGTGCGCCCGGATGCTCAAGCCACCACACCGGACTTGACGAGCTCTTGGATCGCCTCCTCGTCGAGGCCCAGCAGGTCGCGCAGCACCGGGACCGTGTGCTGGCCCATGGAGGGCACGTCGGTCTCGGGTCCCTCGGCCACCTTCGACATCTTGATGGGATTGCCCGCCACGAGGACGGGCTGGTCGACGCCGTCGGTGCGATGGAGCTCGACCAACATGTTGCGATGGGCCACGTGGGGGTCGACGACCACGTCCGCGGCGTCGTTGCAGGGGGCCGCGGCGAGCCCGCTGCCGGCCAGCACGCTGGCTGCCTCCCCCTTGGTCTTGTCGGCCGCCCACAGTTCGACGGCCGGCCGGATGACGCTTTCGAGGTTGGCCCGCCAACCTTGACGGGTGGCGAAGCGCTCCTCCTCGGTCCATTCGGGGTGCCCGACCAGGTTGGCCAGCCGTTCGAATTGGTACTCGCGCACCACCTGCACCATGAACCAGCCGTCGGCACTGCGGAACGAATCCAGGATGAGCGGGAGGCTCTGCTCCTCGTCGGGCTCCCGCCGCTGCCCCATCGACCAGTAGTTCACGGCGAGATCGCACAACGAGACCATGGAGTCGAACATCGAGACGTCGACGTGCTGTCCGAGCCCGGTGGCGTCGCGGTGACGGAGGGCGGCCAGCACGCCGATGATGCCGAACATCCCGGTCCCGGTGTCGCCCAATCCACCGACCGGTGCGATCACCGGGGGCTGGTGGGGGCGGCGGGAATACTCGTAGATGCCCGACATGGCCTCGGCGACCGAGGCGTAGGCCGGCCACTTCTCGTAAGGGGAGAGCCCGTCGTTCCCGAAGCCCGAAATGGAGAGATAGATCAGCTCGGGATGATCGGCGCTCATCGTCTCGTAGTCGACGCCCAACCGCTTCGCCTTGCCGGGGCCCAGGTTCTCGCAGACCACGTCGGCCACCGCACTGAGGTCGAGGACGAGCTGGCGGCCCCGGTCCGACTGGAAGTCGATGGCCACGCTCTGCTTGCCCAGGTTGTTGCGCAAGAAGGTGGCGCCGACCTTCTCGCCGTCCTCCTTGGTCACCGTCGGCGTCGAGGCCCGTCCGGCGTCGCCCCGACCAACCTGTTCCACCTTGATCACCTCGGCACCCAGCCGCGCCATGAGCTGGGTGGCGAAGGGGAGGGCCTGCATCTGCTCGAGTGCGAGCACCCGCACTCCGTCGAGAGGGCGCCCGAACTGGCGGGCCTGGTCGTTCGCCGTATCTCCGAGTTGCATGCATCTCCCCCACGGTCGTGGACGCTCTTCCCTGTAGCGAGGGCATGGTAGCCGTCGTACGCACGGGTACCCGCGCCCGCGTCAGGGTTCCGGCGGCGCGCCACCTCGCACGAGGGCGTCGACAGCCACCACCCCCTGTCCAGCCGGCAGGACCAGCAAGGGATTCACGTCCAGCTCGGCGATCTGGTCCCCCACCTCGACGGCCAGGCGCTGGAAACGCATGAGGACGTCGACGAGCGCCTCGATGTCCCCGGCCGGCCGGCCCCGGGCACCGTGGAGGAGCGCGGCCCCCTTGATCTCCTCGACCATGGCGCGCGCCGACTGCCTGGTGAACGGGGGAACCCGGAAGGCGACGTCCTCGAAGACCTCGGTGAAGATGCCCCCCAGCCCGAACAGGATCGTCGGCCCGAAGGGGGCCTGCTGGCTGAGCCCGAGGATCACCTCCGCCACCGCCCCGGTGACCACGGGTTGCACGACCACACCCCGCACCAGGGCCTCCGGGCACTGCCGGCGCGCCGAGGAGACCAGGCGCTCGAATGTCCGCTCGACCCCCTCCAGCGAGTCGACCCCCACCTCGACCAGGCCGAGATCCGACTTGTGGGCGATGTCGGCCGACAGCACCTTCATGACCACCGGCAGGCCGATTTCGGCGGCGACCGCCACGGCCTCGATGGCGGTGGTCGCCACCGCCTCGGCCACGGTGGGGATGCCGAAGGCGGCCAGGAGCTGCTTCGACTCGACCTCGTCGAGGGTCCCCGCCGCCAGGAGCTTCTCCGCCTGGCGTGCCGCGTCGGACCTCTCGGCCGGGATCTCGAGAAACGGGTCGGACCACGAGGCCACGAAGGCGGAGAAGTCCACCAGGGCCTTGATCCCCCGCACGGCGGCACCGAAGGAGTGGAACAGGGGGACGCCCGCGTCGCAGAGCGCCCGGTAGGCCGAGTCGTCGCGCAACGGCGAGCTCCAGACTGCGATGACCGGCTTGCCTCCCCGACGGTGGAGGTCGATGAGATCCTTGGCCAGGGCGTCGCTCATGCCGGGGAAGACCCCGGTGATGGGAGCCAGGAGGATGTCGGTGTTGGCGTCCTCGAACATCAGCTCGAGAACGGCCCGCCCGGCGGGCAACGCGGCGATGGCCCCGCCGGAGTCGACCGGGTTGTCCTTGCGCAAGAACCAGGGGATGTGCTCACCCAGGGCGTCGATCGTGCGCTCCTCGAGGCGTGGCACCGAGAGTCCGGCGGCCGCGCAGAGGTCGACCATGTGCGACGCCGTCCCTCCCGACAAGGCGTAGATGGCCACCCCGCCGGAGCTCCCCGGCGCCAAGAGCCCGGCATGGCAGAACATCCCCGAGATCTCGATGATCTCGTCGAGGTCGTCGACCCGCACCACCCCGAACTGGGCGAACACTGCGTCGTGCACGGCATCCGAACCGGTCAGATGCCCGGTGTGGGCCTGGGCCATCGCCCTCCCCTCGTCGGTGCGGCCCACCTTGATCACGACGATGGGCACCCCGTGCTCGGCCGCCGACTGGGCGGCCAGCATGAGGGTGCGCCCGTCTTTGAACCCCTCGACGTAGGCGGCGATGGCGCCGGTGTCGGGCAGGCCGGCGTAGTAACCGACGAAGTCGGCGAACTCCAGGTCGGCCTCGTTGCCGATGGTGGCCCAGGACGAGATGGCGATTCCCAGGTACTCGCCCTGCGAGATCGGTCTCCCCTGGAAGCCGGACTGGGTCACGATGGCCAGCTTCTTGCCGCCGATGTCCTGTCGCCAGGGCTGGAAGATGTTGAGATTGGTGTTCGGCCCCAGCACACGCATCGTCCCCGAGGAGAGCTCTTCCAGGCGCCGTTGTGCATCGTCGCCCTCCTCGGTTCCCACCTCCGCGAAGCCGGCGGCAAACACCACGGCGGCCCGCACGCCCAGCTCGAGGCAGTCCTCCAGGACCGGCAACGGCTGGCGCACCAACACGATGGCCAGGTCGATGGCGAACGGCACGGCCCGGACCGACGGGTACGCCGGCGTGCCCAGGATCTCCGGCTTCGTCGGGTGCACCGGCACGACCGTGGCCCCGCGGGCGGTCAGCCGCTCGTGCACCTGGAGCCACTGCGCCCGCTGCTGCGTCCCCTCGGAGTCGGTGGCGCCGACCACGACGACGGTGCGTGGGGCCATGAGGGCGTCCCAGTCGACCGGGCGCAAGTCCAGGGGGCGCCCGTTGAGGTCCACTCGATTGCCCGTCATGCGCGCCCCTGTCCGCAAGTCTCACGCGGGCCGCAACGACCCGCTCGGTAGCCTCCCCGCGCTGCGCTCATGCCGCGCCGCACCGGGAGCTCGCCATTCTCGCCGCTGGCGCCCGTCCCAGTCGATTCGGGCCTTCACAAGGGCATGGACCCCGGTGTCATCCCATGTACACGCCACCGTTGGGCCGAATGACCTGCCCGGTGACAAAAGAGGATGCATCCGACGCCAAATACTGCATGGCGTAGGCCACGTCCTCGGTCGTGCCGGTGATGCCGAGCGGGGACTGCCGGGCCCGTGCAGAAAGCACCTCCTCACGTCTCGCCTCGTCGATGGACCCGTCATCGTTGATGAAGTTGACGGCGGTCATCGGTGTTTCGACGAACCCAGGAGCCACCGAGTTCGCCCGGATGCCCCACGGGCCCACCTCGGTGGCCAACGAACGCGTGAACATGATCACAGCGGCCTTGGTCAGCGCGTAAATCGACGTCCCCGAGGCGGGCATCTCGCCTCCGGCTGAGGCGATGTTGATGATCGAACCCGACCGCATCGGCATCATGGATCTCGCAGCCGCCGCACTGCCCCAAAAGACACCTTTCACGTTGACGGAGAGCAAGCGATCGAGATCGGTCTCTGTCGCTTCCACAATGGGTGCGTAACACAGCACGCCGGCGACATTGGCCCATACGTCGATCTTTCCGGCCGTGGCGAACACGTGGTCGGCCAGCGAGTCCACCTCAGCTTTCACGCGTACGTCTGTGTGCACGAAGTTCACCTCGGCCCCGTGACCCTTCAAAAGAGAGGCGCTTTGGTCCATCGCCTGCTGATCGACGTCGGCAATCGTCACCTGGGCTCCCGCTCGGGCGAAGAGTGCAGCGGCCGTGCGACCGATGCCTCGAGCGCCTCCGCAGATCACCGCGCTGCGGCCCTCCAGGCTGAACGCTCCAATCTCGCTACCCATGAGCCTCTTCCTCCACTACGCCCGACCAGGCGATTCTCGCCACCCGGCCGCTACCCGCCGGGAGCATGCTCTTTGCTCGGCAAATCGAGCATCTCGACAGTCGCCTCACGCTCATGTGGTTCCTCGACCAGCAGCCTGATGTGGGGTGGCAGGAGACGTGGGGCGGGCACCGACAACTACGTCGATGAAATTAGACAGTAGAAACCCCGTCCCACACGACCGGCAGCCGGTCAGCGGTCCGATAGTGCAGTCCCGACACTGTCAGTCCTGGCGCGGAGGGGTCGAGACGGAGTCCGGGAAGCCGGTCGAGGAGCCCGTCGATGGCCACGCGCATCTCCATGCGCGCCATATGGATCCCCAGGCACACGTGAGGACCGGAGCCGAAGGCGAGGTGCCCGAGCGCGGGACGGCGGAGGTCGAACTGCCCGGGCCGTTCCCATCGGCTGTCGTCGCGGTTGCCCGACGCCAGGCAGATATTCACCGCTCCGTCCGCCGGCACAGGAACGCCATCCAATTCGGTGTCGCCGGTCACCCGGCGGACGGTGGTGACCACGGGAGGCTCCCACCGGAGCCCCTCCTCAATAGCCTTCGGCACGAGCGCTCGATCGGCCCGCACCGCATGGAGCTGATCGGGGTGGGTGAGGAGCCCGAACAGCGTGTTGGTGATGCCGCGGTAGACGGTTTGCGAGCCTGAGGGCACCAGGAGTCGGATGAACGACACGATGTCGTCGTCGCTGAGGGCCTGGGATCGTTCACCCGGCACCGTGAGCTCGGCCTGGAGCAATACCGACACCAGATCTTCCCCAGGCCGGGCGCGACGGTCGGCAATCATCCGCCGGATGTGCGCACCCATACGCTCCGCAGCCATCCGCCGCGGCTCCTCGGCCAGACCTTGGTTGAACATGATCACCGAGTCGCGGTGAAACTCGTCGAAGTCCTCGTCGGCCACCCCGGCCGCACGGGCGATCACGTGCATCGGGTAGTCAGAGGCGAACTGATGGCTCAACTCTGCGTAGCCATCGTCGACGAAGGTATCGATGATGCCATCGACAAGATCCCGGACCCATTCGTCGGCCCATCGGTCCATGATCTTCTTGGTGAAGGCAGGTTGGATGAGGCTGCGGTAGCGCTGATGTTCAGGGGGGTCCATCTCGATCATCGTCCGCCCCACCATGCCGAACACCTGGGAGTACCAGCCGGCCGAGAATCGCTGCGAGTCTTTCAGCACGGCATCGGCCATCCCGTAGCCGAGCACCGTCAGTTGCCGATCCTCGGGGTACAAAAGCGTGTCCACGCCTTCGGCGTCGAAGTGCGCCGACACCGAGCCGGGGGCGACCGGGCCGCGGGATCGCAGCTGCGCCAGCACGGTGTGCGTGTCGTCCACCGTCCCGATCCCCATCAACCGGTCCTTCATCTCGAAGGGGTCGAAGTCACCGGCAACGTGCCCGAAGCCGGACTCCGATCGCTCGAGCCCCACTGCGCCCTCGCTGCTAGCGGGCGGCACGCTCCGCCGCCTCTCTGCGGAATCGGGTCGTCCGGTGCTCGGGATCGGTGTCCATTTTGGGGATGACGTACTCCCCGAGCAGGCGAATGGTCTCGATGATCGTCTCCTTCGGCAGCCCCTGCGCCATGCCGAAGGTGAGCTGGTCGGTGCCGGCGCTCTCCCAGCGCTGGCACTGCTCGAGCGCCTCGTCGGGGTTCCCGCATATCACCGCCCCGACCTGAGAGGCCGCACGGAGGGACTCCTCGGTGTAGTCGGGAATCAGTTCCGGCCAATAAGGAGCGTGGGCCGGGTGGGGAAACGTGTCGTGGTAGCGGAAGACGTTGCTCTGGAGGTAGTTGAGCTTGGCATCGATGGCCGATTGGAAGGCCAGATCGGAGTCCTCGTTCAAGAACGCGGCGGAGACCACCATCAGGTTGTCATTGACGAACGCTCCGATGGGCTCGGCCTCGGCGATGTCCTTCTTGTAGGTGGCGAGCACCGGTTCGAGCTCTGGAATGGTGATCACAGAGAACCCGAGCGCCCCGAGCCCAATTTTGGCGATCTGGCCGTAGCTGGCCGGGTTGCCGGCGGCGTACCACATGGCCGGATGACCAGGTCCCCACGGTTTGGGCAGAACCTTCCGCGGCGGCAGTGACCACCACTTGCCGTTGAACCCTTCGTACTCGTCCTGCAGCCACATTTTGGGGAACTCGCCGATCGTCTCGGCCCAGATCTCCTTGGTGATGTTGAGGTCCTCCACCCCGGGCAGAAAGCCCAGGATCTCGTGGCTGCCGGCGCCGCGTCCGGTGCCGAACTCGAATCGACCCTCGGAGAGATGGTCCAGCATGGCCACCCGTTCCGCCACCTTGGCGGGATGGTTCACCTGCGGCAGTGGGTTGAAGATGCCCGATCCGATGTGGGCCCGCGTGGTCGCGTGGGCCAGGTACCCGAGGACGACGTCGTTGGCCGACAGGTGGGAGTACTCGTCGAGGAAATGATGCTCGCTTGTCCAGATGTACTTGATCCCGGCCCGGTCGGCGGCAATGGCGATATCCAACTCGTCCATCAGCGCGTGATGTTCCGCGTCCGGGTCGCCCACACGCTTCGATTCCGGGACGTAGCCCTGGATGAAAATCCCGAATTCCACCATCTCCCCCTATGGGGCCTCAGAAGAGCCCTTCTGCATCCCGGTTCGGCAACCTTATACAGACCGGGATGCGCATCTCATCCCAAAATCGGTCCTCAGCGGTCCCGGGACGGTTCGACGACGGCTTTGATCGCCTCTCCCCGGCGACCCACGCCGATCGCCTCCTCCAACTGCGTGAGGCCGAAGCGATGGGTGATGAGCTCTGCGAACCGCAAGCGCTCCCCGTGGCGTTGCGCCAGCTGTACCGTCGTGCGGTAATCGGCGAAGGTCGAGGGACCCAGCGATCCGATCACCGCGAGATTGCGATTGTTCAGCCGTACCGGGTCCAACTGCACGCTGCCGTGACCCGAATAGATCCCCAGGACCAGGTAACGACCGTCGCCGGCCAGCAGGTTCATGCCCTCGTCGAAGGCTTCCATCCTTCCGGTGCACTCGATGACGACGTCGGCGCCACGTCCTTCGGTCAACTGGCGCACCAGCCCCCGTCGATCCTCCGCCGTGGTGTCGGCGAGCGGGATGGTCGTAGTGGCGCCGAGGGCGCTGGAGGCGGCCAGCCGGTTCGCCGGCTCACCGATCACGATGACCTGGCGGGCCAGGGTGAGGCTGGAGAGCAGCGTGGCGGAGAGACCGACGGGCCCGCAGCCCTGCACGACGACGGTCTGCCCCGCTTTCACCCCTCCCAGGCGGGCCATACCGCCGAGCGCGGTGGGCATGGCACAACCGAATGCGATGACGGCGTCGGGATCCGTACCCTCGGGTATCGCAGTGAACGGGTTGTACGGCGGGAGTGTGGCGTAGTCCTGGAAGGCCGCCGGGTTGGCGAGGTCCGCCGGCGGCGGCCAGCCCATGGCGGGAGCGGCCGCAGGCGTCGGACCGGAGGGGCCGAAGTACACGAGATCCCCAGGCCGTACGGGACTGCCCCAGTGATCGGTCGCCACCCCCTCTCCGAGACTCACGATCTCCCCAACGCCCTCGTGTCCGAAGGTGACCGGGTGCCCGATCTCGGGAAGGTCGCCGTCCAGCCGGTGGGCGTCAGTGCCGCACACACCCGCCGTGACCACGCGCACCACGACCGCCCCGGGTCCGGGATCGGCCACCTCGCCGTCCCAGCACTCCAAGGGTCGTCCCGACCCGAGGAACACCATCCGACGTCCCTTCCGCACGGTCAGCGCCCGGTCCAGTTCGGCGGCCTCTTCTCGATGAAGGCCGCCAGCCCTTCCCGGAAGTCGACGGACCTGGTCACGATCGACAGCGCCTCGTTCGAGATGGCGAACGACTCCTCGTCGCCCAGCCGGCTCGTGGCCAAGAGGACCCGCCGGCTCTCGCGGACGGCCAGGGGGCTGTTGGCGATGATGCGTTCGGCCAGGGCCAGGGCCGCCTCCACCGCCTGACCGTCCTCCACCAACTCGTTGACCAGTCCGACGCGCTGCGCCCGCTCGGCGCTGATCGGGTCACCGGTCAGCGCGCACTCCATGGCCACGTTCTCGGGGATCTTGCGGGCCAACCGGAAAAGGCCGCCGGCGCCGGCGATGAGGCAACGCTTGACCTCGGGGATCCCGAAGGCCGCCCGGTGCGACGCCACCACCAGGTCCGCCGCCAGCACCAGCTCGGCGCCGCCGGCCAGGGCGGGCCCGTCCACGGCGGCGATAACCGGCTTGGAGCGGGCCCGGGTCACGAACCCGCCGAACCCGCCACGCGCGGTGAAGACGCCGTCGCCCCGCCCACCCTGCACCTCCTTGAGATCGGCGCCGGCACAGAACACCGGGGCCACTCCGGTCAGGATGCCCACCCACAACTCGTCATCGCTCTCGATACGGTCGATGCCCTCCTCGATCCCCGCCGCCACCTCGGCGTTGACCGCATTGCGCGCCTCGGGACGGTTGATGGTGATGACCCCACATCGCCCCCGCTGCTCGAAATCGACACTCACCGCGCTCCTCCGTCCTCACGACCCTTCGGCAACCGGTCACGACCCATTGGGGCGACACCGACCGGATCCCTCGGGCAAGATCGTGGCATGAACCCGAACCCTTCTCGTTCCCGTGCCCGACCATCCCCGTGCCTACCCCGCCGGTGCCCGTCCCCATGGTCGGCCCCATGAGCCCCGCCGCCACGGCCGAGGACGTGGCCGAGCTGCGCGCGCTGGCCGAGAGCTACGCCCACGGCGCCGATCGCGGTGACAGGGACGCCTTCCTCTCGGCCTTCCACCCCGATGCCCGTCTCCTCGTGTTCACCAACAGCGACGACGACGAGCCCCGAGGGGTGCGCGAGGGGCATGAGGCGCTCGGTGCCATCCCCGACATGCTGCGCCGGTACGACAAGACGTTCCATTTTTTGGGGAACCACCGCTACACGGTCGACGGCGACACGGCATCGGGCGAGGTGTACTGCATGGCCCACCACATGACCACCGACATACACGGGGCCACCGACTTCGTCATGCTCATCCGCTACCTGGATTCGTATCGCAGGGACCCCGGAGGTGCGTGGCGGATCGCCGAGCGCGAGGTGCGGCCGGACTGGACCGAATCTCGTCGCTGCTGAGCGGTCGCTGCCGCGTGGTCGCTCGTCGCTCGTGCGGGGCGCGCCGTTCAATGCCCCGCGTTCGCCCGCTCGCGGGCGGCCCGGACGGCGAGATACGGCGGCATGATGGAGTAGGCGCCGTCGACGACCACCTCCGCTCCCGTGTGGTACGCCAGGGATGGATCGGCCAGGTACACCGCGGCGGCGCCGATGTCGTCGGGTGTTCCCCACCGCCCGGCCGGGATGGAGGACACGACCTCCGTGTCGTACTCGGCCGTCACCGTGTCGGGGTGCAGGCGCTCGTTCTCGGTGAAGCCGGGGATCAGCACGTTGGCGCGGATGCCGAGCGGCGCCAGCTCGGCGGCCACCGAGCGAACGAGCCCGCTTATGCCGGCCTTGGCGGCGCCGTACGAGTGCATCAGCGGGGCGGCATGGCGCGAGGCGATCGACGACACGGCGATCAACGCTCCCCCTTCGTCCCGGGCGGCCATGTGGCGCGCCGCTTCACGAAAGCAGAGGTAGACGCCGGTCAAGTCCGTGGTCAACACGTCGTTCCACTCCTCGAGCGTGGAATCGAGGAAGGGAACGTGCAGCGCCTTCCCTGCGTTGGCGACGCAGATGTCCAGCCGGCCCAATTGCCGCACGGTCTCCTCGGTGGCCTGCGTCACGTCGCTTTCGACGCCGACGTCACAGCGGAGACCGACGGCGCTGATCCCCTCGCCGTCCAGGCGCTCGACCGCCCGCGCCGTCTTCGCCTCGTCACGACCCCACACGGCCACCGTGGCACCGGCGTGGCCGAGCGCGGCGGCGATCCCGAAGCCGATACCCCCGTTGCCCCCGGTGACCACGGCGACCCGTCCACCCAGGTCGAAAAGCGCCATTACAGGCCCGCCGTGAGGAGGGCCTGGGCGGCCGCGCTGCCGATGGCGATCGACGTCCGGTGGCTGATGCGCCACCTCCCGTCCTGCCGCAAGAGCTCCCAGCGCCCGCAGCCCTGACGCCAGATGCCGAAGTCGTCCCCGGTCCGGCGCACCACGGTGGCGTACCCGGTGGCGACGGCGTGGTCGCCCTCCACCTCAATGGACATGGGCCCGATCAGGTGCGCGCAATTGGGAAGGAGGGACTGGTGGGTCTCGTCGGCGACGAGGCCCTTGGCGCCCTCACGTCCCCTGAACGTGCGGCCGCCGTCGAAGTCGAGCTCGATGACGCAGTCATGCGTGTAGAGATCCGCCGTGGCGTCAGGATCGCCGCTGTCAACGGCGAAGCCGTAGCGCACGAGGGTGCGGTGAATGGCCCGCTCGTCCTCCAGACGCTGCAGCCGTCGCTCGAGCGCCTCGAACTGCTCGGTCGTGATCGTCATGGTCTTTCCTCCCCGTCCTCCCGGGATTCCAGGACGACCTTGGCCTGCGGTCCGCCGCGCGGCATACTGCCCGCCGGAGTTCCTTGCGTGGCCGACCGTAGGTCGGGTCCTCCACAAGCGGCAAACGCCTACAGCGGCAAACGCAGGAACATGCGAAAGGACCGAGGTCGAACGTGAAAGTGTCGCTGCAGCTCCCCACCGACAACGTGCGCTTGTTGGACGAGTTCATCACGGCCGCCGCCGTGGCCGAGATCGCCCAGGCGGCCGAGGCGGCCGGCGCCGACGCCGTGAACTGCACCGACCATCCGTTCCCCAACGACGAGTGGATGGCCACGGGCGGCCACCACGCCCTCGATCTCTTCGTGACCCTGGCCTTCGCCGCCGCGCACACCTACTCGGCTGCGCCTCCACACCAACCTGTCGGTGATCCCCTACCGCAGCCCGGGCGTGTTGGCCAAGTCGGTCGCCACCCTCGACCAGCTCTCCGGGGGTCGCACCATCATCGGTGTCGGTGCGGGCTATCAAGAACGCGAGTTCGAGGCCCTCGGCGTCGACTTCGCCCGGCGCAACGAGCTCACCGACGACGGCATCCGCACCATCACCGCCATCTGGACGGGCGAGAGCGTCAATGGCAACACCGCGCTGCCCCGGCCGGCCCAGCGACCTCGTCCCCCCGTGTGGGTGGGTGGCAACAGCAGGCTGGCGATGCGGCGGGCCGTCGACCTGGCCGACGGCTGGTGCCCCGTCCCCAATCCACGGTCCCTGGTCGCCCGCCGCCATACCTCGCGACTCGAGACCACCGAGGACTTCCGCACACGGGTGGGAGAGTTGCGTGCCCACGCGGCGTCGGTCGGCCGCACCGGCGCGTTCGAGCTGCCCTTCATGCCCTTCGCAGGGCTCCCACGCGACCACACGGCCGCCGCCACCGACGAGTTCATCCGCCAGGCCGAAGAGCTGGCCCGCGCCGGTGCCACGTACCTGGTGGCGACGCCGCCGCGCCGAGACGCGGTCCCAGTTCCTCGACGAGCTCGAGCATCTCGGGCGCGCCGTCATCCCCCGTCTCGACGGCATCGAGGTGTCCTCCCCACTCTCCGGGCTGTGAGTCACGGGGAACGGTGATCGCGTCAACTTCCGGCTGCGCAGACCCTCAAGTACACTGCGACCTCTTCGCGATCGACGTTGCCGCGGCGCGGCGAGATTGGTGAACCAACCCATGAGCAATTCCCCCGCAGAATCCTCGAGCACACCGCTCACCATGACCGGGGGCGAGGCCCTGGCCCGCCAGCTGGTCAACGAGGGGGTCGAGGTGATCTTCGGCCTCCCGGGCGACCAGCTCATGGCGGCCCTCGACGCCCTGGTCGACACGCCCCAGATCCGCTACATCGTGACCCGTCACGAGCAGGGGACGACGTACATGGCCGACGGCTACGCCCGCACCTCGGGACGCCCGGGGGTGGCCATGGTCGTCCCCGGTGTCGGGGTCTACAACGCGGCCAGCGGCCTGGCCACCGCCTACGCGTGCTCCTCCCCGGTGCTGTTGTTGGCCGGCCAGGTCAACCGGCACGGCATCGGCAAAGACCTCGGCCTGCTCCACGACATCCACGACCAGCTCGACGTGGTCCGCCCCATCACCAAGTGGGCCCAGCGGGTCCTCGAGCCCCACGCCATCCCCGCCGCGGTGCGCCAGGCCTTCTTCGAAATGGCGAGCGGCCGGCCCCGCCCGACCGAGATCGAGATCCCCCCCGAGACCTTCATCGAGAGCGAAGCGGTCTCCGTGCTGGCGCGGAGCGACGTGGCCCCCGTGGCCGCCGACCCGGAGCTGGTGGATCGGGCGGCCGACCTGTTGGCGTCCTCGAGCAGCCCGGTGGTCATCGCCGGTGGAGGCGTGGTGCTCGGCGACGCCACCGAGGCCCTGCGCGCCGTGGTCGAGCTCTTGCAATCCCCCGTGTTGACCACCCGCGAGGGCAAGGGGGCCATCGACGACCGCAACCCGCTCTCGGTCGGCACGGCCTGGGTCAACCGGCGGGTCCAACCCCTCATCGACGCCGCCGACGTGGTCTTGGCCGTCGGGACCCGGGGCCAGGGCATGGGCCTCAAGGGTCAGCGCCTCATCCACCTCGACGTGGACCCCGGCCAGATCGGGCGCAACCACCCGGCCGAGATCGCCCTGGCCGGCGACGCCGCCGCCACCTTGGCCCTGCTCGAGGCGGCCCTGCGCGAGCGGGTGGGCCAGCGCCCCTCGCGCACCGAAGAGGCCAGCGCACTGCGCCAGGGGGTGGCCGAGCAGTTGCGCAGCATCGGGCCGGCGGCCCACATGGTCGAGCTGTTGCGCTCCGGGGTGCCCGAGGACGGCATCTTGGTCTGCGACACCACCACTGTCGCCTACATGTGCCACATGCACTACCCCGTCTACGCCCCCCGCACCTACCTGTCGACCTCGTACATGGGGACCCTCGGCTTCGGCTACCCGGCCTCACTCGGGGTCAAGGTGGCCGCCCCGGAACGCCCGGTGGTCACCGTCACCGGCGACGGCGGCTTCCTCTTCGCCGCCACCGAGCTGGCCACCGCCGTCCAGCACGGCATCCACACGGTTACCATCGTCTTTGACGACGGGGCCTACGGCAACTCGAACCGGGACCAGCGCGAGAAGTACCACGGCCGAGAGCTGGGCACCGTGCTGCGCAACCCCGACTGGGTGGCCTTCGCCCGCTCCTTTGGGGCCGAGGGGACAAAGGTCGACGACATAGAGAAGCTGCCGGCCGTCCTCGCCGACGCCATCGCGGCGACCAAGGAGACCTCGACGGTCATCGCGGTGCCGATGGATCGGCTGCCGTCCCCGTTCTGAGGCGGGGAGCACGGGCATGGCCGGGGGGACCACGGAGTTCGCCGAGCGCTATGGCCCCTGGGCGCTGATTGTCGGCGCCTCCGCCGGCATCGGTGCCGCCGTGGCCGACGAGGCGGCGCGGCGTGGCATCAACGTGCTCACGGTGGCCCGGCGGGCGCCGCTGCTGGAAGAGGGCGCGGCGCGTCTGCGCGCCACCCACGGGGTGGCGGTGCAGACCCTGGCCGTCGACCTGACCGACCCCGGCGCGGTCGACGCCATTGTGGCGGCGACCGGGGGACTCGAGGTCGGCACGCTGGTCTACAACGCCGCCGCCGAACCGCGGGGGTACTTCCTCGAGGTTCCGGCGGCCGAGCACCTGGACAACATCACCGTCAACTGCACGGTGCCCACCCTGCTCTGCCACCACTTCGGCCGCGCCATGGCGGCGCGGCGCCGCGGCGCCATCGCACTGGTGAGCTCCATGGGTGCGCTGCAGGGGGGAAAGGTCTTCGCCTCGTACTTCGCCGCCAAGGCCTACGAGTGGATTCTCGCCGAGGGGTTGTGGGCCGAGCTCGGTGAGGCGGGCGTCGACGCCGTCGCCTACGTGGTCGGCGCCACCCGCACCGAGAATTACAAGGGGCAGATCGACGGGAGCTCCGACGCCGACGCGGTCGACGCCCGTGCCGCGGCCGAGCGCGATGACCGTGACGCCGAGGCCGACGACCACGACATCGCCCGCAATCGGCTCCGGCACCCCTCCGACCCCGACGAGGTGGGACGGCACCTGCTCGACGTGCTCGGGCGGGGGCCCACCGAGTTCTCGCACCCCGACGACGAACGCCACGCCGGGTCGGTGCTGCGGCTGAGCCGCCGCGATGCGGTCACCCGGATGAGCGACCTCACCACCGGCATCCGCCGCGCGTGATACCAGGGGCTGGTCAGCCCTCTTCCTGCCACCTGGCCTCGTAGGCGGTCAGATTGGCGGCCGCGTCGTCGTAGCTGATGTTGTTCTTGGTCGGACGCGGCCCGTCCCAACCGTCGAGGAGTTTGCGGTCGTGGCAGAAGAACTGGGCCTCGATGGTCTTCCCGTTGAAGGAAGGCGCCTCGTCGCTGGTGGCCAACCACCCCACCACCCGGGCGACCACCTCGGGCGGCGCCCCGTTGTTGGCGATACCGAACTTGGCCATGTCCTGGCCGATCCGCTCGGTTGCGATCAGGCCGGGTTGCACGTTGTAGCAACGAATCCCCTGGTCCCGCAGTTCGACGGCCAGGAAGCCGGCGATCCGCTGGAACGCGCCCTTGGAGATCCCGTACCCCATACCCCACCCGCCGGCGCCGGCCGGCTCGGTTGGGTCGCCGTAGCCCGAGGCAGAGGTGATGTTCACGACGATCCCGCCGCCCTGCTCGATCATCCTCGGCAGCACGAGGCGGTTGAGAACCAGGGGCGCGATCACGTTGGCCTCGAGCTGGCGCTCGAGCAGCTCTATCGGCGTGTCGAGGAAGCGGTCCATGTGCCCGGGACCGATGTAACGCCCGTTGTGCACAATCAGGTCGATGCGTCCCCACCGCTCCAACACCGTGGCCACGGCGGAGCCCAGCGAGGCCTGGTCGAGCAGGTCGGCCGGGACGGCGAGGGCCTGTTGCCCCTCTTTCTCGATCAACGCCGCCGTCTCGGACAAACTGCCGGGCAACGGGGAGACGTCGGTCGCACTGATGGTCGAGGAGTGCTCGCGCTGCTCGCCGGCATTGACGGTCCGCGCCGTGACGGCGACGTCATAGCCGAGGCGGGCCAGCTCTATCGCCACGGCCTTCCCGATCCCCCTGCTGGCTCCGGTGACGAACGCGACCTTGCGTGCCATGTAATCCCCCTCTACGAGCGACCGGCGGGTGCCGGGCCGAGCTGCCTCTCCTTTAGCGTGCTGCATTCGCGTGATGGGGTCAAATGACGGCGGCACCGGCGGCAGGACCGGGCCCGGGACCGACGCTCTTCGGGTGACGAGGCGTGGCCGGTACTGTGTCCGGGCACTGCCGCCACGAGACGACCATGGCGCGGCGAACAGAGGGGGGCACGTGGGAAACACACCGGCTCGCCCGCTCCGGCTGGCGGGCGAAGTGGCCATCGTCACCGGGGCCACCATAGGCCTGGGTCAGGTGGTGGCCCGGCACTTCGGCTCCGAAGGATGTGCGGTCGTGGTCACCGGACGCGACCACGACCGTGGCAGTCGCGCCGCGCGTGCGGTGGCGGACGAGGGCGGCGCAGCAATTTTCGTCCCGGCGGACCTCAGCCGCGAGGCCGACTGCCGGGCCCTGATCGACGCCACCCTGGCGCATTTCGGTTCGCTGACCGTGCTCGTCAACAACGCGGTGAACAACACGGTGATGGCCGACGACGGCCCGGTGGCCGACGTCGACCGGGCGACGTTCGACGCCGTGCTGGCGGTGAACCTGGTCGGCCCGGCCACACTGAGCCGCCTGGCCATCCCGCCCATGCTCGAGGCCGGGCACGGGGCCATCGTCAACGTCTCCTCAAGGGCCGCGGAGCGGGGTACCCCTGGTCTCGCCGCCTATACGGCGAGTAAGGGCGGCCTCAACGCGCTCGCCCGCTCCATCACGATCGACTACGCCCGCCAGGGGATCCGCTGCAACACGGTGCAGGCGGGCTACATCCTCCACGAGGTCCGCGATGCCGCGCTCACCCCCGAACGGCGCCGGGAGATCGAAGGGATGCACCTGACCCGGATCTCGACTCCCCTCGATATCGCCTACGCCATCGCGTTCTTGGCCAGCCGGGAAGCGGAGACGATCAGCGGCGTCACACTGCAGGTCGATGGGGGAAGCTCCATGGCGCGTGGGCGCACGCTGGGGTGACGCTCACCGCCGCCCATTCGTCCGCAACAGTGGAAGGCAGGAAGCACCCGTGACCGACGACACCTTGACCATCGGCATCACCGCGCAGTCAACCGACCGCTCCATGCCGTTATTGGACCTCGCCACGGCCACCGCGGACCGCGGTTTCGGGGCCCTGTTCGTGTGCGAGCACACGCACATGCCGTCCGATCACACCAGCTGGCCGCCCGGCGACGAGGACCGCTTCATCAGCCACCTGTGGGATCCGTTCATCGCGCTGTCGTTCGTCGCCGCCACCACCGATCTGGCCATCGGCACCGCCGTGGCGCTCCCGGTCCAACACGACCCCATCGTGTTGGCCAAGGAGGTGGCCACCTTGGACAGGCTGAGCGGCGGACGGCTCACGCTCGGCTTCGGTTGGGGCTGGAACCGCGAGGAGGTGGCGAACCACGGCTACCCACCGGCGGCGCGCGTCGCCGTCCTGGCCGAGAAACTGGCGCTGATGAAGTCACTGTGGACGGAAGAGGAAACCACCTTTGAGGGCACCTATCTGCACGTGGCGCCCAGCTCGTCTCGTCCCAAGCCGCTCCAGAAGCCCCACCCTCCGCATCCTCCTGGGCGTGCCGGGCAACGGGCGCAACTTCGCCCGCATCGCCGCCTGGGCGGACGGTTGGATCCCACACGCCTCGCCGTTGCTGGAGCCCGGGTTCCCTGCGCAGCTCGACGAGGCCAGAGAGACCTGGCAGGGCGCGGGACACGACCCCGACCGCTTCGACGTCACGATCATGCAGCTTCCCGAGACCACCGACAGGCTGGGTCAGGCGCTGGAGAACGCCCGCGCCCTGGGGGTGCGCCGCGTGTTGTTCGTGGTCGCCGAAGCCGACACCGCCGCCACCCTGCGCCAGCTCGACGAGCTCGCCACGCTGCTCACCTGAGCGGCTCTCTCGGCCCGCCCGCTCAGCGGCGCGCCTTGGGCAGGCCCAGGTGGCGCTCGGCGATGTTGTTCCGGTTGATCTCGGAGGTCCCCCCGTAGATCGTCGTGACCGGGGCATGGCGCGGCGTGGTATTCCGCCCAGCCCTCGGCGGCCGCGTCGGGCTCGTCGAACTGCAGCAGCCCCTCGGCTCCCGCCATCTCCTGAATCCAGCGCGACGCCTTCTGGTACGCCTCGGTGGCGAACACCTTGGTCATGGAACCCTGAAGACCGGCCTCACCCCCCGTCGCCGCCGTCCAGGCGGACCGCTGCGTCAACAGCTTGGCCACTTCGGTGTCGATCGCCACCCGCACCAGGCGCTCGCGGACCAGCGGGTCGGCCATCAAGCCCTCCGCTTCCGCCCATCGGCGGAACTCCCGCAGCATCTGCACACTCTGGCTGGTGCCCCCCATCACACCGCGCTCGAACGACAGCGCCACCCCCATCGTCCTCCAGCCCCCGTTGACCTCCCCGAGCCGCCATTGGTCCGAGACGCGTACGTTGTCGTAGAACGTGGCATTGGTGCGCTCGGTGCCCATGGTCGGGACCGGCTCGACCGTGATGCCCGGGGTGTCCATGGGAAACATGAACATGGTCAGCCCCTTGTGCTTCGGCGCCTCGGGGTCGGTACGCGTCAGCAGAATGAGCCACGTGGCCTTCTGGGCCATGGTGGTCCACATTTTGGCGCCATTGATCACCCACTCGTCACCGTCGCGCTCGGCCCGCGTCACGATGGACGCCACGTCGCTGCCGTAGTCCGGTTCGCTGTAGCCCATGCACACGAGCGCCTTCCCCGACAGGAGGGAGGGCAGGATCCGTTCCTTCTGCCAATCCGTGCCGAGCTGGTTGACGACGCCGGCGATCATCATGGTGATGGAGATGCCGTCATAAGGGGCGCCGGCCTTTTCCAGCTCGTTGAAGAGCAGCCAGAGCTCGACGGGATCTCCCTTGCCGAGTCCCGGAACGGCTCGCTCGAGATAGCCGCCCTCGGCGAGGGCCAGATTGAGGGCATCGTTGTTGAAGGTGCCCGAGCGATGCTGCTCCTCCACCACCTCGGGGGTGATGACCCGGGCGATGATCTCCTTGAGCTCGCGTCGGTACTCTTCGATCTGGGGCGAGAGGGTGAAGTCCATCACGCCGCCCCTGCGGCGACCGGGCCGAACAACCCATCGGCCAGACGGAGGCACTCTCTCGACGGGTCGTCGAAGACCAGCGCCCAGCCGCGCGCCCGGCGGTAGTAGAGCTGGATGTCGTATTCCTCGGAGAAGCCGTACCCGCCGTGGAAGTGCAGGCTGCGGTCGGTGGAGCGGGTGGCCGTCTCGGCCGCGAAGACGAACGCCATGCCGGCGAGGCAGTCGAAGTCGGTGATGTCGGCGTCGTCGACGTCGCAGATCCCTGCGGTGGGCCGGTCGCCCGACCAGGCCGCCTTGTGGTTCAAAAGGCGCGCCCCGTCAATGAGCGCCGGGAGATCGGCCAAACCGTGCTGCACGGCCTGGAAGGAGCCGATCGGCACACCGAACTGATAGCGCGACATGGCGTAGTCGCGCCCGAGCTGCAGGGCCGCGACGGAAATCCCTACCAGTGAGGCGGCGGTGAGGGTCTTCCATTCGTTCAGGGCGCGGGCGAAGTCGCCGGCCGGGCCCAGGACGGTGCGATCTCCCACCCGGGCCGACCGATCCGCGATCGGAGCGGCGGCGTGGTTACGAGGTGCCGCACCCGGTCCCGGCGATCGCACGGCCACCAGCTCATCGCCGTCGATGCCGATCACGACATCGGCGATCGCCCCGGCCGGTACGAGGCGCCAGGTTCCATCGGGCCGGGCCGGCCGCAAGGAGACGGTGGCGATCACGGCGCCGGCGACGACGTCATCGACCGGGTGGGCACGCGCCGCTACGAGGTGCTCAATGAGGGGAACCGGGGCAATGGCGTGTCCCACCGCCTCGGTGACGACCACGAGATCTGACAGCGTGGCCCCGCCTCCCCCGAACTGTTCTGCCACCCCCATGCCGGGGGCACCCATGTCGACCAGCCGGTCCCACAGGCCGCGATCGAACCCGAGCGGTTCGGCTGCCCGGGCCACCGAGGGCGGGGACTCGTTGACGAACAGCCTGGTGAACGCGTCCTGTATGGCCAGCTGGTCCTCGGACAACCCGAGATTCATTGTGCTCCTCCCGTTCTAGGCGGACCCTGGGGCGCCCGACACTGTTTCATAGTGCTCATACTGCGTCCTCAGACCAGAGATCGATGATCTCGTCGACGGTCGTCAGCATGGCGAGGAGGCGAATGGTGTGCTGGAGCACCGCCTCCGCGTACTCCGCCGGGACGCCGACCACGCCGTCACGCGGCACGACCACCCGGTAGCCGAGGTTCACCGCTTCGATACACGTGCCGAGCACGCCGACGTTAACCGACCCTCCACAGACGATCAGATTCTCGATCCGTTCGGCCCGCAACATGGCGTCCAGCTCGGTTCCCGAGAAGGGGCTCACCCCGTGGGTCCGGACCGAGACCAGGTCGGATTCGACCTGGCCCAACTCGAGCAATGGCTCGGCATGCGGCGAGCCCACCAGCAGGTCGACGTTGCGGCGGGCACCCCAGGCCAGGAGCGGTGCGTTCCGGGCCGTTCCGGCCAGGTCGGGCCGGAAGGCGGAAATGCAGTGCACGACCTGGGTCCCCACGGCCCGGCCGGTGGCGAACAGCCGGCCCAGCGTCTCGGGCAGTCCCATGGCCCGGGCGGCGTCGGCGAACGGGTAATCGGTCACGAGGTCTCCCATGGAGCCTCGCTTGACCTCCATGGCCAACAGGGCGGTCGTGCGGGGATCGATGAGCTCACGAAGCTGGACGGGCACCGAGTTTGTTCCTCTCTGGCTCTGGTGCATTCCGCACCGGGGGCTGACGGTACTCCCAGGTCCCGGGCGTCACGCCCTCCGCCCTGAGGCGAAACTTCTGCACCCGCAGTGACGTCTCGTTGCGGGGAAGTGCATCGACGACCCGCACGAAGCGCGGCAGCATGAAACGGGGCAGGCGCGGTTCGAGCCAGTGGCGCAGGGCCGCCGGGTCGACGCGGTGACCGTCGGCGGTCTCCACCACGACGAGGACCTCCTCGTCGCCGTGGACGGCCGGGGTGCCGATGGCGGCGCAGTCGGCCACACCCGGGTAGTCCCTGACGGCACTCTCGACCTCGAAGCTCGAGATGTTCTCGCCCCGCCGGCGGATGGCGTCGCTCATCCGGTCCACCAGGAAGTACCAACCGTCGTCGTCGCAGCGGAATGCATCGCCGGAATGGAACCAGCCGTTGCGCCAGGCCTCGGCCGTGTGCCCGGGCAGCCGGTGATAGCCCGCGGTGAGGGCCCATGGCTCTGTCGTGCGCACGACGAGCTCGCCCACCTGTCCGGCCGCGACGGGCTCGTCGGCCTCGTTCACCACCCGTACCTCGGTCCACGGGTAGTCCTGGCGGGGGCGTCCACAGGTCCCGGGCGGCCCGTGGTCCCAGCCGGTGGCGAGGGGCGTGCCGATTTCGGTCATGGAGTAGCAGGTGGCGACCCGGACGCCGAACCGGTGCTCGAACTGCTCAATCTCGGGGATCATGGGTCCACACATGATCGATTGGAGCGGGTTGTCGCGGTCAGACGGATGGGCAGGCTGGCTGTGCACGTACGCCAGCATCGGCCCGACCAGGCACGCCGCCACGCAGTCGGTACGCCGGATGTCCGCCCACAGGTCGGCGGCACTGAACCGATCCCGCCACACGAAGCGGGCGCCCCGCACGAGTGTCGCATTGAGCGCCGACTTGCCCGAGGTGTGGAACATGGGGAACGCGCAGTACAACCCTTCGCCCTGGGTCAGTGCGTCGGCCGGCACCCAGGACCAGGTCTGGTACACCGAAGCCCAGGTGACCAGGACCCCCTTGGACGGTCCGGTCGTCCCGGACGTGGAGAGCAGGGTGGCGACGTCCCGGTAGCTCGGCCCATCCATGTCTTCTGCCGGCGCGGCGCTCCGGAGGGCCGTGCCGCCGTCGATGACCTCGATACCGGCTTCTTCCAGCACACGCTGCGCCAGGGTTGGCTGGATCGCATCCCCTCTCTCCTCGCCCCCGCCGTCGGCGGAGGACACGACCACCACCCGCCGGAGCTCGGGGAGGTCGGCCATCACGTCGGCCACGACGTCGAGAAGCTCGGACACGGTGACCAGCATCGTCGCGCGCGAACCGTCGAGGGCCGCGACGAGGAACCGCCCCTTGAGGGCCGGATTGAGGGCGGCCTCGATGGCTCGGAGCCACCCGAGTCCGAGCCACACCTCGAAAGCGGTCGGACCATTGGGCAGCATGGTGGCGACGACGGACCCCGCTTCGACTCCGAGGTGGCGAAAGGCGGCGGCCCATCGACGGCACGCATGGTCCAGCTCGCCATAGGTGGTGGCGGAACCCCCCACGTGTGCGATGGCCACCGACTCGGGCGCCGCGGCAGCCCACCGACTGACCGCATGAGGCGCCAGTGCCTCGGGAGGCAGGCCGACCGTCATGCGCCGGCGCCGATGGCTCTCGTGGGCCCCGCCATCCCCACCGGGCACCTCAGCCACGGCCGGCCGGCCGCTCCGGCCGGACGCCATCGGCCGTCGTGGACCCGGTCGTGACCTTGGACGGCGATGTGTAGAGGTAGCCGTGAAGGATGAGCTCCACGAGCTCGTCGATGATGTCGTCATCGCTCGGTCGCGGACCTCCGTAGAAGGACTGCCCGAACGCCGCCATGCCGGCCGACACCGCCAAGACGGCTCGGGATCCCAGGTCCTCGCGATGTTCGATCTCCGGGTGCCGACGCCGCATGGCGGTACGGCTGACGTCCACCAACGTGGCCAGCGCGCCGGTCACCTCGTCGAGGACCCCCGACTCGGCCAGCACGTGCTCTTCGTTGGTGTCAGCCGCCCAGACCACGGCCAGGAGCCCCCGATTGGCCCGGAAGAGCTGGTAGACGTCGGTGATATAACCCTTCGTGAACTCGGCGTCACTCAGATGGTCGAGCTCGCCCGACCTGTTCCGCTCCGCCCAATCGTCCACGAACTCCACGAACGGCACCACGAGCGCCTCGCGGAAGAGCACGGCCTTCGAGCCGAAGTAGCGGAAGATCAGTGTCTCGGAGACCTCGGCCGCCTCGGCCAGCTCACGTGTCGAGGTATCGCTGTAGCCCCGGCGGGAGAACAGGTCCCGGGCCGCGGCGAGGATGAGCCTCCTGGGCTCACCGGTCGGGCGCCGCTTCCTGGGTTCGATTGCAGTCACGTGGTTCCTTCGGCCCTCGACACTAGGTAGTAGGCGCTTGCTAGATTACGTTACACACCCCGATAGCGGATGCACCACCACACCGCTCGATCGCCCATGGAACGGAGGTTCCCGTGTCCGCCACCCCGACGCCGACGCCGCGCATCCCGTCGTTCGTGCACGACATTCTCGATGACAACCCGACGGGCTACCTCGGCACGGTGCGGCCGGACGGGCAGCTGTCCATCACCCCGCTGGCCCTCCTCTTCGACGGCACCACCATCCGGCTCAGCACCACGACCGACCGTAAGAAGTACCGCAACCTCCTGGCCGATCCACGGGTGGCACTCTGCGTCCCCCATCGCAACAATCCCAATCGCTACGTCGAGGTGCGCGGCACCGTCCGGATGGTTCCGGACCCTGACCGGTCGTTCATCAACGCAGTGGCCAAGAAGTACATGGACGCCGACGTCTATCCCTTCGACCCTCCCGGCACCGATCGGGTCACCCTCGAGATCATCCCCCAACACGTCTCGACCCCCCGGATCCCGCTGGAGGAGAAGAACTCCCTTCAGCCCGATCGCTAGGCCACTCACCGGCAGTGCCGGCCACGGCGTCGACCGGGGGCCCCGCTCAGCGAATGGTGATGCCGGCGTCGACCGGGAGCGCCACTCCGGTGATGTACCGGGCCTTGTCCGAGACCAACCACAAAATGGCGTTGGTGACGTCCGACGCCTCAATGAGCTCGACCGGCAATGCATTCTGCAGGCCGGAGGCGGCCAATGCGGCATTCTCTTGGATCCAGGCCTGCATGGGCTCGTTGAGCACCATCGGCGTCGCCACGCCTGTCGGGTGCACGGAGTTGACCCGGATCGAGCGCGGCGCCAGCTCGAGCGCCAGCGACCGCATGAGGCCGACCAACGCGTGCTTGCTGGCCACGTAGGCCTGGGCACTCGGCGAACCGTCGGCCATTCCCTTCAGCCCGGCCGTCGAGCTCGTGATCACCATCGAGCCGCCACGCTTGCCCTTGGCGATGGCCCGCTTGGTGGCGAAGGCGGTGTTCCAGACGCCGGTGAGGTTGACGTCGATGACGTTCCTCCAACTCGCCGCCGGGTCCGCCGCCGGCGACATGGACGGCGCGATGCCGGCGTTGGCCAGGACGATGTCGAGCCGGCCGAGTTCGGCCACGCCGGCCTCCACGGCAGCCGCCAGAGAGTCGAGGTCCCGCACGTCCGCCACCTGCGTCACCACGCGCCGCCCCTGGGCCTCGACGAGGCGGCCCGTCTCGGCGAGGTCGTCGGCGGTGGCCAACGGGTACCACACGGTGTCGATGTCGGCACAGAGGTCGAGTGCGATGATGTCGACGCCCTGCTCAGCGAGGGCGACGGCGTGCGAACGTCCCTGTCCCCGCGCCGCCCCGGTGATCAACGCCACCTTGCCTTCGAGATCTTCCACGCTCCCCACTCTCTTCCCTGACGGTTGGTGGCACTGACCGTATAGCAAGTGACGCCATGCCAGAGTGGCCCGACCGGTCGCATCACTCCCGGCGCGGCCCGTGCAGGCGGCGAGCACGTGCGCGAGTATGCCCACTCATGCAGGCCCGAACCTCCACCGTGGCCGACAGCCGCCGGATTTTCGCCGATCGCGTTGCCTCGGGAGTCCCCACGCCGGTCCCGCTCTGCCTCGATGCGCTCACGGCGCTACTGGCGGAGCAGCTGGGCTACCACGCCGGCTATGTGAGCGGCGGCGCCATCGGCTTTGCCAAGGCGGTCTCAGAAGGACTGCTGGCCTTCAGCGAATTAGCCGAGGCGACGGCGTCGCTTACGCTCCGCTGCAGCATGCCGATCATCGTCGACGGTGCGGTCGGCTTCGGCGACGCCGTCCATGTCACCCGCATGATGTGGGAGTTCGAGGCCGCCGGTGCGGCCGCGGTGGAGCTGGAGGACCAGGTTGCCCCGAAGCGGGTGTCGCACCATCGCGGGGTTGAGCACCTGGTCGGGACCAAGGAGATGGCAGAAAAGGTTGCGTTTGCGGTGGCGGCCCGGCAGGACCCCAACTTCTTGGTGATCGCACGCACGGCGGCGTTGCGCCACGAGGGGGCGGCGGCGGCATGCGCGCGGGCGCGGGCCTACCAGGATGCCGGTGCGGACATCATCCTCGTTCCGATGCCCTATGCCGACGGGGAGCTGGAGCAGATCCGCGCCGCCGTCGACGTCCCCCTGGCCACCATCGGGCTCTTCGACCACGCGGAGCACGCCTATGCGGTCGGGGTGACACTGTTCATCGACTCGATCACGCCGCACGTCGTCACGTTCGCGGCGACGCGGAAGTTGCTCAGGCGCCACCAAGAGGGTCTGCCTTCGGGCATGGAGGTGGCCGACATCATGGCCACCTATCGTGAGCTGGGAGAGGTCGGCGGCTTCGAGGGGCTCTACGACATTGAGCGGGCGACCACCGAGCGAGGAACCTGAGTGCCCGCGCCCACACCCGACCGGCCGGGCCCGTTGGACGGTCTGCGGGTCCTCGACCTGACCCAGAACCTGGCCGGGCCGTACTGCACGATGCTGCTGGCCGACCTGGGCGCCGACGTGATCAAGGTGGAGCCACCCGCCGGGGACGGCACCCGCCGCATGGGCCCCTACACCCCGGAGGACACCGAGCGTGCCTACGGCGGCTACTTCGCCAGCGTCAATCGGGGCAAGCGCTCGATCGTGCTCGACCTCAAGGATCCGGTGGGCCGTCAGACGTTGCTGAACCTGGTGCCGACGGTCGACGTCCTGGTCGAGAACGGGCGGGCCGGGGTGATGGATCGGCTGGGTCTCGGCTACGAGACGCTGGCGGCCGTGAACGCCAAGCTGGTCTATGCGGCCATACGCGGCTTCGGCGACCCTCGCACCGGCGAGAGCCCCTATGTGACATGGCCCGCCTACGACATAGTGGCCCAGGCGATGGGCGGTCTCGTCAGCATGACGGGCACGGCGGACGGCACCGTGATGAAATGCGGCCCCAGCGTCGGGGACCTCTATTCGGGGGCGCTCAATGCGGTCGGCCTGCTCGCCGCGGTCATCGACGCGCAGCGCACCGGTGTCGGGCAGTTCGTGGACGTGGCCATGTACGACGCCGTCCTGAGCCTCACGGAGAGCGCGGTGTACCGCTACTCGTGCACCGACGTCGTTCCCGGTCCGACGGGGAACGGGCATCCCCAGATCGCCCCCTTCGACATCTTTCCGACGGCGGACGGGAACTGCGGCATCGGCGCGCCCGGTGAGATGTTCGCGCGGTTGTGTGAACTGATGGAACGGCCGGAGCTGTCCGAGGACGCGCGCTTTGCCACCTTTGGTGACCGTCTGGCCAATCGCCCGGCACTCAATGCAGAGATCGTGGCCTGGACGAGCACCCGGACCACGGCGGATATCGTGCGCCTGCTCGGAGGAGTGGTGGCGGTCGGGCCGGTGAACGACATGGCGGCCGTCTGGAACGATCCCCATGTCGCCGCCCGCGGCATGCTCGTCAGCGTGGAGCAGCCCGACGGCAGCCGGCCCCTCACCCTGGCCGGCCAACCGATCAAGATGACCAAGAGCGGCACCGGGGTGCGGTCCCGCCCGCCGCGGCTGAACGAACATGCCGCCCCCATCATGAAGGAAGCGGGTCTCGAGCAGTGAGCGACGACATCACCCTGGCGGTGGCGCGCGGTGTGGCGACCCTGTGCCTCAACCGCGAAGAGAAGCGCAACGCGGTGACCTATGACATGTGGGTGGCCATCGGCGAGTACTGCCGGCGCTTGGCGAGCGACCGGGACGTCCGGGTGCTCGTCGTGCGGGGGGCCGGCGCCCATTTCTGCGCCGGGGCGGACATCGCCGGCCTCCAAGCGGCCGATCACTCCTACGGCGAGGCCAACCTCGAGGCCGAGACGGCGCTGATGGCGTTCCCGAAGCCGACCATCGCCTTCGTACAGGGGGCCTGCGTCGGTGGCGGCGTGCAGATCGCCACCTCGTGCGACCTGCGGATCGCCGATCACACGGCGCGCTTCGGCATCACGCCCGCCCGACTCGGCATCATCTACCCGGCCCCCGCCCTGGCCCGGGTGGTGAAGCTGACCGGCCCCGCCGCGGCGAAGCACCTGTTGTACTCCGCCGAGCTCATCACGGCGGAGCGGGCCTTGCGCATCGGGTTGATCGACGAACTGCACGAGCCCGATGAGGCGGCGGCCCGATTACAGGCGTTCGTCACCTTGCTGGCCGAGGAACGCTCCCCTCTCACCCAGCAGGCGAGCAAGGAGATGATCGACGCCATTGTGGCGGACGGCCGCGTCGGGGAGGCGTGCACGGCCCGGTGGGCGGCGGAACTGGCGATGGCCGATGATCCGAAGGAGGGCGTGGCGGCGTTTCTGGAGCGGCGGCCGCCCCATTTCACCTGGACCCGTGGCGACGGATGATCGCCCCACCCCCGCCCGGGCCTTTCTCCATCGGGGATAATTGACTATACAATAATCCGGGGCCCCACACGGGGGCCGACGACGAGGGGACTCCCATGGCCAGCTTCGACATCGATCCGGCGTTCGCCGCGCAGCTCGAATGGATCCGGTCCTTCGTGGCCGAAGAGGTCGAACCACTCGACCTGGCCTTCGGCGGCGAGGAGGTCATTTACGACAAGGCCCACCCCGCCCACGACGCCTTCATCCGGCCCCTCCAAGAACGCGTACGGGCCGAGGGCCTGTGGTCGGCCCACCTGACCCCCGAGTTCGGGGGCCAGGGCTATGGGCAGGTGAGCCTGGCCTACATGAACGAGATCCTGGGCCGCTCCGCCTTCGCCCCGAGCGTCTTCGGGTGCCAGGCGCCCGATTCGGGCAACGCCGAGATCCTGGCCCACTACGGCACGGCCGAGCAGAAGGAGCGGTTCCTCCAGCCCCTTCTCGAAGGTCGCATCTCGTCGTGCTACTCGATGACCGAGCCCCAGGGTGGGGCCGACCCCTCGCTCTTCACCACCTCGGCCCGGCGCGACGGCGACGAGTGGGTGATCGAGGGCGAGAAGTGGTTCTCCTCGAGTTTCGAGCGGGCCGCCTTCATCATCGTCATGGCGGTGAGCGACCCCGACGTCTCGGTCTACCAGGGCACGTCGATGTTCTTGATCCCGGCCGGCACCGAGGGGCTCGAGATCATCCGGCGCACCGGCATGGGCTATGACCGGGAGGGGGCGGGCAACCACCCCTACGTGCGCTACCACGCGGTGCGGGTGCCGGCCGAGAACCTCTTGGGTGGCGAGGGCCAGGCCTTCGCCATCGCCCAGACCCGGCTCGGCGGGGGGCGCCTCCACCACGCCATGCGCACCGTCGGGGCGGTGGCCCGCTGCTTCGACATGCTCTGTGAACGGGCCCTCAGCCGCACCACCCAAGGCGAGCTGTTAGCCCGCAAACAGCTGACCCAGGACAAGATCGCCGACGCGTGGATCGAACTGACCCAGTTCCGGCTGCAGGTTCTCCACGCCGCCTGGTGCGTCGACACCAAGGGGGCCCACGCAGCGCGCCGAGAGATCGCCGGCGTCAAGGTGGCGACCCCGAAGGTCTTCCACGACGCCGTGGTGCGCACCATGCACCTCCACGGCGCCCTCGGGGTCTCCAACGAGATGCCGCTGGCCAAGATGCTGCTCGGCTCGGTGGCGCTCGGTATAGCGGACGGGCCGACCGAGGTCCACAAGGCCACCATCGCCCGCGACGTGCTCAAAGAGCACCGCGCCGCCGCGGGACCCTGGCCGAGCGAGCACCTGCCCGAGCGCCGGGCGGAGGCGCTGGCCGAGTACACCGAGCTTTTGGAGGTCTGAGCATGTACCCCGGCTTCTTCGCCGCCACCACCCCCGACAAGCCGGCCGTCATCATGGGCCGCTCGAAGGAGGTCGTCACCTATCGCGAGCTGGACGAGCGCTCGGCCCGCCTGGCCCAGCTCCTCTACGCCTGCGGCCTGCGGCCGGGGGACAAGGTCGCCATCCTGGCCGAGAACCACCCCCGCTTCTACGAGGTCTACTGGGCCGCCCTGCGCTCGGGGCTCTACTTGACCACGGTGAACCGCTACCTGGCCCCGGCCGAGGCCGCCTACCTGGTCAACGACTCGGGAGCGACCGTGTGCATCACCACGGCCCAGATGGCGCCGACGGCGGTGCCCATGCTGGACCTCATTCCCGAGTGCCCCGTCCGCCTCATGATGGACGGGAAAGAGGACGGTTTCGAATCCTACGAGGCCGCGTTGGCGACCTATCCGGCGCAGCCCCTGGCCGACCAACCACGCGGGGACGTGATGCTGTACTCGTCGGGCACGACGGGCCGACCCAAGGGAATCGAACGACCGCTGCGGGGCAAGCAGATCGACGATCCGAGCGCCGCCACCATGGCGACGACCTTGCGCTCCTTGCTCGGCATGGACGAGCACTCGGTCTATCTGTGCCCGGCACCGCTCTATCACGCCGCCGGGCTGCAATGGTCCTCGGGCGCCCACGAGCTGGGCGGCACCGTGGTGGTGATGGAGAAGTTCGATGCCGAGGAGTTCTTGGCCCTGGTCGAGCGCGAGGGTGTCACCCACACCCAGGTCGTGCCCACCATGTTGGTGCGCCTGATGAAGCTCGCCCCCGAGGTGCGGGAACGCTACGACCACTCGAGCCTCGAGTGTGTCCTCCACGCCGCCGCCCCCTGCCCCGTCGAGGTCAAGCACCAGGTGATCGAATGGCTCGGCCCCATCGTGCACGAGTACTTCGCGGCCACCGAGGGCAACGGCATGACCTTCATCAGCGCCGCCGACTGGCTGGAGCACCCCGGGTCGGTGGGCCGTCCGCTGCTGGGCATCCCCCATATCTGCGATGAGGAGGGCCGAGAGGTGCCTGTCGGGGAGCCCGGCCTCATCTACTTCGAGCAGGAGCAGACCCCCTTCGAGTACCACGGCGACCCGGAGAAGACCCGGGCCAGCCGTCACCCCGAGCACGACAACTGGTCGGCCCTCGGCGACATCGGCTACCTCGACGAGGACGGCTACATCTTCCTGACCGACCGCAAGGCCTTCACCATCATCTCCGGCGGGGTCAACATCTACCCGGCCGAGATCGAGGCCTGCCTGATCATGCACCCGAGCGTGACCGACGTGGCGGTCTTCGGCCTCCCCGACCCCGAAATGGGAGAGTACGTCCACGCCGTGGTCCAACCGGCCGAAGGGGTGGAGGGATCACCCGAGCTGACCGAAGAGCTGCTGCGCTTCGCCCGGGAACACCTGGCCCGCTACAAGGTGCCCCGGGTGGTCGACTTCCGCCCCGAGCTGCCCCGGCTCCCGACCGGCAAGCTGTACAAACAGGGACTCCGCGACGAATATCGAAAGGCCATGGCATGACGCTCGCCGCCGTATGCACCGAACTGAGTGGCGAAGGCGCCATTGAGCTGCAGACCCTGGACACCGCCCCGCTCGGCCCCACCGCGGTGCGCATTGCCGTTCGGGCCGCCTCGGTCAACTTCCCCGACGTCCTCATGATCAGGGGTCTGTACCAATTCCGGCCCGAACCACCGTTCGTGCCCGGCTCCGAGTGCGCCGGGGTGGTCACCGAAGTGGGCGACGACGTCTCGGGACTGGACGTCGGCGACCGGGTGCTCACCCTGCGCGGCTCGGGTGCGTTCGCCGCCGAGGTGCTGGCCACTCCCCCGGGCCACCAGGTACAGCGGATCCCCGACGCGATGTCCTTCGCCGAAGCAGCCTCCTTCAACCTCACCTACGGCACCGGTTTCCACGGGCTCATCCGTCGGGGTGGGTTACGGGCGGGCGAGTCGGTGCTGGTGCTCGGGGCCAGCGGAGGGTGTGGATCGGCCGCCGTCCAGATCGCCAAGGCGGCGGGCGCCACCGTCATCGCGGTGGCCGGCGGCGCGGAGAAGTGCGAGTTGGCCCGTCGGCTCGGCGCCGACGCCGTGCTCGACCACCAGACCCTCGACTCCCTCTCGCAGGCGGTCAAGGAGCACACGGACGGACGGGGCGTCGACGTGGTGTTCGACACCGTCGGGGGCACCGATGTCCGGGAGCCCTTGCGCAGCCTGGCCTGGAACGGCCGCTACCTGGTGATCGGGTTCGCCTCGGGCGACATCCCGACCATCAAGGCCAACCAGGCCATCCTCAAGAGCATCTCGATCGTCGGCGTCGCCTACGGCATGTCGGCCATCATCGATCCCCAGGCCAACCGCGAGGACTTCGCCCAGCTGTTCGACTGGTACGGCCAGGGCAAGGTCACCCCGGCCATCGGGCATCGTTTCCCCCTGGCCGAGGCGGCCGAGGCGATGCGGGTGGTGTTCGAGCGGCGCGCCCTGGGCAAAGTCGTCATTGAGATGCCGGCATGAGCCGGGTCGCCATCGTCACCGGCGGCGCCAGCGGTATCGGCCGGGCCACCGTCGAGCTCCTCGAGAGCCAGGGGGTGAAGGTGGCGGCCTTCGACCTGAACGCCGAGATGCCGGTCGACGTGAGTGACGCCGCGTCCGTCGGGCGGGCCGTGGAGGAGGCCCGCGGGCGTCTCGGGCCGATCGACATCCTGGTCAACGCGGCCGGGATCGGTACCGGCGGTCCCCTCGACGGTGAGCACTACGTCGAGGTCTGGGAGCGGACCCTCGCCGTCAACCTCACCGCGGCCATGTTCTTGGTGCGGGCCTGCCTGGACGACCTGGTGCGCTCGGAGAACGGGCGGATCGTCAACGTGGCCTCCACCGAGGCGCTCTCTGCCGGCCCGTACACCAGCCCCTATACGGTCTCCAAGCACGGGCTGCTCGGATTCACGCGTTCCCTGGCCGTCGACCTCGCCGCGCAGGGGGTGACCGCCAACTGCGTCTGCCCGGGGGCAACCCTGACCGGCCTCACCGAGGGCATTCCCGCCGCCGATCGCGACAAATTCGCCCGGCGTCATGTCCCTATCGGCCGCTATGGCCGGCCCGAAGAGGTGGCCTACATGATCGTGGCGTTGACCGCGCCCGAAGCCTCCTTCGTGAACGGGGCCGTGATCGCAGTCGACGGGGGGATGACGGCACGGGGCCGATGAAGACGAACCGATGAAGACGACACAGCATCAGCAGCTGGCCGAGGATCTGCTGGGGCAGATTGCCGACGGGACGTTCGGCATCGGCGACCGTCTGCCCACCGAAGAACAACTGTGCGCCGAGTACGGCGTGGCCCGCGGCACCGTGCGGCAAGCCCTGGGGCGCCTCGACGAGCTGGGCCTGATCAGCCGGCGACCGCGGGCCGGCACCACCGTCATCGCCTCCGTCCCGATGGCCGGTTACCAACCGGTGGCTCAGTCGGCGGCCGACATCGTGGCCCTGGCGGCCCAGACGCGACTGGTCAAGCCCGAGAGCCGAGAGGTACTCGCCGACGCGGCCCTGGCCCGTCGCATCGGCGCCCGGCGGGGCACCGCCTGGTTCCTGCTGGAGGGCGTTCGGGCCCGCCGCGGCCGGGACGAAGCTGGCCTGTGCTGGAGCGAGCACTACCTCCGCGCTGACCTCCCACGCGAAAATCTCCTGCGGGGGAGGTTCACCGCTGATGACGTGGCGGCCACGCGGGTGGAGCAGACGATCTCCGCCTCGCTCCTCGATGTCACCATGGCGTCCGCCCTCGATGCTGAGCCCGGGAGTGCGGCACTGGTCATCACCCGGCGCAACCGGGATCGGTCGGGGCGGCTGATCAGCGTCGGGATCCACAGCCATCCGGCTGACCGCTACGCCATCACAATGGAGCTCTAGTCGAGAGCTGGTTCGTCAGTGGCCGGTCCACACCGGCGGCCGCCGCTCGAAGAAGGCGTTCATGCCCTCGGCCAGATCGGCCGAACCGACGATTGCCGTCATCGCGTCCTGCGTGGCCCCCCACCCGGCGTCGTCCGACGACCTGGCCAGTCCGTTGACGGCGGCCAGACAGGCCTGTACAGCCACCGGGGCACTGGCGCTGATCCGCTGCGCCAGACCGACCGCCCCGGCCAGGGCCTGACCGGGCTCGGTCACCACATTGACGAATCCCACCTGATAGGCGCGCTCGGGACCGATCGGCTCGCCCGTGAGGATCAGCTCCCGGGCCAAATTGAGCGGGAGTGTCTGGGGGCCCCGGAACAACGCGGCGCAGGTCGGCACCAGCCCGCGCCGGACCTCGGGCAGGCCGAAGCGGGCGGTGGACGATGCCACCACCAGGTCGCAGGCCAACACGATCTCCAGGCCACCGCCGAAGGCCGGTCCCTCGACCGCGGCGATGAGGGGCTTGCGCCTCTGGCGCCGGATGATCCCGTAGGACCCGCCCCGTTCGGTGTCGTAGTCGCCCTGCGACGTCAGGTCGCTGCCGGCCGAGAACACCGTCGTCGTGCCAGAGAGCACGCCTACCCAGAGCTCGGGATCATCGTCGAGCTCGTTGAGCGCAGCATCGAGTGCGTCGGCCAACGCACGGTCTACGGCATTGCGCTTCCCCTCCCGCCGCATCGAGATGACGAGCACCCGCCCGTCGCGCACCGTCTCCACCAGGGCCTCGCCCACGCGCACACTGCCTCTCCCCGTGCGGCCCCCGGCGCAACCGGAGCTCCCGGCGCGGCGCCATTCCACGGTGGTCGTTATTGACTATACAATAACCACGTGCCCGATTCGTACTGGGGAAAAGTGGCCGGGCCCGCCCTTCTCCCGTGCACGCGGACCCACTCGTGACCTGGCAAGCTGACCCCGCATGAGCGTGCAGACGGTTTCCGAGGGCAACGTCCTGGTCATCACCCTCGACCGCGTCCAGAAGCGGAACGCGCTCAACCCGGACATCACCGCCGGCCTCGATGCCGCCTTGAACCAGCTGGAGGACGACCCCGCCCTTTGGTGCGGCATTCTCACCGGCGGCACCGAAGTGTTCTCGGCCGGCGCCGATCTGACCATCGGCCCGGGCGAGCCCACGGAACGGGGAGGTCTCGTCGGCATCATCACCCGCAGCCGATCCAAGCCCCTTATCGCCGCCGTGGAGGGCCTGGCCCTCGGCGGTGGGCTCGAGATGGTCCTGTGCTGCGACCTCGTGGTGGCCTCGCAGGCGGCGTCGTTCGGCTTTCCCGAGGTGAAGCGGGGACTGATGCCTGACTTCGGCGGCGCCTTCCGGATCCCGCGCGTGCTCCCGGCCAACGTGGCCCGTGAGATGCTGCTCACCGGCGAGAATCTGGACGCAGCGCGTGGGGAGCGGCTCGGGTTCGTCAACATTCTCACGGAACCAGGTCAGGCCCTCGCCGGCGCACGCGCACTGGCCCAGCGCATCTGCGCCAACGCCCCCTTGGCCGTGCGCGAGTCGCTCTCCGTCGTCAATCACGAGATCAACGGCGACGAGACCGCCACGTGGGCCGGCAGCGATGCCGCCCACGCCCGGCTGCTGGGCACCAACGACGTCACCGAAGGGATCGGGGCGTTCTTCGAGCGCCGGCCGCCGCACTGGACCGGTACCTGAGCCACTTCGACAGCACGTGGCGCGCCGAGCCCGGGTGGGCGCGTCAAGGACTCCCCCGTTACCATCGCCCGCTAAGAGGGCGCCGACGAAAGGAACCGAGCATGGGTCAGAACCAAAGGGCCGCCATCCAGATGAGCGACGAGGAAGTCGCCACCTTCATTGAACAGCAGCGCAGCGCCACCGTTGCGACCGTCGGGCCCACCGGCATGCCGCATCTCGTCGCCATGTGGTACGCCGTCATCGACGGTCAGGTGTGGATCGAGACGAAGGCCAAGTCGCAGAAGGTCGTCAACCTGCGTCGCAACGACCAGTTCTCGTTTCTCGTCGAGGACGGGCTCACCTACGACCAGCTGCGCGGGGTCTCCCTCGAGGGACGCGGCGTGGTGCTCGACGATCCCGAGTCGCTCTGGAACGTGGGCGTCAGCGTCTTCGAGCGTTACACGGCGGCCTACACGGAAGAGTTGCGCCCGTTCGTCGAGGCCATGATCCACAATCGGGTGGTCGTCCGGCTCGACGTCGAGCGGGTTCGCTCCTGGGACCACCGCAAGCTCGGCATGAGTGCGATGCCGGTCGGTGGCTCCACCGCCGAGTACCTCGGGCAGTGAAGACGCCGGGGTCAGTTCGGTCGAGCGGCCTCAGGTGGTGGTCGGCGCACCGAGTGACGCCATCCAGCTGTCGACGAGACGGTTGAACTCGTCGGGTCGCTCCTGGTGGAGCCAGTGACCCGACCCCTCCCAGGCGATCGCCTCGGATTGGGGATGCGTGAGGAGGGTGGCCTCCAGCGCGGCCCGGTCCGGTGCGGCGTAGATCGCCAGCACCGGGCACTCCCGCCTCGGCAGATATTCCTCGGAGACCTCGCGGTACGCGAGTGACCCGGTCTCGAACAGGGCGACACCGGTGTCGCGCAGGACGTGCGGGGGAACACCGGCAATGCGACGCATGTGCCACGACTTCAGATACGTGGGAGAAGCCGACGTGTAGGAGGAGGTGCCGAGCAACCCTTGGACGGTTGTCACGGGATCGTCGTCCAGGCCTTCGAGCAGCGCCTCGATCATCGGTTGGAACTCGTCGGGGATCAGGTAGCCGGGATCGACGCTCACGACCGCCTGCACCAACGACGGGTGCTCCACGGCCAGTGCGCTGACCACCAAGCCGCCCAAGGAGTGACCGACCGCCACGACAGGTCCGCATCCGAGCTGACCGATCAGGCCCGCCAGGTCGTCGGCAAACGTCCGCGCCTCGAAATCCTTGTCGGGAACCCCTGACCGACCGTGCCCACGCAGGTCGACTGCGATCACTCGGTGGGATTCCGTAAAGTGCGGCAATTGCCACATCCAATCGTGCGAGTCGCACGAGTAGCCGTGGACGAAAAGGATCGGCGGATCTTCAGTTCCCTCGTCCGTGAAGAACAGGCGGACATCACCCACGTCTGCGAACGCCACGACCCCTCCGATCCCCATGGCGCCGGCGGCCATCTCGCCAGGCTCAACCGTTCAGCCGGCCATGCAGCCTCACCGTATCGGTTGAGTTGTGCGCCAGCAATGCCGACTGCGCAATGACGATCGAGGTCGAACCGCTCGTCGGGGCGGTGGTGGCGGGTCTACTCCGGCGCGCCGGCGACCGGGATGCACGTGGTCGATACGTGGGCCACCGGACGCATGTCGTTCCCGGCATCGAAGAGCGTGACGTCGACCACCTCACCACGCCGGCCGGAGACGACCGGGCGGGCGGTAGCCCGGACCGGCCCCACCTTCACCCGGTTCAGGAAACGGATGTCGAGGTCGGTCACCAGGTGAGGCTCGCCACCGGCCCACAACGACTCGGCCGCCAGCTCTCCGAGCGTGGCCAGGATCCCACCCTGCACGGTGCCGTGGAACTCGTTGAGGATGTCATCGCGCAGGACCAACTCGACCGCGCCGGGCCGCAGGACTTCGGCGCCGATCCGCGATCCGAAGGGCTCGTCGAGCCGGACCTCGACGGGCTCGGGCTGGTCCAGCCGCACGACGGGCCGGGTCATGAAGGTGGCCAGCGAGGTGGCGAACGGCTCCTGCTCGTCGTCCGCCGTGAGCATCGTCTCCACGAACAGCAGCGAGGAACCGGCCTTGAGCACCGTCGCCGCCAGGTTCACCCACCCCATGGGCCGGACGCGCACAACGTGCACGCTGAGGTCGGTCGTGGGCGTGACCGGTCCCGATTCGGGCTGTCCCGACGCCAGGTCGGCCAGTATGGCCAGGACACCGATGCGGACAATCGGGGTGCCCGGGACGCACATGCCCGGGACGACCGGCGCCCGTCCGCAACTCACGCCATCGTCGAACCAGTGCTCGAACCCGAGCTCGTCGATGACGTGGGTCTGGCTGGCGGTCCGGCTCACGGCGCAGAGGATAGACGGCTCCCCATGGCTCGAATGTGCCCCACCCGGCGTGCTCCGTCACGACGACGGGCGCTGCTGCACCGCCGTCGTGCCCAAAATGACCGTCTCGCCCCCGTCGACCACGTGCTCGGTGCCCGTGGTGAAGGCCGACTCGTCCGACGCCAGATACACCATCAGCCAGGCGATGTTCTCGGGGACGCCACGCCAGCCGAGCGGGATCCCCGCTGTGGCCGAACCGGTGTTCAACGCCGTCTGGATCTGCCCCGGGTGAATGGAATTGACCCGGATCCCGCTCGACGCCATTTCCAGTGCAGCGGCCTTGGTCATCCCCCGCACCGCCCACTTGGACGCCACGTAGGAGATGATGCCCGGATAGGCCGACATGGCCGCGGTAGACGAGACGTTCATGATGGAGCCGCTTCCCTGCGGCGCCATGGCGCGGTAGGCGGCCTGCATCCCGAGCAGCACCCCCGTCTGGTTGACCGCGACAACCCGCTCGTACTCTTCGAGCACGACTTCGGCCACCGAGTGCAGCGCGACCACGCCCGCATTGTTGACCAGGGTCGTCAGCGGCCCGAATTCGGTCTGCGCCACCTCTACCGCGGCCTCCCACGCCAGCGGGTCGGTCACGTCGAGCGGGGCGAAACGGGCGCGCTCGCCCAACTCGTCGGCCAACGCTGACCCTTCCTCTTGGAGAATGTCGCCCAGCACGACGTGCGCCCCTTCCCCGACAAAGAGCCGGGCGGCCGCACCTCCGATCCCCCGCGCCGCCCCGCTGATGATCGCGACCTTGCCCTCCAGCCTCCCCATCGAATCCCCTCTCAGAGCGTCCTCCCCATATCGAATATTTGATTTTGACAGTTGCGTGGTAGCCCAGTCAGACTTCCGGACACGGTTGGGCACGCAGAGGGGGTCGAGCGCCGGGTAGCGCCCCGGATAGGCCGGTCACACCACAAGTGGAACACGTTCTAGTCTGAGTGGAGTGACCCCGACCTCACTTTCGAACCGGTGCTCGCACCACAGAACGTCCGATGCCTATTTACCGGCGGCGATCATGCCGCAGAACCAGGAGAGATGAGCCATGCCAATGGAGTTCGGAATATTCGTCCAGGGCTACATCCCGAAGTGGAAGTCGGCCGCCGATCCCGATGCCGAGCACACCGCCCTGATGGAGGACCTGGAGCTGGCGAAGGCGGCCGACAAGGCCGGCTTCAAGTACATCTGGGCCAGCGAGCACCACTTCCTCTACGAGTACTCCCACCTCTCGGCCAATGATGTCTTCCTCGGCTATCTGGCCCACGCTACCGAGCGGGCCCACATCGGTTCGGGCATCTTCAACCCGTTGCCCCAGGTCAACCACCCGGCCAAGGTGGCCGAACGGGTGGCCATGCTCGACCACCTCTCCGGCAACCGCTTCGAGTTCGGTACCGGGCGCGGCGCCGGGAGCCACGAGATCCTGGGCTTCCTCCCCGGCATGGACGACCTGAGCGGGACCAAGGAGATCTGGGAGGACGTCATCGCCGAGTTCCCCAAAATGTGGCTCCAGGACGAGTACGAGGGGTACCAGGGCAAGTACTGGTCGCTCCCGCCCCGCAAGATCCTCCCCAAGCCCTGGGGACCCGGTCACCCGGCCATGTGGTACGCCGCCGGCAACACCTCGAGCTACGAGATGGCCGCCCGCAAGGGACTCGGGGTGCTGGGCTTCTCCGTCGGCTCCATCCCCGACCTCGAGGCTGTCCTGGACTCGTACAAGAAGGCCATCGTCAACGCCGAGCCGATCGGTGCCTTCGTCAACGACAACGTGATGGTATGCACGGCGGCCTTCGTGTCCGAGGACAAGCAGGCTGCCTACCAGAAGCTGCTCGACGCCAAGCTCAACTACCTCCAGAGCAACGTGTTCCGCTACCACGACACCTTCCCCCACCCCGAGGGCGTCCCGTACTGGCCCGAGACCATCCCCGACCTCGACCTGCCCGCCGTCCAGGCCATGGCCGACGTCGGTGCGGCCATTGTGGGTGACCCGGACCAGGCACTCGAGCAGTGCCGCCGCTGGGAGTCCGCCGGCTGCGACCAGATCTCCTTCGGGGTGTCGGGCGGGGACCTCGAGGCTGCCAAGGAGACCATCCGGCTCCTCGGAGAACACGTCATCCCGAAAATCGACACCGAGCCGCTGCACAGCACCACCCGCTACCGGCAGGCGGCCGCCAAGTCCTAGGGCGCCGTATCGGGGCCGTATCCCTCGCGGTACGGCCCCGCCAGGTGGCCCCCGTCGATCACGAACTGCGCACCGGTGCAGTAGCTGCTCTCGTCCGAGGCCAAATAGAGGGCCAGGTAGGCCACTTCTTCCGCCGTACCCATCCGAGGGATCGGTTGGCGGTCGAGCACGCGCTGGAGACGCTCCAGCGTTTCGGGAGGCGCGGCGTCGAGCATCGGCGTGGCGATCACGCCGGGGTGGATGGAGTTCACCCGGATGCCCTGCGCCCCCAATTCGAGGGCGGCGGTCTGGGTCATGCCCGTCACGGCGAACTTCGAGGCCGTGTAGCTCATCATGCCGGCCACCCCGTCCAAGCCGTCGATGGACGAGATGTTCACGATGGACCCGGCGCCCCGGGCCGACATGACCGGCGCCACGGCGCGGATCCCGAGGTAGACACCGTCGGCGTTGACCGCCCAGACCTTGTAGTGGTGCTCCATCTCCTCGTCACCGAGGGGCCGGGGAGGGAAGCCGATCCCCGCGTTGTTGACGAGGATGTCCAGGCGGCCGAACTTCTCCACCGTGGCCGCCACCGCACTTGCCCATTGGGCTTCCTGCGTCACGTCCAGGGCCAGGGCCAGGGCGAGCTCCCCGAGCTCGGAGGCCACCTCACCCGTGTCGGCGATGTCGGTCACGGCCACCTTGGCCCCATGCTCGGCGAACAGGCGGGCCTCCGCGGCACCCTGCCCCATGGCGGCCCCGGTGATGAGCGCCACCTTTCCTTCGAGCCGGCCGCCCACTAGGCCATCACCTCGCGCATGGACGCTCGGGCCCGGGTCGCCGCCTCGCCCATCGGAAAGCCGGTTGAGGTCGTCGCTGAACACCTCGATCCCGATGAACGCGTCCGGATCGGAGGTCAACACCCGCTCGATCAGTGCCCCGACCGGAACCGCCCCCTCCCCCGGCAAGAGGCGGCTGTTCACTCTGGCCTCGAGCACCCCTTGCTGCCGTGCCGGCGCATCGGCGGCCTGCAGCCCGCCCACCTCGCCGGCGGCCAGTCCGTCCAGATCACCGAGTGTCCCGCCGGTCCGGAAGAAGTGCCAGGTGTCGAGCATGACCGCCAGGTTGACCGCTCCCGTCGCCCGCACGATGGCCAGGGCCGTGGCCAGGTCGGGAATGGACCCTTCGGGCATGAACTCCAGCAGCACCCGCAGCCCCTGTGACCGGGCCCGCTCGCACACGGGGCCGAGGGAGTCGACCAGCGAGGCCACCGGGACGTCTGCCGCCATGTAGTGCGCCACATTGACCGTCCCGACATTGAGTGCCTCGGCGATGCGGTAGATGTCGTCCTCCCCGTAGCTGAAGAGCGCGCCGAACCTCCCGCCGGTGGCACCGGGGTCGGGGGATCCCGGCAGCACCGACATCAGGGGATCGATCAACGACACCGCCACACCGGCGTCCGCACAGCGGTGGCGGATGTCGTCCACGGACATCCCCGATGCCAGGGCGTCGGCATACATGGCCGGGGTGATCGAGACGGCGTCGAAACCGGCGGCACCAGCGACCTCGACCAGATCGGGCAACGCCGCCCGCATCACCGTGCCCCAACAGAGGCTGACCTGGGCGACCTCAGCCCGCCCGGCCGAGCAGGCGCAGGGCGTTCCCCCGGGCGATCTTGTCGATGACGGCCTGGTCGAGGTGCCCGAACTGCACGGCGGCCTGCTCACGGGTGTAGGGCCAGGTGCCGTCCTGGTGGGGGTAGTCGCTCTCGAAGATCACGTTGTCCTCGCCGATCTGGTCCAGCAGTCGGATGCCGACGGGATCCTTGAAGAAGGTGGAGAAGACGTGGTCGTGGTACATCGCCGAGGGCTTCTCGTTGGTGTACTCGTGGCTGTGGCTCCAGCCCCGGTGGGTCTCCCACACGTCGTCGATGCGCTCCAAGAGGTAGGGGATCCATCCCACCTGGGCCTCGGCGTAGAGGACCTTCAGGTTGGGGTAGCGCAAGAAGACGCCCGAGTACAAGAAGTCGGTCATGGATGAGACGGAGTTGCCGAAGATGATGGTGCCGGCCACCGCGTCGGGGGCGTCGGGGCTGGTCTGGGGGGTCTTGGTGCCCGAGCCGATGTGACAGGCGACGACGGTGCCGGTCTCGTCGCAGGCGGCGAAGAAGGGGTCCCAGTGCCCCGAGTAGATGCTGGGCAGCCCCAAGAAGGGGGGCAGCTCGCTGAAGCAGACCGCCCTGACCCCGCGGGCGGCATTGCGCCGCACCTCTTGGGCGGCCAACTCGGGGTCCCACAACGGGATCAGGCACAACGGGATCAGGCGGCCCTCGCTGGACCCGGCCCATTCGTCGACCATCCAGTCGTTGTACGCCTTGACGCAGAGCAGGGCCAGCTCCTTGTCCTTGGCCCGCAAGAAGATCTGGCCGCAGAAGCGGGGGTAGTTGGGGAAGCACATCTGGGCCCCGATGCCGTTGGTGTCCATGTCGATCAGGCGCTCCTTGGGCTGCCAGCAGCCCGGGCGCATCTCGTCGAAGGTGATGCCCGCCGTGGTGATCTCATCGGCGGGGTACCCGGCCGCGGCGATGAGGCGCTTGACCGAATACTTGTGGTCCTCGTAGAACCACCAGGCGGCCAGGGGCCCCTCGGTGCCCGGCTCTTCGATGTAGCCGCCGCCGTCCAAAATGGGGGTGCCCCCCGGGAGGTACTCCACGTGGGGGCCGATCTCGCGGTACTTGGCGGGCAGGCGGGCCGTCCAGACGTCTTCGGGCTCGACCAGGTGGGCATCGAGGTCGACGATGGGCGGGATGCGGGCCACCACCTCGTCGCTCACGTCGGGCCGGATACCTGAGGCTGTGCTCACGACTTTCCCTCCAGAACTGTCGAAACTGATCTGCATACAGTATCCGAATCGGTGCGCGGTCCTGTGTGGCCCGCCGGGCACCGGCCTGGCTCAGGGACCGGTCAGCCCGCCGAGTCGGGAAGCGGCGCGACCGTGGGGGGGAACGGACCGTCCGTCCACGCCATGCCGAGCGAGCGCGCGGTGATCCTCCATCCATCGGGAGTGCGGGCGAAGTGGTCGTCGTACCACGCGCCCACATGCAGCACGGCCGTGGCACCGTCCTCGCCGGTGAACGCCAGCGGGTTGTACACACTGGTCCTCCCGGTGGCCACATCGCCGTCGAGTTCCACCGCCATGTTGGTCAGATGATGCTGCCACGACGTGAAGGGGGCGAACGCCTCGTCGACGAACCAACGCGTGAGGTCCTCGCGGTTGCCCTTTATGCCCCCCGAGGGGGCGTAGTCGATCTGCGCGTCGGTCGTGAAGACCTGGTCGAGGAGATCCCACTGACGCGTATCGAGTGCGGTCGAGTACCGGAGGAGCAGGTCCTCGATCGCCCGCCGGTCCACCAGCTCTCGTAGCTCTTTGTCCATGTCGCACCACCCGATCCTCTGCCCCGCCCGACGTCGGCCACGCTGCCGTTCTCGGGCCGAACGGGTCCCCACGGTACAAGGTGGCGGCGCCGGCGCGCCGGGTCACCCGTGTCAGCTGTCCCGCGTCGCTGTACTGTCACGCTCATGCCCACCTTGCGAAGCCCCGCAGTGCCATGTCCATGACCGACGACCCGTTCGCCCATCTCCTCGACAAGGGGAACGAAATGTGGGCCGAGGTGATGGTCTCGCTCCCCGCTCCGACCGCGCCGGTCGGGTCGCTCGACGACCTGGCCCTCAAACTGGTGTTCGGCGGGCTGTGGTCCCGGCCCGGGCTGAGCATCCGGGACCGCCGACTGATCAACCTCACCCTGCTGGCCGTCCTCGGCCGCGACGACATCACCCCGTTCCACGTACGCGCCGCTCTCGAGTCCGGCGATGTCGACGCGGCCCAACTCGAGGAGCTCGGCGTCCAACTGGCCTTCTACACGGGCTGGCCGGTGGCCACGTCGTTCCTGCTGCTGGCTCGGCGTGAGGTCCAGAAGTTGGCGGACGAGACGGGCGAGGTCGACGCCTCCGGGGAGGCGGTCAGGGGTGCCGACGGCGCCCCCGGGTGACGGCCGTGCGCTACCCCTTTGCCTGCGGCGCCGCCCCGACCGAGGGCTCGAAGTCGAACACACGGCGGGCATTCCCTTCCAACACCTCGTAACGCTGTTCGACGGTGAGCGAGGACAGTTGCTCACCGATCAGTCCGGGGCTTCCCGGCCAGGAGGTATCTGCGTGCGGGTAGTCGACTTCGACCATCACATTGCCCAAGGGGATCTGGTCGAGCACCGTGGCGCCGAAAGGCTCGTCGAGGAGACAGGCGAAGACGTGGTCGGCGAAGACTTCCGAGGGCAGTCGGTCCAGGTCGTGATAGTCGACGAGATGCTCCAAGCCGTTGTTGCGGGCCCGGAGGAACGCGCTCTCGCGCTGATGGAACGAGTGGTCGCAGCGTTCGAGCGCGTAGGGAATCCAGCCGATCCCCCCTTCGGACAAGCAGAGCTTGAGCTCGGGTATCCTGATGAACACCCCACTGAAGATCCAGTCGATCATGGTGGTCATCAGATTGATCGGGAGCAACGTCAGCGCAGCTTCGATGGATGCGTCCGGTGAGCTCTGGGGCAAGGTCGAAGAAGAACCGATGTGGGTGCAGGCCGGCATGCCCAGCCCGGCCGCCGTGCGCAAGAGCGGCTCCCAGTACTTGTCCTTGTCGTAGATCGACGGCAGGCCCAGCTTGTAGGGATTCTCGGGAAAGGTGAACGCCTTGGCACCCTTGGCGGCGGTTCGCTCTATCTCGCGGCAGGCCAAGTCGACGTCCCACAACGGCACCATCACCATCGGAATCAGCCGGCCGGGCACGGCGGCGCACCACTCGTCGGTCATCCAGTCGTTGTAGACACGCACGCAGTCGAGGGCGAGTGCACGGTCCTTGCATTCGAGGAACTCCTGGCCCGCGAAACGTGGAAAGGAAGGGAAGCACACCGACGCACTGACGTTGGCCGCGTCCATGTCCTTGACGCGTTCGAGCGGGTCGTAACATCCTGGGCGCAGATCGTCGAAGCGTGCGGGGATGTCGAGAAGGTCCCGCAGGCCGTCTTTGCGGAACAGTCGCGCTCCCTGCTCGGCGATGGGCTTCTTCTTATGGTTGAAGACCCAGACTTGCTCATCGTCGAGAGTCTCGACACGAGGCCCGTCCTGGACCCACTTCGACGGAAGTCGATCCGACCAGAGATCGGCCGGTTCCACCACGTGGTCGTCGACCGAGATCATCCAGTCCGCGTCGATCGGCGCTCCCACCACATCCCCCGTTTCCGCTCCAACGACTGATGTCGGAGGCAGGACTCACTGTACCGTCGCGGGCAGCCGCAGCCAAAATGGCGAGAAAGCGTTCGAAATGACGAAAAGACGTTTGCCGAGACCGATGGCCCGACGATGTGCGCGCGCTGCTCAGGCCAGATGGTGCCCGAAGTCAGCGCACCGCGCCCGACGGCTGGCCGCCCCGCAGCACCTGGCCCGAGCGCTCGCCGGTCGCCTTCCCGTCTTCGACCACGACGCGGCCGTTGACAATGGTGGCGTGATACCCCTCGGCGGGGAACACCAGGCGTGACGTCCCGGCGGGGAAATCGTTCACCAACTGCACCGGGGAGACCGCCAGTCGGGCCGGATCGAACAGCACCAGGTCCCCGGCGAACCCGGGACGGATGAGGCCCCGGTCCCACAGGCCCAGCGCCGCCGCGGGCACCGAGGTGAGCTTGGCCACCGCCCTCTCCAGGGAGAGGCTCCCGGGCACGAAGTTGGTCAGCAGGCGCGTCGTGTAGTCCGAGCCGCAGAACGTTAGGAGGTGCGCTCCCCCGTCGCTGCTGCCGATCATGATCATCGGGTGGTCGATCAATTCCTCGATCACCGCCTGTTCCTGCGCCCCGGTCTTGCGGCGGATGGTGAACAGGGTCTCGAGGTCCTCGGAGATGGCCAGATCGAGCATGGTGTCGAGGGGGTCGGCGCCGCGTTCGGCCGCGATCTCCTCAATGGTGCGGTCGGCCAGGCCGGCATTGGAATCGTCGCGCGGGGTGGCCACCCGTACCTCGTCCCAGCTGAAGGCGAGGGACCCGGCGGTGGGGTCGGCCAGATTGGCCCCGAGCGCGGCACGCACGGCCGGGTCGGCCAACTGGCGCGTCCGCTCCTCCTGGGGAAGGACGAGCACCTCCCGCCACCGGTCGTACTCGTCGAAGAGAAATGTGTTGTCGAAGGAGAAGAAGACGCCCTTGGGGTTCACCACCAGCATGGGGTGGAAGCGGTACCCCCGCCGGTTGAGGTCTTCGGCGAAGGCCATGTTGTTCTTCCAGCCCTCCGGGGAGGAGGAGAAGTAGCCGAGGACGTTGCCGTGGATCGGCTTGCCCGACACCTCGGCCATCCGGCTCAGGAGTTGCTTGTCCTTGTCGTCGAATCCGTGCAGGTGGCCGAAGGTCCGTGGAAAGAACGAGATGCAGCCCCACGGGAACTCGGCCAGGACGCCCGACAGCGCTTCGATCTCCTCGGGCGCGGCCAGGTTGGGGGGCACGGGGCGACCCAGGTGGTCGCGGTGGAGGTCGAGTTGGGACGTGGAGAACCCGATGGCGCCCTCTTCCATCGACCGCCGCACCACGGCGGCCATGGCCTCCACCTCGGCCGGGGTGGCGGCTCGTTCGGACGCCGCCTCCCCCATGACGCCCCGCCGCACGGCGGCGTGGCCCACATAGGCGGCTGCGTTGACCCCGATCTTCCCGTCGAACCCGGCCAGGAAGTCCCCCATGGAGCCGCCGGCGAACGTGACGCCCGCGGCCAGTGCCTCGTCGGACATCCCTTCGACCCGGGACAGCATCTTGCACAGCCAGCCCACGTCGTCAGCCGAGGCCGGGGCGACCGAGAACCCGCAGTTCCCGAGGACCACAGTGGTGACCCCGTGCCAACTGGCCGGAGACGCCGTCGGTTCGAAGTGCAGCTGGGCGTCGAAGTGCGTGTGCAGGTCGATGAAGCCCGGTGCCACGACCAGGCCGGCGGCGTCGATGACCTCCGCTCCTTCGGTGGAGACCCGGCCGACGGCGGTGATCCGTCCGTCGGTCACCTCGACGTCGGCGGTGTACCCGGCCATGCCGGTCCCGTCCACGACCCGTCCCCCTCGTACGACCAGTCGGTGCGCCATGCTCACGTCCTTTCGACTCTACTGCGTGCTCAGGATCTCTGGTGTTCCCTGGCGACCGCGCCCTGGTCGGGGAGGTCGAGGAACTGGAGGTAGTCCGGAAACGCCCGCAGCGTGTGGCCACCGTCCACGGTAAGCAACTGGCCCGTCGTCCACGACGACTCCGGCCCGGCCATGTAGCGGATCGCCTCGGCGATGTCGGGCACCTGGCCGTGGCGCGCAATGGCCTGACCGGCCAGGAACTCGGCCATCATCGGCTTGTTCTGCAGCGAGCGCGCCGTGGTCGGGGTCTCGGTGAACCCGGGCCGTACCGAGTTGACCCGGATCCCGTACTCACCGAGCTCGTTGGCCGCTACCTTGACCAACTGGTCGACCGCGGCCTTGCCGGCGCTGTAGGACGCCAGGTAGCGGCACGAGAAGGCGGCCGCCGTGGAGGACACGGCCACGAACGAGCCGCCGCCGGCCCGGATCATGGCCTGACCGGCGTACTTCAACAGCAGGTAGACGGGACGTACGTTCTGGTCGACCTCCTGGCTGAACTGATCGTCGTCGTAGAGGAGGACGGGGACCAAAGAGCCTCCGCCGGGCACCACGACGGCGATGTGCAGGCGCCCCTCCTCGTCGGAGGCGGCATCCACCGCGGCCCGCACCTGCTCGGGCACGAGCGCGTCACAGGTCACCCAGGAGACCGTGAGTCCCTCGTCCGCCAGGCCGGCCGCGGCGTCACGGAGCTTCTGCTCGGTCCGCCCGGCCAGGGTGACCGCCGCTCCGTCCCGGGCCAGCAGGCGGGCAGACCCAAGGCCGATACCACTGCCGCCACCGATCACGATGGCCCGCTTCCCACTGAGAACCTGCTCCACTGCACCCCCGATTCGGCGATCACACGACGTGCCCGTCCACCGGTCAGCACAGAAGTGGGGGCGAAGTCGAGCCTACGCTGCACACCTGGCGAACCGCCATCGCGGCCATGGGGACGCGGCGACTACCGTCGTGGACCGGATCTGCAACGGGAGGGCTGAGTCATCTACGAGGTCACACGCGGGCTGGAGTTCCCCGAAGGGCCCATCGCCATGGCGGATGGATCCGTTCTGGTCGTCGAGATCGAAGGGGGCAACCTCACCCGTGTCACACCGGACGGCACGCGCACGGTGGTCGGACGGTGTGGGGGTGGTCCCAACGGTGCCGCCATCGGTCCCGACGGGCACGCGTACGTGTGCAACGACGGCGGCCTGGGTTTCACCACCATCGACGGGATCCGACAGCCCTTCGAACTGGCGGCGGACAACACGGGCGGATCCATCCAACGCGTGGACCTGACGACCGGGGCGGTGGAGACGGTGTACACCCACTGCGGCGACTCGCCCATCCTCTCGGGCAACGACATCGTCTTCGACACCCACGGCGGCTTCTACTTCAACGACACCGTGGCCGGAGTCGTGTACTACGGCCGGCCCGACGGGTCGTCCATCCACGTGGCCGCCACGGGCGTCCAGGTCCCCAACGGCCTCGGCCTGTCGCCCGATCGAGTCGCCGCCTCTACGCCTCGGAGACCTACACCGGTCGTATCGTCTACTGGGACGTGACCGGGGTCGGCACCCTGTCGGACTCCTTCGTCGAGCTCTACTCGGCCCAAGGCCGCCATGACTGGGACGGCCTGGCGATCGACAGCGAGGGCAACGTGTGCGCGGCCGACCTGCAGGAGTCGGGGATCACCGTCATCTCCCCGGCCGGGCGCGTCATCGGGAAGGTGACCGTGCCCGACCACGACCCGTTCGTCACCAACGTCTGCTTCGGGGGTCCCGACATGCGGACCGCCTTCATCACCTCGTCGGGCCTGGGCCGGCTCTACCGCACCGAATGGCCCTGCCCGGGGCTGCGGCTCAACTACAACGCCTGAGTCGGTGCAGCGGCATGGTCTGCGGTCACTACGTGGAGGCGAGGCCGGTCGCCCCGGGTCAGACGAGCTCGCGTCCGAGCAGCTCGGCCAGCTCCCGCGGCTTGGTGATGCCGGGAACGTCGGGAAAGCCCACCCACGACGGGGTCGGCGGGGCGTCCTTGCGCGCCCAGGCCGGCCCCTCCGGCCAGAAGCGCCGGGTCATCCGTTGCTCGGGCGTGTCCGCGTGGGCGCGCCGGCACGCCTCCGCGTAGGCGACACTCGTCCTCCTCGCCCCGGGGAGATCCCAGAAATCCTCTTCCGAGGTCCAGAGCCCGTCCCCGGCGTAACGGATCATGGAGAGCCCGGCAAAGTCCCAGTAGTCGGGTCCTTCGTCGTGCGGGTTGTCCCGGCGGTTCTCGCAGTGGAACACCACCGTGTCGCCGTCGATGGTGTACCAGTCGAGGACCGTGTAGATCTCCGGCACGCCCTTCATCACCGCGGCGATCCACAGTGCGACCTCGTCCCGCCCGTGGAGCGGACCCCAGAAGTGGTCGTGGTAGAGCACGTCCGGCACGAACAGGTCGACCCAGGCCGCCCAGTCCTCATCGACGCAGCCCACCTTCCACCAGTGCGCGAACGCCTCCTCCACCTCGCTGCGTGCGAACGTTGCGCTCTCCTGATCCTCTGCCATCAACGTAACCTCCTCGCCGGTCGACCCCGCTGCGCCGACGCGCCGTGTCGGCGCGTCACCCCAGCGGCTCTATGAACTCTTCAGAAAAACGGGCCATGGTGTCCAGCTTGGTCTGCAGGCTGACGTCCGGGCCGATGCTGTAGTACCAGGGCAGGGCGATGAAGTCGGTCACGCCCTCGTCGGCCAGCCGTCTGAAGGTATCGGTGTCAGGCGGTGTGGCCAGGCCGAGCATGATCCGGTACGGATCGGCGGAGCGATTGGCGTCGGCGCGGTGCTTCTCCAACCGGCGCAGCAGCGGTGGCACCTGATCGGGGAGGTACGGGCCCCCACCGAACCATCCGTCGTGCCGGGCGGCCCGGGCCAGGGCGGCATCGCTCTCGCCGCCGACGAACACCGGGACGCGGGCGGACGGCACCGGCTCCATGGTCAGGGAGTCGAACGAGTAGAACTCACCGGAATGGGCGACGGGACCGCCGGCGCACAGAGCGGCGATGACGTCGAGCATCTCGTCGGCGCGGCGGCCGCGGGTATGGAAGTCCTGGCCCGTAAGGACGAACTCCTCCTTCATCCACCCCACCCCGATCCCCAGGATCACGCGGTTGTCGGAGAGGAAGGCCGCCGTCGACACCGACTTCGCCACGCCGAAGAGCTCGTGCATGGGGAGCACGTAGATCGACGTGATGAACTCGAGGGTCGTGGTGTGGGAGGCCACCATGGCGGCGACGATCCACGGGTCGGGCCAATGCGTCGTGGGGTCCCACCAGACCTTCCCGTCCTCGGTGTAGGGGTACGGGGAGTCGATCCGCTCCGGGGTGACCAGGTGATCGGCGAACGCGACGCCGGTGAAGCCGACCTCCTCGGCCTTGGTGCCGAGGGTCACGAGATCCTCCGCTCCGGTGAACGACAAGGACTGCCAGAACTTCACGTCTCCGCCCCCCGCCTTCGTGCCGTCAGCGCGCCGCCGCCGGCTCCTTGGGCCCCAGGCTCTTGAAGTAGTCGCGATCACTCTGATCGGGAGCCCGCCCGACCCGGGTGACGGTGTCGACGTCGGCGGCCTCCGCCCGGAGAGCCTTGGCGGTGCAACGCTCCTTGGGCCGGGTGGCGAACGGGTCGAACGAGTAGTGACGGATGGCGTTCTCGTGCGTGATCTTGTTGATCTGCTCGTCGGAGAGGGAGGCGAACTGCCTCTCGTTGACCTCGGGACCGTTGGGCCATGAGGTGTCCGAGTGGGGGAAGTCCGACTCCCAGCACACGTTGTCGATGTTGAAGTGGTCGATGAGGCTCACGCCGACCGGGTCGTTGATGAAGCAGCACAGGATGCGCTCACGGAACACGTCCGCCGGTCCCATGCCGTCGGGGAATTGGTGCTGCGTCCAGCCGGAGTGACGGTCTTGAATGTGCTCGGCCCGCTGCAAGAAGTACGGGATCCACCCGATGTCCCCTTCGGTCAAGGAGAACTTGAGCTCGGGGAACCGCCACCAGAAGTCCGCCCACATGAGATCGCCGAGGGAGTAGATGGACATGGCGGAGGAGAGCCCCATGGCCACCGAGACCGGGGCGTCGGGCGAGGTGGAGGCGGCTTTGGACGAGGAGCCCACATGGAGGCAGAGCACGGTGCTGACGTCCGAGCAGGCGGCGAAGAGCGGGTCCCAGTGGCCCGAGTGGATCGACGGCATCTGCAGGGCGGTCGGGTTCTCCGAGAACGTCACGGCGTGGCACCCCTTGTCGGCCAGGCGCCGGACCTCCTGCGCCGCCTTGTCCACGTCGAAGAGAGGAAGGATCCCGCAGGGGATGAACCGGTCGGGGTAGGCGGCGCACCACTCGTCGACGTGCCAGTCGTTGTACGCCTTGATCATGATCTCGTTGACGGCCCGGTCGGGACCCTCGTTGAGCACCTGGCCCGAGAAACCGGTCCAGTTGGGAAAGTTGAGGCCGGCGAGCGTGCCGCCGGCGGACATGTCCCGCACCCGCTCGTGGACGTCGAAACAACCCGGCCGCATTTCGGTGTACATGGACGGATTCACGTTGTACATCTCTCGCGGCTTGCCGGCCACGGCGTTGAGGCCCAGGTTGCGGCCCTTCTTTTCGCCGTACCACCACTGCTGAAAGCCTTGGGCGTCTGTCTCGACCCGGGGGGTGAGCTCCCGGTACTTGGCCGGAACGTGGCCCTCGAACATGTCGGCCGGCTCGGCAATGTGATCGTCGACGCTGATCAGGATCATGTCGTCTGCTCGCATGGGCTCCCCCTTCTTGCAACCACGTCGGTCGCCGTGGCGACCCTGGGCGGATCTGAACTTCGACTCAGTCTTCCATGCCGTCGATTTCGGCAGTCCCTACTTGTCAGAGGGTAACATTGCACGTACTATGTGGGCAAGCCGGCGTGCGCCGGTGACCTGGAGCGTGTCGCGCGTCCGGGTGATGAAGGGGGTGGACGGCATGGCACTCGCCATATTGGACCCGACGAACGGCTCGATCGACGCCGCCAGCGATTTCGTGACCGCACCGCGGCCGGTCAACCTTGACGGGCAGACATTCGGCATCATGGCCAATGGCCTCGGTGACTCCGAGATCATGTTCGACGCCCTCTACGCCAGGTTGGCGGAGGCCGACGGGGTGTCCGACGTCGTCAAGGTGGTGAAAGCCAGCGTGGCGGTCCCCCCTTACCCCGAGGAGTGGGACCGGTTCATTGCGTCGGCCACAGTGGCGGTGACCGGGCTGGGAGGCTGTGGCAGCTGCAGCACCCGGTCCATGCGTGATGCCCTTGACCTCGAGGCCGCCGGCATCCCCGCCGTGTGCATCGTCCACACCGCGCTGGTCCCTGCCGTCCGGGCCATGGCCCGGCTCGTGGGATGTCCCGACTACCCCATCGTCACCATCGACTACCCCCACAACCCGACCGGGGTATGGACGAAGGAGGAGGCGCTCGCCCTGGCCGATGAGATCGCCCCGGCCGTCCGGGCGCGCCTGACCCAGCCCTCGTGACCCTCGGCGCTCCCGCCCGCACGTTCGACACGGCCGACGAGGCGCTCGAGGCCTGCTTCGAGCTCGGATGGACCGACGGCCTGCCCGTGGTCCCCGCCACCGCCGAAGCGGTGTCCGCCATGCTGGCCGCGGGGGGCCAAGAACCCGAGGAAGTCCTCGGGACCGTGCCCACCCGCAACGTGACGGTGACCGCGGAGAAAGCGGCCATCAATGCCGTCATGGCAGGGTGCCGGCCCGAGTATTTCCCGGTGGTGGTGGCGGCCGTACGCGCCCACCTGCAGACCAAGGCCAACTCCCACTCGACCACGGCGACCCTGGCCGGAGCGGCCCACGCGGTCATCGTCAACGGACCGGTGCGGCACGAGATCGGGATCCACAGCGGGCAGGCGTGTTTCGGTCCCGGCTTCCGGGCCAATGCCACCATCGGCCGCGCCCTGCGGCTCGTCATCCGGAACGTCTGCCGGGCCATCCCCGGCGAGCTCGACCGGGCCAGCTTCAGCTGGCCGCTGCGCTACTCGTTCTGCTTCGGCGAGGACGAGGAGGCGACCACATGGACGCCGCTCCACGTGCAGCTCGGCTACCGGCCCGACGAAAGCGTGGTCACCATCCAGTCGGTGATGCGGTTCCTCCAGGTCACCGAGTTCGATCCCGCGCCGGAGAAGATCCTGGACGCCATATGGGAACACGCGCGTCACGCCGGGCTCCAACGTGACGAGTGGGCCGGCGACGGTCGCAGCGTGGTCGTGGTCATCGGCACGGAGCACCAGCTGCGCCTGGTCGACCAGGGGTGGACGAAGGAACGGATGCAGAAGTACCTCTGGCCGAAGATGACCGCGGACACGGGCGGGAAGTACGACAACAAGCTGCACCTGGCCGACCCGTCCAACATCATGATCGTGGCGGCCGGCGGGCCCGGCATCGCCCAATCGTGGCTGCTCGTGCCGCACCTGGCCGTCCCGACGCACGAGCCCGTCCGGTCCCCGGTCGCGGTCGCCGAGGGATCCGCGCCATGATCAGCCCACCGGCACAGTCGGTCCTCGACGAGCTGAACGACATCGTGAAACTGGACGGAGCCGAGTTCCACGTCGTGGCGTCGGGCGGCTCCCTGATTGAGCTCTCATTGGATCTTTCCAATTCCGAGTGCCCGGAGTGCGTGCTTCCCGCAGAGCTGTTGGTAGACCTCTTGACCACCAGGCTGGCGGAGGCAGACCCCGACATCACCGAAATCAGGCTGCACGACCCGCGCCAGGACGACGGCTCGCTGCCTTCCGGCCACTGACCGGTCGCCGAGCGATGGCGAACGCGGCGGAAGCGATCGGACGAGAGACCCGGGTCGCGACGTCGGATCGCACGGTCGCCGGAGAGGAGCAGATACGGCACGCGCTCCTCGATGCCGCCATCGCCTCCATTCTGGAGCGGGGCTTCTACCGGGCCAGCTCCAATGAGATCGCCCGGCGGGCCGACGTCACCTGGGGTGCCATCCAGTACCACTTCGGAACCCGGGAGGAGCTCTTGCTGGCCGTGCTCGAGCGGAGCTTCGACCGTTTCGTGCTGTCGCTGGCCGCCACGGAACTGACCGGGGCGACCGTCCGGGACCGCTTGGCCGCGCTGGCCCGGGTGATCTGGGCCCACTACGGGAGACCCGACTACGTGGCGGTCATGCAGATCCATCTCAACCTGAGTCGGGACCCCAAGCGGGCACAGGCCACCGAAGATGCCATGCTCCGCCTGACCGACGGGCTCATGAGCGGATGGCGCTCCCTGATCGAGCGGGGATTCGGACCTGAGCTGGGCCGCCTGGGGCTCGACATCTTCATCTTCGAAACCCTGCGGGGCCACGCGCTGGGCGACGCCATCGCCCGGGAAGGCCCCGAGCGCGTCGTCTCACGAATCTCCGACCAGGTGGTGCGGGCCAACCAGAGTCGCCTCATCGACGCGCTGTCCGAATACATCGAGCGCTCCGTTGCCACCATCTGAACAGGGAGGCGAGCGCATGTCCGCCGTCCTGCGCGACCTGACCGTCCTGGACCTGTCCCAGGGCATCGCCGGGCCGATGACCGGGATGCTCCTGGCCGACCAGGGGGCGCGCGTGCTGAAGGTCGAGCCCCCCGGCGGCGACCCCACGCGGGCCTTGTCGGGCTCGCGGGTGTGGCACCGGGGGAAGGAGAGCATCGTCCTCGACCTCCGCGCCGGCGAGGGCAGCGCGGACATGGAGCGGCTCTGGCAGTTGGTGCGGCGAGCCGACGTGGTGATCGAGAGCGCTGAGCCCGGCGCACCCGACCACCCCGACCTCACCTACGCCCGGGCGCGCCGACACAATCCCCGTATGGTGTACTGCGCCATCACCGCCTACGGCGGCGTGCCGCGCCACGCCGGCCGGCCATCGCACGACGCGCTGGTGGCGGCGCGCACCGGACTGCAATGGGAGAAGCGGGGATGGCCCGGGGGGTCGATCGAGCGGGTGAACGGCGTGGCCCCGTTCCTGCCCGACTTCCCGGTGACACTCGAGGAGATGGAGGGCCCGCCGCGCCCGGGACCGTTGTACTCGTCGGTGCCGTGGCCGAGTGTCAGCGCATTCCATTTGGCCAGCATGGGGATCGGTGCCGCCCTCCACGCCAGGGAGCGAACGGGCCGGGGGTGCTGCGTCACCACCTCACTCCTCCAGGGGGCGCTGGTCAACGGCACGTTCACCTGGCAACGGGTCGCCCAGCCGGACCGGCCGGGCTACCGCATGTGGGTCACCGATCCCCGGGTGCCCCACGGATTCTTCCGCACCGCTGACGACAGGTGGATCCACCATTGGACGCCCCAACCGGGCTTCGTGCTGAACGCGATCCATGAGGGAAAGCTGGAGCCCAACGTCAGCGGCCGCACCCTCAAGTTCGACGGCTCCCGGGTGGGGATGGACCCCTCGGAGCTGTTGGTCCTGCGCGAGCTCACCCCGGCCATGCAGGAGGCCTTCGGCCAGTTCTCCTCCGAGGAGTGGGCGGCGGCGGCCGCGGCGGCCGGGGTGTCGGTGCAACCGATCCGCTCGACGGAGGAGGCCTTTGCCGATCCCCTCTTCCTCGAGGACGGCTGCGTGGTGGAGGTCAAGGATCCCGATGCGGGCCTGATCCGGCACGTGGGGCTGTCGATCCACATGGCCGCCACGCCGGGATGCGTGCGGGGCCCCGCTCCCCGGGTCGGCGAGGACACCGACCGGATTCTGGCGGACCTGCCCCCCGTGGCGCCGGAGGTCGACGCGAGGGAGGCGGACGCGGAGGCGGAGGCCACACACGTGCTGCCACTGGACGGGGTCAGGGTTCTCGACCTCGGGTTGGCGGTGGCCGGGCCGTTCGGCACCCAGATGCTGGCCGACTTCGGCGCCGACGTGATCAAGGTGAACCAGCCATCGGATCAGACCTGGATGAACACCTACATGGGGATGAGCTGTAACCGCGGCAAGCGCAGCGTCTCGCTCAACCTCAAGACCGATCGCGGCATGGAGGCCTTCCACTCCCTCGTGGCCGGGGCCGATGTCGTCCACACCAACATGCGCTACGACGCCGCGGAGCATCTCGGGGTCGACTACGACTCCCTGCGCCGGATCAATCCGCGCCTCATCTACTGTCACACCCGCGGCTTCGAGAACGGCCCTCGCATGCTTCTGCCGGGCCACGACCAGTCCGGTAGTGCACTCACCGGCGTGGCCTGGGAGGAAGGCGGAGTCGGGGCGGGCGGCAAGCCGATCTGGCCCAACATTTCGCTGGGCGACCTGGGCAACGGGATGCTCTCGGCGACCGCGGTGCTCCACGCCCTCCTGCACCGGGATCGCACCGGGGAGGGTCAGTTGGTCACCACGTCGATCGTGTACGCCCACCTTCTGAACAATTCCACGCGTTGGGTGGACGCCGAGGGGCGGTCGGGATCGGGACAACCCCACTTGGACGCGCTCGCCCTCGGCGTGTCGGCGCTCGAGCGGCTCTACCCCTGCGCCGAGGGTTGGATCTGCCTCGCCGCCGACGGGCACTGGCCGGAGTTGGCCGGCTTGTTGGGCCCTCCCGACCTGACCTCTGATCCCCGCTTCGCCACGGCCGGCGAACGCCGCGCCCACGATACGGAGCTGGCGGCGATTCTCGAGCCTCTGTTCGCCGCCCGCACCGCGGCCGAGTGGGACGAGCGGTTGACCGCGGCGGGTATCCCCGCAGAGATCTCATCGGAGACGTTCGGCCTGGATCTCTTCGATGATCCCGAGCTGACGGCCCGAGGGTGGATCAGCACCGTCGACCAGGCTTTGGTCGGCACGTTCGAGGCCCCGGGCGACCTCGTCTCCTTCTCCGACTGCGGGCGCGTCGACCGGCTGCCCCCGCTCGTCGTGGGCAGCCACACCCGCGAGATATTGGCCTCGCTCGGCTACGACACCGCGGTCATCGACGAGTTGATCCGGGACGGGGTGGCCACCGAGCCGTAGGAGTCAGGTCAGCACGCGGTCGTGCGTCAGCGCGCCGTCGCCCCCGCGTCCACCGTCATGGTCAGCCCGGTGACATAACGAGCCTCGTCGGAGGCCAGGAAAAGGACGGCATTGCTGATGTCCTCGGGCTCCACCAGTTCGACCGGCAGCGAGTTCATGAAGATCGACCCGATGGTGTAGTCGCTCATGATGCGTTCGGCCAGCGGCCCCCCTGACTCCAAGCCCATCGTCGTGTTGACCCCGGTGGGGTGGATCGAATTGACCCGGATGCGGTGGGGGGCCAGCTCGTTGGTGAGGGTGTGCATGATCCCGACCACGCCGTGCTTGGCTGCCGCATACGGCAGGAGGAACGGCTGGCCCTTCAGCCCGGCCACCGAGCTGGTGAGGATGAGCGACCCTCCCCCCGCATTGATCAGGTGCGGTATGGACGCGGCGCACGTGTTCCACACGCCGGTCAGGTTGATCCCGATCACTTCATTCCATATGGCCGGCGTGACGGCGTCCCAAGGTTGGATGGTGCAGATCCCGGCGTTGGCGACCACGACGTCGAGGTGCCCGAACTGCGCCACGCCGTCGGTCACCGCCTTGGACAGGCCGTCGAGGTCCCGCACGTCGAGCTTGGTGGCCACAATGGAGGCACCGGTCTCCTCCACCAACCTGACCGTCTCGGCCAGATCATCCTCGGTGGCCAGCGGGTAGATGACGGTGTCGAGATCCTCACAGCGGTCGATGGCGATGATGTTGGCGCCCTCCTGGGCCAGCCGGACGGCGTGGGTCCGTCCCTGACCGCGTGCCGCACCCGTCACGAACGCTACTTTTCCCTCAACTCGGCCCATTAGGGCACCTTCCCTTCGATCATGTCGCCGGTGGACTCCTGCCCACCCCGCTCCCACGGCACCCCGATCCGCACGCATCTTGCGCGCGCTCGTCGTGTTCGTGGTCCGCGCCAGCCTGCAGGAGCCGGCTGCAGACGTCAAACCGACTGGGCCCGCTGAGGCGCTCGGCGGCCACAGGCGCCCCAGGAATTGTTTACCATCGCCGGTCATGACCCAGTCCGCACTTCTCATCGGGGGAACCGGTCCCACCGGTCCGCCCATCGCCCTGGGGTTGGCGGCCCGCGGCTACGAGGTGACGATCCTGCACTCGGGGAACCATGAGATCCCCGAGGTGGCACAGTTGCGCCACCTCCACGGCGACGTCTTCAGCGAGGAGGGTCTGCGCGCCGTGCTCGGGGCCGAGACCTTCGATGTGGCCATCGCCAGCTACGGCCGCCTGCGCAGCATCGCCGAGGTACTAGTGGGGAGGGTCGGGCGCCTCCTCTCCATCGGCGGTGCGCCTGTGTACCGGGGCTTCTTCGACCCGGCGATCCACTTCCCCCCGGGCCTGCCCATCCCCACCCGCGAGGAGGCCGAGCTGGCGACCGAGTCCGACGACGGCAAGAGCTACCGCATCGGGCGCACCGAGGAGCTGCTGTTCGCCTCGCACCCGAGCGCCACGCACTTCCGCTACCCCTACGTCTACGGCCCTCGTCAACTGGCGCCGCGCGAATGGTGCGTGGTCAAGCGGATCCTCGATCACCGGCCCTTCTTCATTTTGCCCGACGACGGGCTGAGCATCATCCCCTACGGCTACACCGAGAACCTGGCCCACGCCCTCTTGTTGGCCGTCGACCATCCCGAGGCGTCGATGGGCGAGATCTTCAACTGCGGCGACGACGAGAAGCTCACCATCCGCCAGGTGGTCGAGATCATCACCGACGAGCTCGGTCACGACTGGGAGCTCCTGTCGTTGCCGGGCGACCTCGCTATCCCGGCCCGCCCCTTGATGCAGAACTACCGCACCACCCACCGCTACATCGACACCACCAAGCTGCGGGACCGCCTCGGCTACCGCGACGTGGTGCCCGCCCGCCAGGCCGTCCGACGCGCCGCCAACTGGCTGGTGGCCAACCCGCCCGAGCCGGGCGGGTACGAGGAGACCGCACTGCAGGACCCCTTCGACTACGCCGCCGAGGACCGCCTCGCCGCCTGGTGGCGCGCCGCGCTGGCCGACCCGCCCGCCCTCGGCTACGCCGAGCTCCCCGGCTACGGGAAGTCCTACGCCGGGCCCGGCACCCGCGTGGTACGGGCCGACACCCGCATATGACCCCGAGCCGACGCCATGACAATTGACGCCACCGCGATGAGAGGACCGCTGCCATGACGATCAAAGGATGGAGCCTGCCGCTCTCCCCCGGCGGGAGTGCCGCCCTGGTGCCCCCGCCACCGTGGCACTTCTCGGGCGAGGCCCTCGGCATCGACTTCCACTGTGACCCCGCCGCCGCGGCGGCCGTCCTGCCCGACCACCTCGAGCCCGTGGGCGACGGGTCGGCCTCCTTCGTCTTTTGCGACTGGTCGTCGTCGGCCGATCAGGACCCGCGGCTCATGGCCGATCCGGCCCGGGGCCAGTACAAGGAGGCCTATGTGGCCGTGCACGCCCGATTGGACGACAAGACCGTGGCCCGGGTCCCCTACATCTGGGTGGACAGCGATCTCTCCTTCGCCCGTGGCCACATTCAGGGCTTCCCCAAGAAGTTCGGCGTGATCGCCATCACCAAGGCGGTCGAGGTCGGGCGCGGTGGTCCCAAACTCGAACCAGGTGCCACCTTCAGCGGCCATGTGGCCAGCCTCGGCACCCGCCTGGCGCGCGGGAGCGTGACCCTGGACGCCCCCGCCGAGGCCGGTTTCATCCCCAAGGCCATGCGGCTCCCGGTCTGGCACACCCGCCTGATGCCCGACCTCGCCGGCGGCGACCCCCTCGTGTACGACCTGGCCCGCAACATCGTCAGTGAGTTCGCCGTGGCCAACGTGTGGACGGGCGGTGCCGAACTCGAGCTCTTCGAGTCCGAGTTCGAAGAGCTCGCCGCCCTGCGTCCGCTCGAGGTGGTCGGCGGCTTCCGCTGCTCGGCGGCCTTCTCCATCACCGGAGCGGAGATCCGGCCGGCCTGAGACTCAGACCAGATCGAAGAGGCAACCCGGATTGAGGATCCCCAACGGGTCGAAGGCCTCTTTGATCCTGCGCTGCAGGGCCAGCTTCCCCGGATCCTCCAGCGCCTGGTAGTACGCCTTCTTGGCCCGCCCGATGCCGTGCTCTCCTGAAATGGCGCCACCCAGGGCCAGCCCCGCCTCGAAGATGGCGCGCAAAAGAGCACTACGCCGGCCTTCGTCGGGTTGGTACACCGAGAAGTGGATGTTCCCGTCGCCCGCATGGCCGCACCCGAAGACCCGTGACTCGTGCCGATCGGCGATCGTTTGGACCTGCGCCAGGTAGGCGGGGATCTTGTCGCGGGGCACCACCATGTCGATCAGGTCGTCGGCGCCCGCCGCCTTGACCAGCCAAAACGCGCGCTCGCGGGCGGCCAGCAACTCGGCTCCCTGGCCCGCGGGCAACACATAGACATCGTGCGCGTGGGCCTCGGCCAGTTGCTCGGCCACGTCAGCCACATCGACCTGCAGTCGTTGATCGTCGCGCCCTTCGAGCACGACGATCAGATAGGCCTCCGTGAGGTCGGCCACCTCGTCCGGTACGCCGAGGCTGAGATCGTTCATGCGCAACAGGCCCTTCATGGTGGCCCGGTCGATGTACTCGAGAATGAGGGGCTGGACACCCGAGGCCACAATCCGCGGCACCACGGCGGCCACGTCGGCGACCGAGGCGAAGGGTGCCAGCAGTGAGGCGGTGTCGGTCAGTCGCGGGTGGAGCCGCAGCGTCGCCTCGGTGACCAGGGCCAAGGTGCCTTCGGACCCGACCACCAACTGGGTCAGGTCATAGCCCGTGGTGGCCTTGACGTAGCGCCCTCCGCTGCGAATCACCTCACCCGTGCCGGTCACCGCCTCGATTCCCAGCACCTGGTTCCTGGTCACGCCGTACTTGACGGCGCGCATTCCTCCGGCGTTGGTGGCGACATTGCCCCCGAGGCTGGCCGCGTTGGTGCCGGGGAAGACCGGGAAGACCAGGCCGTGCGCCGCGGTGGCTTCGTCGAGGTCGGCCAGGGTGAGTCCGGGTTGGACGATCGCCACGTGATTGGCCGTGTCGATCTCGAGCAGGCGGGCCATGCGCGCGAACGACACCACCAGCCCGCCCGGCACCGGGATGCAGCCGCCGGAGAGCCCGGTGGCCGCGCCGCGGGCAGTGACGGGGACGCGGCGATCGGCCGCCAGGCGGACGATCGACGCCACCTGCGCCGTGTCGGACGGAAAGACGACGACCTCGGGAATTTGCGCGTCGGCGTGCAGGGATTCGTCGGTCCCGTAGTCGGGCGACACGGATGCGCCGGCGACGACCACGTCCGGCCCGAGGACGTCGATCAGGACGGCGGCGAGGTCCCGGCCTCGTTGCTCGGCACTGGCGAGCAAGTCGGGCAATGTCACACGACACCCGCGCGGGGGCCCGGGCTGAACACCACGGGCATGTGCTTCACGCCACGCAGCACGTTCGATCGGAGGAGCTCGGGCTTTGCCGCCAGCTCCATGTCAGGAATGCGGCCCACGATCTCCCCGATGATCAGGCGAAGCTGCATGCGGGCCAGGTACGCGCCCAGGCAGTGGTGCGGGCCGCCGCCGCCGAAGGCCACGTGGTTGTTCGGCGTGCGGGCGATGTCGAAGCGGAACGGCTCGGCGAACACCTCCTCGTCGCGATTGGCCGAAATGTGCCACATGACGACCTTGTCGCCTCGGGCAATTCGCTGATCGTGCAGTTCGGTGTCGGCCGTGGCCGTGCGGCGAAAGTGCAACACCGGCGAGGCCCAGCGGAGGATCTCCTCGACGGCGGAGTCGATGAGGTCGGGATGCCGGCGGAGACGGTCGTACTGCTCGGGGTTCTCGATCAGGGCCCACATGCCCCACGACGTGGAGTTGCGCGTCGTCTCGTTGCCCGCCAGCGTGAGCAGCAACATGAACATGTCGAACTCGACTTCGGAGAGCGAGTCGCCATCGATCTCGGCGTTGACCAACAAGGTCACGATGTCGTCCCGGGGGTCGGCGCGCCGTTGGCGCGCCAGGTCGTTGACGTACGCGTACATCTCGGCCGAGGCCACGGTGCCGTCGGTGGAGGCGTACTCGGGGTCGTCGAGCCCCACCATGCGGTTCGACCACTCGAACAAGCGACCCCGGTCCTCTTGTGGTACCCCCATGATGTCGGCGATGGCCTGCAGGGGAAGCTCGGCGGCCACCTCGGTCACGAAGTCGCAGCTCCCCTTCTCGATGACCTGGTCGATGATCGTCGTGGCGCGCCCGGCGAGAGACTGCTCTATGGCCTTCATCGTCCGCGGGGTGAAGCCGCTGTTGACGAGACGCCGGTAGCGGGTGTGGCGGGGCGGGTCCGAGGCGATCATCATGGTGCCGCGGGTGTCGGCACCCACCCCGTTGGCGCGCTCGTCGGGGTCCAGCAGGCTGATGCTGCCCACTTCCGACGAGAACAGCGCGGCGTCGCGGTTCACCGTCACGACGTCGCCATGTCGCACCACGCTCCAAAAGCCGCGCCCGTGCGGATGGTCGTGCCACGAGACGGGGTCGTCGCGCCGCAGTCGCGCGAAGACCTCGTCTTGCTCGCTGCGTTGGAACATATCGAGATCGAGCAGGTCGAGATCCATCCGATTACTCCTCCGGGCCGAGCGTCTTCGTCACCGAGGACGCTCGCGTGTAGGAGGCACCCCGTCAAGCACGCCGGGCAGGCCGAAGAGGAAGCTCGCGGCACTGATCGTAATATAATTGTAATAATCGGGTCCGCCGTGGTTGTAATGCAACGGCAATAATTGTATTGTCTGCGGCAACGGCGGTATGACGCCGTGACAGATGGACTGTCAAGAAGCCCCATGGGGGGGATTCCTGGGTCAACCCCGGGGGGACCGCGCCCAGGGGCTCAACCTGGGGAGGATTCAGTTGCGCCGATTCAAAGCTTGCCTCGCTGCGCTCTCGATCGGGGTCGTCACGACCACCGTCGGAATGGCAGCACTCACCAACGTCCCTGCGGGGGCGGCCACCAAGGACACCACGCCGATCGTGGTCGGCGGTGACGGCGACCTCTCGATCTCGGCCGGCGTGAGCCAAGGGTTCACCGCCGGGATCTACCAGTTCAACAAGGCCGGCGGACTGGACGGGCGCAAGATCCAATACCTCGGGTTCCAAGACGACGCCTTCAACCCGGCCACCAACCTTTCCAACGCGCAGGAGCTCGTCAACAGCAAGCACGTGTTCGCCATCGCGCCCTTCGTCGGCCAGTCCGCCGGGGCGGCCACCGGCACCTTCCTGAACGAGAACAAGGTCCCGTTCCTCGGCTGGTCCACCAACGCGGCCTTTGACACGCAGCCCAAATGGGGTTTCGGGATCAACGGCAACCAGGGCAACCCGGCCGTGCAGGGCGCCGGTGGCATGCTCCAGCTGCTCGCCGCCCAAGGTGACACAAAGACGCCGTCCAAGATGAAGATGGCCCTGATCGCCAATGACCTGTCCGGCGCCGAGATCGCCAACAAGGCCCTGGCCGGCGTGGCCTCGGCCGAGGGGATCGATGTGGTCTACCAAAAGGCCGTCATCGCCGCCGTCGGCACCACCAACTACGCCCCGTATGCCCAGGCGCTCATCGCCTCGGGAGCCAACGTGGTCTACGAGGTGCTCGGCGCCACCGACTCGATCGGCGTCGCCGCCGCCCTCCACGCGGCCGGCTTCAAGGGCGTGATCGTCAACGGTGTGACCTACTACCAGGGCGACATGGCCGCCCAGGGAGCGAGCACGGTGCAGGCCCTCCAGGGCGTCTACGTCGAGGACGAGTTCCCGTCCAACCAGAACGGCACCCCGGCCGTGGTCGCGGGTGAGAACGCCCTGAAGGCCACCGGGCAGAACCCGGGAATGACCTCGGGCACCGCGGTGGGTTACTGGACCGCCATCGTCTTCGAGCAGATGCTCAAGGCCACGCTGGCCAAGGAGGGTGGCAACCCGGCCAAGGTGACGGGCGCCACCCTGGAGCAGACGGTCGCCGGCAGCCACTCCTACGCCTACACCGACCCGATCGCCGGGGGCATCGGGACCGAGACGTTCCCCGCGGCCGAAACCCTCCCGACCGGCTGCGGCACGCTGCTCAAGACCGTGGGGGACAACTTCAAGCAGCTCGAGCCCTACAAGTGCTACTACGACATCAACATCGCGACCGGGGAGCACCTGAACCCGCAGACGGGCAAGAAGGAGGGCTGATACAGGCCTGACCGGTCCCGTCGAACCGGGACCCGCAAGGTTGTCGCACCGTGCCCGGAGACGTCACCTCTTGGTGATCGTGTCCGGGCACGGGCGCGTCACGACGCCAAAAGGTGATGGGGGTCGAGGACGAACTTCTTGGCCACGCCCGAGTCGAAGTCGCGGTACCCCTCGGGGGCGTCGTCGAGGCTGATGACGGTGGCGTTGACCGCGTCGGCAATGTGGGCGCGCTCGTTCAGGATGGCCTGCATGAGACCGCGGTGGTAGCGCATCACCGGGCATTGACCCGTGGTGAACGTCAGTGACTTGGCCCACCCGAGACCGATCTGCAGCGAGAGCGAGCCGTGCTTGGCCGCGTCGTCGACCGCGCCGGGATCCCCGGTGACGTAGAGGCCGGGAATGCCGAGACGCCCCGCGGCGCGCGTGACGTCCATGAGCGAGTTCAACACGGTGGCCGGTGCCTCGTGCGAGGCCTCGTCACCGTGGCCGCGGGCCTCGAAGCCGACGGCGTCGACGGCACAGTCGACCTCGGGCACGCCGAGCAGCTCGGCGATCTGGTCCTTGGGCTCGCCGCGCGACACGTCGATGGTCTCGCAGCCGAACGACCGGGCGTGGGCCAGTCGTTCCGGCACCAGGTCGCCGACGATCACCACCGCCGCCCCCAGCAACTGGGCCGAGTGGGCCGCGGCCAGGCCGACCGGGCCGGCCCCGGCCACGTAGACGGTGGAGCCGGTTCCCACCCCGGCCGTGACGCACCCGTGGTAGCCGGTGGGGAAGATGTCCGAAAGCATGGTCAGGTCGAGGATCTTCTCCATAGCCTGCTCGCGATCGGGAAACCGCAACAGGTTCCAGTCGGCGTAGGGGACCATCACGTACTCGGCCTGCCCACCGACCCACCCACCCATGTCCACGTAGCCGTAGGCGGCGCCCGGACGCTCGGGGTTGGTGTTGAGGCAGACTCCCGTGTGCCCCTCCTTGCACATCCGGCAGCGCCCGCAGGCGATGTTGAACGGCACCGAGCACAGGTCGCCCACCGAAATGAACTCGACGTCCCGGCCCGCTTCGATCACCTCCCCGGTGATCTCGTGCCCGAGGACCAGATCGGCGGGCGCCGTCGTGCGGCCCCGCACCATGTGCTGGTCCGACCCGCAGATGTTGGTCGAGACGACTTTCAAGATCACACCGTGCTCGCACTTGCGACCGACGTTGGCCGGGTGGACCCCGGGCCCGTCGCGCAGTTCCAGCTTGGGGAAGTCGATGTCCTGCACCTCGACGGTGCCGGGCTTGATGTATGCCACGCCTCTGTTCGATGCCACCACGTTCCCCTTTCGTTTTGGCGCCGTGTCGCGGATCCGGGCCCCGTGCACCGTACCTACCTGTGGCGAAAGCGTCGAGCCGGACGATCCCGCCTGCCCCGGCTGCCGCACCCCCTCCGAATGGTCCTACGATGACGGGGACGAGAGTGGGGAACGGGACCAAGGGGTGGCGCGATGGCCGAGTTTGACCTGGTGGTACGGGGGGGAACCCTGATCGACGGAACCGGCGCCCCGGGACGCCGCGCCGACGTGGCCGTCACCGACGGCCGGATCGCCGAGGTTGGCCGGATCGATGGCCGGGGGGCCCGGGAGGTCGACGCCGACGGGGCACTGGTGCTGCCGGGGTTCGTCGACATCCACACCCACTACGACGGCCAGGCCATGTGGGACTCCTCCCTGACGCCCTCGGCGTGGCACGGCGTGACGACACTGGTGATGGGCAACTGCGGGGTGGGGTTCGCCCCCGTCCGGCCCGACGACCACGACCGCCTGATCGAGCTGATGGAGGGGGTCGAGGACATCCCCGGCACGGCCCTCCACGAAGGGCTCGACTGGAGTTGGGATTCGTTTCCCGCCTATCTCGACGCGCTCGATCGCCGGCCACGCGACGTGGACATCGCCACCCAGGTGCCCCACGGGCCCCTGCGCCTCCACGTCATGGGAGAACGAGGGGCCAACCGGGAGCCGGCCACGGCCGACGACATCGCGGCCATGGCCGCCCTGGCGACCGAAGCCGTGCGGGCCGGCGCCCTCGGATTCACCACCTCGCGCACCGTCAACCACAAATCGAGCCGCGGCGAGCACACCCCGAGCCTGACGGCCGCCGCCGACGAGCTCGTCGGTATCGCGTCGGCGTTGGGTGCCTTGGGAACCGGCGTCCTGCAGGTGATCTCCGACTTCGACGACCCCGCCGCGGAGTTCGCCATTCTGCGCAGCATGGCCGAGTCCTCGGGCCGACCGCTCTCCGTGTCGCTCATGCAGTCACACGTCACACCGGACACGTGGCGTGAGATCCTGTCCCGCCTGGAGGTCGCAAACGCAGAGGGCCTCGTCATGCGGGCCCAGGTGGGGGCCCGCGGCATCGGGGTCGTCCTCGGGTTGAGCTGCCGTCTCCATCCGTTCGCGGCGTGCCCGTCCTTCGCTCCCTTGCGCGACCTGGCGCCGGCCGAGATCTCGCGCCGGATGGCCGACCCCGGACTGCGTGCGCGCGTGCTGGCGGAGGCGGCGACCATTCCGGCCGGACTGCTCATCCGCTACGACACGATGTTCGAGTTGGCCGACCCCCCGGACTACGAGCCCGAGCCCTCCATGAGCATCGCGGCCCGCGCCGCGCGGCAGGGTCGCCTACCGGCCGAGCTGGCCTGGGATCTCCTCATGGCGGGCGACGGCAGCGCGCTCCTCTACGCCCCGGTGATGAACTACTCGGCCGGCAACCTCGACGCGGTCGGCGAGATGCTGACCCACCCCAACACGGTGCCCGGCCTGTCCGACGGGGGCGCCCACGTCGGCACCATTTCCGACGCCAGCTTCCCGACCACGTTGCTGGCCCACTGGGGTCGGGACCGCACCCGCGGCCGGATCGACCTGCCGGTCCTGGTGGCCCGCCAGTGCCGCGCCACGGCCGAGGCGGTCGGCCTCCTCGACCGCGGGATTGTGGCGCCCGGCTACCGGGCCGATCTCACCGTCGTCGATCCGGCCACGGTGCGGGTACGGCGACCGCAGATGGTGGCCGATCTTCCCGCCGGGGGACACCGGCTCTTGCAGGGGGCTGACGGCTACCTCCATACCTTCGTGGCCGGCACGGAGACGTACGCCGGAGGAGAGGCGACCGGCTCCCGTCCCGGCCGTCTCATCCGGGGCGCCCAGCCTGACCCGCGGCACGCCTGATCCCGCGGCGCGGCAGGTGGTGGCCATCCCAGGGAAGCTCTCTCAGATCGATCCCCCTTCAGCCGGCCAGCCCGCGGGCCACTCGGCGGTGATGCTGCCCTGCCACGCCGGGTCCCGACGCTCGAGGAATGACAGCACGCCCTCCTGCGCGTCGGGTCGGCCCATCAGGTGGTGGTGGGCATCGGTCTCGAGCTGCTCGATCTGATCAGGGGTGCGGCTCCACGACTCCCAGAGCAGCCGCTTGGAGAAGGCCACCGAGAGGGGCGCCGTGTTGGCGGCGATGTCGTGGGCCAGCCCGAGCGCGGCGGGAAGCACCTCGTCGTTGGGCAGGACACGTGAGCACACCCCGAGCTCCTTGGCTTCGTTGCCGTCGAACATGCGGCCGCTGAGGAGGATGTCGGCCGCAGCCGCCATGCCGGCGAGTCGCGGCAGCGTCCAGTGCGAGTACCCGTCGCCCATTACGCCGCGGCGCACCTGCACTATCCCGTATTTGGCGTCAGCCGCGAAATAGCGGATGTCGCACTGCAACGTGATCGTGAACCCGACACCGATGGCGTGGCCGTTGACCGCCGCGATCACCGGCTTGCGCACATCCCACGCCCGCACGTCCAACGCGGCCGCGCTGAAGGTCTCCTCGTCGCGCTTGGCGAAGGTGGCGGCACCCGTCGACAGGTCGGCTCCGGCGCAGAACGCCGGGGGCGTGCCGGTGAGCACCACGGCCCGGATGCCGTCATCGGCGTCGCAGCGCCGGTAGGCGTCGGACAGCTCGGCGCCCATGCCCTCGCCGAAGGCGTTGCGCACCTCGGGTCGATTGAGGGTGATGGTCGCCACCCCGTCGGTCACGTCGAACAGGATCGAGCCGCTCACGCGGAGGCCACCTTGAGGGCCGCCGTGAACTCGGCGATCAGGTCGTCGCCGGCCGTGTAATAGGGAAAGTAGGCGCACACCCGGTCCGCCCACTCCCCGTAGCGCGCCACGATCTCGGCGGCGCACTGCGCCGGCGTGCCATGCACGGCGATGGTCGAGACCATCTCGTCGGTGATCAACCCGGCCATCTCCTGCCACTCACCCCGCTTCGACAGGGTGTTCAGCTCGGGCTGCAGGTCGCCCCAGCCCTCCACGTCGAGAACCGGCCGGTAGGCCGGCGTCGAGCCATAGAAGGCCAAAAGGTTGCGCACGCCTCTGGCGGCCTCGAGCTCTTCGGCGGTGCGCCCCACCCCGACAATGACCTCCACGGTGATCTCGAGGTCGGCCAGGGTGCGGCCGGCAGTCGCCAGTCCCCGTGCGATGGCCGGCATGGTGCGTTCGCGCATATGCCGCCCGCTGTTGAAGGGCATGACGAGGATGCCGTCGGCCACCTCGGCCGCCATCTCGTTCATCCTCGGCCCGAGGGCGCCCACCAGAATTTTGGGAATGCCGTACGGGTTCGGTCCGGGATCGAACGCCGGCGTCATGAGCGTGTGCGTCGTGTGCTCGCCCCTGAAGTCGACCCGGGTCCCATCCTGCCAGCTGTTGAGGATGGCCTTGGTGGCCAGGACCCACTCCCGCATCTGGGGGACGGGCTTGTACCAGTGCGCCCCGAAGCGCCGCTCGACGTGCGCCTTGATCTGCGAGCCGAGCCCGAGGCGGAACCTGCCCTCGGAGAGCAGGTGGAGGTCGTAGGCGGCGTTGGCCAGATGCATCGGGCTGCGTGGAAAAGCGATGGCGACGTTGGTCATCAGGTCGAGAGAGCACACCGGGGCGGCGGCCACCAGGGGGAAGAACAGGTCGTGCGCGTTCTCGAAGCTGAAGACGCCGTCCACTCCGGTGCGCTCCAGCTCTTGCGCCCGCCGGGCGGCGCCGACGACCGAATTGGACAGCATCACGTCAACCTTCAAGGGGCGTCATGGCGGGCGATGCTATCGACGTGCGCGGCAACCCGCGCCCGTCCGCCGGTCACCGTCCCTCGGGACAGGCTTCAGTCCCCGGTGATCTCCGTCGGCGTGATGCCGAGCCACTGCTCGAGGTTCCTGTGCATGTTGAGGATGCGGCACTCTTCGCGCGACAGCGTCAACCTTGTGAAGCCGGGTTGGTGGAGACCCCGTTGGGCCCGGTCGATGTTCCCCGCATCCTGGTTGAGGATGATGCCGAGATCGGTTTCCTGACCCGCCGGCAGCAGGACGTCCACGGGACGCGTGGCGGGTGCGCCCGGTGGCGTCCGGCGGTAGTGCATCATGTCGAGGTACCCGTCGTCGGGAGTCGCCCCGGGCCGTGAGCGCAACACGGTCAGCAGGTCGGGGAAGATGACCAGGCTGACGTTGGGAAACAGGTTGTACTGCTGCATGGTCATCAGCTCGTCGTTGCTGAAGCGGTCGTAGGACACGCCTTGCGATCGGCCGAGGTCGCGCAGCATGGTGGCCAGCACGTCACGCAGCGTCTCGCCGGGAGGTACGGGCGGTACCGGCGTCGCCACATCGCTCACGCCGACGCGCGCGCCCATGATCTCGACGAAGGAACGCCACACCGTGTCGACGTCCGGTGTCTCCCTGAAGCGGGGCGACGGCGTGCCGTAGCGCTGTTGCAGCTTCCCGTGGTGCTGCCAGAGATGTTGGGGGCCGTTGACGTCGTCGACACTCGGGAGCATCTCGCGATGCAGACCCTGGACGTGGTACGTCTCGCTGAACCCGTCGCTGATGACCTTCCAGTTGCCCGGCAACGGCACCGTCACCAGATAGTCGCAGTGGAATTCGTCGAGCCCCATCCACGAGATGTCCTGCGGCACGCCCTCCAAGAAGAGGTCGAGTGGACCGGCCTCGCTCGACGGGTCGACGAAGACGAAGGGGCCCCACGTGTCCACCGCCACCGGGAACAGCCCGTACTGCTCCGCCGGCAACGATCCGAAACCCCGCCGCGAGGGCACCTCGCGCAGCCGGCCGGAGAGATCCCACGACCAGCGATGGAAGGGGCACCGCAACTCGGTCAGCCCGGAGGCCGCCCCCTCGCAGATGGCGCTGCCCCGGTGCCGGCACACGTTCTGGAACGCCCGCAGCACGGCGTCGTCGTCCCGCACGATGACAATCGAGTAGGGACCGCAGCGGTACTCGTAGGCGTCGCCCGGTTGGGCCACATGGTCGGTCGTACAGGCCAGCTGCCACACCCGGGGCCACAGCCGCTGGAGCTCCAGGTCGGCGAAGGCCGGGTCGGTGTAGCGCGACGCCGGAATGGTGACGGGTTGGCGGTGGCCACTGGTGATGGTGGCGCCGACCGGTGCTTCATCGGTGAGTTCTCGAGCCAGTTTCACCATCGGTCTAGCCCTCCGGGACGGGTTGGCCACCTCTGATCAGGCGCCCGGGCCGGGCATCGGTGTGCTCACCGTCCTCGAAGGTCACCTCACCGGAGCAGATGGTCGCTTTCCACCCGTCGGCGCGCTGGATGAGGCGCCGCGCCCCGGCCGGCAGGTCGTGCACCATTTCGGGCAGGCGCAGGTTCAGGTTCTCCAGGTCGACCAGGTTGAGATCGGCCTTGAAGCCCGGGAGCCAGCACGCCCCTGTCCTCGAGCCCGTAGAGGTGGGCCGTGTCGCGGGTCATCTTCTTGACCACGAACTCCAACGGCAGGCCGTCGGCCCGGTCCCGGGCCCAGTGGCTGAGCATGTAGGTCGGCGCGCTGGCGTCGCAGATGACGCCGCAGTGCGCACCGCCGTCGGACAGACCCAACGCCGACTTGGGATGCTGGAGCATCTCCTTCATGTCGTCGAGACTGCCGTGGCTGTACCCGCCCAGGGTGAAGAGCACCAATTCACGACCGTCGTGACGGAGCAGGAGGTCGTAGAGCACCTCTTCTTCCGGCCGTCCCTCGCGGCGGGCGATGGCCGCCACGCTCTTGTCCGGCGTCGGCTCGTAGTCGGGCGGCTCCCCCAAGGGGAACATGTGCGATGTGCTCTGTCCCCCGATCATGGCCATGAGGGGATCGTCCGGGATGCGCTCGCTGAGGATGGCACGCCGCACCTCGTCCTTGCGCAGATGCTGGATCCGCTCCGCCAGCGGGAGGTCGACGAGGGACAGGTAGGTCGGCCGCTTCGAGAAGGGGTGGATGGTCTGGAAGCCCAGCAGGATGTTGAGCGCCCGGCCCGCCACCTGGGGCCGCAGGTCGGCTCCCTCGGCGTTGGCCTCGGCCGACAGGCGCAGGATGTCGCGCCACTGGTCCGGCGCCGCGTCCACCTGCAGCAGGGCGAAGCTGATCGGGCGCCCGATGGCCGCCGAGAGGCGTCGCATCAGGGCGACCTCGCGCTCGGGTGCCGCCAGGTCCTCCCCCATGGCGCCGGCCGGTGCCAGCTCGAAGACGCCGGCGCCGAGGGACTTGAGCGCCTGCCCGATCCCGAAGATCTCGTCCTCGGCGGCGAACGTGCCCGGGACCGGTTCGCCGTCCACGGCACGGTGGACGATGGTCCGCGAGGTGGAGAATCCCAGTGCACCGGCGGCGATGCCGTCCTTGACGAGGGCGGCCATGGCGGCGATGTCCTCGGGCGTCGCCGGCTCGTTGCGCGAGCCGCGCTCCCCCATCACATAGGCCCGCACGGCACCGTGGGGCACCTGGGTCCCGACGTCGACCACCCGGCGCATTCCCTCGAGTGCGGTCAGGTACTCGGGAAAGCTCTCCCAGCCCCAGGAGATGCCCTCGGTCAACGCGGTGCCGGGAATGTCCTCGACACCTTCCATCAGTTGGACGAGCCACTCCTGCGAGCCGGGCCGCACGGGCGCGAAGCCGACGCCGCAGTTCCCCATGACGACCGTCGTGACCCCGTGCCACGAGCTGGGCGTCAGCAGCGGGTCCCACGTCGCCTGGCCGTCGTAATGCGTGTGCACGTCGACCACGCCCGGGGTGACGAGCAGCCCGTCGGCGTCGATGGTCCGCTCGGCCGCCGCCCCCTTGAGGTCACCGACGGCGGTGATGATGCCGTCGTCGACGGCGACGTCCGCCGTTCTGGAGGGCCCTCCCGTCCCATCGACCACAGTGCCACCGCGGATAACGAGGTCGTGCATACGTCCCTCCCTAGCTCTTCCCCGCATCTTGCCACGATCCCCTGGTGCACCACAAGGGTTGCAATGTGCAACCATAGGACGGATGGCCAGACCCTCACCGCAGACCAACCGGGTGGTCGCCCTGGTCGAGATCCTCGCCGCCCGCCCGAACGAGGCGCTCACCCTGGCCGACGTGACGCAGACGGCTCGGCGTGAACAAGTCCACCTGCTACTCCATGCTGCAGGCCCTGACCGAGGTCGGCTGGCTCTTGCGTGACCCCTTTCAGCAAGACGTACCGGCTGGGCCCGGCGTTGGTGGCCGTGGGGCGGGCGGCATCGTCGGGGTTCCCGGCGCTGGACTTCGTCCGGCCGGCGATGATCGAGCTCAGCCGAGGGGTCGGCTCCCACTGCGTCGCCCTGGCCGTGGCGCCCGACCATGTGACGGTGGTGGACCAGGTGCGCGACGTGCGGGCCGTGGGGGCCCCGATCGGGCACGGGTACATTCCCCTGCGACCGCCGTTCGGCGCCGCTGTCGCCGCCTGGTCCCGGCCCGCGGTGGCGGAGCGGTGGCTGTCCCTCGCCCCACCCGGGACGTCGGACCGTTACGCGGCCGCGCTCGAGGTCGTGCGACGCCGGGGGTTCGTGGTGGAGCTGGCCGAGCCGTCCTGGACCCCGCCGACGAACGGGACCTCCCTGCCCGAGGTGGTCGAGCAGCTGGCCCGGCTCCTCTCGCCCGACGTCCTCCCCACCGAGCTCAGTGCCACGCGGTCCTACGCCGTGAGCGCCATCAACGCCGCCGTCGTCGACCCCTCGGGGATGGTCGTCCTCATCGTGTCGTTGATGGGGTTCCCGGGCCCGCTCACCGGGGCCGAGGTCGAGGTGGCGGGTGGCCGTCTCCGGTCGGCCACCGCCATGGTCACCGCCGCGCTGGCGGGGACGACGCATGAGGCGGGCGCGGACCCGTCCCTGCGGCCACGTCTATGATCGATCGCCTAGGGGAGAGAACCAGCCCCAGGGGGTGGTCACATGAATGAGCTTGTCATCCGTGGCGGCACGGTCGTCGACGGGAGCGGAGCGCCCGGAGTGCGCGCCGACATCGGCATCGCCGACGGGCGCATCACCGAGGTAGGCAACAACCTCAAGGGTGACCGCACGCTCGACGCGGGCGACTGCATCGTGGCGCCGGGGTTCATCGACATCCACACCCACTACGACGCCCAGGTCTTCTGGGACCCCGCACTCACCCCTTCGTGTTTCCACGGGGTCACGACGGTCGTGGCCGGCAACTGCGGCTTCTCCATTGCGCCCACCCGCGCCGAGCACCGTGACCTGATCGCGCGCACGCTGGAGAACGTCGAGGACATGGACGTCGCCGCCCTGCAGGCGGGCATCCCCTGGGACTTCGCCACCTTCCCCGAATACCTGGCGTCGGTCGAGCGCCGCGGCATCGGCCTCAACTTCGCCGCGTACATCGGACACACCGCGATGCGCCTGTTCGCCATGGGCGCCGACGCCTACGAGCGCACGGCCACCGCCGACGAGATCACGCGAGATGCAGCGGGTCCTGGCCGAGGCGATGGAGGCGGGGGCGGCCGGCTTCGCCACCAGCTTCGCCTTCCCCCATCGCGGCGTGGACGGCAAGCCCGTCCCGAGCCGTTTCGCCGATCTGGCCGAGTTCGAGGCCATGCTGGACGTGATGCACGAGGCCCGCCGCGGCGTCGTGGCCATCGCGCCGGGTGAGCCCTGCCTGCCCCAGGACATGTACGCGTTGCAGCCCGCGGGCCGGCGTCCCGTTCACCTGGGGCGCGCTCCTGACCTCGCCCACCGGGACGCACCAAAAGACGCTCGAGGCCGAACCGCGAAGGCTGGGCCGGCGGCGCCGAGGTGTGGCCGCAGGTGACGCCACGGCCGTTGAGCTTTCAGTTCACGCTTGGACTCGCCCTATCCGCTGGCGGTGAACGAGCACTTTGCCGCGTTGCAGAACGCATCGACCGCCGAGCGCTCCCGCGCCTACGCCGACCCCGAGTGGCGGGCCATGGTCGTCAAGGCCTGGGAGCAGGGCACCGGCTTCGGGATCCGCTGGGACACCTACACCATGGGCGAGAGCGCCGCGCACCCCGAATTGGTCGACCGGCGCCTCACCGACCTGGCCGAGGAACGGTCGACGTCCCCGTTCGACACCCTGCTCGACCTGGCGCTCCAAGAGCCCGATCTGGCGCTACGGGTCCGTACCGTCCTGGCCAACGACGACGAGGCCGAGGTGGCCAAGCTGCTCGTCGAGGAGCACTGCACGATCGGCCTCTCCGACGCCGGCGCCCACGCCGGCCAACTCTGCGACGCGCCGCAGGCCACCGACCTCCTCGGAGGGTGGGTACGTGACCGCGGCGTCCTGTCGGTCGAGCAGGCGGTGCGCAAGCTGTCCGGCCAGCAAGCCGACATTTTCGGGTTCACCGATCGGGGCTACCTGCGGCCGGGTGGCTGGGCCGATGTCGCCGTGTTCGACCCCGCCACCGTGGCCCCCGGCCCCACCCGCCGGGTCCGCGACTTCCCGGCCAATGCGGAGCGCCTCACGGCCGATCAGCCGGTGGGCATGCGCCACATTCTGGTCAACGGCACACCGGTGCAGGTCGACGGGGAGCGAACCGGCGCCACCGGTGCCGGGCACCTCGTCAAGCCCGGACGCCGAGGATGACCATCCGCGCCGACGACGCCGTCATCATTGAGGTGGCGATCAACGGAGCCAACCAGCAGCGCACCCCGCCTGCCCGAGGAGATCGCCGCCTGTGCGGCCTCGTGCTTCGACATCGGGGCGGCGATCGTGCACAACCACATCGACTTCTTCGGCGCCGGCGAGGCCGCGGCGGCCCGCTATCTCGAGGGTTGGGAACCGGTGCTGGCCGCGCGGCCCGATGCCTTGCTCTACCCGACCATCAACGGTATCGGGGCGGTCGAGGAGCGCTACTCGCACATCGCGGCGCTGGCGCAGTCGGGCGCCTTGCGCATCGGCGTCAGCGATCCCGGTTCGGTCAACCTCGGGCCCCGCTTCGCCTATGTGAACTCGGGCAGCGACATCGACTACCAGCTCGGCCTGTGCGAGGAGTTCGGCCTGGTCCCGACGCTCGCCATCTTCGAGCCGGGATTCCTGCGTGCCGCCCTGTCGTACTGGCGGGCCGGCCGGCTCCCCGAGGGCACCATGGTCCGCTTCTATTTCGGCGGCTCGACACCCGAGGCCGACGGAGGCTTCTGGTTCGGCCTGCCGCCGACACGGGCTTCCCTTGACGCCTACCTGGCCATGCTCGACGGCTGTTCGCTGCCATGGTCGGTCTCGGTGCTGGGCGGCGATCTGTTCGCCTCCGAGCTGCCCCAGCTCGCGCTGGAGCGGGGCGGGCACCTGCGGGTCGGCCTGGAGGACTACGCCGGCGACCCGGTGACCAACGAGGAACTGGTCACCACGGCCGTGGCGCTGGCCGAGAAGGCCGGGCGCCGGCTGGCGTCGTGCGCCGAGACAGCCGAGATGCTCGGCCTGAAAGGAGCGGCATCATGACCACCGCACGGGTGATCTCGTCCGACTCGCACGTCAGCGTGCAGCACGAGGACGTGAAGGCGCACCTGCCATCGAGGCTCCACGACGAGTACGACGCCGCGCTGCTGGAGGCCCACCGCACCATGCTGGGCGGGAACGCGGCCAAGGCCAACGCGGCCGGTGCCGAGATCCGGCATCCTTCGTGGGGGCGCCCCGGCTATTCGGACCCGGTCGAGCGCCTGCGCGACATGGACATCGACGGTGTGGACATCGAGGTCCTCTACTGCGAGGTCAGCGCCTACCGCTACCTCTACCTCCTCGAGACCGGTGCGGCCGACGCAACCCGTGCCTTCAACGACACCTTGCACGACTTCGCGTCGGCCGACCCCACGCGGCTGGTGGTCTCCTACCAGGTGCCCATCCACGACATGGACCTGGCCATCGCCGAGATCGAGCGGGTCGCCTCACTGGGCGGCAAGTCGTTGCAGCTGCCCGTCTTCCCTTCGGAACTGGGCCAGGTGGACTATTTCGACCAGCGCTACGACCGCCTGTGGGCCACCATCGCCGAGACCGGGCTGCCGGTGTGCTGCCACATCGGGCTCAACACGGCGCTCAACAACCTGGCCGACCGCGACCCGACGCCCCGCCTGGCCTGGACGCTGTCGTGCATGCCGCCTTCGGCCTGCGAGGCCCTCGGTATGTGGCTGCTCACCGGCATCTTCGGGCGGCACCCCGAGCTCAAGGTGGTGTTCGTGGAGCCCGGGCTGGGATGGGTGGCGTGGTACCTGTCCTTCCTCGACGACATGGTCCTGCGCCAGGGCTACGAGTTCCCCATTTTGGGCGACGAGCTGCCCAGCTACTACTACCACCACAACATGGCGATGACGTTCATCGACGAGCCCGACCCGGTACGCCACCTGCGCCACGTGCTCGGCGCCCAGAACCTCATGTGGTCGAGCGACTACCCGCACCCGGTCTCGACCTGGCCGAAGTCCCTCTCGGTGATCGACGAGCTGTTCGAAGGCGTGCCCGAGAACGAGCGCGACCTGATGGTCGAGCACAACGCGGCGCGCATCTGGAACCTCTGACCTCGTCCGGGCGCCCGGAGGGCGGGCCCGGATGGTCAGCAGCGTCAGCCGGCTTCCTGCCGGAAGCGGGTCGTGCGGTGGACCGGGTCGGTGTCGACCTTGGGAATGACGTACTCCCCCATCAGCGCAATGGTCTTGAGCGTCCGCTCCTTCGGCTGGCCCAACGAGACGCTCAGCACCAGCTGATCGGCCCCGGCGCTCTCCCATAGCCGGACCTGGCGCAATGCCTCGTCGGGATCGCCGACGATCATGGCCCCGACGTCGCTCATGCTCTTGACGAGATCGAGGTCGTAGTCGGGGATGAGCTCGGGCCAGTAGGGCACGCCCTCGGGATGCGGGAACGTGTCGTGATAGCGGAAGGTGTTGCTCTGCACGTAGTTCAGCCGCGCCTCCACCGCCTGCTGGCGCGCCGTGGCCAGGTCCTCGTGGAGGAACCCGGCGGACGTGACCATGACGTTGTCGTTCACGAAGGCGCCGACCGGCTCCGCGTTCACGATCTCTTTCTTGTACGTCTGCAGGACCGGCTCGAGCTCGGGCACCGAGCCGACGGAGAACCCCAGGACACCGAGCCCCTTGCGGGCCGCCATGCCGTAGCTCGACGTGTTGCCCGCGGCGTACCACATGGCCGGGTGGGCCTTGCCCCACGGTTTCGGCAGCACCTTGCGCGGGGGGAGCGACCAGTACTTGCCGTCGAATCCCTCGTACTCGTCCTGCAACCACATTTTGGGGAACTCCCCGATCGTCTCCTCCCACATCTCGCGCGGTCCCGCTCAGGTCCTCCATCCCGGGGAGGAACCCGAGGATCTCGTGACTGCCCGCGCCGCGGCCGGTGCCGAATTCGAACCGCCCCTCGGAGAGGTGATCGAGCATGGCCACCCGCTCGGCCACCTTGGCCGGGTGGTTCACCGGTGCGAGCGGGTTGAAGATCCCCGAGCCGAGGTGGATGCGCTCGGTGGCGTGGGCCAGGTAGCCGAGGATGGCGTCGTTGGCCGAGAGGTGGGAGTACTCGTAGAGGAAGTGGTGCTCGCTGGCCCAGAGGTACTTGAACCCCGCCTTGTCGGCGGCGACCACCATGTCGATGTCCTCCATGAAGGAGATGTGCTCGGCGTCCTGCCCGCCCGCCTCTCGCTTCCACGGCGGCAGGTACCCCTGAATGAAAACGCCGAACTCCATTTCACATCCCCCCGATTCTGGACCGCAGTCGATTTCTCCCACGGTGCGTGCGGCAAAACTCTACCTTCGGACATCCGTGACTGCGAGGGGTGCGGCGGCGACGCTCCCGCCACGCATGCCGGCTGAGCCCTCTTTTCACTACCCTGGGACGGTGCCCTACACGCAGCCGGCCCGTCCCCTCAACCACGCCGAACTCGTCCACCGTCCGGGCGAACGGGAGTTGACCCGACGGGCCCTGGTGGCCATGGGGTGCGAGGTGCGCGACGGCACCACCGGGGTATGGATCTTCGGAGACGAGGTGTTCTTGGTTTCCGAGGTGACCCCCGAGCAGTGGGCGTTCGAGGAATGGCTCCGTGGGCGGATCGGCGACGAGCCCGGCGGACCCTATGCGGAGTTCGTCGAGCAGCTGGCGGTCCAGCCGCAGCGCTATCACCATGTTGGCATCGGGTTCGCCACCCTGGCCGCGTGGGAGGAGGCCGTCGAGGGGATCCGGAGGCTGCCTCGCTACCGATCCGGAGCTGGCCGAACGGCTCGAAGTTGCCGCCGTATTCCGTCCCGGCGACCCCGGCGCCTACGGCGACGACTTCGTGCAGGCCTTCGTGCGTACCGACATCTTCTCCGTCGGCCTGCTCACGCTGGGCCAGACGATCGAGCTCCAGCACTACTACGCCAACGATCCCGGCACGGCGTAAGGGAGGACCTCCCCCGTCACGCCGCCGTGGCGAACGGGAACTGCAGGAGCGCCAGGCGGGCACCCCCGCCGGCGGCCTGGCTGCTGGACCGACGTCCCCGGCGGCGCGCCACGTGATGGACCCGGCCTCGTACAGCCCCTCTCGGTCGTCGACCGCCCCGCGCACCACCAAGAGGTAGGCCCCGCTCCCGCCGACCGTGACAGGTGGGGCCGCGGCGTGCGCCGACACCCCGGCGACGGCGATGCGAAATCCGTCGGCCGCCTGCGCAAGGTCGATCCACTCTGAAGAGCCGGTCCCTCCGTCGGTTTCGACAGGTTCCCGGAGGTCGACGGTGCACTGCCGACGATCTTCCACCGGCCTGCTCGATGCCGCCAACAAGTCGGCGAGACGATGGCGCCCCGCCGGCATGACAAAGACGCCGGTGTCGTGACAGGGCCGCAACGTGGCGTAGGTCATGCCGCCCGGGCCGGCGGCCAGGGGTCCGTAGGGGGTGAAACGATCGGCGTAGTGCACCACGCCGACCTCGAGCGGGTGGCCACCGATCATGCCGGACCCGGTGACGACGTACTGGAACTGCTCGACGCTGTGGAAATGCGTGGGGATCTCCTCGACCTTCGCACCCTGGACGGCCAAATAGGCCTGGGGGCCGTCATGGGGCGGAGGAACGTACGCGCCGTCCGGACCCGTCGAGGGCACGCCGAGGTACATGATCCGGTCGAGGAGCTGCGCCGGTACCGGGTCCGGTCCCTGGTCATGGATCCACGCCATCGTCCCGACCTCCCCTCCCGCTGCCGACCGACGTCACGCTACCGCGCCGAGTCATTTCCGGCCGGGACGTGAGGACACGCCGGCCGGCGGTCAGGGTCGCAGGTGCTCGGCCAGGAACCGCCGCGCATCCGCCCAGGAGGCCCGGTCGGAAGGGTCATGGCGAAGGGGGGCGACGGGTGCGCTGAAGGCGTGCCCGGCCCCGGGATAGATCTTGATCGTGTGGGCAATGCCCCACTCGTCGAGCCGCTGCCCCAGATCGGACAACTGATCGGGCGACATCACGGGGTCCTGGTCCCCGTAGAGGAAGAGCAGCGGGCAGCCGACATTCCACAGGAGATCAACGGGATGCACGGGCCGTTTGGCGTCGAGCGCGTCGAAGGTGGGTTGGCTCGGGAAGAAGAGCACGGCGGCCGCCAGGTCGGGTCGGAGCGCGGCCGCCAGCATGGCCAACGTCCCCCCGGTGCAGTAGCCCCACACGGCAACCCGATCGGCACGGACGGACGGCTGCTCCTGCAAGTAGTCGATGGCGGCGATGACATCGTGCGTGGCCCGCCGGAAATCCAGCTCCCCGATGAACTCCATCACCTCGGTGAAGTCGAGATAGCCCTCCGGGTCGGTCGGGCCCTCACCCCGGTAGTAGTCCGGTACCACGGTCACGTAGCCCAGGTGGGCCAGCGTGGCGGCGATGCGGCGGGTGAACGCGTTGATCCCATACGCCTCCGCCGCCAGGACCACCCCGGGCCGGGGCCCACCGAGCTGCGGACGGTACAGCAGTGCCGGCAGGGACCCCTGACGGGCGGTGAGACGCACCTCCGTCAGGTTCACATCGTCGTAGGTATCGGTCAGGGGCAGTGGGACCTCGGCGTCCCTCTCGTCCTGCACTCTCTGCTCCTTTCCCCGTGCGTGGTTGGCGGGCCGCGCTCAGCTCGCGTGGGTGAGGACGGCGCGGACGACCGAACCCGCCCGCACGGCGGCCAGGGCCTCATCGATGTCGCGGAGGGGCCAGACCCGCGAGACCTGCGCCGCCACCTCGAGCTCGCCGTTGTGGACATGGTCGACGATGGCGGTGAAGTCACGATGGAGGTCGACAGAGCCGTTCAGGCTCCCGACGATGCGCCGGTTGCGCAACAGGTCGTCCACGGCGAAGGAGCCCCGGGTACCTGCCCGGGGGATCCCGACCAACGCGGTCGTGCCACCCCAGGCCGTGCAGGCGACGGCCGCATCAATCGCCGCCGGTGCGCCACTGCACTCCACCGCCACGTCGACCGGGACACCGATCTGCGTCCTGATCAGCTCGGCCAGCACGTCCCCGCCGTCGGACGGCTGGGCGATCAGGGTGTCGTGGGCGCCGAAGCTGGCCGCCACCTCCGCCTTGGCGGGGTTGACGTCCACGGCCAGGATGCGGGCGGCGCCGCTGAGCCGGGCCGTCTGCAGCACGTTCACCCCGATGCCGCCCACCCCGAAGACCACCACGGCGTCGCCCGGGCGGACCCGGGCCACGTTGCGCACCACGCCGTACCCGGTCGACACGGCGCAGCCGATCAGGGCGGCCGAGGTGGCCGGGATCCCCGGCGCGTGCACGAGTTGGCTCGCCCGCACCGTCGTCGTCCCCGCCCACGAGGAGATGTTGGCGAAGGCACGGACGGGTCGTCCCCGCCAGCGGAACGGCGGTGACCCGGCTGCAAAGGCGTCGCGACATTCGCTGCCCCGGCCCGCCGAGCAGAAGCGGCACGTCCCGCAGGGGACGGTCGATCCGACGACCACGGCATCGCCGGGAACGACCGAGGTGACACCCTCCCCTACCCGCTCCACCACTCCGGCCGCTTCGTGGCCGAGGACCACCGGCAGCGACACCGGATTTTGACCATCGAGCACGTTCAGGTCGCTGTGGCAGATGCCCGAGGCGAGCACCCCGAGCATCACCTCCCCCGGACCTGGTTCGCGTACTTCCAACTCGTCGGTGATGACCAGGTCGGCGCCGTCCCACACTGCGCCGCTGGTCTGGATCATCAGTTGGCGAGTCGGGGCGTCGGCGGCCGCTGGTTGAGGATCATGTCGGCACGCCGCGTGACCACCTCCCGGACCATTTCGGGGTGGGTGAAGATCCAGAACCGCTCCTCGGCGACCCCCTCGAAAATGATCGCCGCCGCCTGATCCGGCGTGAGCCCCTCATCCCGCAACATGGAGCGCATGATGGTCCGGTACCCGTCGGCGCCGGGGGCGCCTTCCAGGGCGACGGCGTCTTCGAAGATCTGCGTGGCCACCGGGCCCGGCGTCACGACCGAGACCGCGATGGCGGCCCCCTGCGCCTGCAGCTCCATGTGCAGGCATTCGGTGAGCGCCTGCACCGAGAACTTGCTGGCGATGTAGGCGCCTTGGAACGGCCCGACGGAGAGTCCCCCGATGGAGGACGTGTTCACAATGCTGGCCGGGCCCCCGTCGGCCAGCATCCGCGGGACGAAGGCGTGGATCCCGTGGAACACCCCGTAGACATTGACCCGCATCATGAGGTCCCACCGTTGCGGCGTGAGCTCCCACAGCGGGCCGGTCGACTCGATGCCGGCGTTGTTGAAGAGCAACCGGACCGGGCCCGAGCTCGTCGTACGCACGCGCCGCCAACCGCTCGACCGCCGCCGCATCCGTGACGTCCGTCGGGACCGCGAGAACCTCGGCCGCCCCGGCCAACTTCCCTGCCACCTGCTCCAGCCGTTCCTCGGCCACGTCGGCCAAGACGAGGCGCATGCCCAGCCGGGCCGCGTGCCGGGCCAACGCGGCACCGATCCCACTTCCGGCGCCGGTGATGACCGCGGTCTTCCCGCCGAACAACTCGTCCTCAGTGCCCACGCGCACCCCCTCCCGCCCCAGCGGGACTACTCGGTGATCCGGTCCGTCTTGGGCGAGTAGACCCACATGGCGACCGAGGCTCGATCCGTGTTCTCGCCGGGACTTATCGCACCGGACTTCCCGCGCTCGTTGATGGCGGCGAACACCGTCGGCAGGTCACCGTCGAGCTCGTACACGGCCAGGTACTTCTGGGGAGGCGCCGGGAGGCCTTCGGGCTGCGCCACCTCGTAGCGCCGGGCTGCCACCACGCCGGGCGTGCCGAGCATCTCGGGAATGTGCGTCCCCTCGTACCACGCGTTGAACGCATCCTCTTTGCCCTCGGCCGGATTCGAGAAGACCAACATCAGATTCGTACCCATGCGTACCATTTCTCCTTTCGGGTGAAGCGTTGGCAACTTACTCACATTCGGGCCGACCCACACGGACCTGCCGATTCGAGCTCGTCGGACTACCGCGACCCGTGATCAGCCGGCGCCTCCTTCTCGTGTGCACGGCGCTCCTGCCAATCCGCCACCAGTGCCGTCATGCCCTCGCGCCACGGAACCCTGGTCGGCCCGGTGATCGCCGTCCGGACGGTCGCATCCACCGGCGCGCCGCGGAAGGCCCGATCGCTGGTCCGGTAGGCCGGCTCGGCGCCGATCAGCTCGCCCATCAGCGCGCACCACTCCTGCATCCGCACGGGTTCGTCCCCGCCCCAGTTCACCACGGTGGCCGGGATGGCCGCGCAGCCGACCAGCGCACCCAGTTGGTCGATCATGTCCCGCTCGTGGATCGGGCTGAACAGCATGGGGTCGGTAGGGTGCACCAAGACCGGCCGGCCCGAGGCGATGTCCTCGAGATGCCGTGTCGGCCACCCCCACACCGATCCGTAGGGAACGGCGAGCCGGGCGATCACCGTCGGGAGGCCGTAGGCGCGAGCGCCGGTTCGGGCCACCCCTTCGGCGACGATCTTCCCGATGCTGTACGTGGGCAGCTGGGACCCGTGGTGGTCCCCGAGTGGATCCGCCTCGCGGGCGGGGTGGTCACCCGGTGGCCGATAGACCGCGGTCGACGAACAGTGGAAGAAGGCGCGGGCGTGCCGGCAGCGCTGCATCAGCAGGCCGAGAGCCTCGGCCCCCGTCACCATCTCCTGCTCGAAATCGTCGTCGGTCGACCGTCGCACGGCGAAATTCAGGACGAGGTCGTAGTCATCGTCGAGCTCGTCGAAGGATCCCGTCGCCAGGTCGAAGGGCACCGGCGTCGCTCCGGCGTCGCGGAGTTTCTGCGCATCAGCCGGTGTGCGCATCCTCGCCAGGGCGTACACGTCATTGTCGACCGAGAGCGTACGCACAATCGGGGTCGCCACCGCCCCCGAGGCGCCGGTCACCAGGACCTTGCGTCCCTCGAGCCTCTCCCCGCTCGGGACCGAGGAGGTCATCACGGCATCCGGTGCGCCATCCTCACCCGACCGCCGGTCAGGCGTCGAGCGCGGGCGCGACGACGTCTGCGCCGAAGCGCAGCGTGGCCTCGACCTTCCGCTCGAGATCCAACGAGCCCTGGACTCCGGCGACGTTGCGGTCGTCGTTGCGATCGTCCACATACCAGGGCAGGCACATGAGCCCCGTCACGCCCCAGCTCGACGCCTCGCGCACCGCGTCGAGCGTGGGTGGGACGTAGAGGCCGATGATGATCTCGAACGGATCATCGGCCCGGCCGGCTTCGGCCAGGTGGTGCTTCAGCTTGCCGATGTAGTGCTGCGCGTCCTCGACCGAGTAGGCGTTGCCGATCCAGCCGTCTCCGAGCCGGGCGGCCCGGCGCAGTGCCGGCTCGGAGTGCCCGCCGGACCAGATGGGCACCGGCTTGGTCGGTGCCGGCTCAATCTGCAAAGGCCCGAAGTCGTAATGCTCCCCGTGGTACTCGACCCAGCCACCCCTCCAGAGCTCGCGGAGCGCGGGGATCATCTCGTTGAGCCGGCCGCCCCGATTGGCATAGGGCTGGCCGGTCTGATCGAACTCCTCTTTCATCCACCCCGCCCCGACGCCGAGATGGATCCGGTTATTCGACAGGACGGCGGCGGTGCCCACCTGCTTCGCCACGGTGAACAGATCGCGCGCCGGTGCGATGTAGACGCCGGTCCCGAAGTGCAGGGTGGTCGTGACCGCCTGCATGGCACCGATCGTGACCCACACGTCGGGCCACGCCACCTCGGGCTCCCAGATCGGCCGGCCGTCCTCGTACGGAGAGTACGGGTACGGCGTCCTCAGATCGCGGGGGTAGAAGATGTGGTCGGACATGAGGATGCCGTACAGTCCGGCTTCTTCGGCGGCCCGGGCCAGAGGCACGTTGTGCTCGGGTGGACTGAACGACGTGTTGGCCCAGAATCTCATTGGTTCCCCCTTTGTGCCGCGGCTGCCGGCACCGATCGCTTCGCGTGGCGGCGGCTACCTTATCCGCCGTTCCGGCCGGGCCGCTCCTGACCGGGCGGGCCGGCGTCTTCAGAGGACGCCCACGGCCAGATCGGCCGCGTGGGCAAGGAGATCGTCGATGTGACGCGCCGTGTCGGCCGGGTCCCGGCCCGTCTGTCCGCGACGGGCGGCATCGATCTGACGGGCCAGGGCGCCCTCGGCAATGCAGGCCTGCTTCCACCAGCTGAAGACGCGGTAGTAGGACAGGTCACCGACCTCGAAGCCACAACGGGATCGATAGCGGTCGACCACGACGTCGCGTGTCACAAAGATGTCCGATGCCGTGGGAGGGTCGCGGAGAAACGAGACCGGATCGTCCGCGTTGGCCCAGTACTCGAGCGACCAGGCGAAATCAGCGATCGGATCGCCGATGGTGCAGAGCTCCCAGTCGAGGACCGCGGCCACCGAGAACTGTTCGTCCAGCACCACGTTGTCGAACCGGTAGTCGCCGTGGGCCAGGCCCGGTGGCACATGCTCGGTCGGCTTGCGCGCCACCAGTCGCTCGTGCAGGTCGAAGAACAAGGGGGCGTCGCGCGTCTGGCCGGCCTCGATCTGTCGCCGCCAACGGCTCAGCTGACGCCCGACGTAGTCCCCGTGGCGGGCCAGGTCTGCCAGGCCGTACGCCTCGAGGTCGAGGGTGTGCAGCGCGATCTGGGTGTCGATCAATGAGTCCGTGGCCCTGTCGGCGTCCTCACGGGTCATCGTCTGCGTCGATGCCAGATCGCGAAGGACGTGGCCGTCGACGAAGTTCATGACGTAGAACGGCGCGCCGGTTACCTCGGGGTCCTGGCAGAACGCAGCGCAGGCCGGCACGGCGACGGGACTCGGGGCCAAGGCCGACATGATCTTCACTTCACGACCCATGTCGTGCGCGGTGGCGAGGAGCGGCCCGGTGGGCGGACGTCGCAGGGCCCATTGACGGCCCTCGGCGTCGATGACGCGAAAGGTGAGATTCGAGCCGCCTCCCATGATCTGCTCATACGTGAACGGAGGGATGGCGTCGGGTACGTGCGCGGCCAGCCAGGCGTCGACGCGGGGCTGATCAATGCCCGGGGGAGGGGCGTCGGTGCTCATGCGTCGGTGCTCATGACTAGAGATTCTCCGTCGCCAGGTCGAGATACTCGGAGAATCTCGCCTCGGCGCCGGCCCGCCTGGTCGGGATGTGTTCGCTCGGCCACCCCTCCACCGGCTCGTAGTTCTTCACCAGGTGCCGGGCGATGAAGGACTTGTGGACCTCGTCGGCCCCGTCGCTGATGCGGTAGTTGCGGGCAATGCGATACATGTACTCGAGGGGGAGGTCGCTCGAATACCCCAGCGCGCCATGCACCTGAATGGCCCGGTCGATGACGCGGTAGAGCACACCGGCGCACCAGTACTTGACCTGGGCGATCTCGACTCGTGACGCTGACGAGCCGAACGTGTCCCAGTGCCACGCGGCCTGCAGGGTCAGGAGCCTGGCCGCTTGGATCTCGGTCGCCGACTCCGCGATGAAATCCTGCACGAACTGCTTGTCGGCCAAGAGCTTGCCGTGCAAGGTTCGGGAGACGGCCCGCTCGCACATCATGTCGAAGGCTCTCTGGCACATGCCGATCCAGCGCATGCCGTGATGGATGCGCCCGGCCGAGAGCCGCTTCTGCGCCAGGAGGAATCCCTCGCCTGGACGCCCGATCAGATTGGCCACGGGGACCCGGCACTCGTTGAACCGGATCTCCGCATGACCCCGCACATGCTGGTCCCCCGTGCCCGGATAGGGATGGTCCATCGTGTGCACGTTGCGCACCATCTCCATACCAGGCGTGTCCCGCTCGATCACGAACATGGAGGCGCGCTCGTACGGCGATCCGTCCGGTTCGGTCACGACCATGGCGAGCACGAAGTCGGCGTCCCAGGCGTTCGAGGCGAACCACTTGTGCCCATCGATCACGTACTCATCGCCGTCCAACCGGGCCGAGGTGGTGATCTGCGTCGGATCCGACCCGGCGGAATGCGGCTCGGTGAGCGAGAAGGAGGAGGTCAACTCGCCGGCCAGGAGCGGCCACAGCCACCGGTCCTTCTGCTCGTCGTTGGCGCCGATGGCCAACAGCTCGCCGTTGCCCGAGTCGGGCGCCTGGTTCCCGAAGATCTCCGGTGCCGACGGCGTGCGGCCCAGGATCTCGTGCAGCAGCGCCAGCTTGACCTGCCCCATTCCCTGCCCACCCAGCTCTTTGTCGAGGTGGCCGGCCCAGAGGCCCCGATCCTTGACCGCTTGCTTGAGCGGCGCCGCGGCCAACTTGTAGTTCGCCCGGCTCATCTGCGGCTTGACCACGTCGAGCGGCTCGATCTCCTCGCGCACGAGTCGGCGCGTCCATTCGAGCTCGGGCTCGAAGGCGGGATCGTTACAGAAGTCCCAGGCCATAGCGCTCCCCTCCTCTGGCGACGACGCCACCCTAAGTAGTTAAGACACTGTAGCATCTATTTTCCGGTACGCTCGGGGTGTGGCAACGGACGAGGCCAGCCATCGCCGTCTCAACGCAGTGCTGGCCTCGCTGGCCCAGTTCGCCAACAGCCGCAGTCTCGACCTCCTGCACGCGTCCCGTTCGGGAGTGCCCCTCAGCCTGGCCACGGCGGCGGTGCTGGGACGCATCGTCGAGCAGTCGCCGATCGGCCTCACGGAGTTGCGGGCATCGACGCGGCTCCAGTCCGCTGCGCTGAGCCATCACATCCGGATCCTGGCCGATGGTGGCTACATCGAGCGTCGGGGCGACCCCAAGGACGGCCGCGCCGCGGTCGTCCGGGAAACGGCGGAGGGCAGGTCGGCGTACCAACGGTTCCGGGCCGTGAAAGAGGAGCTGCTGAGCGCGCAGTTGGTCGACTGGACCACCGAGGAGCTCAATGCGCTCTCCGCCGCGATGGAGCGGCTGGACGCCGACCTCCGCTCCCGGGAGAAGCGGCCAAGGGTGGCGCACCACGACGCCGAGGTGGATCTCACCAAGGTTTGAAAGGATGCACGACACCAGTTCGAGCGCGAGGGGGACACATGGTGACAATCCACGAGGATCGGGCGACATTGGTCGACGGACTGGCCTTCGGAGAGGGTCCGCGCTGGCATGACGACATGCTGTACCTGTCGGACATGCACCACAACCGGGTGGTGCGGGTGGACGGCGCTGGCGCGGTCGAGACGATCGCCCAGCACGACGGCGCGCTGTCGGGACTGGGCTGGCTCCCCGACGGGACACTCCTCGTCGTGGCCATGGACGGACAGGTTCTCCGCCTGGGCGCCACCGGCCTGACGCTGCACGCGGATCTGACGGCGGAGGCTCACTACGGCATCAACGACATGATCGTGCACCCGGGAGGGTGGGCCTACGTGGGACAGTTCGGCTACGACCGCGAAGGGGGCGGCACACCGGCGCCGTCGGCGTTGCTCCGGGTCGCTCCCGACGGTGCGGTGACGGCCGCCGCGTCTGACCTGATGGTGGCGAACGGCATGATCATCAGCCCCGATGGCCACACGCTCTTGGTGGCCGAGAGCGCGGCCTGCCGGATCACGGCCTTCACCATCGATGCCGGTGGCGAGCTCCGCGACCGGCGCGTCTGGGCCGAGCTGGCCGCGCCGCACTATCCCGATGGGATGTGCCTCGACGAGCGCGGTGCCATATGGGTGGCGTGCCCGATGGCCGGTCGATTCGTACGCGCGGTCGAAGGGGGCGAGATCACCGACGAGGTCCCGGTCGAACCGGGCCGCCACGCCATTGCCTGCGTACTCGGGGGGAACGATCGGCGCACGCTCTACCTGCTCACCGCGGCGACCCTGGGGGAAGCCGAGGCTTCCCGTCAGGCGCGGAGCGCCCGGGTCGAGTGCGTCACGGTCGACGACGGCGGCGCCGGACTCCCCTGATCAGGCGCCGGATACGGCTGCCGGTGTGAAGCGGACCGGCAGCCGGGAGGGCCCCGAGACGAAGTTGGAGGCGAGCCACTCCGCCGGTGCGGTGGGCTCGATATCCGGCAGTCTCGTCAGGATCTGGCGCAGGAGGGCGTCGATCTCCACCCGGGCGATGTGCGCCCCGAGGCAGAAGTGCGGACCGCCGCCACCGAACGCGATCTGCTCGTTCGGATGACGTGCGATGTCGAAGCGTTCGGCCTCGGCGAACACGTCCTCATCGCGATTGGCCGAGCCGTAGAACATCACGACCTTGTCTCCCTGGCGGATCTCACGATCACACAACACTGTGTCCTGCGTGGCGGTGCGCCGCATGTGCACCACCGGACTCACCCACCGCAGCATCTCCTCGATGGCGGTCGGCAAGAGGCCGTCGAGGTCCGCCTGGAGGCGGCGGCGCTCGTCGGGATGCTCGAACAGGGCCAACATCCCCCCGCCCACCAGGTTTCTGGTCGTGTCACCTCCGGCATCGATGAGAAGGAGAAAGAAGAGGCTGAAGTCGATGTCGTCGAGGGGCTTGCCGCGAAGCTCGGATTGGACCAGCAGGCTCGAGAGGTCATCGCGGCCGTGCTGCCGCTTCTCCTCGGCCACCCTGTGGCCGTAGGAGAACATCTCCCCCAGGGCGGCCTGCACTTCTTCAGGGGTATGGATCCCCGGCGCGGCATGCAAGATCTCCGTCAGCTGATAGAGGCGTCGACCGTCGTCGAGAGGAATGCCGAGCAAGTCCGCGATCACGAACGACGGCATCTCGCCGGCCAGGTCGGCGACAAGGTCGCACTCACCCCGTTCGGCCACCACGTCGACGATCCGGACCGCCAGCTCCTCTATGCGGCCCCGCCAGGATTTTGCGGCGCGTGGCGTGAAGCGGGAGTTCAGGAGCCGGCGCTGTGCCGTATGGGCGGGCGGGTCGCAACAGATCATCAGCTGATGCTCGTCGCCACCGGGCGCGTCGGTGATGCTCATCGTCGGCCACGACGAGAAGGTTGCGGCGTTGCGTCCGATCGACCGCACGTCGTCGTAGCGCGTCACGGCCCAGAAGCCCGCCCCGGACGGCTCGGGATGGAAGTAGCAGGGGTCGTTGGCGCGCAGCCAACGGTACTGGTCGTGAGGTTGACCGTGCGCGAACGACGCCGCACTCAGCAGGTCGATCTCCACCTAGGCCACCACGCCGGCAGTTCGAAGCTCTGTGATGCGTTCGCCCAGGCCGAGCTCGGTCAGGATCTCGTCGGTGTGCTCGCCCAGGGCGGGGGACGCGTCCGTGGTGTCGGCCGGCGTCCCGAGGAACCGGATGGGATGGCGGGGGAAGCGGGTGCGCCCGACCACGTGGTGCTGACGTTCTTCGAAGAGGCCCACTGCGACCGCATGCGGATCGCGCGTCAGCTCGTCCGGCGAGAGGACCATGGCGAAGGGCACGCGCTCGGCCTCCAAGCGCGACGTGGCTTCGGCCATCGTCATGTTCGCCGCGTGGGCGTAACACAGGTCCACCAGGGCGGCGGTCACGTCCCGGTTCTTGTTGCGATTCTCGAGGGTGGCCACCCGCGGGTCGTCCCATCCCTCCACGCCCAGGGCCTTGCACATGCCGGTGAAGTCGGCGACAGAGGTAGGCGTGACCACACCCCACCCGTCGCTGAACCGCATCGGTCGGAAGCCGGCCACGAAACTCGAGTTCAGCGTATGGTCGGAGTCGAGGAGCACCTCGTTGCCGGCGGAGTCGGCCCACAGGAACGATGCCACCGCATCCATCATGGCCAGCTCGACGTGCTGCCCTCCCCTTCCCATGGCCCGGGCGAGCAAGGCCGCGGTGATGGCCTGCGAGGCGAACAGGGCGGTGACCTTGTCGGCCGCCGTTTGGCGTAGGAACACCGGCACGCCGTCGGCGGGATCGGCCTGGTTCGTCGCCAGCCCGGCGTAGGCCTGAATCACCGTGTCGTACGCGCTGCGATCGCGGTAAGGACCCTCGGATCCGAACCCGGAGAGGGATGCGTAGACCACCTCGGGGTTGACCTCCCGGATGGCCCCGTAGCCGAGGCCCAGGCGGTCCAAGACACCGGGCCGGAAATTCTGGATCACGACGTCCGCGCGAGCGGCCAGATCCTTGACGATCGCCACCCCGCCCTCGGTGTGGATATCGACCGCGATCGACCGCTTCCCACGGTTGCACATCAGGTACAGGGCACTCATGCCGTTGACCATCACGCCGACCCACCGGGCGATGTCGCCGATACCGGGCCGCTCCACCTTGATCACCTCGGCGCCCTGATCGGCCAGTAGCGTGACGGCGTACGGGCCGGTGAGCGCGATCGACAGGTCGAGTATGCGAATCCCTTCCAGCGGCCTGGTCATTCTACGAACTCCTCATGGGTGCGGCTCCGTCCGTGGGGCCCGCTGTAGGCGAGGCCCCATGACGGTCGGGTCGCGAACTCCGGCACGACGACCCGGGAACGGGCCGACCGCCACGATTCGACCAGCGCATCCTCGGCACCGTACTCAAACGGGTCGGTCAGCACCTTCTCCTCCATTCCCCCCGGCTCGGGGGGGTGCTCGGCCAGCCAGCGAGCGGTGTCCGGGACGGCCTGGCGCGCCGGCACCACATCGCGATGCCCGAGCTGGTGATGGAGCAGGGTCAGGTCAAGGACCCGGTGAGTCGGCAAGGGCTGGGTCAGCAGGGGCCAGGCCGGGACCGCCAGGTCATACGGCATGGAAACGATCTCGAGTTCGGCCCCCAGTGCCCGCGCGCACAGCTCGACCACCTGGCGCACGGTCAGCACCTCTTCGTCCCCCACGTTGAAGATCATGCCGGAAGATTGCTCGGGCCGCTCTATGGCGCGTACGACGGCGGCGGCGCAGTTCTCGGTGTAGCAATGGTGGTGCAGGGTGAGCCCCTCATCGGCCACGATGATCGTCCGCCTCCCATCGAGGATGCGCCGCACCACGGACCACTCCCGGGGGGCCGGCTGGTAGGGGCCGTAGAGGTAGGGGTAGCGAAAGTGTGCCGCGCCCGGGTGGGCCTTGAACACCGCCGCCTCGGTGCGCACGATGCGGTAGCCCTTCTCGTCGATCGCCGGATCGTCGACCAGTTCGGCGTCCTCCCGAACCGGCACGGGCAGGCCGGGCGGATCGTGGAGCCAGGCGTCGGTCCACCCCCGGTAGGCGGGCACGCCACCGACGGACACGAAGTGGTCGCACCTCCCTTCGGTCAGCTGGGCGATCATGCGCAGGCGCCCGTACATGGCCACGATCACATCCCACGACGTCCCGGCGAGCGCCTCTCCGAGCGAGACGTCGTCGTAGGGGTCGGCGTGAATATGCGCCAGATCGGGTGGCGACTCCGGTCGCTCGTGGCTGCCGCGGTGGAGGATCGTCACGTCGTGACCGTGGGCCACCAGCCGGGCCACAATCGGGATTCCACTGGGGCCGGTGCCGCCGATCATGAGGATTCTCACGACAGGGGATGGTACTCGTGGGTGTAGAACGTGCGTATGTCCCTTCCCTTCGCGGACGATCCCCGCTACCTCGAAATGTTGAAGGCCGCAGATGTGCTGACCAGCCCCGGTCAGCCCTACGAGATGACCGAAGAGACGGTCCTCGGCGAGCGCGTCCCCGTGCTCCGCCAGCGCCCACGCTCCCTGCGGCAAGTGCTCGTCGACGGGTGCGCGGCCTATGGCCAGGACGATTGCTACGTGTTCGATGACGGCGCACGCATCACTTTTGCCCAGCTCGAAGCGCTGGTCGCTTCGGTCGCCACCTCGCTACGCCAGCGCTACGGCATCGGACCCGGCGATCGGGTGGCGATCTGCGCGGCCAACTGCCCGGAGTGGCTGCTGACGTTTTGGGCCGTGGCCAGTCTCAATGCCGTCGTGGTGGCGATGAACGGCTGGTGGACCGGCACCGAGATGCGCAACGCCATCTCCTTGACCGAGCCGTCCGTGCTGCTCATGGACGAGAAGCGCCTGGCTCGCCTGGAGGGCGACGTCGGCGTACCGGTGATCCTCATCGAGCGCGACTTCACCGAGCTGACGACGTTGACCGACGTTCCCTTGCCCGACCCCGCCATCGCCGAGGACGACCCTTTCATGTTGATCTTCACCAGTGGGACGACGGGCCGGCCCAAGGCGGCCACCCTCTCCAATCGAACGGTCATCGGCTACGTGCAGCTGCAGCTCTTCGTTCAGGACCGGAGCATGCTCGTGGCGGGCGTGACCAAGGGCGCGGGGCCTCCATCGGTCCGGCTTTCCCCCTTCCCGCTCTTCCATGTCTCGGGAATGGGTACGGCCATCTCGACGGTGATGACGGGTGGCAAGACGGTCTGGCCCCTGGGCCGCTTCGAGCCGTCGCGGGTGGTCGACGTGACATTGCGGGAGAACGTGGCGTTCTGGAGCGGCGGGACCACCCACATCGCGCGCCTGTTGGACAGCCCGGACATCGAGCGGGTGCCGCCCTCGCAACTGCTCGGGATAGGGGTCGGCGGGTCGGCGACGACACCCGACCTGATGCGCAGGATCGCGGTCCGCTTCCCGCACCTGTCCATGTCTACCTCGACGGGGTACGGGTCGACCGAGACCGGCGGTATCGCCAGCTGGGCCCCCAACTGGATGCTCCGGGCCGTTCCCGGCTGTGTCGGACCGCTGCTCCCGACCGTCGCCGCCCGCATCACCGACGACCAGGGGGCACGTGCTCCCCGACGGGATGGAAGGGAACATTGAGATCCGCAGCGCACTCACCATGCTCGGCTACTGGCGCAACGACGCCGCCAACGCGGACACCATTCTGCCCGGAAGGTGGGTGGCCTCGGGCGACTTCGGGCGGCTCGATGACGGCGTTCTCACGATCGCCTCGCGCCGGCGCGACCTCATCATCCGTGGCGGCGAGAACATCTACCCCTTCGAGATCGAAGACCGGCTGGAGGAACACCTCGACGTGGTGGAAGCGGCCGTGTTCGGGGTCGACGACGCCACGCACGGGCAGATCGTCAAGGCGGTGGTCGTGGTGCGGGCCGGCACCGTGGTCGACGCCGACGTCCTGCGCGCCTTCTGCGCCGAGACCCTCTCCTCGTACAAGATTCCGGCCGACCTGGAGATCCGCACTGGCCCGCTCCCCCGCAACGCCACCGGGAAGGTGATGAAGCATGTGCTCGCCGGTACCTCGGCGAGTGCATTCGTCGAGGAGGAGGGCTGAAGGAGCCGGTCGGACCACGGCCCGCTGCTAGCGTTCGGAGGGGTCAGTCAGGCGCGGCCAAAGGGGGATCGATGACGACCATACAGTCGGTGAGCGGACCGCTCGATGCGAAGAAACTCGGGCGGGTCCTCATGCATGAGCATGTGTTCATTCTCGACCCCGACTTCCTCATCAACTATCCGGAGCTGGACGGTTTCGACGAGGCCCGGCACATTCCTGACGCCATCACCAGGCTGAACGAGCTCAAGGCGGGCGGGATCGACACCATCGTCGACCTGACCGTGCTGGGCATCGGCCGCAACATCGCCCGCATACAGACGGTCCAGGCGGAAACCGACCTGCAGATCCTCGTCGCCACCGGCCTGTACACCTTCAACGAGGTGCCCCATGTCGTGCACATCCGGGGACTCTCGTACCCAGGTGGCGCAGCCGCCCTCCTCACCGAAATGTTCGTGGGCGACATCACCGACGGGATCGCCGGCACCGGCGTACGGGCGGCCATCCTCAAATGCGCCACTGATGAACAGGGCGTGACACCGGACGTGGAACTGGTGCTCCGCTCCGTCGCCCGGGCTCAGCGGGCCACGGGCGTACCGATCAGCACCCACACTCACGCACTCACCAAACGGGGACTCGAACAGCAGGATGTGTTCGAGTCCGAGGGGGTGGACCTCTCCCGGGTGGTGATCGGCCATTCCGGGGACACGACCGACCTGGGGTACCTCGAGGAGATCATGCGGCGAGGGTCCTTCATCGGGATGGACCGCTTCGGAATAGACCCCATCCTCAGTTTCGACGACCGCGTGGCCACCGTCGCCACCCTGTGCGAGCGGGGCCACGCCGACCAGATGGTGCTGTCCCACGACGCCGCGTGCTTCATCGACCTCTCCCCGAACATCCGCACGCATCTCCCGAACTCCCACTACCTCCACATCTCACGGGACGTCCTCCCTGCGTTGGAAAAGCACGGCGTCAGCCAAGAGCAGATCGATCAGATGCTGATCGCCAACCCACGTCGCATCTTCGATCACCCCGGAGGAGCGTACTGATCCCTACTCGGGGATGACGTTGTAGGTATCGGGGTCCGGACCCGTCCGCTCATGGCGGTCCAGGGCCGAAAGCCGGTTCATGTCCTCCTCGGACAGGGCGAAATCGAAGATCTCGAAGTTCTCCTCCATGCGCAACGGAGAGCTGGACTTGGGAAACACGATGCTGCCGCGCTGCACGTGCCAGCGCAGGACCACCTGGGCCGGCGTCCGGGCATTGTCGCGGGCGACCGCTTCGACGACGGGGTCGCGCAGGACGCCCCCCCGGGCGAGCGGGGACCAGGCCTCGGTGGCGACGCCGAGGCGAGCGTCGAACTCGAGCAACCCCACCTGGGTCAGGTACGGATGCGCTTCGATCTGGTTCACGGCCGGAACCACTTGCGTCTCGGCCACCAGGCGTTCGAGATGGGGGATCTGGAAGTTGGAGACCCCTATGGCGCGCGCCCGACCTTCCGCGTAGATGCGCTCGAAGGCCCGCCACGTCTCCACGAAGTCGCGTACCTCGGGGAGGGGCCAGTGGATGAGAAACATATCGATGCGGTCTCTCCCCAGCGCGGCCAAGGTCTGCTCGAATCCGAACAGAGCGGCATCGAAACCGATCTTGTTATTCCTGAGCTTGCTGGTGACGAAGACTTCCTCGGGATCCAGTCCGGACCGGGCGATGGCGCGCCCCACCTCCTTCTCGTTCCCGTAGGCCTGCGCGGTGTCGATGTGGCGATAGCCCATCGACAGCGCCGTCCCCACCGCCTCGATCGTCTCCTCGGGTTTCATCAGCAAGACGCCGAGGCCGAACTGGGGAATCCCCACCCCGTTGTTCAGTTGAATGCTCGGCACCTCAACTCTCACAGTGCCTCCTTGGCGCCCGACACATCAGGTCGCCCAAGCCAGGTCGGGATGGCGATCCGCCCACGGCTGGGCCTCCTCCAGCTGGGAGGCCAGACGAAAGAGCACATCCTCCCGACCGTACTGCGCCACGAGTTGCACGCCGATGGGCAGCCCGTTCGGGGCCCACGACAGCGGGAGCGAGATGGCCGGCTGGCCCGAGATATCGAAGGGAACGGCGAAACTCGTCATTCCGGAGAGTCCGGCACCCAGGTCGGCCAGCGGCGTGTCCCCGGAGAGTCTCCCCAGCTCCGGGGGCAGAATCGCCATCGTCGGGGTGAGCACGACATCGAAGGCGGAGGTGGCGGCGGCGACACGACGACTCCACCGGGCCAGACGGTCGACCGCCTCGACCAGCTGGATCCCGGTGACCGATTGCCCGAACTCCACCATGAGCGTGGGCATCGGCTCCATCTCGTCGATGACCGCGCCCAGCCGTTCCTCCCACCGGTGCGCGTCGCGCGCGATACCGGCTGCGACGATCGTGTGCATGGCCTCCGAACCCTCGCCGTCGAACAGGGATGACCCGCCGAGTTCGTCGACGTGATGGCCGCACGCCTCCAGCCGCCGCGCTGCGTCTGTCGCCGCGCCGGCACAGAGCGGATCCACCGGGCTCCCCGAGGGCGTCTCGACCACCAGGCCGATCCGGAGCCGCCCGGGATACCGACCGATCTCGTCCACCCATGGCTGCGCCGGTGGAGGTGCCGTGTGCAGATCGCCCGGCACCGCGCCCGCGGTGGCATCGAGCAGGGCGGCCGAGTCGCGCACCGTGCGCGTCAGGACGTGCTCATGAGTCAGCGGTCCCCAGTACTCGCCGGAATCCGGAGCGAGACTCGTGCGATCGCGGCTGGGTTTCAGGCCCACCAGTGCGCAGCACGACGCCGGGATCCGGATGGATCCCCCCATGTCGTTTCCGTGCGCCACCGGGACCATGCCCGAGGCCACGGCGGCGGCGGATCCCCCACTCGACCCTCCGGCGGAGTAGGAGGGCGACCACGGATTGCGCGTCGGGCCGAACGCCAAGGGCTCAGTGGTCGGCGACAAGGTGAGCTCGGGCACGTTGGTCCGGCCCAGCAGGACGAGACCAGCCGCCTTGTAGCGGCGGGTCAGCTCGGAATCGTGAGGGGACGTCCAGGGGTGATCGCGTAGAAAGCGCATCCCGTGCTGGTACCGGTCGCCCTCGGAATGCTGCACGGCGTCCTTGAGAAGGAAGGGCACGCCGCCGAACGCCACGCCGTCATACCCCGCGGCAGCCTCTTGGCGAGCCCGCTCGAAACGCCGGAACACCACAGCATTGACGGACGGGTTGAGCTGCTCGATCCTTTCGATGGCCAATTCGGTCAGCTCGGCGGCCGAGACCTCTCCGGAGCGCACCAGCTCCGCTTGACCTATCGCGTCGACCCAGTGCAATTCGTCGGTGGCCACGTCTCAGCTCTCCCGACGACCCGCGCGCACACCCAATCGATGCGCCGTGGTCTCCATATCGGCCAGGAACAGGGCGCGCCGATCCGGGCCGGGTGCCCCCGCCATGTCCATGAAGTCGTGCAACAGCACGAGGCGGTGTACCCCGAGATCCTCGAAGCGGTTGACGGTGTCGTGGTCGATCACCCCAGCCGGCGGCGTCACGGTGATGTCGAGGTCGCCGAGAACTGCCGGACGCTCCACCTCGCCGGCCAGTCGGGCCAGCTCGTCGAGCGAGCGCTTTGTCGAGTCGATGTCCTGGAAGAAGCCGTACCATCCGTCGGCCCGGGCCACCGCACGGCGGAGCGCCGCCGTCGACATGCCGCTGGCGTACACGGGAAGCCGCGGGGATGCGGGCCGCGGCCTGCTCTGCACACCCGAGAACGCGGCGAACTCGCCGGAGAACTGCGGATCGTCGTCGTCCCACAGGGAACGCATAGCGTCGATGTAGTCGTCGGCCCGGCGCCCGCGCGTGCCGAACGGCACGCCGATGGCCTCGTACTCACCGGGGACGTAGCCCACGCCGACACCGACGAGGAGCCGACCTTTCGAAAGCACGTCGACCGACGCCAGCTGCTTGGCCAAAATCACCGGATTGCGCAACGGGAGGATCACAATGCCCGTCCCGAGCTTCACGGTCGTCGTCTGCGCTGCGGCATACGCCAGCACGGCCACCGGGTCGAGGAGCTCGCTGCGCGGCGGCAGTGGGGACGGCGCAGCATGGGGGTCGATCAGTACCGGGTGCTCCCCCACCCACACCGATTCGTACCCGAGCTCCTCGGCCGCGCGCGCGACCTCGGCAACTCCTTCGGCGTCGGCGAGCGCTCCCGAGCCGACCCCGAACCATCCGATGTCGATCATCGCCCCGTTCGGCTCACCATGGCATCGCTATGCCACCGTTGGGATGGAGCGTCTGGCCGGTCATGAAACGGGCGGCGTCGGAGGCCAGGTAGAGGGCGGCATACGCCATGTCGTCCGGTTCGCCCATGATGCCCATCGGCACCATTTTGCGCATACGGGCCAGGTACTGGCTGTGCCGCTCCTCGTCCACCTTTCCCTCGCCATCGGTGTAGTTGTAGTTGACGATGCGGGTGTCGACCGGTCCGGGGGCGATGGCATTGACACGAACCCCGTGGGGTGCCATCTCGACGGCCAGCGTCTTGGTGAGCTGGCTCACGGCCGCCTTCGCCATGGCGTAACAGAGGATGGTCGGGGCCGGGGTATCGACGGCGCCGGACGACATGTTGATGATGCTGCCCCGACCCCGCGTGGCCATCGAGCGGGCCGCGGCCTGGCAGCCGAACAGCACGCCCTTGAGGTTCACCGCAAAGATGCGGTCCAGTTCGGCCTCCGTGACGTCCACGACAAGAAAGTGGTTGATGATGCCGGCGTTGTTGCACATGACATCCAGCTCCGGCACCGAGGCCACGAGCTCTTCGACCTGGTCCCGCTTCGACACATCGACGATGGCGGACCGCGCCGTACCCCCCTCGCTGCGGATCGCCTCGACCGTCTCCTCGGCCAGCTCGGGGACGATATCCGCGCACACCACCGAGGCACCGGCTCCGGCCATGCGCAGGGCGATGGCCTGGCCGATCCCGCTACCGCCGCCCGTCACAATCGCCGTACGCCCGTCCAAGCGGAATGGTTCCGTGCTCATCGCAGCTCTCGCCCCTTCGTCGTGTGCTCGCCATGGTGATTCCGGTCATCCGGAACGGTGTGCAACGTAGCAATGCCGGGATCGACCCGCGCCAGGGACAAACGGAGCCCCGGCGGGGCCCGCCCCGCACCGGCTCATCGCCGGTGAGTTGACCGGCTCCGGTGCTATAACTAGTATCACAGTTAGGAGTTGGCCGGGGGAAGCGGTGCCGGGGACCGCTGATCGTGAGAGGAACGCCGGAGTGACGATCGCCGAATCGCTCATCGCCCAGTTCGACCGGATGGTCCAGCGTGACGGAGGGTCCCTGGAATTGCTGGGGACTGAGGGGAACGTGATCAATGTGGGGTACAAGCTCGGTGTCGACCCCACCTGTGCCGATGGGGCGTGCGTGCTGCCCGACGCCGAACTTCAGGCCCTCATGAGCGAGACGCTCCAGCGCCGTGACCCCTCGCTGCGGGTCGTGGTCTCGCGCATGTAGGTCGGTCGGCTGGCGCGGATCTGCGCAACGGAAGGAAGACAGCATGAGTATTGACATCACTGAACGGCAGCCCGGAGCGGCGGAGCACGTCACGCCGGGGCGGCTGACCATCGACAATCCGATCGCCGAGCCACAGGCGCACCAGGAGAACGCAGATCGTCACCCTCCGGCCCCTCGACTGGACGGCCTGGAGGGCAAGACCGTCGCCTTGTACTGGAACGGGAAGCAGAACGGCCTCGACGCCCTGGCCCGAACCAAAGAGAACCTGGGCCAGCGCTACCGCGACATCCGGTTCATCGACGTGGTCGGCGAGTTGGGTGGAACGAACCGTTATCTTTCCAGTGGTCAGCTGGAAATGCTGGCCCGCGACGCCGACGCCGCGGTGTGCAGCACGGCGGACTGCGGGAGTTGCTGCTCCTGGCTGATGCGCGATCTGTGCGAGCTCGAACGCCGGGGCATCCCGGCGATCGGCTACACGGCAGCCATCTTCTACGAGGACGCCCACTTCAGCACCGAGACCTTCGGCGTTCCCGAGGCCTGCCCCGTCATCGTGCCCGAGTGCTTCTCCAACAAGACCACCGACGAGATCAACCAGATGGTCGACGATGCCATGCCCGCTGTCGTCGAATGCCTGACGATCGACCGGGTGCCCCTCGACGATCTGCCCCAGTTCGATCGGATGACGCTCACCTCCGCCCCCGAATTGGTGTTCGACGGCGCTGATCTGTTGGAAGCGTTCGAGGCGATGCAAACCGAGTTCCTGCGCAACGGCTGGAGCGACGGGCTGCCCCTCATGCCTCCGACGAAGAGCAAGGTCGACGCCATGGTCGACGCCTCGGGCCTGAGCGGCGACCACGTGGTGGGGCTCTTCGCTCCCGGCTTCGGGATCGGCACCGTACGCAAGATCGCCGCCAATGCCGTGATGGCCGGGTGCAAACCCGAAACCATGCCCGTGATCATGGCCATGATGGAGTGCATCCTCGAACCTTCCATCGGGCTGCGCACCTGGGCGATGTCGACCGGGCCCCAGGCACCGATGGTGCTCGTCTCGGGTCCGATCGCCGACGAAATCGGCATGAACCACGGCGTCTGTGCCCTCGGACCGGGTTCCATCTCGCAGGTGAACGTGTCGATCGGCCGGGCCCTCCGGCTGATCATGATGAACGTCGGGCTGTCGTATCCGGGCATCACCGACATGGACACCATCGGAACGCCGAGCAAGTTCTCCTTCTGCGTCGCCGAGAACGAGGAGAAGACACCGTGGGAGCCCTGGAGGGTGCAGCAGGGGTTCGGACGCGCCGAGTCGACGGTGACGGTCAACGTGCCCTACGGCATGACGGAGTTCTTCGACTTCCAGAATTCGGACCCGGAGCTCCTCATCGAAACGTGGGCCACCCTCACCACCCAGGCCTGCGGGACGCCGGCGGCGGGCGCCTGGCTCATCAAGGTCAACGCTCCCCTCGAGCAGGGGTATCCTTTCCACGGCAAATTCTCGAACATGCTGTTGATGGCGCCCGACCACGCCTCGGTCTTCGGGAATGCCGGGTGGACCCCGGCGGACATCCAGAATGCCATCCATCGCCAGACCACCATCTCGTTCCGCAAGCTGATGCTGAACCAGTCCTACGATGCCTTCAGGGCGTCGCACCCCGAGCTCCTCTGGCTGCTCGACGCGCCGGAGACGCTGGTGTCGGTCAACCCGTCCCCCGATTCCTTCGAGTTCTTCGTGGTGGGCGCCTCGGCGGGACGCAGCCAGTTCTGTTTCGGCGGCACGAACTCGGTGACCAAGGCCATACGCCGCCCCTGATGGCTCGAGTGGCGCCCCGGCGCCAGGAAGGGCCCGGGAGGAGGGGGGTGGTCATGCCGAAGATGAAGGCCGCCATGCGCCTGGCTCAGGAGATCGTGGCGACGATCTACGAGAGCAAAATGCAGCCGGGGGACCGTTACCTCTCGGAGGCGGATGCACTCCAGCATCATCGGGTGGCCCGGGGCACCTACCGGGAAGCGCTGCGCTTCTTGGAGATCCAAGGGGTGGTCAACATCCGGGCCGGGCCCGGGGGTGGTCCCGAAATCCGCCGGCCCGGATGGCCCCAGTTGGCCTCGACGATCGCCCTACTCCTGCAGTTCGCGGACGCGCCGATGCGCGAGGTGCTCGAGGCCCGCACGGCCATCGAGCCCGGTGTGGCCCGGATGGCCGCCATGTACGCCACAGCCCAGGACATTGAGGCCATGGCCGACGACCTGGACGAGATTGAGGCCCAGATCGGCAATTTCAAGAAGTTCTCGCCGGCCTACCTGCAGTTCTGGAATCACCTGGCCGAGAGCACGCACAACGCGTTCTTGATGTTCGTCTCGCCAGCCCTGCGGGCGATCGTGAACAGCGCCGGCTTCGTGCCGAACGAGCCGTACCGGGTCGAGACACTCGGCCGACTCCGCGGGATACACGCCGCGGTGGAAAAGCACGACGTCGAAGGGGCCGCGGCGGCGATGATCGAGCTCGAACACGAGTTCTTCAATCGACTGAGCACCGGGTACCCCCGACAGATGGAACGGGTGGTCGCGTGGTCGGACCTCGACCTTGACGCGGACCTCGATATCGACCTGGACCCGTGAGCCGGGGATCGACGAGAGAGAGGATGGCAATGGCGAGTCTGGACGGGAAGGTCGTGATCATTTCCGGCGCCGCGCAAGGGATGGGAGAACGTCACGCGGAGTGGTGCACGAGGCAGGGCGCAGCGGTCGTCCTGACCGACATTCAGATCGACAAAGGCAGGCAGGTGGCGGAGAGGCTCGGTGACCAGGCCGTTTTCGTCCCGCACGAGGTCACCTCCGGGGACGACTGGGATCAGGTCGTCGCCGCCGCGCGGCGCGCCTTCGGGCGAGTGGACGGTCTGGTCAACAACGCCGCCATCGATCCCACGGCGGTCCCGATCGAGGACGAGACCTTCGAACGCCTCGAGCGCACGCACCGGACCAACGTGTTCGGGACGTGGTGGGGCATCAAGGCCGTGATCCCACCGATGCGGGAGGTGGGCGGAGGCTCCATCGTCAACATCTCGTCGACCGCCGGGTTGCGGGGATTCCCGGGCTACACCTCGTACGGGTCCTCGAAGTGGGCGGTGCGGGGCTTGACCAAGAGCGCGGCGCGCGATCTGGGCCGGTACAAGATCCGCGTGAACTCGGTACACCCCGGCGGTATCGAAGAGACCGGCATGTATCCGGTCCCGGCCACCCCGGAGGAAGCGGCGCTCCGCCTGGCCCGGGTACCGCTCGGTCGGGTGGGACGCCGCGACGACGTCTCGGCCCTGGTGGGCTTCCTGCTGTCCGATGAGGCGTCGTTCATTACCGGTGTCGAGCATGTGGTGGACGGCGGCTCGGTCGTCGCGTGATCCGCGCCGGCCGGCGCCGGCGACTCCGTCAGGTCAGTGCGCGCAGGGCGAACTGCACGGCATGCTCGACCTCGTCGGCCTCCGGTGCCGACCGTCTGCTCAGATGCTCGTGGAGCGTCCCGAAGGTCAGGTGGTAGACGGCCTCTGCGTCGCGCCAGGTATCCACTGCGGGCGCCCGGCGGACGCGACTGATGGCTTCGGCCAGTATTTCGATCAGTCGATCGCGCGACGTGCGCATCTCGGCGGGAAAGGCCTCGGCGAGCCGGTCCGGGCTGACCACGAACGGTCGGGTGCGTGACGCTGCCACCGGATCCTTGGCCTGCGCCAGGACGCCCTCGATCCACGCCCGGACCTGACCCTCGGGATCCGAGGCCAGTGACATCCGGTGGCGCAGATAGTCGACGATCTGACGCCGCCCGTCATCCAGCACGACGACGAGCAACTCGTCTTTGGACTGGAAGTATCGGTAGAACGTCTGGGTCGACAGCTTCGTCAGCTTGAGGATCTCCCGCAGCGAGGGATCGAAGCTCCCGGTCTTCTCGATCACCTGGTAGGTCGCCTCGATGATCCGTTCGATCTCGTGCTCGTAGGCGACTTTCCGATTGCCGGTCGACCGGGCGATGGCCCGTCGGGCCAGGTCCTCGGTGAGGTTGGTGGTCGTCATCTAGCGGCGTTCGGCGGTGGCCAGCTCATTGCGCAAGACGGCCTCCACCAGCACCCGGCGCTGGATCTGCTGCGTGGTGACGGTCCGGGGGATGGCATCTGCGATCACCAGGCGACGGGGATGTTTGAAGGACGCCAGCCGCCCGGCGCAGTGGGCACGCAGCTCCGCCAACGTCGGCACGGGCGACCCGGGCCGGGGCACGATCACCGCAGACACCTCCTCGCCCCATTGCACATCGGGCAGGCCCACGACCGCGACGTCCATCAGCGAGGGGTGGTCAACCAGGGCAGCTTCCACCTCGGCGGGCGCGACCGACTCCCCGCCGCTGCGGATCACATCGCTCGCCCGTCCGACGATGGTGAGGTAGCCACTCTCATCCGCCTCGGCCAGGTCCCCGGTGCGGTACCACCCGTCGACCAGGGCGGCCCCCGTCGCCCCGGGATCGCCGAAGTAGCCATCGAAGAGCAACGGCCCCCGTACGCACAGTTCTCCCTCGTCGATCCGCACCTGGCTCGACGGCGACGGTACACCGCAACTGCCCGGCTTCCGTCGAATGTCGGCGTGCTCGAGCGACGCCACGTTCCCCGCCTCGGTCGAACCGTAGAAGACCCGCACCTCGGCCTGCGGGAAGAGGGTCTCGATCGACTCGAGGAGGTCCAAAGGGGTGGCGGATGTGCCGGTGTCGGCGAAGCGGATGGAAGTGAGGTCGTTCTTTCCCCCGTCGGACACGTAGTCGAGGATGCGACGCCAGACCGCCGGCACCCCGTTGATCCTCGTGGCCCGGTGCCGTGCCACGGCGTCGCAGATGGAGGCCGCATCGGCCGAGGCCAGAAAGACCACCCGGTCCCGGGCCTGCCACTGCTGCAGCGCGATCGTCCACGCCCCCATGTGGAACAACGGATAGGGGCAGACCATTGCGCCGCGGGGCTCGAGCTGTGACCCGGGGTGGCTGCGCAGGAAATTGACCCGATGAGAGATCACCACCCCCTTGGGGTTGCCGGTGCTCCCACTCGTGAAGAACAAGACGTGGGGGTCGGTCTCGCGGAGCGCCGGTGTCGCCAGCTCCTCGTCCGCCTCGCCGGCGGCCCGTTCGAACAGGTCGACCCGGGGACCGCCCAGGGGCGCGCCACCTGCCGCCACCCCCTCGATCTCGGCAAAAGGAACCCCGAGCTGCTCCGCCAGCCCGGCACCGGCTGCGGCTCGCTCATTGTCGGCCAACAGCAAGGCCGGACGGGCCAGGCGGGCGGTCCCTCCGACCTCCTCGGGTCCCAACAGCGCGTTGAGCGGCGCGAAGACGGCGCCCAGCTTGGCCAGGGCGGCGAACACCAGCACCACATTGAGGTTGGTCCCGCTCCAGACGGCGACCCGGTCGCCCGTGGCGAGCCCGAGGTGCCCGAGGGCCCGGGCCACCTTGTTCGACTCCTGATCTATCTGGCGAAATGTGAGCGACTCGTCACCGAGCGCGGCAGCCATCCGATCCGGCGCGGCCCTGGCTGCGTTGCGGAACACGTCTCCGATGAGAAGGTCCATGACGTGAGCGAACGGCCTAGCGGCCTGTGTCCTTGAGCACCCCATGGGCGTGCACCGCACCGAGATTCTGCTCGAGGTAGTCCGGGGCCTCCTGCGTCTCGATGAACCAGCCCGTCGGGCACATCGTCAGGATCTCGACGAAGGAGAACCCGCGTCCCTCGAGTTGGGTCTCCACGGCCCGGTGGATCATCTTCTTCGTCCGCGCCACGTTGCCCGCCGTGTTCACCGCACCCCGCGCCACGTAGGCCGCACCCTCCAGCTGGGCCAGCAGGTTGGAGAGGAGAATGGGGTAGCCGTGCTCAGCTGCGTTGCGCCCGGCCAGGCTGTTCTTGGTGCGTTGGCCGAGCACCGTCGTGGACGTGAGATGTCCCCCCGTCTCACCGAACACGCCATTGTTGAGCATGATGCAGGTGACGTTCTCGCCGCGGGCCGCGGTGTGGATGACCTCCTGCAATCCTTCGTTGACCATGTCCCCGTCCCCCTGGACGGTGAACACGACGGTCTCGGGCCGGGCGCGCTTGGCGCCGGTGGCCAACGAGGGGGCCCGCCCATGGAGCGCTTGGAGCACCTCGACGTCGAGGTTGTTGGAGAACGCCGTATAGCAGCCGATACCGAACACGGCGATCGTCCGTTGGGCGAGCTCCAGCTCGGCGATGACTTCGAGCACGGAGCGCATGGCGATCGGTTCGCCACACCCCGGGCAGAGATGATGGGCCCCGACGTCTATCAGGGCCGGGGTGAAGTCGTCGACCAGACGGGCCGGCTCGGTCGGCGGACGATCGGTCAGCACCACGGGTACCCGGTCGGGTGGGGTCATCGGAGTCCTCCTGCGTGTACGTCGAGGTCGGCCAGGACCTGCTCGATCCGGGAGCGGATGGTGGCGACGTCGAGATCGGGAGCGATACCGAAGCCGGAGCCGTCCAGACTCAAGCCCCCGATGAAGTGCACCGGTGCCCGCCCGAGTACGGCGAGCCGGACGTCGTCGATCATCTGACCCTGATTGTTCTCGTAGACGGCGACCGCACGGGCGCCGTCTGCCGCCTCGGCCACCGCCTCCGTGGGGAACGGGAACAGGGTGATCGGGCGCACATAGCCGACCCGTCGACCTTCCGAACGGAGCTGCTGGACGGCCGCGCGCACGTAGCGACCCTGAGTCCCGAAGGCCACGACGACGACGTCGGCGTCCTCGGTGAAGCCGACGTCGGCCATGGGTGGCACACCGGCCACCATCTCCGCGGTCGCGGCGGCACGGGCCAGGTAGTGCTTCGACATGTCGTAGCCGACATCGTCGCGCTGCTTGGACGAGCCGAGGAAGGAGAGAAGCTTGGCCCGACCCGAGCCGCCGGACGCGCCCGTGAGCGCCCAGTCCCGGGGCGGTTCGGGTCCAAAATCGATGGGGTCCACCGAAACCGATTGGTAGGTGTGGGCGATGTAGTAGTCGCCGAACACCATGACCGGGTTGCGCCAGACCGCCGTCAGGTGGAAGGCGAGTTGCGTCAGGTGCACGGCCTCGGAGACGTCCATGGGGGCCAGCACGATGAGGCGGTAGTCGCCGTGCCCTCCGCCCCGGGTGGCCTGGAAGTAGTCAACCTGCGCCCGGGCCATGTCGAAGACGACCAGCGGCACGCCGGCCATGGTCAGCTCGGCCAGCGACTCCTGCATGAGCGAGAGGCCCTGCCCGGTGGAGCCGGTCGCCGCCGGAGTGCCCGTGGCCGCGGCGCCCCACGCCATGCCGATGGCCTCCAACTCGCTCTCGGCGTTCATGCACACACCCCCGACAGGAGGCATCTTCTTGGCCATCTGCTCGAGGATTTCGGTGAAAGGCGTGATGGGGTAACCAGAGAAGAAGCGGCATCCGGCGACGACCATTGCCTCGGCAATGGCCTCTGACCCCTCCAACAGGCGGCGCGTCACCGGGCGGTCGCCTCGATCACGACCGGGGTGTCGTACTTGTAGACCTGGAACACGAAGTCCGGGCAGATCTGTGAACACGCTTTGCAGCCCGTACAGCCGGCCACCAGCACCGGGTACCGGTATCCCCGCGTATTGACCTCGTGCTCGGTCATGGAGAGCACGCCAGGCGGGCAGGCGTCGATGCAGAGATCACACCCTTTGCAGGCCTCGACATCGATCACGACCGTGCCGCGACAGACGATCCCGTCTCCCTTCACGCCTCCGTTGCGGGCCATCAGGCCGCCACCGTCGCCCAGGCCGGAGCGGCGTTCTCCGGAGCGGACGCGAACCCGGCCTCGAGCGCCTTCACGTTCAGCTCGACGTGGTTCTGCCGATACGACGGGAGTGAGTCGGCCACGGCCTGGCGCAGCGCCGGCAGTCCGACCAGGCCGGTGAAGGCCGCGTAGGCGCCGATCATCACCATCGACGCCGTCATGATGTTGCCCACCTCGACCGCGATATCGGTGGCCGGGACGTCGAGTGCCACGTAGCTCGTCCGGTCGAAGGCCGCTTCGTAGACCGTCGAATTCACCAGCACGACACTCCCCGGTCGCAGGCGGAACAGCGTCGGCTCGACATAGTCGTGGTGCATGAGAATGGCCGACCAGGTCTCCCCCACCGTCGAAGGCGCCTCAATCGGCCCGTCCCCTACGACGACGGTGGACTCGGTGTTCCCTCCCCGCATGACGCCCCCGTAACTTCCGAACAACTGCGCTTCCCGTCCCTCGGTGATCGCCGCTCGGGCGACCACCAGGGATGCCAGCTGCACCCCCTGGCCACCGATGCCGGTGATCATCAGCTCTCGCTCCACATCGCCCCCTCGGGAACAGTGTTCTCATGGTCGGGAACAGTGATCTTGATACTACACGACCAACAGGGCTCAGGCCATGTGGAGCCCGGTGCTCAGCGCCAGGAGGCTGGCAACGAGACGAACGAGTCGTCGAGTTCGGCCAACGAGGCGCAGCCGAGGAGACCGAGCGTGCGACTGACGCCGTCCCGCAGTAGACGGAGCGCCTGCGCCACCCCCCCCTCGCCACCGGCGGCGAGCCCCCAGATGTACGACCGCCCGACCAGGACGGCTTTGGCCCCGAGCGCCAGGGCCTTCACCGCGTCCGACCCCCGCCGGATCCCCCCGTCCATCAACACCTCCAGGTCATGGCCCACCGCACCGACGATCTCCGGCAACAGCTGGAGCGTGGCGGGGACGCCGTCAAGCGCATTGCCGCCGTGGTTGGAAACGATCACCGCCTCGACGCCGGCATCCCTGGCCTGCCGGGCGTCGTCCGCAGAGAGCACTCCCTTGATCGCGATCGGGCCCGGCCACTGCTGGCGGATCCATGTCAGGTCTGACCAGGTCGGTGCGCTCCTTCGCATGGATGCCGACGCTTCGGCGGCCGACAGCGGCGCCCCGTCCGGGGTCAACCGGACGTTCGGCACGTCGATGCGGAGACCGTCACGCAGGAAATCGAAGAGCCATTGCGGCTTGGTGATCAGCTGAGGGGCGTACCGAACTGCGTTGCGCACGTCGACCCGGGTAGGGATCTCCCCGCCCGGGAAGGCCTGCTCCCGACGAGCCGACGCGGCCAGGTCGACCGTAATGAGCAACGCCCGACAACCGGCCCGCTTGGCGCGATCGATGGCGATCTCGGCGCCCGCCCGGCCCCCGGCAAAGTAGACCTGGTACCACACCGGCCCGGTGGTCGACGCTGCGATCGCTTCGATCGGGTAGCTCGAGAGGGTGCTGATACCCACCGCGGTACCCAATTGGCCCGCCGCCCGAGCGGCCGCAACCTCGCCGCCCCGGTGGGCCAACCGGATCATCCCGGCCGGGGCGACCACTATCGGCATGGAAAGCTCGCATCCGAGCACGGTGGCCCTGATGTCGGGCTGCGGGGCGAAGACCGCAGCCCGCGGGCGGAACATGACCTGCTCGTAGGCGCGCCGATTGGCCGCCACCGTGAGCCCGGCTTCGGTTCCGCCCTCGATGAAGCGGTACACGCTCCGCGGCACCCGCCGCTTGGCCAAACGCTGGGCCCCGTCGATGCTGAGAAACCGGGCACCGGGTGTCACCAGTCATCTCCCACTCTGTACATCCCCGGGCGCCAACCTCGTCTCACGCCATGTGGACGCCGCCGTTGGGACGCAGCGTCTGCCCGGTCATAAAGCGCGAGGCATCAGAGGCCAGGTACAGCATGGCGTAGGCGATGTCCTCGGGCTCACCGGTCATGCGCAGCGGCGTTTGCCCGGCACGGGCGTCGAGGATGCCGCGGCGCCGATCCTGATCGATGGTGCCGTCCTCGTTCGTGAAGTGGACGGCGGTCATCGGCGTCTCGATGAAGCCGGGCGCCACCGAGTTGGCCCGCACGCCCGACGGCCCGACCTCGGCCGCCAAGGTGCGCGTGAACATCAGCACGGCCGCCTTGGTGAGGCCGTAGCCGGAGATACCCGGGGCCGGCACCTCCCCTCCCGCCGACGCGATGTTGATGATGGATCCCCGCCCGGCCGGAACCATCACGCGGGCTGCGGCCGCACTGCCCCAGTACACGCCCTTCAGGTTGATGCCGATGATCCGATCGAGGTCCTCCTCGGTCGTCTCGACGATAGGGCCGAACTGCAGGATCCCGGCTACATTGGCCCAGATGTCGATGCCCCCGTGGGCCTCGACGACCTGCGCCGCCAAGGAATCCACCTGCGCCTTCACCGACACGTCGGTGGTGACGGCGAGCGTGCCCGGCACGATGGCGTCGATGACTGCGCACGCCTCCTCCAGCGCCCGACGGTCGCGATCGGCGATCACGATTTTCGCCCCGGCGCGTGCGAACAACTCGGCCGCCCCGCGTCCGATCCCCCTAGCGCCACCACACACGACCGCGACGCGACCCTCCAGCCCGAACGGCTCTTCGATGATTCCCATCCGTTGGCACCTCCGGGGCATGACCGTACTGCTTCGGAGGGAGCGGCGACCACATGGTCCGGCAGGCTCCGGGACATCGTCGTCGTGGCAGCATTAGGGTCGGGCACGTGGCCGGGACGGCTGCCGCCACGTGGCGGCGCGGAGGGAGAGGACGTTGACTGCCCCACTGACCGTTGACCTCGCCGATGCGGAGTTCTGGCAGGATCCGCACGTCATCTGGCGCGAAGCCCGACGGCGCGGCCGCACGGCTCGCACCATGAAGGGCGAGACCATACTGCTCGACGCTGCCGACTTCGACACCGTCCATACCGACCCCGCCTGGGGCCAGCTCGGTGTCGCCGCGCTGGAGCGACTCGGCATCCGCGACGGACCCTTCCACGCGTGGCGCGCCCGCACCATGGCGGCGCACGACGGAGAAGTCCACGACCGGCTGCGCGGCAGCTTGTCGCGTTCCTTCAATCCCCGCCGTGTCGAGCCCCTCCGTGCTGCGCTGCGCGCGCACGCCGTCGATGTCCTCGCCCACATGGCGCAGAACGATCGACCGGACGTCGTCTCCGACTACGCCCGCGATCTCCCCTTGTGGCTCATCTGCGAGTTCCTCGGCCTCCCCCAGTCCTCGCGTCACGAGATCGACGGCTTCCTCGCCGGTACCGAGGAGGGCTTCACGGACCCGCCGACTACGGAGAGCCGGCAGCGGGCCGAAGACGGCATCGTCGCGCTCTCCCGTTATGTCGAGGAGCTCGTGGCGCAGCGGATCAGGAGCCCTGGTGAGGACCTGGTGACCGACCTGGTGGCGAGCGAGTCCGCTGGCGTCCTGTCACGGGAAGAGCTGGTGGCCCTGGTGGTCAACGTGATCGGTGGCAGCGTGGGGTCGAGCCGCGCCGGCATCGCCAACAGCATCTTGCTCATGCTGCAACACCCTGAACAGGCAGAATGGACCAGGTCGGCGCCCGAACGCATCCGTCCGACGGTCGAGGAGTGCTTGCGCTATCACCCCCCCTTTCGCACCGGCCGGCGCCGGGCCTGCGAGACGACCGACCAGTTCGGCCTGCATTTCGAACCCGGCGACACGGTCCTGTTGGCGCGCCAGGCGGCCAACCGGGACCCGTCACGCTGGGTCGAGCCCGACCGGTTCGACGTCACGCGACCCGAACAACGGCACTACAGCTTCGGCTGGGGCTCCCATTTCTGCCTCGGCAATGCGCTGGCCCGCCTCGACATCCAGGTTGCAGTCGCCACCTTTCTCGAGCGGTGCGACGGCGCGCATTTGGTCGATGCCCACCCCTGGCGGATCCCGTTCACCGCCGACGAGCAGCTCGAGTCGTTGGTGATCACGCTGCCCGGCCATCAATCACGAGGAGGCTGACACGGTGACACCGGATGATGAGGCCACGACGAGGAAGGAGGTCGTCGTTGCTCTCCTGACGGCCATCGCCACCCGCGATCGCGCCTCCGCATCGCGCTGCCTGGCCGACGATGTCACGTGGTGGGTACCCCAGTCGGCGGGCGCACGCGGTCTGGAGCGCCCGCTTCGAGGGCGCGAAGGGGTGCTGGAGTTGTTGTGCGGGGAGAGCCGTTACGAAGTCGGAACGATGGTGTGGGAACACCACCAGATCTTCCATGACGGCAACTTCGTGATCGCCCACTCCTCCTTGCGGGCTACCACCCGTTCGGGACGCGACTATGAGAACCAGTACGCCCTGTTGTATCGATTCGAGGCGCGGTTGATCATCGAGGCCTGGGAGCACACCGATACGGCCTATGCGTTCTCCCGCTTCGCGGACTGATGCGCTGGGGGCGGGCGGGATCCCGCGATGCGACCACCATCGACCACCACTTCGCTCCCGGTCATGAACGACGACTCGTCCGAGGCCAGGAACAACGCCACCCGGGCGATCTCGTCGGGTTGAGCCGACCGTGCCAGCGGGACGATCGCCTGCCAGCGGTCGGCGAACTCCTCATCGCTCACCCCGGCTTCGCGGATCATCGGGGTGTCGACCGGGCCCGGATGCAACGAGTTCACACGGATGTCCGGAGCCAGTTCCAACGCCGCCGCCTTCGTCATCCCTCGAACCGCCCATTTGGAGCCGGCATAGGCGATGGCACCCGGATACCCGACCATGCCCCCCGTCGACGACACGTTGATGATCGAACAGACGACGGCGTCGGGAGTCCGGCGCATCGAGCGCACCGCGGCCTGCATGCCCAGGAAACAGCCGAGCTGGTTCACGGCGACCACGTTCAAGAAGTCCTCGACCGTGGCGTCCTCGACACCGCCGCTGCCGAGAACGGCGGCGTTGTTCACCAGCACGCTTATCGGGCCGAACGCACGCTCCGCCTCGGCAACCGCCCTCGCCCAGCTGGTCGCATCCCTCACGTCGAGATGGACGTAGTGGGCCTGCGGACCGAGCGACTGCGCCACCGATCGTCCCTCCGCGTCGAGCACATCGGCGAGCAGAACGGCCGCTCCCTCGTCGGCGAAGGCCCGTGCCTCCGCTTCTCCCTGGCCGCGCGACGCTCCCGTCACCAGCGCCACTCTTCCCTCTAATCGTCCCGCCACTTCCCTTCAGCTCCCCCCGGTGGTCGCGATGGCCCGGCACACGTCAACTCGCGGTCCGATCCTCGAACGCGGACATGAGTCGGGCCGACTGGGCGTAGACCGAGGAATCGGCGGAACTGCTGCGAAGCCGGTGTTCGACGAGCCGCTCGACACCCTTTCGCCACGGCACCCGGCACGGCCCGGTGATCGAGGAGCGTCGGGAGACGTCGTTCACCACCCCCCGTATCCCTCCGGGCACCTCGCGCACCGTCACCTGGGGCGCCAGCCCGGTGAGGTCGCCCATGTACGCGCACCACTCCTGCGCGGAAACCGGCTCGTCGCCCGCCCAGTTCACAACGGTTGCGGGCACGCTGGCCGCGCCCAACAGCGCCTCGGTCTGCCCGAAGATGTCGTCCTCGTGGATGGGGCTGTACATGGCCGGGTCCCACTTCACCATTACGGGCTTCCCCGACAGGATCCAGTCGAGGTGATAGGCGAGGAGGCCGCCGTTGTCACCGTAGGAGGCGTTCATCCGGGCAATGACGACAGGTATGTCGTAGGCCCGTGCGCAGGCGCGGGCCACCGCTTCCTGGGAGATCTTCGAAACCGAGTAGGTCGGGTCGATGAGGGAGTTGGAGTCCCCCAGCGGATCGGACTCGCGATAGCGGTGATGGGGGTCGGCTTGGGGCTTGTAGACCTCCGACGTCGACATCACCAGGACTCCACTGCTCGATCGGCAGTGCGCCAACAACAGCTGGGTACCCTCTGCGTTGACGCGCAGCGCCTGGTCGTAGTCCAAACCCCCGCTCCGGTATGTGGCCAGGTGGAGCACGTAGTCGAAGTCATCGGGCAGGCCGGCGAACTCGCCGGCCGCCAGATCCCCGGCATGTGCTCTCACTCCGGCCGACTCGACCCTCTCCCGCGAGGCCGGATCAGTGAAGCGGGCGATGCCCCATACTTCATTGGACTGGGCCAGGGTCGACGCAAGGGGGAACGCGATCTGGCCGGCGGGGCCGGTGACGAGGATCTTCTTTCCTTCGAGCATCGCGTCTTCTCCTCCAAGAGCACCCGGCACGCGCCGCTGCCTGCGTCGGCGATGTTACGCAACCCATGTCCATCACGCCCGCTCCGGACGGCAACGTCGCCCCACGGTAGATTCTCTCGTGGTTGCGGTTCGAGGCCGGTTGTTCGGCGAGGGGGTTGGCTGATGGGTGCACTCGAGGGCAAGGTCGCGCTGATCACCGGGGCGGCCCGAGGACAGGGCCGGAGCCATGCGCGCACGTTGGCCGCGGCGGGAGCCGACATCATTGCCATCGATATCTGCGCGCAGGTCGACAGCGTGCCCTATCCGATGGCCACATCCGGCGACCTGGCCGAGACGGTCGCGGAGGTCGAAGCCCTCGGCCGGCGAATCGTGGCGGTCCAGGCTGACGTGCGCGACGACGAGGCCATGCTGAAGGCCACGGACTTCGGTGTCGCCGAGCTCGGCCGGCTCGACATCGTGGTGGCCAATGCCGGGATCATCTCATCTGATTCGAAGCGGATCACGCGGACGCAGGCGTTCCGCGAGGTGCTGGACGTCAATCTGACCGGCGTCTTCGTGACGGTCGAAGCGGCGCGGCCCCACCTGATCGAAGGAGGCCGGGGCGGCGCCGTCGTCCTGACGAGCTCGCTGGCCGGGCTGCGATCGCTGGGAGCGGGCCATGGCTACACCGAGTCCAAGCACGGGGTGGTCGGCCTCATGCGGTCACTGGCCATTGAGCTGGCACCCCACTTCATCCGGGTCAACTCGGTGCATCCCACCACGGTCAACACGCCCATGATCATGAACGAGCACGTGTACCGACAGTTCCGACCGGACCTCGAGAGTCCGACCGCGGAAGACGCCGAGATCGCCCTCACCACCATGAACCTGATCCCAATCCCCTACGTCGAAGCGGTGGACATTTCAGAAGCGATCCTGTTCCTCGTCGGCGATACGGGCCGCTACATCACCGGCGTCACGCTGCCGATCGACGCCGGAGCGCTGCTCAAGTAGGCCTCGTGCTCGGCAGTGATCAGCCCAGCGCACCGTCCCAGCCGGCCTGCATGACCGGCCGCAATGCCTCGTCGACCAGCTCGACCCTGACCCCCAGGCGGTCCTGATGGTATGTCCAGAGCAGCGGCTCGCTCCCACCGCCGTCGCCCATTATCTCCAGGGGACAGCCCCCGCCGTGGAGGCGCGCCCAATCGCCTCCCAGGTCGTCGGACCAGAATCCGATGTGATGGATGTTCGAATGCGGGTTGAGGACCCAGATCGATCCCGGCACCGCTTCGATCAGCTCCAGGTGGGGCGCATCAACGGAGTAGACGAGACGAAGGTCGACGGAGGCCGCCACACCGTCGGCCGTGCGGATCGCGGTAGGTGTCTCGATGATCGGCGCCCATCGGACCCCGAACAGGTCCCCGAAGTGGGCCTGCCCGTCTTCGAGACTCGGCACGACGATCCCCACGTGGTACATGTCGGTCGGTTGCACACACACCTCCTCGTGCAAAGGTACAGCCTGTCATTGCCGAGCGAAGGACTTGCAGAATTTCCTCCCCTGGGCCTTCCCGGACCGTGATGCATCCGCTGGGATCCGAAGATCTCGTGCTATGCAGCGGCACCATTCGCAGCGCACCGTTCGACCTCACCGTTCGGGCTGCCGCGCACGCCGGATTCCAGGGGATCTCCCTCTACTACGACGAATACCGGGCGGCTCGCTGCTCGGGCTGGAGCGACCTCGACCTTCGGACATTCATGGACGACCACGGGATCGCGGTGGCGGAGCTCGACGGCCGGATGGATTGGCTTCCCGGCGACACCGGCGCCCCGAGTAGCGCCGAATTCGTCGCCGCCGCGGCCTCGCTCGGCGCGCGCTCGATCACCGTGCTCGAGGTGCGCGGCCGCCGGGTCGGGGACGCGCTCACCCTCGGAGACGCTGCGTCGGCGTTCGCGTCGTTGTGCGACCGGGCGGCCGACCATGACCTCCTCGCCCACATCGAGTACTTCCCGCAGTCCGGGGTACCCGACCTCACGGCGGCGTACGAGATCGTGCGTGCAGCCGGACGAGGCAACGGCGGGGTGATGGTCGACTCCTGGCACCACCTTCGTGGCATGGACGCCGGCCACTTCGACCCCGGATTTCCCGGCGAGTCGATCCTTGCCGTGCAGCTGGGCGATGTCAGCGCGGTGCCTTCGGCGGACCTGACTCACGAAATGATGCACGATCGCCTCCTCCCGGGGGCGGGCGCCGGGGATCTGGCGGGATTCGTTCGCACCGTGCGGCAACTGGGGTGCACCGCGCCCATGGAGGTAGAGGTCTATTCCGACGAGCTCGCCGCCCTCGACCCGTCCGTCGCCGCCGTCCGCGCCATCCACGCGCTGCGGGCGGTCCTCATGGACGCCCGCTGAACACCGGGAATCCCCGTCTCTTTCAAATCCAGTGATCCGGACGTACCTCGAAGGCGCGGGACGCACCTACGGGGACGGCCTCCACCATCAGTTGGCTCCCGGTCTTCGGGTCGAGGTAACAACGGGTCACGATCCCGGGCCCGGGACCCGGAGCGGACTCGAGTACCGGACACCCGTCGGTCCAATGCGAAGGAGCGGATGCCAGAGGTTCGCCCGACGCACTGGCGAACGCGACGGCGCCGCGGTGCACCACCCCGGGGTAGAGGGGGAAAGTCGGGCCGTCCGTCGGCGTAGCCGGGCCCGCGAAAGGTCGGACGGGCGGCGTCGCTCGGCGGAGACGCTGCGTGCGCAGCGACACCCGGCGCTTCTTGGTCGCATCGGGACGGACGGTTCCAGTCTCGTCGAGCACGACGCCGTAGATATCGGCCGCCTCGGCGGTCGTGAGGCGACCGTGTGCAACGTCGTCGGCCACCGCCTGAGGGATGCGCTCCAAGGGATCTCCGATCCCTCCACCGCTGGCGCAACGGATCTCAAAGGCCTCCCCGGCTTCGACCACGACCCCGGCCGCTGCCGTCGACACGCGCTCTCGCCGTCCGTCGCCATGACGGATCCGCAGTTCGGTGCGGGCTCCCGGCATGCCTCCGGCGGCACCTTCCAGCGGAAGGTAGGCCCGCATGGCCAGCATCTGTCCCACCAGCCGGTCCGTACCGTGCGGCTGGAAGCTCACGTCGTTCCCTCCCCCGGCCCGGGCCGTCCCGGCACCGTGCGCACCGGTCCGCACGCTCCGACGCTCGAAGAGGACGGGATACCACGACTCGAGGATTTCGATGTCGGGAACCTGCGCCGGCTGGGGAAATCCGACGGGGCTGCCGCCCATGTCGAGACCATCCCGATCGTCGCCCGCACCTCCGCCCACGTAGGCCCCGTCCATCAACATCCAGGTATCCGAGGCGCCGCTCAAGCCGATGGCCGACCAGGTGTTGAGGGCGATGGCCGAGTTGGAGCCCCAGCCGGTCACGGGTGCGGGCATGGCCCAGTCGGGGGACGCCCACATGGCCAGACGAAGACATTGCACCATCACCTCACTGGCCGTGAAGGCGACGTGGATGTGGCCCGCATTCATGGGCGCCGGCGGAACCGCATTCACGATCGATCCCTCCGGGCATTCGAGCGAGATCGGCGAAAGGAGACCCTCGGTGTACGGCAGATCGGGGGCGATGAGGCACGCGGCGTCCATGAGGAAACTGCTCTTGACGATGTACGGCTGGGAGTTGAAGAAGTGCGGCGCCTGGGGGGCGGCGCCGCTCAGGTCGAAGTGAAGGGACTCGCCGGATACCGTCAACGTGCAGGGGACCTCGAAGAGCTCGTCGTCCCACTCCACCCAGCCGGTCGCCCGGTACGACCCGTCGGCCAACAAGGCAATGCGGTTTCGGAGTTCGACCTCGGAGAGGTGCTGGAGCGCTCGCATCCCATCCGCCAGCGATTCGACGCCCCGTTTGCCGACCAGGTCGACCACTTTTTGATGGGCCACGTTGGCTCCGGCGACCAAGCCGCGGAGATCCATCTCCACCAACACGTCGAGACGCACATTGGTGCGGAAGATGTCCCACACCTCTTCCACCTCCACGCCCCTGCGCAGGATGCGAACCGGCGGAATCCGCAGAGCCTCCTGGAAGCATTCGCTCGCCGCCGGCGCGAACGACCCCATGACCATGCCGCCCATGTCGATGAGGTGGGCCGATAGCGCCACCCAGGCGATGAGCCTGCCCTCGACGAAGATCGGCCGCTGCACGAACACATCGTTCGGGTGCAGACCGCCACCGTTGTAGGGATCGTTGGCGAGGAACACGTCGCCGGCCACGATGGAGTCGCCATAGCGCTCCATGGTGGCCCGCACGGCCCGAGTGGCGGCCACCCAGTGGTAGGTGATGAACCCGCCGCCGGCCACCAGCCCACCATCGGCATCGAGCAACGTGGCCGAATAGTCCTTCGACTCGGTCACCACAGGACTGATCGCGGTGCGCTCGATGGTACCTGCCGCGCCGTCGACGACGGCCTGCAGCTGGGAGCGCAAGAGCTCCAGAGCCAATGGGGTCCCGGGTCGGTGCCGGCGCGGCGGGACCGGGAGGTACCACCGGCTCCCACCGCAATGTTCACGGTGTTGCTGCGCGTGACCGAGGCATGCGCACCCGGAGGGATCCACACCGTCGTGTCCGCCTCGTCTATGAGCGCAGGTCCCGGGATCGCATGCCCCGACCGGATGGCGGCCCCGTCGAAGACCGGAACCTTGCGCCACCCGGTCTTGCCACGTCCGACGCGCACGCGCCGCTGGCCGACCGGAGCAGGCGCCGTGCCCGCTTTCACGCCTCCGCGCCGGCCCGTGACAGTTGTCGGCTTCACCGTGGCAGCCGTTCCGAGAGCACGCAACGTCACCAACTCGACCGGGGCGGCCAGCATGGTCGAACCGGCACCGTAGCGTCGCACGTACTCCTCGTGGAAGCGACGAAGAAGGTCGTCGATGGCGTCGGCATCGATCCGATCGCCGGCGACGGGGAGGGTGAGCTCCCACACCTGGCGCCGGAAACGCAGGTCTGCCTCCAGGCGGACCGAACTGGCGGACGCGTCGACGCCATCTGCCTCGAGGTCACGGCGTACTTGGGCCCGCAGCTCTTCGGCGACCTTCTCGAGCGCGTCCTCCCCACCCGGAAGCAGGCAGGCCAGGGACCGCACGCGTTCCCTCTGCAGATCGGCGGTGGCCGCCCCGAATGCCGAGAGCACCGAGGAGAGCTCGGGTATGAGAACGTGATCGATTCCCAGGGTCGTCGCCAGGTCGGCCGTGAAGAGCGCTCCACAGCCTCCATAGCTGGCCAACGAGAAGTCGGCGCCGTTCAGTCCCCGGGCGTCGAGAAGGGAGCGCACCGCCGTGGCCATGCCTTCGAGTGCCAATCGTCGGATCCCCCATGCGCACTCTTCGGCCTCGAGTCCCAACGCTGCACCGAGCTCGGCGCAGGCCGCCCTGGCCGCGTCGACGTCCAATTGCATGTCCCCGCCGAGAAATCGATCGGCGTCGAGGAAACCCAGCACGAGGAGGGCGTCGGTCACCGTCGGCTCCTCTCCGCCCCGTCCGTAACACGCCGGTCCGGGGTCGGCACCGGCGGAATGTGGTCCGACCCGCAGCATGCCCCGGGCATCGACCCAGGCGATCGATCCACCGCCGGCCCCGATGGACTCGGTGTCGACCATGGGAAGCGACGTCAAGAGGCCAGCCAGCTCCGAGCGCGTCCGCCGGGGAACTCGCTGATCGGTCACGACGGCAACGTCAAATGACGTGCCCCCCATGTCGCACGTGACGAGGTTCTGCTGCGCCGCCGACTTGGCGATGGACAGGGAGGCGGCCACCCCGGCCGCCGGACCCGACCCGGCCAGGAGAATGGGGGCATGCCGGGCCTCGCTCGCCGTCATTGCGCCTCCGGACGAATGCACGAGGAGGACCGGGACCGTCAGTCCGAGCTCTTCCAGCGTTCGGGACAGCTGATCGATGCCGGGCACCGCGGCAACGGCATAGGCGTTGAGGACGGCATAGGCCGTCCTCTCGAACTCGCGAATGGTCGGTTGGCGATCGGCACCGGAGACAACCGGGATGGAGGGAAAGGCGCTGCGGATCGCCGCCACCGCCTGGAATTCGTGATCCGGATTCCGGAAGGACCACAGAAACGACACAGCCAGCGACCCGACCTGGTGTTCCTCGATGAGCTGGCGAGCGGCGTCGACCGCGGTCTCCGGATCGAGCGCGACCAGCACGTGGCCGTCCCGGTCGATCCGCTCGTGCACGCCCATAATGCGCCGGCGCGGCAGGATCGCTTCGGGGTAGACGGACCAGATCCCGTCACTGACACGACGTCCCTTCGCCAAAGGAAGGGAGTCCTCGAACCCAGCGGTCGTGACCAGGCCCACCCGGACGCCGGTCCGCGCCGTGAGGACATTGGTCACCGCGGTCGTGCCCAGCCCGAAGCGGCCGATCCGGGGCAGGAGCTCGGGCAGCGTGAACCCCGCCCGCTCGGCCAGGAGCGTCGTGGCGTTGAGCACCGACAGCCCGAGGTCGGCGCTCACGGTCGGCGACTTGGCCCGTGAGACCTTCGCACCATCGGTCAGGACGGCGTCGGTGAACGTTCCCCCGACGTCAATGCCCAGGCACAGTTCCATCAGCCGACCTCCTCTGGGACAACCTACTCATGATTCTTCGGAATGAGCGCTGCCAAAGGAAGCCCGTCGTCCGACGAGAGGGCAGCGGTCGGGTTGAGCGGGGCGACCCCGATCAACCCGACCGCCACGGGCTCAGCTGGAGCTGGCGCTCGGAGCCTTGACGTTCTTGTAGCACGTGTACGGCACTTTCAGTTTGTACTGCGCCCCCTCCACTTGCATGAGGGTGATCCCGACGGTGCCGGCCACGTGGGCCGCCGGGAAGGTCTGCGCGCATGCCCCTCCCGTCGCCGTCACCTTATAGGTGAACCCGCTGTTGGCGGCGGCGGTGATGCCCGCTCCGGTCAGCGGCTTACCCTTCTTGGCCGCGTTCTCCAGCATCTGGACGAGCATGTCGGCGTCGTAGTACCCGATCGCACCGCCCAAGCCGAGCGGCTCGGTCTTGCCGATCGACTTGAGCGCGGTCTCGATCTGCTTGACCGCCGCACTGTTGTCCTCGGCGGCGGGAAACTCCGAGTCCACGACCTGGCCCTGTAGGGCAGCCTTGATGCTGGGCTCGGCCTGGAGGAGTCCCTCGCTGTAGCCCACCGGGCTGTAGAGAATGCCCTTGTAGCCCGCCGCGTTGAAGGCGGCACTGAGCCCGGTTGCCGAGGCAAAGTCGAGCGACAGGAAGACGACGCCGGGATTGGAGGCCTCGATCTGCTGCACGTAGGGCGTGTAGTTGATCGACGCGCCGTTGATCGGGATGATGCCCTTGTTGAACACCACCTTGAAGCCCGCGGCCTCGAACAGTCCCGCCTCGTAGGCGCCCGACGCCGCCGCCGTGGGGATGTCCCCGTTGACGATGGCCACCGTCGTGCCGTCCGCCTTCTTCCCGATCGACTTGAGGTACGTCGCCAGGGCGCCGCCGGTCGCCAGCGACACCTGGCCATTGGTGAGGATGAGGCAGCCGTCGGCGGAGAAGGCATAGGACTCGTTACACCAGTTGGGTGCGACGGCCCATCCGAAGAAGGGCACCTTGTGCTGGGTGAGGAACGTGCTCCCCGAAGGGGTGAAGACCTCGCTGGCGATCGGGGCGACCACGTCGACGTGGTCCTCTTCCACCAGCTGCTGCACGACCGACTGATCCGTGGTGGGGCTGCCCCCGTCGTCTTGGACACCCAGGAACTTGATCTTGTGGCCGTCGACACCTCCGGCCTTGTTGAATTCGGCAGATCCGGGCGTTGAACCCATCGGCTATGCCCGAATAGTCGGCCAACTGGGCCACGCCGCCGACCACGATCGGCGACGCACTCCCGCTGCTGGCTCCGGACGTGGTGGCCGTGCACATCGTCAAGCCGACAATGAATGCTCCTGACAGTGCCGCCGCGGCACGAACTCGTCTCATCTTCATGTTGTCCCCCCTAACGGGTGTTTAAATATATAGCTCTTTTGCTGCTCTCCATATATAGCTCGTACAACACCGGCGCGCCGGTGGCTTGCGCCTGATGCGATCACCGGCGTCTCCGTGCGCCTCCTCTCTCCTCCTCCCTCCTCCCTCCTCCCTCCTCGACCACGATGCGGGTCCAGTCCCCCGGCGGCCCATCAGGCCGGCGCCCCGGTGGGAGCCCTCAACTGCTCGGGCGGCGTGTAGGCCAGGCTGACCGGCGTATCGAGCGCGAAGGGATCGTGCAGGCCGAGCTCGTCGCCCATTTCACGCAGGGCCGGGAGCACCTCTTGTCCCGTGAGCTCTATGCAGCGCATGGCGTCGGGGTGGCCGACCTTCCCGTCGTTGCCCCAGAGCATCAGAATGCTCGGGCGGCACGTCTCGAGCACGACCCGAAGGGCGGCGATCACCTGATCCGGGGTGCCGGCCACGATCTCGTGGCTGGCCAGCTGCTCCTCGAAGGAGGCCGCGCTGAGCCGCGGGATCAGCCCGTTGGCGAGCTTGGTGTAGAGGAGGCGTCGCTCCGGCGAGCCGTACCCGGCCGGGCTCACCCAGTAGGGGTGGCCGACGCCGGTGAACTGCCCCTGCATCCACATGAACTCCCGGGCGCATTCGAGCGCTTTCTCCTCGGTGTCCTGGACATGGACGCGCAGGAGGTAGCCGCGGTTCTCCGGGCCCGGTTCGTACCCCACCTCCCGGGCCGCATTGTCATAGATCTCCCACAGTTGGCCGGTGAGATGGAGTGGCGTGTTCAAAGAGATGTACGGGTAACGATGCCGGGCGGCCCACTCCAGCGTCTCGGCGCTGAAGACACCGGGGACCCATATCCGGGGGTGGGGCTTCTGGAGCGGACGGGCCCAGGGGTTCACCACCCGGTACTGGTAGTGCTCGCCCTCCCAGGAGAACGGCCCGTCGTCGGTGAAGGTCTTGACGAGAAGGTTATGGGCCTCGTCGAAACGCTCGCGGTTGTAGGCCGGGTTCGCATTCAGGCAGATCTGCTCCTGGCCCGCCCCACGCACGATCCCCGAGACCAACCGGCCCTGCGAGATCATGTCGATCATCGCGATCTCCTCGGCGAACTGGAGTGGGCTGTCGTAGGTGGGGAGGGGGTTGCCCAACTGGATGATCTTGGCCCGCTCGGTGACGGCCGCCAGAATGCTGGACCACACCGTGATGCGCGGCTGCATGCAGTAGGGCGCGTTGTGGTGCTCGTTGACCATGATGCCGTCGAAGCCGACCTCCTCCGCCAGTCGGTACTCGGCCAGCCGCTCCCGATACAGACGGCTCCCCTCGACGGGATCGAAGAACTTGTTCGAGAACAGCACCGAGGTGAATCCCGGCGGCCAGCCCTTCGTCCTCGGGGTAGGTGCTCATCGGTTGCTCGGTGAAGTAACTGAGGAACATGTCTCCTCTTCCTTGGAAGGTCAGGGAACGCCGGGCACGCAGACCGGCCACGTGCCCGGCCAACACCGACGGCTGCTCCATGTCGACGGCGTGGCCGCAGCGGGGGACGATCTCGAGCCGGGCCAGCGGTATGAGCTCGGCGTACTGCTCGGCGCAGGACCGCGGCATGATCCGATCGCGCTCTGCCGCCACCACCAGGGTCGGCAGGTGCACCTGCGCCAGGAGGGGAGGCAGCCGACGGTTGTACATGTACGGCTTCCACGCCACCCGGGTGGTCATCTCGCGGTTCAGGTCCCACGCCAGCAGGAGGTCGTCGGTGAGGTCGGCGCCGTAGACGGATTCGTAGGCCTTCTGGTCTTCGAATGCGCTGCGCACGTACTCGGAGTGCGACACCAGGATCTGGTCGAGGATGCGCCCGTCCTTGGGCAGGAGCCCCGCCGGCGCCACCAGGACCAGGCCGGCCAGCAGCTCCGGGCTCATGGTGCTCAGCTCCGCGGCCACCCATCCCCCGAACCCGCACCCCACCAGGGTCACCTGCCCGAGATCCTGGGCGCGTAGCCACCAGGCCATCAGGAGGGCGAGGTCGCGAGGGTGGCGGGCCCAGGCCGGCTGCGCCGACCCGCCGAAACCGGGAAGATCGGGCGCCTCGACCGTGCACCGTTCACTCAGCTCGCGGTGGAACGGGAGCCAGCCGGGATTCCCGAACGAGTGGTGGAGCACGACCACCGGAGGACCGTCGCCTCCCGACCATGACCGGATGGCGCCCCCGGCCACTTCGGTGTGCCGTTCACGCACGCCCCCGGCCCCCCCGAGCGCGGTCACCGGACGGCGTTCACGCCCCGGGTGCGGCGACCGCCGCACGCCCCGGCGACGCCCCGCTCATCCGGCGCCACCGTTCACGCCCCCGTACCACCGGCCAGCCCGGAGTAGTCGACCCGGTGCCCGCGTGCCTCGAGCTCGGGGATGACCTTCGTGCCCAGGAGCTCGATGCTGCGCATGACCTTCTCGTGCGGCAACATGCCGAACTGCTGGTAGCTCAGCAGCTGGTCGATGCCCGCGCCTTCGTAACGCAGGATCTTCTCGAGACACTCCTCGGGTGTGCCGATGATGATCATGTCCTCATCGGTGTAGCGCTTGATGTCGACGTTGCCCTCCAGGATGTCCTTGAGCAACGGGAACGTTGCCGCCTGCTCCTCCGGCGTCAGGTTGGGAAGCTCCCATTCGAGGATGTACTCGGCATTGTTCTGGTACCACCAGTGCACCGAGTCCCACAACCCGTATGCCGCCGCCTCCTCGATGTCGTCGGTGCAGTGCACCAGCGTGTAGGCGCCGACGCGGTCGTTGCGGACCCGGGTCAGGGGCTCGGTCTGCGCCTGGCGGGCCTCCTCCTGGGCGCCCTGGTAGCTTCATTGATGACGTTGGCCATGACATCGACCGGCTGGAACAACGCGAACGACAGCAGTCCCGAGTCCGTACTTTCCGGCATTGAGCGCAGACTTCTCGGTGGCCGCCGCCAGCCACACCGGGGGGTGGGGGTCCTGGAAGGGCTTCGGCGTCTGCATCCGCTCGGGGAACGTGATCATCGGGCTATCCCAGCTGAACCGCTCCTGCTCCCACATCCGGACCACCATTTCGGTGGCTTCCTGCCACTCCTGGCGCGAACGGTCGTCGATCGGCACCCCGAACGCGATCTGCTCCATCGGCGTCGAACGACCGGTGCCCCACTCGACCCGGCCGTGGCTCAGGATGTCGACGGTGGCCACCTTCTCGGCCACGCGGGCCGGGTGCTGGAAGCCGGGCGGCATCAAGACCACGCCGAAGCCGAGCCTGATGTTCTCGGTGCAGGTGGCCAGGCCGCCGAGCACGACCTCCGACGAGGGACAGGCCGAACGGCCGTCGCGAAAGTGGTGCTCGACGCACCAGACGGTCTGGTACCCCAACGTGTCGGCCAGCTTGATCTGCTCGATCCCCTCGTCGTAGACCGACTGCTCTGCGGCGCGCTGACCGTACGGGTGCGGCTGCTTCCAGGGCTTCGGCTTGGGTTGAAACTCGTACAGCAGGTCTAGTTTCAGGACCCCCCCTTTTCATATGTGAAACAAGTGTGTCTGGGAACTTACATCCCGGCCCGTCGCCGTGCAACGCCCTCAGCCAAAATCAGCGGTGGATCCCATCAACGCTTCGGACACTGCGCCCGCACTCTGGAGGAGCCGCTGACCGATGGCATCGATGTCGTCGCCCGAAAGGGGGGCTCCGAAACCGAGCAAGGTGAGGGCACCGATCACACGGCGCGCCGCATCGAACACCGGGGCGGCGATGAAGACGACGTGGTGCTGGGCCTGGGCGCGCAACTCAATGAGCGAGTAGTCGTCGCTGCTGGTGCCACGCAGAACGCCCAGCACCTCCTCGGACCCGTCGCCGCCCTCCGCGTCATGCGTGGTCGAGGAGACGGCGTCGAGGATCTTGGCGTAGACGTCCGATTGGATGCCGACCGAATAGCCGCGGATCCGGATGGCCTGCGCCGATTGCCGGTGCCGCTCGCGCTGGGCGTCGTCGGGTGGGCCACTGTCGGCCCGTTGGATCCACTCATCGATCTCCTCGTCGGACGACCAGGCGATGTAGACGGCGCCCACCGGCGCCACGAACGGGACCTTCTGGCCGACATCGAGACCGAAGAGCGGCACCCTGTGGTACGACGCCGCCAGCTCCACGATGTAGCCCCCGATGGGCGCGGAAATGTTCCATTCGACTCCGAGCTCCTTGGCCAGCTTGGTGACCTCGGCGCTCGCCACCCCGATGACCCGATACCTCTCGTTGGCCGCCGCTCCCAGCCGGATGAGAGCCGGACCGACCGAGTACCGCTTCCGAAGGGGGTGCCGGGAGACGAGCCCCGACTGCTCCATGGTGTGCAGGATCCCCGAGCAGCTCGCCTTGTTGTGGCCGATCGCCCTGGCGATTTCCGAGAGCGTGTACTCGGACCGCGGGTCGTCCGCCAGGAACTCCAACATCTCTGCCGCATAACGGACAGCCGGGGTGGAACGGGCCATTGGCGCCGAGCATAGGGGTGTGGCGCCGATCGGAGGGACTTGACACGGGCCATCCGTGTGCCAAGCTTCGGTGCAGATATCCAACAGGTGTCGCATAGGTGAAACTCAACCCACCGGCTCGTGCGGCCGGGGGGCGGATTTGGGGGTGGGCTGCCATGGAGCTCGGAATCTTCATTCAGGGGTACCTGCCGCAGTCCCGGCGCAGCTCGACCCCCGACGCCGAGCATTGGGTGCTCATGCGGGAGCTCGAGATCGCCGTGGCCGCCGACAAGGCCGGGATCAAGTACATCTGGGCCAGCGAGCACCACTTCCTCGACGAGTACTCCCACCTCTCGGCCAGTGACGTCGTCCTCGGCTATCTGGCCCACGCCACCGAGCGGGCCCACATCGGTTCGGGCATCTTCAACCCGTTGCCCCAGGTCAACCACCCGGCCAAGGTGGCCGAACGGGTGGCCATGCTCGACCACCTCTCCGGCAACCGCTTCGAGTTCGGTACCGGGCGCGGCGCGGGGAGCCACGAGATCCTGGGCTTCCTCCCCGGGATGGATGACCTCAGCCACACGCGGGAGATCTGGGAGGACGTCATCGCCGAGTTCCCCAAAATGTGGCTCCAGGACGAGTACGAGGGGTACCAGGGCAAGTACTGGTCGCTCCCGCCCCGCAAAATCCTCCCCAAGCCCTGGGGACCCGGTCACCCGGCCATGTGGTACGCCGCCGGCAACACCTCGAGCTACGAGATGGCCGCCCGCAAAGGACTCGGGGTGCTCGGCTTCTCGGTGGGCTCCGTCCCCGAGCTCGAGCCGGTGCTCGCCAACTACAAGAAGGCCATCGTCAACGCCGAGCCCATCGGCGCCTTCGTCAACGACAACGTGATGGTGACCACCAAGGCCTTCGTCCATGAGGATTCGGCCCAGGCGTTCGCCGGCGCCGCGGCGGCCAAGATGAACGAGGTGCAGAGCCAGTCGTTCCGGTACCACGACACCTTCCCCCACCCCGAGGGCGTCCCCACGTGGCCCGAGCTGATCCCGGACTTCTCCCCCGAAACCATGCAGAGCATGTCGAGCGTCGGCTCGGTCATCTGCGGCGACCCGGACGAGGCGTTGCGCCAGATTCGCATGTGGGAGAGCGCCGGAGCCGACCAGCTCGTCTTCGCCATGCACCCGGGCGCCCCGGACGACACGATCTTCGAGACCATTCGCCTCCTCGGCGAGCACGTCATCCCCAAGGTCGACACCGATCCGGTCCACCGCACCACCCGCTTCCGGCAGGCGGCGGCCGGCGGGCCCTGACCGGATCCGGGACTCGACCCGGCCGACGACGGCCGGTGGGTGACGGGGCTACGAGATAGCTGCGGCCACCGCAGCGAGGTACAGGGCCGCGGCCTGCTTCGCCGTCCGGTCGTCCTCACTCACCCCGTGGTGCTGCTTCGGGGCACAGTACAGCTCGACGGGGACCCCAGAGGCCAGGAGACGGAGGCCGTAGCCGATGCCCTCGTCGCGGAGCGGGTCGAGACTCGCCCACCTGGATGAAGGCGGCCGGGAGATCGGCGAGATCCTCGGCGCGACCCGGGGCGGCGTAGGGGGATGTGGTGGCCCGATCCGCCCCAGCGAGATAGGCGTCCCACATGGAGCGGGCCGCACGGGACCCGAAGAGTGGCGCCTCGACGTACTGCTGCATCGAAGGGGTCTCACACCTGTCGTCGATAACCGGGATGACGAGACCCTGAAAACAGATACGCGGTCCACCGCGGTCTCGGGCCATCAGCGTCACCGCCGCCGTCAACGCGCCACCGGCGCTCACGCCGGTGACGACGACGCGAGAGTGATCGATGTCCAGGTTGTCGACGGCCCAGCACAAACAGGCGAAACAGTCCTCGACGCCCTCAGGGAACGGGTGCTCCGGGATGATCCGGTAGTCAACTGCCACCACGAGTGCGCCGAGCATGGCCAGCCGGGCATCGTTCGCCGGGAACATGTCGGGCCGCAGGCCGAATCCCCCGCCGTGAAGGCTGACGATCAACGGAAGCGTGGAGTCCACGCCCTTCGGGCGGTACAGCAACACGCGGACGTCGGGCGAGTCGGGAGGTCCCGGCACGAAGCGCTCCTCCACCGCAACCGCGGCGCGCATGACATCGGTGAGCTCCTGTCCCGGGAAGGGCTCTATGGCGTCGATTGCCATGTCGGTCTCCTTTGCCGCTCGCCCGCGGCACTCACGTCTGGTGTCGGTCGCGGCCACCGCCGCCGCGATGAAACGTATCTGCGATTCGACCGCCGGGTGAACTCTTTGAGGAGGAGGCCGCCGGGAGGAATGACTACGCTGCAGCTTGCGCCGGTGTGCCCGACGCCAGAGAGCACGCAGGGGGGATGAGGTCATGGCAACCGGCGGGACGCGGGAGGCGCCAGGGTCCGCGACGAACGACCCGTCTCGGGTCGGCGTGGTGGGCCTGGGAGCCATGGGGCGGGCGGTCGCCACCTGCCTGATCCGGGCCGGTCGTCCCCTCGCTGTCTACGACGTGCGGAAGGAAGCAACCGACGACCTTCCCGCCGGCACCATCGTCGCCGCCCTCCCGAGCGAGGTGTCGGCGGCCTGTGACGTCGTGCTCATCGTGGTCGTCGACGAGGCGCAGGTGCGAGATGTGCTCTGGGGACCCGGCGGCCTGATGGAGTCGGCCCGGCCGAGCCTCTCCATCGTCGTCCTGAGCACCATCGGCGTGCCGGCTCTCCTGGACATGGCAGAGGAGGCTCTCCGTTCGGGTGTCACCCTGCTCGATTGCGGGGTCACGGGTGGCGATGTTGCGGCCACCAGTGGCGTGGTGTCCATGGTCGGCGGCGACGAGGCCGCCGTACGGCGCATCCGGCCGGTCCTCGACGACTTTTCGTCCGGGGTGTTCCACATGGGCCCGCTCGGTGCCGGCATGAGCACCAAACTCGTCCGCAACCTCATCACCTACGGCATCTGGCACGTCGTCTACCAAGCCGGGGTGTTGGCCGAGCGCAGCGGCGTCGATCTTGCCATGCTGGCGGACGTGATCGATACCAGCTTTCGGACTTCAGGGATGACCTTCCTCCTGCGCCGGGGCACCATGGCGCCGATGGACCCGGCGGATCCCGGCTTCGACGCGGCTCGGCTGCAGCTCATGACCGCCACTGTGGGCCTCCTCCACAAAGACCTCCAGGCGGCCCAGGATCTCGCGGCGGCGAAAAACGTCGACCTCTCGGTGATCCCCCCACGCGGGCCGACGCAGAGCTCATCCTGGCACTCCCCACCCGGACGGCAGAAGTCAATGAAGGAAGTCAATGAAGACGGTGCAGTGAACACACACAAGGAGGCATAGCCATGGCAGACACGAACCAGCAGGTGCAGCTGCTGATCGACCGGCTGGAGATCGACGATCTCCTGACGCGCTACACCGTCGCGCTCGACACGCGGCAGTGGGACCTGCTGGCCACCGTCTTCACGCCGGACGCCACCATCGACTACACCTCCAGCCAGGGGATCAAGGGGCACTACCCCGAGATCAGGGTCTGGCTGGAGAAAGCGCTCAGCGCGTTCAGCGCCTCGCAACACCTGCTCGGCAACCGCCAGATTGAGCTCGATGGCGATCACGGCACCGGACGCACCTATTTCTTCAACCCCAACACCCTGACCGATGCGGCCGGTGCGGCCACCATGCTCTTCGTCGGGGGCTTCTACGTCGACAAGTTCGTGCGGACCGCGGAGGGTTGGCGCATTGAGGATCGTGACGAGCAGACCACCTGGGTGAACTCCGAGGAGCCGCTCGAGGCCATTGTGGCCCGCCTCGGGAACTCCTGAGCGAACCCGGCGTTCACCGCATGGTGATGCCCCCGTCGACAGAGATCACCTGTCCGTTGATGAAGTCGGCGTCGGACGACAGCAGGTAGGCCACCGAGGCTGCGATGTCGTCGGGCGTGCCGAGGCGGCCCGACGGGTTCCGCGCCCGCCGTTTGGCCAGGACGTCGTGCACGGCCCTGGTCGACGTCTCGGTGAGGACGAGGCCCGGAGCCACCACGTTGCACCGGATCCCCTCCCGCCCCCATCGATTGGCCACGTGGCGGCTGACCGCATTGATCCCCGCCTTCGCCGCCCCGTAGGCCGGGCGGACCGGTTCGCCCGCGAACGCCGCAGCCGAGCTGGTATTGACGATCGCCCCGCCGCCCCGCGCCAGCATCATCGGGATGGCGGCGCGCATGGTGAGGACATACCCCCGCAGGTCGACCTGCAGGGTGCGATCCCACACCGCGAGGTCGACCTCGAGAAGGTCCGTGTCGCGACCGATCGTCTCCGGTGACAGGTCGGCCGCCACGTTGTGGAGAAGATCCACGCCCCCGAAGGCCCGGGAGACCTCCTCGAAGAGCTCTCCGACCGACGTTTCCTGGGCGATATCGCACGCCATCGGGTGAGCGGAGGCGCCGCCGGAACTGATGGACTCGGCCACCCGTACGGCGGCGGCGATGTCGATGTCCGCCACCACGACGCGCGCGCCCTCGGCGGCCAGGCGTCGGGAGCTGGCCGCCCCGATGCCGTTCGCGCCACCCACGACGACCGCCACCTTGCCCGTCAATCGATCCACGTCCGACCCCCAATGGATCTCACATCGCGTTGGTCGAGTCCATCCCCATGGCTTCGGGCGGCTTGACGAAACTGCGGATCATCGCCTGCACCGAATAGGAGGCGAGAAGCGTGCCACTCTGGGTGAAGATCTTCCCGTCACCCTGTGCCAGTCCCCTCCCCGACCAGATGGCCGGATTGTCGTAGAGGAACCACTGGTCGAGTGGCGCGTCGTCGTGGAAGGCGATGCTGACCGACATGATGCCCGTCGACAAGGTGACGTGGGCGTCCGCCTCCCCGAAGCCTTTGTGCGGACGCATGGCCGCCCCGATGGTCCAGTGCGTCGTGGCCTGGGCCACCAGCGCGGCGCGCAGGTACGGCTCCTCGGGGTTGTCCCGGAAGCGCATCCAGGCGTAGATCACCGGGGGGCCGACACGGTCGGGGTCGGGCGAGTAGGCGCCGTCGACGATGCGCAGATCCCGGCCGGTGACCCACATGTCGTAGGGCTCCGAGTCATAGGGCCCCGGCACGTCCGGCATGGGTGCGGCGTCGCGGATGGTGTCAGGTGCGCCGGAGTCCATCAGGAACAGGCTGGGACTGACGAGCGCGCCGTTCTGCTCGGCCCGGACGGCCACGCTCGAGAACGTGCGTCCCTGCCGTAGCGGTTCCACCACGAGATCGATGGGATCGTCGAACGACGCCGCCTTCGGGAAGGTGATGAAGGCCGAGGTCACACGCTGGCCCGGCAGCGCCTTCGAGGCCGCCACGATGGACTGGGCCAGGAGCTGACCGCCCTCGACGACATTGCGCGAGCGCTCGTGATACCCCGGGGCGACAAACCGGTTCGGCCCGCTCTCCTGGGCATCGATCAGCCTGAGCAGATCGGCCTGGTCACCCCAGACGGGAAAGGGGTTGGTGCGCACGGCACGGGCGTCGTCCGGCCAGCGTGTCTCGAGCTCGACCCGGACCTTCTCGTGGTACACCCCGAGATAGCCCTTCAGTCCCGCCACCTCGTCGAACAGGTCACGGTACGTCCAGAACACGTCCTCGACCACGGGGTCGGCCGCGGTCAGGGTCCAATAGTCGGCCTCACCCTTGAACGGGCAGATCGTGTGGTGTTCGTTCTCGGCGAACAGGTCCAACCGCACATCGCTCTCGGGGAAGTACAGCCGTTCGACGTGGTCGGTCTCGATCACCCTCAGAGCCGCCGTGCTCTCGGCCAGGAGAAGGTCGCCGTGCCAGGCCCGCGCCACGCCGGGGTAGGGCACGAGATCGATGCGATACCCGGGATGGCTCTCCCATGCCGATTCGATGACTGCCATGACTCCTCCTCCGTTGCGTGCGGACCGCGCTCAATCTACCCAGGCACCGGCCCGGGAACGTCGGCCTTCCCCGAGGCTCAGGCGCTGGCGGACCGGAAAGCGGCGACGACCTCTCCCAGGTAGTCGGTGAGGGCGCCCTGACCGCTCGGCACTGCGAGATTGATGCGGAAGTCGGTGACTCCCGCCTGGCGGAACGCGGGAACCGATGCCATCGTCTGGGCCAGGTCGACGTTCTTGTCGCCGTCGCGGACCGGCACCAGCGTCCCCACCACGCCGATGTCGCCCGGGTCCCGATCCCGATCCGCCACGGCCGCCCGCATGCGGGCGATCCCGCCCGCGACGTCCGCCGCGTCGTCTCCCCACGGAATCCAGCCGGAACCGTACCGAGCCAAGCCGGTCCATGGAGCGTCCGTTCACCGTGCCGCTGACCCAGATCGGCACCCCGCCCGGTTGGGTCGGCTTGGGCATCTGATGGATGTGGGAGAACGAGAGCTCGTCGGTCTCGTAGTTGGCCGTCTCGTTCCGCCAGAGGGTCTGGCAGACCTCGATGGTGTGGTTGAGGAGGCGGCCCCGGCCCTCGAACGAGAGGCCCGCCGCCTCGTACTCCTCGCGTTGCCACCCGACGCCGACGCCGAGGTCGATGCGCCCCTTGGACAGCACGTCAATGGTGGCGGCCATCTTGGCCAGGACGACCGGACGCCGCAGCGCGGCGATCAGAATGTTGGTGGCGAAGCGGACCCGGGTGGTCACCGCGGTCAAGTGGGCGATGGTGGTGATCGGGTCGAGCCAGGCCCCGTCGGGACCGGTCGGCTGCTTGCCACCCCGCGAGCCGCCGTTGGCCGGGTCGCCGTAGGCGTCGAGGTTCTCCCCGAACACGACGTGGTCCGAGAGCACCAGTCGATCGACGCCGGCTTCGTCGGCGGCCCGGGCGAACTCGACCAGGGACGACCAGTCTCCGGGATCTTCGGCCGCGAACGTCCGCAGTCCTGTCGAGAGCTGCGCTGGCATCGTCATTCCTTCATCTCCGTTCTGAAGCCAGGAGAGAACAGTCCCCGGCGCGGCGTTGGGAGAGAGCCACGATCCGACCACCGTGCGGCCCCCCTCCCCGAGATCCTACGTCAGCCTCACGCATCCTCAGGGCGCTCGAGCATGGCCTCGAACGTGGCGGCCATGCCCGTCGTCTCGCCTTCACGCGTCTGGCCCCCCGCCTCGAGGAACCGGCGCATGGGCGCCTGGTGCCCGCCCGACGCCAGCAGGCGGCCCAGTTCGTCGGTCTCGGTCACCAACACGGCGTCGAGGCCGGCCAGCGAGGCGTTGAGGACGCGCTTGACGGCGGCCACCGACGGCGCGGGCATGCGGGCGATGCGGCCGGCCAGCGCCGTGAGCTCCTCCTCCATGCGCTCCAGCGGGCCGACGGCGTGCAGCCAACCCAGCGCCAGCAGCTCGGCGGCCCCGACATCGCGCCCCGAAAGAAGGATGTCCAGAGCGCGGGACCGGCCGACCAGTCGGGGCCAGCGGGCGGTGCCACCGGCGCCCGGCAGGATGCCCATCGCCACCTCGGGTTGCCCTACGACGGCCCGGTCGGTACCGAACCGCATATCCAGGGCGCAGAGCAATTCGCATCCGCCCCCGCGGGCGGCCCCGTCCAGCAAACCGATGCTGACGAAGGGCGCCTCGGTGAGCCGTTGCAACGTGGCGGCGGCGGCGTTCGCGACCACCACGGGTACGTGGGCCGGGCGTAGGCCGGCCAGGAGCTCGACGTCCCCGTGCATCACGAAGAAATCCGGGTCGGCGCTCCGGAAGACCACGACCCGGACCGAGGAGTCCCCTTCGAGGTGATCGAGCACACTGCGCAGACCCTCGAGGAGGGGACCGTCCAGCAGGTTGGTGGGCGGGTGATCGATCACGACGTGCACGATCCCGCCGTCGTAGGTCGCCCGCAGCGGTCCGTGCTCCATGCCGACGATCGTAGGTCCGGCCCTACGGGCGCTACCGTCCGAAGGTGGAACCGCCGTTCAGATGGATGACCTGGCCCGTGACGAATCCTCCGCCATCCGACGCCAACCAGGCCGCGGCCAGCCCGACCTCTTCGGGTTCGCCCAGCCGCCCCACCGGGACTCCTTTGAGCAGTCGCAGGACGCCCTCGTTCACGGTACCGCCCACGTTCGCCATCAGCCCGAGCGCCAGTGCGTTGGCTGTGATCCCGTGCTTGCCGTTCTCCACCGCCACGTGCCGTATCAGCGATTCAGCAGCGGCCTTGGCCGCTCCATAGGCACTCACCCCGATAGAGAGTCCGGTGGTGCCGGCACCGGACGAGATCTGGATGATCCGGCCGAACCGGTGCTCGATCATGGCCGGCAGGCAGTTGCGTATCAGGTTCATCGATCCGTAGAGGTTCAGGTCGACGGTGGGCTGCCAGTCGTCCGGTCCCGATTCGCTGAAGAGGACCGGCCGGGTGCCCTCGGCGATCCCCGCGTTGTTCACCAGGATCTCGATGGAGCTGTCATCGGACTCGACCGCGGCGAAGCCACGCGCCACGGCGCCCGAGTCGGTCACGTCGAAGGCCAGGGCCCGGGCCGAGCCTCCCTTCGACTCGATCGCTGCCACGACCTCCTCCGCCCGCTCGGCATGCAGGTCGTTGACGTAGACGAAGGCGCCGGCTGACGCCAGCACCTCGGCGATGCCGCGTCCCACGCTGCGGCCGGCGCCGGTGACCAGCGCAGTGCGGTCCTTCAGGTCGATGAGCATGGTGCCGATGACTCAGGCCGCCGGGGCGAACTTCGGCAGGTCGAGCTTGAGGACCTCGATGGCGTTGTTCCGCAGGAACTTCGGCCATACCTGGTCCTTGAGGCCGACCCCGGGCATCTCCTCGAAGATACGGCGCAGACTCAGCCCCATGGGGTAGTACCCGGCGTACATGACCTTGTCGCTGCCTCTGGAGTTGGCGTAGTCGATGATGGCTTTGGGGTAGTACTTCGGCGCGAATGCGCTCGGCATGTAGTACAGCCCCGGCCACTTCAGCATCAGCTTCACCGCCAGCGCTTCCCAGGGCTCGGCCCCGTGGCGCATGATGATGCGAAGTTCGGGGAAGTCGTAACAGACCTCGTCGAAGTGCATGACGTCCTGGCAGGCGGCCGGCACCCGTGGACCGGGGATGCCGGCGTTGGAGATGATCGGGATGTCCAGATCGATGCAGGTCTGGTAGATCGGGTAGTAGCGCCGGTCGCTCACCGGCACCTGCGGGGTGCACCCGGCCGGGAAGGTCGTCACGGCCTTGATGTCGGCGTCGTCCTTGGCCTTGCGGATCTTGCGGACGGCGCCCGTGATGTCGTTGGGATCGATCTCGATCCCGGCGAAGAACCGGTCGGGGTGCTCCTTCAGCGCCCGCTGGCCCACTTCGGCGTAGGGATTGCCGATGAGCCCCGCGGCAACACCGCAGAAGTCCATCTCCTGCAGGGTGATCTCGATCGGGTCGGCCCCCTCGGGAAGGTAGTTGGGCACCTGTTTGAACATGTACTCGGCCGGAAACTCCATCTCCTTGCTCTCGGCGTCCTTGGCCAGGGCCCGCAGATTGTCGTAGTGGCCGCGGGCGTCGGCGCTCGGGAAGCTGATCATCAGGTCGATCGCTCCCAGCCCTTCAGGTATCGGCATGGCCTCCGCCTTCAGAACGCTTTGCCGGCGGAGCGCAGCAGCGCTTCGTTCGGGTTGTCGGGCAGTTTGTCCAGCGGGACGGACAACTCCTCGACGGTCGGGCCGAACTCGGCTGCGAGCGGCGCCAGCTTGGGCAGGTCGAAGTCGTAGAGCTTGGCGCAGTTCTCCGCCAGGATCTTCTGCATCTCGCCGGGGTCCATGCCCGGCATGACCTGGCGCAGGTGCTCGCGGGTGAACGGGTGCGTTCCCTCGTCGTGCGGGTAGTCGCTGCCCCACATGAAGCGGTCGATGCCGATCTTCTCCCGCGCCGCCACGTCGGCGGGGCGCGGCATGCTCACGCCCATCCAGACGTTCTGGGCGAAGTACTCGCTGGCCAGGTGGTTGAGTTTGTCGCTGTCCCCGTAGCGGATCTCGCCCGTCTGACCGGTCTTCCTGATCTGGTCGATGGTGGCGTCGAGTTGCGCCAGCAACCCGGGGACCCACGCGCAACCCGTCTCGGTCATGACGAATTTGAGTTGGGGGAAGCGCTCGAACACTCCTCCGAGGACGAAGTGCACCAAGGGACGCTGGGAGTACCAGCCCACCTCGTTGATGTAGAAGAGCATGGAGAACGGGTAGTTGCCGTAGTCGGGCGCGCCGGTGCCCCCGTGCACGTTGATGGGCATGTCGAGATCCGAGATCACCTGCCACAGCCGGTCGTAGGCCGGGTCGTAGAGCGGCTTGACCCATTTGACGTCGGGCGGCACGTTGGGAATGAGGACGCCGCCGCGCAGGCCGTGGTCCTTTATCCATTTGACGTCCTCAATCGCATCATCGATGTCGTTGAGGAAGATCTGACCGATGCCGGCCCGACGCTCGGGGAACTCGTTGCAGAAGTCCACCAGCCAACGGTTGTGGGCCTGGATGCCGGCGTGCCGGTGCTCGTAGTCCTCGGCCTTCGGAGGAGGGGCGAAGAGCACGAACCCGGGGAAGAACGGCGGCACCGTGTTCGGGAAGATGACCTCGCCGACGACGCCATCCGCTTCCTCCTGGCCGTTGCGCATCTCGTTGTCCCAGTTGCGGAAGCGCCGGGTGTCGCCGAGGTCCTTGAAGGGGTTCTTGTACTTGGCCCGCCAGGCGTCGAAATCCTCGAGATACTTGGGATCGAGGTACTCCCGGTAGGCAGCATGGCTACCCCCGGCGTGGCTGTCTGCGGTGACGATCGTGTAGTGGCCCTTGGCCCGATCGATGGTGGCGTTGCCCGTTTCCATTCCTGCCCTCATTTCACGGTAACTCAACAGAACTCTCTAGAACCTTATTCTAGATTCTACGTGGGCGTGATGCGCCACGTCGAACCGGGGGCCCGCGGGCGCGGCCTCACGCGAGGGCGTCGTACGGGTGGCGGCGATCGGCCCCAGAGGAGCGGGAAACTCCCTGGTGGACCGGAGTTGAGACGAGCCGGCCGCCGACGACGCCGTCGGGTATGTTCCTGAGGTGTCCTCTCACCCGGTCATCATCGAAGCAGCCATCAACGGTCAGACGTCCAAGGACACCAACCCTCACGTTCCCAAGGAACCCGGCGAGATCGCGACCGACGCGCTGGCGTGCTTCGCGGCCGGCGCCGCGGTCATCCACAACCACATCGACCTGGTGGGCGCGTCCGAGGACGAGACCGTGGCGCGCTATCTGGAGGGGTGGCGCCCGATTCTGGCGGCGCGACCGGATGCACTGGTGTACCCCACGGTCCGTTACGGCACCGCCATCAGCTACGAGCACCTCGGCCGGCTGGCGGAGAGCGGGATGCTCCGCATCGGGATCGTCGATCCGGGCTCGGTCAACCTCGGCGGCGTCGATGGCGACGGTGTGCCGGCCGGCGGAATCGTGTACGCCAACTCCTACGACGTCATCGGGCACGCCTTCGATATCTGCCGTGCGCATGCGCTCGGTCCTAGCCTGGCCATCTACGAGCCCGGGTTCCTCCGCACGACCCTGGCCTGGTGGCGATCCGGGCGCCTGCCCCGGGGCACCATGGTCAAGCTGTACTTCTCCTCCGAACGCGGCTTGATGGGTGCGCCGTTCGGTCTCCCGCCCACGGTCACCGCCCTGGCCGCCTACCTCGAGCTCCTCGACGGCAGCGACCTGCCGTGGGCGGTGTCGGTCGTCGGCGGGGACGTCATCGCCAGCGAGGTCGCCCGGGCCGCACTCGACGCGGGCGGGCACCTCCATCTGGGGCTCGAGTTCTTCGGTGGTCCCCGGACCCCCACCAACGCCGAGCTGGTGGCCGAGGCCGTCGCGTTGTGCGCCGAGGCCGGACGGCCGGTGGCCACCCCGGATCAGGCAGCCGAGATCCTCGGGCTGGCGGCACGCCCGGCCTGAGCGGCCTGAGGCCCCGGGCCGAGGTGGTCAGGTGGCCAACCGCGCCGCTCCTGCGGCATCCACACTCGTCGGGTCACGGTACGTGAGCAGGAGCGAGAGCGCCGCATCGAGGTTCTGCTTGACCTCGTCGATGGATTTGCGCCCGAGCACCCAGGCGCGCAGCTCGGCGCCCAGCACCGCCAGGACGACCCCGAGCAGGTCCGAGGCGGTCTGCGCGTCCACACCGGAGAGCGACTCGCGGTACGTCGCCTCGGTCTCGCGCGACATGACTTCGAAGAGCTCCTTGGCGAAAGGGTCCTTCGCCACCTCGAGCACCAGCAGGACCCGGTAGAACTGGGGCTGGATCTGAAAGGCGCGCACGGACTTGTGCAGGACCTGGGAGAGCCGCTCCAGATTGCTGTGCCCGGACGGGGGCCGCCTCAGAATCTGGCGGTGCAGGCTCTTCACCCACTCGAGCTGCACGGCGGCGAAGAGGTGCTCCTTGGAGGTGAAGTAGCGGTAGACCGTCCCCAGGGCGACATCGGAGGCCTCGGCCACATCTTTCATCTGGATCTTCTCGTAGTCCCCGTTCACCAAGAGGTTCAGTGCGACCTTGACGATCCTCTCCCGGCGGGCGAACTGGGAAGCCGTCAGCGACTCGGGGGAAGGCGGTGGTGCGGTGCCGTGCGGCATGAGACGGACCTCCTCTCTACGTAGACCTCTTCAGAGCGAGCTACCTCGTGATGCGGGCCGAGGCGGATTGGCGGAAGGGGATGTCCTTGTCCACCGGAGTGTCGCGGGGCATCCCGAGCACGCGCTCGGCAATGATGTTGCGCTGGATCTGCTCTGTCCCCCCGCCCAGCTTGGACGCCCACTGCGACAGGAACTGCAGGCCCCACGGCCCGCTGTCGGCGTCGGCATAGTCCAAGAGCGTGGCCCGCGGACCCTGCAGCTCCATGACGAGGTCTCCGGTGAGGCTGAGATGGTGGGACAGCCCCAGCTTGAGGACCGAGCTCTCGGGCCCCGGCTGTTGATTGCGGGAAATGGCGGTCTGTATGCGCCACCCCAGGTACTTGAGCAGCTGCAGGCGGATGTAGGTGGCCGCCAGATCCTGGCGGGTGAGCGGGTCATCGCTGCGGCCGTACTGGCGCGCCAGGCGCACGATGTCACCGAAGGCATCGCCCACCCCGACGCCGGAGCCGATGAGGGTCCGCTCGTTGGTCAGGGTGGTCATGGTGACGCCCCACCCCCCGTTGACCGGTCCCACCACATTGTCGGCCGGAATGCGCACGTCGGTGAGGAAGACCTCGTTGAAGTGGGACGCCCCGGTCGCCTGCCGTAACGGGCGCACATCAATGCCCGGTGTGGTCATGTCCACCAAGAAGTAGGTGATGCCCCGGTGTTTGGGCACGTCGACATCGGTGCGGGCCAAGAGGATGCCCCAGTCGCTGAACTGGGCGGAGGAGGTCCACACCTTCTGCCCGTTGACGACGAACTCGTCGCCGTCGCGCACCGCGCTGGTGGCCAGCGAGGCTAGATCGGATCCGGCCCCGGGCTCGCTGAAGAGCTGGCACCAGACCTCATCGCCCCGCAGCATCGTCTCCAGAAAGCGCTCCTTTTGGGCGTCGGTCCCGTGGGCCATGATGGTCGGGCCGGCCATGCCGATGCCCTGGGCGAAGACACTGGTGGGCACGTCGAAGCGGGCCTGCTCCTGGCCGAAGATGATGGCCTCCATGGGCGTGGCGCCCCGCCCTCCGTACTCCTTGGGCCAGGTGATGCCGGCCCAGCCCCCGTCGAAGAGGGTGCGTTGCCAGGCCTTGGACTGGCGGACGTGTTCGCGCTCGGCCTCGGGGTCGGCCTCCCCCATCGACATCGGCTTGCTCGTGTGCGGATCCTTCAGCGCGGCGTGCGCACTGAGCCACGCATGGGCCTCGGCCCGGAACGCCGCTTCTTCGGCACTTTCATCGAAGTCCATGCTGGCTCACTCCTGTACGAAATCGCTCGGGGCCTGGGTGGAGCCGAGAAGGTGCTTGAGAACCTTGCCCGTCGCGTTGTGGGGCAGCTCGGCCACGAACTCGACATGGGTGGGCACCTTGAACCGCGCCAACGTCACGGCGCACCACTCCTCGACGTCGGCTTCGCTGAGCGACCCGGGGACCTTCTCGACCACGTATGCCTTGACCTCCTGGCCCAGCGCGGGGTGGGGGACGCCCACCACCGCCACCTCGAAGAGGCCTGGATGCTCGATGAGGCGATTCTCGATCTCGATCGGGTAGATGTTCTCTCCGCCCCGGATGATGAGGTCCTGTCGGCGCCCCTCCAGGTAGACGAAGCCATCGCGGACATGGCCGAAGTCGCCCGTGTGGTACCAGCGGTCGGCATCGAGGGCCTTGGCCGTCGCCTCGGGGTTGCGCCAGTAGCCGAGGAACGTGGCCGCGGTGCGCAGGGCGATCTCCCCCACCTCGCCGTGCCGAAGCACCTCATGGGTCACGGGGTCGCGTATCTCGACCTGCACCGTGGGCGCCGCCTGGCCGATGGAGTCGGGTCGGGTGTAGGTGTCGCCCCGGCTCAACGACGTCCCCAACCCGTTGGTCTCGGTCATGCCGTAGCCGAGGCCGAGGCCCGGCCGGACCCAGGGCAGTGTCTCCTCGAGCTTGCGCAGGAGCTCCGGCGGCCAGACGGCGCTGCCGCCGCCGACGGTCCGCAGCGAGGTGAGGTCGTAGTCCTTCAACGTGGGCCATTCGAGCAGGCGCCACAGCTGCGTCGGGACGAGCGACCATACGGTGCCCCGGTACTTCTCTGTCAGCGCGAGCTGGACGGCCTCCTGCCACTTGCCGGGCGGAGGGTAGACGATGGTCTGCCCACTCAACGGGGCCAGCACCAAGGAGCAGTTGAGCCCGGCCACGTGGAACATCGGGCTGGCGGATATGGAGCAGGGGGGAACGGGGGCGGGAACCGACTCTCCCGCCGCAGCCACCCGGGCCATGTTCTCGGCGCCGCGCAGGTAAGTGGCCAGCCCGAAGTGGATGTTGCTCCGGTGCGAGATCATGGCCCCCTTGGGGCGACCGGTCGTCCCGCTGGTGAAGAGGATCAGAAAGGGATCGTCCTCATCGATGTCGACCTCGGGCAGCGCCGCCCCGGCGCCGGACGATTCGATCCCCTCGAACTCATCCTCGAAGACGACGCAGGGAAGGCTCCCTACGTCGATCCCCTCCAGCCGGCTCAGGCGCCGGCGGTCCCCGAGGAGCACCCTGGGCTCCGTCAACTCGAGCGCGTAGGCGATCTCGGGACCGGTCCACCAGCCGTTGAGGGCCACGGTCACTCCGCCCAGCGCGGTGACCGCCCAGAACGTCAGCACCCATTCGACGCAGTTGGCGGCGCAGATGCCGACCCGGTCACCCTTCTCGATCCCGTACTTGTCCTGGAGGCCCCGGGCCACCGCCGCCACGGGGTCGATGATGGACTCGAAGCTGAACTCGCGCTCGGGAAACACCGTGTACGGGCGATCGCCGAAGCGCTCCACCCCGCCGCGGAAGATCTCGACGATGGTGCGGGGACGGTGGGCGAACACCTCCATCACCGTGCCCAGCACCTCCTCTTCGACCAGTTCGAAGGGGCCCCCGGGACCAACGAGGGAACGCCGGACGTCCTCGGGAAGGCCGGCATCGGGCCAGGCCAACGTCATCGGTGACTGCACTCCATCAAATGAGGCCCGCTACTTGTCCAAGCCCAGCACCCGCAGGGCGTTGCCCCTCAAGAACTTGGGCCATACCTCGTCGCGTAGGGGAAGGTCCACCATTTCGGTCATGATCCGCTCGAGCGACAATCCCATGGGGAAGTAGCCGGCGTAGATGAACTTGTCCGCACCGCGCGTATTGGCGAAATCGATGACCGCCTTCGGGTAGTACCGGGGGGCGAACGCGCTGGTGGAGAAGTGCAACCCGGGCCACTTCAGCATCAACTTGACCGCCAGGTCCGCCCAGGGCTCACAGCCGTGTCGGGTGACGAAGACAAGTTCGGGGAAGTCGTACATCACCTCGTCGATCAGCTCGACGTGTTGGACCGCGAACTTCAGTCGTGGTCCCGGCACTCCGGCCGTGCAGAAGATCGGTATCCCCAACTCCACGCATTTGGCGTAGATCGGGTACATCTTCTTGTCGTTGATGGCCACCTGCGGGAACGTCCCCGCCGGGAAGGCGCTCACGGCCCGGATGCCGTGGGTCTCGTAGAGCCTGGTCAGCTTGCGGATACCGTCCATACCCGCATTGGGGTCACAGCCGGCCGAAGGAATGAACCGGTCGGGATGGCGTTTGACGGCCAGGTCCCCGAGCCCATCCTCGCCGCCGACGCCGACCAGGCCGCGTTCGACGCCCCATCGGTCCATTTCGTTGAGCGTGTAGGAGATGGGGTCGTCGGTGTCGATGTCCTTCTCGGGCACCTGCTTGAACATGTACTCCGCCGGGAAGGCGAACTCCTCTTTCGACTGCCGGTCCTTCGTCTGCCGGGTGATGAAGGCGTAGGTCTCCTTCATGTCCCCCGAGGCGAAGCCGATCATGGTGTCGATGGCCCCGATACCGGCCGGCATGGCCATCAGCTCGGTCCTTTCGTCGGGTACGGCGCGTGCGACGGCCTCACGCCGGGCGGCGCAGCGAAAGGGCGATCCCGTTCTCCCGCATGACGAGCCGACAGTCCGCGTCGGGATAGTCGAAGTTCTTGAGGTCCTTGATGTAGCTGATCGGATCAGCCAGGCCTTCGGCGTGTGGATAGTCCGAGCCCATCAAGATGTGGTCGGCCCCCAGCAGGGTGCGCAGGGCACCCAGCTCGTCCTCGTAGTACGGCGATACCCATACGTGCCGCTTGAACGTCTCCCGGGGATCTTCGGGGTACAGATGGGGCGACTGGCCGAACGACTTCTTCAACTTCTCGAAGAGGTGGAACACCCATTCGGCGCCCGTCTCGATGCAGGCGAGGCGCAAATTCGGGAACCGATCGAACAGGCCGTGGGCCAAGAGGTTGGCGAAGGTGTCCTGCGTCGGATTGGCCGATGAGAGGGCCCGGAAAGGGTTCTGGCGGAAGGCCTCGGTCTCGGCCTTCTCGCCCCAGTCCGACAGATAGCGGGCGTAGTGGCTGTTCCCACCGTGGTAACAGACGGTGACACCCGCCTCGTTCACCCGGGACCAGAAGGGATCGAACACGGGGTCGGCGGGAGAGATCCCGACGCCGTTGACCACAATCGGGCCGCCCACCATGACCAGGAAACGGGCGTCGTGGTCCAGGGCCCACTCCAGCTCGGACACGGCGTTGACCGGATCGACCAGCGTGACGTAGGGGGCGGCGAAGATCCGCTCCTGGTAGGCAAAGCCCCAGTCCTCCTCCATCCAGCGGTTGAAGGCCCGGAACGCCGCGATAAGGGCGGGAATGTCGTCGAGCAGGGCCTGCTCCATCCCGACACCGAGGGTCGGGAGGAAGATCGCCCCCTCGAGTTTCTGCGTGTCCATGAGACGCAACCGGGCGTCGCGATTCTGGTATTCGGGGTGGTCGGCCAGGCGATCGAGCTCACCGAAGAGCGTGGACGTGTCGGCACCCTTGGGGTTGCGTCCCCTGAAGTACTCGTCGAGCGCACCCGGCTTGGACACGGGGTCCCAGGTGGGATTGGGGATGAACCGGTTGATCCGGCCACCCACCAGCAGCCGCGACTTCCCGTTGATCTCGGCCCACTGCATGCCGCGCTTGGCGAACTGCGGCTCGATGTGCCGAGTGAAGGCATCGGGGGCCTCGTAGTAGTGATTGTCCGAATCGAACGCGGCGAAGTCAATCTCTGTCATTGGAAACCTCCTGGACCATACCCACTCCGGCCACCGACACTAGAATGAGGATCTAGTTGCGTCAACACCGGGCACCCGGCCCGGCGTCAGGACGCCGGGCCGGCGCCTTCCACCGGCGGCGTCGCCCCGCACGCGGCGAGAGCGGCCATCTCCTCTTCGGACTTTCCGAGCTCTGCCAGGAGCTCGCGCGTGTGCTCACCGAGGAGCGGGGCGCGGTAACGGGGCGCGCTGCGGTGGACGTCGAAGTCGGCCGGTGTCGCCAGCATCGTCCAGGCGCCATCCTCGGATGGCACCTCCACCAGGCCCCCCGCGGCATGGAACTGCTGGTCGCCCAGCAGCTCATCGACCGTCTGGACGGGAGCCCAGAAGAAGTCGGGATCGGCGTCGAAGATGACGGCCCACTCGTCGAGCGTCTTGGTGGCGAACGACTCGTCGAGCAGTGCGATCAGCTCGGACGCGTTCTGGGCCCGGGCGGCCGGCGTGGCGAACCGTTCGTCCTCCAGCCACTCGGGGTGCCCGACGGCCCGAGCCAGCGGGGGCCAGTGGCGGTGGCCTTCGAGCCCCACGATCCAGAAGGGCCGCCCGTCCCCGGCCGAGTAGTTGTTGATGGCGACATTGCCCATGGTCGTCCGGGTCCCGACCCTTATGGGCAGTCCCCACATCAGGGCGACATTCACATCGAAGCCGATGGTGTAGGCACCCTGTCGGAGCAATGAGGTCGACACCAGGTCACCCTCCCCCGTCCGCTCGCGGGCGAAGAGGGCCGCACTGATCATCGCCGCGGCCGTCATGCCGACCGTGTGGTCGCCCATCCCCCCACGCTGGAACGGAAGTTGCCCGCCCGGTGGTGTCAGCGAGGCCGCCACGCCCGAGCGGGCCCAAAAGGCCGCGATGTCATAGGCGGGCCGGTCGGCCTCGGCACCCTCGAGCCCGTAGCCGGTGATGATGGCGTAGACGAGGCGGGGGTTGCGCGCCCGGAGGGTCTCGGGGTCGAGCCCGACCCGCCGGAGGGCCGACACGCGAATGTTGGTGAGGAACACGTCCGCCGAGTCGATCAGCTCGAGCGCCAGGGCCCGACCCTCGGCGGTACCGAGGTCGACCACCATGCTCCGCTTGGACCGGTTGTCGAGCTCGAACACGGGGTTGGTCGGGAGGTCGCCCCCGAGCATGCGCTGGAACGACCGCGCCGGGTCGCCGAGTGGCGGCTCGATCTTGACGACGTCCGCGCCCCAGTCGGACAGGATCCCACCGGCGGCGGGGCCGGCCACCCACACGCCGAGCTCGACCACACGGACGCCCGCCAACGGCCCGGTTGCGGGCCCCGTCGTCACCACCTGCGGCCCAGGGACCTCATGACTCGGGCGTGAATTCGATGTGGACCTCGCGGTAGGTCCGGGTGAAGAAGCCCGGGACGAACTCCGGCTCGTGTCCCGGGGCCAACCGGAAGTCCGGCAGGCGACGCAGCAGCTCTTCGAACAGCACCCGGAGCTCGAGCAGGGCCAGGTTGGCCCCCAGGCAACGGTGGGGCCCGAAGCCGAACGCCACGTGATGGTTGTGGTTCCGGAGCACGTCGAACTCGTCCGGGCGATCGAAGGCGCGCTCGTCACGGTTGGCGGCTGCGTACATCAAGAGGACCTCGTCGCCTTCCCGCAATCGCTGGCCGTGGAGCTCGTGCTCCGCCGTCACCGTCCGCCGCATGTTGAGTATCGGGCTGGACCACCGGATGAACTCGTCCACGGCGGTCGTGCGCAGAATACCGGGGTCTTTGATGATCTGCTCCCGTTGCTCGGGATGGTTCGAGAGGGCCACCACCGTCTGACCGATGGTCGACCTGGTGGTCTCGGCGCCACCGTCAATGAGCAGCAGCGCTTCGTTGAAGATCTCGGTGACCGGGAGGGGTTCGCCGTCGAGACTGGCCCGGACCCACACCGACATCAGGTCGTCGCGAGGCTCGGCGCGACGGGCCTCCATCAGCTTCAGGGTCTCGGTGGCGAAGTCCGCCGACGCCGCCTCGGAGCCCTGCGGTCGGCGCTCGTCACTGTCCAGGTACCCGGCTTGCGCCATGGTGGCCTCGGACCACCACTTGACCTGGGGCCAGACGGCACGGTCATAGCCCATGAGATCGCTGATCATGATGGCCGGGAGCGGCGCGGCCAGGTCGGCGACGACCTCGGCGTGCCCGGTGGGCGCCACCGCGTCAATGAGCTCGGTCACCACCTTGCGGACGTGGTCCTCGTGGCGGGCCAACGCGGCCAGCCTGAAACGGGACGAGACGAGCTTGCGCTGCTGGGCGTGCGACGGATCGTCCTTGTTGATCATGGACTCGCTCATCTGGATGAAGGGGCGCGACCCGGACGCCGAGCTGTACAACTCGGTGTTGCGCTCGACCTCGCTCACATCGCGATGACGGGACACCCCGACGATTCCGTTCACATCGCGGTACGCCGGGGCCTCATCGCGCAGCCACCGGTACACGGGCCACGGGTCTCCGGAGTACAGATAGGGGTCCAACAGATCGATCGGTCGAGCGTCCGTCGCTGTCATGCCATCCCCTCCCGGAAGCCGGGCGCCCTCGGGCCCTGTTGGCGGCGCACCATCCGAGCGGCGAGACTAGATTCCGCTTCCACTTCTGTCAACGTCGCGCCCTCCCCCCGCCGGAGAATCGGGGCAGTGGACTTCGGCCCCCAAGTCTGGTTCAGTTCTACGCGTGCTGACTCCGTATGACGACTTTCCGATCCACCAGACCGCCGACCCGGTCGCCCATCCCTCGACCGCCGACCCGAACCACTACGACCGTTACTTCTTCAACGGGTTCTCCCGGAACGGCGAGATCTTCTTCGGGGGAGCCATGGCGCACTACCCCAACCGCGGCATCATCGACGGCGCCTTCAGCCTGGTGGTCGACGGCGTGCAACACTCGGTCTTCGCCTCGGGAACCATGCCCTTGGACCGGGCCACCGAGATCGGACCCATCCGCGTCGAGGTGATCCAGCCCCTGCGCCAGATCCGGCTCTCGGTCGCTCCGAACGACCAGGGACTCGAGGCGAATCTCGTCTTTGACGCCCGCACGGTCGCCATCGAAGAACCACGGAACACCATGATCTCGGGCACGCGACGGGTGATGGACGTCACCAGGCTCACCCAGTGGGGTTCGTGGGAGGGGACGATCAGCCTGGCCGGCCAGGATGTTCCCCTGGGCGTCGGCGCACGAGGAATCAGAGATCGCTCGTGGGGCCAGAGGGGTGTCGGCGTGCAGGCGCCCACGAATTTCCCCCAGGCGGCGCCGCAGGTGTTCTGGCTGTGGGCTCCCCTGCATTTCGACCAGTTCTGCACGCATCTGGCGCTCTTCGAGCGGGCCGACGGGGAGCGGTGGCTGGAGCAGGCCCTGATACTGCCGGTCCTCGATCCGGACGCGGCGACGTGGGGCCCCGACCTCGACTACGAGCGTCTGGAGGGCGTGGACTACGAGCTCGACTGGACGCCCGGGACGCGGATTGCCCGCTCCGCCGCCCTGACGATGCGATCAGCGGTCAACGGCAGCAGCAAGATCGAGCTGGAGCCGCTCTTCACCTTCCGGATGCGGGGCATCGGCTATGGCCATCCGGTGTGGGGTCACGGGTCGGTTCACGGTCCCTTGGCCGTGGGCGGGGAGTCCGTCCGACTCGATGAGTTCGATCCCCAGGACCCCACGGCCATGCACGTCGAGACACTGTGCCGGGCCACCATGGAAGGCGAGGAAGGGATCGGCGTCCTCGAACAGATCGCCTTCGGGGACCACACGCCCACGGGCTTGCACGGCGTGTTCGACGGCTACCGCGCGCCCTGATCAGGGCAGGCGACTCCCTCTGCCGGCGCGGACGAAGACTCAGCCCTCTTCCCGGGCCAGGAGCTGATCGGGGCTGAGCCCGGTGAACGGCCGGAAGTCGGGACCGGCGCGGAGGTGCTGCCCCCCGTCGATGGCGATGACCTGGCCCGTGACCCGCGCCGAATCCGGACCGATCAAGAAGCTGACCACGCTGGCCACCTCTTCGGGTGTCGAGGTGCCGCCCAGCGGGGTGTTGACGATGTAACTCTCGAAGACGGTGCTGTCGCGGGGAATGCCCTCCATGATTTCCGTCGTGACGAAACCGGGCTCGACCGAGTTGAACCGGACTCCGGCCGGCCCGTACTCGTCCGCCGCGTTCCGCATCATGTGGTCGATTCCCGCCTTGGCCACCGGGTAGGCGCCGAAGACCCTGTGCGTGACCCCTCCCGCCAGCGACGACATGCCTACGAATGATCCTCCGCCGGCCGCGACCAGATGCGGCACGGCATGTTTCACGCACAGCATCGTCCCCAAGACGTTGAGGGTGAGCACCCGCATGAACTCATCGGCGTCCTGGAGGTGGTACGGGACGAGTGCGCCCCCACCGCCTGCATTGGCGACCACGCCCCTGAGGTTGCCCGCCGCCTGCACTGTCCGCTCGATGGCCCGGGCGACGTCCGCCTCCTGGGTCACGTCGGCCACCGTGTAGTTGGCCGTGAGACCGGCGCTGGCCAGGTCCGCCACCACGGCCTCGAGACGGGATTCGGTCCTCCCGCAGATCATGACGACGGCGCCTTCCGCGGCGAGACGCGCCGCGCAGGCCTTGCCGATACCGGTCCCGCCGCCGGTGACCAGTACCCCTGAACCGCGGAGACGCTCTTCAACTGCAGGCATGGTCGCTTCCCCCGAGATGGACTGTGCCCGGACGGTACCAGTGTGCACGCACTCCGGGCAATGACCCGGATCGCACCACGGCGTGCCGGTGGACTAGACCGAGGGCATGAGTGTCGACCTGAGCGAGCTGGTCTCGCCCGCCCATACCGCCGTCCTGACCATGGAGGTGCAGCGCGCCGTGATCGGCGACCTCAGCACCATCCCCGAGTTGGCGGAGGCCGCCAACCGGACCGCACGTCATACCCAACATCGCACGGGTGCTCGAGGCGGCCCGCCTGCTCCACGTGCCGGTGATCCACTGCCTCGCCCAGTTCCGGGCCGACCGGGCCGGGACCGTCGTCAACTGCGCGCTGATCGGGTCCGTGCTCCGCAATCCCGATCACATGCTCACGGGCAGCCCGGAAGCCGAGCTGGTGCCCCAACTCGGCCCCGAGCCCGGGGACCTGGTCTCGACGCGCTTCCACGGCGTCTCCCCCTTCATCGGGACCTCCGTCGACCCCTGGCTCCGCAGCCTGGGGGTCCGCACCGTCGTGGCCACGGGCGTCTCGGTCAATCTGGGCGTGCTCGGTCTGGCCATCGAGGCGGTCAACTTCGGCTACCGGGTCGTGGTGCCCCGCGACACCGTGGCCGGCGTCCCGGCGGACTACGCCGACGCCCTGTTGGCCAACACGTTCCCCATGATCTCCACCCTGACCACGACCGACGACCTCCTCGAGGCCTGGGGCAGCGCGTAGCTCCTCGACTCCCCCGGCGGACGCCGGCTCAGATCCTTCCCGCCCGCAGCCGCAGGAGGTCGGTGGTACCGGCCCCGTCGACCGCGATCACCTGCCCGGAAATGAAGCGGGCGGCGGGGCTGCACAGGAAGAGCGCAAGGTACGCGATATCCGAGCCGTGCCCCTGGAGGCCGAGCGGGTTGGTCGGCGCGTCGTCACCGCCGCGCACCACATCGGAGAAACGCTGGAGTCCCTCGGTGCCGCCGATCGATCCGGGAGCAATGGCATTGACCCGGATGCCGTACGGTCCCCACTCGACGGCACAGGTTCGGGTCAGCGAATCGACCCCCGCCTTGGCCGCCGCAACGTGCGCCTGGTAGACGACACCCATCTGTCCAAAGGGCGCGCTGATGTTGACGATGGAACCTCCATGGTCGGCCAACCGCGCCTCGAATGCGGCCCGGGTGACGTTGTAGGTGCCGAGCAGGTCGATATCGACCACGGCCTTGAAGCCGTTCGGCGATATCTTCGACATCGGCGCGGGAAAATTGCCGGCGGCATTGTTCACCACGATGTCGAGCCTGTGACGGCGGTCGAGGACCTGATCGACCGCGGCACGCACGGCCTGGGCATCTCGCACGTCGCACACGGCGAACTCCGCATCGATGCCTTCCCCGGCCAGTTCCTGCACGGCGGCCTCGAGGTTCTCGCGTGTGCGGCTCACCATGGCCACCTGGGCCCCGTGCGCGCCGAGAACCCGACATATCTCCTTGCCGATGCCGGTCGCCCCTCCGGTGACCAGCGCAACGTGTCCGTCCAGGAGATCGGGAGCAAAGCACGTCGGTACCACGCGGCCCGATTATGGCACCAGAAACGTATTTCGGCGGGCGCTCGAATCCCGTCTCGCCCGGAGGCGCCGGTTTGCGATACGAAAGGGAGCATGGATCTGCGCTATTCCGAGCCCGAAGAGGCTTTCCGGACGGACCTCCGTACGTGGCTGGCCCAGACGGTGCCCGCTCTCGGCCCCAAACCGGCACACACCGACGGGCCGGGACGGCGCGCCTACGACACCCACTGGCAGCGGCTCTTGTTCGACGCCGGCTATGCCGGGGTGGACTGGCCGGTCGAGGGCGGCGGCCGCGGCGCCTCGCCCGTGGAGCAGCTCATCTTCCACGAGGAGCTGGCACGCGCCCATGCCCCCTACGTCGGCGTGAATTTCGTCGGACTCCTCCACGCCGGCCAGACGATCATCGCCGAGGGCACGTCGCAACAGCGCCAGCGCTACCTCCCCCGCATCCTCAAGGGCGAGGAGGTCTGGTGCCAGGGCTTCAGTGAGCCCGACGCCGGGAGCGACCTGGCCTCGCTGCGCACCAGGGCGGTCAGGGACGGCGACGAGTACGTGGTCACCGGATCGAAGATCTGGACGTCCCACGCCGAGGTGGCGGACCAGTGCGAACTCCTGGTGCGCACCGGCAGTGACGACAGCCGTCACCGGGGCATCACGTGGCTCATCCTCCCCATGGACACCCCCGGTGTGGAGATCAGGCCTCTCCGGACCATCGCCGACCACACCGACTTCGCCGAGCTCTTCCTCAACGAGGTACGGATCCCCGTGGCCAACCGCGTCGGCGAGGAGAACGACGGATGGAGGGTCACCATGGTGACCCTCAGCTTCGAGCGGGGCACCGCCTTCGTCAGCGATCTGCTCGAGGCGTTCGAGCTCCTCACCGCCACGGTGGAGACGGCCCGGCGCACCGGCGCCTGGTCGGACCCCGGTGTACGCCGGCAGGCCGGGCACCTGCGGGCCGAGCTGGATGCCCTGTGGGCGCTGACCAAACGGAATGTCTCGCAGGCCGCCCGTACGGGTGCACCCGGTATCGGCGGCACGGTCTTCAAGCTGGCCTACACCGAGGCGAGGCAGCGACTGGGCGAGTTCTCCCTGACGCTCCTCGGGCGCGCCGGCCTGGCCGCCCAGAACGTGGACGGGCTGGACGGACTCGGGGAGCTCCCGGCGGAGATGATGGTCGACGACTGGCTGCGCGGGATCTCGCTCACCATCGCGGCAGGCACCTCGCAGATTCAGCGCAACATCGTGGGCGAACGGATCCTCGGCCTGCCGAAGGAGCCGTCGCCGCCCACGCCCGCGAAAGCCACCAGCGACGACGCACCGCGTCGCGCCGTAGGAGAGGTCCCACCATGGATTTTGAACTGACCGAGTTCCAGACGGACCTCGCCGAGGGCGTGCGCCGGCTCTGCCAAGGACGGTTTCCGCTGGAGACCCTGCGCGCCGTCGAGGGCTCCGAGCAGGTCGTCGACAAGAAAGGTTGGCGTGAGCTCGGCGATGCCGGGGTGTTCAACCTGTGCCTGGCGGAGTCCGCCGGTGGGGTCGGTCTCGGTCTGCCCGAAGCCGTCCTCGTCTTCGAGGAGCTCGGGCGAGCCCTCGTCCCCGGCCCTCTGGTGGCCACCCACTTGGCCGCGGGCTTGGTCGACGGTGCGGCCGACGGTGCGGCCGTCGTCGGCCTGGTGGAGCGGCCGGCGCCGGGTGCCGCCATCCCCCTCGTCGTGGAGTATCTGTCCGATCTCGACACCCTGCTGGTGCTGTCCGACGAGGGCGTGGCGGCCGTAGACCCGGCGACGCTCGATGCGACGGCGGTGCACCGTCCCATGGATCCCCTCACCCCGCTGTGGATCGTCACCGCCCTGCCGGAGGGTACGCCGCTCGGAGGGAGTGAGCTCTCGACGCGTTGGCGCCGCGACGGCGCCCTCCTGACCGCCGCGCTCCAGGTCGGCTCGGCCGGTTGGTCCACCGACCTGGCCACTGCGTACGCCAAACAGCGCACACAGTTCGGCCGGGTCATCGGCGGCTTCCAGGCGATCAAGCACATCTGCGCCGACATGCTGGTCCGGACCGAGGTGGCGCGGGTCGCCGTGCAGGCCGCCGCGGTCACCATCGTCCAACCCGAAGTCGGCGACGGCTTGGTCGCCGCACTCGGAGCCAAGCTTCTGGCCGACGAGGCCGCGCTGGCGAATGGCAAGTCGTGCATTCAGGTCCACGGCGGCATGGGGTTCACATGGGAGGTGCCGGCCCACCTGGCGTTCAAGCGCGCCCGGGTGCTGGCCACTCAGTTCGGCACCGACGACGAGTTGGCGGAATGGCTGGGCGACTCCCTGGCCAGGTGACGGCGGACAGATGAAGGCAGACTTGCCCTGAACATTTCCGCGCACTCCAGCGCCGACCATGGGAGGGTCACGATGAAGGTTCGAGACCTGACTGCCTCGTTCGGTGCCGTGATTGACTTCGATCTCCGCCACCCCCTCGACCCGACGCAACGGCAGGAGCTGCAGGACGTGTTCGCCACCCGTCACCTGCTGCTCTTCCCCAAACAGGACATCTCCTACGAGGACCAGGTGCGTCTCGTCGGGTACCTCGGCCCCGTGCTCCCCGGCGGTCCCGAGTGGGTCTCCAACGTTCGGGAGAACGGGCTGGTGCCCGAAGGTGCGCTCCTCTTCCATTCCGACTTCATCTTCACCGCGGAACCGAGCCTTGGACTCTGCCTCTATGCCACGGAGGTGCCGCCCCGAGGCTGCCCGACCTTCTTCGCCGATGCGGTCGGGGCGGCCGGCCGCCTCTCGTCCGAACTCCGGGCCCGCGTCCGGGGGCGCAAGGCCCTCAATGTCTTCGACCTCTCCGATCAACGAGGTGACGTGCGCTTCCGGGAGGCCACCCTCGGACCGGAGACACCACTCTCGCCCCGCTATGCCCATCCGGTGCTGATGCGCCATCCCACCACCGGGCAGGAGTTGCTCTCGGTGAACGAGATGCAAACCGACCGCATCATCGGCCTGGACGATCCCGAGAGCGAGGAGACCATCCACGCCCTCTGGGCCCTCCTCTACGCGTCGGAGAACACCTACGCGCAGCAGTGGCGGGTCGGTGACCTCGTGGTCTGGGACAACATCGCCGTGCAGCACGGGCGCCCGGCACCGCCGCGCCACGAGCCCCGCACCATGCGGCGGGTGACCATGGCCGAACACAGCGTCTTCGAACTGGTACCCGGGTTCGCCGAGGCGCGGGCGGCCCGCGCAAAGCCGGCCAGCGCCTAGCGCGTGTAGCGGACGGCATCCTCGGAGCCGCCGGTCGCGTTCCCCTCGCCATAGGAGTGCGCCCCCGTGCCGGCCAGGCCACCACCGGAGACGATGAGGTACTCGTCGCGAATGGGGCGGCCTTCGAAGAAGCACTCGAGAATCTCCCGGACCCCGGCGGCGTAGCGCGCCTGCGCCGACAACGAGGTGCCCGAAATGTGCGGCGTCATGCCGTGATGCGGCATCGACCGCCAGGGGTGGTCGTTGGGCGGCGGCTGGGGGAACCAGACATCGCCGGCGTACCCGGCGAGCCGGCCGCTCTCCAGCGCACGCACGATGGCGTCGCGATCACAGATCTTCCCGCGGGCGGTGTTCACGAGGTACGCACCCCGCTTCATGGTGGCGAGCAGCTCGTCGTTGAAGAGCCCTTCGGTCCCGGGGTAGAGCGGCGCGTTGATCGTGACGACGTCGCAATGCGGCACCATGTCGGCCGTGCTCTCGTGAAAGGTCAGGCCCAGCTCTCTTTCCACCTCGTCCGGGAGCCGGTGGCGATCGGTGTAGTGGAGGTCGACGTCGAAACCCTTGAGCCGCCGCAGCACGCCGGTACCGATGCGCCCGGCGGCCACCGTTCCGACGGACATCCCCTCGAGGTCGTAGGACCGCTCGACGCAGTCAGCGATGTTCCATCCGCCCCGGATGACCCATCCGTAGGACGGGATGTAGTTGCGCACGAGCGCCAGGATCATCATCACCACGTGCTCCGCCACACTGATGCTGTTCGAATAGGTCACCTCGGCCACGGTCATCCCCTGCGCCGAGGCCGCTTGCAGGTCGACGTGGTCCGAGCCGATGCCTGCGGTGATGGCGAGCTTCAGTTTCGGAGCCTTGGCGATCCTCTCCGCGGTCAAGTAGGCCGGCCAGAACGGCTGCGAAATGACGATGTCCGCGTCGGCCAACTCACGCTCGAAGACCGACTCAGGTCCCGTCCTTGTCGGTCGTGACGATCAACGTATGGCCGGCGTCCTCGAGAAATCTGCGCAGTCCGAGCTCTCCCGACACGCTGCCGAGAAGCTGTCCCGGCGTGAAATCGATCGCCTGGGGTGACGGCGTCGTCTGCCCGCCCGGGATACGAGGAGATGACGGGGATGGCGTCGCGGGCGTAGACGTCGGGGTAGCCGTCGACAGGGTCGTCATAGAGCACGCACAGGACCTTTGCCATTGAAATTCTCCTCGCTTGCCGTCGCAGTTCCGCCGTTCACGGGGCAACTTAGCGGCTGAACATCACCTGGGCACGGTCAACGTGACGGTGACCCAGGGGCGCCGCGGATCCACCCCGTTACACTCGTCACCGCCATGCCGGACCCCCCGACCGCCCTGTCGTTCGATGAGGTGCTGACGACCACCCGAGCCGTACGCCGCCGCCTCGACCTCGAACGGCCGGTGGCGCGCACCGTGGTGGAGGAATGTCTCCGCCTCGCCTTTCAGGCGCCGAACGGCGCCAACGACCAGAGCTGGGGTTGGGTGCTGGTGGACGACGCCGGTCTCCGCGCCACGCTGGCCGACCTCTACCGCAAAGGTATGGCGGACCACATCGCACGCGACCGATCCGGCGAGACGGTCGATACGTCGTCGCACGACGAGCGGATGTCGACGTCGGTGCAAGTATCTGGCCGACAACATGGAGCGCGTCCCGGTGCTCGTCGTGCCCACGGTGGCCCGCCGCTACGGTGCCGCCACCACGTTCGAGCAGGCCAGTCGCTGGGGCTCGGTCCTCCCCGCCGTGTGGAGCCTCCACTTGGCCCTGCGGACCCGGGGACTGGGGAGCGCCTGGACCACGTTGCACCTGTACCGGGAAGAAGAGGCCGCGCTCGCCCTGGGCATCCCGTATGGCGAGCACACCCAGGTCGGGCTCTTCCCGGTGGCCTACACCTTGGGGACGACGTTTCACCCGGCCGACCGTGCGCGCTCAGCCGGACGGGTCGGCTGGAACCACTGGCCGGGTTGATCACCTGTTCGCTTCGCCCCGCGCGTCGAGCAGCGCCAACGAACCAACTAGGAACCTTAATTTGACCTGGGCGAGTTTGGCATCCTGAACTGCAACTATAGTTGCCATTCGCGTTGCTACTTGCTCCCACACAGCTAACTCGGATATAAAATATTCGACGGAAGAGTTTCTTTCCGGATTCACCAATAAGGGGGGGCAAATGCGCTTCGTGCACTCTGTCCGTAACGGTAGGCGCGGCGTCGCATCGGCGGCCATGGCCATGTTGCTGGGTGCCACGGTGGTCGGCGCCGGCACGGCGGCATTGTCAGGCAGCGCGGCGGCGGCCACGAACGCATCTGAATCCAGCGGGCCGATTGTGGTCGGCGGCGTCGACGCGGGGTTCAACTTCCCCGGCACGGCCACCGGCTTCGAGGCCGGCATCTACCGCTTCAACAAGGCGGGCGGGATCGACGGGCGCAAGATCAAGTTCCTCGGCGTCCAAGACGACCAGGACACGCCGGCCTCCGAGACGACCGACGTCCAGCAGCTCGTCCAGAGCGACCACGTGTTTGCGGTGACCCCATTCGCCGACGACGTCGCTTCCACCCAGCTGACCACCTTCCTCGGCCAGAACCAGACCCCCGCGATCGGCTACGGGGTGGAGCAGGCCTGGTGCGAGAACAAGTGGGCCATCAGCATCATCGGCTGCCAGCAGTCGTTCCAAGGCTGGGAGACCACGGCGTCGATCAAGCAGATCACGCAGGCCTCGAAGAAGCCGCCCTCTGAGCTCAAGGTGGCAATGGAGGGTTACGACAGCGCACCCGCGGTGACGGTCAGCAAGACGCTGGGCGAGGTCTGGAGCGGCGAGGGGGCCAAGGTGGTCCTCAACGAGAACAACATCCCGCTCAGCGGCGGGGAGAGCCAGGCCCCCTTCGTCCAGGCCATCTTGGCCACTAATCCCAACATCGTCTTCGAGGTCACCGGGTCGGCGGCCGGGATCGCCCTCGCCTCCGCCCTCCACGCCGCCGGCTACCACGGCATCATCTACAACGGCGCCACCTACGAGCCCTCGGCTCTGGCCACTGAGCCCTCGGTGGCCTCCGCCCTCACCGGGGTCTACACCACCAACCTGCTCCCGACCCAATACGACGGCACGCCGGCGGTCAAGCAGGAGCTGAAGGATCTCAAGTCCATCGGGGCCGCCCCCGACATCGAGATCGGCACCGACATCGGCTACTGGAGTGCCCAGACCTTCATCCAGCTGCTCGAGGCCACCAAGGCCCGGGGGGCGGCCCTGACCCCGGCCGACGTGGCGGCGACGGTGTCCAAGGGCATCACCCTCAAGTCCGCTTTGGCGGGAGGTGACGGGCCCTTGAGCTGGCCCACCCTCTCCGACCAGCCCGAGCCGTGCACCTCCACGGTGCTCGGTGCCGGAACCACCTACAGGCTCTTCCAGAAGTTCACCTGCTACCCGAACAAGAAGGTGGCCACCAGCGCCTCATGAGCCGCCGACCCGGACACCGACGAGCTCCCCGGACGATTCTGCCCGTTTAGGACGACCCGGCTCCTGATGAGAAGTGCGTGAGGTCCACCACCCATGCCGCGCCCCGTTCAGTCTCGAGCGCCAGGGCTTCGGCTTGCGAGAGGTTCTGTCCCTCGTCGTAGAGCTCGAAGGTGGCTGCGACGGCGGGAGCGTCGGCCCGCCGGATGGCGTCGGTGATCTCGCGGACGCGGGCCGCCAGCTTGTCGTGCGGCACGACGTGGTTCACCAGCCCGATCCGGAGGGCGTCGGCGGGGCCGATGACGGCGCGGGTGGCCGAGAGCTCCTTGGCCCACCTGGGGCCCACCGCCCGGGGCAGGAGTGCTGACATACCCCAACGGGGCAGCACGCCGAGGTGCGCATGTGTATCGGCGAAGCTGGCCAACTCCGAGGCAACGAGGAAGTCGCAACTGAGCGCAATCTCGAGACCCCCGGTGACACAGGGCCCGTTGACGGCACCGATAACCGGTTTGCGCATACCTCGGATGGCCCGGCCGGGGTCGGTCGACGGCAGGGCGCGTCCGCGCGCGCCGATCTCCTTCATGTCGGCTCCGGCACAGAACGCCGGATCGGTCCCGGTGAGGACGACGACGTCGATGTCGACGTCTGCGTCGGCCTCGACGCACAACTCCTCCAGCCGTTGCCGCATGGCCACCGTGAGGGCGTTTCGGACGGCGGGACGGTCGAACACCACGGTCAGGACGCCGTCGGCCTGGATCTCCTTCAGGCCTGCAACCACGGTCAGCGGGGGTCCAGTCGCTGGTTGTCCCAGGTGAGAAGTGGTTCTGTCGGGGTGACCCGCACCAATGACCGGGCGCCGTCGTAGCGGGCCCGCGCCGAGGCGGGCATCTCCTCCCGTGGCGTCCTGAAGCCGGAGTACTTGGCCTCGAACAGCGCGTCAACGGACTCCCAGTCCGGCCGTTCGACGAGGTCGGCCCGGCCGATGAGATGCACGGCGCGGAGGTCCTTCCAGGCCTCGCCCGATTCAACGAGAAACGCCACGCGCCCATCGCGGCGGATGCGGGTGAACTTGTACGACGTCGCCGGACCGGCCACCAGGAGGGAACGGTCGTCGACCACGAACCACACGGGGAGGCTCACCGGCACACCGTCGCGGCGCAGGCTGGTCAGGATTCCGGTGTGGGCGCGACTGGAGGACAACCCAGGCCTCGCTGTCGGTCAGTCGCACGCCCACGCGCCTTACCGTAGCGGCCGTAAGACGAACGGCACCTCGCCGGCCGTGTCGCCGATGTGATAGTCGATAGGCGTGACCCCCCATGAACTGTTCGGCCCGGCAGCCCGGCGCGACCAGTTCCCGGTCTATGCCGCCCTCCGGGGCAACGGGCCGGTTCAAGTGGGTCCGACCAGGTGGGCCCTTCTCGACCACAAGGACGTGCGGGCGGCCCTGGCGGACCCGAGTGCGTTCTCATCGGACCTGTCGTCGCAGGACAACCCGGTGTTCGCCAACTCACCGCTTATTTTCGATGACCCTCCCCAGCACACCCGCATCCGCAAACTGGTGGGGCAGGCGTTCACGGCCCGGCAGGTGGTGCTCGTCAGCCCGTGGCTGTCCACCCTGGCCGCCAGCCTGTTCGATGCCATGGGATCAGGCCCGGTGGATGTGGTCAGCGAGTACTGCGACCCGTTTCCCACCCGCGCCATCGCCCGTCTGCTCGGCGTGCCGTCCGCCGCGCATGGTCTCCTCAAGCAGTGGTCCCTGGACAGGACCTACGTGGCGTACCACGGGGATCGGGGCGCCCGCCGGACCCCCGCACTCGAAGCGGCCGAGCGCGGCTGTGACGAGTTGGCGGCCTACCTCCTCGAGCTGGTGGCCGAGCGCCGAGCCCGACCGCAAGAAGATCTCCTCTCGGCGTTGGCGGCGGCCGAGGCGGAAGGGACCCGTCTGGCCGACGAGGAGATCGCCGCCCTGGGTGGGGTACTGCTGTCGGCCGGGAACGTCACGACGACGCGACTGCTGGGCAACCTGTTCCACCTCCTCAGCACCTCGGCGGACCTGCTGCATCGACTGCACGGCGACCGGGCACTGATCGCACCAGTGGTCGAGGAGATGCTCCGCCTGGAAAGCCCGGTCCAGTTCCCCGCCCGCATCACCACCCGGGATGTCGAGCTCTCCGGAACGACGATCCCGGCGGGACACTTCGTGATGGTGGGCCTCGGCTCGGCAAACCACGACGAGGTCTACTCTCCCGAACCCGACTGCCTGCGTCCGGGTGAGCGGCCGCCGCATCTGGCGTTCGGCTACGGCATCCACTTCTGTGCCGGCGCCGCACTGGCCCGCCAAGAGGCTGCCCTGACCGTGCACGCCATCCTCGACCGGTACGAACGCGTCGAGCTGGCCGCAACACCGGTTCGGGAGGAGGGGCTGGCGCACCGCGGGTACGCACAACTGGTCGTCCGCATGTCGGACCGGGACAAACCCGAATAGGCGCGCCCGATCCGATCGCCGGAGCGGCTACAGCAGTTCGATCTCGGTGACCTGCAGGGCGGCCGACGCCAGGGGGTCATCGCTCACCATTCCGGCATCGGGTCGGACGAACAGGCCTGCGGTCACCCCCACGACGAGCGCGCCAAAGGCCACCAGGAACCCCAAATGGAAGCCGCCCACCAGAGCGGCATGATGAGACTCCGCCGTCTGCGGTCAGCACGCCGGTGCGAACGCTCGAGACACTGGCCAGGAGGGCGATGCCCAAGTGCGGCGCCCATCTGCTGGGCCACGTTGATGACACCCGAGACGACGCCCGAGTCACCCGAGTTCGATTCGGCCATGGCGATGGTGGTGTTGGGCACCGTGAACGTACCCCCGGAAATCCCGAGCACGGCCATGGCCGGGAAGATGTTGACCCAGAAACTGCCGTCAACCGGCAGGAACACGAGGATCAGGAGGCCGCAGGCAAAACCGCTGAGCCCTATGACTTGGGTTCTCTTGCTGCCGATACGGGCCATGAGATGTGGGGACAAGGTGAGGGTGAGGACGCTCAGGAAGACGGTGTTCGGGAGAAAGGCCAAGCCGTTCCCGAGTGAGCCGTACCCGAGCACTTCTTGGAGGTAGAGGACCAGCAGGAAGAAGGAGCCGTACGAACCGAAGCAGAACATGGCCCGTGAAATCCCGGCACAGAGGAGGTTTCTCGACCGCAGGACACGGACCGGGACGAGCGGGTTCGACACGCGGGATTCCCACACGACGAAGCCGACGGCGAGGACGACCGCCGCCGCCAGGGGCCCCAGGGTCAGTGGTGAAGCCCAGCCCTCGTAGCCCGCCTGGACGAATCCGACGACGGCGAGAAGTCCGGCGGCGGTCACCATGATGGCCCCCGGGATGTCGACCCCCTGTCGAATACCGATCCCCATGATGCCGTTCGATGACCAAGGCGCCCACCGTTATGGTCGCCACACCGATCGGGAGGTTGATGAAAAAGATCCAGTGCCACCCGAGGGTGGCGGTGATGACGCCTCCGATCAGCAGGCCGATGGAGCCCCCGGCGGCGGACATGAAGGCGTAGACGCTGATGGCCCGCTTCCGCGGGGCGGGTTCGTCAAAAATGTTGACGATGATCCCCAAAATCATGGCGCACTCGAGTGCGGCCCCGAAGCCTTGCACGAAGCGGAACGACACCAACTCGAGGGCAGAGCTCGACAAGCCACAGAAGAGCGAGGCGGTAGTGAAGACGCCCAAGCCGGCGATGAACACCTGCTTGCGGCCGAGCAGGTCGCCCAGCCGACCGGCCACCAGGAGGAAGGCGCCCAGCGTGACCAGATAGGCGTTGGAGACCCAGCTCAGCGAGACCTGCGACATGTGGAGGTCTCGCTGGATCGACGGCAGGCTCACGTTTACCGCTGTCGTGTCGAGCACGAGCCATGAACTGCCCGAGGGTCAAGACCGTGACGACGAGCCAGAGCCGACGGGGCACCGGCGGGGGTCGTTGCGGCATCGACTCGGTCTCGACGTCAGTCACGCAGATCCGCGCCCGTGCTCCCGACCGACCCGGCGTGGCTCACCGCAGCGAAGCCCGGACCCGGGGGACGATCTCGTCGATGATCCGGAAGGCCACATCGTTGGATCGGGATCGGCTTGCCGGTGTGAAGACCAGGTGGGTGGCCCCAGCCCGCACGAACTCCGCCAGTCCGGACACGACGTCGTCGGGGGAACCGGCGACCGCGATATCGGGGCAGCATGCTGCGAAAATCCTGCCGGTAGGTACCGCCCAGGAACTCGGCCGCCTCTTCTTTCGCCTTCTCCCCGTCGTCATGGACGTTGACGAAGATAAATGCGAACCATTCGAAGTCCGTGAGATCCCGCGCGGCCTCGTCGGCCAGACGTCGAATGGTCTCCACCGAATCCGCGTAGCGGCGGGCCGAGTACAGATACGGCATCCACCCGTCGCCGTGCTCGACCGCCCGCCGCATGGCACGATCCTTGCGCCCGGCCACAATGATCGGCGGCCCATTGGGTTGCGCCGGTGCCGGATGGATTCGGACTTCTTCCATGGAGTAGTACCGGCCCGTGTGGGATTGCGTTTCGCCGCTCCACAGCCGCCGTAGCAGCGGGATGGCCTCATCGGTGCGGGCCCCGCGCTCTGACAGAGGTATCTGACACGCTCTGAACTCCTGCGGATACTCGCCTCCCACTCCTACACCGAGCGTCACCCGGCCCCCCGTCGCCACGTCGAGGTCGGCCACCTGCTTGGCCACGATGGCGGGCGGGTAGAGCGGGAGGAGGAGTATGGACGTCCCCACACGGACGCGGGATGTCAGCGCAGCCAGTCGCACCAGCTGGACCATGGCCTCGGGACTGGGATTGGTGGACGCCACGTGCCCCCCGACCCACAGGGAATCGACAGGTTGGGCCTCGAAGGTCTCGACCAGGGAGCGCTCAGGCTGGCAGACGAAGCCGACGGAAAACTCTGTGGTCTCGGCCTTCAAGGAACCCCTCCGCCTCGCGTGCTACCGGCAGGATCCGGCAGATTTCACGATAGTCGCGTGCCCCGGAGCCGTTGAGGGGACCGACCACCCCAATTGACATAGTGACGCGCTCCGAGCAGCCTTGGCCCGGCGGCACTATGGGAGGGGGTCGTGGGACGCCGGCGGCGGCGCTGGCCCGGCCCGACTCAACTCGACTCGACTCGACAACCAGCTGATGCTCACGGAAGGAACGGACATGACAGATCCCTATGTGGAGATCGCACACCATCTGCCGAACGAGGTGCGCGTCGGCGGCGCCCTCATCACGCTCGTGGAGCCGCATGTGGGGTTCGAGGCGTCCTACAACCGGTGGTACGAAGACGATCATTTCTATTCGGGTGCGATGGCCGGTCCCTGGGTCTTCTCAGGCCGCCGCTTCGTCGCCACCCGGGAGCTGCGGTCACAGCGGCCGTCTCTGCGCTCGCCGATCGCCGATCCGCCCGACTCGGGCTGTTACATCTCGCTGTACTGGATCACGGCGGGGCAGGAGGAACCGGCAGAGCGCTGGGGATTCCACGCCATGGCCGACTCGCTCGCCCCGCGGGGCCGGGGCTTCGTCGAGCGCACCCATACGTACACGGCGTTCCACCGCTTCCAGGGAGCGTTCCGCCGTGACGAAGGGCCTCTGCGCGCCGAAACGTGTCTCGCTCACCCGTTCGCAGGGCTGTACACCGAGGTCATCGACGCTGACTCCGTGGCCCAGTTCGCAGAGTTGACGCACTGGCTCAATGAAGGCGCCGTGGCCGAGACGCTCGCCGGAAGCGACGCGGCGGCGTGCTTGGCTTTCGTTCCTGTCCCATTCAGCCAGGGTCTCATCCAGGGTGGCGCAGCCTCGGCCGTCGCCGATCCCCAGGAGATCGGGCGCCGCGTCTGTCTCTTGTGGTTTCTGGATCGTGACCCCCGAGAAGGCTTCGCCCAACAACCTCGACGCACTGCATGATCGACTGGCCGCCAGCGGATTGGGCGAGCTACGCCTTTCCGCCGGCTTCGTCCCCACCGTGCCCGGAACGGAAATGTACGTGTCCGAGCTGCGGTGACCTCACGACCCCTACCCTCCCGAGGTGTGCCATGCCCATAGCCGGAATCGACCACATCGCCCTTCCCACTGCGGATGGAGAGCGCCTCTTGGAGTTCTACAAGCGCCTGGGCTTCTCGAGCACGGACGAAGAGGAGTGGCGGGCCGGCCGGTACCCGATCTTCTCCATTGCCTGCGGGAACAACAAGATCAACGTCCATCCGCCCGGCTTCCTCGCCGATCTTCGGGGGCCCCGCGCCGTTCCGGGCTGCGGTGACGTGTGCTTCGTGTGGGACGGCGGACTCGCCGCTCTCCACGAGATGCTCGCCTCCGCCGAGGTGACGCCGATTCACGGTCCGGTCGATCGCATCGGCGGCCGCCACGCAGGGACGGCGGCCGGCGTCAGCGTCTACCTCCGCGATCCGGACGAGAACCTGGTCGAATTCATCTGCTACGACGAGAGCCCCGTCGGACGGGTCTCCTGAGGTGCGTCGTCAAGGCACATCGTGAAGTTCTCGACCTTTCACGCCTTCATGCTCGCCGACGCCAAGGTCGGAGGAGCCGTCACCGAGGGTCCCGGCTTCAACACGAGCCCGGCCAAAGCGATTCAGGACGAGCTCGAGCTGATCGAGTACGCCGACGAGTTGGGGTATGACACATGTTGGGTGCGTGAACACCACTTCACCCAATACGGCTTTCTCCCCAACACCATGTCCCTGCTCGCCCATGCCGCGGCACGCACCGAGAGAATTCGACTCGGCACCGCAGTGGTCACGCTCCCGCTGCACCATCCCATCCGGGCCGCCGAGGACACCGCCCTCATCGACGTGCTCTCGGGGGGACGTCTCGAGCTCGGCGTGGGCCGGGGTTACCAATCGATCGAGTTCAACGCGTTCGGAATACCGCTGAGCGAAGCGAGAGCGCGGACGGACGAATCCATTGAGATCATGAAGCGGCTGTGGACGTCGGAGGGACCGCTCGACTTCGAGGGCCGCTTCTTCACGTTCAACGGGATAGAGCTGCAGCCCAAGCCGCTGCAGCGCCCGCACCCGCCGATTCACTACGCCTCGATCAGTCCGGAGAGCGTGGTCCACTACGCCAAGATGGGCATCCCCTTCATTGTGGATCCGACCGGCACCACCGGATCGATTGCCGGCCTGGCCGAAGCCTGGCGTCAGTCTGCCGTGGCATCCGGGCATGCCCCCGATGGCGATCTCGTGGCCTGCCGGTATGTGTGGTTGGCCCCGAGCGATGCGGAGGCCCGGACGTACGTGCACCACGCGCCGCCCGTCACCTCGCTTTCCGTCGATCCCGCTCTGACGCCACGAAACGCGGACGGCTCGATCGCGCAAGGGTACGAATACTGGGCGCGCGGGCTGGCACGGGCGGACGGTCGACCACTATGCCGCGGACGCCGACTGGGACGACCGGTGGATCGCCGGAGACGTCGAGCGGGTGGTGCGCGGCATCCGGCGACCTCGAGCGGATGGGCTACGCGAACCTCTGCGTCATCTTCGGCCTCGACGCCTCCCCCGCTCCCGTTCCTGAAATCAAGCGGCGCATGGCGCTGTTCGCCCGGGAGGTCATGCCGGCCTTCGAGCAGGGGCCTCCTGCGGTGTCGCCACCGTGACAGATCTCCCGCCCACCGACGATGCACGCGCCGCACAGAATTTGATCGAGCCAGCTGCAGGCGGACCTCGGTGGTGAGGTGGTGGCACTTCGTCGCCAGGCCCGTTGGCGCCCGGCGTGGTTCGTCGACCTTCGTCGGGACGGTCAACTGCTCGAGCTGTACGTCCGCGGCGCCCGGACCGATATGCGGCCCATCTTTCCGCTGGAACACGAACGCCGCATGCAGGAGCTACTCGGTTCGATGGGGATCCCGGTACCGCAGGTACACGGCTACCTGCGCGACCCGCCCGCCATCGTCATGGACCGGGTGCCGGGGAGCACTGATTTCAGCGGGTCGAGTGAGGACGAACGTCGATCCGTGATGGACGAGTACGTCGAAATTCTGGCCCGAATGCACCAGCTCGACGTCGGCGCGTTCGCCGACGTCGGTGCCGAACTCCCCGCTCGACCTTCCGACGCCGCGCGCACGGGTATCCGGGCCTACGAGCGCGCCTACCGGCTGCAGAAGATGCGGCCCGATCCGTTCATGGAGTTCTGCCTGGGCTGGCTTGCCCGCAATCCGCCCCGGCATCACGTCAGGCCCTCTGTCGTCGTGTGGGATTCCGGCCAGTTCCTCCATGCGGGGGGGCGAATCGCCGCCCTCCTCGATCTCGAGCTGGCGCACATCGGCGACCCGATGATGGACCTGGCGGGATTGCGGATGCGGAGCTCGGTGATCCACTACGGGCCTCTCGACGATCTCTACCGTCGCTACGCCGATCTCACCGGGGACGAGGTGGACCTAGCGGCCATCGAATACCAACACTTCGCATTCACCATTACGACGCAACTGGCGTACCACCGCGGCCTGGTGGAACCGACGCCGGACAGCGACCTCATGACCTACATGCACTGGTGCAGCGAGTCCAATCTCTACGCGGTCGAGGCTTTGGCGGGCTTCGTGGGAATCGAGCTGGAGAGCGTCGACGTCCCCGACCCCTCACCGTCACCGGCCGCCGTGGCGTACCGACATCTGGTGGACAGCATCCGCGCCATAGACGGCGGTGACGAGCGGAGCGCCTATCAGCTCCGCCTCGCCTTCCGGCTGGCGCGGCACCTTCAGCGTGTCGACGAGATCGGTACCGCCGTCGCAGAATCTGACCTCGACGATGTGGCGGCCGTCATCGGGCATCGCCCGTCCAGCTGGACCGAGTCGGAACGTGAACTCGAGCGCTTCGTGATGGGGGCCGACCCCCGATCAGATGCCACATTGATCCGGCTGTTCCACCGGCGTCTGGAACGACAGCGGGCACTTCTCGGTCCCGCGGGGTCGGCGATGGCCAGGCACAACGCGCTGCAGCCGATCCGCCCTCACTAAGTGAGAGAATTGGGGCGATCTTGGGGAGGGGTTGGCGACCCAGAGTGCGGGGGCGATGAAACTGGCGGTGATGGATGCGGACGTGGACCCGGTACAGCACCACGTCTCGGGGTTCTACACCACGATGCTCATGGAGTCCCTGCTTGATCGGATGTCTTCCGATGAGGTCGCAGATGTCCTCCTCAGGGCGGGCGAGGTGCGCAGTGTGGCCGACCTCAGTCAGTCCTCCTCCTGGAGCTCCCACGACCAGTTCCGACGCTTGCTCGAAGAAGCGAAGGTCGCGGTGGGTCACAATCTGGGAAAACGGGCCAACCTCGTCGACCTCCTCAGCGTGGTGCACTCCGAGTTCACCGAGACGATCCAGGCGCTCGGGTCACCCAAGGAGCTTCTGGCCAACACAACCGGATTCAACGCCCTGGTACCGATCCGGCGCTACCAGGCGACCGAGGTTGCGCCAAACGAATGGACCCTGCGCGAGCACTTCGTTGACGGGTTCGCCCCGTATCCGGAGTTCTGCGAGTTCTCAGTGGCCCAATATACGCTGATCCCCGTCTTCTTCGGCCTCCCGCAGGCGGAGGTGGTCGAGGAGACGTGTCAGTGCAGAGGCGACGAGGCCTGCCTGTTCCGAATCCGCTGGGACGAGGTCGATCCGGCGCAATCGAGGATCGACTACCTCGAGATGCGCACCCAGGTTCTCGAGGCCCGGCTGGAGCAGTTGCAGGACATGGTGACCGACCTCGCTTCCAACGAGCGCTACGAGGATGTTCTCCAGGGGATCGTCGCATCCTCCATGCAGTCCGTCGCTGCCAGCGGCGCCCTCCTGGCGCTCGAACCGCGCGACGGGAGCCCGGGCAGGATCTACTCCGAGGGGTTGACCGGCCCCGAGGCCGATGCCATGGCCGCCGATCTGCTGGCCGGCGCGGTCCCCGGGAACGCGACCGCGGTCGAGGTGGTCTCGGCCCGTCGCCGTTACGGGGTCCTCGCCATCGGAGAACAGGGTGGCCTGTTCAACTCGCAGTCCCAGAACACGCTCACGACGTACGGCCGGTTGGCGGCGGCAACGCTCGACGCCGCGGATGCCATGGACCAAGCCCGGCACCAGGCCAATACGGCGCAGGAGCTGCTCGAACTCTCCACCTCGCTGTCCGAGCTGGTCAGCCCGGCGGAAATGGCCGCGAAAGTAGCGCGCGCGGTGCCGGTCGTGATCGAGTGCGACTGCGCGGCCGTATTCCTCGACGACGGGGACTGGCAGAAAACGGGCGACATCAACTTCCGCCTGGCGGCGTGCTACGGCTTCTCCGACGAGATGACGGCGGAGATCAGCACGCAGGCCTACCACGGGATGCCCGACGACCAGGTGGAAGAGATGGGGATCGTGCGCTCGTCGTGGCCGGCGACAGGAACCGTGACGGACCATCTCGGCCCCTATCAATGTGTCGGGCAAGATCATCGGCGCGGTGATGGCCGGGGTGATGGCCGATCCGGAACGGCTGACCATCACCCCGCGGGTCGTCGACCGCCTCAAGGGCCTGGCCGCTCAGGCCTCCATCGCCATCACGAACGCGCGGCTGGTGGAGCAGATCCGCTTCCAGGCTGTGCACGACACGCTGACCGGCCTGCCCAACAGGGCCCTCATCCTCGACCGCACCGAACAGATGTTGGCCCGGGCCCGGCGCAACTATGTCCCCGTGGCCGCCCTTTTCATCGATCTGGACGGCTTCAAGGAGGTGAACGACACGCTCGGGCACGCGGTCGGCGATCGACTCTTGCAGGCGGTGACGGCCCGGCTGGCCGGCGTCATGCGCGAGAGCGACAGCGTGGGACGCCTCGGCGGTGACGAGTTCGTCGTCTTGGTCGACGGCTCGAGCATGGATGCCGGCCCCGAATTGGTGGCCGAACGGGTGTTGTCGGTACTGCGCGAGCCGTTCGAATTGGAAGACACGCTTTGTGGCCCACTCAGCTTGACAGCCAGCATCGGGATCGCAGGTGGGGCCCGATCTTCGGCCACCGAGCTGCTCCGCGATGCCGATATCGCGCTCTACGGGGCCAAAGCCGCCGGCAAGGACCGCTTCATGGTGTTCCGGCCGGAGATGCACACGGTGGTGCAGGATCGACTCCTCTTGGAGATGGACCTGCGCGAAGCCTTGGCGGCCCAGCAGTATTTCTTGGTGTACCAGCCGATCTTCAACCTGGCCAGCGGGGCCCCGACCGGAGTTGAGGCCCTGCTGCGTTGGCGTCACCCCACCAAGGGCGTCGTCCAGCCGGACGACTTCATCCCCATACTCGAGCAGTCCGGCTTGATGAACCCGGTGGGCCGCTGGGTGCTGGCCGAGGCCTGCCGGCAAGGGGCACGCTGGCACAGGCTCGGGTATCAAGTGGACATCTCCGTCAACATCTCGACCCGACAACTCGAGACCGACGACGTGATCCGTGACGTCACGGGCGCACTCAGGGTTTCGGGCCTCGACCCGCGTTCGCTCATTGTCGAGCTCACCGAGACGGCCATCATGCGGAACATGCCCGACGCGGTACGCCGTCTGCGGGCGTTGCAGGCGATGGGAGTGCGAGTGGCCATCGACGACTTCGGGACCGGCTACTCCTCACTGGCCTACCTCCAACAGTTCCCCGTCGACACCATCAAGATCGACCGCTCGTTCATTTCCGCCATGGCCGACTCAACCGAGGCCGGGGTACTGATCCGAAGCCTGGTGCAACTCGGCAAGACCCTCGGTCTGGAAACCCTGGCCGAGGGGATCGAAGCGACCGGGCAGTACGCCCAGCTCGCGCGCGAGCACTGCGACAGCGGGCAGGGATACCTCTTCGGACGGCCGCTGGAGAGCGGCGCCGTCGAGCAATTTCTGGCCGCCCGGTCGGCCGCAGAACGCGGGGCGCCGCCGGACGGTGCCGGCTCGGAGGCAGTCGTCGCCCCGTGAGAGACGACCACCGGTCGCCCCGCCTCGCATTTCTCGACGACGTCACCTAGCAACTACTATGGAGTCCGTGCGACGGCCCCCTGCGACGTACCGGGCGGTCCGGGAGGTCCGATGCGCCTACTGAGGTTCGCCGTCGAGGTCGACGTCTCCGACGTGGTGCCCTTTCCGGGACGCCACGTGGTGCGGGGCGCGGTCCTGGCTCCTGCCATCCCCACCCCGTCGGAATCCCAGCCCCTCGTGTGGTGCTGCCTGCCCGGGGGGAACTGCACCAGCGCCTACTTCGACCTCCACGTGGACGGGGACGACACCTCCTACAGCATGGCCGCCCACCTTGCCGATGCCGGTGGCGTCGTGGTGGCCCTCGACCACCTGGGCACGGGAGCGAGCAGCCCGGTTGACGACAGCTTCCTGGTGACGCCGGAGCTGCTGGCCCTGGCCAACCACACCGCGTTCACCGCCCTTCTCGAACGGCTGCAGAAGGGGACGCTCGTCACCGGTCTGGAACCCGTCGTGGCACCGATTCCGATAGGAGTTGGCCACTCCATGGGCGCCATGATCACGATCATCGGACAGGCGCGCTTCGGAACCTACGCCGCGGTGGCGAACCTCGGGGGTGGGGGGGCCGGCCTCCCCGACTACCTGCACGATCCGCAATGGGTGACATGGGATCAGGCACAGCTGCGTGCATCGTTGGTCGAGTTAGCCCGCCAGCAGTTCAACGGCGCCACGGCAGATGAGTGACCGTGGCCGCCCGGGGATCTTCCATGCCGACGACGTCCCGACGCCGGTGTTGAGCGCATTCCGCGCCCAATTGGCCACGTCGCTCCCTTCGTGCGCTCTGGCGTCCATCCTTCCCCGATTCTCCGATCCCGAACGCGGGAGAGATCGCGGTGCCGCTGTTCCTCGGGTTCGGGGAACACGACCTGTCGCAGGTCCCGCACGAGGCGGTCCGCAGCTTCCGTTCTTCCTCCGACATCACGCTGTTCGTACTGGCCGGTTCCGGCCACTGTCACAATCAGGCTGGGAACCGCCGACAGCTCTGGGACCGCATGGTGGCGTGGGCCCGATCGACGCCGTTTCGGATCACGTGAACCACCTAGGTGCTACGCCCGAGGCGGGCTCGTAGCCTCCCCAACGCCGCCAGGAACTCCGGACGTTCCATGGACCATTGCTGCACCGGGAGCTCGAGCTCGACGGCCTCCGACGCCCGGTGCACACCGGCGCTGTCGTCAAGCGTCATGCGGACCCGGTGCACCAGGGGTCGGTCCAGTTTCGCCGCCCGAGAGGCGTAGTCCAACGCGATCGCTGGGAGGTCGCTTTCGGGGACGCAGCGCCAGGCGAGTCCGCGCCTAGCCGCCTCCTCCCCGTCCAGCGACTCGCCGAATAACGACAGTGCCGCCGCGCCCTGACGCCCGATCCGCTCCCGCAGATTCCAGAGATGTCCCCCGCCGGGATGCAGACCGATAGCGAGGAACCGGCTCTCGAAGCGGGCCAGAGGCGAGCAGATGATCACATCGCACGCCAACGCCAGGTTCATCCCGGCACCGAGTGCTGGACCGTTGACGGCGGCGATCGTGGGCAGCCCGCACTGGGCCACGGCAACCACGCCGCCGTACATCTCCACGAGGGGCGCCTTCGGCTCGAAGAGATCGTCCACCGATCCCCCGGCAGAGAAGACCGGACCGGCGCCTGCCACGATCAGCGCGCCGACATCGCCCTCGTCGGTGACACGTTTCACGACCTCGGTCAACGCCAGCGTCATGTTCAACGAAAGCGCGTTGCGATCGGCCGGATGGTCGAGTTTGACGATGGCGACGCCGTCCCGACGCTCGAGATGCACATACTCCGATGCCTGTGAACTGCCCGGCTCTTCCGTCAACTTCGGGGAACCTTCTTCCAAGGTAGGGACGCGAACGGGTCCGGTTCGCGAGGGAGGCCGAGGACACGTTCGCCCAGAATGTTCTTGTTGATCTCGGTGGTGCCGCCCTCAATGGTGTTCGCCCTGCTGCGCAGCATGCCCCGCACCTCGTAGGGCAGTGAGTCCTGATACTCGCCGAGCTCGCCCACCCAGGCGACCGCGTCCATGCCCAGCACGGAGGTGGCGGCCAGCTGAATCCGCTGATTGAGCGCTCCCTGGTGCACCTTGCCCACCGAGCTCTCCGGACCCGGCGACCGTCCGGCCCGGAGCTGACCGCGCACACGCAGATTCGTCCACTCCCGGACGCGCTCTTCGCAGTAGAGCTGCATGATCAGGTCGCGGCTGACCGGGTCATCCCATCCGCCCGGACCCCCTTCGGCGCTCCGTCGCCGGGCCAGCTCGATCAGGTAGCCGACTCCGGAACCGCCGATGCGATCGACACCCCCCGAGCCCGCTCCCGACACCATCTGACGCTCACCCGAAAGCGTGGCGTTCGCCACCTTCCATCCCGCTCCGATATCACCCACACGGCAGGCGTCGGAGACCAGGGCCCCGTCGAGGAAGACCTCGTTGAAGTCGACCTCGCCACCCATATGGCGGAGCGGGCGCACCTCCACCCCCTTTTGGTGAAGGTCGATGAGAAAGTAGGTGAGTCCCTGCCGTTTCGGAACATCGTCGTCGGTCCGGGCCAACAGGACGGCCCAGTCCGAAAGATGGGCCCACGTGGTCCACACCTTTTGTCCGGTGATGATCCACTGATCGCCGTCGCGCTCGGCCCGGGTGGCCAGCGAGGCGAGGTCGGAGCCGGCCCCGGGCTCGCTGAAGAGCTGGCACCAGACCTCCTCGTTGCGGACGATCGCAGGCAGGAAGCGCCGGCGCTGCTCCTCGGTGCCGTGGGCGAAGAGGGCGGGGGCGGCCAGATTCAGGCCGAGCGGGTTGAGCCGCCCCAGATTGAAAGGGCGCAGCTCTTCGTCGGCCCTTCGGGCCACCGCGGGCGGGAGGTCCAGGCCTCCATAGGCATGGGGCCAGGTGGCCGCCACAAGGCCCGATCGTCCGAACGTCGGGTACCACGCCTCGTAGTCGGCCCTGGTCCTCACCTTTCGGACCGCCGCCGGGCCACCCTGGCGGCCGGCCTCCACCCATGCGGCAGGAACGGCCGAGTCGATCCAACCCCGTACGGCATCCAGGACGTCCTCCATCGGCGAGTCCGGGCCCAGTGCGAGGCGGTCGGCGTCGTCATCAGTCGAGTGGAGGTGCGTCTGCTCTGTCATTGGGTCCTCACGTTTCCAGATTGCCTTCTCCATCACAATTCGGCCCGTGTCTCCGAGGTCCGAGTGGTACGAAACGCCTGCATGCGCCACAATGACGCAGCCATCGGTGACTGTCCGATCTCGCATATGATATGCAGGTGCCGACGACGACGAAGAGGGACGAGACGCAGAGCGCACCGATCCCGAGGCGCACATCGAAGCTCGTGCGCACACCGAGCGGGCAGTACATCGCCTCACACATCCGCCGCCTGATCTTTGAAGGAGAACTGCGGGCGGGCATGCGGGTGCCCCAGGACGCCATCGCCAGCGACCTGGGGGTGAGTCGCATCCCGGTACGCGAGGCGCTGATCGTCCTCGAGCGGGAGGGGTGGGTCACCAACGAGATGCACCGGGGCGCATTCATCAGTGCCCTCGACGAGCAGGCCGTCCACGACCATTACGAGCTCTACGGGCTCATCTGCGGCTTCGCGGCCGACCGGGCGCTGGCCCGGGGGGCGGAGGATCTCCCCCTGCGCCTGGCGGACATTCAGACCAGCTTTGCCCGGGCCAGTTCGGCCGCTGAGCTCTACGACCTCTCGCTCGCCTTCCACGGTGCGATCGTCAAGTCGGCGGCCTCACCCCGGATCAATGTGGCCATGCGGGCGATGTCCGCTCTCGTGCCCGGCAATTTCTTCGAATTGGTGCCCAACGCCGTGGCGGTGGAGAAGCGGGGCCTGGCGGCAATCGTGCGGGCCATGAAACTGGGTGACGGCGAGAGAGCCTCGGCCGAATACGTGAAGATGATGCGCCAGGTTGGGAACAAGGTGGCGCAGCTGTTCAACGAGCGGGGCCTGTTCACCCCACCTGCCGCTCCCCGAGACGACGAGGTGGAGTAGCAGCCGGCACCCGACCCCGGCTCGGTTGCATATTGCATACGAGGCGACGGTGGCATGGTTCGGCCGCGAGTACGATCGCGACCGTGCGTGGAATAGTGAGTGCTGCGGGGTATGTCCCCTATCGACGACTTGAGCGGGCCGAGATCAACCGGTTCTTCGGTACGGGGGGTGGGAGAGGGACACGAGCGGTGGCCTCCCACGACGAGGACACGTCGACACTCGGCGTCGAGGCGGCACGTCTCGCCCTGCGCGCCTGCCCGGATCTCGAACCAGATGCCCTGTGGTTCGCCACCTCCACCCCTGCATATCTCGACAAGACAAACGCCACGGTCCTCCATGCCGCGCTGCGGCTCCCCAGCGCAGTGCCGGCATTCGACTTCGGCGGTGCGCTGCGGTCAGGTGCAGGGGCGCTGCAGTCCGCGCTCACGAACGCGGGCGCCGTCCTCGTCGTCTCGTCCGATACCCGTAACGGCCTGGCGACCAGCACGGACGAGTCCACGGGAGGCGACGCCGGCGCGGCCATCGTCGTCGGCGATGATGGGCAGGACGGCGCCGTCATCGCCGAGTGGATCGGTTCGGGCACCGCGACCGACGAATTCCTCGATCGATGGCGGATCCCGGGCGAGCAGCGTTCGAAGCTGTGGGAGGAGCGGTTCGGCGAAACCCGCTACCTGGCCCTCGGGCGGGAGGCATGGGAACGGGCGCTGAAGGACGTCGGTTTGTCCGGTGACGAGGTCGACCAGGTCATCATCACCGGAATGCACTCCCGGGCCAACAAGGCCCTCGTGCGCCACCTCGGGATTCGTGAGGGCGCGCTGCGCGACGACCTGGCGAGCACCGTGGGCCAATCGGGCACCGCCCACCCCGGGCTCCTTCTGGCCGCCGCACTCGAAGAGGAGGCGGCCAAGAATGAAGAGGTGGGATCGGGACGTGTCATCGCGCTCGTGCACCTGGCCGACGGTGCCGACGTCTTCCTCTTTCGCACCACGAACGCGCTGGGGTCGTTCCAGCCCGCCGCGTACCGTGGCGGCGCAGGTAAGAGGGGGAGCGCCCGTGTCCTACGGGAAGTTCCTCAGCTGGCGCAACATGGTCGACCTCGAACCTCCCCGGCGACCCGAGCCGCAACGCGTCTCCTCGAGCGCAGCGTGGCGGAGCGAATCATGGAAGTTCGGCTTTGTCGGCTCACGGGACCGGTCGTCGGGGGCGGTGCACCTTCCCCCGGCGAGGGTCTCCATGAAGGGTGGGGCGACCGACGACATGGACCCTCTGCCCATGGCAGATGCCAAGGGCACGGTCGTCACCTTCACGGTGGATCGAATGGTCTTCTCCCCCAGCCCGCCCGTCGTCTTCGCCGTGGTCGACTTCGACGGGGGCGGCCGATTCCCGGTTGAGCTGACCGACGTGGACGACGGGTCCCTGGCAATCGGTGACCGAGTCGAGATGACCTTTCGGCGCCTTTTCACCGCGGACGGGATTCACGACTATTTCTGGAAGGCCAAGCCGATACGGACAGAGCACGAAGGAGAGGGCACAGAATGAGCTCGCACGGTATTCGCGATCGCGTCGCCATTGTAGGGATGGGCTGTACGACGTTTGGCGAGCACTGGGACAAGGGCATCGATGACCTGATCGTCGAAGCGGCGCAGGAGACCTTCGAGTCGGCCGGCCTGACCAAGGACAAGGTCGATGCCTATTGGTTCGGTACGGCCCAGAGCGGGATGAGTGGGATCACCCTGGCCCGCCCGCTGCAGTTGGAGAACAAGCCGGTCACCCGGGTCGAGAACTATTGCGCCACGGGTGCAGAGGCTCTCCGGGCTGCCGCCTATGCGGTCGCCTCGGGTGCCTACGACGTGGCGATGGCCCTGGGGGCGGAGAAGGTCAAGGACGGGGGGTACCAGGGCCTCAACTCCAACAACCCGCCCAACGACGGCACGGCGCGCACCCTCACCGCGGCGGCCATGTTCTCCATGGTCGCGCCGGCGTATGGGGCGAAGTACGGGATCGATGAGGAACAGATGACCGATGTCCTCGCCACCATTTCGTCGAAGAACCACTTCAACGGCGCCCGCAACAGAAGGGCCCAGTTCCGCAAAGAGGTATCCAAGGAGACCATCTGTGCCTCGCCCCGTTTGGCCGGCGGGCTGGGCGTCTTCGACTGTGCCGGTGTCGCCGACGGGGCCGCCGCGGCGATCGTGGTGCGAGCAGAGGATGCACACCGCTACACCGACAAGCCGCTCTACATAAAGGGGCTCTCGTTCGTGGCCGGCAACGGGTCAGGCTTGATCGATCCCGACTACGACTACACCCACTTCCCCGAGTGTGAGGCCGCCGCCATCGACGCCTATCAGCAGGCCGGCGTCACCGACCCTCGCCGCCAACTGGCGCTGGCCGAGGTGCACGATTGCTTCACCCCGACCGAGCTGGTCCTCATGGAGGACCTCGGCTTCGCCGAGCGGGGCACCGCCTGGAAGGAGGTGCTGGCCGGGACCTTCGCCCTCAACGGCGAGCTTCCCGTCAACCCCGATGGAGGCCTCAAGAGTTTCGGGCATCCTGTCGGGGCCTCCGGGCTCCGCATGTTCTTCGAGTGCTGGCTGCAGCTGCGGAAAGAAGCCCCGCCCGAACGCCAGATCGAGACCGACCGCACGTTGGCGCTCACCCACAACCTGGGCGGCTACCCGGGCGAGATGGTCTCCTTCGTCTCGGTCGTGGGCACCGAACTCGGCTGATCGCGCGCGCACGCCGGATCGATATCGGCGGGGCGTGCGCTATCCGAGAAGCCCGGCCACCGTTCACGTCGAGGACCTGGCCATTGATCCACGCCGCCTCGTCGCTCAGGAGAAAGGCGGCAACGGCGGCAATGTCCTCGGGATCGCCCAGACGCGGACTCCACGTCGCAGCGAGAGCCGCCTCCAAGAACGCCGGCGGGAGCGCGGCGCGGGCGTTCTCGGTCAGCACCACGCCGTAGGCGATGGCATTGCAGCGGACACCCCGCTTTCCGTAGGCACTGGCGATGTGCCGGGTCATCGTCTCCACGCCCGACTTGGCGGCTGCATAGGCCACCCGCGTGGGTGCGGCCTCCCGGCTGGCGGCAGACGAAGTGTTGATGATCGATCCTCCCCCACTGCGCAGCATCAGGGGAATGGCGGCCCGACAGGCATGGGCGTAGCCGAGGAGGTGCGAGCCCAACTGGCTGTACCACGTGGCGTCATCGGTGGCCACCACGTCGAAGTCTCCCGCCTGCGCTGAAGGGTTGCCGGCAATGTTGTGGAGCCCATCGAGACGTCCATAGGTTTCGAAGGCTGTGCTGACCAACGCCCGGACGCTGTCGTCGTCCGCCATGTCGAACTCCACCGCCATCGCCATCCCGCCGGCATCGCCGATCTGCGTCGCGACCGCGCCGGCCCGGTCGAAATCGATATCGCCCACGACCACCGCGGCACCCTCGCGGCCGAGGCGGAGCGAGGTGGCGGCACCCGTCCCCCCTCCCCCACCGGCCACGACGATCACCTTGTTGTCGAATCTCCCCATGCCGCCGTGGTCCCCTTCCGTGCCGAAGTGGTGTTGTCGAGTGCCAGGACCACGCGAGCGCAACGCAGCACCGGGAAGGGCGATCCCACCGGTACACGGCCGGTCAACTCGATGTGCTCGATGTGCTCGACGTCAGGTCGTACACCGTCTGCCCGCCGATTGTCTTCGCGGTGAAATGTGACGCCACCCACTCGGCGATCGCCGAGCTCGAGTGCCCACCTCCACCGCCCGATGAACCGGCGATGTAGTAGTGGATCTCGCCCTTGGCGACGTAGGCCTTGAATGCGGAGAGGGAGAGATTTCCCCCTTGCCCGTTGAAACCTCCGATCGCCATCACCGGGTCGCCCGAGGTCGCCAGTTCGAGGCTGGCGGCGCTCTGTGACCCCTCGACCGCAGCGACCCACTTGTAGTGCGATGCGTCGGACTCGAGGGCACGCACCACTGCGGCGCTCGTGGTCACTGCGCCTCCTCCGGCACCGCCCCCCCGGCTCCTGCTCCCCCTGGCCCCTGCGCCGCCGCGCCGCCGATTCTCCGACCGCTGGCGGCTCGCCCGCTTGCGGCACTCTCGCCGATGGTCGAACCTCCGGCTCCTGAAGGGCGTCCGCCGGTTGATCCCTTGGCGGTCGTGGGCGCGGCACCACCCGGGAATCCCTGTCCCGACGTAGGACGGCCCGTCGAGCTGCCTCCAGTGGGACGACCGCCGGCCGCGCCGCCACCCGGGAACCCGGTACCACCACCCGGCGATCCGGCGCCGCCGATTCCTTGCGCCGTGGCCGGGCCGGCGGTCGGGATGCTGCCCGTGTGCGACGTCGCGATGGTGTCGGCGGTGTACGCCACCGGTCCGCTCAGACATGCCACGCCGACGAGCGCGCTTATCGCGAAGCCTGCCCAGCGCCCGCGCCGGAGCACGGCCGGCGAGCCCATTACCATGGCGGCGCCGATGACGCCGGCAAGGACGACGAGCCAACGCAATTCCGGATTCCACGAAGGCGTCCGGTCGAGCAGAACCCAGGCCCACCCGGCCGTCAGCATGACAGCGCCAGCAGCCACCGCTCGAGCCCAGATGTGATCCCGCTCCTTCCAGAGCTGGTGGGCGCCGATGGCCACCAGAGCCGCGATGGCCGGGGCCAGTGCGACCGTGTAATAGGTATGGATGACGCCCTTGCCGTAGCTGAAGACGGCGCCGGTGACCAGCAGCCATCCACCCCAGACGATGGCCGCCGCGCGCACCTTGTCCGTGCGCGGCGCCCGCCGGCGCGCCACCAGCACGGCCACGAGTCCCACCAGTGCGGCCGGAAGGAGCCAAGAAGCCTGGCCCCCCATGGCGTCGTTGAAGAGTCGGAACACGCCCGCGGTGCCGCTGAAGTTGGCCCCGCCGCCGTTGCCGCTACCGCTGAGCCGCCCAAATCCGTTGTAGACGAAGATGAGATTCCAAATGCTGTTGTCCGGCGAGCCGTCGATGAAGGGTCGGTCGGCGGCGGGAACGAGCGAGACGATGACCACCCACCATCCGCCCGCTATGACGAGGGCAGCCAAGCTCCCGAGAAGTTGCACGGCGCGGCGGCGCAACGATGTCGGGGCTGCGATCAGGTAGGCCAGGCCGAACGCAGGCACCAGCGTGAACGCCTGCATCATTTTCGTGAGGAACGCAAAGCCCAGGAGCATGCCGACGGCCAGTAACCATTTCGTCCCGGCTTTCTCGATGGCGCGGGTCATGCAGTAGGCGGCGCCGACGAGCAGGAGGACCAGGAGTGCGTCCGGATTGTCGAACCGGAACATGAGCGCAGCCACGGGCGTGGCCGCCAGCAGCGCTCCCGCCACCAGACCAGCCGTCGGATTGGCGACGCGCCGGACTGCGCCATAGAGGAGCGCCACCGCAGCCACGCCCTCGAGCACGCCGGGCACCATGACGCTCCAGGTGCTGAATCCGAACATCCGGGCCGAGAGGTCCATGACCCACAGCGCCGCCGGAGGCTTGTCCACGGTGATGAAGTTGGAGGGATCGAGCGATCCGAAGAACATGGCCTTCCAGCTCTTCGACCCCGCTTCGACCGCAGCCGCATAGAAACTGTTCCCGTACCCGGACGCCGCGAGGTTCCACAGGTAGGTGCCCGCCGTCGTCACCAACAGCGCCACGAGGGCAAGGCGCGCCCAACGTGGTGAGGCGGCGTCGGATCCGACGACCTCGGCGTGGGAGGCGCTCGGCGGTAGCTCGAATGCGGTGAGGTGCTCCACGTCCGGACGTACCGCGCGCGTCGGCGGATCTTCGACTATCTGTTCGGTAGGCATGCCCTACCATCGGCTACGGGGTTTCGAAAAGCTTGTGCGTTTCCGGTGAGCCTTCTGTGAAGATCCGCCGGAGCAGCGGCTCGGTGCGCGTGCCCTGCTCTAGGCCCCGGCGGAGGGGACGGGCTCCCCATCAGTGGCGATGGTGAAGATGCTCGCCAGCCCCGTGATCTCGAAGATACGCATCACGGCCAACGACGGATTTCGGATGAGCATTGCACCACCCGCCACTTGGACTCGATTGAAGACCATGACGAACACCGACAGTCCGGTCGAGTCGATGAAGTCCAGGTGGGCGAGATCCAGCGTGACGTCGTTCTCTCCCCGCTCGAAAAGGACCCCCACACGTTCCCGGAGCTGCGGAGCCGTGGCCAGGTCGAGCTCGCCGGTGAGGGCGACGACGGTGCGGCCGTCCGCACGGCGTACGTCGATCACGAAGGGCTGACTGGCAGAGGTGAGATCTTCAGGGACATGCAACGCGCTTCACCATCACTACGAGATCGGATAGCGGCCGACACGAATGGAAGTGTTCACTTCTTCGGGCGACTGTTTCACCCTGCTGCCCCACGCTACACGCCCGGGGTAGCGAGCCCTCTTCGCCCGGGCCCCGACCCGCTCTCAGGGATTGTGTGGCCGGCCAAAGCGCAAGAAGACGGTCAATGCCACCACCACGGCAGCGATCCCACCGCCGAAATTGAGGACCTGCTCTCCGCTGGGCGAGTCGACGACGACCTCGACGAAGGTCACCGAGACAACCATCACGATCATCGCGATCACTCTCGCCTTGAGGTCGTTGAGATCGCGCATATCGAGCCAGTCCGGAATGCGCGTCGACCCGTTCAGGTGGATCTGCCGGATGAAGAGCTCGTAGAACCCGATCGCGGTGATGAGCAGCGTCGCCCCGATCAAGAACAGGTCGATGTCGGCCAGGAACAGGCCGATCTGGTGGCGGACGGGGAACGCATGATGGCAGATCTGATCGATGGCGTGGACGAACAGGGCGGTGCCGTAGATGAATGCGCCCAGGCCGGCCAGGAGCAGAACGACCACCGGGATGTAGGCCAAGCGGAGGGACCAGGCCAGCAACTGCTCGACATCCCTCTCCTGGGTGACGGGTTCGGACTCCCGCTCCGCCTCCTCACCGCCCGGTTCGCTCAGCATTGCGCTCCACAGCGTAGGCGCCGCAGTGCGCCCCGATCTTCAGGTTTGCGCCACGCTCGCCGCCGCCGCCCTGACCGCCTCGACCACTTCCTCGTTGGACGCGCCCGGCCCGAGCACGGCGGCGATCCCGGCCGCCTTGAGGACCGGGATATCGGCAGGAGGGACGATACCGCCGACGATCACCGGCGTGTCGAGTCCGGCCGCCCGGAGTGAATCGACCACGGCGGGGGCGAGCGTCAGATGCGCCCCGTTGTGCATGGACACGCCGACGATGTCGACATCCTCTTCGATGGTGGTGGCGGTGATGGTATCCGTGGACTGGCGGAGCCCGGCGTAGATGACCTCGCAGCCGGCATCGCGCAGGATCCGGGCGACGATGCGCAGGCCGCGGTCATGACCGTCCAGCCCGACCTTGGCCACCAATACCCGCAGCGGTCGCTCCACGGTCATGGGTTCAGACCACGCTTCGCTCGTACCAGGTGCCGAAGACCGTTTCGAGAGCTCCCATGGACTCACCCACCGTGACATGGGCACGGGCGGCGTCGATCAGGGCCGGCATCAGGTTGATCGTTGGGTCCTTTGCGTCGGTCTTGAGCCGCGCCAGCGCGAGCCGCACCGCGTCGTCGTCCCGGGACTGCTTGAGGGCGGCCAGCGCGGCCAGCTGCTGCGTCTCCACGGCGGGATCGATGGAGAGGGTGGACGGCACGGTGTCGTCGCCGTCGGTGTACCCGTTGACCCCGACCTGGATCCATTCTCCCTTGGCCACCTTGGTCTGGAAGCGGTAGGCGGCGTCGGCGATCTCGGACAGGAACCACCCGTCCTCGATGCAGGCGAACGCGCCCTCCAGCATGGAGCCGCCGCCCGCTTCTTCTATATGGGTGAAGATCTCCTCGGCGGCGCGCTCCATTTCGTCGGTCAACTCCTCGACGAACCACGATCCTCCCAACGGATCGGCCACATGGACCACCCCGGTCTCCTCGGCGATGACCTGCTGGGTGCGCAGGGCGAGCCGGACCGCGTGCTCGGTCGGCAGCGCCAGCGCCTCGTCGAAGGAGTCGGTGTGCAGACTCTGGGTTCCCCCCAACACGCCCGCCAGGGCCTCGATGGCCACGCGGACCAGGTTGACCTCGGGCTGCTGGGCCGTCAGCGAAACGCCGGCTGTCTGGGTGTGGAAGCGCAGCTGGAGTGAGCGGCCGTCGCTGGCGCCGTACCGATCGCGCATCCACCGGGCCCAGATCCGGCGGGCGGCCCGGTACTTGGCGATCTCCTCGAAGAAATCCATGTGGGCGTTGAAGAAGAAGGAGAGTCGCGGGGCGAACTCATCGACGGCCATGCCCACGTCCCGGGCCGCTTCCACGTACGCAAAGCCGTTGGCCAAGGTGAAGGCCAGTTCCTGGGCCGCTGTCGAGCCGGCTTCGCGTATGTGGTAGCCCGAAATGGAGATCGGGTGCCAGCGGGGAAGCTCGGCGGCCGCGAATCGCATGAGGTCGGTGACGAGACGCATGCTCGGCCGGGGCGGGAAGACGAATTCCTTCTGGGCCTGGTACTCCTTCAAAATGTCGTTCTGGATCGTCCCGGAGAGCGCGGCACGCTCCACCCCCGTCTTGTCGGCCACGCTCACATACATCGCCATGATCACCGCGGCGGGAGAGTTGATCGTCATGGAGGTGCTCACAGCACCAAGGTCGATTCCCGAGAACAGCGTCTCCATGTCCGCCAGGGAGTCGACGGCGACTCCGGCCCGTCCCACCTCTCCTTTGGCCAACGGATCGTCGGAGTCCCGTCCGAGCAGGGTGGGCATGTCGAACGCCGTCGAGAGCCCGTCACCACCGGAGCGGAGCAACTCCTTGAAGCGGCCATTGGTGTCCTCGGCGGTGCCGAAGCCGGCGAACTGTCGCATCGTCCACAGCCGCGAGCGGTACATGGAGGCGTACGGTCCGCGCGTGTAGGGGAACTGCCCGGGCAACTCCGCCTCGGCAGGGCCGTACACCGGCTCGAGAGGGAGGCCTGACATGGTCTCGAACTGCGCCTGGCGCTTCGGTGAACTGTCGTAGGAGTCCTGCCATGCCGCGCGATCTGCCATACCCCCACACTACTTTGACATCAAAGTAAATCCAAGCGATCAGTCGAAATCCCCCGCCGCCCGGCGCAGGTGGGCCAGCGAGTCGAAGAGGACACTGAGGTCGGACTCCTCCAACCCCAGGTCAGAAAAGACATGACCGTTCATGGCGACCGTGGCCTGATCGGCCACGTGCCGACCTCGGGCCGTGATCACCCCCAACGTGCCGCGTCCGTCACCGGGGTTGGGACGGCGGGTGACCAGGCCCTCAGCCTCGAGGCGGTCCACGGCATTGGTGACGCTGGCCGGATTGACCTGCAGGCGTTCCCCGATCTTTCCGAGCGGCAAAGAGCCCGTGGTCGAAAACGAAAGGAGCATCAACACCTCGTAGCGGGCGAAGGTCAATCCGAAGGGGCGCAGCTCCGCGTCGGCCCGGGCCAGAAAGATCTGCTGGAGGCGCATGATGGAGGTGACGGTGGCCATGGCCGATGCCTCCAGGGCCCAGCCGTGAGCGGACCATTGCCGATGCGCTTCGGCAATTGGATCGAACGGCAGGCGGCGTCGTTCGGGCACGGAGGCACGCTATCCAATCCCGGCGGAGTCCAATCCCGGCGGAATCGACGCGGCCTACAGGCGCGCACCGGGGCACACGCAGGCCAACCGGTACGCTCTTGGCGTGGAAGTCCTGATTTCCGAGGGGGCCCGGGAGTACATCGCGCGCCACGGCGGCACCGTGTTCGTGCGCTCCCATCCCCATCGGTGCTGCACCGGGTCGATGACCCTGTTGGACGTGCGCACGACACCGCCGAGCGACGCCGCCGAGTTCGAGCCGTTCGATACCGCTGGGGTCGGCGTCAGGTTCTACGGCGGATCCGAAGGGCGGCCGAACCAGCTGAGCATTGAGCTGCGCGGCCTCTTCGCCCGCCGACCCGTGGCCTTCTGGGACGGCTGCGCCTTCAAGCCGTAGCGGACCGGTCAGAGCAAAGACGACTCCCTACTCGGGACCGGGTCACGACACGCCGGTGAGCTCGTTGCGCAATCGCCGGAGCACTTCGTCGACGACCCCCGATGTCGATTCGTCCCCACCCAGATCGAAGGTCCTGATCCCGTCCGCCGCCACACTCAACGTGGTCTGCCGTATGGCCCGCCCGGCCCGCGCGATGTCGCCATCCCCCGTGCCGGACCCTCCGTTGGCGGCCGCGTGGTCGAGTGCGGCAGCGCAGGCGAGGAGCATGGCCATCGGGTTGGCAACGTTCTTGCCGGCCAATGAAGGAGCCGTCCCGTGCGGCGCCTCGGCCATGGCCACGGTGGGGTGCAGCTGGTCGTCGAGAGCCAGGAGCACCGATTCGGCCCCGGCGATGGAACCGAAGAGCGCCAGCACGAGGTCCGAGAGACAGTCGCCGTCCCGGTTCAGGGCCGGGATCACCAGGCTCTGATGCCCGGCCTCGGTCAAGATGCCGGCATAGGCGGCGTCGATGAGGGTGGGACGGTAGGTGACCTCGGGGTGGCGGGCGGCGGCCGCGTCCATCTCCTCCTTGAGCATCCCCTCGTACACGGCGGAGACCGTCCACTTCGGTCCCCCGTACACGCACGCCCCCCGGGCGGCTGCGGTCCGGAAGGAGAACTCCGAGACTTCCCGGCAGATCCGCCGCTCGATCCTCTCGGTCCTCCACGCCTTCTCGTCGGTCCCTCCCGGCGACCCGGTCCGCCCCTCTTCGGCCCCGTAGGCGTCACCCACCGCCATGCGGACGACCACAATCGGGTGCACCACCGGGGCCAGGGGTGAGACACCGGGAATGCGCCGACCCGTTCGTACGATGACAGAGCCACCGATGCCTTCGCGAAGGATGCGGTTGGGACTGCCGACATCGCCGATCTTCTCCGGCGTGATGGTCGCCGCCTTCAGGCCCAGGCCGCATTCGCGCATGGCCTCGGCGGCTTCCCGCACGACTGCGTTGTTCGTGGTGCGCCGGTTTTCCAGGGACAGGTCGAAGCGGATCAGCTCGCACTCGAACCCGAGTACGGCCGGATTGAGGACGCGAAGTGCTTGCTCGAGGAGCTCCTGCCCCGTCTCATCTCCTTCGCAGACCACGAGTTGCAGGTGGGACGTCACGCCGTTCAGGGTGGCACGGATCGCGCGGGCTCGACAACACGGTGGCTCCGGGTTCGGCCCACCCTGCGGATGGACCGGGAGGGCAGCGATGGCCCAAGCGTCAGTGCGCCGCCAGCACCGCGCCGAGGATCGTGCCCACCCCGGCCACGAGGAGGGAGATGGAAACCACAATGGCGGTCACCCGGATAACCCTGGGCTGGCGGGACGGCCATTCCTCGTCACCATCGATCTCCCACCACTCCCGCTCGGCCGGCGCCTGCTCTTCGAGCGGTTGGCGTTCGCGCGTGGCGATGAAGCCGATGACCGGGGAAAGGCCGACGGGGAGGTGCGGCTGTGGGGGTACCGGCAGGTGTCCCTGCATCGGATGGAGGCTACACCGCGGTCCGGTGACGCGGGCAATGGGGTGTGCACGTACCCTGTCGGGCATGACCACTCGCCCTCATGCCTGGGACGCCGCGTGACCCCTCCCGAGTCGCCGCAACAGATCGGCTTCACCGCCGCCCAGTCGACCCCTCGATTCCCCCACGATCCCAAACCGCCGTCGGGAGCGCCCAACGTGCTGGCCATCGTGCTCGACGACACCGGCTTCGCCCACCTGGGCAGCTTCGGCTCAGATATCGAAACCCCCCACCTCAATGGATTGGCGGCGAACGGAGCCCGGTTCAACCGCTTCCACGTCACGTCGCTGTGCTCCCCGACACGTGCCGCGTTCTTCACAGGCCGGAACCATCACGCCGTGGGGATGGGATTCCTGGCCGACATCCCTCTGGCCTTCCCCGGCTACAACGCCCGGCTGCCCAAGTCGGCGGCGGCGCTGCCGCGCATTCTGCGGGACAACGGGTACTCGACCCTCGCCGTCGGCAAGTGGCATCTCACGCCGCGGTGGCAGCGCTCGGCCGCCGGGCCGTTCGACACGTGGCCCCTCGGGGTGGGATTCGAACGCCATTACGGGTTCCTGCAGGGCGACGCCAACCACTGGGCGCCCAACCTGGTGTGCGACAACCACTACATCGAGCCCCCCCGCCGACCCGAAGACGGGTACCACCTCAGTGAGGATCTGGCGGACCAGGCCATCCGCATGGTGCGCGACCAGCAGCAGGGTGCGCCCGGCAAACCGTTCTTCTTGTACCTCGCGCTGGGCGCCATGCATTCGCCGCATCACGTGGCCCCCGAATGGGTGGAGCCGTACCGGGGGATGTTCGACGGTGGGTGGGATGCCTGGCGACGGGACACCTTCGCCCGGCAGGTCGACGCGGGCATCGTCCCACCGGGCACCATCCTCACCGAGCGGCCCGAGTGGGTACAGGGCTGGAACGAGCTCACTGCGGACGAGCGTCGCATGCACGCGCGCCAGCAGGAGGTGTTCGCCGGCTTCTTGACCCACACCGACGCGCAGATCGGTCGCGTCCTCGACTCCCTCGCTGCAACCGGACTCCTCGAGAACACGCTCGTGATGGTCTTCTCCGACAACGGCGCCAGCGCAGAGGGGGGCAAGGAGGGCAGCGTCAACGAGCACCGCTTCACCGCCCACCTGCACGAGTCCGTGGCGGACAACCTGGCGGCCTACGACGACTGGGGCGGCTTCAGCACCTACAACCACTACTCGTGGGCCTGGGCCTGGGCGGGGAACACCCCGCACAAGCTGTGGAAGCGCTACACCTGGCTGGGCGGCACGCGCACGCCGTTGATTGTGCAGTGGCCCGGCCATGTCGCCGACCCGGGCGGTATCCGTTCCCACTTCACCCATGTGATCGACCTCATGCCCACGATCCTGTCCGCCGTGGGTATCGAGCCGCCCGAAGAAGTCGACGGCGTAGTCCAGCAGGCCATCGACGGAGCCAGCCTCCGGCGCGCCCTGGAGGAGCCGGAGTCAGACGAGGTCCACCACACCCAGTACTTCGAGATGCTGGGCTCGCGGTCGATATTCCATGACGGCTGGAAGGCCACGACCAACCACATCAGCTCCGGGGTGATCGACGAGGAGGAGCTGGCCATTGGAAGTCGTGACTTCGACGAGGATCGCTGGGAGCTCTTCGACCTTTCACAGGACTTTTCCGAAGCCGTCGACCGGGCCGACCAGGAGCCGGAGCGGTTGCGCCAGTTGACCGAGCTGTGGACCACGGAGGCCGACCGCAACCAGGTGCTGCCTATTTCCGATGGCTTGGTCGATCGCCTCGGGGGCATGGTCCCACCGGCATGGCCGGCCGGGTCCTCGCGGACCTACCTGCCGGACGCGGGACCGGTGCACGACGAATCGGTCCCCCTCCTGTGGGGCGGGTTTTGTCTGACGGCCGACATCGACTCGATCGGAAGGGAGACTGCCGGCGTCGTCTGCGCCATGGGCGACTGGTTCGGCGGCTACGCGCTCTTCGTGGTCGACGGGGTCGTGCACTTTGCGTTCGCCCGGGCAGCCGACGCACTGGCGTTACGAGACGACACGGTCATGGACGCGGGACGGCGTACCGTCACGGTTTCCTACGAGTTCGGCCACGGCGGCGGCCCCGGGCGGATGGAGCTGTCGATCGATGGCCGGCACGCCGATGCCATCGCGGTGGAGGGGATGCTGCCGCTCGCCCTCCAGCACGGCGGAGCGGGCTTGCGGCTGGGATACGACAGCGGCTTCCCGGTCTCACCCCTCTACCAACCGCCGGCCGAGTTCTCCGGCAGCGTGCACTTCGTGAAGATCGAGGCGCTCGGCCCTGCGGTCGCCACCCCGAGCGAAGAGGTGCGCACCGCGCTGCACGGCGACTGACATTCCGGGGGACTCACCTGCCGATGCTCACGGCGCGGTGGGGACACCCACGGCGGCGCTGAGCTCCTCGATGCTCCAGGAGCCTGCCGGGCGCCCGGCCGCGGCCGCCTGCAGCGCCAGCACCATGAGACGCCGGTTGACCGGGGCGTCCATGCCGATGAGCGCGCCGAGTAGGACGATCTCGCCGTTGAGGAATTCCGCCTCAATGGATCCCGTCCCCCGCTCCAGGCTCTGCCAGCTCGATCCCCCGCCCCGGACGCCCGACGGTGTCGGGCGGTACTGCAGGCGATCACCGCGCCGGGCCAGATCCTCCTCGGTCGACGCCACCGCGATGCCCGTTGCCTGCAGGACCGCCTCTCCCTCCCCGCGGACCTCCCGGGCCAGGGCACTGTCCCGGCTCTGGCGCCCACTCAGGGCCTCGACGGCATTGGCCAGGTTCATGATCAGCTTGCGGTACTTCCAGCGCATGATGTCGGGGCGGGGCACCGACTCGAACGTCGATTCGTGCAGCACCCCGGCCATGGTCTCGGCCACGTCGTCGACGCCGGAGGGGTAGCGACCGAGATCGAGGAGGCCGCTGACGGGGGCCGAATGGGCCACGATCACCCCGGGACGGAGATGGGATGCCGGGCACATCACGCACATGGCGTAGGTGCGGGGAAAGCGACGCAGGACGCGGCGCTCGTTCTCCACTCCGTTCTGCATGCACACGACCGGCGTCTCCTGCGGCGCCACCGTGACCAGTTGGGTCAACGCCTCCTCGGTGTCCTGCCCCTTCACGGCGAGGAGGACGACCGTGTCGTCCGTCCAGCGCAGCGCCGCCGCATCCGTCACCACCGGGATGGGCAAGGTGACAGACTCGTCGGGTGCCTCGAGCACGAGTCCCGAGGCCAAGGCCTCCGCGTGGCCACCCCGCGCCACCAGGGTGACGTCGACGCCGTGCTGGAAGAGGCGCGCGCCGACCAGGCCGCCGATGGCGCCGGCACCGAACACCACGACGCGCATGCCTGCACTCTGCCACGGCCCGCCGGCATGGGAAGCTCTAGAGGTGCCTCCCTCCAATCCGGTCATGAGCGCAGCCGACCTTGCGCGGGCCATGGCCACGGTCCCCCCACGCCTGCTCCAGGGGCTGGGTGCACCGGCGCGGGTCGATCTCTCCGGGCGGCTACGCCGGGCGATCGGGCTCGGGCGGCCGCCCGTGCGGATGTCGACGGATCCGGCCCAGTCCTATCTGCCGCCGGACGGGGTGGCCCGCATGGTGCACTCCGATCTGCCGTCCATGCTGATCGGCGGCATCAGCGCACTGCTGTTGCAGACGCTCCACCCGCTGGCCATGGCGGGCGTGGCGGAGCACTCCAACTACCAGGCCGACCCCTTGGGGAGACTCCGGCGCACCGCCGATTTCGTCGGCACCACCACCTTCGGAACGGTGCAGGAAGCCGAGAAGGCCGTGCAGCAGGTGCGGCGCGTGCATCGACGGGTGACCGGCGTGGCACCCGACGGTCGGCCCTATTCGGCTAGTGACCCCGAGCTGGTCACCTTCATCCATGCGGCCGAGGTGTCGAGCTTCCTCGAGTCGTCCCGGCGCTTCGGCCCACGCGACCTCACCCCCGAGCAGTGCGACCGGTACTACGAGGAGATGGCACCGGTTGCCCTCGCCCTGGGGGCCGGGTGGGTACCCCGTTCGTCCGCCGACGTGGAGGACTACTTCCGGCGCCAGCGGTCCGAGTTCCACGCCGGTCCCCAGGCGCTCCAGGCCCGTGACTGGTTACGTCAGGGCGTGAGCAGGCGTCGCGAGCAGCGTGCGATCTACAACGTCCTGTACGCGGCGGCGGTCAGCACCCTGCCCCCCTGGGCCCGCCGCGAGCTCGGCCTCTCGGCACCTGGCCCGCTCGATCTGCTGGTGGACACCGTGGCCGTCATCCCGACCTCGCGCGCCGTCTCCGCCGGGCTGCGCTGGCTGGCCACCCCCCGGCCGAACGGCACGCCTCAAAGGGCGATCGTGAGCCCACCGTCGATAGCCACGACCTGACCGGTCATGTAGGCGGCGCGGGCCACGGCCAGCACAACCTCAGCCACATCGAGCGGCTGGCCGATCCGTTTGAGCGGGGCCACCGCCGACACGGCGGCGCGCTGGAACTCCCAGTCCGCCGTCCACGGCGTGTCGATGAGGCCGGGGGCCACCGCGTTCACCCGGACTTCGGGACCCACCACCTTGGCCAGGAGCACGGTCAGGTGGTTGAGCGCAGCCTTGCTGGCCGCGTACGGGATGGAAGACCCCGTCGGGCGTAGCCCGGCGGCCGACGAGATGTTGACCACACTGCCTTTCGCCTGGCGGAGCGCCGGCATGGCAGCCATGGTCATGGTCCAGGTGGCGAACACGTTGACCTCGAAGATCCGCCGCCACACGTCGACCGAGGCCGCCTCCAGGTCGTGATGGGGAATCACCTCGGTCGTCCCCGCATTGTTGACCAGCGTGTCGAGGCGCCCCCAGCGGTCGAGCGCGGCGTCCACCAACTTCTGCGCGGCCTGGGGGTCGGCGATGTCCGCCTGCACGTAGATGGCGTCGGGCAGCGACGCCGCCACCTCTTCGCCCTCGGCCACCGAGTGCACCGAGTTGACCACCACGCCGGCCCCGCTGTCGGCGAAGGAACGGGCGGTGGCGGCCCCGATCCCGCTGCTCGACCCGGTGATGATGACCACGTGAGAGGTCATCGGGGGACGATGCCCCAGCTGGCTGACCATCCCTGACCGGGCTCCAGGCTGCGCAGGTCCTTGCCGGTGCGCAGCGCGTTGGGGGGGCACGTCATGGGCTCTATGGCCACAGCCCGCCGGCGCCGATGCAGGTCGCCGAGCGTGTCCCCCGTATAGACCATCAGGTAGCCGAAGCCGGCGTCGGCCCACAGCGAAGCCCCCGTATCGCCGCCGGGGACGTCGAGGCTGGCCCAGGCGCGGCCGTCGGCGTCCCGGTCCAAGGTGGTGAACGCAGTATCGAGCACGGTGGGGCCGATGAGACGTGCCGTGGTGAAGTCCCGCTCCGTGCCCTCCACCCCGGTGAGCTTCCCGGTCGGCAGGCCGCGGTCGTCGAGGTCCAAGGTGTGATGGGCCGGGAGCTGGAGGATGGCCCCGTCCACGGTCCCGGGGGCGGCCGTCAGGTACGGGTGGAACCCGAGGCCGAACGGCACCGGGCCGTCGTCGGTGCTGTGCGCCGTCGTGGTGACCGTCAGACCCTCCCGGCCGACGTGGTACTCCATTTCCAGGAGGAGTGAGAACGGGTAGCCGGGGGACGGGTGCAGTTGCAGGCGCAGGGACAGCTGGTTCTGGTGGCGGGTCTGCAGCGTCCAGGGGAGCCAGCGCACCAGGCCGTGGATGGCGTTGTGACGCTCGGGCTCATCGAGCGCGGCCTGGGCCCGGATCCCGTTGAACTCGTAGCGGCCGTCGGCCAACCGGTTGGGCCAAGGAGCCAGCACCTGTCCCCGACCGCTGTGGGACCACTCGTCGGGCCCGAAGCCGTCGATGACCGGCCGGGCCCCCACGGTGTAGGACCGCAGCGTGGCGCCGACCTCGCACACAATGACGTCGTGCGGTCCGTGCCCTATGCGCCACTGCTGCCCGGTCGGCGAGGCAATGGAGATGCGCGGGGAGGGAAGGGCCATGGCGGAGTGAATTGAAGCAGACCGGGCGGCCCGCCGGTGACCGGACGCCTATTAGGTTCTCACTGGTGAGGGTGCTGGTGACCAATGACGACGGTGTCACCGCACCCGGACTGGCCGCGCTGACCAGAGCACTCGTGAAATGGGCCGACGCCGCCGCCGCCTCGGGAGGACCCCGGCACGAGATCGTCGTGGTCGCCCCGAGCTCCAATTTCAGCGGCGCCGGTGCCGCCGTCGGCTCCGTCAGCGACGGCACCAAAATCCTCTACCACCGGGCCAGGGTCAGCGGGGCGGAAGGGGTGGACGCCTTCGGTCTCGACGCCTCGCCCGCCCTGTCGGTCATCGCCGGTGCGCTGGGCGCAGTCGGCACCAAGCCCGACCTCGTGCTCTCCGGCATCAATCACGGCGTGAACGTGGGGCGCTCGATCCTGCATTCGGGGACGGTGGGGGCGGCGTTGACGGCATCGCAACTGGGTATCAGCGCGCTGGCCGTCTCCCTTCGCACCAGCCCGGCCCCCGAACCCTGGGAATCGGCGGCTGAGCTGGCCGTCTCCCTCATTCCCCTGCTCAGCCGCGCTCCGGCCCGCACCGTGCTCAACCTGAACGTCCCCGCCCTGCCCCTGCCCGAGATCCGCGGCCTGCGCTGGGCCCGGGTGAGCGGGGCCGGGTTGATCAAGGCGGCCAGCGGGGCCGGTGCGTTCGAGGCGCCGAACCCGCCTGAGATGGAAGGACCTGCAGCGGCCGAGGGCGCCCGGGCGTTCATCTTGGGCGGCCCGGGCCAGGCGGGCGAGATCGAGCTCAGCGTGGGGTCACCGTTCCCGCGCCTGGGCCAGGATGGGGATGGAGAGGGGGGCGAGGACGGGGAGCTGGTCGACCCAACCGAGGACGCCAGCCTGGTCGCCCACGGCTACGCCGCCCTCACCGCCCTGCGGGGACCACGGGCCGACGACGACCGCGAGCTGTTCGCGCTGCTGGACGAGGGCCTGGCCGATGCGGTGGCGCCGCTCGGGCTGGCCGGCTGAGGCGGGGCGCCCGGCGGCTGGCGCCCGGTCGCTGGCGCCCGTCGTTTCGGTGCTCGTCGTCTCGGTGCTAGTCGTCGCCGTCGCCCGGAGGCCGACGCCGTCGTTTCACTTCTGATCGGTGCCGCTTCGCCTCCACCCGACGGACCTGAGAGCCCTTGGTCGGTTTGGTCGGTCGCCGGGTCGGATCCACCCGCAGGCCGGCGGCGATCCGCTCGGCCAGCCGCTCCAGGGCCAGCTGCCGGTTGCGCGCCTGCGAACGCGAATCCGAGGCGGCCGCCCGGACAACCGGGCCGTAGCGCTCGCGCAGGCGCGCCCGCTGACGCGGCCCGAGCGCGGCGGACCCCTCCACGTCGAACTGCACCTCGACCCGGCTGAGCGTGCGGTTGGCGTGCTGCCCGCCCGGCCCGCCCGAGGTCGTGGCACGCCAGGTGATCTCGCTCATGGGGATGGCCAGCGCCTTGTGCACGCGCAAGGTCGTGCCCGAGCCCAGAGACTGCTCCGCGTCCCCACCGATCTCGGGGTCGGGATCTCCGGTGGTCACAACGCGAGCGTACGACCACCCGGGTACAGTCCGGCTCATGGAGTACCGCCACCTCGGACGGTCGGGCATGCTCGTCTCCGCCCTCTCGTACGGCAACTGGATCACCCACGGAAGCCAGATTGCCGAGGATGCCGCCGTGGCCTGTGTCAAGGCGTCACTCGATGCGGGCATCACCACCTTCGACACCGCGGACGTCTACGCCGGTGGAGGGGCCGAATCGGTACTGGGCCGGGCCTTGAAGGGGGTGCGCCGGGACTCCGTCGAGATCTTCACCAAGGTCTACTTCCCCACCGGGCCCAACCCCAACAACCGGGGCCTCTCGCGCAAGCACATCATCGAGTCGCTCCACGCGTCGTTGGAGCGACTCCAGACCGATCACGTCGACCTGCTCCAGGCCCACCGGTACGACTACGCCACCCCGCTGGAGGAAACCCTGCGGGCCTTCGACGATCTGGTCCGCCAGGGCAAGGTGCACTACGTCGGCGTCTCGGAGTGGACAGCCGAGCAGATCGCCGACGCCGTCCGCCTGGCCGACGAGATGGGCTTCGACCGCATCATCTCGAACCAACCCCAGTACTCCTTGCTGTGGCGGGTGATCGAGTCCGAGGTGGTGCCGGTCTCCCAGAAAGAGGGGGTGACCCAGATCGTCTGGTCGCCCCTTGCCCAGGGCGTCCTGACCGGAAAGTACCTGCCCGGTGCCGTCCCGCTGGAAGGATCGCGCGCCACCGGCGTCGAGGGCGAGGAGATGAGCTGGCTGCTACGCGACGAGGTCCTCACCCCGGTCCACGACTATGCCGAGTTGTGCCGACAGGCCGGCTACACGCCTGCGTCGGTCGCCCTGGCCTGGGTGCTCCAGAACGACAACGTGAGCAGCGCCATCATCGGGGCGAGCCGACCCGAGCAGGTCGCCGAGAACGTCAAGGCGCTGGAGATAGATCTGGAGCCCGATTTCGTGGCCGCCATAGAGAAAGTCCTCGAGCCGACGACGCTGTTCGACCCGGCCTTCACCTTCAGCCCTGACGAGCGCCCCTGAGCGGCTGGGTACTGAGCCGCAGAGCGGCGGGGTTGGCGAGCCGTCTTACGCGTCGAACCGCGAGGTGAAGGAGAGCAGCGCGAGGGTCGAATGCACGCGATGCTCCTCGAAGACCCGCGTGTACCCGGTGTGGGCGATGCGCCACACCCCATCCGTCTTGGCGTAGCGGTCGGAGTAGAACGAGGTCCCCCCGATTTCGAGATCGGCCGAGGGCACGATGACCCGGTCCTGGAGGTACCAGCTCCCCGTGGCCGTGGTGTCCGACGTGAGGTCGATCTCGGGGTGGTGCCCCTGGTGCTCGGTGATGATCTCCGGGCCGCCCAGCGCCTCGGTCAGCCAGGTCACGATGGACTCGCGCCCGGTCAGGGTGGTCTTGGCATCTGCGTAGGCCGCGGTGGCATCCTCGCTCAGCAACAACGCCAGCTGGTCGAATTGCTTGAGGTCGAGGGTGCGGAAGTAGGCGTACTTCAGCCGGCGGATGGCCTCGAGCTCCGTCGCGATGTCCATCGCACTCCCCCTTCGTCGGAGGGGCCGGTCACGGCCCGGCGCCAGGGTAGCGGGGCGCCGGCCTTTGCATCGTCGAGCGGGGCACGCCACCATTCCCTTGTGCCCGAACGCCAGCGGATCGCCGCGTACGGTCTCTGCCTCGATCCGCAGGGCCGCCTGCTGCTCGCCCGGGCCGCGCCCTCGCTGAGCCTCCGGGGCAGGTGGTTCCTCCCCGGGGGCGGGGTCGACCACGGGGAGCACCCGACCACCGCGCTACGCCGTGAGTTCGAGGAGGAGTCCGGACTGTCGGTCGAACTCGGCCCTCTGCTCGACGTGCTCTCCGACGTGCGTACCATCCCCGACGGGACGAACCTGCATACGGTGCGGCTGATCTACCGGGTGGCCCGGTGGAGCGGGACCCTGCGGGCAGAACTAGGGGGGACTACCGATGCGATCCGGTGGGTAGAACGGTCAGAGTTGGAGACGCTCCCGCTGGCGCAGTACGTCGAAGAAGTGGTCGCGAGGTTCCTATGAGCTCGACAGCTGAAGACACCCGCCACCACGTGGTGATCATCGGCTGCGGGTTCGGAGGCCTGTTTGCCGCCAAGGCGCTGCGCCGGGTACCGGTCCGGGTCACTTTGATCGATCGCACCAATCATCATCTGTTTCAACCCTTGCTCTACCAGGTGACCACGGGGATCCTCTCGGAGGGTCAGATCGCCCCACCCATCCGCGATGTGCTGCGTCATCATCCGTCGCTCCGCGTGGTCCTGGGCGAGGTGGAGTCCATCGATCCGGCGGCGCGCACGGTCACGACCACCGAGCTTGGCGGTGCGCGGGCCACTTTCTCCTATGACAGCCTCATCGTGGCCGCTGGTGCGGTGACGTCCTATTTCGGTCACGACGATTTCCGCGCGGCCGCCTGCGGCATGAAGTCCCTCAACGACGCCCTGTACCTGCGAGGGGAGATCTTCGGCGCGTTCGAGCGGGCCGAGCAGGAGCACGATGAGGACCGCCGTAGGGCCCTGATGACCTTCGTGGTGATCGGGGGAGGGCCGAGCGGCGTGGAGATGGCGGGACAGCTCAAGGAGCTCTCCCGGCGCGCCCTGCAGCACAACTACCGGCGCATCGATCCCCGCAAAACCCGTGTCGTCCTGGTCGAGGGTGGCGATCGCCTGATCGCCACCATGGGCGAGCGCGTCTCACGGATCACCGCCCGGGACCTCGCCCGGATGGGGGTCGAGATCCACCTGGGCGCCATGGTGACGGGCTTCGGCGACGACGACGTCGAGGTGACCAAGTCCGACGGCACAAAAGTGCGCGTCCCGGCTGCCACCAAGATATGGGCAGCCGGCACTCGTGCCGCCCCGCTGGGGGCCCACCTGGCGTCGACCACCGGCGTGGGGTTGGATCGCTCCGGACGTGTGCAGGTGGCGCCCGACTGCTCCGTGCCGGGCTATCCCGAAATCTTCGTCGTGGGCGACCTCATGGCGCTCGATGACCTGCCCGCCCTGGCCGAGGTGGCCATGCAGTCGGGCGCCCACGCCGCGCACACCATCGCGCGGCGCCTGCGCGGGGACGCCACCATGAAGCCCCTGCACTACCGCGACCTCGGGACGCTGGCGGTGATCTCGCGCTTCCGCGCCGTGGCCCACATAGGCCCCATCCAGGTCGGGGGCTTCATCGGGTGGACGCTGTGGCTCGTCGTGCACGTGACCTTCCTCACCGGGTTCAAGAACCGGTTCGCCGCGCTGGCCCGCTGGACGATCAGCTTCGTCGGGCGGGGCCGCTACGAGCGGGCCCTGACCGGCCGCTGGGTGGTGGAGGGGGACGCCGACACGGGTTCCGCGTAGGCTCGCCCCAACGACGCACACGAACCCGAGGGGAGCACCATGCCCATCAACGTGACGCCTATGGCGGGGCTGAGCGACGAGATCAACGACATCCGGATCCGTACGGCCCGCATTGTCAACGAGAAGATCCTGCCAAACGAGAAGGTGATGTGGGCCGGGCGCCGCACCGAGGCGAGCGACGTGGAGCGGGCCGAGGCGCGGGCGTTGCGCGAAGAGGTCCGCAAGAAGGTCAAGGCGGAAGGGTTGTGGGCGCCCCACCTGCCTCAGGAGTACGGCGGCATGGGGATCGACTTCATGGCGCATGCCTACATGAACGAGATCCTGGCCTATGCCGTCGGGGCCGCTTCCCTCTTCGGCGTCGTGGCACCCAACTCGGGCAACCAGTCCATCCTGGTCAAGTACGGCACGGTCGAGCAGAAGGAGAAATGGCTGCTCCCACTCGTCGAGGGCACCATGCAGTCGGGGTTCTCCATGACCGAGCCGGAGAACGCCGGCTCGGACCCACGCTCCATCCGGACCAGCGCGGTGCGCGAGGGCGACGAATGGGTGATCAACGGGCACAAGTGGTTCACGTCGAACGGGCTCGAGGCCGACTTCTTCATCGTGATGTGCCGCGCCGCCGAGCCGGGCAGCGAGGACCGTCCCGGGCGCATGATGCAGGTCATCGTGCCCACCTCGGCTCCCGGGGTGATCATCGAGCGTGGTATCGGGATCTGGGGCAGCGCCTCCTCGGACCACTGCGAGGTCCGCTACGACAACGTCCGGGTGCCCCACGAGAACGTCCTGGGCCAGGTCGGCGATGGGCACCGCGCCGCGCAGGACCGGCTCGGTGCCGGGAGGATCTTCCACTGCATGAACTCGATCGGCCAGATGTGGCGGGCCTTCGACCTCATGGTCGAGCGCATTCTCTCGCGCGAGGTCCACGGAGGGCTGCTCAAGGACAAGCAGTTCATGCAGGGCTTCATCGCCGACAGTTACATGGACCTGCAGTCGGCCCGCCTGATGACCATCCACGCCGCCGAGAAGGTCGACCAGGGTGATCCCCAGGCGCGCACCGAAATCTCCGCCATCAAGGTCTTCGTCCCGGCGGCCTACACGCGTGTGGTCGATCGGGCCATACAGGTTTGGGGAGCGGCCGGCGTATCGAGCGACCTCCCGCTGTCCGGCATGTACCTCACGGCGCGCACCCTGCGTATCGCCGACGGTCCCGACGAGGTGCACCGGATCCTGATCGCCAAGAACGTGATGGCCCACTACGAGAAGGGCGAAAGCTGGGACTTCGCCGGCTGAGCCGGCCCTCGGGGTTCAGTGACCCTTGGGCGTGGCGATGAACAGCGGGATCTGGCGGTCCGTCTTCTCCTGGTACTCGGCGTAGGGCGGGTAGGCCGCCACGGCCCGGTCCCACCACTCCTTCTTCTCGGCGCCGCTGGCCTCGCGCACGGAGACGGCGAACGGCTCCGGCCCGTCTTGCAACACGACGGCCTCGGGGTCGGCGAGAAGGTTGTAGTACCACACTGGGTGCTCCGGGGCGCCCCCCTTCGAGGCGACCAGGGCGTACTCCCCGTCATGTTCGACCCGCATGAGCGGCGTCTTGCGCACCTTCCCACTCTTGTTGCCGCGGGTGCTGACGATGATCACCGGCATGCCGGTGTCCATAAGGGTGTTGGCCTTGGTACCCCCCGATGCCTCGTACTCGGCCACCTGGTTGCTCACCCATTCGCTCGGGCTCGGTTCGTACTCTCCGGAAAGGGACATGGGCCCACTATAGGGAGGGTTGATCCCTTGGACCGCGGCCCGCGCTCGCCGGTCCCGGCAGCGGGGTGCGGGCCGGGCAGGGGTACCGAAGGACACTTGTGGGTATGGGCAGGGTCTGAACGACGCGTCGGCGTCGCGACGCAAGGAGGCCGCCCCCATGGACATCGTTCGCAACGCCGATGGCACCCTCGTCGTCCCGGTTGATCCTCCACGGCACCACGGAGGCGACGACGACACGACAGTGACGTCGGACGGTGGGAACGCGGCCGAGGGCTCCGTCAGCGGCGAGGTCCCTGTGACGAGGCTCCTCCACCCTGGCGAGGGCGGGTACGACGAGGCGCTCTCCGCTTGGGACGTCCAGCAGAACCCCGATCGCGAGCCGGCCGTGTCGACGGTCAGCGGTCGCCAGGAGGCGATGACCCTGGTTCATGCCGTGGCCACTTCCCCGGACGAGCCCGTCGCCCCGGCGGTCGAGGCACTCGACGACCCCGAGGCCAGCGGCGAAGCGCTGCGGCACGTTCTCGTCGGCGGGGTGCATTCCGTCGAGGACTTCGCCGCCGAGGTGGCCGAGGCCGAAGGCGGCGAAACGCTCTCCGCCCACCAGACGACCAGAATCATCGGCGAAGTGCTGTCCGAGCTCGACTCCTAGGCGCGACCAGGAGGCAGCCTCAGGTCGTCGGCGTGGTGCTCCCGCACAACTTGGTCGTGTAGCTGTCCAGCGTCGAAAGAGCGGCCTTCACCTTCGGGCTCGATTCCGCGGCGGTGATCCCGCTCTCGAACGAGGTCAGGCTGTTTGACTTCTGAATGATGGTCTTGAACGAGCCGTCGAGCTTGAGGATCACCGCCGCTGCTGCCTTCACCTTCGCGGGGGCGCCGCTGAGGTAGGCGGCGAACTGCTTCTCGGCGCCCGCCTCGCCGTTGAAAGCACTGAGTAGGGCCTTTTTGATGCTCGCCCAGCTGCCCGACTCGATGTCCTTCGCCAGCGCAGTGCTCGCCTTCGATTGCTTGGTCTCTTCCGACTTGTACGACGTGCACAGAGAGGACTTGGCCACTGTCGCAGAGGCGGTCGCCGCCGGCAGCACGGCCAGTGCGACGACGACGGCCAGCAGAGCGGCGTACAACTTCGCTCGAAAGAGCATGCGACCTCCCCTTTTGAATGATGGTGCCCGCACACTATTCCACTTGCAGCGGGGCCCTCCCTGGGGGCTCAACGCCAATTGCCGCCGACCGGATGGCCCGTCCGGTTTGCCTTTCCGGCCACCGCTGCCACGGATGGCTCCGTCTCGCTCGATTCCACCCGTGGGTGGAGGCCGGCCCGGCGAATCCACCTGCGGAGCCGCCCACGGGCCGATTCGTCTTTTGGCCTGCCATGTGACGGTTGAAGGGCACCCCAATCGAAAGGTGGCTCCCATGCCAACTGATGTGCTCATCGTCAACATCGCCGTGCTCTTCGCGGTGCTCGAGGCCGATCTCGGTCGCCGGAAGATCACCCGTTTCCGGATCCTGCGCCCCCTGTTGCTGGCCGCGGGCATCATCCCGCTCTTCATCGCCCACCCGGCGACCGCCGGCAATGGCGAGATCCTCGAGATCGCCCTGGCGGCTCTCGGCGCACTGCTCGGCTTCGTGGCGGCCTGCGGCCTGATGAAGGTCACCTACGACGACGCCTCGCAACAGAGTATGAGCGTCGCCGGCCCGGCCTACGGCGCCTTCTGGGTCCTCGTCATCGGAGCCAGGTTGCTGTTCACCTACGGCGCCAACCATTGGTACACCACCCAACTCGGCCACTGGCTCTTGACCAACGGGATCTCGGTCGACGCCCTCACCGACGCCCTCATCTTCATGGCCATCGCCATGGCGGTCACCCGCACCGTCCGTCTGGCCATCGGCCGGAGCCAGGTGCGCCACGGCTCCGCCAACCGGTTGGCCGTCTGACGTGACCTTCACCACCATTGCCATCGCCGCCGCCGTCATCGTCTTCGTGCTCGCCAAGCGGGTGCGGGGCGAGGCGGTTCGAGAGCCCAAGAAGCTCTTCCTCCTTCCCGTCATCGTGGGGATCATCGGTCTGCAGGACGTCGCCCACGCCAAGCCCAACGCCGTCGACATCGCCGTGATCGCTGTCGGGTCCGCCCTCTCACTCGGCCTCGGCCTCCTGCGGGGAAAGTTCGACCGGGTCACCCTGATGAACGGGTCACCGTTCATGCGCTGGAGCGCCGCCTCGATCGCCATTCTGGCCGTCAATGTGCTGGCCAAGCTGGCCCTCGATGCCGGCGGACGCGCGGCCGGCGGCGGCGCAGCCGCCCTGAGCAGCTCCATCCTGCTCAGCCTCGGGCTCACCTTGCTGGGCGAAGCAGTTGTCGTGTGGTTCCGTTCCCACTCACTCGGGTCGGCGGGAGGCCCAGGCACATTCGGGGGCTTCGGAGGCGAACGGTACCGTGTGGGCGTGCCCAACACGGACCGGCCCACGAACTGGCCCCCGATCCGGTGAGCCAGAGGTCGGACAGCATCTTCCTCCTTTTCACCGAGGGTCGCTACGTCCGTGCCGTGCGGTGTATCGCCCTCGCCCTCATCGTCGGGACGGCGTTCATCGGCCAGCCCCGCCCGTCCCTCACGGGCGACGGACTGGTGATCCTCGTGAGCCTGGTGGTCGCCGCCGGCACCCAGGTGGCCTTGACCATGGTCCCCAGCGGATCGACCGCCATGAAGGTGCTGGCGGTGCTCGGCGCGCTGAGCACCGGCGTGGTGGCCGGTTACGACCCGTCGGTGGGCACAGCGGTCCTGCTGATCTTCGTCGGCCTCGAGCGCGGGCGGCGGCCTCGATTTCGGTCCCGGTTTGCTCGTCACCGCGCTGGCCGTGGTGACGACCGCGGTCAGCGTCCTCGCCGCTGACCAGGGCACCAGCAATGTCAGTCTGGGCGCCGTGGCCGTGGTCGGATTCCTGACGGCCACCGGCCGCAAGCAGTACGTGCTGCGGGCCGAGGAGGCCGAGCTGCGCCTCGTCGATGCCGAACGGGCCCGGGAGGAGCAGGCCCGGGCGGCCGGCCTGGCCGAGCGGGCCAACGCGGCCCGCGAGATCCACGACATCCTGGCCCACAGCCTGGGCGCGCTGGTCCTCCAACTCGACGCGCTGGACGCCGTGCTCAGTGGCGAGACGCCCGATCACGAGCGAGCAGCCGAGGTGCTCACCCGTGCCCGTGCCCTGGCGGTCGAGGGACTCAACGAGGCCAGGCAAGCCGTCAGCTCCCTGCGCGCCGATCCCCCGCCCCTGATCGACGCGCTGCGCACGCTGATCGAAGCCACTCCGGAGCACGACGTTGGAGATCACCGGAGTGACGAGACCCGTCCCGGCTGAGGTGTCGGTGGCATTGCGGCGCACCGCTCAGGAGGGTTTGGCCAACGCGGGCAAGCACGCGCCGGGGGCCACGACGGCGGTGCACCTCGCCTTCACACCGTGCCAGGTCGTCCTGACCGTGACCGACACCGGCTGCCCGGACGGCCGCGGCCCCGGGCCGCTCGCCCAGACCGGGGGCGGCTACGGGATCGAAGGGCTGAAAGAGCGGGCCGAGTTGATAGGGGCGACGTTGGTGGCCGGTCCCCGGGGAGCCGGATGGGAGGTCACGCTCAGCGTGCCCGAGGGGCGATTGCACACGCAGGAAGCCCAATGAGGCAATAGTGGGCCGGTGAGCGACGACGCCCCTTCCCTGCGCATAGTGGTGGCCGACGACCAGCGGGCCGTGCGCGAGGCGCTGGCCACCGTGCTCGACGCCGAGCCGGGCTTCGAGGTGGTCGGCCTGGCCGCCGACGGCGACGAGGCCGTCGAACTGGCCCGTCGCCTCTCGCCCGAGGTGGTGCTGATGGACCTGCGCATGCCGAACGTCGACGGGGTGGCGGCGACCCGCCGCTTGGCGGCCGAACTGCCCGCCGTGAAGGTCGTGGTCCTCACGACCTTCGCCGATGACGCCAGCATCTTGGGCGCGCTCGAAGCGGGGGCGCTCGGCTTCCTCACCAAGGATGCGGGGCGCCAGCAGATCGCCCTGGCGGTGCGCTCGGCCGCCGCCGGGCAGGCCGTGCTCGATCCCCTGGTCCAGGCGAGTCTCCTGCGCGCGGCGTCGCCGGTCGGTGCTGGAGCCGGGACGGGAGCCGGCACCGGGACCGGCACGGCTGCTGTCACCATCGAACCATCGGGGCCGGCCGCAGCGGAACCGGCCCCGCTCCCCGACGACCTGACCCCGCGGGAGGCCGACGTGCTCCGCGCCATCGCGGCCGGACAGAGCAACACCGAAATCGCCATGGATCTCTTCATCTCCGAGGCGACGGTGAAGAGCCACATCAACCACCTCTTCGCCAAGATCCATGCCCGCAGCCGCGCCGAAGCCGTCCGGTACGCCTACGACCACGGCATGGTCACGCCGGCCCTGTAGGAGGCTGCGTGACGCAGAGTGCAACCGCCAGGCCCTAACGGGTCACCAGACCCCCGTCGGCGTGGATGACCGTGCCGGTGACGAAGCTAGAAGCATCAGAGGCGAGGAATAGGGCCGGACCGATCATCTCCTCCGCCGTCGCCGCCCGCCTCAACAGGCCGGCCTTGGCCATGGAGGCGGCCACCTCGGGAGGGTTCGCCCGCACCATGTCCGTGTCGACAGTCCCTGGGGCGAGTGCGTTCACCCGAATGCCCTCGAGCGCCAGGGCGGCGGCCATGGATTTGGTGTACGAGACCATGGCTGACTTTGCCGCGGCATAGTGGGCCACCGGGGCAGAGAACAGCCACGCACCGGCGGAGACCACGTTGATGACGGATGCATGATCAGAGGCGCGCGAAGTAGGGAAGGGCTTCTTGGACCAGAAAGACGGGCCCTTTGAGGTTGACATCCATCGACTTCGTAAAGCCGGCCTCGGTAAAGGAACCGATGGGTTCTGTTAGGGCGTTTGCCGCGTTGTTCACGACGATATCGATGGCGCCGAACCTCTCGACCGTGGAGTTCACGAGCGCGCGAATGTCGTCGAGCGAGCCCATATGACAGGCGATTCCGGCGACGTCGATTCCCGACTCACGCAACGCCGCTTCGGTCTCGGCACAGGCTTCCGCTTTCCTGCTGGCTACCACCACACGAGCCCCGACATGGCCGAACCCATGGGCAATTGCCCGGCCGATACCTCTGGTGCCGCCAGTGACAATTGCTACCCGTCCGTCCAGACGAAAGAGTCCGTCGACGTAGTCGGGCTCTCCAGGATTCATGTTGTCTGGTCCTCCACGTCGGTCCCCCTCGCTCTTTCAACACCTTGGATCGAGGTCGCTCTTCGCCTCGTCATCGCAACCCGTTCCGTTCTGGCACTACGACCTTCAACACTACGTGAGTATCTCGTCAGACTTTTTTGGCCAGGGCAGCGGCTCGCTCGGCGAGCGCCGGATCCCTGAAGTGGCGGCATACGTCCTCGAAATCGCTCTTCGGCCCCCGCCAGCGCAGCGAGGCCACATTCCGGAGAACCGGGGGGTTGGTGCGAAGAGTGGCGATGTCCTTGAACAACAGCGCCAATTCTCGCTCGGTGGCCAGGCGTTCAGCCAGCTTCGCCGCGCCGCGCAACTCTTGGCGTACCGCCGGATCCCAGGCCGAAAGCGCGTCGGGTACCGCATTGATGCTGCCGTAGTGCGCCAACACCACCGAGGCCGATCGCTTGCCCCACCCGGCCAACCCAGGAAAGCCGTCGGCAGTGTCGCCGACGAGGGCGAGCCAGTCGGGGATGGATTTGGGCGCGACACCGAACTTCGCCCAGACCCCCGCTTCGTCTGTGACGGTGTCCTTGCGCCGGTCCAGTTGCACCACCCGGTCGTCGACGACGCATTGGGCCAGATCCTTGTCGGGGGTGCAGATAACGACCTGCTTCACGTCCGGGTCGTTCGCCGCTACTGCGGCGGCCGACGCCAGGGCGTCATCGGCCTCGAGCTCGACCATGGGCCAGACGCCCACGCCCAACGCCTGCAATGCCGTCTCGAGGATCTCGAACTGGGAGCGCAGGGCAGGATCGATGCCATCCCCGGTCTTGTAGCCCGGCCACAGCTCGTTGCGGAACGACTCGATGACATGATCCGTGGCCACCCCGACGTGGGTGGCTCCATTGGTCAACATGCTCAGCACCGACATGACCACGCCGCGGGCGGCCCCTATCTCGCTGCCGTCGTCAGCGTCGCGAGGAGGCTGGCCGAAGAAGTGTCGGAACAGCTCGTACGTGCCGTCCACCAGATGGACATCCATGGAGGTCAGTCTGCCAGCTGGGGCGAAGAACGACTCACCGGCGGACTCCTCGTTCAACGACGCCCGCCTGAGCCCGAGAAGCCCTAGTCCTGGGTCCGAGGGACATGGCGGCTCTCTCGTTCGCTCAGCCTCCGCCAATCGGTCCCGACGGCGTGCACCCTGCTTTCTAGGTCGTCGTTCCTGGTGACTGGTTGGGGATTGGCACCGAACCCCCGGGCACCGTGAGGTACACCGGGTGACTCCAGTCGCTCCAGATGATGGTTTCGTGTACCGCCTTGGACGAGACGGCGAATTCGATCGGAAGCGTCTTGCCGGTCGCAGTGACATAGAGGGTGGCTCGCACTTTCGAACCCTTCGAGGCGCCGGCCACGTACCCGTACACGGGAAGCACGCTGTGGCCGTCGATCGTGGTACGGCCGCCCGAGGTGAGCGGTCCCGACAACTGGATCTGGCTGAAATCTGACTCCAGGGTCACCGCCGTGACGTAAGTGGAATATCCGGCATCGTTGGATGTGACCGAGAACCACCGTCCTGCGAGCTTTTGCGGATCCGTGGTGCTGAGCTCGAAGTAGTTGGCCACGCCTTTGGCGTTGGCTTCGATGTACGCAATCCCATTGACCAATATGACCTGGGCCTGAGCGCCGTCGGTCCGGATGATCTGTTGGCCGTCGACCGATCCGATTTCGTTGTTCATCGAGAATGTGTGACCCTTCGCCGTCGCGTTGATCTCCTCGTGCACCCACCCGGCGGACTCCGCGTCAGCAAGGGATCGTGCCATCAGTGCCGACGGGCTGGACCCTGAAGACGATGCGCTCGCACCGTCACCAAAGGCCGTGAGACCCGCCCCAACGAGGCATGCGGTCGCAACACAGCCTATGAGAAGTCGCTTGATATTCACTCGAGCACCATGGTCATCGCAGATAAACCGTGGAGCCACACCTCCTCAAAACTCGGCCAATTCCGAGTCGCCCACGCCCCGGATGTGCGACACCCGGCTTCGATTTGGGTTGGTGTTGGGTCTTTGCTCAGCTGCAGTAGTGGCGCCAGTTCAAGACTCGTGAGTGGTTTTCAGGTGCGGTGTGAGGATGGGAAGAGAACGCGTTGCTCAAGTCAACCGGACGGCTGCTCTGCGACGTGCTCGTGCTGGTGGTCGCTACGGTGGCCATCATTGCCGCGCCACTGGGAACCATCGAGTCGGGGGCCGCGACCCAACCCCAACCCCAACCGTCACCCTGGCCATGGCGCGCCACGCATTTGACTCGACCTTCCCTGGCTTCGCCGCCGGATTCGCCCACGAGAACCTCTCCGAGGTCCGCCGGTATGCCACCGCAGAGATGGTGCAGGCCGTCATCGGGTACTACAGCTGCGGGTGCGCCACATGGACACTGCACATCTCGACCGTGCGCTTCAGCGTTCCGACCCAGCAGCAATACCCTCTCACCTTTCTGGCCGAAGCCACGGGTCGGGACAACACCGATCAGCAGATGGTCCAGGAAGTGGTGCTCGACAAGGACAGTCCCGACACCGGCTGGCGGATTGCCTACATGGTCGACTACGAGGACTGGAACCACATGTTGGGGCCATCCGCCATCGCGGATCCACCCCGGATCCCGTTCGACATAGGCGCGGTGGGAGAGCAGTTTGCGAACTTCTTCCAAACTGTGGTCAATACTGGTGCGGCACCCCCTGACGACAACTGGCCGCTCACCGGCACCATGGCACAACAGGTCGACCACTACGTCGGCGTAAAGCTCAATGTCGAGCGGGAAGGGGATAGCGAACACGTCTCGTTCTCCCCAAGTGACCAGAGCGTTTCGTTCAAGTATCCGTCCGGCGCCATCATGTGCGGGACAATGGGCTCGACCGCGGTCATCTCAACGCCGGCCGGGCTTCCGACAGTACAACCCAGCAACCAAAGCAACTGGGGGCCTCTTCTTCCACCCGGCAGCTATTCAGGACTGACCAAGTACTCCGTCGAAGACTTCTGCTTCAATGCACAGACGAACGGACTCACGGAACCGATCAGCTTCTTCGGCGGCGTGGATCGGATAGTCGGGATTCCGGACGCTGGCGCTCAGACGGTCGACCGTCGGAGCTATGAACACCCGCTCGTCGTCCCGCAGCTACCGCAGACGTAGCAGGAGCCGGCCCGCTGCATGGCGTTGCCGCAGCTGTAGCAGTACGGGGCATCCCGCTGCTCGGCCCGGGCCAGCGGCTGGACGCCGCCGTACGAGGCGGGTACCGCCTGAGGGACGACTGCACCTGGCGCATCAGTAACCGCGCCCGAGACCCCTCCGGGGCCATCGTCGACCAGCCCGACTGACGGAGTGGCCATCTCCTCGACGCCCGGCAGCGTGGGCTGCATGCGCTCGGAGGTGGACAGGATTCCGAGCTCGGAGCGCTCCTCGACGGACAGGTAGTCCAGCGCGATCCGGCGGAAGATGTAGTCGACCAGGCTGGTGGCGATGCGCAGTTCGGGGTCGTCGGTGATACCCGCCGGCTCGAACTTCATGTTCGTGTACTTGCGCACATAGGTCGCCAACGGGACCTGGTGCTGGAGACCCAGGCTGAGCGAAATGGAGAAGGCATCCATGATCCCGGCCAGGGTCGAACCCTGCTTGGAGACGTTGATGAAGACCTCACCCGGACGGCCGTCCTCGTACTCGCCGACGGTGACGTAGCCCTCGCAGTCGGCCACCCGGAAGGCGAACGTCTTGGAGTTACGGCGGCGTGGCAACCGCTCCCTGATGGCGCCCACGACGACCGACTCGGTCTTGCGCTCCTGCTCGTGCAAGAGTGCTGCCTCGAGCTCGGCAATGCGGGCAGCGACGGCACGGTCCTTGGCCTCGGCCGCCGAGCCCGGAGGCGCGATGTCGCCACCCATGGCCTCGGCGTCCATACCCACGCCCTTCTCCGCATCCGCCATTTTGGTGGTCGAGAGCGGCTGGGCCACCTTGCAGTTGTCCCGGTAGATGGCCACGGCCTTGATGCCGAGTCTCCAAGCGTCGATGTGCAGCTGCTCGACGTCTTCGACCGTGACGTCCTCGGGCAGGTTCACCGTCTTGGAGATGGCCCCGCTGATGAAGGGCTGCACGGCGCCCATCATGCGGATGTGGCCCGAGTAGTGGATGGTGTTGTCGCCCATGGAGCAGGCGAAAACCGCCAGGTGCTCGGGTGCGATGTACGGCGCGCCGAGGATCGACATGTGCTCATTGATGTACATGACGATCTCCGCCACCTGATCGGGACCGTACCCGAGCTTGACCAGCGCGCGGGGATCGTCTGGTTGACGATCGACATGGTGCCGCCGCCCACGAGCTTCTTGGTCTTGACCAGACCGAGGTCGGGCTCGACGCCGGTGGTGTCACAGTCCATGAGCAGGCCGATCGTGTTGTGGCTCACGAAGCCGTTTGCGACGTACGTCACGTTGTCCGGCACCGACACGTCGTAGGTGAACTCCTCTCCATCGAGTTCTGCCGACTGCACGGTGTCGTAGAAGAACCCAAGCAGGTGCCCGAGCTCGGCATCACCCGTCCGAGCGAAGAGCTCGGCGGCGATGCGCCGACTGACCCGGCCTCGCGACTGCTCCATGAGCAGAACCTTGCGAAGCCTGTCGTTATCGGGAGCGAGCCGGTCGACCAGTGCCCGTGTCACCGGAATGTGGTCGTGTCGACCTGTCTGGGAGACGGACTCGTCAACCACCCGGACGCCCGCGTTCTTACGGTCGCTCATGAAGCCGACCTCGTCAAGCCACCTGGCACTGTACGAGGCGTTGAGGGTCCGCAGCGCTGCTAACGGCGCCTTGCCCCAACTCGTGCCCTCCGTCCGATCCTTCACCGAGAGAGTGGTCGGAAATCCCAGCGCCAGCAACATCGACTGGGTGTCCCTGACCATCTGCACCGACGTGTTCTTCAGAGTCGGATACCCGGCACTCGTGTCTCCGTCGGCCTCGTACAACCCGCGCATGAACGCCGCGTAGACCTCTCGGTCGTTCGAATGAAGGACAGCGTCGGGAATATGGGCGACATACCCCTTGCCTGCATGGCCCTCCGTAGGGGGACGCTTGGAGAATCCGCAGGCCTCCCACCACAAGACAAGACGCACCGAATCGATGCGAACCTCGGCATACCCCTTTTGCGGCGTCACTTTGGCCGAAACCCCGAAGCACTCCTTGGAGAGCATCTGCAACCGCTCAATCACGTCGAAGTCGGTGTTGGCCACGCAGAATCGGAGACCCCGGCTGTGCAATGAGCCGTCGCCCATGAAGTACCCGACAATCTCGGCCAGTGCCGCGGTCATGTGGCGAGGAACCTGCACGTGGTGCTCCCCGGTCCAATACGCCTCGGCGAGCGGCGGCAACGCCACGTCCTGGGGCTGGCCAACCAACGAACCCAACGCCAACGGCACGAGATCGCCGGACCGCACATCGCTGAATCGACGCCAAACCCATTCCCCGGAGGCCGGGTCCACCACCTTTATCCGGTGCATCGTCGTCCCCTGGACCCGATGGCCTCGGGCGGTGTCCACCGTGACCACCGGCTCGAGGCCGTTGATGAAGAACTTCGTCGCCTCTCGAGGTCCCTCATCGGTGGCTACCTGGACTCCCAAGTCCTGCCACTTCGCACCCTCGGGATCGCCCAGCGAGTGCAGCCGGACGAGCCCCCGGCTGGTCGACAGGAGCGTGCCGCCGACGAGGCAGCCCGTCGGGGCCAACACAGAAGCCTGCGAGTTGCGCACGCCGTACTGCTCGGCCAGTTCGACCGCTTCGTCCCACGATTCCTGGGCCGCCGAGAGCAGCTCGGGCGGGACGACTTCTTCGTCGATTCTCGCGGCCTCCGCCTGGTGCATCCTCAGCACCTTGATCATGGCCTCGGCGTTGTCGTGAAAGCCGGAGAACGGCCCCATACGCGCCGCGGTGCGGGCCGACGTCGCATAGGCGTGCCCTGTCAGCAGCGCCGTGATAGCGGCCGCCCAGGCCCGTCCGGCGTCGGAATCGTAGGGCAGTCCCTGCGCCATGAGCAGTGCACCGAGATTGGCGTAGCCGATGCCGAGCTCGCGGAAGGCCCGAGTGGTCTCACCGATCTTCTCGGTCGGGTAGTCGGCGTTGCCCACAATGATCTCTTGTCCAGTGAACATCACGGACACGCCAGCCTTGAAGCCTTCAACGTCGAATTCGTCGTTTTCATTAAGGAATTTGAGCAAATTCATGGAGGCCAGATTGCAGGCTGAGTTGTCGAGGTGAACGTACTCACTACAGTTGCGTACAACTACTCCATCGACCACGTACGAGTGGTTGCGAGGCTCGGAGAGGTTGTAGGTCAGCTCGACGCCGTCGTTGGTCCGCTCCAGAAGATGCGCCGTGGTCCGAGCCGTGTAGGGCCCCTTGGGAGCGTCGACGACCGCACTGCGCAACAGCGCCGCCTTGCGAGACAATGAGAAGCCGATGTGCTCGGCAAAGCGTGCCACTGATCCCGCGGTGATGCGGAGGTCGTACATGGCCGAGTTTCCGTACGTCGTCGTCTCGCCCGCCTTGTTGGTGTACGAAAAGCCGCTCTTGCGAGCCGCTTTTTTCGTCTCGTAGATGCGGCTCATGATGCCAAAGGTGCTGAGCAACTTCTGGGTACCGCGCAACAAATCCGGAGAGGTCGAGCCCAGACCGACGTAGCGGTTCTTGGTGCTCGTCACCACACACCCGTCGGCGTCGAACAAGCCGCGTAGGAACGCGGCGACCACGTCGGCCGGGGCCTGCTCGATCGCCCACGGAATCGTCTTCTGCGGTCCCTTGACCGAGTGCACACCGAGCGCCTCGAGGAAGCTCTTGAAGGCACGCCGGGCCAGCCGGAGTTGAGCCGTCCCGTTGCCTTGCTCGGAGAGCTTGATCGGACGCTCGCAGTTGATCCAGTCGAGCAGTTCGGCGTGGGCCGGCAGAATCTCGTCGCGGTCCTCTTGACTCCCGTAGATGGTGGCCACGGTGGTGCCCGAGGTCGAGCCGTCGCCGATCACCCAACCGAGATAGTGGGCGAACTCGTCCGTCCACATGTCGGGGAAGCGCAGCGGCAGGGCGTGGTCCCCCTTGGTCCAGTAGTCCGCCGGGTCCGTGGACACGGGCAGGCCCGGGTCGGCGTTCACGGCCGGGGCTTCGAGGTTGAGGAGCTTCACCTCGTCGTTGAAGGTGAGCTTGCGGGCCTCCACGTAGCCCCGGTTGGCCGTGAAGATCTTGTGGGACGGCGTACAGCGGAGCTCGACACCATTGTCCAGGCGCAGGCGGACAATGTCGTTGAAGCCGGTGATCATGAAGGCCTCGGGAGAGGTGATCAGCATCTGCTCAGACGGCTCATCCGGGTGGGTGGCGTCGTGGGTGTAGATGCCGAAGCTCTCGCCGCCATTGGCCCGCTCCAGCAGTTCTGAGAACGCAATGAGGCCCTTGTCCGTGTGGACCTTGGCCGAGCCCGGGAAGCATGGGTTACTTCCGTTGATCTTCCCCGTCAACGGAGCCGTGTGCCAGCGGTTGATGGTGGTGTCGTACTGGAGGCCGGGGTCGGCGCACTCCCACGCCGAGTGGGCGATCTGACGGAACAGGTCACGGGCGGGCACCGTGCGCACGACCGAGCCGTCGGTGCGGGCGAGGAGTTGCCAGTCGCGCCCGTCAATCACCGCCTCCATGAACTCGTCAGTCACCCGCACGGAGTTGTTGGCGTTCTGGTACTGCGTCGAGTGGCTGTCCGCCCCGTCGAGGTCCATGTCGAAGCCGGCGTCGCGCAGGACGCGCGCCTTGCGCTCCTCGATGGCCTTGCACCAGATGAAGTCCTCCACGTCGGGGTGGTCGATGTCGAGGATCACCATCTTGGCGGCACGGCGCGTCTTGCCACCGGACTTGATGGTGCCGGCCGAGGCGTCGGCGCCGCGCATGAAGCTGACGGGGCCCGACGCCGTGCCGCCGCCCTTGAGAAGCTCGTGCGACGAGCGGATCTTCGACAGGTTGACGCCCGCTCCCGAGCCGCCTTTGAAGATGATTCCCTCTTCCGTGTACCAGTTGAGGATGGAGTCCATCTGGTCCTCCACCGACAGGATGAAGCACGCCGACCCCTGCTGCGGCACGCCCGGCACCCCGATGTTGAACCAGACCGGGGAGTTGAAGGCCGCCTTCTGGTGGATGATCAGATGCTTGAGCTCGTGGTTGAAGACCTCGGCCTCTTCGGTGTCCATGAAGTAGCCGTCCTTGAGCCCCCACGCAGTCAGCGTGTCGGCCACCCGGTCGGCCACCTGCTTCAGCGACCACTCGCGCTCTCCGGTGTTCAGCGTTCCCCGGAAGTACTTCTGGGCGAGGATGTTCGTGGCGTTCAGGCTCCAGAACTCCGGCACCTCGACGTCGAGCTGCTCGAAGGCCACCTTGCCGTCCCGGTAGTTGGTGATGCGGGCATCGCGCCGCTCCCAGCGCACCTCATCGTAGGGATGCACGCCGGCGGTGGTGAAGTGACGCCTGATGCCAATACCGGATCGCTGAGGGGCGATGGCCATAACGGTGAGGTCCTCCTGTGTGGGCTGTCTTTTGGCGACAGCAACGCCGGCCCCGAGTGTCTGGACCGGCGAGTGCGCCTATGTCATCATCCAGCGCTCGGGGGAGGTAGTCACAAGCTTAACCACAAGATGTAGTGGTTGCCCCGCCCCTGGGACACGAGATGCTGTGTTCATTACAGCACTGTAGTTACGTCCTTGTCAAGGAAGAGTGCCTTCATCGGCGCAGGTCACAGGGCGCTCGCGATGGTTAGCACGCCGACCCCGCTCCTCCGGCCCACAACACATGTATTCCGGGTCCGCACGGGGCCGCAGGGGCGCCGCGGGCGGGATGAGGACGGGCGCGGGCCGGCTCCGAACGGGCCGCGGGCCGGGCACACACGCCGCCCGGCCCACCCCGAAGACGCCGGATTTGCGACAGCACTACCCTCCCCGGCATGGGCAACGTGGTGGCGATCGATGCCGGGACGACCGGCGTGCGGACACTGGTAGTGGACGAGCAGGCCCGGGTCGTCGACGTCGCCTACCGGGAGATCACCCAGTACTTCCCCCGCCCGGGATGGGTCGAGCACGACCCTCTCGAGATCTGGGACGCCGTGTGCGCCACGCTGGCCGAGGTCGGGGGCCGCCTCGCCGAGGCGAAGGCCACCGTGGCGGCCATCGGGATCACAAATCAGCGTGAGACGCTGGTCGCCTTCGACCGTTCGAACGGCCGGCCGCTGTACCGGGCCATCGTCTGGCAGGACCGCCGGACCGCCGATATCTGCGCCGCGCTCGAGCACGAGGGCCACCTCCCCATGGTGCGGGAGAGGACGGGGCTGGTGCTCGACCCGTATTTCACCGCCACGAAAATCACCTACCTCCTCGGTCAGGGAGATCTGGCGCTCTCCGCCCGCTCGCCCGATCTCGCCTTCGGTACCGTCGACAGTTGGCTGCTCTGGAACCTGACCGGGGGGACGAGGGGGGGCCAGTTCGCCACGGACCCTTCCAACGCCAGCCGCACCATGCTGCTCGATACGGCCACTCTCGCCTGGTCCGCCGACCTCTGCGCGCTCTTCGATGTGCCGCTGCACACCCTCCCCGAGGTGCGGCCGTCGGCCGGACGCTTCGGTCTGGCCCACCTCCCCGACCTCGGCCCGGCCTCTGCCGTCCTGCACGGGGTCCCGATCTCGGGGGTGTTGGGCGACCAGCAGGCCGCCCTGTTCGGGCAGGCCTGCATCGACCCCGGCATGGTCAAGGTGACCTACGGGACGGGCAGCTTCGTCCTGGCCAACGCCGGCCCGGACCGGCCGGCGGCACCCGACGGCCTCACCGTCAGCGTGGCCTGGGATCTGGGGTCGCACGCCGGGACCGCGCCCCACGCCGGGACCGTGTCGCACGCCAGGACCGCGCCCCACGAAGGGACGGTACGGCCCCCCGTCGCCTATGTGCTCGAAGGGTCGACCTTCGTCTCCGGCGCCGCCATCCAGTGGCTGCGCGACGGGCTCGGGCTGATTGAGAGCGCGGCCGAGGTCGGCGCGCTGGCCGAGTCGGTGGGCGACAGCGGCGGCGTCACGTTCGTGCCCGCGCTCACCGGCCTGGGCAGCCCCTGGTGGGACCCGGCCGCCCGCGGGATCATCACCGGCATCACCCGGGGTACGGGGAAGGCCCAGCTGGCCCGGGCCTGTGTGGAGGCCATGGCGTACCAGGTCCGCGACATGACCGATGCCATGAGGGCCGCCTCGGCCTACCCCTTGTCCGCCTTGCGGGCCGACGGGGGCGCGGCCGCCATGGACCTCCTCCTCCGGCTCCAGGCCGAGCAGAGCCGGATGCCCGTCTCGCGCCCGCGGTCGACCGAATCGACCGCACTGGGCGCCGCCACCCTGGCCGGGCTGGCCGAGGGGATGTGGGGATCACCCGACGAGCTGGCCGGCCTCTGGGCTGCCGAGGCCCGCTTCGAGCCCGAGCTCCCGATTGAGCTGACCGACGCCGTCTACGCCGGCTGGCAGCGCGCCGTGGAGCGCTCCCGGGGCTGGGCCGAGTAGTTCCTCGACCGGCCGCCGGGGCGGGCCGGGTAGCTTCCACGCATGACCCAGCTGCAAGTGATAGCCCGCTACACGGTGACATTCGGGAACGAGCTCGAGGTGCAGTCCCTTCTGACCCAGTTGGCCGAGGCCACCCGGACCGAGCCGGGGAACCTGTCCTTCGCCACCTACCGTCAGCTCGATGACGAGCGGCAACTCGTCCTGTTGGAGCGCTATGCGTCACTCGATGCGTTCATGGCGCACAGAGCCACCGTGCACTACAACGATCTCGTGCTCGGCCAGATCGTGCCCCGCCTCGACGACCGGGTCGTCGAGACCTTCATGGTCGACGAGGCGTCCGCCGGTGCGGGCGCGGTTGGTGCCGACCCCACCGCTCCCGACCTCGCCAGTGCGGGCCTCGCCAGTGCGGGCGGCGCCGGTGCGGGTGGCGCCAGCCCTCTCGGTCTCGTCGTGCGCGACAACCCCGAGAGCCAGACCTATGACGCGCTGGTGGGGGACGAGATCGCCGGCACCATGTTGTACGAGCGCGAGGGCCCCCGCCTCGTGCTGACGCACACCGCGGTGCAGAACCGTTATCAGCACCAGGGGATCGCCACCGCGCTGATCGCCGCCGCCCTCGATGACATCCGGGCCAAGGGCAAGAAGGTCACCATCCTCTGCCCGCTCGTTGCTGCCTTCATCGCCGCCCATCCCGAGTACGCCGATCTGGTCGACCCCGAGCACCCGGGGAAGATCTGAGGAATATCGCAAGAGATTCCTTGTTATAATCCACCAGAGCGAGCGAATATCTCGTTCGGGAAGGGTGGGAACGATGAGCGTGGCAATCGTTACCGGAGCATCTCGGGGGCTGGGACAGGCATTGGCGGAGGGGTTGGCCCGGGAGGGCTGGTCACTGGTGATCGACGGCCGGAATGCCACCGCACTCGAGGCCACCACCGCAGGAATCGAGCCCCTGCTCGTCCCCGGGAGCGCCTGTCGCGCCCTGGCCGGGGACATCACCGATCCGGCGCACCGCCGGGACCTCGTCGCCGCCGCAGCCGAGCTCGGGGGACTTGACCTGTTGATCAACAATGCCGGCACGCTCGGCACGTCACCGCTCCCGTCCCTGGGCGACTACCCGCTCGACGACCTCCGGGTGGCCCTCGAAGTCAACGTGGTGGCACCGCTGGGAGTCACGCAGAGTGCACTCCCCCTGCTGTTGCGGTCACCCCGACCCCGTGTGCTCAACATCACGTCGGATGCCGCCGTGGAGGCGTACGAAGGTTGGGGCGGCTATGGCGCCGGCAAGGCGGCCCTCGACCACATCGGTGCCGTGTTCGCGGTCGAGTACCCGTCCATTGCGGTGTGGTCGGTGGACCCGGGCGACCTCCGCACGGCCATGCACCAAGCTGCGTTCCCGGGCGAGGACATTTCCGACCGGCCCGATCCCGTCACCGTGGTACCCGCCTTTCTCGCCCTCATCGGCAGCGAGCGCCCGAGTGGGCGCTACCGCGCCGCCGAACTCGTCGGAGCGGAGGTGACGGCATGACCGCGCTCGGAAATCCTGTGATCGAAAGGCCGGTCCTGGACGGTTCCCGCACCCTCCCGACCCTGCGCCCGTTGTCGTTCACCTTGCCCCCCGAGCTGGAGGCGCCCTCGCCCCCGGAGGCCCGCGGCATGACCCGTGATTCAGTGCGGATGCTCGTGGCCCACAAGGGCGACGGTTCGCTGGTGCATTCGCACTTTTCCGAACTCCCCCGCTTCCTCAATGAGGGCGACCTCGTCGTCCTGAACACGTCGGGCACCCTGGCCGCCGAGGTCGACGGCACCGGCGCCGACGGCGGGGCCGTGCAGGTTCATCTCTCGACCCAGCTTCCCGCCGGCCTGTGGACGGTAGAGGTGCGACGGGAGGGCCACGCCTTCCTCCTGGCGGAGGCCGGGACGAGCATCGCGCTCGCCGAGGGCGGTTGCGTCCGCCTGCTGGCTCCGTACTCGCCGGGTCCGGGGGGCGCCGGCGTGCGCCTCTGGGTCTCCCTCCTCGAGACGCCGGAGCCGTTGCACACCTACCTGGCGCGCCATGGACGACCCATCCGTTACGGGTACGTGCAGGGCAGCTTCCCGATCGCGGCGTACCAGAACGTCTACGCCACCGAGCCGGGATCGGCCGAGATGCCGAGCGCCGGGAGGCCGTTCACCCCCGAGGTCCTGACCCGCCTGGTCGCCAAGGGCGTGGGTATCGCCCCGCTCCTCCTGCACACCGGCGTGGCGTCGCTCGAGGCCAACGAGCCTCCCTATGCCGAGTACTTCCGGGTGACCACCGAGACCGCCCATCGCGTCAACGACACCCGGCGCCGCGGCGGGCGGGTCGTCGCCATCGGGACCACCGTGGTCCGCGCCCTCGAGTCGGTGGTCGACGAGCATGGGCGGGTGCACCCCGCCGACGGCTGGACCCAGACCGTGGTCTCCCCCGAGCACCCGGTGCGCTCCATCGACGCCTTCCTGACCGGATGGCACGAGCCCGAGGCATCGCACCTGGCCATGCTCGAGGCCATCGCAGGTCGTCCGATCCTCGAGGCCTCGTACGCCGCCGCACTCGCCGAGGGCTACCTGTGGCACGAGTTCGGCGACGTCCATCTCATCCTGCCGTGACCGAGCAACCTGCCGTGACCGATCAGACCTGCCGTGACCGAGTCCCCCCTCAGCACACTGCCGACGACCCGTCGGGCCATCCTCAATCTGCTCAAGCGGGAGGGTCCCTTGACGGCCACTGCCGTCGCTCGCGCCCTCGCCCTCACCCCGGCCGCCATACGGATGCAGCTGGTCCACCTCGAAGAGGACGGGTTGCTCTCCCGCGACGAGTCGTCGGCCGACGGCGGGCGACGGGGCCGCCCGTCACACGTCTACACGCTCACCGCGGCGGCCGAGGCGCTCTACCCGAAGCGCTACGGCGATCTCACGACCGAGCTCCTCGGCTACTTGGGCGGGCCCGACGGGGCGCAGGTCGACGCGCTGTTCGAACAGCGCCGGCAGCGGCGGGTCGACGGGGCCCGCCCCCGGCTGGCCCACCTGTCCTTCGACGAGCAGGTGATGGCGCTCGCCGCCATATTGGACGAGGACGGCTACCTGGCCGACGCCTCGCGCCAGGAGGACGGCAGCTGGCTCATCACCGAGCACAACTGCGCCATCCTCACCGTGGCCCACGGGTTCTCGCAGGCCTGCTCCAGCGAGCTCTCGTTCATCCGCGACGCCTTGCCCGGGGCGGCAGTGGAGCGGGTGGCCCATCTGATGGATGGCGCCCACGTGTGCGCCTACCGCATCGCCCCGGCTACGACGTAGACGGCACCACCGAGATGTCGACGACCGCGGCGCCGTCGACCTCGTGGATCTCGCTGCGCAACAGCTCGACCAGGTGCTCCCCGGCGAGCTCGATCTCGAACTCGTCCACTGCATTGCCGTCCACCCGCTCGAGAATGTGAATGGCCACGATGTCCCCACCCACGGCGCCGATCCGGCTGGCCACCAGGCCCAGTGCGCCCGGGCGATCGGGCAGGGTGATACGAACGAGATATCCGGCCACGGCGCAGAGACTAGGCGACCAATGTAAACGCGCTGTTTCCGCCCGGTGGCGGGGGCTCAGGCGGCTCCGGCCTCGGCACGGGAGGGCACGTACTCGTCGACGTACTCCCGCTCGGACAGGCGGGCGATCTCGTGCATCAGGCGATCCGTGAAACGGCGGCATTGGGTGTGGTCGTGCCCCTCCATCGGATCGTCGGGATTGGCCGGGGGATCCATCTCCATGGGCTGGCCGAAGCGGATCGTCACCTTCTTGAACGGGCGCATGAACTTCGAATTCACCGGCTGCACCTCGACCGTGCCGACCACACCGACCGGGATGATCGGCACACGGCATTCACGCGAGAGCCGCGTCACGCCGGTACGCCCTTTGTGCACATAGGCATCGAGGGCGCGGGTGCCCTCGGGGTACAGGCAGAGGAGGTGGCCCTTGCGGAGCACCTCGGTGCGGGCCGTCTCCAGGGCGCGCTCACTGGCACTCCCCCCGCCCCGACGGATGGGGATCTGCCCGGCGGCCCGGAAGAACCAGGCGGTCTTCTTCGAGTCGAAATACTCCGCCTTGGCCAGAAAGGTGACTTTGCGGGGAACGACGAGCGGGATGAAGAACGAATCGCAAAAGGACTGGTGATTGGCCGCCAGCACGGCCGGGCCGGATTTGGGAATGTTCTCCCGGCCCTCGACCTTGATCCTCCACAAGATGAAGAACACCGGGCTGAGGATTCCTTTGAGCACCCAGTACGCCACGAAGCCAACGTAGTCCCGGGACACCTCCGGCGCCTCGGTGAGCCGCCACCCCTCGTGGGCGACAGGCTCCGGGCCGATGTGGTGGACTGCGGGGCCGGGCCAACGGGGGGCCGGGGGGAGGTCTGCACCATGTCCGTACACGCCGCGATGGCGGAACCATTCGTCTCGGGCCTGCACTTCGGGGAATGTCCCCGTTGGCACGACGGTCGCCTCTGGTATTCGGACTTCTTCGATCACGGCGTCTTCTCCGTCTCGCCCGAGGGAGACCGACGCACCGAGGTCGAGTTCGACGGCGAGCCGGCGGGACTGGGCTGGTTGCCGGACGGTCGCCTTCTGATCAACTCAAGGCTGGACCGGGTCATGCTCCGCCGCGAGGCCGACGGCTCCCTGGTCCCCCACGGTTCCCTGCTGCCCTGGGCGGCCGGCAATGCCAACGACCTCGTAGTGGCCGCCAACGGGCAGGCCTACGCCGGGAACTTCGGCTTCGACCTCGATGGCCTCTACGACGGCACGGTCGACCGCAGCGCCATCGCGACGACGTCGTTGGTGCGGGTCGATCCTGACGGCACCAGCCACGAGGCGGCGACCGATCTGGCCTTCCCCAACGGCACCGTGATCACGGACGACGGGGCCACCCTGATCATCGCCGAGAGTTTCGCCGGCCATCTGAGCGCGTTCGATCGGGGGCCCGACGGTTCGCTCAGCGGGCGGCGGGTCTGGGCCCCGCTCGACGGGGTCGCTCCCGACGGCATCTGCCTGTGTGCGGACGGGTCGGTCTGGGTGGCCAACGCCAGCAGCCCCGAATGCGTGCGGGTGGCTGAAGGGGGCGAGGTCCTCGAGCGGGTGACGACCAGCCAGATCTGTTACGCCTGCATGCTGGGCGGCGAGGACCGCACCACCCTCTATCTCGTCACGGCACCCACCAGCCATGCCGCGGTGGCCAGCGTGCAACGCGACGGCGCCCTCGAACAGGCGCGCACCTCGGTTCCGGGCGCCGGCCTGCCGTAGTCAGCTGCGCCGACTGTCCCTCCACGCCCTGGTCCGACTCAGCTCGTCGTGAAGCTCTTGCGATTCACGAAACAGGGCGTCGAGACTCTCGCCATAGCGAAACGGGGGGTACCTGTCGCAACGATCCAACATGTCCATCATTTCGTCGATCTCCGCCAGGCGGTCGGATATCTGCGCCAACCGGAAGCGCACGGCCAAAGGGATTTCTTCCATGCCGAGAGTGGACCATGCGGTTGTATCACTCGAGGCAGAGGCGGACCGACCAACGCCCCCGTCACTCAGCCCAGCTTGGTCAGTGCCCCCCGCAGGTTCCGCACGGCCTGGCTGATGCGTTGCTCGTTCTCGATGAGCGCGAACCGCACGTGGCCGTCGCCGCCGGGCCCGAATCCCACGCCGGGTGAGGTGGCGACGTCGGCCTCTTTGACCAGATGCTTTGCGAACTCGAGCGACCCCATCTCGCGGTAGGGCTCGGGAATGGGGGCCCAGACGAACATGGTCCCCTTGGGCCGGACCAGTGGCCACCCGATCCGGTTGAGCCCGTCGCACAGCGTGTCGCGCCGGGACTTGTAGATCTTGTTGATCTGCATGGGGTACTCCGGGGCCTCGTTCATGGCCACGATGGCGGCGATCTGAATGGGCTGGAAGGTCCCGTAGTCGAGATACGTCTTGAGCTTCGTCAGGGCCTGCACGATCTCGCGGTTCCCGACCACGAAGCCCACACGCCAGCCCGCCATGGAGAACGATTTGGTCATGGTGTAGAGCTCGACAGCCACGTCTTTTGCCCCGGGCACCTGCAGAATGGACGGGGGCTCGTAGCCGTCGAAGCCGATGTCGGCATAGGCGAAGTCGTGCACCAAGACCACGTCGTGCTCCCGGGCGAACGCAACCAGCCGTTCCATGAAGGAGAGGTCGACACAGGCCGTCGTCGGGTTGTGGGGGAACGAGAGGACGATCACCCGCGGCTTGGGCCAGGACTCCTCCCAGGCGTGCATCAGACCGTCGAAGAAGTCGTCGCCGGGGTCGGGGGTGTCGGTCCCGTCGACATCGACCGATGGGCCCCTGAGCGGTACCTGGCGTACGTCCGCGCCGGCGAACAGCGGGCCCCAGATGTGGATCGGGTACGACGGGGAAGGCACCAGTGCGGTGTCACCGGGCTGCACCAGCACCCACATGAGGTGGGAGAACCCCTCCTTGGCCCCGATGGTGGTGACCACCTCGGTCTCGGGGTCGAGCTCCACCCCGAACTTGCGCAGGTAGAGGTCCGTGATGGCGCTCCGAAGCTTGGGAATGCCCCGTGAGGCCGAGTAGCGATGGTTGCGCGGGTTGTGCACCGCCTCGGCCAACTTCTCCACGGCCACGTCGGGCGAAGGCAGATCCGGGTTGCCGAACCCGAGGTCGATGACATCACGGGCGGCTCGCCGGGCTTCGTCCCTCAGGTTGTTGATGGTGGCGAAGACGTAGGGGGGCAACCCGTTGATCCGGCGAAATTCCATCGGGCGAGTCTACGACCCGACCTCACGGTACCTGGACGACCCCCTCCTCGGCCCCCCGGGCGGCCGCCGCCAATGCGGCGGGGTCGATGGGCCATCCGAAGATCGCCCAGGTCGCCCCGGCGTGCGCCAGCGCCACCGTCATCGTCTCGAGACCAGAGCCCCCCTTGGGCGCCGGCCCGCCCCAGGTGACCTCCACCGCCTCCGGACCCTGAGACCGGGTCGCCACCAGGACCGGGTCGGCGTCCCAGACGTTGAGCGCAGCCCCGACCGCCCGGGCCTCCACGACGCGTGCAGCCACCCCTCCGGCGATCCACACCGTGAGGCCGAGGTCGCGCAGCGCGCCGCCCAGCTCGACCATTTCCCGGCGCCGCTCGGCGGCGGGGCCGAAGGGAACGCCGTAGGCGCGGTTCTCCGCCTCGCTCAGTCTGTCCCCGGTGCCCAGTCCGGCGATGATCCGGCCCGGCGCCAGGAGATCCAGGGCGCGGAACTGTCCGAGCAGCACCCCGTTGGGCACCAACCCGACCCGTGCCACCAACGTCCCGAAATACGGCCCTCCACCGGGTGTGGACGGAATGTCCCCCGAGGCGACGAGGGCGGCCAGGACCGGGAACGGGGCCAGCGCGGGCCGGTCCGGCTCACCCAGGGGCCAGAGGTGGTCGTAGCAGAAGACGCCGTCGACACCGGCCGCGAAGGCCTCGTGCGCCGCCTCCAGCGCGTCCGCCGCTGTCTCCCGGAACGTGGGCAGCACGATCCCGGTGCGGATCACCGCGGGCCCCGATCCACGCTCACCCGATGCCCCCGGCCCACCTCGGGCTCTCGCTCACCCCAAACCCCCGTCCCGCGCCGCCAGAGCGGCGCCGACCGCGCCCGACCGCTCACCGAACGCTGCGGTCACGATGGTGGTATCCGGGCGGGTCGTACCACCTTCCACCAGCTCGTCGAAGGCGCGACGGGCGGAGTCGAGGAGGAGGTCACCGGCGCCGGCCAGCCCGCCCCCGAGGACGAAGCACTCCGGGTCGAGCACGCAGGCCAGGTTGGCCAGCCCGAAACCGACCCACCACCCCACCTGCTCGATCACTCGGCGCGCGTCGGGATCGCCATTCAGGGCGGCCACGGTGACGTCCTCGCCCCGCACTCTTTCGGGGTCGCCGCCCGCCAGCGCCACCACCTCGGGGAGGCGGCCGGCCAGCGCCGCCTCCCGGGCCATCAGGCCCAACCCGCCGCCCGACGCGAACCGTTCCCAGCAGCCGCTGCGCCCGCACGGGCACGGCGGTCCGGCCGGGTCGACCACCATGTGGCCGATCTCGCCGGCGAAGCCATGGCCCCCGACCTGGACCCGGCCGTCGACGATCAGCCCTCCTCCGATGCCGGTGCCCAGCGTGACCATCACCACGTGCTGGTGGCCCCTGGCCGCACCCAGCCGGTGCTCGGCCAGCACGGCGAGATTGGCATCGTTCTCGACGACGATCCGGCGCCAGGGCAGGCGCTCACCGATGAGTACCGTCCAGTTCACCCCGTGGGCCTGCGGAAGATTGGGAGCGAAGCGCAGTCGGCCCCGGCGATCGACCATGCCGGGCGCCCCGACGCCGACGGCGGGAAGGTCCGGGCCGGCCCCCACGGCTGCATCGAGCTGAGCCACGACGGCGGCGATGGCGTGCGCCACCTCGATCCCGGTCTCACCCGCCGCGTCGACGAGATCCGGATGGGCGGGGGCGGTCGGCGTGGGGACGCGCGCCTCGGCGACGATCACGTCGGAAGGGTCGAGCGCGATCCCGAGGACCTTGGTGCCCCCGATATCGATGCCGATCGAGACGTCGGCCTCCGCCGACGTCCCGGCCCCGGACGTCACGACGACGACTCGACCCGCGCTTTCAGCTCCCGCAGGGCCGTGGACATGATGCGGCTCTGGGCCCGCATCTTGATGAAGCCCGGGATCGGCACCCGTAGTTCGGCCTCCAGGTGGTAGCGCACGTGAGTCCCCGATCCCTCGGCCGGATCGAAGACATAGCTCCCGTCCAATTTGGAGGTGATGTCACCCTTGGTCAGCTTCCACGAGAGGATGCGAGGAGCCTCCGAGAAGTCATAGCGCAGCGTGTAGCTGGTACTTCGTCCGAAGGCGGCCGCCCGGAATGCGACAACAAGAGGCCTCCCCTCGTCGTCGCGCTCTTCGACCACGACCTCCTTGATGTCGGCCGCCCACTCGGGGTAGCGCTCGATGTCCGCCACGACGGCGAAGCACCGCTCGGGCGATGCCGACACCGTCATGTGCTCTGTGGCTTGATCGGCCACGTCAGGTTCCTCTCTTGTCACCCTGGCCTCCGGGTCGGACAGGGAGCGTCAGCCTGCCACTTTCTCCAGGGTGCTGGCCAGCCTAGAAGCGAGAGCGTCATAGTCGTAGTACTTCCGAACGCGGGCCCGGGCCGCTGTCCCCATGCGTTTTCGCAGTTTGGGCTCGGCGAGCAGGGTCCGGAGCGCCTCGGCCAGGCGTCCCGGGTCCTCCGGATGGCCCACGACCAGGCCCGTGACGCCGTGGACCACCGCCTCGGCGGCACCCCCGCTGTCCCCGGCGATCTGGGGTACCCCAGCGGCGGCGGCCTCGAGAAACACGATGCCGAACCCCTCTTGCTCGAGCCCCAACCACCGGTTGCGGCAGGCCATGACAAATATGTCCGCTGACCCGAGAAGCGCGGCCCGGTCCTCGTCGCTGACCCGGCCCAGCAGGGTCACGGGGGTCGGGCTGGACGCCGCCTGCCGCCGCAACCGCTCCAGCTCCCGTCCGTCGCCCCCGATCGCCACCACCAGGTCCGGGTAGGACGGGGCCAGCCGGCCGGCCGCCGTGATCAGGACGTCCATCCCCTTGCGGGGCACCAGCCGGCTCACGCTGACCACCAGCGGCCCCGTGGGCGCCAGACCGAGACGGGACCGCGCCGCCCGGCGCTGGGCCGCCCGCAGGGTGACCATGGCCGAGGTGTCGACGCCGGGTGGCACCTCGACGATGGGAGCGGCGATCTCCCCGGCTGCCCGGCGGGCCTCGGCGGCCGGGTAGCTGCCCGCCGATATCACCACCGCGGCGCCGCGCAGCACGCGCGCCAGCACGGCGCGCGCGCCGGGCACCCGCCCGGGCACCGTGACCTCGGCGCCGTGGAGGATGACGCCGTAGGGCACGCCGATACGGGGACCGAGCAGGCCGAGGGGGAGGGCCGGATCGAACAGGACCAGGCCGATGTCGTAGTCGTGGATACAGCGCCGTACATGGGCCAACGAGGCGGGCGTGGGAAAAAAGAGGATCGACTCGGGTACCCGCACGATGCGGACGCCGCGCGCCGCCTGAGCCGAGTCGAACGCCGGGGCATCCGGGTGCGACGATGCTGTGAGCACGACGAAGGACTCCGGGTCGAGGCGATGCCACAGCTCCCACAGATAACTCTGGATCCCCCCCACCTTGGGAGGGAAGTCGTTCGTCACCAAGAGGTGGCGCGTCACGCGGCCGACCCCACCCGAACGGGGCGACCCCCCTCAGCCGGCCCGCGAGCTGAAGCGCAACGACGGGACCAGTCCGGCTTGCTCGAGCATGCGCATGGCACGCGCCTCGTCGGCGTCGATGACCACGGCGTCGTCGGGCTCACGGCCCAGCAGGAAGGTGACCACGCAGTCGTCACATCCGCTCGTCCCCTGGAGCTCGCAACAGTCGCAGTCGATGGTGAGTGGTCCCGTCTTGTCCGGGCTGAACATGTGCAGTTCGGGCATTTTGGTGGCCCTCCTTCTTTGCCATCAGCATGCCCGGGGGGTGTGACACGCCGACTGCCGACGGCCTCGGCGACCGCCCTCATGGTGACGTCTCGAGCGCGTGCCGCGTGGCCCGCGCCGTCTCCGCGACGCCCCAGGCCACTCCCTCGGTCAGGACCGCCTCACCCGTCACCAGCACGAGGAACGGCGGTCCCCCCACCCGGTAGTCGCGATAGGCCTGCGAGCTCATCACCGTGCGGGTCCCCGGCGGAGCCAGGGACGCGATCGCCCCGGCATCCTCGTGCTCGGGTCCCTTGGCCACGATCACCATCCGGACACCCTCGGGAATCGATCGTCGCAGCTCGTCGGTGCCTTCCCACAGGTCCTGGCAGCCGAGGCAGCCCGCCGACAGGAAGAGGAGAAGGGTCGGCTCGGGCCGGCCCACAATGGGGACGTGGAGGGCGGCGCCGGTGAGATCCAGCCCCTCAATGTCGACGGGCGAGGTGGCCGGGTGATCACGGTAGGTCGGGATGGGGCGGAGCCGACGCAGGAGCTCCGCCGGCAGTGGATCGTTCACGAGATCCGTGACTGTGCGCCTGACTCCTCGCGCTCGCCATCCGTCCCGGTCGCACCGGCGGCGCCCGTCTCGCCGTCGCCGAGCTCGACGATGCTGCGACCATGACCGCACCACCGACAGACCACCTCGTCGACGTGGTGGGACAGGACGGTCGTCTCCTCCACCTCCAGCGCTCCCCCGACGGTGTAGTGATGGAACGCCTTCGTCGTCCGCGACGTCGTGACGTCGAAACGGGTCAAATTGCCGCAACCGTCGCACCTGTAGCGGGGATCGCTCATCCGCACCACGGTAGCCGCCGCCAAACCCCGGGCCAGAAGGGCTAGATACGGCTCAGGAGCTCCGCCTTCTTGGCGGCGAACTCTTCCTCGGAAATGATCTTGCGCTGGCGCAGGTCGTCGAGCTCGATGAGGCGGTCGCGGATCTCGGCCGGGCCGGCCGCGCCGCCCCGGCCGGGGACGACCGTCGGCTGCGGCGGAGCGCCCGTTGCCGGCGGTGGCGCGTCGGGCCCCCGCGGCGAACCAGCAGGCGCCTGTGGAGGCATGGGAGCCGACCGCGGGTCTCTCTCGGGTGCCACGACGGGGACCCCGAATGGGGGTGTGTCGCCCGCACCCTCGGGCTCGGGGGGCTCGGGGGGCGACCACCGGCGGCGGTTGCCCAGCAGCTCCTGGGGAACGGGCTCGGCACGGCCCCCGCCGGTGAGCTCGTTGATCTGCCCGTTGATCACACGCTGCACGGTCGCCGGCCTGCGGATGAACTCGAGCACGACCGCGTCGTCCTCCCCCTGCACATCGATGAGCAGTCGTCCGGTCGAGATCACGCGCTCCCACAGTTTCTGCGACAAGCAGATCTCGGTGATCCGCTGCAGGCGGATCTGCGTGGTGTTCCTCCCGAATACCCCCCGCCGGACGACGATGCGGGTGGTCGTCAGCACCAGGAGGTAGTTCCGCCAACGGAAGAGGCGACCGACGAGCCACAGCACGGGAATGGCGGCCAGCACCAACAGGACGTCGGTGGCCCAGCCGGGAATGGACGAGAAGACGACCACGATGGCGATGAGGCCGGCTATCGCGGCCACGGCGACGAACAGCGGCCGGGCGAAGAAGACCCAGTGCGGGCGCATCTCGACCAGGAGCTCCTCGTCATCATTGAGGAACTTCCTGGGCAGCGGCACGCTCCTGAGAGTAGTTGCACCCCCCACTTCAATGATGGCCAACGCCGGGCCCCTCTGAAACGGGGTGACCGGGCCCCGTTAGCCTGGGTCCAATGTCCTACAGCGAAGTGACCCCAGACGAGATCCGTGATCGGCTGGCGAAGGGCGAAGAGGTGTTCCTGGTCGACGTGCGGGAGCCCGACGAAGTGCAGGAATGGGCCTACCCGATCGGGGTGAACATCCCGCTCGGGCAGCTGGGCGCCCGGGTGGACGAGCTCCCGCGTGACACGACCATTGTGGTGGCGTGCGCCGTCGGCGGGCGTTCGGCCCAAGCGGCCACCGCCCTGAGCGACGCCGGCTACACGGCCGAGAACCTCACCGGCGGGGCGGTCGCATGGGCGGCCACCGAGCCCGAATAGCGCCCACCGAGCCCGAATAGCGCCACCGCCCCTCGACCGGCCCGGAGCGCCTCCCCAGTCGCCCGCCGTGACCCCTCATGGGTCACCCATGGGCCCCTGATGGGTCCACACAGGAGTTAACCCGGGGATTATTACGAAGAACCGACGTTGGACACAGGTTCGGCACAGACGGGTCCCAGAGCATGGGGTATGGAACTCCCCATGGCGCACGATACAAAGAGACTGATATCGACGCGGGCGCCCGCCCTCGATGGCATGCGGGCCCTCTTCGTGCTCGGCGTCATCGCGTTCCACCTCTGGGCCGACGCCCACGGCTGGAAGATCGACCCGGGCAATGTCGGCGTCGTCGGCTTCTTCGCACTGTCGGGCTACCTCATCACCGGGTTGCTCATCAAGGAGCACGACAACACCGGACGCATCAACATGCCGTACTTCTACGCCCGGCGCGCCCTACGCCTGCTGCCGGCGCTGTGCCTGCTGCTCTTCGTCTGGTTCGCCGTCGACCTCATCTTCAGCAACGGGCAGTTCCTCGCCACCGTGCCGAGCGCGCACACACCGGGGAGCCCGGTGTCATGGATCACGGGGCTCGAGGGCGTCGAGCGCGGCGCTCCTCTACGTCACCAACTGGCTCAACGTGGAGCCCCATTGGCACCTCTGGTACGGCTACAGCCCCATCAGCCACCTGTGGACCTTGGCCGTCGAGGAGCAGTTCTACGTGATCTGGGCTCCGGTGATGATCCTGTTGCTGCGCCTGCGTCGGCATGTCGCCACCCTGGCGGCGGCAGCCATCGCCTTCGTCGCCCTGATCGAGCCCCTCTTCTTGTCGTCGTCGAACTTCAACCGCGTCTATTTCGGGACCGACACCCGGTCCGCCGCGCTCTTTTGCGGGGCCCTGTGCGCCTTCGTCGGCTCGACCAAGGGATGGCGCTTCCTGCGTACGGCGACATGGGCCCCCTTCCTCGGCGCGGCCATCGCCGCGGCCATCGTCTGGTCCTGTTACGCCCTGCGCCAGGAAGGCAACCGGGGCCTGTGGATCACCGGACTGATCGTCTGCAGCCTCGCCTGCGCCCTGGCCGTCGTCTTCATTGTCGAAAGGCCTGAGCGGGCCGCGGCCCGGTTCCTGTCGTCGAGACTGCTCGTGGCCATCGGGAAGCGCTCCTACGCCCTCTACCTGTGGTCCTACGTCCTCAACACCTGGCTGCGCGACACCGGCGGCGTCGAGCCGTACCTCGTGATCGCCACCTCGTTCCTGGCGGCCGAGATCTCGTACCGCTTCGTCGAGCTTCCGGCCCTGCGCCTCAAGCACCACTTCGAGACGACGACCGACCGACCGGCGGTTCCGGCACTCACCGAATTCGAGGACCCGCCCTTAGAGGAGAAAGTCCTCATTTCGCGCTGATGTGAACGCGGGTGGTCGCCCGCGTGCTTCCATGTGAGCATGCGGGTCGGTGGCCTGAGAGCAGCAGGGTGGCACCGGCTGCTCCGGCCGCGGCGCGTTGGTAACGGCGGGAGTGGTGCTCATCGTCGCCGTGGGCGGACTCACCGTGTGGGGCGCCACCCGGGGAGCTGCCGGCGCGTCGAGCACGAGAACGGTCACCTACTGCGTGGAAGAGGGCCAGCCGTTGGCGATGACGCTCTTCGCGCCGAGCACCGTCGAGAGCTCGCATCCCGCCGTGCTCGAGGTGCACGGCGGGGGCTGGCAGCACGGCGGGCGCCTCCTTTCGCTGTCGCAATCGGGCCCCGCCACGGCTCTCGTCGGCGCCGGCTTCGTGGTGGCGTCGATCGACTACGGCCTGGCTCCGGAGGATCCATGGCCGGACCAGATCATCGATGCAAAGTGTGCCGTGCGCTACCTGCGAGCCCACGCGGGTGACCTCGGCATCGATCCCAACCGCATCGCCGCGCTCGGGACCAGCGCCGGAGGGCAACTGGTCAGCCTGCTCGGCACCACCGGGTCCTCGACCCTGTGGAACGCCGGGCCCTACCCAGACGAATCGAGCGCAGTCGATGCGGTCGTCGACGAGTTCGGGCCGGCCGACCTCGAGGTGACGGACTGGCCGCCGGGCTCGGCTGTCATGATCCACCGTGTCTTCGGCGCCGCGCCGGGCACAACGAACCCGGTCCTGACACAAGCCAGCCCCATCACGCACGTTGCAGCGGATGACCCGCCGTTCCTGATCGTGCAGGGCACCGATGACCAGGTGGTGCCGATGAGCCAGTCCGAGCGCTTCGCCAGCCAACTCCGCTCGGACGACGTGCCGGTCGAGGTCGTTCTGGTGGATGGGGGACATCATGGGCTCGAGACGCCGGGCGAGAACCCGTCCCCTCCGACAATCGCTTCACTGATCACGGCATACTTGGTGCGAACGTTCCACGGTTGATCCGTGACGGCGGCACCGGATCGGGGGCATGACCACGACGACAACCGCAACGGTGAGGGTCACGCGCACGGGCCAAGAGCAGAGTGAGGGTCGACCGTGGGAGGTGGCGGTCGACGGAGTCGTCGTCGACTCCATCGACCGGGGCGAGACCCTCGAACTGCCGGTCGAGCCGGGGCGCCACGCGTTGCACGTCCGGGCTCGCGGCATTCTCGCCAGTCCTGAGCGCTCCTTCGATGCCCGGGACGGACAAGTCGTCGGGTTTTCGTGCCGGACCCGTCCAAAGCACCCCTTCATCTTCCAGCGCTCGATCTACTTGCTGGTCGGCAGCCTGTTCACCCACAGCTCCTGGATCAGCCTCACGCCCGACGAGGGCGACCTCGCCGAAATCAATGGCGCGACGAGCGCGACCAGCGCGACCGGCGCGACCGCTGAGGACACCACGATCGCCCCGACCCCCGGCGTGGCCACGGCGGAACCAATCGCCGCTGCCGCCGCCGGTGGGGCGAACGGTGCTGGTGCTGGTGCCGGTGGTGGTGCCGCGAAGGCGACCGTCCGCTCGACTCTGTCGCGTCAGCCGCGCCCGCCACTCGACCCGAACGGCGAGGCCGTCCTTACCGTGGACAGGCTGACCAAGCGCTTCGGTCGGCGGACCGCCTTCTCCGAGGTCTCCTTCGAGGTGCTCAAGGGTGAGGTCTTCGGGTTCCTCGGCCCCAACGGTGCCGGCAAGACGACCACCGTCCGCACTCTCGGCACCATGATCGCCCCGACCTCGGGATCGGCCACCGTGGCCGGGATTCCCCTCAACCCTGAAAATGGGGTGGAGATCCGACAGCGCGTGTCGATCATGCCCGAAGCGCCCGGTCTGTACCTGCGCCTCACGGTTGCGGAGAACCTGGAGTACTTCGCCGGTCTCTACGGCCTGCGCCACCCGGAGAGCCGGATCGCCACCGCGCTCGATGCCGTCAACCTCGGCGACCGGGCCGGAGATCTCTGCGGCGCCCTTTCCAAGGGTCTGCGCCAGCGGGTGGGGCTGGCCCGCACGTTGTTGAGCGACCCCGCCATTATGTTCCTCGACGAACCCACCTCGGGCCTCGACCCGGTGGCGGCGCGCGAGGTGCACGATCTAGTCGACGGGTTGCGCCACCGGGGAGTCACGATCTTCCTCACCACTCACCGGCTCGACGAAGCGGAGAAGCTCTGCGACCGCGTCGCTATTCTCAACACCACCCTGCGCACCATCGGCCGGCCGGCCGAGCTCCGGGCCCAGCTGTTCAAGGATGCCTTGATCGTCGAGACGCTAGCGCCACTCGACCACCCCGACGCGCTCTTTGCCTCACTGCCCGGCGTCGAGAGTTGGAAGTGCGGCGAGACCGGCAGCTATGAGCTGTCGGTGGCCGACCCGAGGGTGGCGGCACCGGAGGTCACGCGACGTCTGGTGGGCGCGGGTGCGGATGTCCTCTCCATCCGCGAGGCCCAGCACTCGCTCGAAGATGTGTACCTGGAACTGATCAACGAGGACGTGGAGGCGCGCCGACCATGAAGGGACTCGATCCCAACCGCGTCGGCGCCGTCGTGCGCAAGGAACTGCGGGACTACCGGCGCAAGCGGGCCATTGTGGTCACGATGGCCGTCCTGCCCATCCTCTTTTTGGTCGAACCGGTCGTGACCATCTTCATTGTAAGGCCCAGCCTCTCGGGAGCGTCCTTGTCCACGAGCCTCGTGCTTCCCATGCTCTACCTCTTGCTGATCCCCACCGTCATGCCCTCCACCCTCGCCGCCTACACCGTGGCCGGCGAGCGCGAGCAGGGGACGCTCGAGCCACTGCTCACCACCCCCATTCGCCAACAGGAGTTCATTGTGGGCAAGGCGGCCGCGGTCCTGATCCCGACGATGGTGGCTTCCTACGCGGTATTCGGCCTCTTTGTGGCCGCCGTGGCGCTCTTCGCCCAACCCGCGGTCGCCACCGCCTTCTTCGACCAGGGGGCCGTGCTCCTGGCGCTGTTCCTCTTGGCGCCCCTGCTGGCGGGCTGGGCCATTGTGGTCGGCATGGCTATTTCGGTGCGGGCGAACGAGGTCCGCGTGGCGCAGCAGCTGGCAACGTTGGCCAGTTTTCCGCCGATTGCCGTGATCATCCTGCTGGCGGTCGGTGTCCTCCAACCCACCTTCGCGCTCGCCCTCGAGTTTGCCGCTGCGCTGCTCGTGATCGACCTCGTGGCGCTCCGGCTGATTTCGGGCATGTTCGATCGGGAACGCCTCGTGACCGGGGCCAAAGCCGCCTGAGGATCAGAACGTCCTGGGTCTCTTCTAGGGCACGATCTCGACGAACCCGTCCGACCCATTGACGCGGATCCACTGCCCGTCGCGAATAAGCCGGGTGGCATTCTCCACACCCACGACGGCTGGCAAACCGTACTCACGTGCGATCACGGCACCGTGGGTCATAAGACCACCCACCTCCGTCACCAGGCCGGCGATCGAGAGGAACACAGTCGTCCAACCGGGGTCGGTGTAGGCGGTGACCAAGATGTCACCGGCTTCGAGATCGGCCTCGTCGATGTTCAGGATGACGCGAGCACGTCCTTCGATAGTCCCGGCGGAAACAGCCAATCCGACCAGCGCCTCGGGCGGAGCTTCCACGCCTCGGTACGTTCCGGCGACGACCTCGCCGTCCGAGGTGAACACCCGGGGCGGGGTGAGCGCTCGATAGGAGGTGAATGCCTCCTTGCGCTGGCGGATGAGCTGGTCATCCACTTGGTTCGTGCGCACGACCTCGTGAAGCTCTTGCAGAGAGAGGAAGAAGATATCCTCCTTCTCACCAAGAACGTCGGCCTGCACGAGCCGCTCGGCTTCTTTCAGCAAGGCTTGCTTGTAGACGAAGTAGCGCCTGACCATGCCGTACTTCGGGATATTCCCTGTAACCGATGAAGGCCCGGACCCGATCGATCTTTTCCTTGGTCTCTGCAGCTTTGCGCTCTCCGTCCGGCAAGTCCCTCAGGCGCGCTAACAACTCCTGTTCCAACCTCGAGGCCTCTTGCCGGCCCTGCTCGAAGCGCCGCTCGCCGGCGCCCGCCTCAAAGTTCCTGACGTTGGCGAGGATCAGCGGCACGAGCAGAGTGGGGCGTTCGCTCCAACGTGGCCTCGTGATGTCGATCTCGCCGACGCCGCGCATGCCGTACTTGTCGAGGAAATCCGCAATCGCGTCTCGGACTTCTGGCCCACCCGCACACTCGGGCAGTCCGTCCAGGAAATCCTCGCACTCAACGTGCTGCAGATACGCCACCACCTCCGTATACGGCCGGATCACGTCCGCCAGGTCCAGAAGCGCCAGCCCCATCTCGGACGTGACGTTGTGAGGAACGGATTGCGTGAGCGTGTCGGCCAGGTTCTTCTCGCCCAGCCAGGCCAAGAGATGCTCGTTCAGCCACCAGGTTGCCTCCATGGCCGACATGAACACCTGATGGCTGTGCGGATTGAACAGGATCCGCTTCAACTCCTGAATGTCTTCCAAGATGAAGTCGATCAGCGCCGAACCGGACTTCGTCTCGATGTCGCGCGTCAACGCGGCGACCGAGGCCTCAGTGCGCGTGATCAGATCGACGACGACGGCAGGGTCGGTCTCGATCGGAGCGAGCGTCGGGCCGGCCGGCGTCCCGCTCGGGTCCTCGTCTGGGAGGGTCGGAATGAAGTCGCCGCGTTCGACAAGGGCCTGCAGCGCGTCCCCTATCAGCGGGTCGGATCTCCCCAAGGCCTCCATGAGGCCGGCGCGACTCGTGGGCGAGCCGAGCGCCTGAGTGACGTCGACGAACAGCCTCCCGCCGGCCACGGACATGGGCCGTGGCGTCGTCAGCTGCCAGAGCGAGATCCCCAGGGGCTTCATGGGGTCGGTCATCATCTGCTGATGACCGACAGAGACGTAGACGTGATTCTCTCGGTCGCGAGCGACCGGGATGGGGAACAGCGCGGTGATCGGGCGGCTCTGGACGAACTGGAACCCTTCGTCGTCCAGGCACCATTCGATGTCCTGGGGCTGGCCGAAATGCGCTTCGACCGCCGGCCCAGCTGCGCCAGCTCCACGACCTGCGAGTCCGTCAGTGCCGGCTGCGCGGCGGCGACCGTCTTGGCCAGCACCTCGCCATCACGGACCGTGAAGACGTCGGCATTCACCCGGCCAGAAACGAGGACTTCGCCGAGTCCGAAGGTGGACTCTACGGAGACCACCTTGCGGTTGGACGTGACGGGGTCGGCCGTGAACAGCACCCCTGCCGCGTGCGGAAGGACCATTTGCTGTACCACCACGGCCATGGAGACCAGCCTGTGGTCCACTCCGTTCCGCATGCGGTAGGTCACGGCCCGTTCGCTGAAGAGCGAGCCCCAGCACCGGCTCACGTGCAACAGGACCGCCGCCGATCCCACGATGTTCAGATACGTGTCGTGTTGGCCCGCGAAAGAAGCAGTCGGGAGATCCTCTGCCGTCGCGCTCGATCGGACTGCATAGGCGCGTTGATCGCCGAGCCGGTCGAGCGTGGTGGCAATTTCCGAGGCCAGATCGCCGGGAATGGTGACCCGTTCGATGGTCCGGCGGACCTCCGCGCTCAGCGTGCGGATCGCCTCCCGGTCGTCCTGGCCCAGGCGCCAGAGACGGTCCAGTTGATCCTCGACCAAGGGCGCTTGAGCCACAACCCTCCTGAAGGCATCCGTCGTGACGCAGAAGCCGGCCGGCACGCGGATGCCTTCGATCCGGAAAAGTTCCCCCAGGTGCGCGCCCTTGCCACCAACGATCGCGATCTGACTTCGGTCGACCTCTTGCAAACCCAGCAGGTACCCGCTCATGGCGTGCATTGTCAGCACGTCAGGGCTCCTTGCAGCAAGACCCCCACCCTGGTGTATCTTGGTATGGCGGGGTGAGGCGGCAAACTGAAGTGGGGCTGGTGGGGATCGAACCCACGACCGAGGGATTATGAGTCCCCTGCTCTAACCACTGAGCTACAGCCCCTGAACTTGTCTTTCGTGCTACGGATTGTAAGCAACTTTTTTCCACGCCCTACCCGTTGCCCCAGTTTGTGTCCACGACCGGCACGATCTGGGAACATTCACTTGCGCATTTCGAGTTGCGAGCGTACAACGCGGCGAGCGGCAAGCAGGTGACGCAAACCTACGCCGATCCGCGCCAAGAGAACGGCGCGAGGATCGCACACGCCAAGAGACAACTCGCCTGGCTGGTTTCCGATGACGACCAAGGTACGTTCGTAGCCAACGTCGCCGACATCTCGCGCGGAACCGCCAAGGACGATCAGAGGAGCCCGCCGAAGGCTACCTGTCTGTTCGAGATTAACGTGGCGTCTGCGTTCAACACGAGGTTGGAACAATTGTTCAGATTCGCCGACCGGGAAGGTGTCGCAATGGCTGAAACTACGCCGAACTTCAATACGATGATTCCTGAGAAGATCATGACCCCAGACCAGGTATCGACCCGGCTCGGCACCCTGGAGTTCTTCGATGGGATGCCGACCGACGCCACGGCTGCGACCCTGCTGGACCACCTGACCTTCATCCGCGGCGTCCAGGTATTCCTCAATACCGTTCAAGTGGCCTCCCTGGAGTCCGTGCGTGCCGGTCTGGCTGAAGTGGGAGCCACCGCAGCGAACCAGGTGGTGATCTTTGACGATCTGATGGATTCCAACTCTCTGTTCCTCACCGGGAACACAGACACCGTCTACGCACTCGCCATGCTCGAACTTGATCGCGACGGGCCCACGGTCGTCGAGATCCCACCCGGTTGCGGGCCAGGAACCGTCGATGACGCCTGGTTCCGCTTCGTCGTCGACATGGGCGCACCCGGCCCCGATCGAGGACAAGGGGGGAAGTATTTGATCCTGCCGCCCGAATTCGAAGGCCCCGTCCCCGACGGGTACTTCTCTGCGCAGTCGACCAGCTATGTCAACCTGATTTGTCTGCGCGGCTTCATGGTCAACGGCAGCACCGAGGCGGCGTCGCAGATGTTCCGCACGGGTGTGAAGATCTATCCACTTGATCGCAAGGACGATCCTCCGACAATGGAATTCATCAATGGGTCCGGCCTGGTGTTCAACACGATCCATGCCAACAACATGGAGTTCTACGACGAGCTCCACCGGGTGATCGATCGCGAACCGGTGGAGATTATCGATCCTGAAACAAGAGGGCTCATCGCCAGTATCGGTATCCAGAAGGGGAAGCCATTCGAGTCCGATCAACACTTGCGCGAAATCCTGACCGACGCCATCGCGGTGGCCAACGCGACCGCCCGGACCCTGTTCTTCCAGACCAACGTGGCGGACAATTTCTTGTACGAAGGCAGTTCCTGGAAGCGCGGGTTCTTCGGTCGTGATTACCAGTTCCTGCTGACGGACGGCGAGGGCGAACGCAACCTCGATGCTCGTACGGCGGTCTTCTACATGGCCACGCTCAACACGCCGGCCATGACGATGAAGATGGTCGGAGCAGGATCACAGTATGCCTGGGGCGACCGGGACAGTTCCGGCAACTATCTCGATGGGGCCAAATCGTATCGGCTTACTCTTCCACCGAACGTGCCGGCCAAGAATTTCTGGTCCGTAGTCGTCTACGACCCCCAAACCCGATCCGAGCTGCAGACTGGTCAGCCGTACCCGAGCAAGAACAACCAGACAGGTGGCCTCACCGAGAACGATGATGGCTCGATCGATCTCTACTTCGGTCCGGAGCCACCTGAAGGGTTCGAATCGAACTGGACGCAGACCGTCCCCGGCAAGGGGTGGTTCACACTGCTCCGGCTCTACGGTCCTCTTGAACCGTGGTTCGACCAAACCTGGCGGCCCGGTGAGTTCGAGCTGTTGGTCTGATTCAGGATCGACGTCTGTCTCACTTGGTTTCGACCGCTTCAGCGATACCCTCTGGAGAAACGAGGGAACGAAGGTGACCCATGGCTGAACCGGCCCGCGACCGATCCCGCGTACGACCCACTTACGTGCTGGACGAGCGTGAGCTGCTCAACGGGTGGTTGGAGTTCCATCGCGCCACGCTCCTGGCCAAGTGCGATGGGCTCGATGACGCGCAGCGCAAGGCTCGGCCAATCCCCACGTCGGACCTGTCCCTTCATGGATTGGTGCGCCATATGGCCGAGACGGAGCGCAATTGGTTCGGACGCATTCTGCTGCGAGATCCGGCCACACCCTGGATCTGGGATAACCCCGCAGTGACGGATGGCGCCCTTCTTGCAATCGACGGTGCCAGCTGGGATGCGGACCTCGCCGTCTGGCAGAACGAGTGTCGCGCCAGCTCGGCTGCTGCGAGTCGTTACGACCTCGACTACACCGGCGAGTGGCGAAAGAAACCGATCTCCCTGACGTCGATCTACCTGCACATGATTCAGGAATATGCCCGCCACAACGGACACGCCGATCTCATCAGAGAGCTGCTTGACGGCTCGGTTGGTTTGTGATCAGCGGCTGCGCCGACCCCGAGGTTTTGCCAAGCCTCAACTCGCCGGTTCGCTCGTGCTTGACGTCGTCGTTGTCGGCACGGTCGTCGACGTGGTAGCCGATGAAGTGGCCGCGCTCGATTCGGTCGTGGGTGTGGTGGAATGCGGCTGAGACGAAGTCGTCGTCGTAGTCGTACGGGAGACTGGTCGTGGTCGTGGGCACTGACACGGACGCACCCGATTGATCGGGTGAAACGCACCCGGCCGGCGCCGGCTGCACAACGGGGTCGCCGGGCGTGACGGTGCCCGCACAGCCGAAGTCGGAATAGGTCTGATCTCCCACCACTGATGCGCCCGAAGCGAACGTCACCGTCGACTTGATCTCCCGTATGTACCCGGCACCGTCGACGGAGACCAATTCCGACGTCCCGCTGTAGCCCTGCTGCTTCAGGAAGGTCAGGGCTTGGTCGATCGTGGTTTGCTGCTCGGGACTGAGTCCCGCTTGGTTCGCCTCGTTCTCCACGTTGATCGTCACGGCGTACGTCGTGACTGCCGTGCCGTCGACCGTGCCCGTGCCGGTCTCCGTCGCGTTGGTAATCATGTTCTCCGCCAGGTCGAGCCGGCCGTATGGATCGGCCAAGCCCATCATCGCCAGCCCACCTTGTCCGGTGCCGATGCTGTTTTCCACCTCCTGGGCGAACTGCGACAGCGGATCTCCCGGGCCGCTGTTCGACCCCGGGTCTACACCGGCATTCCCGGCACCGAATTCCCATGCGTCCGAATCGTCGACCACGAGGGTCACGGCCCCGTAGCTACTAGACGAATCGCTCCTCGACAACGTCACGTACGGGTCGGTGTTGACGACGCCGTCCCCGTCGAAGGTGTCCGCCTGGCCTCCCGAGTCCGACTGTGTCCCAGGATTGTCCGTCCCTGCGAAGGTGAAGTCGAAACTGCTCGAGTCCGTTGTCGTGCTCACCGCCGCCAGCAGCGGTGCGTAATTCTTGTGGACCACGTGACTCTGGTGGAGAGCGTGGCCCGCACTGTGACCATGATGGCCCGACCCTGTGTAGATGGCCGCCACGATCACTCCGGCAACAAGGGCGGCGCACAGCACCACAGTGCCAACGTGCCTCCATACCCGATGACGCCGCCACGACGAGTTCGGCTCGCTCAGCATGGTCACTCCCACTCGATCGACCTCGGGGCCGACCACAAGGGATAGTACCCCTCCCCCTCGGGCGGTGCCCGGACGGCGACGAGCGTGCTGGACGCGGGTCCCCAGCCTCATGCGAATCCTTCGGGATTAGGATGCCAACCGCGCCGCGAGGTAATCCGATTTGGAGGGGAATAATGCAAGATGTCGATAATGCCTACAAGCCGTCACATCTGGGGCTCTGCGTCTCCGACCTCAACAAGTCCATTCGATTTTATTGCGAGGGACTCGGCTTCGTGGAGGAAAATCGTTATCACCTGACTCGGCAAATCGCCGAAGTGGACCCGCCGGTAGATGTCACCGCCCAATTTATTCGACTCGGTGGGCTGGAAATCGAACTGCTCTCTTACGCATCACCAGGAGTCTTCGGTACGCCGGTCAACCGACGGAATCACTTAGGGCTCACCCATCTTTCCTTCGTCGTCGACGATGTCGAAGCCAGAGCGTTGGAACTGGAGGCTGTCGGCGGTGTGATCCTGCACGAAACCCGCAATGACACCTCCGATCCCAAGTCCGAACACATTCTCTTTGTGGCGGATCCCGACGGGACACGGGTCGAACTCATGTCCATTCCCCCGGGTCATCCCTACTGGACATAGTTGGGCAGCGTCATCGCGCCCCCTCACCACCCACGCCGCCCAGACTGTAGGGGTCGGAGATTTCGAAGCGACCCAAATAGGCGTCCGCCCAGGCGAACTCCCGCTATTGCCCGGTAGCGGCGATGATCGACCCGTTCAAATGCTGACCGGCCATGCTCCCGAGATTCGGAGCGTCACCGTAGTTGTAGACGGATCCGTTGGCCGAAGCCACCCAGTAGCCGCCTCCGTCAGAAGTGGTGAAGATCGCCGTGGCCGGATTGAAGCCACCCGCGGCCCCGACTGGCCCGCCCAGGTTCGCAGCGTCGCCGTAGGCGTCGACAGTGCCGTTGGAGAAGAGGATCCAGTACCCCCCTCCGTCCGTCGTACGTACGGCCGAGGTGACCGGTACGCTCTGTGGGCCGGGCGCACCGTAGTTGACGGCGTCCCCGAAGGCGTACACATGGCCGGTCGCAGTCACGAGCCAGTACCCGTTGCCGCTGGCGTCGGGCATGACTTCGACGGCGGCACCGGAGCATCCTCCAATGCCCGGGCACGAACCGGCGAACTTGGCGTCACCGAAGGTGAACACTCCCCCGTCGGCCGCCACCATGAAGTAGCCACCACCGTCAGAGGAGGGGACCATGCCGACAATGGGTGCGTTCAACCTCTTCGGGTTCGCTGACCCGGCAGGCGCGAGCCCGATACCCGGGATCGACCCGTAGTAGGCGGCGTTGCCGAAGGCGAAGATCCCGCCATCCGACGCCACGAGCCAGTACCCGCCTTCATTGGCGGTCGGCGTGATGCCGACCACTGGACGCTGCAGTTTCAAGGCTCCCGTGGATCCATAGAACGCGGCCGATCCAAACGAGAAGATCCCGCCATCAGATCCGACCAGCCAGTACCCGTGTTGTCCGGTCGGTACGGGAGTCGGCGTGGGTGTCGGCGTGGGTGTCGGTGTCGGTGTGGATGACCTCTCCGGGCGTGACAGAGCAGCAAGGGGTGCCACCATCGGGCGCCTCACCCTCGTACTGCGTACTGCCGTCGGCATACGCCCATGCGGCCACGACGGCGATCGACGTCGGATTACCGATACAGCTAGCCGGGAAGCTCACCTCATAGGAGTTGGTGCTGACGCTGAACGATGCCCCCGCGCTACAGGCCAAGGTGTCACCTAAGTACGGCTCCACTCCACCCGCAAATGTGGGCGGCCCCGATTGGTTGTCAACATCGACGTCACCTGCCGTCCAGGCTGGCGTCGTGCTTCCATTGACGTAGAGATTCCATATGACGCCTGTTGCATTGCTGCCGACGAAGTTGGCCGGGTCCCAGTTGGGGTCGGTTGTCGGATCCGTTGCCTGCCCAACCGTTATCCCGAGCGTGATCGTGGTCGAGGTGTAGTCCGCACTGACCGCCGAAATACACACTCCGTTGTTAACGGTGGCCGAGCACGGCCCGAATGGCTCATTTGTCGAGGTGGCACCTGCAGGACTCGCGGCCAATAGTGCTCCGGACATGGCCATCACGCAGATGATCCCGATACCCAACCGACTCAGCCTGTGCAGCCTGGGAAGCCTCATTTCGCACCACCATCCTCTTTCGAAATCCCCAAAGTCCTTCAGGAGCGCCCAGGTGAGCGAGCTCCGGCCGATGGTGGTCCAGTAGAAGTCCAGGGTGCAGTGTGGACTGAAACCGAGATTCCGGGTAGGGGCGAAATGCTCAATCGCGATAGGGGCAAAATGCCTTGCGTTGGAATAGAGGCGGATCCGCTAACGGATCGGACCGTATTCGGCGAAGACGTCGAGGAACGTCTCATCCCACCGCACTCCGTGTCCTGGGCAACTGAGGCGGTAATAGAGGACACGACGGACCGCGGATGTCAGGTTGCCCCCAATGTTGTGTCCGAGAAGGAAATGGGCAAGGAGAAGGTCGCCTCGACGGGCATAGACCGGGGTCGGTTCAGGGTAGACGAGGGGAGGATTGAGCATTGTGGGATGTCCGCTCACGGGAAGGAGGACACCAACGCCTCGCTCGGTGAAGAGCTGTTGGTGGATCAAGTGCGAGCCCGGCCACACCCACAGGTTTCCAGAGTCCTTTTTGCTCTCATCAACGAGGTAGATGGCCACAAGCATGGTGAAGGACCGCGGCTCGGTCTGTTCGGGACGGTGTCCGTCGATGTGAGGTCCGCCGGGCCTGTGGTTATAAGGCGGGAGGTTCAAGGAAATCTGAATGTCGCCAATCCCATGCTCCAGTGTCAAAGGTGCCACGAGTTCCTCGGCCATCTGCAACGCACCCGACTCGAGTAGGGCGGCATCCGATGCCGGAAGCCTTTCAGGTGCCATGAAGTAAAAGTGATGACCTGCCACGCCGTCCGGAGGTGGGTCGGCCGCGATGACAGCATCGATCTCCTCGTCGGCGGCAGCGAGGAACTCTTCGCCTATGACATCTCGAAGGACGATGTAGCCGTCGCGAGCGAACAGTCGAAACTGCTCATCTGAGAGCATCTGCAGACTCTAGAGCGCCAACGCGTCACATTCACAGGCTCCCTGCCGTTCCCGGCCTCAAGGAGTTAACCGGAATCGCCGGGTAGGCCTGCCGCGAGCCCCACGACCTGAGCGGGCGAGCCAGGTCGCAACCGCCGCTCGCAACACGTGGACGGACGCGACCTCGGCTCTCAACTCGTGGTGCAGGCAGGCGTGTAGATGGCCGAGGGAACGAGATGATTCGAGCAAGCATTGCCCCGATCCACCACGGTCCAATCCGACCCGTTCGCCTGGAGGACAATCACTGCGTCGAATGAATTGGTGGTGCCCACCACGACGTTGGCGTAGGCCCATGATCCAGAGCAACCGTATCCGCTCACCGAGGAAACCGGACCGACGCTTGTTGCGCTCATTGCGGCTGCCGAGATCGCAGCCTTGGTGCAGCTGGCACTGGCGATCGTGGTCGTCGAAGAGGACGTGGGTGGAGCAGTGGTCGTGGAGGTCGGAGCTGTGGTGGAAGGCGGAGAAGCCGAAGGGCTGCTTGAGCAACCGGCCAGAGCGATGGCTCCGAGGGTGGCGGACAGCAGGATCTTGGCACGTACATTCCGCATGCTCGTTCTTCCTCTCGAGAGTTGCTTATGGGGCGGCACCAGGTTCGCCGAAACGGACCCGTCCTCTTCCGCGATCGACCGCACATCCATCCACCCTCTCTCGATATGGCGTCGATCGATCACTGAAAACGCTACCGCGGCGGGCGAGGACCTGAGGGGGCCCGGCGTCTCGGGCAGTACCCAGTGGTACCGAGCCATTTCGGTACAGACGACGTTCCCCTGTACATGCGTTGCCCTCGGTTCCTCGAAGGCACATAATCGACAGGCATGGATGCGGTCGACTCGGCGTTGGACGTGGCAGCGAGACTGGGAATGGACGTCATTGATCCCCAACCCCTTCGGTCCACCAACAACACCGTCATCTGGCTGCAGCCGACTCCCGTGGTGGCCAAGGTCGCGCCAAAGGGCAGCGGCCTGCTGGAGTGGGAACTGGTCGTCGCGTCAGCTCTGGGGCGCTATGGGAGCGCCCGTTGTGGCGCCGCTGGACGTGGCAGGGTCAATGGTGCATCACTCTGGCCGATGGACCGTGACATTTTGGCCCTACCACGCCCAGACGGGAGTGACGCCAGATCCGATTGCGCTCGGTCGGGCGCTGGAGCGACTCCACCACGTGCTCGATGAGGCCGCCCGCCGTGAGGCATGGTCGCTTCCCAGCTGGGATAAAGGACCACACGACGTGATCACTCGACTCGGCGACGAGGGCTTCGCTCCGGCATTGAATGCTGGCGATCGGACCCTCCTCACCCAAGTCCTTGACCGGAGTCACGAAATCGCTGAGATGAGCACATGTCAGCGCGCTCTTCATGGGTCTCCGCACGGATTCAACGTCTTGATGGTCGATGGCGAACCGATGTTCATCGACTTCGAGACCGTCTGCTACGGCCCGGTGGAGTGGGATCTGTGTCACTTGGAGCCTTCGGTTGCACAGCGGTACCCTCCGGGGTACAACGATGAAGCGCTTCGGTTGGCGCGCCTAGTGGTCAGCGCCATGACCTCGGCCTTGTGCTGGGAGGGCATCGATCGAGGCGAGGACATGCGTTCCCATGCCGAGCACCACCTTGCAGTCGTGCGCGGCACATTGGGCTGATCAGATGAAGCCACCGTGAGGTCTCATTGACCACGGCCCGAGTTACCCCTCCTGTGTTTCAGCTGGTTCCGAGGCGGCGCTCACGGTCACACGCCACGCGTCGTTCGAACGCGTGTGGCGCCTCGAAGCCGTCGTCGGAAACCGAGGCGTGAGGAGAGCCCTCGGGCGTGTTCGGCCCTCGACGGTGGAGGTCGTCGGCGATACCATGGCGCAGCCTGGCTGAGAGCCCCTCGGGGCGCCATTGACTCGCAGATTCCTTCGCCCGGGAGACGAACCTCTTCTCGATGTCAGGGCCGGACCGGTCTTTGGACGAGAGCGTTCGCTGCTTGGTTCGATGCCGAAGTCGTCGCCCTCGAACCCTCCTCGGGCATGCGGGAGATGGGTGACCAGATCGGCCCGCCTTCACGGGCGTGCTACGTGGCGGCCAGCGCCGAGCACCTCCCCTTCGGCCGCCCTGTGTTCCGCGCCGCCTGGCTCTCGACAGTGGTGCACCACTTGACCGACCTCTCCGCGTGCGCCGGGGACCTCCGCAGGGCCCTGACGGAGGGGGCCTCGGTAATGATTCGCAATTCGTTCCCTGGGCGTCTGGAAGTGGTGGACTCTTCAGGCACTTCCCCGCCGCTGCGGCCGTGGCCGCCCATTGGCCGACCATGGAGCATGTCGTGGCGACCTTCGCCGAAGCCGGATTCACCCAGAACCGCATCGTCACGGTACGAGAGGAACGGTGGCAAGACCTGCGTCAATTACGAGACTGGGCAGTGGCGATCAGGAATACCGACTCGGCCCTCGCACCGCTCTCGGATGCCGAGTTCGACGCGGGACTGAGGAACCTCGAGGAGGCGATCGCCCGGGGTGAGGGCCCCGTCCGACGGGCACGGATCTCGTCGCCCTGACGTAGCAACGCGGAGCCTGGGCGGTGTCCGCCACGACTCTCGAGGTTCTTGATGGCTATTCAGGGAGCATCGAGACCGAAGCGGCCGTCGGCACTCAGCGTCACGCCCTCGATGCCGAACCGCTCAGCCAGGAGTGCAGGCACCTCGGTGCGGGCTATCTCGGCGACCTCTGACGCTCCTCCGACGGCGCGCTCGACGAGGACGGCTTGCTCGTAGACGAAGAGGGAGAGACAGCGCTCCGGGCTGCGGCGACCGACGAACACGCCGGTCACGAATGATGACATCGGATGAGTGGCCGTGTACCAGTTGCTGACCTCCACGTCGATCATCGGCACAGGATTCGGCGCGAACCCGTACATGTCAACCCAGGCATTGTCCTGAAACACCTGCAGGACGAGTTCGGGCCCGTCCTCGACCAACCGGTAACGCCAACCTGCCTGGTCGCTCTCGACTCCGACCTCGAAGGGCACGGGGTCGAGCAGCCCTCCACCGCCGAACCCGACGTCGGCCAGCCACGGCCGCCCATCCTCGGTCACGCGCAACAAGAGGTGGTCGAGGGGACGATCGTCACCAGTGCCGCCGATCCGCACTCGAGCCAGCATGAGGTCGACCGGGCCGATGCCCATCTCTTCGAGAGCGGCCTTGAGCAGCATGTTGTGCTCGAAGCAATAGCCGCCGCGCCGGTTGGCCACCATCTTGTCGGCCAGGCTGTCCGTCTCGAGTACAACCGGACGGCCGGTGCTCGGATCGAAGTTCTCGAAGACGATCGTCGTGGCATGGGCCCGATGGACCGCGGCGAGGTTGGTCGGCGCATCGCTGAGGCCGATGCGGTCGAGGTAGGAGCCGAGCTCGAAGGCCACAAGACGACGCTAGACCGTGAGATCTCATCGTGCACCCGGCCGCCGGCCTGGTCGATGCCCCATTCCTGGCGCGACGATTGAGGGCGTGGAGGCCGAGACGATTGCCATCTATGAGCGTCAGGCTGGACGCTGGGCCGAGGGGTGAGGCGGGCGACGACCTGGCGCGCCGGCTCCGAAGTCAGATCGGCGGAGGTCCGGTTCTCGATGCCGGTTGTGGGAGATCACCGGGATGAAGACCTGACTCTGTTCACGGTCAGATCCCTGTGTTGGCGACAATTCTCCCGCTCGCTACCGCGGCCACCAAGGCGTCGTAGTCCCGTTGGTTCTGGTCGGCATACGTGGCCGCAAACTCCGTCACCGCCAGATCGAAGCGCTCGGACTTGCCCAAGTAGGAGGCGATGGCGATGCGGTCCCCCGTCCGAGCATGAGCCCTGGCGAGGGTCCAGCCGCACATCCTTCCCCAGACATCCATTCCGGCAGGTGTCATCCCGTCGACGTCGACTGAGCCCTTCCAGTCCCGGAGTTGCCGGAAGTAGTAATCCCGCTTGCTGCCGTCCCAGGCGAACGTGAGCCAACCGAGGAATATGTCGCTTGCGGCCTGCATGAGGCGCTGCCCCCTGACCACACGCTCTCCGTGGTTGGAGAATGCACTCTCCCCGGTGAAACGTTCGAGCACAGAGGCCTGCGCCTCCTTGACCTGCAAGAACAGCGGCGAGTCGTCGCCGAGGGACAGGAACAGGGCGATCCAGGCATCGGTACCGACGCTCCCCACCCCGACCACCTTGCGCGCCATATGCACATACTCGTGTTGCGCCAGCAGGTGCCGAAGATCGGGTTCCAGTGACGCGCTGTAGGCGTGCATGATCTGCTTGAGTGCCTCTGCCGCGACACTCGGGGTCAACCCCCCCGATGAAGTGTTCGACCGGAACGATCAAAGGAGGGTCGTGAACGATTTTTGTTTCGCCATCCTGTTCGAAGCAGAGCTTGTCAAAAGCCTGGTGACTGTCGTGCGCCCTCGCCTTGGTAATCGCCTTCCAGACGTTCGGGGTCTTTTTGGGGTCCAACAACGCACTGAAGCGCGGCAAGATCTCTTCGACGTTCAGATGGGCGTACCACACCGACATCATCGGCACGCTTGCCAACTCCCGCATGGTTTCGCGATATGAACGCGCCGCATGTCGCACGATGCGCACCCTGTCTCTGACGGAGTAGCCGTTCTCTCGACCGGCGATCTCCAAGCTCGCAACGAGCCGCTTGACATCCCACTCCCACGGCCCCGGGGCCGTCTCGTCGAAGTCGTTCACGTCAAAGATCAGGTGACGTTCCGGAGAGCCGAACACTCCGAAGTTCGACATGTGTGCGTCACCGCAGAGTTGGACCTCAATTCCTGAGACCGGCGTGGTGGCCAGGTCTGCAGCCATGGGGAGCGCGGCGCCCCGGAAGTAGGAGAAGGGTGACACCAACATCCGTCCATAGCGAATCGGCACCAGCTCGGCCAAACGCGACGTGGCCTGCTCCTCCAAGAGGCCCAGTGGTTCAAGACGATGGCTCGGCGGATTCCAAACCGCATGGTCCGCGAACGGCACCTCGCCACGTGCCGTCTTGCCGCGCTGCGCCCTTTCGAAGGCGGATTTCCTCCGGGTCTCGCGTGAGGTGCGGAAGCTGACGATCTCACTCTCTACCTTCATGCGTTCCCTCCAGCCTTGTGCGACTCGCGACCCGGGGGTGGGGCCTCCGGCTCGGCCGATTCCCCCGCCTACTGCGGTTCCGACTCTAGCGGAACCGCTCACCCCGGTTTACCTGGGAAAACTGGCTCATTGCTCCTACTTGAGGATGTTCACGGCGCGGGCGACGACCAGGATGGCGACTATCGAGCGAGAGCGCCTCTTCCAGCATCATCAGGCTCTTGGCCCACGGCTTGATCGCCGAGACATCCGTAGGGCTAAACGCAGTCGCGGCCGAGAATGAGAGGGTGAAGTAGTCGATGAACTGCGGGTACCAGCCTTCATCGACGAACTGGGGGTTGAGCATTTCGGGAAAGATGAATGCCGGCTTGACGATCGTCTTATGCGCCCGTGCGGCGGCGCCCCCCGATCGGCCTCCCAGTACCACAGTGAAAAGGCGATCACATTGGACAGCCAGATGACCCCTCCGGCGATCAGCAGCTTGTTGGCATCCTCGGTAAATGGCTTCGTGCTCATAATGCTGACCAGCAACCTCCCGACCTCGACCCCGTTGTCCGCCGAGATCAAGACGATGAGGACAATCGTCATCACGCGAAGCCAATTCGATTCTTTGTCGATGCGTCCAGGGTCACCCAGCATGAGTGCCACCAGAAGTGCGCCCACGACCACCAGGTACCACCATCGAGAATCACCCAGGAGCTCAGGGGGAAGCTGCCGTAACTCAGCCGGCAGGGCTGCGTGCAGCCCGCCGACGGCCAGCACGGCAAGAGCCATCGGCCAGCGGGGCTCGCCGATCCTTGTGGAGCGTCGCTGGTGGATCTCGTCACCTTTGGCGGTGATGCTCATCTGGCGGTCTCGCCCCGAGCGCAGGCCACCGCACATTGACTCGGTTGTCTGCCTAACTTCGGCACTGTTGCACCATGTTCATCGAGCGCACCACCCTGGGAATCAGAATTTCTCGATCCTAATTGCCATCGAGCGAAGCTGTCCTAAATGGGAGGCCGGCGGGACCCGGCGCCATTCTTCGGTGAGAAGGTGATTTCCGAAGATAAAAAGGTCGTAAACCTGACCGCGCGATCGGCGTGGAAGATGATTAAGTAATCCGCCGCCCGGGCTGGCCCGTGGGATGGGAGGTACCGGGTGTTGGGGGGGTTTCCCGCCATCCATGGGCTGCCCGGGTGGCTACTCCGATGTCGGCCTTGCGTTACTCCCCGATCGGCGTGATCGACTTGATCTCGACGTAGTTATCCAGTCCCTCGGTGCCCATCTCCCGCCCGATGCCACTGGCCTTGTAACCGCCGACCGGTGCCGAGAAGTCGAACATGTAGCCGTTCACGCCCATGGTGCCGGTGCGTATGCGGCGGGCGATGTCCAGGCCGAAAGCGGCGTCGCCGGAGTAGACGGTGCCGGCCAGGCCGTAGGTCGAGTCATTCGCGATGTCGACGGCGTCGTCCACGTCGTCGAAGGGGATGACGGCTACCACCGGCCCGAAAATTTCTTCCTGGGCGATCCGCATCTTGCGGTCGACATCGGCGAAGACGGTGGGCTCGACGTACCAACCCTGATCGAAACCGGCGGGACGACCGCCCCCGGTCGTGATCCGGGCTCCTTCGTTCTTCCCGATGGACAGGTACTCCTCAACGCGGTTGCGATGGCGCTCGGCGAAGAGGGGTCCGATCTCCGTGGTCTCCTCGGCGGGATCCCCGATCCGCAACCCGCTGGCCAGCTCGGTCAGCGCGTCCACCACTTCGTCATAGCGGCGGCGCGAGGCCAGGATGCGGGAGTGGGCCAGGCAGGACTGGCCGTTGATCATGAATGAGGAGAATCGCAATCCTTCAATGGCCGCCGGCAGGTCGGCGTCATCGAGGATGATGGCGGCCGACTTGCCACCCAACTCGAGCGTGCAACGCTTGAGCGTCTCGCCGCAGATCGAGCCCACCCGGCGCCCGGCCACGGTGGACCCGGTGAAACCGATCTTGTCGACGCCAGGGTTGCGCACCAGTCGCTCGCCCACTTCCCGCCCGGCCGGCACCACGTTGATGACGCCCGGCGGCAGGCCGGCCTCGTCAGCGATCTCGGCCAGCAGGAGCCCATCCAGCGGCGTCTCGGGCGCCGGCTTGATGACGAGGGTGCAGCCGGCGATCAACGCGGGCGAAACCCGAGACATGATCACCAACTGGGGAACGTTCCACGGAGCGATGACGCCCACGACCCCGAGTGGCTCCCGGCGAACCAGCACGTCGCCGCCGATGACGCCGGCCCGACGCTCCTCCCACGGGTAGTCGGCCGTCAGCCCCACGAAGTACTGCAACATGCCCCCGGCCGGCGGGGCCTGAATCTGTGAGGAAAACGAGATGGGACAGCCCATCTCGTCGGTGATGAGGCTAGCCATTTCGGGACAACGGGAGAAGTAGACCTCGGCGAACTTGGCCACGTAGCCGGCCCGCTCGAGCGGCGCCAGCGAGGACCACCCGCTGTGGTCGAACGCCTCCCGGGCCGCCGCGACCGCCCGGTCGATATCCTCGTCCACCGCCTCGGGAACGGTGGCGATGACCTCCTGGGTGACCGGCGAGGTCACCTCGAGCAGGCCGCTGCCGGCGGGCGCTACCCACTCACCGCCGATGTAGAAGCGATCGTAAGAACGAGCCATGGTGGAACCACCTTTCAATGCGGACGCAGCGCTCTACCGCTGCACCCTCCTTACGTTGTGGAGGCAGAGCTCTCTGGATCGAGGGAAACGACGACCCGGGCTGCCGGCAGGTCCACCCGTTCGGCAATACGCCAGACGTGGGTGTGGACCAGTCGGTCCTCGTAGTGCCCGTAGACCTGCAGAGGTGGGTCGTCATTGGCCGGTACGAACAGTCCGTGCCACGTGGTCGACACCGTCGCCGAGCTCCGATCGGGAGCGAACTCGAACTGGCTGTCCCCCACATAGAGGTCGAAGCGCTCGACGGCGCCGAGCACCGGCGCCAGCCACGTCTTGGTCTCCTCTACCCCGGTCCGGCTCCCGCCGATCCGGGTGTAATCGATGATGGCGTCGAGCGAGAAGACATCGTCGAGCAAGCTGAGGTCCTTCGTCCGCAAGGCGGCGCAGTAGCGGACGAGCAGGTCGTTGATCTCGACCCGGTCGAGCACTTCGTCGACGCTCATGGCTTGGGAGGGACCCATGACTAGACCATGGAGAGGAGCCCGTCGTGGCCCCACTCCCCCGGGCCCCGCAGGCCGTTGTAGTGCTCGACGTGCCAGGTGGCCGGGTCAATCTCCCGGGCTCCATAGCCGTACTCGAGGTGCCACCCAGAAGGGTTCTTGAAGTAGAAGGAGAACATTCGATCGTTGAGGTGCCGCCCCAGCGACGTGCTCACGATGTCCCGTCCCAGGCAGATGTCGTAAGTCGTGCCGACGTCGTCCATGTCGAGCGTCTCGAACATCACATGCTGGATTCGTCGGGGGGCGTCGGGGATCCCGATGAAGGCCAGCGAGTGGTGGCGGGGGTTGCAGTGCATGAAGGTGGCGAAGGTGCCGATACCCGGAATCATCGCCCGGTCCGAGGCCGCGAAACCCAGCGCTTCTTGGTAGAAGATCTCGGCCTTCACGACGTCGGGGGTATAGAGGACCACGTGGCCGAGACCGAGCGGCCCCGTCTTGAAACCGCTCAGGGGCCGCGTCGGCAAGTGGTGGGGGACGAACTGGACCTCCGGTCCGTAACCGATCTCCATGGCCACGCCGGTGTGCGGGCAGACGAACGTGACGTACTCGATCATGCGACGCCGGTCGGCCTCGGCCGCCGTGCCGTCGGTGACCTCGACACCCTGGGCCTCGACCTGGGCCGCCACCAGCCGCATCTGGGTGGCGTCGGCCACCTCCCATCCGACGAACGAGACGTCCTCCTGCTCTGCCCGCTCGATCAGCAGGCGGTGGTGATGGTCGTCCATCCGCAGATAAACGTTGTTGTCGTCACTGTCGGGGGTGATCTCCTGCCCGAGCACCTCGACGGTGTAGGACTTCCACACGTCGAGGTCCTTGGTCCCCGCTCCCACGTAACTCAGTTGGTCAACCTTGGCCATTGCGCCCCTCCTCTGCTCCGACCACCGCTGGCAGCCATCTCACGCCGATGTCCTTCCCCTTGGCAAGGGTCGGACCTGATTTACCGCACATAATCCTGCCCGCCGTCGACCGGCAATGTGATGCCCGTGATGTAGGCGGCCGCGTCGCTGCACAGGAATACCACGGCCCTCCCGATGTCCTGCTGGCTGTCTCCCATGCGTCCCAGGGGTATCTGGCCCAGCATCTCCTCGGCCACCTCGGGCAGGGCGGCAAAGAACCCCTCCATGGCCGGTGACATGGAGAGCGGCATGATCACGTTGGCGCGGATGCCGGCCGGACCCCATTCGCACGCGGCGGCCCTGGTCAGGGACCGAATGGCCTCCTTGACCGCGGCGTAACAGCCGAAGCCGGCGGTCGAGGGCCGCAGGGCCACCCCAGATCCCACGTTGACGATCGACCCCCCGCCGACCAGATACGGATGACAGGCCCGCATGAAGCGGAAGGTGGCCATCGGGCCACTGAGATAGCCGGCTTCGAAGTCGGCCTCGCCGACGTCGAGCAGCATCCCCAGAGGTTGGGAGATGGCGTTGTTGACCAGAATGTCGACTGTCCCGTACGCCTCGAGGGTGGCGGCCACAGAGCGGTCGATGTCCTCGGCCACCGCCACGTCCGCCCCGACCGCCAACGACTCGCCCCCCTGGTCCGCGATCTCCTGCTGCACCGCCTCCACTTTGGCCAGGGTGCGGCCGACCAGCACCACCCGGGAGCCGGCGGCCGCCAAGGCGGCGGCGATCCCCCGCCCGACCCCCTGGCCGGCCCCGGTCACGATGGCCACCTTGCCTTCGAGCTCCGCCGTCACCCCGCTCATCAAAATCCGATCACCCGACCCACGACCGGTGGGATGTCGAGGAACGACAGGAGCCCCGGCTCGGCTGCACAGACCGTCGGGATGGCGTTGACCACACGGGTGGCCGTGGCAATCAGACCGCCGTCGTTGCCGTCCTCGTCGGTGAGCTTCAATTCGCAGTCGATCTGGGGCCAACCGGCGATGTGGATCTGGTAGCAGTCTCGCCGGTCCCGGCATACCGGCCAGTCGGGTGCGGCCTTGTCGTCAATTCGGGTCACATGCTCGACCACCACCACCGGCTCGCCACGCACGATGGCTTGCACCTCGAAACGGATCGCGGCCACCGTCCCGGCCTCAATGGTCCCGACGGCGATCTCGACGTCATGGTCGAGCGACCTGACCTCGTGGGCCTCGCGGATCTCGTCGACCTCGGCCCCCAGGATGCGGGCGATCTGGGTTACCACGCCGCCCCAGTACGCCGTCAGGGCGCCCCCGTTGAACAGCGGGGCGTCGTAGTCGAGCGCCTGGCCGAAACCGAAGACATGGCGCATGACGTCCTGCTGGTCGTAGTAGGCGTAGTTGATGATCTCCTGAATCCGCACCGAATCGGTCCGGCCCATGAGTGACAGCAGCGTCACGGGGATCAGGTCGCTCCCGAAGCCCGGGTCGGCCCCGTTGTTGAAGAAGGACGACGCGCCTTCTTCACTGGCCTCCTGCAGCGGGTTGCGCAGCTCGGGCGCGGCAGTCGGCGGGTAGACCAGTTGATTGAGGGACGTGGTGACGACGTTGGTCCCCCGGGCCAAGAATCGAGCCATATCGGCCGCCGCCTCGACCGGGCGGGCGATCCCTTCACCGAAGTAGGCCAGGCAATCGGCGTCGAGGCCCAACAACGCGTCGAGATCATCCGTCGCCACCACGCCGGTGGACGGCTGCCCGCACAGGGCGCCGGCGTCCGCCCCCACCTTCTCGGGGCTGGTCACCCCGACCCCGATCAGCTCCAGCGCCGGGTCCTGAATGATCTGCGACAGCCCGTGTCGCCCTGTGTTGCCGGTGCCGAAATGCACCACGCTCAGCGACATGGGAGCGCCTTTCCTGTGTCGGTGATGTCGGGCCTCGAACGCGGCCAACGATAGCCATGGCCCGTTTCGGTCGTCAAGTTTTTCATCAATTGAACTAACTCAATTGGCCATGTGTTGTTCACCCCAGCGCCGCCAAGTTTCGGATGCTGACGGTGTGCGGTTCGGTGAACGACTCGATGGCCCATCGACCGCTCATCCGGCCGAGTCCGCTGTGCTTGACCCCGCCGAACGGGGCCCGCCGGTCGACTGACATGACGCCGTGCGAGTTGAGGAAGGTGGCCCCGGCTTCCAATTCTTGGGCCACCGAACGGGCCCGCTCCTCGTCGACCGACCAGACCGAGCTGGCCAGCCCGTACTGGCTGTCGTTGGCCATGTGCACCGCCTCGTCGACCGTGTCGTACCCGATGATGGGCAGCACGGGTCCGAATTGTTCCTCTTGGACCAGCGCGGCGTCGTTGGTCAGGTCGGTGACCAGCATGGGCCGCAGGAAGTACCCGTGCGCCGGGTCCTCCCTCAGCTCCCCCAACTCGTGGATGGTGCCGCCGCGTCGGCGGGCGTCCTCCACTAGCGCCTCGACCCGGTCCCGTTGGGCCCCGGTGTGCACCGGACCCAACGTGGTGGCCGGATCGAGGCCGTTGCCGATGACGTAGTCGTCGAGGATGGCCCCCAAGCCCTCGACGAAGTCCCCCACCCGCGCCCGGGGGACGTACAGGCGCTTGACGGCCATACAGACCTGGCCCGTGCTCATGAACGTCCCGTCCACCAGCCGCTCCATCAGCGCCGACCCCGACGGCACGTCATCGAGCACGATGGCTGCGTCGTTGCCACCCAGCTCGAGGGTGAGGCTCTTCAGATTCTCGGCCGCCCGGCGCATGACCAGCTGACCGGTGCGGACGCTGCCGGTGAAGGAGATTTTGGGGACGTCGGGATGGTCGACCAGTCGCTGGGCCACCACGTCGCCCGGGCCGGTGACCACCGAGAGGACGCCCTCGGGCAGGAGTTCGGCCACCGACTTGAAGGCCCCCATGGCCGCCAGGGGGGCGGTGGGGGCCACGGCCAGCACCACCGTGTTGCCGGCCAGAAGCGCCGGAACCATGCCGGTGACGGCGAGCGTGAAGGGTCGGTTCCAGGGCGTGATGATGCCCACCACGCCAAAGGGTCGACGGTAGACCCAGGCCCGGCCCATGCCGTTGTCGCCGAAATCCTCAGGCTGCTCCAACAGGCCCAGCTCGTCCTGAGCGAACTGCACGGCATAGCCGAAGTACGAGAACTCACCGGTGGCCTCCGACAGAGTCTTGCCCTGCTCGCGGACCATGAGGGTGGCCAGTTCGTCCACGGCGCCGATCGCGGCCCCGGCTGCATTGACCATCTCCAGGCGTTCTAACGGCGATCTCTTCGACCACGACGGCCACGCCGCCTTGGCCGAGGCCACCACCCGGTCGACGTGCTCTGGACCCAGAAGCGGGTAGACGCCCACCAACTCGTCGGTCCGGGCCGGGTTGAAGAGGGAGACCTCACCGGTCACATCGCCCAGATCGACGCCGGGGGCCACGACCATGGCCCCCTCGGCCGGGGCAGTCCCGCTCGGGGCCGGTGCCGTGGTCATTTGTACTCCGCCACGGCCTGGGCCACGGCCTCTTCGACCTCCGAGGTTGCCACCCCTACCCCACCTCCGACGGCGAATCCGCCGTCGACCGGCAGGTTGATCCCGGTGACATAGGAGGCCTCGTCGGAAGCCAAGAAGAGGGCGGCGTTGACGATGTCCTGTGGTTCACCGATGCGCGGAATCAGGCACTTGCTGGCGAACAGCCGGCGCACGGGGGCATCGGGGGCGTCACCCAGGAACGGTCGCAGCTGCGGGGTGTCGATCACGCCGGGGGAGACTGCGTTGACCCTGATTTTGTGGGGGGCCAGCTCGATGGCCAGGGCCTCGGTCATGCGGATGATCGCCGCCTTGGCCACGCAGTGGACCAGGTTTCCCGGGGCGTTGCCCGGCATGCCCGAGCCGACGGGCATGCCGGCGATGGAGCCGACATTGACGATGACCCCGCCCCCACGGGACTTCATCACCGGCAACGCGTGCCGGATGGTCATATAGACCAGCGTCACCTCGTTGGCCATGTTCCAGTCCCAGTGCTCCCGGGTGAGGTCCTCGACCGTGGCGGCGCGAGCCACGGCGGCGTTGTTGTAGAGAATGTCGAAACCGCCCGCCTCCTCGACGGCGAAGTCGATCAGGCGCTGCACCTCGCCTTCGTCGCTCAGGTCCAATGGGTCGACCGTCACCATCGAACCGCCTGCGGCGTGGACCATGGCGACCGTCTCTTTGTTCTCGTCGACCTTGATGTCGCAGCCGACGATGCGGGCGCCCTCCCGGGCGAACGTCAGCGCGGCACAGCGCCCCTGTCCACCCGCCGTCCCCGTGATCAGCGCCGTCTTGCCTTCGAGTCTGCCTGTCATGATTCCTCCGTGTGGGCGATGGACGCCCCTGGTAGTGGTCGGCCGCCGTACGAGGCACGGCGAGTGGATAGGTCGGTCGGCCCGGCGGTGCTGGTCACAGATCGACCAACAACTTCACGGCCTCGCGGCGGTGGAGTTGCCCGTAGGCGTCGATGAGGTCAGTGAACGGCACGTGGCTGACCCACGGGGCGGACGGGTAGCGGCCCGCGGCCATGTGGGCCAGAACCCGCTGGAAGGTCCCCTGGTATGCGAAGGACTGGTCGATGCGCACCTCGCGCTGGAGGATGGCCAGGGGGTTGAACTCGACCGGTTGGGCGAAGGCCGCCACTTGCATGACGCGGGCCTGCGGCGCGGCCACGGCCAGGGACGTGTCGAAGCTGCCCTGCGTCCCCGCGGCATCGATCACGAGGGTGGCCCCGGCGCCCCCGGTCAGCTCCATGATGGCCTCGACTGCGCCGCCGTCGCTCGGGTCGATCACCGTTTCGGCCCCCACCGCAGCGAGGGCGGCACGGCGCTCGGGAGCGGGCTCCACCACAATCACATGCTCGACCCCGTCGGCCTTCAGGCCGAGATAGACGCCGATGCCGATCGGTCCGGCGCCGAGGACCACGGCACGATCACCCGGCTCGGGTCGGCTGCGCTCTACCGCGTGATAAGCCACCGACATCGGCTCCACCAAGGCGGCATCCATCGGATCGATTCCTTCGGGGACGTCGAGGGCCATGTCGCTGCGCACGGTGGTGAACTCACACAGCCCACCGCCCTTGCCGGTCAGGCCGTGCCATTCGCCCGTCTGGCACAGGTTGTAGAGCCCCGCCTGACACGGCGCACACTCGTGACAGCGCCAGATCGGCTCCACCACCACCAACCGGCCGATCCGGTCGCGGCTGACGCCGGCACCGACCTCGGACACCTCGCCGGAGAACTCGTGGCCCACGATGATGGGCAGCGGGGCATCGCTCATCGGGCCGTGGTAGTACTGGTGCAGGTCGGTGCCGCAGAGCCCATTGGCCCACACCTTGACCTGCACCTCGCCCGGCCCCGGCGACGGTTCGGGGGTGCTCTCCAGGCGGACGTCGCCCGGACCGTAATAGAACGCAGCCTTCATTGGTTCTTTATGTCGGCCGGATGCACGGCCAGCGGTTCCACCGACGAAACCGTCATGTGCGGGAACAGGGGCAAGGTGGACATCTCCGCGTGCAGCTCGGTTGCATCGGGAAAGTCGTAGAGGGCGATCGACGCCCGTCGACCCGGCACCCGCCATATCCGGAGCAGCCGGCCCGACGACCACAAGAGGTCGCCGCGTCGCTTCTCCTCGGCCATGATCGCGTCCAGCTCCTCCCCGCCAAGTTCGGGCGGCACCTTGATCTCAAATCGCACTAGGAACTCCATGTACACCTCCACTCGTTGCGCGCTCTCGCGGCGTCGGTCGTTTTCCCTTGCATCTCCCGCCCTCCTCGGGACCTTTCAAAAGCTGTCGGGCCGGGCTAAGGCGTCCGTGCCGCCGTCCACGGCGATCCAGCTGCCGACCAGATAGCGCGAGCCGTGGCCGAGCAGCCACATGGCCACGTCTGCGATTTCCTCGTTCTCCGCCCACCGGCCAAAGGGCACCGGCAAACCCCGCATCAACGGTCCGATCTCGGGATCGTCCAGGGCGGCCTGGGTCAGGGGCGTCAGCGAATTGCCGGGGGCGAGGACGTTGAGACGGATGCCGTCTTTGATCCATTCGACGGAACGCCGGCGGGCGGCGCGGGCCACTGCCATCTTCGACGTCGAATAGCCGAGCCCCGTGGCCGTGCCGATGAGCTCGGCCGCCCGCTCCTCGTCCCCGTCCAACATGGCGGCCACTCCTGCTTCGTCGTAGGGAGCCACCGTGGCGGCCACCGAGCCGACGGCCACGGCTGCGGGCTGGTCCCCGGCCTTGAGCGACTCGCGCAAACCGTCGAGCAGCGCCATCTGGCCGAAGAAGTTCACCCGGGCCAAGAGGGCCGGCGGGTCGGTGATGGGCCCCACCCCGGCGTACCCCACCAAGCCGTCGAGGCGGGCGCCACAGAGCTCGACGGCCCGGGCCACCGCTTCCTGACGGCCCTCTGCGGTGCCGAGGTCGGCGATGACCTCGGCGTCGCGCAGGTCGACGCCGATCACCTTGATTCCGTCCTTTTCAGCCTGCCGCCTGGTGGCCGCGCCCAGACCTGAGGCGCAGCCGCTGATGACGATGGTCCGGGTGGTGCTCATTGATCTCCCTCGTTGTCGTTGCTGGTGGTGCGTTCGTTGACGGTGTGACCGGCCCAAGCCCTGCCGGGTCCGGGAGCCCGCTGCTCAGGGCCGGGCCGCCGGGTGGACTCGGCGAGCGGCGGTGACGAGAGGGAGGTCCTTGTACGTGACGACGCCGGGTCGAGCCCGGACGACGTGGGGGATGGCATTGACGATGGGAAGCGCCGTCATGACCATGGCGATGCTCATGAGAACCTCGGAGTTCGACTCACCCTCGGGCGGCCAGCCGGCGACATGGGCTCTCACGGTCGGCATGCCGTCGACGACGATGTGCCAACCGTGGCGGATCTCCCAGTTGGGCTCCACGTCCTCGGTCATCTTCCAGACGGTCCCCAGCTCGATGACCTCGATGCCGTCGGCCACCCCGACCCAACGGTTCTTCAATCCGGCCACGTGCCCCTTCGGGATCTCCATGAAGCCGAGGTCGAGATCGCGGGTGGCCACCGCGACCTCGGGGAGATAGCGGATGTCGTCGAGGGGCAGTTCGAGGGCGTCCGCCATCATGGCCACCGTGTCCTCGAAGACGGCGGTCCCCTGCCAGAACTTGCCCGCATTGTCCGGGTCATCGATCGGCATGCCGAAGGCCACCGTCTCCCACAGCTCGCGGGAGTTGTATCCCGAGCATTCCGCCTCTTCCCAGATGGAGATGTGCTTCACGTCGTTGCACACGCTGGCCGCGGTCAGTGCGAAGGCGTTGATGAACCCCGGGTTGACCCCGCCGCCGTAAACCGACGCGCCCCCTTTGCGCCCCGCTTCCTCGAAAGTCGCTTCGGCCTTCCACCAGCGTCCGGTCACCAGGTTCGAACTCGATACCACGTTGATGCCGGCCTCGAGAAGCCGGGCGATCTGCTCGGTGTGCCAGGGCACGTCCTCCTGGCGGATGATGGAGAAGTAGGCCACCACGTCGGGAGCGAGCGCCACTATCTCGTCGACGCTGTTGGTGGCGAGCACCCCGATCGGTGTCACGCCGATCAGTTCACCGACGTCCTTACCGGCTTTTTCCGGACTGTGCGCGTAACAACCCACCAGCTCCATCTCGGGATCCTCGAGAATGGCTCTTCCGGCAAAAGTCGCGATGTGACCCGTGGTCCAAAGCACTACTCGTATGGTCATCTGTCCTTCTCTTTCCTGTCGTGGTCGTGGTTCTTCGGGGAGCGGTCAGCTGGCATCGGAGCCCATCTCGCCACCGAGGTAGGCCAGAGCCAGCTGGCCTTCGGTCAGCTCGGACCGGGGTCCCAGCCAGCCCAGCCGTCCGAGGTTCATGAACCCGACCAGGTCGGCCAGCTCCACCACCTCGGCGGCCTTCTCCTCCACCAGCACGATGGCCACGCCGAGGGCCCGCAGATCGGCCAACGCCCTGACCACCTCGAGTCGGGCCAACGGCGCGAGCCCCAGGGTGGGCTCATCGGCGATGAAGACCTGTGGAGGTCGGATCAGCGCCGGTACCAAGCTCAGCATCTGCTGCTCGCCACCCGAGAGCGATCCGGCCAGGGAGCGCCGTCGGACGCCCAGGGCGCCGAAGCGTTCGTAGGCCTTGTTCCGCTCGGCCTGGGTGCGCAGGAGAATCTCCAGGTTCTCCTCGACCGTCAGGGAAGGGAAGATCCCCCGAGCCTCGGGGGCCAGCAACATCCCGGCCCGCACCCGCCGATGGGGGGATGCCTGCGTGAGATCGAGGCCTCCCATGAGGACCCGGCCTGCGGTCGGCGCGACCAGCCCGGCTGCGACCCCGCAGAGCGTGGATTTGCCGGCACCGTTGGCACCCACGAGGGCCACGATCGATCCGGCGGCCACCCGGAGACTGACCCCGTGCAGCACCTCGACATCGCCGTAGCCAGCGACGAGATCCTCCAGCACCAGCGGGGCGTCGTCGGGAATCGACGCAACGCTCACGTTGACCGCCGGCTCGGGTTCCGCGTGCTCGGCCACCGGCAGCTCGGCCACCGGCCCGCAGCTCGGCCACCGGCAGCTCGGCCACGGGCGCGGCGGCCACCGGCGCACGAGTGGTCGCGATGCCCACGGTGGACACCGCCTCACCCCGGGCGGCCGCGGCGGCCCGCTCGGCCCGCCGGCGCCGACGGGCCGCTTGCTGTTCACCCATGAGGGCCAGGATCCCGTCGGGGTTCATAGCCAGATTGATGGCGCCGAGCCCGAAGAGGATCGAGGGAAAGTACGTCGAGGTCGTGAGGACGCCGAAGTTGTGTGGCACCCAGCTCCAACCCGAGATGGTGCTGAAGATCTGGGTGGTGGCCACCACGCTCAAGCCGGCGATGAACGCGCCGCCTGGTCGGCGGATGCCGAACGTGACGGCCGCGGCGAGCCAGGTGGCCCCGATCAGGGCTGGCGCCGTGGTGTTGGTGAACGAGCTGTAGCTGAACCCCATCAGGGCGCCGCCGAACCCGGCGATGCCCGCCGACAGGGCGAAGATCGAGATCTGGGAACGACCCACGATGATCCCCGACGCGCCGGCGGCGGCCGGCGAGCTCCGGATGGCGAACATGGCCCGACCCGAGGCCGAGCGCTGAAGGTTCCGGACGAGGAGGGTGACCAGGCCGAAGGCGAGCATCAAGACGAAGACTTCGTCTCGGGGATTGCTGAAATTGAAGATGGTCTTCCCGAAGATGGTGAAGCTCGGCGTCCCGAACAGGTAGCCCGAGTCGCCGTCTCGAATGCTGTCCAGTTGGAAGATGGCCAGGTCGGCCACCAGCGCCAGGGCCAACGTGCCCAGAGCCAACGCGAGGGCCCCCAACCGTCGGACCGGCACCGCGATCAGCGCGCCGATCGCGCCGGCCACGATGGCCGCCACCAACGTCGCCAACAAGGCATTCAGATGGCCACCCGAGACGATGAGGGGAAAGCTCCAACTGAACTGGTGCGTGGTGACCCAGCCGGCGGCGAAACCTCCCGCGGTCACGAAGGTCGCCTGGGCCAGGCTCACCATGCCGCCGATGCCGGTGACGACCACGAACGACAACATGACGATGGAGAGGGCGATGCCCGGCGCCAGAATGGCCCCGGTCGTAAAGGAGCTGGCCTGCATCGTGAACGCCACCAGGGCCACCACCGCCACCGCCCAGGGCAGCACCCGCCGCCACCGCGGCAGACCCTCGCGATGGTCGGCTCGGGGTCGTTCCTCGGACACCGACCCGGCTTGACGGGCTCGATCGCGACCGACGAAGAAGAGCACCACCACCGTCAAGAAGAACGGGATCGAGGAGCTGAAGCCCGAGAGCTGGATCAGGCTGCTCGGAAGAAAGTCCTTGCCGTAGAAGGCGATCAGGCCCTGGATGATTCCCAGGGCCAGACCTCCGGCCATCGCGATGGGGATGGATCGCAGGCCGGCGACCGCCACGGCTACCAGGGAACCGAGCACCACCAGCGTGAGGGTACTGGGATCGAGTTGGAAGAGGGGGGCGATCAGGATGCCGGCCAGGCTGGAGATCATCATGGTGAGCACCCACGACAGACCCGAGGTTCGGGCCACGTTCATGCCGCGCAGGCCGCTCAGTTCCTTCTTGTCCACGGCGGCCCGCATCTCGAGGCCGATCCGGGTGTGGCGCAGCAGCAACCAGAGCAGAACGGCCACGACGGCGGCAGCGGCCAATACGGCCAGCTGGTCGGAGTTGACGTTGACCTTCGGCAGGGCGATGGCCCCCAGGTGCCACACGGTGGGAGGTGTCGGCCCCACCCCCGGGACCGATCCGCCGGCGGCGACGATGGACGTGGTCTCGGGCAGGTTCATGTTGAACACGCCGTTGCATACGGTCTCCACCGTCCACAGGGCAATGGCCGGCAGGGCCACCAGAAGCCCGATAGTGCCGACGATCCGGGCAAACACCGGTCCCTCGGCCAGGCGTCGGAACAGCACCCGGTCGAGCATCAATCCGAGGAGCGGGGCGAAGACGAATACGGTAATGAGCGCCGAGACGACGATCGACAGATGCTGACCGGTGTGGAGCTGGAAGTAGAAGAAGGCGCTGACGAACGCCACCGCGCCCTGGGCGAAGTTGAAAATCCCCGACGTCTGGTACGTCAGCACCAGCGCCGACGCCATCATCGAGTAGATGGCACCCGCAACCGCGCCCGAGATCACTATGTTCAAAAAGACGGTCACCCACGCACCTCTGCTCGAATCACGACGGGGCGGTCACCTCCATCGGGCACCGTGTCGTGCCGACCCGACGGGTCGGCACGACACGGTCACTCCCGCGTCCCGCTCACACCCAGCGACAGCTGGTGTGAGCGAAGCGGACGGCGGACGATCAGCCGCCCGGATAGTGCACGGCGTTGGTGCACAGGTAGGCGTAGGACACCTGCCACTGGGTGCCATTGCTGGTCACCGTGCTTCCGCACGACGTCGGGACCGTCTGACCACGGGGGAAGGTCGTCGGGCCCACCGTGTTCTTGATCTGATACGTCATGGAGTCCGCAGCCTTTTGGAAGCTCTCCGCGGTCACGTTCTTACCCGTCTTCTTCAAGGCGGCGATGAACTGGTCAGCGGCGAAGTATCCGGCTTCGATGCCCTGCGTCAGCGGCGCATTCGGAGCCACTGCCTTGACCCGTTGGATCATGGTGGCCACCGCCGGGTTGGTCGAAGCCGTTTGGTACGGGGCGAACTGCAAGTACACGTAGGCACCCTTGGCCCCGGCCACCGTGGCCGGCGAGTACTGGATGTAGTTGAGCAACGCACCCTTGTAGCCGGCAGCCTCCATCGCCGGCTGCAAGCCGAGGTTCCCGGGCGAGATCACTTCCATCAAGACGTCCGGTGGCTGGCCACCGTTGGCGGTCATGATCTGCTGCACGTAGGGCGTGTAGCTGGACACCACGGCGGGCGCCGACGGCAGCGGGTTCTCCGCGTAGACGATCTTGTAGCCGATCGACTTCATGGCGTAGACCAGCGGAGCGGTCGCCTCTTTCGAGGCGGTGCTGTCCTCACCGATGATGCCCATCGTCAGATCCTTCGGCGACTTGCCGAGCACTTTGGCGATTTCCGCTCCGTGGACGGTGATCTCCCAGGTCGGGCTGGTCACGGCGCCGGCAAAGCTGAAGCCGTACTTGTTGCCGATGAACTGGGGCGAGATGCCCCACCCGAAGAACGGGACGTGCTGCTGGGCGAAGTAGGCGCCGGCCGCCAAGGTGATCGACACTACGGGCACCACGGCGAACACCTGGTCCTGCTCCACCAACGCTTTGCCCTGCTGGATGTCAACGGTCGGGCTGCTCTGGTCGTCCTTGAAGCCGACGAACTTGATCTTGCGACCGTTGACGCCGCCCGCCTTGTTCTGCGCGTTGAAGCGAGCCTCGGCACCGATGGCCGAGTCGCCGTAGTACTCCGCAAAACCCAGGCCTCCCACGGTGATCGACGTGCTGGTGACACCTCGGGTTGTCCCTGAGCTCGCGCCCGCCGAGGATGTCGCGGTCAGCGACAACCCCAAGAGCGCCGTGACGGCGACGCCCAGCGCGGCCGTCCCCCCCCATCGTTTCTTCATGAATCCTCCTTGTTGTTGGTGTGTGAATCTTCGCTAGTTGGACTTGTTGGCTCAGCGGCCGCTGCATGCAGGCCTTTGACGTCTCCCAGATACGCCGTTTGGACTTGTTCGTTCGTGCGGATCTCCTCCGGCGATCCACTGCACAGCACGCGGCCTTGGTCGAGAACCACGATGGGATTGCATTGACCCATCACGAAGTGCATGTCGTGCTCGACGAGGATCACCGCACACTCGTGCTCGCCCAGGAGGGCGCGCATGCTCTGGGCCAGGCGGTCGACTTCGACCTCTTCGAGGCCGGAGGTCGGCTCGTCGAGTAGCAGCAGCCGGGGCGTCTCGACGATGGCCCGGGCGAACTCGACCATGCGGGCCTGGCCGATGGGGAGCGACCCGGCGGAGGCCTTGCGGATCTCCGTCAGCCCACAGAGCCCCAGGACGTGGTCGACCCGTTGGCGCCGTTCACGCTCCCGCCGCTTGCGGGAGGGCAGCGCCAACAGATCACCGGCCATTCCGCCGCCTCCGCCGTGCCACTCCAGGGCGGTCAACAGGTTGTCCTCGACGCTGAGCCAGCCGAAGGTCTGCACCCGCTGGAAGGTCCTGCGGATGCCCCGCCGGGCCCGCTTGGGCGCCGAGAGGCTGGTTACGTCGACCTCGTCCATGGTGACCGACCCCTCCTGGGGGGTCCGCATGCCCGAGATGACGTCGAACAGCGTCGTCTTTCCGGCGCCGTTCGGGCCGATGAGCCCGCACACCTCGCCCTGCGAGACACGCAGGCTCACCCCGTCGAGGCCGATGACGCCGCCGAAGCGGACGCCGATGTTGTCCAGCTCGAGCACGCAGGGCTTGTCCGCCAAAAGGGTGCCGGAGGCCGATCCGTTGGTCGAGGCGACCGCCCCGTTGGTCGCGAAGTCCGTCATCGCACCTCGGCCCGCACACGGCTGGCCGCGCTCTGCCCGGCGATCCAACCAAAGACCAGGGCGGGCCCGATAGTTCCTCCGCCCCCCAGATAGCCCTGGCCCGTGGGGGCCGACGTGCAGTTCCCGGCTCCGAAGAGGCCGGCGATCGTCGACCCGTCCGGCCGCAGGACGGCCCCGCTGGCGTCGGTCTCGGGGCCACCGCTGGTGTCGAGTGTGCCGGCACCGAGGAGCACGGCGTAGTAAGGCCCGGTGGGAGAAAGAGGGTGCATGGTCGGGTTGACCCCTCGACGGATGGGTCCGGCCCACGCCTGGGACACGGGAGACTGGCCGCGGCCGAAGTCCGCGTCGACCCCCTCGGCCGCGAACCCGTTGAACCGCTCTACCGTGGCCGACAGCGTGGCCCCGAAGTCGGGAGCCAGCCCCGCCTCCCGGCTGACGCGGGCCGAGATGCCCCGCCGCCCACGCAGCGACCGCAGGCGCTGGTCCACCAACGCAGCCAGGTCCTCCAGACTGTCCGCCTTCATCAGCCACGGTGGCTCGAGGCCGGGGAGGGGGACGCCCCCACGCCAGGGCCACGGGGTGGGGTCGGAGGCCACCGCCTCGTCCCAGATCATGACCTGCACCAGATTCGGCCAGGTCAAGCCGTCGGTGACGAAGTGCGTCTGGGTGCGCTCGTTGTACATGGCCTTCTCGTCGCCGACCCGCACGCCCGTGACTGTTGACGATCAGCATGCTGTCGCCGTACGGCACGAAAACGAGGTTGGACATGTCGGCCTGGCCGTCGGTCTGCACCACCGAGTCCACCACCACCTGGCACCACCAGGCATTGGTCATGTTGCCCAGGGCGGCGCCGAGCCCGACCGCGATGTCGACGAAGTCCCCGGTGCTGGCCGGCGAACTCCCGGTCCCGAAGATGGGCCCGCGCAGGTACGACTGGGCCTTGCCGGCGTCGTGGGCGAAGCCGCCCGAGGCGAAGACGACCCCGCGCCGCGCCCCGAGACGGCTGGTGACCGACTGGTGCTCACTGACCACGCCGACCACCGCATCGCCTTCGCGCACGACGTCGAGGACCCGGTGCCCGCAGAGGAAGGTCACCCCGGCCTTTTCGGCGGCAGCGCGCAGTTCGACGGCCAAGATGCTGCCGGGCAGCTGGGTGGCGAAGTCGAAGTCGGGCGGGGCCTCGGGCATGAGGAGGTGCCCGAACGGGGCCCGGTTCTCGGGCACGCCGGCGTGGTAGTCCGGGTCGGTCACCGTGTCCTGGCTGAACCCGAGGGTCGGCCACATGGTCGGATGCAACGCATCAGACGCGGTGAGCACATCGATCACGTCGGCGGCGTGATCGTAGAAGGCCTCGAGCAGCGCGTACTCCCGGCTCGTGAGGCCGAGTTGCGCATCAGTGGCGTCGTAGAGCGCGGGTTGGGCCAGGCGCGCCATGAACTCGAGCGCCTCTGGACGTGGGTCCGCATAGCCGTGCCGGCGCATGAGCGAGCTGTTGGGGATCCAGTAGGCCCCCGCCGACAGTCCGGTCGTGCCGCCACTGGTCTCGGCCTTCTCCAGCACCACGGTGGCGGCGCCGAGCGCCTGCGCGCCGAGTGCGGCGGCGCACCCCGCGGCGCCCGAACCCACCACGATCACGTCGTATTCACCATCAAACGTCGTCATGTCTCCCCCCTCCCCTGCTCGGGCGCACCGTTGCGGTGACGCAGCGCATCAAAAGAATCCGGGCGGCAAGGGCAGATCGAGCATGATCCTCCCCCACGATCCAAAAATGGCGTCGGTGTTGTAACCCATGTGGGCCGCCACGCCGTGGACGTCGCGCCAGCCGGACTGCACCGGATTCGACAGGGCCAGACCGGCGGCGCCACTGAACCGCATGCAGACGTCGACGGCATCCACGCAGAGCCGCACGGCCGACGTGGCATCGCGCGCGCTGGCCAGGGTTTCCTCGCGGGTGAGCATCTGGCCCTGCGCCAAGCGGCTGTCTATCCATTCCGACCGGTAGCGCATGACGGCCCGGGCAGCCTCGACGTGGGCGCCCGCCGTCCCCACATGGATGGTCAAGGGCTCGCTCAGGACCGGTTGCCCGGTGAAGGTCGAGATCTTCGTGGCCGAATTGGCGGCGAAGTCCCGAGCTGTCTGGGTGGCACTGCCGAGCGCGGTGGCGCCGAGGTACCAGCCCAACGCCGAGGCGAAGCCCAAGCTGAACACCGAGCCGGGGTTGATTTGCCGACCCGGCCCGACACCGCCGAGAACGAGGGCCGGATCTACCGTCCGGTGCTCGGGGACAAAGACGCCGTCGAGCACCAGCGTGTTGCTCGCCGTCCCCCGGAGGGAACAGGTGTCCCATTCCTCGGCGATGGAGTACTCGGCCCGGGGCACGATGGCCCAGCGCATGAGAGGCGGCTGCTCCGGTCCGCTGGGCGGAGCCATCAGGCCCACCATGGCCCAGCTGCAATGCGGCGATCCGCTCGAGTACGGCCAACGGCCGCTGACCTGGTAGCCCCCTTCCACCGGCACCACAGAGCTCTCGCGGGCCGCGAACGACGACGACATCATGGCCGTCGGGTCCGATCCCCACATTTCGTTCTGCATCTCTTCGCCGAAGACCGAGACCAGCCAGAAGTGGCTGGCCAGGAGACCGAAGACCCATCCGGACGAGCCGTCACCTTCGGCCACCTTGCTGACCAGCTCGACGACGGCGGCTTGCCCCAGCTCGTGGCCGCCCCAGCGCGTGGCCTGGTTCATGCGCAAGAGATCCGACGTCACGAAGTCCTCGATGGTCTCGTCGGGCAGGCGGCGCGTCTCGTCGCTGTCCCTGCGGCGGCCCCTGACCCGATCGGCCAGCCATTGGGCCCGCTCCTTGGCCTCGTCCAAGGTGAGGCCGGCCTGCTTCGCGCCCTTCTCGAGCACCGTCCCCGACGGGCCACCCTGGTCGGCCGCCGGACTCACGCTGCTTCCTCCCGGTAGCGGCGGCACAGGTCGGCCCAGGCGTGGCCGTTGGTGACGGCGGCCTCGCGCCACTCGTCGGGCAGGTCGGTGTAGGGCGGCCGCGGAGGTCCGCAGCGCATGTAACCGGCCGCATCGATGCGGGCCTTCTCGAGCTGCGTGTTGTAGCAGGCGAACTTGGAGAAATCGGGGATCGGCAGGGGCACCGCATCAATGTCGTTCAACACGGCCTCGCAGCCTGCGTGGTCGCCTTTGGCCAACCGATCGAAGAAGCGCACCCAGGGTTCGGGACCCATGGAGGCCGACGTGGCCCAGCCGGCCGTGACCGATTCGGGCAGGTTCCGCCACGCTTGTCCCAGCAGGCCGCCCTCCCCGTTCATGAAGTTCACCTGTCCCTTGGCCGACTTGAAGAGCTCTTCGGTGAATGGGAACCCGACCTTGCAGGCGATGGTCGTCGAGGCCCGGGCGGCGATGCCCTCCCAGAACGCCACTGGGTAGTCGAACTTGAAGAAGAACGAGTTGCCGTAGACCAGCACGGGAAAGTCCGGCACGGCCGCGGCCAGATCGGCGTAGAACCCGACGGCGTTCTCCAGAGTCGGCGTCTGCCAGAGCGGGAGGCCGACGAAGGCGCCGTCGATGCCGATGTCCCGCAGGAAGCGCATCTGCTCTACCGTGTCGCGCGTGCCCAACGTGGTGGCGCCGGCGAAGAGCGGGACCCGACCGGCCACCGTCTCTTTGATGGCGGCGTAGTACTCCTGCTTCTCCGACCAGGTCACCGCAGCGCATTCTCCGGTCGTCCCGCACAGTCCGATGGACGAGGCGCCGTCGGCGATCAGACGCCCGACGGCGTTGGTGGCTTCACTCAGATCGACCGTCGATTCGGTGCCAAAGAGATCGATGTCCTCCCGCAGCGGAGTCGGCGGCAGCGCCATCAACCCGACGATGTCGTTGGCCCTCAGCATGGTCCGAGCCTTTCTTTGTGACATTCCTCCACCTCCCTCATCATGGCGTTGCCCCATCTGGTAGTCAAGTATTTGATCTGATCATCTGTTCTAGTCGATAACCGGGGGCGGCGCCCAGCCCGGAGCCTCGGGCCCCGGACCGAACTCTTGGGTCGCCCTGTCGTCAACCCCTTTCGACGAGGACTTTCTCGTACTCACCGGGGCTCGTGATGGCCATGTAGGTGCAGCGGGAACTGGTCCGGTTGCGGATGCCGTGCGGGACGCCGGCCGGGACCATGACCGCCTGTCCGGTGGTCACTGTGATCGGTTCACCCCCGTCCAGGGTGTATTCGGCCGTGCCCTCAATGATGACGTGGAGGTGCTCGGTCGTCGGATGCTGGTGGTAGTCGTTTTCCTGACCCGGCTCGAGATTCCACAAGACGATGCCCTGTTTTCCGTCACCGCCGTAGACCCATGTGACACAGGCCAACTGGTCGTCGAACACCTGGTAGTCCGCGATCGAGAACACCAGACTCGATGGGTCGGCCGGGTCGATCCGGCCGACCATGTCCCCGATGAATTTCTCCCCCGTGGCTTCTGCCATGGCTGCTCCCTCTCTCGTGTTCAACTCTTCTTCGACTCTGTTCTCCGACGGCACGACCAGCGCGCCGGTGCTGCATGAACTGGACCTACTGCAGGCCGAGACACGCCCCTCCGTCGACCGGAATGGCCGCTCCGGTGATGAAGCCCGCCTGCTCGGACGCCAGGTAGGCCACGACCGACCCGAAATCGGCCGGCTCTCCAGTGCGGCCCACCGGAATCGTCTGGGCCAGCGCGCTCAGGTCATTGCCGTACATGCCGCGCAGCCGATCGGTGGCGTGGGAACCGGGCTGCACGGTGTTGACCGTGACCCCGTTCTTGGCTATTTCTCCAGCCAGCGTCTTGAGAAACGCCGTGGCGCCGGCGCGGGCGACGTTGGAGGCGATGACGCTCGGGATTGGTTGGCGCACCCCCATCGAGGTGATCCCGATGATCCGTCCCCAGCCGCGCTCGGTCATCCCGGGGACGGCCGCCGCGCACATGGCTATCACCGACAGCAGGTTCAGCCCAATGGACTCACCGTAGGCCTCGAGCGGCGTGGAGCCGAAGGTGCCCGGAGGCGGCCCTCCGGCGTTCGTCACCAAGATGTCGACCCGTCCCAGGGCGTCGATGGCATCCTCCACGAAACTCGTCGCTCCGGGAGTGGTGGACACGTCGGCGATCAGCGGGACGACCTGGCCACCGATCTGGTCGGCGGCCGCCTTGATCCGATCGGCGTCGCGCCCACAGATGGCCACGCGCACGCCTTCTGCGGCCAGGGCGGCCGCCACAGCCAAGCCCAGTCCCTTGGACGACGCCGCAACAGCCGCCGTTCTCTTCGACAGCCCTAGATCCATGCCCCTCCTCGACAACTCATGGTTCGGTCCGACCAGCGGCGGTTCTAGACCCCTTCGAGCAGGGGATAGATCTGGGCGGGATCGGCGTAGACCCGCTCCCACAAGAGGGTCTCCCCGTCGAAGCCGAAGATGCCGACCGTCTTGACCCGGAACTCCTCGCCCGTCGCCGTGCCGTCGAAACCGTCGGGGAACACGGTGATCACCTCGACGATCGCGGTGTCATCGGTGTGGTACATCTTGTCGGCCAGGTGCGTGTTGGGGCCGAGCATGGAGAACATGTTCCCCAGGAACTTGCCGACGTCCTCTTTGCCGTGCAGGACCCGCTCCACCGTGACCAGGTCGTAGGTCGGTTCGGGCATGGTGGCCAACACCTGCTCGACGTCCTTCTCCGACTCGCCCTTCAGGTGGGCGGCCAGAACCTTCTCTCGCGCCTTCTGCGTCTCTTTACTGATCATCGTTGCATCCCTTCATCGCATCGTCGTGGAGCTTTCGTGTTGGCCCATCTCGTCGAGGTGAGCCGGTGCTGCAACTGGTCGTTACTCGGGAATCCACATGTCGTGCTCGCTCTATCTCCCTCAAGGTTTCTCGACTACGGACGGGGCTCGTCAGGCTGACGATTGAGAAGGCGCAGCGGATTGACCTCTCGGATGCGGTCACGCTGCGCATCGCTCAAGGACTGCAGTTCGTCCAGCACGGCCCCCGGGGCATCGGGCATGAACGGGTAGTCCGAGCCGACCACCACCTGGTCGTCGCCGACCATGTCCAACACGAAGGCCAGGGCGTGCGGGGCGAAGACCAGCAGGTCGACGAAGATGCGCCGGGCGTAGGCACTCGGCCGCTCGGGCAGGCGCTCTTGGAACGAGGGGTCCATGGACCACATGCGATCCAGCCGGGGCAGCAACAGGCCGAGAGAGCCGGCGCCGTGGGTGGCGCACACCCGCAGGGTCGGGAACTCGGCCAGTACCCCCTCGGCGATGAGCGACCCCATCGGCGAAGCCGATCTCGTTCGGGAAGGTCACGCCGCTGGCGGCCGGTCCACCGGTCACGCTCTCGAAGCCGTGGGGGTGGAAGGGATGGATGAACACGGCGAGGTCAAGGCGGTCCGCCTCGGCGAAGACCTGGTGGAATGCGCCGCTGTGCAAGAACGCGCCGTTGACGTTCGAGCCGATCTCCACGCCGCGCAAGCCGAGGTCCTTGACCTGTGCCAAGGCGGCCGCGGCCAGGTCGGGATCTTGCATGGGCACGATCCCGAAGGCGTCGAAGTCGTCGCCGACCTGGGAGCCCAACCACTCGTTCATCTCGCGGCAATAAGTGTCGGCGGCCTTGGCGTCGGCCCAGTAGCAGAACAGCTCGGGCATGGGCGAGAGGACCTGGCTTGCCACCCCGTCCTCTTTCATGTCCTGGCGCCGGCGCTCGGGATCCCAGGCCGACCGCTCGACCGACCGGAAGGGTTGGCCGCCTACGTACGCCACGGCGCTGTCGCCCGTGCGCTCCAACCTGGGCCACTCGTCGCCGCTGGTGCCGGCGAACGGCAGGTCGAGCGGGACGACGTGCGTGTGGACGTCGATCATTGTGCCGCCGCCGCATCCGGGCCGCCGACGATCTCGAAGCTGGCGAAGACCTTGTTGGTATTGAAGATGGCTGTCTCGACGAAGGAGCTCCACGTCAGTGACGCGTTGGCCTTCTCCATCGCTCCGGCCAGCACGAACCAATTGAGAAGCTCCTGCTGACCCGAATCCTCAATCTGCTCCAGGCTGGTGCCCCGCCACGTGGCCCAGTCGCCTTCCACGAAGGCCTGGTAGAGATGCCGGTCGGCCGGCGTATCGGGGTGGAGGCGCCACGTCCGATCGGCCAGGAAGGCGTGGGACCAGCTGGAGGAGGCGATGAGGGCGATACGCCAGGGCGAGCGCAGAATCGCCTCGAGCAGCGCGGCACCGAGACCCATGAGGCGGCTCGGGTTCGGAGACGGGGGATCGAAGGGCGCTTTGTTGGCGAAACGGCTGAGGCCGCCCGTGCGGCTGATGACGCGACGCCCGTAGCAGTTGACGGCCAGCGGCACGACCGGGAAGTTGAATCCCGTGCGGTCGTAGTCCAAGAACAACATCGTGTTCATGAAGGCGTGGGGCATGCCCTGATGGTGCAGGGGCTTGTAGGCGTAGGCCACATCGAAGTCCTGATCCAACAACGACCCCACCAGTGCCGTGGCGATGTCCCGGCGGCCCCGGACGAGGAATTCGGTGTCCGGGCCCTCTCCCCATACGTTCTCTTTGGGCATGACGCCTTTGGTGGACTGCGTCGGGTGCCAGGGCCGGGCGCAGATGTCGTCGTAGGCCAGCAGCGTGAAGGGAGGGATGACGTCCTCCCGGAAGTTCTCGTACTGGTCGTCGCCGACGATCAGCAGCGCATCGGGCTGGAAGCTGTCGAGCTCACTCCGGAGCCGGTGGAACCCGTCGACCAGGGCGGCGCGGTGACGCCCGGCGGCGGCCAGACCTTCGTCGTCTCCCCACTCGGCCCGCATCGGCTCCGGCCAGCCGCTCGGGCGGCGGAGCTCCTCGGGGATATCGGGATCGTCCAGGGTCCATCGCAAGGCGGCGGAAAGTCCGGCATCGGGGTGGCAGAGCGGAGGGAAATGGGTGAGACCCATGCCGAGGACTGTCCCCACTCTTCCCCTCCCCCCAGCATCGCCTCCGGCCCTGCGGGCCGTGGTCGCCGACGCCCGATCGCCTCGGCTCTATTAAATAAGATCATCTACTCATCTCAGTTGTCAAGTCTTGGTCGGGACCGCCCTAGGGCCACCATCGCGGCACCCCTCGCCCCGCCCGTGGCGTCCGGTGGCAGGGACTGCACCGGCGGCGGCCAGGCGGGGGTTTCAAAGCGTAGCCGTCTGACCAGGGAGAACAGGGCTACGAGCGCCGACGCCCCGGCCAGACCGGGGCCGCACCGGGCGCACGCATTTCCATTCACGGCTACCGTGTCACCAAACGTGCTTTTACAAGATGATCTAATCATCTACAGTGTTGCTCGTCATCGAGAGATGGCGCAACGATCTCTGAGCCCTCGCACATGGAGGACGAATGCAGCCAGGCAAGGTGGCCGAGGTACACATCCCACCCATCATCAGTCTCGATGACCACGTCATCGAACCCCCCGACCTGTGGTCCAACCGGCTCCCGGCCAAATACCGCGACGTCGGGCCCCGGGTCGAGGAGCTACCGCAGGGCAGCGCGACGCTGCAGGGAGGGAAATTCCGGGAACAGCCGGGCACCGAAGGACGCCTGGTCTCCTACTGGCGCTATGAGGACCTGTTCATGTGCGTCAAGCGACTCTCCACCGCCGTCGGCTTCCCCGGCGAGGCGGTGACCCTCGACGGGGTGACCTACGGCGAGATCCGTCCGGGCTGCTGGCAGCAGGGTCCCCGGCTCTCGGACATGGACACGAACGGCGTCGAGGCGTCACTGTGCTTCCCCAACTTCCCCCGCTTCTGCGGCCAGGCCTTCGCCGAAGCCGAGGACAAGGAGCTCTCGCTGCTCTGCGTCCGGGCCTACAACGACTGGATGGTCGAGGAATGGTGTGCCGGTTCGGGAGGCCGCCTCCTTCCCTTGTGCCTGGTTCCCCTCTGGGATGCCGACCTGGCGGCGGCCGAGGTGGCCCGCAACGCCGCCCGGGGCGTGCGGGGCGTGGCCTTCAGCGAAATTCCGGCCTATCTCGGCCTGCCCAGTGTCCACAGTGGATACTGGGACGTGTTCTTCCGGCAGTGCGAGGAGACGGGGACCGTTCTCTTCCTTCACATCGGGTCAGGAACGAAGATGCCGAAGACTTCTGACGACGCCTCGGACCTGGTGGCCGTGACCATCGGCTTCGGGAACTGCGTCGCCTCCATGGCCGACTTCATCTTCTCCGGCGTGCTGGAGCGGTTTCCGAATCTGAAAGTGGTCTATTCCGAGGGCCAGATCGGATGGATCCCGTTCTTCTTGGAGCGGGCGGATGATGCCTGGGAGAAGCACCGCACCGGGACGTTCGGCAAGGGAGCCATACCCGAACCGCCCTCGGTTTACTACTACCGTCAGATCTATGGCTGCTTTTTCAAGGACTACCACGGTATCGAGTCCGTCGATCGGGTAGGAATTAACAACATCACGTTCGAGAGCGATTACCCCCACGCCGACAGCACGTGGCCCAACACGTCGACGCTGGCGCGGGACATGTTCGCCAATCTTGATGACGAATCTATTGAGAAAATCGTCCGGGGAAATGCCAAGTCTCTACTTGGCCTGTCATGACCGGCAGTTGCTGACCAAACTGTGGGGAACCGTCTAGGAGGGGTATCAACACCATGGTCGACAAAGTAAGGCAGCCCTCGGCACCGACGATGTTCGAGCCGATGGACGGGCCGACGATGCTGTCGCTCTCCGATTCCCGGGTCGTGACCCCGAAGGCGGCCCGGCAGATCTCCGAAACGCTCAAGAAGCGCATTCTGGCCGGCGAATTCCCCCGGGTTCCTATCTGCCGGCCGCCGGTCTCCTGCTCGAGGAGTTCGGCGTCAGCCGCCCCACCCTGCGCGAAGCGCTCAACGCCCTCGAGACCGACGGTCTGATCCAACTGCGCCGGGGACCCAATGGCGGCGCCATCGTCCAGAACCCCGACAATGCGGCAATCATCCGCCAACTGCAGTTTCTGCTCCGATTCGAAGGCACCACCATTGAAGAGCTGATGGACGTGCGGCTGGTCGTCGACCCTCTGGCGGCCCGCCTGGCGGCTGAGAGGGGCAACGAAGAGGACATCGAGCGGATCCGCCAGAGCCTGGAGCGCCAGCGCGACAAGGACATGCTGAAGAACCACGAGGCCTGGTTCAAGGAGAACCTCTATTTCCATTGGGCCATCGCCATGGCCTCACTGAACCCCGTGGTGCGGCTCCTGTCCGAATCCCTGCACAACATCACCCTGGACGGCGGCCTCAAAATCCGCTTCAAGCAGTCGGAGCGCCTGCAGAGCATTGACGAGCACCAGGCGGTCTACGACGCCATTGCCGCGGGAGATCAGGACGAGGCGGCCGACAGCATCCGGCGCCACCTGGAGCGAAGCATCTACATGAGGACGCGCTACACCAGCTCGAGCTCCAGGTAGGCGGTCGATGGCTCGGGAACGAGCCACGCCACGTCAATCGAGACGGTGCAACCACGAGCGAAGCCGAGACAACACCCGAAAGGTGAACGGAATTGACCACGAATTTGGCAGGAAAAGTTGCCGTTGTGACGGGTGCCGCCCAGGGCATCGGAGAGATCTACGCCGGCTACCTGGCCGGCATCGGGGCCACGGTGGTCCTGGCCGATCTGATCGAGGACGCGGTGAAGGAGAATGCGGCACGGCTCGAGAAGGACGGCCTGTCGGCCTTCGCCAAAGGGATCGACATCGCTGATCCCGAGGCATGCGTCGCGCTCATCGACGGCGTCGTGAAGGACCACGGCGCGCTCGATATTTTGGTGAACAACGCCGCGGTCTACCAGGGGCTCCGAGCCACCCCGGCCGAGGAGATCCCCCTTGACGTCTGGCGTCGCATTGTCGACGTGAACGTGAGTGGGATGTTCTACATGTGCCGGGCGGCCATCCCGCACCTCAAGGCGCAGCGCTCCGGCGTGATCATCAACCAGACCTCGGGATCCATCTGGACCGCCCCCCCGGGGATGCTGCACTACGTCACCACCAAGTCGACCGCCATCCCCATGACCAAAATTCTGGCCAAGGAACTGGGGCCGTTCGGCGTGCGGGTCAACGCCATCGCCCCCGGGCTCACCGACACCGCCGCCACCCACGACGTGGCCGCCCAGCAAGCGATCGACATGAGCATCGCCGTCACCCCGCTCGGCCGGCTGGCCGTACCCGAGGATCTCTGCGGGGCCCTGGGCTTCCTCTGCTCCGACGATTCCGCCTTCGTGACGGGGCAGACGATCGCCGTGAACGGCGGCAGCAACATGATCCCGTGAGTGGGACGGGATGTCCCGGGTGACCACCCACGTCCGTCTCGAGGACAAGTACAACCTGTCCCACGGTGACGCCTTCGTCACGGGCGTGCAGGCGCTGGTGCAGCTGCTGGTCGCCCAACATCGGCGGGACCGAGGCGACGGCGCGTCGGCCGGCGCCCTGGTCACCGGCTATCAGGGTTCGCCGCTCGGCGTCTTGGACATGGAGCTGCAACGGCACCCCGATGTCCTCGCCGAGAACGGGATAATCCACCAGCCGGCGGTCAACGAGGAGTTGGCGGCCACGGCGCTTCTGGGCAGCCAGCTGGTGGGCCGGGTGGCGACGGCCCGCTTCGATCGGGTGGTCGGCATGTGGTACGGGAAGGCGCCCGGTCTGGACCGGGCGGCCGATGCCATCCGCCACGCCAACCACATCGGGTGCCCGCCCACCGGGGGCGTGCTGGCCGTCGTCGGCGACGACCCTGGGGCCAAGTCCTCCACGCTCCCTTCGGCATCCGAGACCACCCTGGCCGCCCTCCAACTCCCCACCCTCTACCCGGCCGACCCGGCCGAGGTGGTGGAGCTCGGCCTCCACGGGTACACCATGTCGCGCCTGTCGGGACTGTGGGTGGGCTGCAAGGTGGCCACCAGCGTGGCCGACGGATCCCAATCGGTGAGCCTGGCGCCGCCGGCGCCCCACGTGCCGGTCACCATCGACATCGACGGCCATCCCTACGTCCACACGCCCGTGGCGACACTGGCCGGCAAGAGCACACTCGATCTCGAGCGCTCTCTCTTCTATGCCCGGACCGAAATCGCCCGCCGCTACATCACGGCCAACCACATCAATCGGATCGTCGTGGGCGGCACCGCGGACCGGATCGGTATCGTCAGTGCCGGCAAGACCTGGCTCGACCTGCGCCAGGCCCTGTTGATCATGGGACTCGACGATGCCGAGCTGCGCCCGGCACGGCATCAGGCTGATCAAGCTGGGCGCGCTCTATCCGCTCGACCGTGAGGGCATGCGCCAGGTCACGGCCGGGCTGGAGACGGTGATCGTGGTCGAGGAGAAAGGGCCATTCATCGAGAGCCAGATCCGCGATCTGCTGTACGCGGATGTCGTGCGGCCCGACGTCGTGGGCAAGACCGACGGCGTCGGACACGAGCTCTTCGCGGCCAACGGCGAGCTGTCGCCGGATCAGATCGCCGACTCGCTGATCCGACCGCTCACCGGGCACCATCCGATCGACGCCCTGACCCGGTGGCAGGAGGAAAGAGCGACGCGTCGGCCGCCCGTACGGCTCCCGCTCATGGTGCGGACGCCGTACTTCTGCTCCGGCTGCCCCCACAACCGCTCCGTCAAGGTCCCCGAGGGCTCCCTGGTGGGCGGGGGCATCGGCTGCCACGGCATGGCCGTGCTGATGAAGCCCGAACAAGTGGGCACGTTACTCGGTCTCACGCAGATGGGGGGCGAGGGCGCGCAGTGGGTGGGCATGGCGCCGTTCAGCGTCGAGAACCACATCTTCCAGAATCTGGGGGACGGCACGTTCTTCCACTCCGGCAGCCTGGCCGTGCGGGCGGCGGTCTCTTCCGGGGTCAACGTCACCTACAAAATCCTCTACAACTCGGCCGTGGCAATGACCGGCGGCCAGGACGTCAAGGGGGCGCGGCCCATCCCCGACCTGACGCGGCTGCTGCTGGCTGAAGGTGTGGGCCGGGTCATCGTCACCAGCGAGGACCCCGCCGCGCCTTCGCGGCGCGCATCTGCCCCATGGTGTCGAGGTCTGGCACCGTGACCGGCTGATCGAGGCCCAAGAGGTGTTGGCTGCCATCCCCGGCGTCACCGTGCTGGTGCACGACCAGGAGTGCGCGGCAGAGAAGCGGCGCAAGCGCAAGCGGGGCACGTTGGCCGACCCGGCCCAGAGGATCTTCGTGAATCAGCGGGTCTGCGAGGCCTGCGGCGACTGCGGCGTCAAGTCCAACTGTCTGTCGGTTCAGACCGTGGAGACCGAGTTCGGCCCGAAGACACACATCCATCAACCTTCGTGCAACAAGGACTACACCTGCGTCGACGGCGACTGCCCCTCCTTCATTTCCGTGATGCCAGGGGCCGGCCGATCCACCATTCGTCGCAACCGCCCCGGTCCCGATACCCTGGGCGCCGGGGACTTCCCCGCTGTCGTCATGGCCCCCTCCACCGGTTGGACGGTGCGCTTTCTCGGTGTGGGTGGGACCGGGGTCGTGACCGCGTCGCAGATTCTCGGCACCGCAGCCCTGGCCGACGGCCTGCGGGTGCGGGGGCTCGACCAGACGGGATTGGCGCAGAAGGGCGGCCCCGTGGTCTCCGACCTCATCATGGGCACTGATCCGGTCGAACGGGGCAACAAGTTGGGCGACGGCGAGTGCGACCTCTACCTCGGCTGCGACCTCGTCGTGGCGGCCAACCCCACCTACCTGGCCGTGGCCGATCCCTGTCGGACGGCGTCGATCGTCTCCACCGCCCGGGTGCCCACTGGTGACATGGTCGGCGACCCGCGCGCCGTGCTCCCCGAGATCGAGCGTTTCGTCGACGCCATCGCCGAGCGATCGGATGTCGGGCATTCGGTCTTCGTCGATGCCCATCAGGTCTGCGAAGCGCTCTTCGGCGGCACCGAGTTCGTCAACGTCTTCCTCCTCGGTACCGCCTTCCAATCCGGACGACTACCCGTGTCGGCCGAGGCCATCGAAGAGGCCATCACCTTGAACGGTGCCGCGGTGGCGAAGAACATTCAGGCCTTCCGCCGCGGACGCCAGCAGGTCGCCGACCCCGACGCCCTGGAGCGAGCGAGCCAGAGCCTGATGTCACCCGTCACTTCGAGGCCGTCGCCACCGGCCGCGGCGATCGAGGAGTTGTGCCAAGGGGCTGGCCTACCGGCCGACGGGCCGCTCGGCCAGTTGGTCCGCCATCGGGTGGCCGATCTGATCGCGTATCAGAGTCAACGCTACGCAGGCGAGTACGCCGCCTTCGTCGGGCGGGTCTACCGCGAGGAGCAGCGCGCCGTCCCGGGGCACGACGAGCTCAGCCTGGCGGTCGCCCGCTACCTCTACAAGCTCATGGCCTACAAGGACGAGTACGAAGTGGCCCGCCTGTCGCTTGATCCGTCGGTGGCCGACAGCGTCCACGAGGAGTTCGGGCCCGACGCCCGCTACGCGGTGATGCTTCACCCTCCCGTTCTCAAGGCGCTCGGCGTGAAGCGCAAGATTCGCCTGGAACGCTCGGCCGGACCCTCGTTCCGCGTCTTGCGCTCGATGCGTAAGCTCCGGGGCACGCCGTTCGACCCCTTCGGTCGGACCCGGGTGCGCAAGACCGAGCGGAGCCTCATTGCGGAGTACCGCTCTCTCGTCAATGGCGCCCTGGCGGATCTCGGCCCTTCCACCCTCGGCACCGCGGTGGCCCTCGCCTGCCTGCCCGATGGCGTCCGCGGCTACGAGGACATCAAGCTGCGCTCTGTCGAAGAGTTCCGCCGCCAGGCCACCGAGCTGCGCGGGCGAATCGCTGCCGTAAGTCAGAGGTAGTGCCAAGTAGCAACGCTGGTTCCAGAGTCCTCGAACCCACAGAGTGGACGTCGCTGTTCTTACTCCAACCAATGCCGCGCCGAGCCGTCAGACGGCATGAGTGGGTTCCGTCAGGCGACGTCGACGATCAAGCTCTTGAACCCGCGAAAGCCTGGCGTACCCCGCCGCACCGCGGACCCCGGTTCCGGCGCCAGCTCCATGGATTGGTAGCGGTCCAGCAACGCCTCGAGGGCGATCTTCGCTTCGAGCTTCCCGAGATGCAACCCGAGACAAAAGTGCACGCCGCCACCGAACGCGTACTGCTCGCGATTAGGCCGTTGGATCCAGTAACGCTCCGGGTCCGGATTACGCGCGCGGGTCACGGCCCACGGCCGCCGTCATGATCCTCAACCAGCTCCCCGCCGGAATGAGCTGTCCGAAGAAGTCCCTATCCTCTGTCAGGATCCGACCGACCGACAGCGCGGGCGAGTCGTACCGCAACGTCTCTTCGATCGCTTCGGGGACCAACTCACGCTGGCGACGTAAGAGCTCCATCTCGCTTGGGTTCGAGAGCAACGCGTGCAAGGTGTTGCCGATCAAGTCCGCCGTTGTGATGATTCCGGCGCCGAGCATGATCAGCAACAGATCGACTTTTTCCTGGTCGTCCAGCTCGGTCACGCCAACCAGTCGGCCCAGAAGGCTCGGATCGCCGTCATCCGAGCCGGCCAGCCGCTCTTCGAAGTAGCCCCGAAGAGCATCGGTGGCTGCCTCCCACACCGGTCCGCCCTGGTTCGGATCAAATATGCCGTTGATGCGGATGAGCGCCCACCGGGCGAACTCGTCGCGTCGTTCCGGCTCCACGCCGATGAAGTCGCTCATGACCGTCATCGGCAGCGGGTCTCCGAACTCCGCGGCCAGATCGACGCGACCCCGGTCCGGGAGACGGGCGAGCAGCGTCTTGGTGGTGGCAGCGATCCCGCTGGTGTACTCGTCCACACGGCGCGGCGCGAAGTCGGCTTTGACCGAGCCGCGGACCCTCGTGTGGTCCGGCGGGTCCATGTAGAACATCGAGAGGCGCGACTTGGCGAAGATCTTGGTGATCGGAGCGTCAGGGTCAGCTGCTGCCGGATCGTTGGCGAGCTTCGGGTCGCGGATCAGCTTCCAAATCATGTCGGAATCCAACACCCACCAGCCGCCCTGGTCCACGTTGGGTACCACGCCCTCAGCCCGGTGCTCTGCGATGGCGGGATAGGGATCATTGACAAAATCAGGATCACTGAACGTAACAACCGCCATGAAATTCACCCCTCTTCCGTTACCAGTCCGCACTTACGTGCCGACGCGAGCACGGTACCACCGTATCAAGGTGTTGACAATGGCATCCTACGACGAAAGGGATCTCAGCGTGCGGGGGGACACGTACTCCGATGAGCGTGTCAGCGTTCTTCTTTTGCCTTCTGCAGCGCCGCGACGAGGCGGGTCAAATGGGAGGTGAAAATTGCCTGTTCATCGGCATCGAACTCGCTGCTGATGAGATCATCGACTCGCGTTACCGCCTTCTTTCCTTTTTGGTAGGCCTCCATGCCAGCGGGTGTCACCCGGGCTTCGAGCATCCGGGCAGACGCGCGTGACGCCCGACGAACAATGAGTCCCTTCCGCTCGAGACCGACAATGATGCCCACCATGGCCTGCGGACTCACGAAAACGGTCCGGGCCAGTGCCGCTGACGATGCTGTCTTCAGATGCGCCAATGCCTGGAGTACGCCAAACTGCGCCTTGGTGACGCCGCTCGCCTGGAGCTCACGGTCAAGCCGCTTCCCGACCTCGAGTTCCGCATGCTTGATGAGCCAGGGGATCGTACCGAATTGCGTGGGCCGGTAGTCCGCAATGGTCGGAGGCGTCGCGACGACCTCATCCATGCCAGCTTGGCCTCGATGGGGTCACAATCGGCGACTATACCCAGTGCTGGAGCGAACGTCGGCGGCCCCCGTGCACTCACCGCGGCGTCTGACCAGCCCGTTCCGGCCTGACCGCCCCGCCGGTGCCATCCGTGGCGCCCTGATCGCCGTCGCCACGCGGAACCGTCAGTGGGGCTCTCGCCATCAGCCGTTACAGTTGGCGAACGCCGGGCAACGACCCGCGCCAGAGAGCAATAGAGAAGAGGCGGAGCGGTGCCACTAGTCCTCAAAGCTGGTACGTCCTGGTGGGAGACCTACGCCCGTTGCGTGCAGGTGGCGCCCGAGGCGTTCGATTCCGATCGGCTGCGCAATCTGATCCGGGGTGAGTGGCGACGGATCGGCATCCCCGGTGACCACATCAACTCGGTCGACGGCACGCCGATCCCCGGACCGCCACTGGTCAACCGCGAGGAGGCGGCGGCCGCCGTGGACTTCGCGCTGGAGGAACACAAATTGTGGGCCGGCGTCGACCTCGATGAGCGACGCAAGCGCGTGTCCGACGCGGTCGACGCCTTGATCGAACACCGCGACCTGCTGGCGCTGCTGCTCGTTTGGGAGATCGGCAAGCCCTGGCGTCTCGCCTGTGCCGATGTCGACCGCTGCATGGACGGGGTCCGGTGGTACCTCGGGCAGATCGAGCGCCAACTCACGACAAGTGACGGGAAGCAGCGCCAACCACTTCCGGGCCCGGTGTCCAACATCGCCAGCTGGAACTACCCCATGAGTGTGCAGGTGCATTCCGAACTGGTGCAGGCCCTGGCCGGGAACGCGGTGATTGCCAAGACCCCGAGCCAGGGGGGCTTCCACACCTTGACGCTGGCGCACGCCCTCATGCGGCGCGCCGGCCTCCCGGTGACGCTGCTCTCGGGAATGGGATCGCACCTGGGCGACATCCTCATCCGATCAGACGGTATCGGTGCGCTGGCCTTCGTCGGAGGTCGGGCCAACGGGCGACGGGCCGCAGTCTCGTTGGCCGACACGGGACGACGGCACATGCTCGAGCAGGAAGGCCTGAACGCGTGGGGCATCTGGGAGTTCTCCCAGTGGGACCTGCTGGCGAGGCACCTGCGCAAGGGCTTCGAGTACGCCAAGCAGCGCTGCACCGCCTACCCCCGCTACGTCGTCCAGCGCCGCCTGATGCCGGCCTTCTTGGAGACCTACCTCCCGATCGTCAACGCCATCAAGTTCGGGAATCCGCTCGCCGTCGAGCACCCCGACGACCCCCTCCCCGATCTGGACTTCGGCCCGGTCATCCACGCCACCAAGGCGGCGGAACTGTCGACGCAGTTCGACGAGGCGGTGCGCGGCGGGGGCATTCCCCTCTACCGGGGCTCGGTCGGCGACGGCTGCTTTCTCGACGCGCAGGACACGGCGGCCTACGTGGCGCCCAGCTGCATCCTCCAACCCCCGGCGTCGTGGTCACTCCACCACGCCGAGCCGTTCGGCCCGCTGGACTCCGTCGTCGTCGTCGACACCCCGGCCGAGCTCCTGGCGGCGATGAACGCCTCCAACGGGTCACTCGTGGCCAGCATCGCCACCGATGACGTCGACCTGGCGGCACGGGTGGGCGAGGACCTCCAGGCCTTCAAGATCGGCATCAACAAGCCGCGCAGCCGGGGGGACCGCGAAGAGGTGTTCGGGGGACTCGGAGCCTCGTGGAAGGGCGCCTTCGTCGGTGGCGACCTGTTGGTGCAGGCAGTCACCTACGGTCCGGAGGGACCGGACGAGGAGCTCTTCGGAAACTTTCCCAGCTACTCGCGCCTCCCCGTGCGCTGAAGCCTCTGACGGCGCGGCGGTGGCCCGGCGCCGCCTGGCCCCACCCACCTCTGCCGGTTCCAACCTTCGTGTGGGAAGTCGGGCGGCTCCGCTATTCCCCAAGCAAAATACCCATTGACCAGCTATCCTGTGAAATCGGGCGTAACCCTACGACCATGAGAGGGGTGGGCGGATAATGGCTTCTCTAACGTGTCCCAACTGCCAGACGGTGATCGGCGAAGGCACCACGACGTGTCCCGGCTGTGGCAACGCACTCGGCGCGCCGCAGGCGACCACCTACAGCGCCAGCGCCCCTCCCCCTTCAGCGGGGGCACATGCCGCCAGTGCTCCCCCACCTGCGGCCGCGGGTGCGCACGCCAAGCCGCAGGCGAAGTTCGACCTGGCCTCTGTCGGTCATGTCGAAAGACTCGTGGGCGGGGCCACCCTTGTCCTCTTCATCTCGCTGTTCCTGCCGTGGTTCGGCTTCAAGTTCGCACTCGGCACGGTGAGCTGGGACGGCCTCACGTCGCACGGCTACCTCTGGGTCACGCTGTTCATCTCGCTCGGCATAATCGGCCTCATCGTCGCCGAAGCGACAGACCTTTGGCAGTGGCCGGCGACCGCGCCGATCGCCCGTGAGCAAATTCTGCTCATCGCCACCGTGATCAACCTGGTCCTCGTGCTGCTGGCCTTCTTGCTGAAGCCGGGCGGTTACGGCTTCTCGGGTATCGGCTGGAAGTGGGGCTCGTTTGTCGGACTGGCTGCCGCCGTCGTGGCGGCCTTCCCGTTGGTGTGGCCGGCCATTCAGGCCCGGCGGGGCAAGTAACTCCCCTCTCCGCCCTACTGCAGATAGCCCTCCACGGTTCCGGCTGGTCGGGTCTGCGCCTGGTCGGGGTCACCCCCGGCATTGCGCTTGGCCCGTCGCTGGCGGAGCGTGTCCCACAGCTGATCGAGCGTCACCTCAATGGAGCGGAGACGTGCCCGGTCCTCGTCGGAGATGCCTTCACCGACGTGGGCTTCCTCGAGTCGTTGTTCCTCGTCAGCCAACGCGCTGATCTGAGCGATGATCTCTTTGTCGTCCATGCCTGGCTCTCTCCGTTCATCCGTCGACATACCTGTACGCGCCCCCGGAGCATACGGAGGCGCGTACAGGTGGGCTTCCCGTCAGGCTACGGCCGCCAGGTCGTCCCCGTGGTCCGTACCCTCCGCCGCGTCCTCCCCGGACAGTGCCGGGGTGAGGACGTCGGCGATGGTGGTGGCCAAGTGGAACGTCATGACGTTGCGGACCTCCTCGGGCACGTCCTCGAGGTCCGGCCCGTTGCGCACGGGCAGGATGACCTCTTTGAGGCCGGCCCGGTGGGCGGCGAGCACCTTCTGCTTGACGCCCCCGATCGGGAGCACCCGACCCTGCAGCGTGACCTCGCCGGTCATGCCGACGATGGAGCGCACCGGGATGTCACGGAGCAGGCTGACCAACGCCGTCGTCATGGTGACGCCGGCCGACGGCCCGTCCTTGGGCACCGCGCCCGCAGGCACGTGCACGTGGAAGCGCTTCCCGGCGAAGATCTTCGGGTCGATCCCGAGGGCCTCGGCGTGTGAGCGCACGTAGGACAGCGCGATCTCGGCCGACTCCTTCATGACGTCCCCGAGCTGACCGGTCAGCGTCAAGCCTTCCGGCCCGTCGGACATGCTCGCCTCGACGAACAACACATCGCCGCCGGCGCCGGTCACGGCCAAGCCGGTGACCACACCGGGCACGCTGGTCCGCTCGGCCGCCTCGAAGTAGAAGTGCGGCCGACCGAGCCAACTGCGCACATCGGACTCGTCGACGACGACGGGAGCTTCGCGCTCCTTCGCCGCCAGCTTGGTCGCCACCTTGCGGAGCAACCGGCCGAGCTCACGCTCGAGCGAGCGCACGCCGGCCTCCCGGGTGTAGTCGGCCACGATGCTCCGAAGGGCGTCGTCGCTGATCTGCACCTCGTCCTCCCGCAAGGCAGCACGGGAGAGTTGGCGACCCACCAGGTGGTGACGGGCGATCGACACCTTCTCGCTCTCCGTGTAGCCGTCCAACCGGATGACTTCCATCCGGTCGAGCAACGGTCCGGGGATGGTGTCGACCACGTTGGCCGTGGCGATGAACATGACCCGCGACAGGTCGAGGTCGACCTCTAGATAGTGGTCACGAAATGTGTGGTTCTGGGCCGGGTCGAGGACCTCGAGCAACGCCGAGGACGGATCGCCCCGGAAGTCAGCGCCGAGCTTGTCCACCTCATCGAGGACGATGACCGGGTTCATGGTGCCTGCTTCGCGCAGGGCCCGGACCAGCCGTCCCGGTTGCGCGCCGACGTAGGTACGCCGGTGACCGCGAATTTCGGCCTCGTCCCGCACGCCGCCCAAAGAGACCCGGACGAACTTGCGACCGAGGGCGCGCGCCACCGACTCGCCGAGCGAGGTCTTGCCGACTCCCGGAGGGCCGACGAGGGCCAGGATCGCTCCCGAGCCGCGCCCGTCCACCGGCGCCAGGCCGCGTTCGGCCTGGAGCTTGCGCACGGCGAGGTGCTCGAGAATGCGCTCTTTGACGTCGGTCAACCCGTCGTGGTCGGCGTCGAGGATGCGGGCCGCTTCGGCCACCTCGAGGCTGTCATCGGACTCGACGCCCCAGGGGACTTCGAGAACCGTGTCGAGCCAGGTGCGGATCCAGCCCGTCTCGGGGCTCTGGTCACTGGTGCGCTCGAGCTTGTCGATCTCGCGCTGCACCGCCACCCGCACGTGTTCGGGCAGGTCGCGCTTGGCCAGTTTGGCCTGGTAGTCGTCGGGATCCTCGCCGTCGCCATCGGAGTCGGAGAGCTGTCCGAGCTCCTTGCGGATGGCCTCGAGCTGGCGCCGGAGCAAGAACTCACGCTGCGTCTTCTCCATGCCCTCCTCGACGTCGGTCTTGATCCGCTCGCGGAGCGTCACGTCGGCCAAGGTGTCCCTGGCCCAACCGAGGACGAGCCGCAAACGCTCCTCGACATCGATCGTCTCGAGGACCTCGACCTTCTGGGACAACGTGAGATCGGGCGAATAGCCCGCCACGTCGGCCAGGCGGCCCGGCTCGGTGATGTCACGCAACTGCGTGGCGATGCGCCCGGCGCCCCTGCTCAACAGGATGTTCTCCAGGACGGCCCGGTATTCGCGGGCCAGTTCGCCGGCCACCGGGGTGGGCTCTCCCTCCTCGAGCGGCTCGGCTTCGACCCACAGGGCGTCGCCGGTCCCGGGCACGCCGGTTCCGATGGTCGCCCGCTGGTCACCGCGCACGGCGACGGCCGGAAGGCCCCCGGGGAGCGCGCCCTCTTCCATTACTTCGGCGATCACGCCCACGCTGGCGTAGCGGCCCTCGATGTGGGGCACCAGCAGCAGCTTGCCGCCGGCCGACTGTGCGGCCTCTACGGCGGCGCGCGCCTCGTTCGACTCCAGCGCCATCGTGAACACCATCCCGGGCAGGACGACGCCCGACTTGAGCGGGAGCAATGGCAGTGTCACATTTTCATTCGGCATGGGTAGTCCCCTCTGGGTCATTACTTGTCTGACTAGTCAACAATCACCGCTTCCATATGATTCCCACCCGGCCCACCAGGACCAGGAGCAACGTGCGGGCCGACAGGCGCGGCATACGCTGGGGGCATGGCAACGACCACGCACCGAGGCCGGCCAGGGCCACACGGATCCCTGGCCCCCGAGCACGACACCGGGACGACGCTGGCACCGGCCCGTCCCGACCCCGAACTGGACGACGGCGATCATGACCGAATGGCCCACATCGTCTTAGAGGGTTATACCCCGAAGAAGGGCGACTTCGTTCCTGCTGGTCCCAGCGTTGTCGAGGGCATCGTCAACGGCACCGCCGTACGAGCCTTGTGCGGGAAGGAATGGGTCCCCGGCCGCAATCCCAGGCGCTACGGGCTCTGCCCGACCTGTAAGGAGATCGCCGAATCCATGGGGTGGAAGATCCCGGCGAACTAAGCCGTTCACGCGGGGAGCGGCATATGGCACAGGTGAGCTTCGAAGGGGTGACGAAGCGCTTCGGGGACAACCTGGCCGTCGACGGGCTGACCCTCGACATCCCCGACGGAGAGCTCCTGGTGCTGCTGGGCTCGTCGGGATGCGGGAAGACGACGGCGCTGCGGCTGGTGGCCGGCCTGGAGGAGGTGTCCGAGGGCGTCATCTCCATCGGGGGCCGGGTGGTCAACGAGGTCGACCCCAAGGATCGCGACGTCGCCATGGTCTTTCAGAGTTACGCCCTGTACCCCCACCTCAGCGTGGCCCGGAACATCGATTTCCCCCTGCGGCAAAGGGGCATGGCCAAAGAGGAGCGCGCGGCCAAGGTGAAGGAGGCGGCGGTCACGCTCGGCCTGGACGACCTGCTCGACCGGAAGCCTTCGCAGCTCTCAGGGGGCCAACGGCAGAGAGTCGCCCTGGCCCGCGCCATCGTCCGGGACCCGCAGGTGTTCCTGATGGACGAGCCCCTCTCCAATCTCGACGCGGCCTTGCGGGTGCAGACCCGGGCCGACATCGTGGCGCTGCAGACACGACTGTCGGCCACCACGTTGTACGTGACCCATGACCAGGTGGAGGCGATGACGATGGGTGACCGTATCGCCGTCATGAGCCACGGGGTGCTCCAACAGGTGGCGGTCCCCGAGGACCTCTATGCCCGGCCCGCCAACACCTTCGTGGCCGGGTTCCTGGGCAGCCCGGGGATGAACCTCCTGCCCGGGAAGGTGGCGCGGACCGCCGGTGACGACGACACGGTCGAGGTCTCCGGCGGATCCGTCCCCCTCCCTCCCGCGCTGCGGGCCGCCGCCGCGGGGGCCGGCGAGGTCGTCCTGGGGCTCCGACCCGAGTCGCTCCGCCTCGACCTCCTGGGCCCGTTGCAGGCCGAGGTCACCATTGTCGAGCTGCTGGGCGCCGAGACCCACGTCATCTGCACCACCCCGGACGGGTCGCGGTTGATCGTGCGCCAGCCGCCCCAGGCCACCAAACCGGCGCCCGGCGAGGGGGTTCGTATCGCCATCGATCCCGACCCGGCCGCCCTGCACCTCTTCGACGCCGTCAGCACGAAGCGCCTCGCCGGCCCGTGACGCGTGACGTCGGTCGGCATCGGAGGGCGCGCCCTGACCCGGGAGGGCCGCCCGGCGTACCCGACATCCTCCGTGAGGCGGGCCTGGCCTACCTGCTCCTCCTGCCCGCGCTGGTCGCCTTCGGCGTCTTCACCTTCTATCCCTTCCTCCGCAACTTCAAGCTGATGCTCTACGAGACGCCCCCGGTCCCGGGGCTTCCCGCCCACTACGTCGGGCTGCATCAGATCGTCCCCACCCTGACCTCGACCCAGTTCACCCAGAGCCTGGTCACCACGCTGATCTTCGTGGTACTGGTGGTGCCGATCAGCCTCATCGCTCGGGCTGGCCCTGGCGGTCGCCGCGCATCGCACGCTCCAGGGCATCGGCGTCTACCGCATGATCTTCTCGTCCACCGTCGTGAGCTCGGTGGCCGTAGCCTCCGTGGTCTTCGGCACCCTCTTGAACCCGGTGGTGGGCCTGCTGCCGTGGCTGGGGATCAACCCCACGCCGCCGGCGCTGGAGAACAGCACCTGGGCCCTTCCCGCCGTGGCCGTCATCACCATCTGGCAGTTCCTCGGCCTGTCCTTCATCATCATGTCCGCCGGGTTGCAGTCGGTCCCCGACGAGCTCTTGGAGGCGGCGCAGATCGACGGCGCGGGAGCATGGACGCGGTTCTGGCGCATGACCGTGCCGCTCCTGTCCCCCACCATCTTCTTCGCCCTCGTCGTCAGCACCATCTACGCCTTCCAGTCCTTCGGCGCGGTCGACATCCTCATCGGCTATCAAAACGCCGCCAATCTGCACGCCAACGTGCTGATCTACGAGATCGTCAATACCCTGCAAATGGAGAACAACCCGGGCGCGGCGGCCATCATGGCCACGGTGCTCTTCCTCATCACCCTGGGGCTGACCCTGTTGCAGATGCGATTCCTCGAACGCCGGGTGCACTATGCCAACTGAGGCCGTGCTGCCGCGCCATTCGAGACGGCTGCGTCGGGCCGGCAGTTACGCCGCCCTGACCATCGGCGCCATTGTCGTGCTCGCCCCCATCTACTTCACCATCGTCAACTCGCTGCTCCCATCCGACCAGTTGGCCCACCAGCCCCCGCCGCTCTTTCCCACCAACCCCCAGTGGCACGACTACACGGAGGCCTGGACCTCGGGCCATATGGCGCGCTACATGGCCACCTCGGCCATCATGACGATCATCATCGTGGTCGCCCAGCTGATCACCTCCGTCCTGGCCGCCTATGCCTTCGCCTTCCTCCGCTTCCCGCTCAAGCGCACCCTCTTCCTGGTCTGCCTGGCCACCCTGATGATCCCCTTCGAGGTCACCTTCATCACCAACCTGGACACCGTGTCCTCCTTGGGTTGGTTCAACACCTATCAAGGGCTCGCCGTGCCCTTCTTGGCCACGGGGTTCGGGATCTTCCTCCTGCGCCAGGCCTTCCTCCAGATACCCAAGGACCTTCTGGAGGCGGCTCGGCTCGACGGCTACGGCCACTGGCGCTTCATGCTCAGGGTGGCGGTCCCCCTGGCCCGGCCCTCCCTGGCCGCACTCGGCGTGTTCTCCTTCCTGGCCGCCTGGAACCAGTACCTGTGGCCCCTCGTGTCCACCGGTGGCACCTCCCCACTCGACACGGTGCAGATCGGGCTCAAGCAGCTGGTCGGCACCTCGGCCCAGAACATTCCCATCGCCCTGGCCGGGGCGGTCATCGCCTTCGTGCCCCTCGTCATCCTGCTCCTGATCTTCCAAAAGCAACTGGTCCGGAGCCTGACGGCGGGTGCGGTCAAGTAGCGGACCCGAGTCCCTCCGGTGGGCCCCGCAGTGGTAGGCAGTGCCCCATGAGAATTCGACGTGCCCTCGGGCAGGCCACCGCAGCCGTGTGCATCGTGTCCGGATCGGTCCTCGGCGCCACCGCTCTGGGCGCGGCCACCGGTACACCGGCCGGAGCGGCGACCAAACTTCCCAGCTGCAACCTGGCGGCCCTGGCCAACCACAAGGGCGTGGTCGACATCACCTTTTGGAACTCCATGGTCCAGGCCAATGCCACGACGCTCGCCGCCATCACCAACGCCTTCAACGCCTCCCAATCCAAGGTCCACGTGACCCTGGTCGCCCAGGCCAGCTACGACGACACCTGGGAGAAGTACGAGGCGGGCCTGGCCAACGGGCAACTGCCCGACGCCGTGCAGCTCGAGGACATCCGCACCCAGGCCGCCATCGACACCCAGTCCTTCCTACCCGTGCAGTCCTGCATGAACGCGGCCCATTACTCCACCTCGGACTACCTGGCCCGACCTCTCGACTATTGGAAGGTGAACGGGGTCCAAGAAGCGCTCCCCTTCGCGGTATCGGCCCCGATCCTCTTCTACAACCAGTTGGCGTTCACCAAGGCCGGGCTGAGCCCCACCTCGCCGCCGGCCACCCTGGCCCAGATGCTGGCCGACGCCAAGGCTCTCAAGGCCTCGGGCTCGGGCATGGGCCTCGTCCTCGACCCCTGGCATCTCGAGACATGGCTGGCCAGCGCCAACCAGCTGTTCGTGAACAACGACAACGGGCGTAAGGGCCGCGCCTCCAAGGTCGCCTTCACCAACAAGACGGGTCTGCAGGTCTTCTCCGATCTCAGCTCGCTGGTGCGGTCGGGCGAATGCCACGACCAACCCGTCGAGTGGGCCCGACGAGTACGACAACCTGCTGGGGATCGGTAGCGGCAAGTACGGCATGACCATCGACAGCTCGGCCGACCTGGGGACGGTCGAGGACGTGCTGGGCCAGGGCAAGTACCCCAACGTGAAACTCGGGGTCGCCGCCTTCCCCTCGCTGAGCGCGTCGGTCAAGGGAGGCATCGAGCCCGGCGGGTCCGGCGTCTACATCTCCTCCAAGGTGCCCGCCCTCGACCAGGCGGCCGCCTGGGACTTCCTGTCCTACCTCTGCAACACCCAGAGCCAGGCCACCTGGGCCGCCGGCACCGGCTACATCCCGGTCCGCAAGTCCTCCGCCGCCACGACGACCGTGCAGAACTTGTGGACGACGTCCCCCGGCTACAAGGTCGCCTACGACGAGATCAACAACGGGGCGAACGACGTCGCCACCTCCGGGTCGGTCATCGGGCCCTACGACGACCTCCGCATCAACGTCCTCGATGCGGAGGAGTCCATGTACACCGCCGGCGTGTCACCTGCCACGGCGCTGGCCAACGCCGCCAAGGCGGCGGACACCACCCTGTCCCAGTACAACCAGCGCCTGGGGTCTTCGTGACCTCTGTCCGCTGGGTCTGCATCTCGGACCTTCATCTGGGCGCGCTGAACAGCCTGCTGACCAACGTGACGGCGGACGGGGAGCGCGTGGACGGCTCGGTCCCGTCGCCTGTGCTGACCGCGCTGGGCGATTGCCTCCGCGCGCTGCGACAACCGGATCAGGACCCTCCGCAGTTGATCGTCCTCGGTGATCTCTTCGAGCTCGCCCTGACCGCGCCGGAAGACGCGTCCGCCACCTTCTCCCAGTTCATCGCGACCGTGCGTCCCGGGCAGCCTGACGCCGCAGTGGCGCCGGGGATCCGGTTCGTCCCGGGCAATCACGACCATCATCTCTGGTCGCGGGCCACCGACGACCGCTACCTGCGGCAGCTCGAAGAAGGCCTGATCGGCGCCCCCAGCCCGAGTGATCGTCACGCCACCCACCTGTTGCCGGCCAACGACCGCATACCGGTGCGGGACCGCTTCGTCGAGATTCTGGCGAAGCGCGGCAACTCCTCCCAGGCGGTCACCGTCGAGCAGAGCTACCCGAACCTCGGCCTGGTCGGCGACTCGGGACGCCGGGCGGTGATCCTCAACCACGGCCACTTCATCGAACCGCTCTACCGGATGATGTCGTTGCTCGACACCGTCTTCGGCTCCCCCCGTTCGGGCGTGGTGGAGGCCTGGCAACTCGAGGCAGACAATGGGGGCTGGATCGACTTCTTCTGGTCCTCCATGGGCGACAGCGGTGACATCATGCGGGTCACCCGGTCCCTCTACGAGTCCCTCCAGAGCCACGAGGCGATGCACGCGGAGATCGAGGCGATCGAGCGGGCCATCAAGGTGGCGGGGCAGGGCGGGGGTCGCGCCGACCTCGAAGCGCACACCGTGGCTGGGCTCCTGCGGGCCTGCGTCGGCACCGCGGTGCGCGAGCGGCACCGCCCGGGCATCACGCTGAGCCCGCACGCGGAGGAGGGCCTCCTTACCTATCTCAGCGGTGCCGTGGCCACCCAGAGCGCGGCGGAGATCGGCCACCCCGAGGAGGTCACGTTCGTCTTCGGGCACACCCACAAGCCCTTCATCGAGACCCGGACGACCACGGCGTTCCCTACGCCGGTCCAAGTGGTCAACACCGGCGGCTGGGTGGTCGACACCCCGCAGCGCAATCCCCTCAAGGGGGCGTCGCTCATCCTCATCGACGACGCGCTGAACGTGGCGTCGCTCCGCTGCTACACCGAGGGCGACACGGCGGACTCCTACCGGATCCGGATAGACCCGGTGAACGCCACCGGGCCGAATGACCTGGTCGAGTCGTTACGGGCCACCATCGACCCCGACCGGGACCCGTGGGCGCAGTTCGCCCAGGCGCTCCAGTCGGCCGTCGGCGATCGCGGTCGGCAACTGGCGGACCGCCTCCGTTCCGACGCCTCCACGTTGAATCAGCTCAATGTCGAAGTCGACGACCATGCCGAGGCGAAATAGAGGGAGCCTTCAGCCCACCTTCTCGTGGTTGGCCCCGATGAAGGTCACCGCGATGACGGCGGGCACGTCGCCGGGATTCGACCAGCGGTGGCGGGTCCCGTTCTGGATGTACGTGTCGCCCGCGTTGAGGGTGATCGACGCACCGTCGTCGAGCTCGAGTACGGCCTGCCCGGAGAGCACCACTCCGTAGTCGATCGTGGCCGTGGTGTGCATGCCCGGCGCCGCAGGTTCGAAGTGGTCGGCCATACCCGGGAGCCTTCTTTGGAACTGCACCAGCGCAGCCATGGGGTCGAGGTCTGCGGGCGCGACCGCGTCCGCATCGGGTGCAATGGTGAAGAACCCGAAGCGGAAACCACCCACGGGGGGGAAGTAGCTCTTCCCCCGAGGCCGTGACCCGTCGTCGGGAAACGTGCGAGTCGAATCGGCTCCCCACAGTTGATGGAACTCGCTCCCGGGCAACGCGTCGAGCACGACCGGCCCTACCAGCTCGTCATCCACGACGATGGCCTTGCCGTCGGCATCGTGCCCGGTCACCACCCGCCGTATTTCCATCGATCCGCCTCTCTCCGCTACCGAAGACGACGTTACTCCGCGCCATCCGGGCGACCCATAGCATGGGCGACGTAGGTGAAACACGGACACGGGAGGGCAGTGCGGTGTTGCTGAAGGGTCTCAACCACGTGGCGATCATCACTCACGATGCTGCTCGGCTGGTCGACTTCTACCGGGAGGCCTTCGAGGCGGAGGTCCTCCGGGACGGCTCGGAATTCCCCGACGGCGAGGGTCCTCGTCTGACCATCATCAAGATCGGCGATTGGTCCGAGCTCAACGTCTTCCAGATCGACGGCAACACGGAGGCAGACCGTCAGACCCCGATGTTCGGTCGCGGGCGCCTCGATCACCTGGCCGTGCAGGCGGCCTCTCTCGAAGCCTTCGAGACCATCCGGGCCCGGCTGATGGAGCGAGGCGCGGCGGACGACTTCGTCACCGACTTCGGCCCCATGCTCAGTCTCTTCTTCCGGGATCCCGACGGTCTCGAGTGTGAAGTGTGCGTCGAGAACCCCGACTACCAGCCGGGCGTCTTCAATCCTCCCGGAACCCGCGCGCTCCGCTACTCGTAGCCCGCGCCCGCAAACCGGCTCAGGCGAGGGTCGGAATGCCCACCGGTGTGAAGAATCTCTCGACCTCGTGCGGTGTCGCCGGGCGGGCGAAGAAATAGCCCTGCCCCACGTCGCACTTCTCTCCCCGGAGCTGGGCCAGCTGCTCCGCATCCTCGATCCCTTCGGCCAGGGTCTCCAGCTTCAGCGCCTTACCCAGTTGGATCAGGGTATGGATGAGCGTGTCGCCTTCGGGGGACTTGCCCATTCCCGCAATGAAGGACCGGTCGATCTTCAAGGAGTCGACCGGGAATTGTTGGAGGTAGGCCAGCGACGAGTACCCGGTACCGAAGTCGTCGATGGCAATCCGGACACCGAGTGCCTTCAGGGCGTTCAGTTGGACCAGGGCGCCCTTGGCATCACGCATGAGACACGTCTCGGTTATCTCTACGATCAGCGACTCTGCGGGTAGTCCCGACTCCTCGAGGGCAACGCACACGTCATCGAGCAATGTGTCCGCGTCGAGCTGCCGCGCCGAAGCATTGACCGACATTTTGACGGTCTGACCCATGTCCCGCCAGAGCATCGCCTGTCGACACGCTTCGTTGATCACCCAACGGCCGACGGGAATGATCAGTCCGGACGCCTCGAGAGCCGGAATGAATTCGTCGGGCTGGAGAAGCCCCTTGGTCGGATGGTTCCAGCGCAGGAGTGCCTCGACTCCGATGACGGACATGTCCGAGAGGTTGAAGATCGGCTGATAGCAGAGGAAGAACTGATCGGTTCCGATGGCGGCCTGCAGGTCCAGTTCGAGTTCGTGCCGGCTGTGCATGGTGGTGTACATCTCCGACTCGAAGACCACGTAGCGGTGCTTGCCCGCTTCCTTCGCCCGGTAGAGCGCGACGTCGGCGTCACGGAACAGCTCCTCGCTCGACTCCCGTGGACCGACGGCGATCCCGATCGACGCCGAGACGGAGACCGGGATCTGCGAGGGGCTGAGCCCATTCAGCTCGAACGGCTCAGCCAGGACTTCCAGGAGCCGTTCGGCCACGAGCTCGGGACCGGCTGCGAGCGCCATGCCCTCGGCCAAGACAACGAACTCGTCGCCGCCGAGCCGGGCGACGGTGTCCGACTCGCGCAGGGTGCCGGTGAAGCGGGCGGCAACCGAGCGGAGCAGATCGTCCCCGATCTTGTGTCCCAAGTTGTCGTTCACGTCCTTGAAGCCGTCCAGATCGATGAAGAACAGCGCCATGTCGACGTGGTCACGGCGGGACCGGGCCATCGCCCGCTCTACCCGGTCGAGAATAAGGACCCGGTTGGGCAGCCCCGTCAGGCTGTCATGCAGCGCCTGGTAACGGATCTCCTCCAGGAGGCGGGCGTTGTGGATGGCAATCGCGGCCTGCCCGGCCAGGCCCCGGAGCCGCTCGGCGATCTCGACGTCGTCGCCGAGCCGCTCGGGATGCGCCGTGACGTCGACCGTGATCCACCCGAACAGCTCGCCATTCAACGTGATGCCCAAGGACCGGGCGGCCAAGGAGCCGGAGGCGACGAGGGTGGCGCTGAGACCACCGGCAGGAGCGTCGACGGGGTGCCGGTACAGCCACGCATCGAGACTCCCGGAGAAGGTGGGTGGGGCAATGGCCCGCAGCGCGGCGTCCGTGGCCAGGTCGAAGCCGTGCGTGGCATAGGCCCAGGTGGTCTCGCTGGCCGACAGGGCGAGCGACACGATCGCCCTGTCGCAGTCAATGACAGAGGGGATGATCGAAGCCAGGTGTTGCGCCATCTCGTCGCTCCTGGAAAAGCCCCCCAACGAGCTGGAGAGGGCCAGCAGGGCCTGCGCTGTCTCGGCCTGGCGCCGGGCCTCGACGACGGCGGCCTCCGAATCAAGAGCCGAAGCGGCGAGGCGGGCGTAGGACTCCAGCACGGAACGCTCACGCGCCTCGAACGAGTTGAGCTCGGAGCGTATGGCAACCAGGTATCCGAAGTGGCCGCGCTCCGAGGCCACGTCGGCCACGAGGACGTGTGCCGCAGGTTCGGCCTCCGCCTCCCGAAGCACCCGGGTCACGGCGGCTCCTTCGGCGTCGTCGAGACCTTTGGTACGGAGGAAACGATCGGAGCTGGCACTCGCTTCGATGTCGAGAACGAACTTCGGGGCCTCGACCGCGCGCGTGGCTCCGGCCATCACCCGGGTGAGCACATGCTGCAGGCCATCACCCGATCCCAGTTCCGCCACCGTACTCTGCAGTTCGGCCAGCCTGGCCTCCAGAAGCCTGATCTTCATGTCGGCTCGCCTGGCCTCAGCTTCGCGTCCTTGCGCGGCGTCCCAACGAAAGCGGGCGGAGCAGCAGGCATCGCCGTCGCATTCGCACGACTCATGGCTGATGTCGGCCACCGAGAATCCGAAGAGTTGGGGCAATGTGGAGGCCATGCCGAGCCCGAACGCGCAGAGCTCCCGGAACGGCTCGTTGGGCGGGAGCATCCGTATCTGCACGCGGCACTCATTTGGCCCTATCTGCTCCGTCGACATCTTGAACGCCGGTGCGTAGAGATCGAGGAAGTTGGGGAGCGCTTCGTAGACCGCAGCCGGAGAGCCCAGCACCTGCAAGAGCTCCAGCAACTCGGGCCGCCGAATGGTGTCGAACACGCACCGGCCCACTTCGGTCAATGTCGCCGGTCCGCCGCCCAGCACGACACCCGCGGACTCGAGCATGCTGCGGCGTTCTGCGTAGGGGGTCCACGCAGTCTCGCCGTTCAACAACGCGACCTTCCGTGACGCCTCCACAAGGCGGTAGACCTCGTCCAGCGTCCCTTCCGGGGTGTTCCCCTGCAGATATTCGACGAGAAACTGCGTAAGCGGGTCCCCTGAGTGCCGTTCTTCGGGAACCGAAACCGACTTGTCCTTCCCGGTCATCACCATGAATCCGTTGCACCCCTCGTGTGGTGAGTACGACCAGTGTCAGGTCGGGTCGACAGCGCGTGATCCCGCCGGCGCGGCTCGCACCGTCGCAGGGCGCGATGGCCAGGGTGTATCAGCGACATCCCTGCAAGTATCGACCACTCAGGTTGCAACGAGATGGCCCTGTGGTTGCGAAACAGTATTTCGGCGTTCCCCCTCCTCGCCTGCGGTTTTGGCACTGAGCGGCGCCCCGATAATCGGGCAAACGCCGATGTGGGCGGGGAGGTGGGCGCTGCCATCGTCCTCCCCCGATGGCTTAGGCACGACCCCTTGGCAGAAGTGCCATCCCTGTAGCATCGCGGCCAACGGCCGAGCTCGCACGGCCCATGTCAGGGGAGACAACCCGATGGATGCTCACACCGACTCATACGAGGCACCGCGCTCGTTGGCCGCTCGCCTCCAAGTGAATCGGCGGAGGTTACCGACGGTGTGCCCGTGATCTGGTCACGCAAACCGAAGCCGAGCCCCAAGCCGCGCGAACTGGAGCGCAAGGTGCAAGCCTGGGGGGAGCGGGCGGCGAAGAGCATGGAGCACAGCCCGGACGAGACTCTGCAAGAGTCGCAGGACGTGCTCAAGTGGTCGCTCCGAAAGAACGGGCCCGACTCCCCCTTCACCATCAAGGCCATGAACGAGGTGGCCAACCAACTCTCACGGCAGAACCGGGTTACCGAGGAGATCACCCTGCGGGAACAGATAGTCGACGGCCTGCGAAAGAACGTGGGCCCGGAGGAGGACGCCACCCTCAACGCCGAATTCAAACTCGCCACCTGCCTGATCGCGTTGGAAAGGCCCGGCGAGGCTGATCCTCTCCTGACCCACGTCGTGGCCGGGAGGTCCCTCGCACTCGGCGAGGATGACCCACAGACCTTGAGCGCCAAGGCGTGGAGTGCCAGCGCGGCCAAGAGAATGGGCCGGCTCCATGAAGCCCGGACCCTGCAAGAGCAGGTTTTCGACGGGTACAACTCCCGCAGGGAGGGCGAGAGCGACCAGGGCTTGTTGGCGGCCCTCAACCTGGCGTCCACGCTGACCGAGCTCGATGAACTCGATGACGCCCGTGACCTGGTCCGGTCGGTGCTCGACGTCCGCCGACGCACCCTGGGTCCCGATGACCCCAAGTCGCTCGAGGCACAGCGGGTGCTGGCGTCGATCGAAGCCGACCCCGGGTGAGTGCTCCCGCACCGCCGGATCCGGTTAGCCTCGACGCAAAAGGAGGAGTGCCGTGCCGTCAACCCCCGCTCCCGCTCATTTGAACAGTCACCACCGCGAGACCCTGGCGCAGATTTTCCAGCATCCGGCAGGTCACAACATCGAATGGCACAGCGTTCTCTCGTTGCTCGAGGCGGTCGCCTCGGTGAAGGAGGCCCCCCATGGGCGCTATCTGGTGACCCTCGGAACCGAGACCGAGACCTTCGAGCCGCCGAAACACAAGGACATCGACGCACAACAAGTAGTCGATCTACGCCGCATGCTGAAGAACGCCGGCTTCGCTCCCGAGCAATCAAAGGGCGACGCCACGTCCTAGTCGGTGCCCGAACCAACACTCACGCCTCCCCGTTGGCCCGTTTCTCCAGATAGCGCCGCTCGGGCAGACTGGCCGTCGGGCGCGCCGCGAGGCTGAATGCACGCTGCGCCCCGCCGGCGTCCCCCGCCATTTCCAACAGATGCCCCCTGACCGCGAAGAGAAGGTGGTGGTTCGACACTCGCTGATCGTCGTCAAGCGCCCCGAGAAGGGCCAGACCGGCGAGCGGCCCGTGCACCATGCCGACGGCCACGGCCCGGTTGACGGTGGCCATCGGGTTCGGGGCCACAACGTCGAGCATCTCGTACAACGCCAGGATCTGAGGCCAGTCCGTATCCTCTGCGGTCTCGGCCTCATCATGCAGCGCCGCGATCGCCGCCTGGAGCTGATAGGGGCCGACGGACCCGTGGGAGAGGGCCTCGGTCACCAAGGCAATGCCCTCCCCTATGAGTGCCTTGTCCCATTTCGCCCTTTCCTGCTGGGCCAAAGGCACGAGATCACCCGCCCCGTCGACTCTCGCCGACCGTCGGGCCTCGGTCAGCAGCATCAGGGCCAAAAGTCCGGACGTTTCCGTGTCGAGAGGCCGTAGACGCCGCAACTCGCGGCTCAGGCGAACTGCCTCGGTCGTGAGATCGGTGCGATGAATCGCAGGACCCGATGACGTGGTGTATCCCTCGTTGAAGATGAGATAGAGCACGTGATGCGCGACGCTCACGCGCATCTCCAGTTCGTCGGCCGCGGGGATCGAGAACGATCCGCCCACTTCCCGGATCCGTTGCTTCGCCCGGCTGATCCGCTGGGCCATGGTGGATTCGGGCACGAAAAAGGCGCCCGCAATCTCCCGCGTTGAGAGGCCTCCGACGGAGCGAAGCGTCAGGGCGATTTGTGAGGGAGCGCTCAGTGCCGGATGGCAGCACATGAACAGGAGGATCAGCGAGTCGTCTCGGTCGATGTCCTACATCTGCACCGGGAAGTCGCTCGAACTGTGCGGGAGGTGCGCCCACCAGGGTGCGCTCCTCGCGATCCCGACGGGCCGACTCGCTGCGGATTTGATCGATCATCCTCCGGTTCGCCACGGTGACGAGAAAGCCCCGGGGGTGCGCGGGCACTCCATTGCGCTCCCATTCGTCGGCGACTTCCAAGAGTGCTTCCTGCAAAGCGTCCTCGCACATCTCCCAATTGCCGTACCTGCGAAGGAGCGCGCCGAGGACCTGCGGCGCCAGTTGCCGCAGCAGGTCCTCGAGGTCGATCTCCTGGCTCACATCTCCAGTCCTGCTTCGTGGAGAATCGGCCAGACGTCGACCGCGTTGTGGGCGGCAAAGGGATGTTCGGCGGCGATGTGCAGCGCCCGCGCCTCATCCTGGCAGTCCAGGATGAAGAAGCTCGACACGAATTCCTTGGCCTCGAGATAGGGGCCGTCGGTCACTGCCGTCACCCCCTCACGCACCCGGACCGTCTTGGCAGTCAGTTCGTCGCCGAGCCCGTACGCCGAGAGGAGCTCCCCGGACTCGAGATAGCGCGTATTGAACGCGTCCACGCTGGCTATGGCTTCTGCCAACAGATCGGGCGGGAAGGATTGCCAGAGGTCTTTGTTCCCGTAGATGATCACCATGTACTTCATGTCGGTCTCCTCACTCGATCGTCCCGGGCGGGCCGGTCACCTAATGATCGGAGCCGGTGCGCCATGTTCGACATCGTGGAGCCACATTTCTTCCTGCCCAAAACTTTTCTCACATGAGCTCCACCTTTACCACATCGTTCCCGGCCTCCCGAGGCCGGAGCGGTTGCGAAATGCCACGGATCAGAGAGTGACCTGCTGTACACTCGCCTCGTCCCTTGTGCGAGAACATTTCATTTGTGCCCTCGTGTTGAATGAGATCGGTCGGAGACAATTTGCCCTCAGTTGAAACCGACCACTCTGGCCTGCTGGTGTCCATAGCGGCCAAGGCCGTGTTGTTGGACCTCGACGGCACGCTGGTCGACAGCTCCACGGCGGTTGAGTCAGCCTGGCGGTGGGCGGCGGAACGACTCGATGTCCCCTTCAGTCAGATCGCTCCCTACGTGCACGGCATCCCGGCCGATCAGGCCCTCGAACTTGCCATTCCGGGTATCGACCGTCTCACCAAGACCCGCCTGGCCGACGAGATACTCACCCGTCAGGTGGAGTCGGATGCGGCTGTCACCCCCATGCCCGGAGCACTGCGCCTGCTCGAGTGCCTGCCCTTCCGCAGCTGGGCCGTCGTCACCAGTGGCAGTGTTCGGCTGGCGGAATCAAGCATTCACAAGGCCGGGCTTCCTGAGCCTCCCATTTTGATCACCGCCGACGACGTCCAAGCCGGGAAGCCCCACCCCGAACCCTTCATGCGTGCCATGGGCGTCCTCGACGTCTCCCCGGACGAATGCGTCGTGATCGAGGACTCACCGCACGGGATCGCCTCGGGTCTGGCGGCGGGGGTTCGCGTCCTCGCTGTCGGGACCACCTTTCCACCACATCTTCTGGACCAGGCGAACTGGCTCATAGCCAGCCTCGAGAAGATCACGGTCACCTCCCATGCCGACGAGATCAACCTGAGCTGGTGCGGCGGGTAAACGGCGCCGTCTCTCACCGATCCACACCTTCTCGGGCGGGATCGCCGGGCCTGGCCCGAAAAGCTATCGTGCCGGAGGGGAGGTAACGGTGGAACTGGGATTCACGAAGGAAGAGCAGGAGCTCAAGGACGAGGTGCGTGAGTACTTCGTCCGCCTGGTCGAGGAGGTGGAGGGGTCGAAGGAGAAGGAGTCGACCTACACCCACTACATCCGCCGCATGGGTGAGGACGGGTGGCTCGGTTTGGGGTGGCCCGTCGAGTACGGGGGCAAGGCCCGAGGACCAATCGACCAGATGATCTTCGTGGAGGAGTCGCACTGGGCCGGGGTACCGCTTCCCCTTGCTCACGCTCAACAGCGTCGGTCCCACGTTGATGTCACTCGGCACCGAGGAGCAGAAAAAGCGCATCCTTCCGGGCATACTCCAGGGGAAGGTCCACTTCGCCATCGGCTATTCCGAACCCTCGGCGGGCACCGATCTGGCCTCGCTCAAGACCCGCGCCATTCGCGACGGCGACGAATACGTGATCGACGGCCAGAAGATCTACACGAGCGCGATCGAACATGCCGACTACGTCTGGTTGGCCGCCCGCACCGACCCCGATGCCCCGAAGCACAAGGGCCTTTCGGTTTTCATCGTGCCTGTCGACACTCCCGGCTTCAGCTGGACTCCGCTTCCCACCATCGCCGGGGACATCACCAGCTCGACCTTCTACGAGAACGTGCGGGTCCCGGCGGAGAACCTGGTCGGCGCGGAGAACCAGGGATGGAAGTTGATCACCAACCAGCTGAACCACGAGCGGGTCGCGCTCTGCCCGGCCTCGGGGTTACTCCGCAGCCTCACGGACGTGCGGCGGTGGGCACAGGAGCACACCCTGGGCGACGGGAAAAAGGTGATCGACCACGAGTGGGTCCAACTGCACCTGGCCAGGGCCCATGCCAAAATTGAGGTGCTCAAGCTCTTCAACTGGAAGGTGGCGTGGGCGGCCGACAAGGGGTTGAACCCGGCGGATGCGTCGGCCACCAAGGTGTACGGCACCGAGTTGTCCCTGGAGGTCTACCGCCTTCTCGTCGAAGTGGTGGGGCAGGCGGGTTATCTGCCCGAGGGCTCGCCCGCCGCCGTGCTGCAGGGTCGGCTGGAACGAAACGCCCGGGCCCAGACCATCTTCACCTTCGGTGGAGGGACGAACGAGATCCAACGGGACATCATCGCCATGGTCGGGCTCGGCATGCCCCGCGCCCCCCGCTGACTGCGTTGATTCTGCCGGGCCCGTCGCCGCTATAGGCCGGCCGGGCGCGTCCCGATCACGCCTGCCTCCTCCAGTCGTTCGATCTCTTCCTTGTCGAGTCCGAGGATGGAGGACAGCACCTCGTGATTGTGCTGACCGAGCGTCGGGGCCGGACAACGGATCCACCGCTCGATCCCCGACCAGCGGTAGGGCAGAGTGGTGACGGGGAGGCGGCCGGTCACCGGATGGTCGGACCACTCGGCGAAGCCACGAGCCTCGAAGACGGCGTGGGTCACCACGTCGCGGTTGTCGACCACCGGTGCTGCGGCAACGCCTGCCGCCAGCAGACGATCGACGGCATCGCTCGCGCCCCTGGGCGCCGAACCACTCGGCGAGGTGCTGATCAAGGAGATCATGTGCGTCGAAACGCCCGGCGACGGTCGACGAGCGCGGGATCCTGCGTCCACTCGGGTGTGCCGAGCAGTTCCACCAGTGCAGGCCACTGCTCGTCCTCTACGGAGACGTGCGACCCATTGCTCGTCGCCCTCACAACGGTAGACGCCCTGAGGCGCCCTCTCCCGGCACCGGTTGCCGAGCCGCTCACCGATCCGCCCGAAGGCACTGAATTCGAGGACTTCTTCGGCGGCCAGGTTCAGCGCGCTCTCGACCAGGGGTGCCTCAATCATGCACCCGACACCGGTGGCGTCACGCTGCTCGAGCGCGGTCAGCATGGCGAAGGCGGCGTGCATCCCGCCCAGCGGATCGCAGGGACCGTTGGGCATGATCGGAGGGCCATCGCGGTGACCCGTCACCCACGACAGGCCCGACAACTGCTCCATGGTCTGGGCGAAGCCCACCCGGTCCCGCCAGGGTCCGTCGAGGCCGAACGCCGGCATCCGGCACATCACGAGGCGGGGGTTTATCTCTTTGAGGCGCTCCCAGCCCAGATCCCAGTTCTCGATTACCCGCGGCGTGTAGTTCTCGACCATCACATCGGCCCAGGCGACGAGTCCGAGAAAGAGCTCACGCCCCCGCTCGGAACCAAGATCGAGCGTGATGCCGCGCTTGTTGGTGTTGATGCTCAGAAAGAAGCAACTTCGCTCCCACCACTCGTCGAGCGTGGCGAACGGCAGCGCGGCGGCGGGCCGCATCCCATCGATGACCTGGATCGACTCGACGTGCACCACGTCCGCGCCCAGGGCAGCCAACACCTGCGTCGAGGCGGGACCGGCCCACCACGCGGTGGCATCGAGGACTTTGAGGCCCGCCAGGGGCAGATCACCTGACGCAGACTCGTCCGTACCCCCCGGGGGCGCCGAATCCAAAGGCAAGGCGGGCGGCCCCTGGTCCGCCGCGGGTGGGGGCCGCATGTCGTGCCCCGGGACGATGACCGTCGATGGCGTAAGGCGGACGGGGGGCGGTGAACGTGTAGGGCTCCTTGAGGAAGACTCCTCGCTCGACGAGGTGGTCGAGGCTGGGCAGCAGCTCCCCGTTACCGATCGGAGCCACGGGGATGCGCAACTCGGTGGCCAGCTCGAGCACCTCGGCGGTCGTGTGCTCCAGGAGCCACGACTTGATGCTGCGCTCGGATTCCGCCTTGCGCACCGGATCTGACCGCACGTCCGTATCGCCGAGGAGGTCCGCCCGACCCACGAGCGTGATCAGGTCCTCCAGCTTCTGGGCCGAGTTGGTGTTCAGACCGACCCACCCGTCGGCGGTCGCTTCGATACCGGGGAACATGATCATGCGTCCCGGCCCGGGTGGAATGCCACCGATCATCCGCCACATCAGGTCCTGGTACAGATTCGTGGCGATCAGGGCCGCCTCCGCACAAGAGACATCGATGTGCGCGCCGGCCCCGGTACGAAGAAGGTGCCGCGCCGCGGCCAGTGCGGCCGGAGCGGCGAAGACGCCCCCGGCCAGCTCCGAGAGACGCCCGGCCGCATAGAGCGGCTCCTCCTCCGCCCTGCCCCGGCCGGCGATCGAGCCGCAGATCGCCTGGGCGGTGAAGTCGTTACCCGGGACGTCCTCCAGCGGACCCCGGCCGTACGGCGAGATGGTCACGACGACGTTGCTCGGTCGAGGCAACAGCCCGGCATCCTCCAGTGGGCCCGCAGGGAGGTCGGCCACGACCACGTGCGCTGAGCGCACGACCTCACGTACCGCCGGGTCAGCGAGATCTCCCACCATGCTCCGCTTTCCCGCCGCCAGCCACCGCCAGAGGGGCCCGTCCGAGGCACCCTCCGCCAGCCGTCCCGCGCGCGTGGTCCTCCGCAGCATTGACCCCTCGACCGGCTCGATGACGATGACGTCGGCCCCCGCGTCGGCAAAGAGCTTCGTGGCGTAGGCGCCGGCTACACCCCTCGACAGCTCCACAACGGTGTACTTGTCGAGCGCATCGATCGTCATAGGTGCCTCATCCGTTGCCTCACACGGCGAGACTAGGCAATTTGCGCCCACCGGCGCTGGTGTCGGGACCCGGGCTCACGGTCGATCAGGCCGGCCATACCGCTTCACCCCGTGTTTCTTCATGCGACGACCCCTCCACGTTGCAGCTCTTCGATGCGCCGGGCGGTCAGTCCCGCGTCGGCCAGGATCTGTTCGGTGTGTTGCCCGGGGAAACAGGGCCCCTTAGGAGTCGCAGTTGCCGTCCTGCTGAATCGGGGGGCGGGTCCCGGTTGCAGCAGGCCGTCGACATCTACAAAGGTGCCACGCTCCGCTATGTGGGAATTGGAGACCGCCTCTTTGGGCGTCAGAACAGGGCAGAAGCAGGCGTCAGTACCTTCGAAGACCGCCGACCACTCGTCCTGGGTTCGGGAGGCGACCACGGCAGCCACCGCCTCCTTGTTCGACGGCCAACGGTCCCTGTCCCACTGCGGTCCCAACGCTGTCAGGATCGAGTCCGAGTCCGTCGAGGAGTTGGGCATAGAACTTGGGTTCGATGGCAGCGACGCTGATGTAACGACTGTCGGCCGTGCGGTAGACACCGTAGAAGTGGGCGGCGCCGTCGAGAAAGTTGGCCCCTCTCGGCCCCCACTGCCCGCGCAGGCTTCCAGCGATGAATGGTGCCATGACCAGAGCGGAGCCATCCACCATGGCCGCATCGATCACCTGGCCCTTTCCACTGGTGCGGGCTTCGTAGGCCGCACAGACAATCCCGAACGCCAGGAGAATGCCGCCCCCCGCAAAATCCCCCAAGATGTTGAGGGGGGCCTGGGGAGCCCGACCGGGCTCTCCGAGCAGATCGAGAGCTCCTGGCAGCGAGATGTAGTTGATGTCATGCCCGGCGCGCTGCGCCCAGGGTCCCTCTTGGCCCCAGCCGGTCATGCGGGCGAAGATCAGCGCGGGATTTGCGGCGAGACAAGGGTCCGGACCGATGCCCAGCCGCTCCACTACGCCAGGACGGAAGGGGTCGATCACCACGTCGCACCGCTCCACCAGCCGGAGGACCACCGCCGCACCGTCAGGGTGCCGCAGGTCCAGGGCGACTGATCGCTTGCCCCGATCCATCAGGTCGGTAGCCACCCGCTCGCGGTCCCACGCCATCGCCTGCTCCACGCGGTCGACCTTGACCACCGTCGCCCCCATATCGGCGAGCAACATGCCCGCAAAGGGCCCCGGCCCCTGACCGGCCAGCTCCAGAACCGAAAGGCCGACCAGCGGACCGGCGGGTCCCTCAGGGTCGGGGCGGCTCACCGGGAAGCCCGGGTGAACCGACGCCACGCGCCGTTCCGATTCTGCTGCCACTCACTTGCGCCGTTCACCATGACGTTGCCTGGCGCGTCAGTGTTGCGCCAGGCCCAACAAGAGGGCCCCGAGGGTGAACAGACCCAGGGCGCCGACGATGGTGAGCGGTATCAGTCGTCGCATGGGCCTGTTTTACCATCCACGGGTGGGGGTAGCCGCCAATGCGCCGTCTCGGTGCTTGTCGGGTAGTGCAGCGTGGGCGAAGGAGCCCGTGACGTCCGCTGCTCGTTGGATAGGGTTGCGGGAGACGAGCGGGAGGAACGCCGCAATGGCGCAGACGGTGCAGGTGGCGGACGGTCGCTCCGTGGCGTACGCCGAATGGGGAGACGTCGGGGGTGTACCGGTCATTGCACTGCACGGGACTCCGGGCGGCCGCCTCGGTAGGCCTCCTGATGAGGAAAGAATCAAGGAGTTGGGTATCCATCTCATCACCTATGACCGGGCGGGGTATGGCTGGTCGCACCGCCATCGGGGGCGGCGGGTCGTTGATTGTGTCGGCGATGTGACGGCCATTGCTGACCATTTGGGAATTGACGAGTTTGCAACGATGGGTGGTTCCGGAGGCGGCCCACATGTTCTCGCCGTGGCGGCAAGGCTCGGTGATCGTGTCACGAGGGCGCAGTGCGTTGTAGGGGTCGCCCCCTACGGCGTCGACGACCTCGATTTCCTGGACGGCATGGATCCCGAGAATGTGAGGGAATTCGGCTGGGCGCTCGAGGGTGAGGAGCGGTTGACCGACGAGATCCCGAAGGAAGCAAGGGCAATGCAGGCCCGGGTGGCAATGGATCCCGGCAGGCTCCTGGAGGGCTTCGACCTTCCCGAAACGGATGTCGCCATACTTTCCGATCCGAGGATTCACGCAATCATGCGCGAATCGGTCGTCGACATGTTCGCAAACGGGGCCTGGGGTTGGATAGACGACGACCTCGCGTTCACCTGGCCATGGGGCTTCGACGTGAGCGAGATCAAGATTCCGGTGGAAGTGCGCTTCGGAGCGGACGACGTACTGGTTCCGGCCTCCCATGGTCACTGGCTTTCGAAGCACGTACCCGGCGCCACCACGGTGGTGACAACCGGTGGGGGGCACATGACCAGCCCCGACGAGTCGATCGAGCAACTGCGTCGAGTCGCCTTCGGCGATTGACCAGGTCCTTGCCGAGGCGGCCCGCTATTCCCTGGTGAAGGCCGCTATATCGCGGGCCGTATCGCGACTCACGTCGGGGCACGCGATCATGAAGATTTCGGTGCCGTGCATGGTGCCCATCATCTGCCGGCATCGCGCCGCAACGCCGGCCTGGAGCAGTTTTCGATAGAAGTTGATCCCCTCGTCGCGCAGCGGGTCGCACTCGTTGACGTTGATCACCGTAGGAGGAAAGCCGGCCACGTCGTCGACCGTTGCGAACGACGGCCACGCCAACGGGTTCTCGGCTTCGAGCTGCTCGATCCCATAGGCCATGGCTCCTCGATTGTTGTGCAGGTCGAGCAGGATCCCGTTGTTTTCGGTTGATGATGGATTCTCGGGCAACGGCCACCGCCCCGCGATATAGGGACAGAGTGCGTAGAGGCCCTTCACCAGGCCGAGATCCCCGTCCTGCTTGAGCTTGAGCGCGGTGGCCAGCGTCAGGTTGCCGCCTCCACTCTCGCCGGCTATCACGATGCGAGCAGGGTCGATGTTGAGCTGTGCGGCATGTGCGACGACCCAGCGGAGTCCTGAAACGCAGTCATTGAGGCCGGCCGGGAACGGTGCCACCTCGGGCGCCGACGAGGGCGTCAGCGCATTGCGGAAGTCCACCATGACCACGGCCACCCCGTTCGCTGCGATCACCTTGCCCCAGGCCCGGTACATCCCGTCGTAGCAGGAGAGGGTCATCATCCCGCCTCCGTGGATGTAGAAGACGCATGCCACCCTGTCGTCGGTCTCCGGCCTGATCACCTGCAGATTGATGGTGTTGCCATCGGGCTCCGACGCGATCTGCTCCGTGTGGATATGGAGCCCCTTCGAGGGGGCCAACTCCTCGGTGTCACAGAGTTCCATCACCTGGCGGAACCCCTCGGCCCCCTTCAGCGCTTCCGGGGTATTGGCCTCGGCCACCATGGTCTCGCGGCTGTCGGCATCCCTGGACGCCATCTGAGGAACGGCCGCCAACAGGGCCTTGATCCTGGGGTCGAGGCGGACGTCTCCGGCAATGTCGTAGGCCATGGCGGTGTTCCCTCCCTGACACCCGGCTACGCCATTGCGGGCCGGTGCTCATCCCACAGTAATCAGATCTACCGGCACACGCGGCGGCCGGTGGCGGCCGCACGCACCGGGATCAGCGCATGAAGTGAATCGTCCCGTAATCGGAACTGACAGAACCGTGATCGGGGTGATCACAGATGCCGCCATCCCAACAGTGGCCTTCTGCATCTCGTGCACGGTCTTCTCGCGTCACGGCAGCGACAAGCTCATCGACCTCTCGCTCCTGTTCCACGAGAAGCCGATCTTCTGTTATCACCATCATCCAACCTCTTTGTTCGAGGGCTTGTAATTTTGAGTAAATTCCAGCTTACGGCCGGGTAACTTCGAACTGGGGGATCCTCTGCTGGTATGACGGGTGACCGCGATCTCGCCTGGGCCGGCGGGATGGTGACCGGCGGTCCGCACTCTCACATGTCGGTGTCCGCGTTCGTTCCGGAGTCCCGTTCGGGATCGCTGTGTTCCACTTCGGCCTTGCGTTCTCCGGGTCGACGGGTGTCTGCGCACTCCCGGCATTGCGCAACATCCGCAACCCCGGCGCCGGGAAGATCGGCATCGAGACCATGCCGGCGGCCCCGACGAGGGCCGCAGCATTTTCGGAGGTGCCCTGCGACCGAGAGGTGATCGCGTACATCATTCGGTCGGCCGTCGACGCGCTCCAGGGCCGAACTCGTCAGGACGCAACGCACGGATCACAAGATCGACGATGTGCTCGGCCGATCGGGCACGTCCTATGACGGTGGGGACGAGCGCCCGAGCCAGCACGGTTCCCAGAAGCAGGTCGAAGACATCGTCCGGATCGACGTTGGGATCGACGCTCTGCGGCCCGGCGGCGTGGAGGACGGCCCGGAAGTGCGGGCGCGCCGAGACACGTAACCACTTCTGCGCCGGATGAGGAGACGCTCCACGTTGGTAGCTGGCGAGCAGACCGGGCATGGCGGCGCGTGCCGCCGGCGAAGACAGCGTGCGTTCGTAGGTCTCCATGAACTGCCGGACGTCGCGACGGAGATCACCCGTTGGACTGATGCTCAATTCATCGAACCCGGGGAACACCGCCTCTTCGATCAGGGCGATTCGGGAAGGCCAACGTCGATAGATGGCCGACGAGTGCGTGCCGGATCGACGCGCCACCGCCGCGATGGTCGTGGCGGCGAACCCCTCCTCAGAAAGGACGGCGAGGGTTGCGTCGAGTACCTGATCGTCGATCTCCGGATGGCGCGGTCGTCCTCGCGGCACCTTTGGTGCCTGTGCCTCGCCCGCTCCGGGCTGCGTCGGCACCCTGCGGGGTGAAGTCAGGGGACCCTTTTGCATGCGAGGATGTTATACGGGAGACTCTCTCCCGTATAACGATGGAGGGCCGTGAGAGCTGCCGTACTACGAGAGGGAAGGATCGAGGCGCGGAATACGGAGGACCCGGTCCCCGGGCCGGGCCAAATTCTGGTGCGTTCCTTGGCCTGCGGGATCTGCGCATCGGACATCCATTTCATGGACCATCCGGAGGGCGACGCCGAGGATGACAGCGGACTCTCCAACCATGACCCCACTGCCGACATCGTGATGGGCCACGAGTACTGCGCCGCCATCGTCGACTACGGACCCCAGACGCGAAGAGTGTGGCCGATCGGCACCCGGGTCAGCTCCATTCCGGCTCTGCTGACCGCGGAGGGAGTGCGGATCATCGGGCAGAGCCACGAAGCCCCAGGCGGCTTCGGTGAGTACTTCTTGCTGACCGAGGGGATGACCCAGGTGGTGCCCGGCGATCTCCCCGACCAGTTGGTCTCCATCGCTGACGCCATCTCGGTGGGGTGGTCGTACGTGAAGCGAGCCGCTGTGACCACAAAGGAGGTCCCCCTGGTGATCGGGTGCGGGGCCATCGGGCTCGCCGCCATCGCCTCGCTCAAGCGACTGGGGGTCGGTCCGATCGTCGCCGCCGACTTCGTCGCCTCCCGCCGGGACACCGCCCGGGCCATGGGCGCCGATGTCGTGGTCGATCCGGCCGATGTCTCGCCCTACTCGTCGTGGCGTGAGGTTGCCTACGGCTCGCCAGAGCCCATTCGGGACATGATGAGCCTGCTGGATCTGACCGGCTGTGTCGTGTTCGAGTGCGTCGGTGTGCCGGGTGTGCTGGACGCCATTGTCAAGGGTTGCGAGCGAGGCACCCGCATCTTCTCGGCCGGTGGACCTCCCGACGGCGACCATATCCACACCATGGTGGCCAAACGGAAGGGCCTCAACATCCAGTTCGGCGGCGGTCCCTCCATGACCCACTGGAACGAAGCGTTCGCCGAGGTATGCGAAGGCCGGCTCGACGTCGCCCCGATGTACGGCCACTCGGTGGGCCTGGACGACGTCGCGGCCGCCGTGGACACTGCCCGCGACGCCAACGGGCCCGCGCGCATCATCGTTGTCCCATCGAAGTAGGACTGGAGGAGGAGCTTTGACTGAGATTGACGATCTCCGCACAACCGTCGAGGAGTTGAGGGACAGAGTGCGCCTCCTGGAGGACCAGGTCGAGCTCGGTCAGCTGGTCGCTCGTTACGGGCCATCAGTGGATAGTGGCTCCGCGGAGGCGACAGCAGACCTATGGATCGACGATGGCGTGTTCGACGCTGTCGGCGCCATTCGTATGCAGGGGCACGATGAAATCGCCGCCATGGTGAACAGTGACGGCCATCAGGGTCTGATCAAGAACGGCTGCGGGCATGTGCTCACGGCGCCTCTCATCGCCATCCACGGGGATGAGGCAGAAGGGCGCAATTACGCTCTCAACATCCGCTGGGACGCCGAGCAGGATCGATTCTGGGTAGCCCGAGTATCGGCAAACTCGTGGCGCTGGGTTCGCACCCCCGCCGGTTGGCGCACCGTCGAACGTATCAACGCCAATCTGGACGGGACACCCGAACACCGCGGAGTGCTCACACCGCCCACCCGGAGGCGAGAGGCGAACTGATCAGGTCGACGGTGATCATCCCGTCGCCACAGCTGACCGCGGCCTCTTCACGATCTGGAACTCGGTCCCGGCGATGGTGTGGCACTCGCCCTCCCGAGTTTCCTTCAGATGCGAGGAGATCTACACCGGCCAGTCCCTCATCCCCGAATGCGGCCGGGACAAATTCAATCGTCCCTTGGTTCAGCTGTAACGCAACACCTGGGGAATACGGGATATCGAGAAATGTCGCCCAGCGATTCGCCAGTGCAACTGGGTCAGAGGTGGCAATCCTGACCCCGGCGATACCCGTTATTGCGGTCGCCCCGGGCCGCTCCTGCCAATCCGGACCCGCTGGCATCCAGTCGCCCCCCTTGTCATGATCAACCGACATGAGCGAGCCCATCTCCCGTGGATGGAGGTGCAACGTGCTCCACATCTCCGACTCACTGTCGAGTACCACCCGATGATGCAGAGTTTCCGCTCGGACCCGATAAGGATCGACGGAGCCGACCTCGAGGATAACCATGTAGCCAGCGGCGCTGCGACCTCTCTTCTGGAGGAACCTCCACACTGGCGCCGCCTCGGTGACTGGGGACACAAGTTCCAAAAACTGATCGCCGAGGGCGAAGACGTGGTTCTCCAGACCGAACTCGGCGACTCCGGGATCCTGGTATCCCGAAGAGCAGCCAAAGATGGCACCGAACCGCTCGACCACCTCGCGCCCATCGAGAGCGGCGACCGCCACCTGACGCAGGCGAACGTCTCCCATTACACAGCCCACCTAGCGAGTAGGGGAATCATTCCGTTTCCTTTCCAATTCGAGCGAAAGTCGGCGCTCGACGCTCGAGAAACGAGTTGACTCCCTCTCTGAAATCCGGCTGGCCGAGGCTGACCGACATTGCAACGTGGCCCTCTCCCGCGGCAGTCTCAAAAGACGCGGACCAGTGAGCGTTTACGAGTTCCTTCGTTATTTTGAGAGATTGTGGTGAGGTGGATTCCGCGAGATCCCTCACATACGCGATCGCCAACTGGGCCACTTGGCCCGAACCGGCAAGTCGTTCTGCCAGGCCCATCTCCACAGCTTCGGAGCCGCTCACCCGTCTGGAACTCCACAACAAGTCGAGTGCGCGCCCGCTCCCGACCAAGCGCGGAAGTAACCAACTCGTGGCGTGCTCCGCGATGAGGCCCCGCTTCGAAAACACAGTGGTGAAGACAGCATCCTCGGCGGCAAAACGCAGGTCACACATGAGGGCAAGCACAAAACCGCCGCCTGCACACATTCCGTTCACGGCGGCGATCACAGGCTTTGGCAAATCCCGAATGTACGAGAACAGTGCGGGCTGATCAGCCGGGACGCCGCTCATGTCCGGTGGCTGCTCCACCGCATCGGCGAGGGACGTCGCATCGAGTCCCGAACAAAAGGCTTTCCCTTCACCTGTTATGACTGTACCGACCACCCTTCGATCCTCCATCGATCGGTCGAGGGCATCGCGAATCTCTCGCAACGTTACCGCCGTGAACGCGTTCATACTGGACGGTCGATTCAGGGTGATGACGGCAACTGGATCGTCGACGACGTACCGGATCTCGTGGTAGCCCTTCGCGCTCATGACTATTTAGGATGGTCCCTGGACGGTGCCCGTGATGAGACCGGACATGAGGCCGCCGTCAACCGGTACATCCGCGCCATTCACGAAGCTTGCCCCGGGCCCCAAGAGAAACACCACCACGGTTGCAATATCCTCTGGGGTCGCATGCCGTCCGAGCATCTTTTCGGACCACTCGATGGGCATATATTCGCTGAAATTCTGCAGTATCGGCGTCACGGTCGCGCCGGGGCTCACCGTATTGACTCTGTAGCCGGCCGCCCACGCTGCCTGGGCCCGCGTCTTGGCGTAATAGATGACAGCTTCCTTCGAGAATGCGTAGGCTTCGGGACCGGTCTGGGGCCCAGTCTCCGACCACCACTTGAGGCCAGCCTCGAAATCGGGGGTCGCTATCAAGTCCGAGAGCTCCTGTGTGTGACTCGGCCAGCCCGCTCCGGCGATCGACGCGACATGGACAATTGATCCACCCTCCTTGATGTGGGGATGGAGCATCTCGGTCACGTACCTCAGGCCCAGGAAGTTCACCCTGCCAATCGCGTTGGCGTCGACCGTCCCTGGCAAGCCCGCCACGTTGGCGAGTCCATCGATTCGGTCCGGCAACTGACGTACGCACTGGCTGAGGGATTCCTCCTCTCCCAGATCGCACTGGACGAATCCGCCATTTGGCTCCTCTGGAGGCACAGTCCGGTCCACTCCCAGGACAGTCGCCCCTTCATCAGCCAACAGGCGGGCCACGGCGGCCCCGATGCCGGACGATATGCCGGTGACCACGATGCGGGAACCCTCTAGTGCCATTCGTTACCCCTCCGCTCCGAGACCGATTCAGACAAGAATGGCACGCCGATCGACGAGCAACCACCGGCATTTTGTGGGTGTTGGCGGTGCGGGCTTGGTGTCTTGGCGTGTGCGCCCGGCGAGAAGTCGGTCTGGCCGCATTCGAGGACGGGGAGAGGGCCAAGTAATGAGCAAGAAAGGCCCACCTGTGGAACACTGTCCCCCTCACGGCTCATCGCTGTGACGAGCACGGGCGGGGAGTCATCATGAGCGATCAGGGTTGGGGAAATGCCGGGCCGGATGATCCGACGGAAGGTGGCGCTCCCCCACCCCCTCCGCCGGCGCCGCCGGCGAGCGACGTTCGCTACCAAAGTGGATCGCCGGCTCATGCATCCGCGTCAGGTGGACGTATGACTCCGGCAAGCTCCAGTGCGACTGCGCTCGCCTCTGACCCGAGCTATCCGGTGACGGTGGGATTCGATGCGCCATTCGAGGTGGCCCGCTGGCGCGTGATCGGGAACTACATCCTGGCCATTCCCCATCTCATCGTGTTGTACGTCTTGCTCATCGTGGCCGAACTGATCTCCATCGTAGGCTGGTTCGCCATCCTCTTCACGGGCAAACTGCCACCCGGCATCGGTGACTTCATTGCAGGCGTGCACCGCTATCAGTGGAGGGTGGTCAGCTACATTTTGTTCCTCCGCGAGTCCTATCCCACTTTCAGCGTCCCGTCCGGCTATCCCGACCCAGGTGGCGATCCCGCCTGGTTCAACGTCGCACCTCCGCAAAGCTATTCACGGATCGCGGTCCTCCTCCGGATCATCTATGCGATCCCCCAGTTGCTCTTCGGCCTCGTGCTGACGATTGGGCTGTACGTGGCGTGGATCATCGCATTCTTCGCCGTTCTCTTCACGGGACGGTGGCCCGAAGGGCTCCGCAAGTTTGTGATCGGCGTCGAGTTCTGGGCGACCCGATTCAGCGCGTGGTACTTCCTGCTGGCGGATCCGTATCCGCCATTCAGCATTAGCTGATTCGCCGGGAGGTCGCCCGCAGGCGTTTGCCAGTCCCGTCAGGATGAAGTAATGGTGACCTTCAGCATCCGGTGCGTGACATCGGGCGGGACGCCGGCGGCGCTCCCTTGCGCATTGATCTTCTCGATCACGCTCATCCCCGACGTGACGTGGCCGAACAGCGAGTACGAAGGCAGGAGCGATTCGCCCTCACTCCCGGCAACGATGAACCATTGGCTTCCACCGGTATGTGGTTGCCCAGTGTTCGCCATCGCGACGGATCCGAGTGGGTATTGGTCGGCAGGATTTGATGCCTTGGCGGGATACTCGTCAGCGATGGTGTACCCCGGGCCACCGGAGCCGGTTCCCGTCGGATCTCCGGTCTGATCCATGAAGGTAGGGATCACCCGGTGGAAGATCACGCAATTGTAGAACCCGTGCTGTGCGAGGAAGACGAAGTTGTTGACCGTAACGGGTGCAGCCTTTGCGTCGAGAGCTACGACGAACGTACCGATATCGGTCTTCACGGTGGCGCTATAGGACTTCGCCGGGTCGATGGTCATGGCCGGCGCACTACTCCACTTCGTCTTCGTCAGAGCGGTGCTAGGACTCTTCGGGCAGCCCGCAGCCACTGAAGCCGCATCTGCGGCCGCCTGCGCCTTCGCGTTGGCCGCCGATCCGCGGGTCCCGGAGGAAACCGAAACACTCTCGAACCGAGCGTTCTGTTGGGACGCTGCGTTCGCCAAGACCTGCTGGTCATGCGTGGTGAGGGGAACCGTCGTCGCCTCCGTGGTGCTGGTCGTCGAACTAGCGGACAGATCCTCAGAAAGGCCGGTGAGTTCGAATGCGGTCCCATGCTGCCAAGCGATGAGATACGTCGAGCCCGACCCCAGTCGTTCAACGGCTGTCGACCCGAGAGTCTTCGGGGGCTTTCGACCCGTTTCCGCCTTACTCTGTGCGGCGATACCTTGTAGAAGCTCTGCCGCATCCGCAGCAGTTGCGCAGTAAAGCACCTCAGAAAGCAACCCGGACGTTCCGGATGCGTTTGCGTACTCCTCTTGGGCACCATCGGGGCACCCCGAGACGCTGGTGTCCGTGGAGGTGGTGGGTGCGGTGACCGCCTTGGTGAACCCAGCCGCCTTGGCGGCAGACACGGGAACGAGCACGCTGGTCGAGGGCTTTTGCGCCGCCGTCATGCCGGTCGCGGCGGGTACAGCGACCATGAGCCCCAGGATGGAAGTGATGGTAAGGGCCACGCCTGTGGTAGCGACACGCTTCAAAATCGACTTTTTCACGAATACACGACTTTCCGAAAGTGGGAGGACTGTCAAATCCCGCTCGGGCTGGTTGGCGCGTTAAGTGGGCGCCGACAGCCGTCGATCAGGAACATAGCGAGCGGCGCATCTTAAACCTGATCCGCTATCAAACTGGGATCAGGACGGATGTTCTTTCGGGGAGGTGGTTCCACTTGGCATCGAAATGGTTCTCTCAAATCGCAAGGGACGGACCACCCTGACCAGGGAAAATAGCGCACGAAGCTCCGGAGGTGGCCTCGAGCTCCCATTTCGCGGCGTTCGCAAATAGCTGGGAATTATTCAGCCGTCGGTCCGGAGAAGATCGTCGGAGCCCAGCCCAGCCCAACCCGCCGGCGGGCACTGGGGCACAGCCGTATCGGCCCACCGTTCGGCACGTTGCTTTCGACCGCTGCAGAGGCGCTCTGCTCCATGGTGGAGTATCTCCCGATCAGGACCCCAACGACAGCGCGCGCTTTACCTCGGAGTCGATGGCGTCCTGAGACAGCCGGATCGAGCGGGTAGCCAAGAGAAGGCCGATGAGCAGGGTCGAAGTTCCGGCCAGCACCAACACGAGCGCGGCTACTCCGACTGCGCCCGAGCCGCTCGTCACCGCCACCCCAATGGTTATGACACTCAGAACGAGAACCGCGATGGCAGCGAATATGGCGAGCGCCGCGTTCTTCAGCAGTCGGTGACGTTGAAGGAGCATGGGAAGTTGGAGGTCGATCTGTGTCAGTCGCTCCCCGGCACTCGCCGACAAGTCGCTCACCGTGAGCAGGCCTCCCGTTTCACTCGTCAAGATGTTCATGCGTTCGCGGTTCATCGCGCGCATTCGGTCATTGACCGATCCGTACAGAGAAAGGATTCCTCCCGACAAGATAGCCGACGTCGTGATAAGCACTACGGGCGCCACCATGGCCTCAATCGCTCTGATGGCGATCGGGTTCACGGAACTAGTCAAACGCGCCTCGGAGGGAACGAGGGACGAACCGTTCGTGGGGCCGCTGGCGACCGTACGAATAGCCGATGGGCAGTTGGAGTCATCTAACCCGTATTCAGTGAGCGACGCAATCGATCGCCGCCCCGCCAGTGGCGCTTGGACCCAGTGTGTCCGCGGCGAAGCGATCGCAGCCGCCGATTCTGTGAAGTGGGCAGGCGGCAACGGGGGATTGGGGAACCCCGTCGCCGCCTGGGCACGTAGAACCAGTGTTCCCGCCTGTGCCCGCTGACGCCGCTTCGGATCGAGGGAGGTGAGGTGTACTCGACCGGAAGGGTGTGCGCCAATGCGTCAACGCCATCGGCACTCACCTTACGGGATCGAGATGAACGCGGTGCGAAGGGAGTGCGAATGACAGGTGGAGCTGAGGTGAACTCTCTCGTGAGTAGGCCACCCCCCCGGGTCACGGCCGAGGCTGGCATTTGCTTCCCTCCTGCCCGACAGCCTTCCGGCCGTGCATTGGGCGAGAACTGGAACGTGACAGGTTGGTGAAATCAGCGACGACTTCGCGCCCCCAGCGTTACCGCAGCGGAGACGACAGATCAGCTGGGGATGCCCGTTGCCGAGGCTGGGCAGGACTGGCGTGCCCTCTTGCCAGACGGCTTGAATCGAGCTCGGTGAGAGTCCGAGCAGCGGATCGCTATGTTCTGCGCTCCGTGTATTCCTGTCGACCACACTCGGCACACGTTGCGAATTTATCTATCAGCGACTGGCTGTTGTCCCGGGGAATCAGTCCTGCATCCTCCTGGCGATTCATATGATAACCGCGCCGCAAGCTGGTTTTTCTAAAGGAACTGGCGATACTCCCGAGCGAGGCACCACCGCCCTTGATCACAGAACGGGGCACTTCCCACTCGTGGCCGCATGCGTCACACCTACGCCAATAACGCACGATCGAAGAGTACCGGGAGCGCGATGAGCGGACCAGTACCGATAGCGCCTTCGACGGACCGCTCGCGTTCAATACCTTCGCTGGTTAGAGATACTGGCCTAGCAACTTCTTCTCGGCCGTTCTATTTGACCGTCTCCCGTTACGAACAGCAAACAGTTCCGCCAGGCTCATCTCACCTTTCGGTGCTGGCCCATCGGATCCGAGCCACCTATGACCCTCATCCGGAGAGAACTTGCGAAACTCCACGACCCCGAGGTTCCGCCCAGGACGAACTAACGCAGAGTGAAGCACGGCCAGCTCGCTGTTGGTGGTCAACAGGTAGAGCAGACGAGACCCCTGGCCAATGAGTCCATCTGAGACGTTGAGAAGCCGATCCAATGCCGGATTGTCGCTTGCCCTTGCGTCGGCCCCCAAATATTTGTCAGCGTCTTCAGCCACGAGGACCCTCCAGAGTCTCTCCGCTGACTCGGGTTCTTGATGCGCCGTGGATCTCAGCAGTTGAATCAGGTACCGCGTCTCCCCGAAGGCGGACTCAGGATCTATCAGAAGCTCGGGGGCGCACCACTCGCACCAAGACCGGAACAGGGCGCGAATTGCGAAAGTTTTTCCGCACCCTGGTGGGCCGTGAAACAGAATGAGCTTTCCTTCCAACGAGTCATTCGAGGGGGGCCCGAGCGCCATCAACTCGTTGAGCTGTGTTCGGGTTGGTTCGGGATAGTTGGGAGCGATTTCGTCCCACGAAGGAAGGATGAGATCAGAATATGAACTTGTCACACCTTGATAGCCGGCATACCAGGTCCTGACCATGAGAACATCCGGTCTCTTGTCAGCCTTCGGAAATCGGTCCTTAATACCGAGACCAATGGAGCGGGCCATCTTGAAGGATGCTGCTGCGACCAGGATGTCCACGGCGCGGCCATCGATTGCGATACGAACATCACTCGTCGAACTTGTGGCAACCAGCACGGTCTCCTCGTTGATCTGACCGCCTCCTACAATCGTGAATTCATCATCGAACAAATCAGCGATCTCATCTCCGTCGGGAGCGGGAAACGTTGGACCAATGGAGAACGACGTCGTGAACGTGAACTTGTGCTGGCTGACGGCCGGTTCGATCAAGAGGGAAGGAAGACGGGAAGCCGTCCAGTTTATTTCGACAGACATTGGCAGCTGGTCCTCTGAATGGATAATCCCCGTCGGATTGCCAGGCCCGAGGACCGCACCCTCGTTCTCCGTCTCATCTCTGCCGTCCATACAACTTCCAACTTTCTGGTGCTGTCGCCTTGTCCCGCCCCGGGTCTTGGCGACGTAACCCGGGATGAGATCAGGATACCGCTCACGCCTGCGGGCTCTCGCGGCCACCGGTTTTACCCCTCATAACAGCTGGCGTCAGGGTGCCAGACAGAACCCATTGCCCGCCCCGTAACTCCGAACTAACTTTTGGCTCGGCATGCAAATCGGAGATATGACGATCGAAGGAGTATCGGACGGGAGCCTCTTGGCGCCCGCGACCGCCATGTTCAACAAGACCGACCAGGACTGGCTCCAGCACTCCCAGTTCCTCGACAAGGACGGCATGCTCACGTTCGAGATGGGTGGGTTCCTTGTCCGCAACGGGGACCGGATCGCGCTGGTCGACACCGGCATAGGTCCGCACGCCGATGCGACACGGACGGGAACACTCATGATCAATCTGATCGCCATGGGAATCCACCCTTCTGACGTCACCGACATCGTCTTGACCCATCTCCATTTCGATCACCTCGGATGGGCTACCGACGGAGAGCGTCGCCTGTTCGAAAACGCCACCTATCGTTGCCACCAGGCGGATTGGGATTTCTTCATGGGATCCACGCCATTCGATGACAGCCTGGCCGTCTCCTACATGGGAGGCCGACCCTCGTCGCTGCTGCTCCCCCCAATGGCCGACCGTCTCGTGACCTGGAGCGGAGACGAAACAATCCTTCCGGGCCTGGACGTGCGGACTGCTCCCGGCCACACACCAGGCAGCTCGGTCATCGTGCTGTCGTCCGGAACCGAACGAGCAATGCTCCTCGGTGACGTCGTACATTGCCCGGCCGAGCTACTCAGTGACGATTGGGAATCGATCAGCGACGTCGACAGGCAATTGGCACTCCGGTCACGGGAAGCTTTGGCGAGGGAACTCGAGGGTTCTGATATACCGGCGGCTGCCTCCCACTTTCCCGGGCTGCAGTTCGGTCGACTCCTCGCTGCCGAGGGTCGCCGGCAATGGGTATTCGCCTGACCCTCCAGCAGCGCCTGGCGACCCGAATCCCATAGGCGAAAGCCGCCTTTCGAGCTACGCTTCCAACGACGAGAGGGTCACGACGGCGCGACCGTGGACGGTGCCGGCTTCGACCCCGGCGTACGCCTCGACGACCTGATCGAATGGCGAGCATTCGACCTCAATGCTGATTCGGGATGCTTCGGCAAGAGCGACGACGTCGTGCAGGTCAACTGTGGTTCCCCCAAGTGCGATGAAAAGCTCACATTCGCTGGGGAGGAGCCCCCAACCGACTGACGTTGTGCCACCAGCGGCTCCAACGATCCCCACCGCACCGCCCGGACGCGCCGTCCTCAGAGCCAGCTCCATCGTTGACGACGTGCCGACAAAGTCCAACACCGCGTCCGCGCCCATCCCTTGAGTGAGATCGCGCAACACAGGCTCAGTCGCCTCGGCGGCCGACAACGCTACGTCTGCGCCCAGCTGCTGAGCTACCTCAAAGCGATGCGGCGCCGAATCTACGGCGATGACACGGCTCGACGTCAGCTGCCGCAAGAATTGCACGGCGAAAGCACCCAGTCCGCCGACCCCGATGACGATTGCCGTCGAACGCCCCCGGAGTCTCGGGCTGATCCTTTTGACTGCGTGATACGACGTCACGCCCGCGTCGGCGAGCGGGGCCGCGAGGATCGGCTCCAGCGAAGTCAGCGGCACGACCTCGCGTGCCGGGACCGTGAGATAGGGCGCCATACCGCCATCTTGGCCCCAACCGCGCCCGGAGGTCCGGTCGACGCAGAGATTGTCCTCGCCCCGCAGGCACGAAGGACAGCGCCAACACCTCGGACCGTCAGCGACAACCACCGCATCTCCCGCCCCGAGTCCCTCCACGCCAAGACCGAGCTCAACGACTCTCCCGGCTGTTTCGTGGCCGAGGATGAACGGAACCTCGAACGCGAACGCTCCGGGCGCAGCGTGCATGAAATGGAGATCGGTATGGCACAGGCCCACCGCGGCGACTTCAACCAAGACCTCGCCAGGTGCCGGCCTCGGAACCGGCACCTCCACAAACTCTGCGCGCCCCCACTCGACCAGCCGAAACGCGGTCATCGTTTCTCGCAACGTGCCTCCTCCAGCGCGGCGAGTCTTCCACGGCGCATGCGGCCCTTCAAATGGCGAGCTTTCGACTCGAGACGGCTGGCCCCGCCAATTTCATCCCGGCGGACCGCCCCCACCGGTTCCGCTTCAGATTCGAGCTACGCCCGCTCCGACTTCTCAATCGTCCCATCGCTGACACGTTTCCGACCGCGAGATCGTGGCTCGACGACCCGCACCGCCAACCCTCATTCGAGCCGCTCAAACTTGGCGCCGGTAGGGGCGGGTCGCACGGGGGGCAATGCGCGAGAGGGCGAACCCGGGCCCCACACCTACATATGCGCCTATCATGTGCCCTATGACCAGCAGTGACGTGGTCTATCCCGGAGCAATCGCTCGTAGACCATGAGCGAGGGTCCGGCTCTGCCACACCCCGACCGCGAGCCTGGCTACGTCGCAGAGACCGAGCATCGCCGACGTCGCTTGGCCCGCTTCAATCGCGCTGTCACCAACAAGATCACGCGACGGTTGGCCCGGCGGCTCCCCGAACTCGGAAGTCTCACCCACGTAGGCCGGCGTACCCACACCGTCTATCGCACCCCGGTGAGTGTGTTCCGCACCCAAGATGGATTTCGTATCCCTCTCACGCACGGGCGTCACTCCGATTGGGTGCAGAACGCGCTCAGCCACGGCGCGGTACGACTGACGACCCGGAACAGGATCTACGAGCTCACTGACCCGGTGATCGTCCATGACACCGAGCGCAATTACCTGCCCTGGCCGTGGCGCACGTTCCTCAGGTTTTTCGGCGTGTCGTACTTCATCGACTTTCGCACCGCCACGGTCGGGCTCCATTAGATAGCGTTCACCAAACCTCGCGGCAGGTATTTCACACGGAGCCCCCTGCGGCGAAACCGACCCAGCGCAAGAGCTAATTTGCCCCGCAGAGTGCGAAGGCGCGCAGTGTCATGGCTTCTCCGGCAGGCAGCTTTCCCGTCACGACGGCTCGGGCATTCCACGCTGGCGCCGCAGCCGGAGCAGATGACTGCAATTTGACGCCGGCGGCTGATCCCGCGGTGGTGGACACTGTCGCACCGCCGCTCAAGAGGAATGTCCCGGGTGGACACTGGGCGTCGGCAGACAGCGGCGTCCCGACGGGAGGATCCGCCTCGGTCTGAGCAAGTAGCCCCGTCACGAGCCGGCTCGACCGGACCGTACCAATCGCTCCAGTCGCACCCGTGAATCCCATTGCCCCCATCGGGCCGGTCGCCCCCGGCGCTCCTTGCGGTCCGGTATTTCCTCGGGCTCCCTGGGCGCCACGAGGACCGACCGCACCGTTCTCCGGTCGCCTCGATACAGCCCACCCTGCGAGCCCTGCACTGGCCAGAGAGATGACGAGGGCGCCGATAAGGCAGGCCCACAGGACCGCACGAGATCGTCCAGGTTGACTCTGGGAAGACACCTCAGGTTCGCTCATTACTCCTTCTCCATCGCCGGTGCCCCGAGCGATCCCGGCCGCCCCCTCCCCGTGTACCCGTCGAAACTGCATTCCCTCGGCGGCCAGCGCGTCGATGACCGTGGCCGCCTGGAATCCGAACTTCTCGCCCTCGAGGCAACGCCATCGGTCGCCGTGATCGCGAAGGTGCCATCCGGCGAGGGCGAAGATGCCAGCCGGATTGCCTCGTCTCGGGTCATGGCTCCCGTGAGGTGGTCATTGTCACGCTCACGATCGCGACCCCGCAGTCCAAGCACCCCGGACAGACCCACCCGACGCCCCGACCGCTGCGAGAGCAGGCCTGGCAGTTGACGAGTCCAGGAAGATTCTTCACGATTCGACGCTACCGCTGTATGACGGCCTTCCATGGCGTATCCGTCTCCCAGGAGGGACCGAACTTGAGTATGGGCGGCTATGAATTCCTCGAAGGACACCCATCGACACCGCAGTTACGACACAGGGCGAGGCAGGCCAGAGCTTCGGGAGCGCGTCATGCGTACACCTACGGCGGAACGTGAACACAGTCAAGGATCAGTCGTCGTGGTCTTCTTATACGGCGTGAGCGACCACTTCGGCCCAAGCATCCGCACGTGACCGAAGGAGCTCGACAGTGAGATTTGCGTCGAAGGCATTGAAGGCTAGGACGCCGGGGAAGTCGTCGTCCCACGAGAAGAGGTCCGCAGCATCCCACCAAGGGTTGTGGGTGTAGTCAGGCACAAGCTCACGGTAGGCGGCAAGAAATCGATTCGCCGCGGCGGGGTCGTCGACCAGGGCAAGATTCCCTCGGGCGTGGGCCAAATCCATCCCACGCGGGCCCCGGCAAGAGAAGGGCCAATCGACGATGCCGCTGAGCTGGCCTCGCAGCCAAAGAAGGTTTCCGGGGTGAAAGTCACGATGCAAAAAGACATGGGGCTCATCCGGTTCTGATTCTCGAACGAGGCTCATCAGAATCGACCAGGCGTCCGGCTTCGTCGTCCAAGCGGGGACGGCGAGATTCTCGGAATTGTACCAATGCTGATATCGAGGAAGGTCGACCCCCGGCTCACTGGCGTGAAGGCGAGCGAGCGGTAACGCCAAGTGTTGCGGATCAAGACCGTGGACGACCGGATGCCCGGGAAGAAAACTCATCAAGAGGCTGGGCCGCCCGGCGCGAGCTCCACTGGGGTCCATCGCGATCGGCTCGGGAACCAGGGCGCTCAGAATGGGGCGGGCCGCAGCGAGTGCGAGAGCTTCGTGCTCGATGACCCGGGGAAGGACATCGACAATCTCGTCGGTCTCATAACGCCGGAACACGAGTAGCGCGCCGTCGGCCTCGATCAATCGCAGATCGGAGGTAACGCCGAAGGCAAGGGACCGGACATCGTGGACTTCACTGACGCCGAGTGCCTCCAGTACCCACGATCGCGCTCGCTCATCCATGACGGCACATGTGCAAACCTATCGATTGAGAAAATGGACGCTGGAAGTCAGCGGTGTTCAGTGGATTTGCAGCCTACGGCGCCCCTCGCTTCCCGACGGAAGCAGTCCGTCCCCGACCGTGCACCAGGCCTGCCAGAACTTTGGGCGCCCGAGCGCCGGTGCGAGGCGGTCAGCAGGCAGCCCGACTGCAGGGCCGGCGGATTGTACTGGGGAAACGGCGCATGGAAACGTCTGGTCATGAGAAGGCACGCCCACGAGTCGGCGAGGGGCCAGGCCGGTGGTTCGCGGTTGACCCGGTGAAATTTTCTCGATGTCGCTGTATGGTTGACAGGTGGTGCTGACGGCAGCATCTACCTGAGTAGGACGAATGGATGGGGGGGACTCCCATGCTCGTGATGGTGGCTTTCGTGTGCAATCTGGTGATCGGTCAGGTCCACTTGGGCCTGTCCGGCCATCAACCGGTTGAGAGGCTGATGTAATGCTGCACTCAGGTCCGGCGTCTGGGTTAGTGATTATTCGAAATTCCAGGTCAGGAGTGGTGGCTCCGGAGCCTCCCTATGACCCTTTCGGCGTGTGGCGCCGTCGGCGACGACAGCATGCGATACCCGGGCATCAATGGGTCTCGCCACTCGCCTACTACCGTGGTCCCTTTGACGATCAGGATGGCCTAGATCTGTCCCAGATGTTTTTTGGTCGATCCAGCTACTCCGGAAAGCCTCTGCAGATATATCTGACTGCGGCCGAGACGGGAATCGGCATAATCCCCGCCAAAGGGAAGGGGAGGTCCTTATGGCTTCGCTACGAAGAGGTGGCTTCAATAGAGCTTTGGCCGGGTTCGACAGCTCGAATGGTGATGATGACGCCAAGTGCTGCCCGCAAGATTGGGGAGGTCTCGATCGTGACCAAGCAACATAGGAGGGCGGAACTTTCCGGAATTCCGAGCGGAGGGTTGTACGATCTGCTGACGGTTCTCGGCGCATGGGAAAGTTGTGAGGAATCGCCGAATTGATCTGTTACCGATTCAGCCTCGATGGAGCATGAATCGCGGGGCCATGAGACAGCCCTAGAATCCGAAATGAGGGAACCGTCCCTCCACTGGCCGCGGCCCGGTGCTCGACGAGCCCGCACGGCAACATCGGGAATCCCGAGCGACAGCCGCGACCGTCTGACGGGGAATCGCGGAGCTGTTGGTTGGCTTGAGCCTGGACTACCCGACGGGGCTCGAAGTCCACGATCCTCCGCTGTTGGTGGAAACCGAGGAGATCGGTCCACTAGGGCCGGTTCCCACGATTATGCAGGTAGTGGCGGAGGTGCACGCCATGGCGATTTGCCCGAAGGAGCTGCTGGGGTACACGAATCCAGAGGGCCCAGTCACCGAGGTCCACGAGGTTCCTGCGTTGGTCGTCATCACCGTCACCAACGGCGCCCGGTTCGTGGTGGCGAAACCTGTCGCGAAGCACGTGGTTGAAGACCCGCATGCCACCTGGCTGATCGACGCGGTGCTCGCAGGGAGGGCCGTGGAACTCGTCCAGTTCGAACCGCCATCGGTCGAGATGTCCAACTCCCCTGGAAGTGTCGGTGTCTGTAGACCGCCGGCGTTCGTCCCGACCGTTAAACAGGTGGTTGTGGTGGGGAGACAGTCCACGGAGTCAAACTCATTGTTCGTTCCCGCGTACGGCACGAGTGACCACGTCGCCCCGCCGTCGACCGTCTGAGACAGACCCGATCCCACAGCGATACACGACAAAGTCAAGCAGGTCATAAACGTACCGATGCCGGCCGGACTCGGACTTGTCATGGTCCAGGCGGTCCCGCCATTCGCCGTATAGAAATAGGACTGGTTGCTGGCGCCGTTGCCATTGAAGCCCGAGGAGACGCACGCGTCGTCCGATTCGCAGGCCACGGTGTAGAGGTCGACGCCGGATTGACTCTGGATATCCCAGGACTGTCCACCGTCCGTTGACGCCATGAAGTCGGTTCCTCCGACGGCGAAGCAGTGGGTGACGTCGGGACAAGCCACCCCGAAGAGAGCGGGCACGCCTGCGGGTAACGGTTCACCCGTGAAACTCGCTCCGCTGTTGCTCGAGACTTCCACGAGGCCCCCGCCATCGGCACCCTGGCCAACTGCCACGCAGTCCGTGGTCGACGGGCAGGCAACAGCATGGAAACCACCGCCGGCAATCGCGAGAAAGTAGCCGAAGTCGTCGACTACGAGATCGACTGGCGTGGCATTCGGGAGGTTGTACACATCGACGAAACCCGTTCCGTTCGTGTCGGCCACGGTGAAGTTGGGAGTTGGGCCTGATCCGGCGGCCCAGTTGACGTCGCTGGCCAGAGGTGGAGTGTCATCGCTGGTCGGATAGACGGTGATGAATCCAGCGCCGCCCTCTGGGACCACCGTGAAGTTCGCGGCGACGGCCGTAGCCGTGGACGGAATGGTTGAGCTAGAGGATAGGACGAACGATTCGGAGGCACCGGATGCAATGGCAGCCCCGTCGGTGGGCGAACGGGTGTCTACCACCCGGACCGGGGTGATAGGCACAAAGACTGATCCGCTGCCGGCTTCTCCCCCTGAGTAATAGCCATCGACATCTACGTCGACGGTGGCGTCTCCGGCGTAGTTGTAAATATCTATCTGCCCGCCAGTGCCCACCCCCACGATTGACCGGTTGCTGATGATCTGTCCGGGTCCGAAGTTGAGACCCGCCGCCAATGGCCTAGTGGCTCCCGCTGGGTACGCCGTGAGGTAACTCGGGGCATTCCCGATTGCGGTCACGTTGACCACTACGGCAGACGCGGACGCCGGCACCGTGGTCGTACCTCCACTCACGGTGACGGGCGTGACCGTGCCGGCCCCGAAGGAGGCTCCCCGGGCAGACGAGCCCAGGGCCCGGAACGGATTGACCGCGTCGTAAAGGCCAGTACTTGATGGGGTGGTCGTGGCTGCTCCGTAATACCCGTCGACATCCACCACGAGGTCGGCACTCCCCGCGTAGTTGAACATGGTGACCGCACCTCCGGAGGAGAGCGGCACCATCATGAACCCGGCCACCGTTTGCCCGGCGACGAAGTTCAGGTTGGCCACAGTCGGTTGCGAGGTGCCGGCGGGGTACACCGATACGTAGCTCGGCGCAGTTGTGTCCGTGGCTGTGACGTTCAGCGCCACGGCGGTGGCGCCGGCCGGGACGCCGGAGCCGCCGCCGGTTCCAGTCACCTGGACAGTACCGGTTCCGCCTGGACCGAGGGTGTTACCCGAGTTGGGTAGGTTCGAGCCCGCTCGTGTGTCAGTGATTCGATAAGGAGTCACCGAGGTATAGGTGCTGCCTGACACGGTGGCAGCGGAAGCGTCGCGCGCTGTTGGGGCTGCGAGCAGAACGCCGATCAGTGCCAGCAGAACCATCAACGAGACGACGATCGGGGCTATTCGTCGAACGTAGCCGTCGGTAAAACCCACCCGCATACAACACGCCCCTGATTTCCCCGTGAACAACGACCTCCGTGGTCGACTCATCGTAGCCATAGGTGCACACAATCCCGGGCGACGGCACGCGAATGTCGCTGTCCCTTGTCGGATTCGAAAATGGTCTCGCGAGGCCTTACCGATCGCAGCCGCTGATTTGTAGCGCTTCCGGATATAAGAATGCACAATCACGCGTATATATAAATGGATAACCATATAACTCGACGGATTTGTGAAAGTGTTTCCATGCATCCCCCGATGGATGTATCATCTTGACCATGAAGTACGTCTACGCGGAAAGTTGCCGGATTCACCGGCACCCAGAAGGCCTCAAAGGCCTTTTGACGTCGCACGGGCGCGTCATGGCCCGGCGACTGGACGCGCAATCGTTCGGTTGGGCGAAGACCTACCCCCAGGAGGCGCCTTCAACGGGATAACTAGGGAACATAGATCCCAGTTCGTTGAGGAGCCGCTTCCGAAAGGGGGCGGCTCTTTTGTGTTCCTGGGCCGAATACACCACTACTACTTCAACACTCGAAGGGGTGTAGTCCAGCGGTACGGACAGCCGGCTCCAACCCGGCGGACGTGGGTTCGACTCCTGCCACCCCTGCTGGGCGAAGCCTTGCCCTATTTGCCTTAAACGGCGCAACACATTCACGCACATTGACAACTAAATAGTACGCCAGATTGGGGATCGGCGCCACGCCTATTGACGCGGCTACACCGACCGATCCCGCCCCGGTGACCTCTGTTGGTTAGAAGAGCGCGGCTGTAAACCGCGCGGCATTGTGCCTACGGTCGTTCGATTCGACCCACCGGGACCCTGGGCCCAGAGCACGAGTGGCAGTGCACCTCGTTTGCAACGAGACACGTGCCGGTTCGAGCCCGGCTGGGTCCACCATGCGGGCGTGGCGGAATGGAAGACGCGCCGGACTCAGAATCCGGTGGGCTCACGCCCGTGAGAGTTCGACCCTCTCCGCCCGCACCAGGCGCCTCTAGCTCAGTTGGTAGAGCGATGGACTCTTAATCCATGTCGTCGAGGGTTCGAGCCCCTCGAGGCGCACCCGCCCGGATCATCCGGTCGTCACACCTGGTTGTAGCTCAGTTTGGACAGAGCACCCGGTTCGGGACCGGGGGGTCAGCGGTTCGAGTCCGTTCAACCAGACGAGCGGTGAGCGCACACCGCACCATTCGGGAGTGGTCCAGTGGCATGGACACTCGGCCCTGAACCGAGAGACGGTGGTTCGAATCCATCTTCCCGAGCGCCGGAGGAGAGGCAGTTGAGTCCCAACCAGTGGTGTACGAGCACGAGGTGAGCTGAAGGGAGCATCCCCCAGACGCGACGGTCACCGCGTCAACCTCAAGAAGCAGTTCTCACACAAACCACTTGAGGAGGATCACGGTGACTGTCCCTCCCACTATCGACGCTGGCGCCTGGCTTGGCAAGTACCTCGACGGCGAAGATGCTGACAACGACCTGGCCCGGGCCATGCTGGCGGCCTTCGCCGAGGCGCTCATGACCGCCCAGGCGTCGATGCAGTGCGGTGCGGCCTATGGCGAGCGGACCGAGGAGCGGGAGAACTCGCGCAACGGCTACCGGATGCGGCCCTGGGATACCCGGGTCGGCACCATCGATCTGGCCGTGCCCAAGCTCCGCTCGGGGGTCTACAGCCCGGAGTTCTTGCTCCAGCCCCGGCGGCGGGCCGAGCAGGCCCTGGTGGCCGTGGTCTGCCAGGCCTACGTGGAAGGCGTGTCCACGCGCCGGGTCGACGACCTGGTCAAGGCCATGGGGATCGAGGGGATCTCCAAGTCCGAGGTCTCCCGCATGGCGGCCGAGCTCGACGCCAAGGTGGCCGAGTTCAGAGACCGCCCCCTCGACCAGGGTCCCTATCGCTACCTGTGGATCGACGCGTTGACCCAGCGGGTCCGAGAGGGCGGCCGGGTGGTCAACATCTCGGTGGTCATCGCCACGGCGACCAACGCCGAGGGACGGCGCGAGATCGTCGGCTTCGACATCGTCACGACCGAAGACACCGCCGGCTGGACGGCGTTCTTGCGCTCCCTGGTCGCCCGGGGGCTCTCCGGGGTCGAGCTGGTCATCTCCGACGCCCACGGGGGCATCAAGGCGGCCATCGGGACCGTCTTCTCCGAGGCGTCATGGCAGCGGTGTCGGACCCATTTCATGGCGAACCTCGCGTCTCGGGTCCCCAAGGCCTCGTGGCCGATGATCGCCACCTTGGTGCGCTCCATCTTCGAGCAACCCGACCGTGACGCCACCTGGGCCGTTCTGGGCGACGTGGTCGACAAGCTCACCGAGGCCGGGTTCAGTGACGTCGCCGTGTACCTGCTCGACGCCGCCGACGACATCTTGGCCTTCAGCGCCTTTCCCTTCGAGCACTGGCCCAAGATCCGTTCCAATAATCCCCAGGAGAGGCTCAACAAGGAGATCCGGCGCCGCACCGACGTCGTCGGCATCTTCCCCAACCGAGCCGCCGTCATCCGCCTCGTCGGGGCCCTCCTGGCCGAGCAGACCGACGAGTGGGCCATCGCCAAGCGCTACATGAGCGTCGAGTCGCTCAAGACCGGACGCAGCAGCGAGGCCTCTCCCGCCGACCCCAGACCCGCTCTCGAGGCGGCCGCGGCATAGACGCACCACAACCCGAACGATCCACCACCGCCGGGCGAGGGTCCGTCGGACGGACGCGGACGTCCCTAAAACCTGAGCAAATTGATCAAAAGGAGGTCTTGCTATCGAGATCGTTTACTGTTACAAATGAAGCGAGTTGATCGGCATCACGCCGTCAACTTGGTTGATGCGAAGACCGTCGCAGCCGATGGTTCGTACACCAGCTCTCGGGGCTTAACCGGAGAGGCCCGGTCAACGCCTCATCGTGCCGCAGTAGCTCAATCGGGAGAGCGCCGTCTTGTCACGGCGGAGGCAACGGGATCGAAACCCGTCTGTGGCGCCAAACCCTGGTGGTGAAAACGGATGATCACAGGAGACTACGAATCTCCAGTTCCGGGTTCGAGTCCTGGCCGGGGTGCCATCTCGTCGTAGCTCAGAGGGAAGAGAGCACTGCCGTCCGAAAGCAGAAGCCACTGGTTCGAGTCCAGTCGACGAGGCCACGCCGCCACAGCTCCGTGGGAAGAGCGCAGCCCCGGACCGCTGAGGTCCCCGGGTCGGTTCCGGGTGGCGAGCCGGGGGCGCTGTCGGCGTCGCTCGCGGGACGATGCCCACTTGCTGCACTGGAGGGTTGACCGAGAGGAAAGGTGCTCGCTTGCTAAGCGATGGCCGAGGGCAACCTCGCCAGCGTTCGATCCGCTGCCCCTCCGCCCCGGAAGGCATGCCTCGTTGGCTGGGGGCACCCTGTTTAGAAAACAGTGACACGGTTCTGCCGTGGGGGTTCGACACCTCTACCTTCCGCTCTGACGCAGTGGTGCAACGGGAGCACGCCGCGCCTTCACCTCGGAGAATGTCGGATCGAAACCGACCTGCGTCACCAAGCCGCCATCGGATAAAGGCAGTCCGAATGGTGGATGCTCCAACGGGAAGGCACTCTACACTCTTCATGCCGGGTTCTCAGCCCGGAAGCCGGGGGTCGGTACCCCGTGGCGGTACGCGGGCACACCGAATGGGGTGCCCCATGCAGTGCGGAGTAGCCCAGCGCAGAGCGGGTGGCCGTTAACCACCGTCAGCGGGGGTTCGATGCCCTCCTCCGCAGCCCCGGAACCGTGACCGAGGATTCAGGTACCCGATTGCAACCCGGGCCACGCTGGTGAAAGTTCAGCCGGTGCCTCCATCGCAGTAGTAGCTCAGTGGCAGAGCGTCTCGTTGCCAACGAGACGCTCTGCGGGGTCAGGACCCGCCTACTGCTCCACGGGGTCAAGGTGTTGACAGATACACGCGTGGCTTCCACCCACGAGTAATGGGGGCGGTACCCATTGACCCTTCCACCGACCACCCGCTCGGGAGTCGTCCAATGGCAGGACGCAAGGTTTTGGTCCTTGAGATGAGGGTTCGACACCTTCCTCCCGAACAACATGAAAGGAGGCGCATGCCGTGGAACATCACCGGCTGCAGCTCGTCGTGCCCGAGAACGATACGAAAGCGACGACCGAGATCAGGACGAACTTATCCGAGGTGCCAGCTCTGCCGGATACCCACATGCCGTGGCTCCGCCTCGTGGACGCTGATGACGGAGGGCCATCGGACGACGCGGCGTGATCACGTCACTCCAGCAATGCCGGCCGGGCCCAACAGGATGGGCACTGGCTTTGTAACCCAGTCGATCCGGGTTCGAGTCCCGGGGCCGGCCCCCTGGTCGTGTAGCTCAGTAGAGCGCGCGCCTGAAACGCGCGAGGCGGTGGATCGAAACCACCCATGACCACCACACCACGGACACATAGCTCAGAGGCAGAGCGCCGGCACGACACGCCGGAGCTCGGGCTTCCGAAACGCCCTGTGTCCACCTGAAGAGCAACGGCCCGGAGTCAGCCGGTGACGACGCCGCTCTGATACAGCGGAAGGCCTCGTTCGACACGGGGCGGGCCGACCAACCGCTGGTGACGCCGGAGAAGGATCCGGAGCCAATCAGCACACTCGACGCATCCGTAGCTCAACGGCAGAGCGCCACGCTCACACCGTGGAAGTCGGAGGGCCAGCACCTCCCGGATGCACTTGGGCACCGGCTGCCCACTTGGTGGATGGAGCCGGATGGAGAGGCAGGTGGACGTGGCCCACCTCGCAGGGAGTTCGATTCTCCTCGTTCACCCTGGGTCTGACGACCCGCAACACGACGCAGCGGGGAGGGATGGTGACCTCACGGGTCTCATACGCCCGACGATCTCCGGTCAGTACGGAGCGCTGCGACTGGGGCCGGGCCGGTCGCCCAGGACGGTCTTATCAACCATCCGCGTCGGGGTCAGCACCCGGGGCCCCAACCATCTGACCCCCGTAGCCCAACCGGAAGAGGCAGCTGTCCCAAACGCAGCATGTGCACGTTCGAATCGTGTCGGGGGCACCTCGCCGGTGATGCTCGGGTGGCTGAGCGCCCGCTTCGTACGCGGGAGCGCGAGAGTTCGACACTCTCCACCGGCTCTTCCTGCCGCCTGCATTCAACAGTTCGAGATGTGGAGCCGCAGACAAACCAGGCCAAGAAGCTGGTACTCGCTGGGCACGTTCCAGGTCCGACTCCCGGCTCGGACCCGCAGGTCGGTCGGCCCGATCTGGCGCACTATTTAGTTGTCACTGTGACCACAGAGACGGGAAGCGAACATGCCGAACCAGATCAACCCCAACCTGACCTCATGGGCCAGCGAACTCGACGACAACGCCCTTGAGCAGGCGATGCGGACCTCGCGTCTGCCGATCCTCGCCGGACCTGTCTGCCTGATGGCGGACGCACACTTCGGCCTGGGGGCAACGGTCGGCAGCGTCGTGGCCACCAAGAACGCACTCCTGCCTTCGGCGGTCGGTGTCGACATCGGTTGTGGCATGGTGGCGGCCGAGACCAGCCTCACGGCAACCGAACTGCCCGACGACCTCAACACGCTCCACGGCTTGCTGCGTGACCGGATTCCGGCGGGCGTCGGAAAGGGTCACGAGGTTGTCAGCGCCCGCGTGCCGCCGGCACTCGAGGCTCTCGGGCTACCGCCGGGCTCGGCATCCGACCTCTCCGAGCGTCAGCTCACCACGATCGCCGCGCAGTTCGGCAGCCTTGGGAGTGGCAACCACTTCGTCGAGGTCTGCCTGGACGAGCGCGAGCGCGTCTGGATTGTGCTGCACTCGGGTAGCCGGGGCATCGGGAACCAGTTGGCCACGGCCCACATCAAGACCGCTCGCCTGGTCGCCCAGGAGGAGGATCAGGTCCTTGAGGACCGCGATCTCGCCTGGCTGGCGGAGGGTCGGCCGGAGTTCGACGCCTACGTGGCGGACATGCTGTGGGCCCAGCGCTACGCCTGGGGCAACCGCGAGCAGATGATGGACGCCGCACTGGCAGCCCTACGAGCCATCGCGCCGCACGCTATCGAGACCAAGCGCATCAACTGTCACCACAACTACGCCGTCCAGGAGACGCACGGGGGCGAAGAGGTGTGGATCACGCGTAAGGGTGCCATCCGAGCCGGGCGCTCGGACATGGGTGTCATTCCGGGTTCGATGGGCGCGTCGTCGTTCATCGTGCGCGGCAAGGGCAACCAGGCGTCGTACGAGTCCAGCTCGCACGGTGCCGGTAGGCGACTTGGTCGCAAGGCGGCGTTCCGTCAGCTGACGGCCGAGTCGCTCCGCAGCGCGATGGCGGGCCGGGCGTGGGACGACACCATGGCCGATCGGCTGGTCGACGAACACCCGGACGCCTACAAGCCAATCGCCCAGGTGATGGCCGACCAGGCCGACTTGGTCGAAGTCGTCCACGAGCTGCGTCAGGTGGTGAACCTCAAGGGGACCTAACAGTCCCGAACGATGAAAGAACTACTCACGAAGGAGAAGAAGGACAATGAAGTTGGCTGAGGCACTGCTGCTGCGTGCCGATCGAAACAGGAGCCTGGAGCAGCTCAAGCAGCGCCTTCAGGTCAGTGCCCGGTACCAAGAGGGCGAGAATCCGCCCGAAGAGGCACGTGACCTGGTTGCCGCGGCATGGGTCGTGCTCGACGAGCTCGAGGTTTTGATCCGGAACATCAACCGGACCAATTCCGGTACCGTCATGGCCGACGGTCGGACCCTGACCGATGCTCTCGCCGAGCGAGACGTGTTGCGACTCAGGTACTCGATGCTCAAGGTTTCGGCCGACGCAGCCTCGGGCGCATCACAGCAAGTTGGGTTCATCCGGGCCACCCGGTCCGAGCTCAAGTACATGCGCGCGCTTGACGTGAAGGACCTGCGCCAGCAGGCCTCAGATGTCGAACGGCGGGCTCGTGAGCTCGACGCGCAGATCCAGCAAGTCAACTGGACCGCCGAGCTGCAGGAGGCATGACGTAGCGATTGTGTGTGAAGTTGGTAGGAAAGAACGTAGAGCGAGTTCCAGTCCATCTGGGGGCCAATCCAGAAATCAAGCCCTTATAAGGCTCTGGTAGCGCGAGAGCAGCGCGGAGGGTTCAAATCCCACATAACAGAGCAGCCCAGCAATGTGCACAGTTCACGACGCATTGGGCACCGAGCATCACCAGGAACTGACTATGAACGGACCGAGGGTGGGACAGGGGACTCTCGCACGCAAAGATTCGGCCTGAACGAGGGGGCCGTGCACGACCGACAAGATGTGTTCTCTCCGACCCCGTCGCGATCCCCTCGAACAGCCGTCCAGGGGGGTCCGTTGGTCAGGGCTTGCCATCGAACATATGTTCATCCGCGGAGCGGAGGTACGAGCTGGAGAACCTGCGGCGTTCTAATCTGCATGCCCCAACTCGGGGCGTCCGCCCTAGACCGCGAAGCGGCCAACGTGCTCGTCAGAAGCGCCAGGACCCTTGCGCGCCATATCTGGCGCCTGCGGGGCGGGACACTACCGCTCTGGGACGATCCCGATTTCTAGCCTCTCTGGATCACCCGATTACGTAAATTCGAGGCGCGGGTGATGCTCGGCTGGGGTCACTCGATTGCCCACCCGAACCTTGCCCTTCCGCTCTGGCGTCGCCGTGCAGTCAGGAGAAGGATGCGGGGGGAACCACCATGGCATCGGGCCCCGGGAAGAACTCGGTCTGATGACCATCCTCCCACTTCACCCGGTAGTGCTCACCGGCAGATCCTTGCACTACCTCCACTATTTGACCGCTTCGTCGTGCGGAGCCGACCTTGGTCGACTCAACGACGATGTGGTCTCCATTTTTTGCGTCCATAGATCTCACCTCCACCGACCAACTTACGCTGCCTTCCTGGCGTTGTATAGGGGCAGCCCGCCGTCCCCCATGTGTGGTCGCTTCGCCCAAGTCGCGCCACGGCACGGGACCGACAAACGAGGGGCACGCTGCTGGGCTACTGGGGTCCAGGGCGCCCGTCGCATTCTTAACAAATTTGGAACAACGGATTTCTTGATTTCGATGGCGAAAGGAATACTATGAATTTCCCGAGGGCAAGTCGCCGAGAGGTGGCGGACCTTCGGTGGCGATGACCCGAGGTGCCGCGAGGTTCCTCGGGTCTGTCGCGTTTAGCGATATTCGATTCCGGGCCACGTCGAGAGCTCTGGACCACTGGCTGGCGGCGATAGCCACGAGGGAGGAGCGCGGATGATCCAGGACAACGACTGCAGGCCAACGACGACAAGCGTTGGTACCCAGGGCATCTGAGGGGAACGGACGGTCAACTTCGACCGGGAGAACTTGACCTTGGATCGACCGCAGGCAATGTCTGGAACAAGCAGCTATCGGAAGGAAACAACAAACAACGAAGGAGAACGATCGACGTGAGTGACAGAGGCAGCGAAAGCGAGAGCCCAGTAATCCCGACGCCCACCCTCAAGCCGACTGGGCCTCGGTCGAACCATGACTGGTGGCCGAATCAGCTCGACCTTGACGTTCTGCACCAGCACTCGCCCCAGTCCAATCCGATGGGCGAGGAGTTCAACTACGCAGAAGCATTCAGGACCCTCGACCTCGACTCGCTAAAGCAGGACGTGATCGAAGTGATGACGACGTCGCAGGCCTGGTGGCCGGCCGACTACGGCCACTACGGACCGCTCTTCATCCGTCTGACGTGGCATGCCGCCGGCACGTACCGGATCCACGACGGCCGGGGCGGAGGCGGCACCGGCGCGCAGCGCTTTGCCCCCCTCAACAGTTGGCCCGACAACGCAAGCCTCGACAAGGCGCGTCGCTTGCTCTGGCCGGTCAAGCAGAAGTACGGGCGTAAGATCTCCTGGGCCGACTTGCTTATCTTCGCCGGCAACTGTGCTCTGGACTCGATGGGTTTCAAGACGTTCGGCTTCGGCTTCGGGCGAGAGGATATCTGGGCACCCGAAGACGACATCTACTGGGGGCCGGAGGACACCTGGCTCGGAGACGAGCGCTACAGCGGCGACAGGGAGCTCGGCGACCCATTCGGTGCTGTGCAGATGGGCCTTATCTACGTGAATCCGGAGGGACCCAACGGCAACCCGGATCCGCTTGCCGCCGCCAGGGACATTCGAGAAACCTTCCGACGTATGGCGATGGACGACGAGGAGACCTTTGCGCTCATTGCCGGGGGCCACACGTTCGGCAAGTGCCATGGTGCGGCCGGTGCGGAATACGTCGGTCCGGAACCTGAGGGTTGCCCTCTCGAGGCACAAGGTCTCGGCTGGCCGAACTCCTTCGGCAGTGGCACGGGCGACGATGCGGTCACCAGCGGGCTAGAAGGCGCATGGACCAATGACCCCACGAAGTGGGACAACGGGTACCTCGACAACCTGCTCAAGTACGATTGGGAGCTGACGACGAGCCCCGCCGGTGCGAATCAGTGGACCCCCAAGGATCCTTCGGCACAGGGCACTGTGCCTGATGCTCATGATTCGTCGAAGCGGCACGCCCCCATGATGCTGACGACGGACCTTGCGCTGAAGTTGGATCCGATCTACGCGCCACTCGCCAAGCGCTTCCACGAGAATCCGAACCAGTTGGCAGACGCGTTCGCCAAGGCGTGGTACAAGCTGCTGCACCGCGACATGGGACCAATCTCGCGCTACCTTGGCCCTTGGGTTCCGGAGCCGCAACTGTGGCAGGACCCCGTCCCCAAGGTCGATCACAAACTGATTGGGAAGAAGGACATCGCCACCCTCAAGGGTCAGATCCTCGCCTCCGGATCGTCCATTTCCCAGCTGGTCTCCGCCGCATGGGCATCCGCAGCAACCTTCCGCGGCACCGACATGCGTGGCGGGGCGAACGGGGCACGGATTCGCCTTGCGCCGCAAAAGTACTGGGAAGTCAACAACCCGGCCGAGCTGACCAAGGTGCTGCAGAGCCTCGAGACGATCCAGCAGGACTTCAACAGCTCACAATCCAACGGAAAAGAGGTGTCGGTCGCTGATTTGATCGTTCTGGGCGGGTGCGCGGCCGTAGAGCACGCGGCGAAGAAGGCTGGGCACGACGTCACGGTTCCGTTCACACCGGGGCGCGGAGACGCTTCGCAAGAGCAAACCGACGTGGAGTCGTTTGCCGTGCTCGAGCCAAACGCCGACGGGTTCCGGAACTACCTGCGAGCCGGAGAGAAGTTGCCGGCAGAGCACGCGCTAGTGGAGCGGGCCAACCTGTTGACGCTGTCGGCCCCCGAGTTGACGGTTCTCGTCGGCGGAATGCGTGCCCTGAACGCCAACTTCGACCACTCTGCGTACGGCGTCTTCACGGATCGGCCCGAGACGTTGACCAACGACTTCTTCGTGAACCTGCTCGATATGAGCACAGAGTGGAAGGCATCCGCCTCGGCTGAGAACGTGTACGAGGGTCGTGATCGCGCCACGGGCGAGATCAAGTTGACCGGCACCGCCGTAGACCTTGCCTTCGGTTCGAACTCCCAGCTTCGAGCGATCTCGGAGGTTTACGCTTCTGACGATGCGAAGGAGAAGTTCGTGCGTGACTTCGTAGCTGCGTGGGACAAGGTCATGAACCTCGATCGCTTCGACCTCGCCTGATGCCATCCCTGGGTTTGATGACCGGTTCGCGCCGCGCCGGTCATCAAACCCCAAGTAACAAGCCAACGTCGGCCCTTAAGGAAGTGGATTCGTTCCGCGCCCTGACTGAGGCTTTTCGCCTCAGGGTTTGGCCCCAGTTCGTGCCGTCCGTACCATGGGATCCGGGCGTTCAGGTGTTTGAAGGTAGCGAAGCTGCGTGCTGGGTTTGGACGGGTCCTCCACCAAGGACGTGACCGTGAAGGACCCCGATACCCTGTCCGCGCTCTATCGCCGGCACGGCCTAAAGGTCACCCGACAACGGCAATGCATCTTTCGGATCCTTTACGCCAATCCCACGCACTCCACGGCGGAGGCCATCTACGTCCTCGCTCGGAAGCGCATGCCGACCATCTCCTTGAAGACGGTGTATGAAACACTTCACAGCTTGGCCGCCTTGGGAGAGATCCAGCAGATCGATGTGGGTACTGGCTCCACACGATTCGACCCTGATGTCCATCGTCACCATCATTTGGTGTGCTCAAGTTGTGGCCAAATCGAAAATATCGACCTGGACCTTGGTTTCCTCGCCTTGACGGCGGCAGAACGACACGGGTTCACGCTCAGTCACACCGAGGTGGTCTTCCGCGGACTATGCCCGGGCTGCGTGGCCCACGACTTCGATAAGCCCTAATTTTGCCGCTCGCTCGCGCGCATTCCGCTCCCGACAATGGCCGATCCCGCCGGGATCGCTGCCGGGAACGGAGACCGAGTGGCATCACTCATCGGCCAGGACACCCACCGGGATCTTGGGATCGCGGCCCAAATGGACGGCGGCCGAGCCGAGCTTCACGTATGGCTGGACCAGCAAGCGGCAGGAGGTTCGGTCTCCCGTTCTCCACGTGGAGCCTGGCGGAGGAGCACACTGCACAGCCGGCCGCTTCGGTCTGTGGGAAAGTTCACCCGGAAGGATATTCCACCATGAGGAGTGGAACATGAGACCTTTTCAGGACGCCCGACACACGACCGTTTTGGTGCAGGCAGGAGTGGCGACTCTCATCTCCATGCTGATGGTCCTTGTATCGGTTCCTGTGACGGCGGCCATCAGGGCATCCGGCACTAGCGGAACTGCCACAAGTGATGCCTTGTACCAGCCGGTCTCTTTTGGCAACGCACCAAGTTTTGACACCGCAAATGTGGCTTACGACTTCCCGGTTGTCGGCATGGCGGCCACCTCCGACGGTGGCGGCTATTGGCTCGTAGCTTCTGACGGAGGCGTCTTCACCTTTGGTGATGCCCAGTTCTATGGCTCGATGGGCGCAACCCATCTCAATCAACCCATTGTCGGCATGGTGGCCACCCCTGACGGTGGCGGGTATTGGCTGGTAGCCGCTGATGGGGGCGTCTTCTCCTTCGGTGATGCCACCTACAACGGCTCCATGGCCGCAACCCATCTCAATCAACCCGTCGTGGGCATGGCCGCCACGGCACATGGCGGCGGCTACTGGTTGGTCGGGGCCGACGGAGGTGTTTTCAGTTTCGGCGATGCCGCGTACTTCGGCAACTCGGTGGGAATCGTCTCCGCCAGTGGGGGCACCCATACGGTCGGAATCTCGGCTGACTCGGACGACGGCGGCTACTGGCTGGTCAGTGCCAACGGTGCCGTGAGCGCATTCGGCAATGCGCCTTCATACGGCTCGACGGCAAGTGCCCGCCTCAACGCTCCGATTGTCGGCATGGCTTCGACGTCGGATGGACGTGGTTACTGGGAGGTCAGCTCGGATGGGGGTGTGTTCACATTCGGTGACGCTCAGTTCTACGGCTCCCTGGGAGGCCACCAGATCACCTATCCGATTACCGGCATCGCAGTCGATCCGGCAGGTGCCGGCTATTGGCTACTCCCAATCACCACCTTGCCGACCGCAACGCTCGGCACCTGGACAGGGATCGAGCCCAGCTTGATGCAGTTCTCAGGCGATGCCGGAAACATCGTCACCAATATCGCTTGGTCCTCTTGGAACGACCATTCTGCCGTCGGCGAGGGCGAGTGGGGATACGACGACTGCACACCTGATTGTGCGCAGGGAGTCGTGACGCACTATCTAGCAACGATCTCCCTTTCTTATCCGTCAGAAGGCCGCTTCACCCAGTTGACGGAGGACCAGAGCGGACCGTTCGGCCATACCTTTACCTTCACGCTTCCGGGTCCATCTTTTAGGGCGTCCTCGTAGGATTTCAGTCGGTGGATCCAGTCCAGGCTTCTCCGCTTTGGCTTCGCGATAACCACTCAGACCGTGTGCTCCACTTCGCTGGGCCAGAATGCGCCTATGCGGTAGGACGGAGCTATTCTCGGCGGCGGAGAACTCGACTCAGCAGACAACCCATCGAGGAGCATCAGATGGCAAGGATATTGATGGTTGTGCAGCATCCGGTGCAGGATTATGACGCCTGGCGGATCGAATATGACAAGGCGCAACCTATACGTGACAAGCACGGGGTCACAGACGCCACCGTCTTTCGAAATGCCGATGATCCGAACGAGATTACAGGACTGCACTGGTTCTCTTCCGTCGATGAAGCGCATGCCTTCGCCGCTGATCCCGATCTGAGAGACGCCATGGCTAGGGCGGGCGTGAGCGGACCACCCCGCATCGAAATCAGCGTCGAGGTGTAACGCCTTCGGAACTTGGTGCAGGAGCAATGAAGGCCTCCAGGTCACGCAGAACTTTGCCGGCCGGAAGGACAATCCGATGAACGAGGGTGCACAACGGTACTTGGCGCAGCGTCTTTCCATTGCCCGAGAGCGGCCAGACGGCACCGATCTCGTTACTTGGAGGGAACAGATGCTAGGAGGCTTCGGCGGCGCACTTGAAGCACTCACATGGGCGGAAGTCATAACAGCCGAGGAGCAAGCCGACTGGACAAGCCGGATGCTTACTGCTCTCGGGTTGGCCCCAGTTGATCCGCTTCCCCCCCCGACACTCACTACGATGTCCGTCTCCGGGAGGAGCCGAGCGATCTACATTGGTGAAGGCGAACCTCCAACCCGCCCGGCACCTCCACCGGTGGCTCAATTTCTAGGATTGATCCCGGTCGCACAGTCAGATCAGGCCCTTCCCTTTGGTGGACGTGCCCAGATCCTCGGTATCGAGCGATACGACATCAAGGTCGTCGTCGTATGGCGGATCGCCCCACTGCCGGACCCGGAGAGGCAGTTTGCCAGTGAGATCGCTGCTGGGGAACTCGATACCGAAGGGCTACCTGAACCCGAGCGCCAGATGATGCGCATGCAGCATCTCAGCCGTTTGCACGCAAGGGGAGTCGAAAAACTCGCCCTCTCCGATGACGTGAAGACTGAATACCACAAGCAAGGCGGTGGTTCAGGAGGCGGAGGAGCGGAGCGTGTTGGCCGGTCAGAGTTCATGCCCGCCGTACCCGAGGAAGCAAGGCGATTGGTAGTTCACTGGGAAGACATCGTCTTCGATGTGCCTCTCGGTTAGGCCAACCTTTCGCAGCCCCAGTCGCCCTAGGCGATAACGCTGGCTCGGTTCGCAAACGACGGTTCTGCGCCTTGCGACATGGCACTGAACTCGTGCAGAGCAAGGATCGCACAGTGAACAGATGTGAGGTTTGAAGGTCCTCTCGTCAGGAGCGCTCGAATACCAACCAAATCAGGTCGCCATCCTTGTCGCCCGTGACGTGGTAACGGCGGAACCCCAGCTTGTCCAGGACTCGCAGGGATCGCTGCATTCCAGGATCGGACCGTAGACCAAACCCTCACCCTGCCCCCTTTGAAAGCGGCGTCGAGCACCGCTTGAGCCGCTTCGGTCGCATAACCACGACCGTGAGCACGTCGGAGAAGCTCATAGGCCAATTCCGGCTCGTCAAAGCTGGTACGCCCGACAAGTAACCCGACATATCCGATGGGATCACCTTCGATTCGGCGTCTGATCGTGAAAAAACCAAATCCATCGACTTGGGCTAGCGCACGCTGTTCACTGAGAGATTCAGCCTCCTCCGCAAGCGGACGATTGGACGCTGGATGATCTGACTCGTGGCGGAGTTCCAGGTTCCACGTGGCGTCCTCCGGGCCACGAAGTTCAAGCAAGAGCCGATCCGTCTCGATTCGTATGGGCATTGGCCCATAAGAGGTGCCGCTCACATAATCGTTCTGGTCCGTCCTCACGGAATAGACCCGCAAGTTGCGAACCGTGCGAGTCTCATTGGGGGCTAGAACTCAGGGCATCCGTGATGTCTTGAATCGCCTTATGCTCTGATTCGCTCACATCTTGACCATGCTCTCGGTGGGCGGCGGCAACCTTATTTGACAGGGTGACGATGAACCGGCGGTACTCCTCGACCTCTTCGGGTGTCGCTTTCTTTGCAAGAAGTGCGACCGAATCACGGAGATGTTGTAGTCCGTGCTGTTCGAGTTCCTCATAGGAGTGAAAGTGGGTGTGATCACGCTCCGGTTTCGCTGCGACGATCTCATCGAGAAGCTGGCTCTTACCGTGCTCCTTTCGTGCTTCGGCATACGCCTTGGCCATGGCGATGGTCTCTCGAAACGAACCGCCACGTTGGGCAGTGACCACGATCATTCCAGCAGTTGGAGGCGTTTCAAGGATCAGTCGCCATTCGTCCTCTGTGAAATCTGATTTTGAGGTCATCTATTCTCCGATCCGTTTGTGTTGATTACTCCATGTCGTCAAAGAGGGTACCGAGTATCCGACGCCACGACCTTCTCTGCGACTGGTGCGAGTACCCAGGAACTCATGAATCGGGGTGGTTCTCGAATAAGGCCTGGCCAGTAGTGTTTTCCCGTTACCGCCTGGCGCCGCCAAACGCCGCTATTCTCCAATCGTTAGCGCGCTGACGTCGCGCGACGCTTGACATTAGTCATGCCCTTAGCCGTGGGCGCGGGGCGGCAGACACGTCCAGGGGCGCCGGAGGCGAGCGAGGACATGCAGCGAAGCGGAGACCCGCAGCGACCCTTGACGTGTCGTCGTGGACTAGTCACGCTCGCTCGGGCCGACCCCTTGGGCGGCTTGGATCCCATTGGACCCTCCGAGAGGCAATCGCTCCTCCAAATCGCTCTGTTGGAGCTATTGGGTCAGTCGCGCTCGGCAGATCTATGTCGTTCGCCGCCGTTCGCAGTGGAGCAAGAACCCAACCAAGGACGCCGTCTGGCCCTGTGACGCCCGCGGCATCATGACTCTTATGCAAAAGAGTAGGACGACCAGGGTCGAGCCCTCTACCAAGAGAGGTCCATTGAGCCGTCTCCCAAATGTACGCTCGCCAGCGGCAGGGGGCACTTTGAGGCCCGAAACGGTGGTCCCATCAACCAGGCGAACGATGCAAATGCGTCGAAGCCCGGGGAGGTTCTTGGAGCCGCCGCGTCCACGCCCTCCACGGGACAGATGCTCGGCAAATAAGCCGACCTCTCCCCGCTCTGTCCGCCGGGCAACCAAACACATGGCGCGCTCACCGGCGGGAACTAACGACGACTCGGAGGTACCGACTCTTTGACCCATCGCTCGCGATTCGCCTCGACGGCCTTGAGAATACGCTCGAACGCGTCGGGCTTCTCATCCAATTTAATGTCAAACGAGGTTGCATGACGGAACTCCAGGACTTCTGCCCCATCTGGCCCCGCCCTATACGCGTAAGCATGATCAATCGGGATGTAGAACCCGTCACCCGGCCCGAGACGCTGACTGCCGAGGACGATCTCTCCGCCGATTACGTAGTAGAGACAATCGACATTGTGGCTGTGTCTTGGCAATTCATAATTTGACTTGAACCACACGTATACGAGGCTAAAACCCCCCTCGCCAGAATGACGAAACAATTGCTTTACAACTGAGCCGTCCATCACACCGGCGTCGAGCAACAGCTGGGATCCCGCGGTTGCTTCCGCTGACATCTTGTATTCCATCATGCCCGTCTCATCCAGCGATGGAGCATCGCCTTCTCGAAAGATCGCAAAGCGAGAGCGATCTTTGTCCGTGACTGTCCTGTCGTTCTTCATCATGTCAACCAATGCCTTCTCCCATGTTCGTTACCCCTTCTGGCTTTCGGATCTACTGACTGCGCAACCCGAAGTCTTCACTGTTCGTCGCGCAACCTAATTGACTCCACGATTCGAACGCGCCACATGGTGTGGCAACACTACGAGGCGCCCTTCATCGATGATCCATATGAGGTGCTAAGAACCGTGGTTTTGACTGGCATAGTGGTGAAGCTCACGTCGGTCTCGCTCGGGAACAGATCAGGCATCCCGTGCCTGATGGTGAGCGTCCCGCGAAAGATTGGTCGCATCGCTCGCCGGTCTGGACCACCGCGTCCACGCTAGCGGCCGGCGAGTGGTCCGATGATGTTCCCTGCTCGTACGGATCGTATGGCCACGTGGGTGGACCTCGATCGCTCGACCCCCTCGGTTCTCCGCCATCTGGCCGCAGCGAAGGAGCGAGCCTCCGGTCCTGCCTATGACGACACCGAGACCATGGCCGAGGAGCTGGCCGCCGTGGTGATACGAGGCCGGCGGCCGACCGCGTCGACCACGAAAAACCTCGACATCGCACCTGCCCACCACAGTCAATCTGCTTCAAGCGTGTGGCATTCGAGGGGGGGCCAGGCTTGACGGAGGGAGGCAGTGGTGTTGTTCGCCATTTGAGCGGTGCGAGACGAAGGGCGCTCAACGAGAGAAGGGGCCTCTGAGCTGGGAAAAGCTCCGGGGGAGAGACTCGAACTCTCAACCTAGCGGGTCTATTCGCACACGATCTGGACCTGCTCGTATTTCGCGAAAGTGATCCTGACCTGGACATTTAGTGACAGTTCAAAACGGCTCGCGTCAGTTGGATACGCGCCCTTCGCGCCCAGATCGCGCCAGCTCACCGCGCTTTCCGCGCGGCGATGGTACTTGACGTGGCCCTTGACATCGCCCTGACGGGTCGGGAATGGGGCGCATCGACTCGGCACAAAGACTGGCTACCGTCGTGAGATGCCACAGCCCGGTGACGTCTACGGCAGCGCCTTCACAGTCGATCCCGCTCGGTGCTGGCGGATCATCCATGACACCCGCCTTCAGGCCACCCATTGCCCAGAGAAGCCGTCGTGGATCGGAAGGTGGTTCAGCCCCCAAGGCGACAGATGGTGGCGTGTCTGGGCCTGCTCAGACCATTTGAACGGTCTCACGGGGTTGTTTGGGAGGGCACGATGATGGCCTCTGGGGCGAGCCTCCCGGTCATCCTGAGGTCGGAGGGCCGGATTGCGTGGCTCCCCTTCTCGCCGGACGACGGACGCGTCGGACCCTCTTACTTCCTGCCGCGCCAAGAACGGCGAGATCTCCATATCAGTCTCCGCAGGGACCGCGAGGCAGCATGAGTGCGGCCTGAAATTCTCCAGGTTTTCGGCTAGTCCTGCGACCGGCGACCTTTGCGCAACCGGTCAAAGTACAAGCAGCAATACTGTTGAAGGGGAGTCTCCTACTCTCGGCAGTTCCTTATTCCGCAATCAGCGGTATAAAGCTCACATCACGGACGATGGGTGTTTGATGAGAATTACTTCGGTATCAGCTTGCGGACTTCTCACATTTGACAATTTCCAGCTTGACCTCGACAAGAGGCTGACGCTGATTGTTGGACCCAACGGGGCTGGAAAGAGCAACTTCGACCGCTTATTTGAGATCGCCATCCGTGTCCTTCAGGCTGCCGACCGCGACTCCCCGGACCTACGTCAAATGTTGCAGCGCTTTCTGGGCGGTCGCCGTGCCCAACTCGATGATCGCGGTATTGAAATACGGCTGAGCTACAGGCTTACGGAGGACTTTGAGAGACGTCTCGTTACCTCGTTCGTGCGAGCATGCGCGGTCGCGAGCTTGGTTGGCAACAATGTTGGTTTCGACACGAGTGAAATAGAAAATTGGGCGGACGGCATTACTGAGGATCTCGTCAACCAACTGTTCACAGGCGAAGTCGTCGTACATCACGGGGGCACTCCAGATGCCCAGTGGGAATGCGGGATAGAGTTTGAGGTTGAAGCAATCCGCTACCGATGGGAGTTGTTAGGGGTCCGCCGCGATTCACTTGTTCAGACTTCAGAACGGTTCCGGACTGACTTACAAGGCGCAAATCTCTCAACGCGATTTCGTTCCGGCGAAGCACCGTCCGCCGCCCCCGCGGCTACGACTCCGGTTCGGCCATTCAGCACTTCAATGTTGGTTCCTGATTCGGGCTTCACGCTTACCTCCGCGTTGGACCTTGGAAGACATCCACCACCGAGAGCGTTTCGGCTCTTTGCAGAACAGATCGGAGTCGACCCACTCGGAATAGCTTCCGACCATAACGGTCACTACAGCCTCGCAAGGGTCTTTTCCATGATTTTCCGCCGAGGGTCCGTCATGACGAGCGATGCACGCCTGCTTCCGAGTGGTCGTCATAGCTGGTCGGCGCAAGATGCTTCGCTTCAACTCGGGGCAGAGGGTCGTATTCCCGAGGCGTTGCTACGACTCAAAAATGGTCGCTCGACGGAATACCAGACGTTCCGAGCGATCCAGAACCTGTTCCGAAGCTTCACCCACGGTCGCACGATGGACGTGGGACTGGTATCGGGCGGAGCGGAAGGATCGGAGGTGACGTCAGAGGGAGCTTTTACGGTCATGCCGGTCGTACTGGTGAGCGTGAATTCGCTACCTGTCGACAAATTGGAAGAGCCCTATCCTCAGGTGCCCATCGAGTTTTCAGGGGCTGGGGCCTGGGAAGCCTTGGTTCTCGCGTTTGTCCTCGGGTCACAGCAGTCATCATTCATCGTTCTTGATGAACCTGCAGTGGCACTTCATCCAAACCTTCAACCGCGCGCTGATTAGTCATCTACAAGGCCTGAACGCTCAGATCGTCGTCATCACACATTCGCCCTACATGTTTCCTCTTGATCAAGACCAAAACAACACCCAAGTTGTTCGGTTTGACCGCGGCGAGAAGTCAGAGACTCGCTCGGCACCCGTAGATAAGGCTCTCATGGCAAAGATCATCCCGAAACTTCGGCAGACCGGCAATGAGCGAATAGCCTTTGCCTCAAGAGTTGTTCTGACGGAGGGCAAGATTGATCAGGCGGCCGTTCGATCTCTCGCGGACGTGACGGGAATCGATCTCGACGGATGCAATATCGCCATCGTTGACTGTGGTAGCCGAGACAACATCCCCAACTACGCGCGATTCTGTACGCAGCTCAACTTGCCATTCCTGGCTGTCCAGGATGGCGATGCCAGCAAACCTGACGCAGCCAATAACGCCGAGGCGGTGCGAGCCGCAGTCAGCGGATCGTCGTTTGGCGGCGCTGTTCGAATTCACTGAGGTGTCCGTGGCCAGTTTGCAGTCCCCGGTTTTGGCCACCAGAAGTCCCCACCCTTCCGGATGAGCTTCAGTTTGGCCAGCCTACGTTTTCCTCCCCTCGCGTGCCTCTTTCATGCGGAACGACTCGCCCTCGGTGACGACCAACACGTTGTGATGAAGCAGTCGGTCGAGCAGGCTGACGGCCGTTGAGTGGTCGGGGAGGAACCGTCCCCAGTCCTCAAACGACCAATGTGACGCGATCCCGAGGGACCGTCGTTCATAGGCGGCGGCCACGAGGCGAAAGAAGAGCTGGGCTCCGGTGTTGTCCATTGGGGCGAAGCCGATCTCGTCGATCAGGATCAGGTCAGCTCTCAGGATTCCCTCGAGGATCCGGCCGACCGAGTTATCGGCCATTCCTCGATACAGGGTCTCGACCAACTCGACCGCGCTGAAGTAGCGGACCTTGAATCCGGCTTCGATGGCCTGGTGGCCGAGGGCTACGAGCAAGTGACTTTTGCCTGTTCCCGCGGGGCCGACCAAGCAAAGATTCTCCTTGGCTCGGATCCATTCGAGGCCGGAGAGGTAGGAGAAGGTTGCCGGCATGACCGACGACGCAGCCACGTCGAACTCGTCCAGCGTCTTGGTCACCGGGAACGACGCCGCCTTAAGCCGGTTGACGGCGTTGGAGGCGTCCCGCGAGGCGATCTCGGCCTCGATCAGGGTGCGCAAGAACTCCTCGGGCTTCCAGCGCTGCGTCTTGGCCGTGACCAACAGTTCGGGGGAGAGGGCACGAATGGCGCTGAGGCGCAGGCGTCGGAGTCCGGCTTCGATGTCAGAGGGCAGGGCGGGAGGTGCCGTGCTCATGATCGTTCCCCAATGGCGTAGTCCGACAGCGACCTCGTCGGGACGACCGGGAGCTCGACGATAAGCGCCTGGCCCGGCACGGCGGGGTGCGCCACCCCTGCGCCGGCTGCGATGATCGAGCGCACGTCGTGGGCCCGGAACCTCGAAAAGGCCATGGCCCGTTCTAAGGCGGCGAGGAGGACCTCTTTGCCATGCGCGGCCTCCATCTGGGCCAGCTCCTCGAGGTCGCTCTTGAGCGAGGTCATGCCGTGGGCTGCTGCCCCCTTGATGAAGGACTCGGCCACCGGGCCGAGGGCACAGAAGGCCTTCTCGGTGGAGGTCTTGGGGCGCACCGCCCGGGTGGGCATCGGCCGGGGTCCGCCATAGTGCTCGTCAAGAACCGACGTCTCACCAGGGGCAACGAGGTCGTGGGTGGCCACGATCTCGCCCAAGGAGACCACCAGGACCCGGCCGTCTTGGGCCACCAGCTCGACCTGGCGCCCGATGTGGACGTTCGGGACCGAGTAGCGGGCAGAACCGAAGCGGACACAGCTGAGGCGATCGACCTTGCGCACCACCAACTTGCCGATCTGGGCCCGCAGGCTGGGCAACACCCCCATCAGTGCGCGCTCTTTTTCGAGCCGTTCGAACGGGACGGCACAGATCTCAGAGTGCACGACGGCGTTCACCTCGTTGCACCAAGCCGGGCCTTTGGCGTTCGCGCCCGCCAGGTCCGAAACGGTGAGCTCTTCGGGGACCATGAGGTCGGACTTCACGTAGCCGACCAGGTTCTCCACCAGACCCTTCGATTCGGGATCCGCTCCTTCACAAAAGTCCGGCCGGAACCCGTATTCTCTGAACTTCAAAATGACCAGAAACGGGCTGTTCCTGGCCTTGATGGATGGAGAGAGTTACGATCCACCTTGGCCAGAGGCGGAACACTCGGCGTGGCGGTGTCCGTGGCGCAGTGAAGCGGACGGTAACAGGAAGGTCTCTTGCATGCTCCATCTGGTTGAGCTTTTTGTTCTGCACCAGCCAGGCTGACCTGTAGTCGTCGATCTCTCCGAGCCAGCCTTCGCGTTCAGCCTCGGCAATGCGGGCGGTGAGGTTGTCGCGGGTCTCAGTGAGGCGGGGGTGTTGCTCGGGGTCGGGCCAGAGCATCGAACAGCGCACGCAGGCGTGCTCGTGAATACAAGGAATAGAATGCCCGGGCACAGGTGCCTATGGAAACCTTGCGCCGCTCGAAGTGACCCAAGAACTCCTGCCATTCTTCATCGGTGGGAGTTCGTACTCCTGCTCGGTCGCAGTGATCGGCGTCGGGCCATGATCGGGAAGTGCGCCTGGATCGCCTCTTCTGGGTAGACCGCCTTGTAGCCCATGGTCACGTTGATGTCATGGTGACCAGCGATGACCTGGGCTATGTGCGGGGACAGCCGTTCATGATGGCATCGGTGATCATGATGCGGCGGAAGTCGTGCGGGGTGTAGCGAAGCGCGTCCCGTCCACGTCGGTGAGGCCGGTGTGTGCCAGAGCCTCGGTGAGGAGCGTGCGAACGGCGCTGGGAGAGATGGCCCGGTTTTCCGTGCCGACGCGCCATTGGAACAACATCGGTGCCGGGGCGAGCCAGACCCGTTCGTGTCTGTCGTAGAAGGGGACCGAAGGGATCGTGCCCGACTCGTCGCTTACTCGGCTGATGATGGCACCCAGTACCTCGGCCAGTTCGGGGCTCACCACCAACAAGCGCTCGGTGTCAGTCTTGGATGGAACGATCTGGAGGAGAGGGACCACCTCGCCAGTGTTGGGCAGGCGGTATTGCACCACCGGTGGTGACTCATCTCGAGTAACTCTTCGACCCGAACGCCGGCGCGTGTAGACTTTGAGAGCGTCCCATGCCAAAAAGCATGATCCTGTGCCAGGCCAAGGCGGTCGGCGCCCTCGACCGAGTCGTGCACCCAGAGCTTGCCGAGACCAGAGCGCGGGTCGACAACGGAGCGGACCAGCTCTGTTCCTGGTGCGCTGAGGGCCTCACCGGGGAGGGCTCGTCGGACCCGCCTCCAGGTGCGCCTCGGCTATGGTTCGCCGATCGAGAACATGCGGACGACGAGGGAAGGACCGGCAGGCTCTCCCGGGTGCGGGCGCCATACGCGATTTGCGGCGTCGTTTGGACTTCTTGCGGTTGATCTCTTCCTCGCCGATGGGACATGGGGTCACCCAAATGCCCCAACGCCCCGGATCCTCGACAGCCCAGTGGGCCAGGTCGAGATAAAAGGCACGCACTGGTGTGAGGCACTCCCGGTAGTGACCCGCTCGACCGCCACCTGGGCCTTCCCGCCCCCCTCGCCGGTGACCGTCTTTTTGATGGTCCGAAGGCGCAGTTTCCAGGAACCGAGACCTCGGTGCTCAGGTGC
>CAWFTV010000013.1:0-119437 GCA_963818915.1 uncultured Acidimicrobiaceae bacterium | reverse complement strand
TGGGCCAGAACGCTTCCGCGTCGAGGGACGGCCTGCCAACCGATCAGATCTAGACGGCGCGCGGGCGACGGTGGGATGCGGCGGTTTTGAGGTCGTCGACGATCAGCTGCACGGTTGCTGCGATGACGTCGGGGATCCGGTCGGTGGGCAGGCCGTAGTCATGCATGGTCCAGGAGAACTCGGCGCCCGACATGGCGAGCAGGGTGGCGGTCGCTTCCTCTGTCGCCCGGTGGGGAGCTCCGATAGCGGCGGTCGACCTACTGATGGCTTCGAGGCGCTCGGCTCGGCGTCGAGCGCGGACCTCTCGCCATATCGGGCTGGTGGCGGTGGCCAAGGCCCGGGCCACCGGTGACATGAGCGCGACCTGGTGGACTTCGGAGAAGTAGCGGGCGAGGTCGTCGGGACCATCGGCCACGCGGATTCCCTCGGGGTAGAACTTGCGCCGGTCGAACCATTCGGCGAGGGCGATCATCTGATCATCGGCCGTCGGGAAGTGCATGTGGACCGTCCGCACCGACACCCCGGCTTGGCGGGCCGCCTCGCTGGGTGACAACGTGGCGCGATCGGGTTGCGACAACTGATCGGAGAAGGCCTGGAGGATCGCCTCGCGCGTCGCCGCCGTCTGGGCCTCCCGTTTCGGGCTGTCGTAACGGCGGCGATCGGTCAAAGCGTGAATTGCATGCCGTGGGTGGCGGCCACCTGCACCACGCCGGGGATGTCGGGCGGGCTCATCTCGACCTCGTCCGACACCTGTGCAAAGAACTGAGCGGCCTCGCCCCTGGTCACGATGGTCAGGAAGTGGGTCTCGGTGACGTTGCGATAGGAGTGCGTCGAGCCGGACGGCACGTGGGCCACCCCACCGGGCTTGAGCACGTGAGACTCGCCATCGACGGTCACCTCGAGTTCGCCTTCCCACACCACGTAGACCTCCTCCCAGGCGTGACAGTGCGGGGGCGGACCGGCGCCAACGGGGCCACTGGTGTCGAAGATCTCGAGAGCCGACCCCATGGCGTTGGTGAGCAGCGGCCGCAACGTTTCGCCGAGGACGAACAGGGTGTCGCTTGTGTGCAATGAACCGTTGCCAGTATGAACTTCACTGCAGCTGAGTGCAAGCAATTTCTGAGGGAAGAGATGTCGACCAGCCCTTGATGCCTCTCGGGGCGCATGCAACTCTCGCGAGGAACGGAGACTCTCTCCCTCGCCGGAATGGAGGCCGAGAAATGACGAACGACGAAAAAGCTGCCCCGTGGTCGAGATTCGGAGCCGGCATCGTTGCGCCCATCAACCGCGTCAATCTCGCCCTGCCTTTCTCGACGATCACGGTCCAAGAGCCGAGCAAAGAGTTCGTCGAACTGAGCGCCATCGTGGTCGAGCTGCTCACGGCGCTCGAAGACGTGTCGCCCGGAGGGGCCATCACCGTGCTCCGCCAGCGAGCCGAGGCGCTGGTAGCCAGATCCGGCTAGAAGTCTCCTGGTCCGCTCGAACCAATCCCGCCCCCACCCCAGCCACCAACGGCCCGACGGCTGTCTTCGGGCACCGGGCGGCGAGAAGGTGTAAACAGCAGGTAAGAAGTTCCGCCACCCACTAGCAATCGTGTTACGGATGCGTTACTGTTAAGCGACGGATCGGCCCCACCGGGGGGATGTTCTGAGGGTTAAAGACCCAGAACAAGGGCTGGTTCCGACGGTAACCGGACGGGGGGGTCCTGGTTGCCGTCGTGTTACGACGCCGTCGCTTCCAGGGTCGGAACCTTTCCAGAGCCGGGGTGGCCCACTCCATTACTACTTCACCAACCACCTCCCCTCGCAGTGCTGAGCATCTACCCTGAGTGGCCCACCTCCATCGTCAGTTCGCTTCGGCGCGCCCGGCGCGGCTTTAGCCCGTCGCCTCTCGCGACGGCACGAAGGGAGTCAGAATCGCCCTGTCCGAAAGAAGACGCATCGAGGGAGGCGCATGGTGACATTGCCCTGGAGGGGACCACTGGCTGGTCAGATGCACGAGCACGTCGTGGTGTCGAGGGCCCTTGAGGGCAATCCTCTGGGAGATCCGACGGAGCGCCCACTCTGGGTCTATATCCCCCCTGGTTACGATGCGGAGGGGGATGGAGGTTTGCCCTCGATCTACATCATTCAGGGCTATACGGGCCACCTGGCCATGTGGAACAACCGGTCGGCCTACCGGCAGCCGTTTCCCGAGACGGCGGACCACCTCTTCGCCAGCGGTGGCGCGCCGCCCTGCATTGTTGTCTGGGTCGATGCATGGACCGCGTACGGCGGTTCACAGTTCGTAGACTCTCCCGGGACCGGCCGCTACCACACCTATCTGTGCGAAGAGGTGGTTCCCTTCGTCGACAGCCGCTACCGGACTCTTGCCGCGCCGGAGCACCGGGGGATACAGGGTAAATCGAGTGGAGGGTTCGGGGCCATGATCACCCCGATGCTGCGACCCGATCTCTTTGGCGGCCTGGCCACGCATGCGGGCGACGCACTCTACGAGTTCTGTTACATCGGGGAGTTTGCCAAGGCGACAAGAGCCTTACGCGAGTGGGATGGGTCCATTCAGTCGTGGTGGGAAGACTTCCGGGGACGAGTGGCGTTCACCAAGAAGGACGACGACCTCTTGTTGATGATGCTGGGCATCTCGGCCTGTTTTTCGGCCGACCCCGACGGCACCCCCGTACTTCCCTTCGATCCGCACAGCGGTGTCCTTCGCGATGAGGTCTGGCAGCGGTGGCTGGAGTGGGATCCGGTGCGCATGGTCAATGACCACGCGGATGCACTGCGCGGCCTCCGGGCCGTCTGGATCGATGCGGGTACGCGAGACGAGTGGTACCTCGATCTCGGAGCGATTGCGTTCAGGGACGCGTTGGCCGACATCGGTGTGGTCGACGTGCGATTCGAGTTGTTCGATGCCGGCCACGCCGGTATCGATTGGCGTTACCCTCTGGCACTCGCCTACCTCGCCGAGCGCCTCTCCAATCCGGATCAGCTCCCCGGGGTCTGACCCACTCCCACGGCCAAAGACCGGCAGCGTCTGCCGCACTTCGCTACCTGGACGCGCCGGCCGTAGCGTGCGCTCGTCGCAGCCTGACGCCGTGCCACACCCAGCGGAGCGTCAAACCGACCGCGGCGATGACCACGACGCCGAGGATCCCCTTGAGTCCGATCTTGCGGATCAGGTCTGCCGCGTCGGGGCCGAGGAAGTACGAGACAAGGACGTAACCCCCGATCCAGAGGGTTCCCGCCACTGCGACGCCGGCGAGGAAGATGCGGTACCGCACGTGAAAGATGCCGGACACGAAAGCCGGCAGGATCATCGAGGCCAAGAAGTTGTGGCGCCCGAAGAGACGGTCACCTTTGCCCAAGGTACGCCGCCGCAGATCCTCGAGGCGGCCCGGATGGTCGAGCAGCCTGCGGCCGCCCCTCGCCCCGATCCAGTAGCCGAGGATCGACCCCACCATCCAGGCGGCGCCGGCGACGATGAGCACCAGGGTCACGCTGAGCTTTCCCTGTCCGGCGAGGGTGCCTGCGGCGATCAGGGCCGCGTCCCCCGGGCCCGGTATGCCGGCGCCCATGATTGCGACGAATACGAACAATCCGACGTATTCGCCGATCACGTCAGGAACTTAACGGGTTCGCCAGGGATCGTTGGATCAGAAGCGGTCCGCGCTGACCGTCGGCGGGACGAGCCCGCTGACGGAGTTGGCCGGTCTGAACTGGACTTATGAGTGGGGCTAGCAAGAATCGAACTTGCGACCTCAGCATTATCAGTGCTGCGCTCTAACCGACTGAGCTATAGCCCCGTACAGGGTCCGACAATCTACCCCGCCGGCGGGTCGATGGGATTTCCGCGGTGTCTCGGCCCGGCGAACAGGAGCCACGCGCCGCTCGGATGATCGACAGGGTCATTCCGTCGGAACGTCTTCGCCCGCCCACAGCCGGACGACGAATGACTGGCTGGCCGTGCCGAGGAATTCACCCTCCTGCGTCCACAAGAAGGCCACCCCCTGGGCGTAGCCGTTGATCACCGCGTGGATGCGGATGTCGCAGAGCACCCATTCGGTGGGCTTGAGCTGCGCCACCCGGAGCGTGTTGTCGAGACTGCGGCCCATGGACCGCCGACCCAGCGCCTGCGACGCGCTCCCGGTGACGTAGTCGCCGAAAATGGCCAAGGTGGCCGCCGACGGGGTGAGGTGGCCCGGGACGCGTGCCCACAGCGCGGAGTCCGGATCTCCGGGCTCCCCGCTCATCTTGTCGAATGGAAGACCCTTCGCCACGCGGACATCGACCTTGTCGAAGATGGTGTTGCGGAACATCGACGGCAAGAAGCGGTTCGGGCACTCTTCGGGAGGCGGCACGACCGGCGGCTCTACCCAGATCCCGTTCAAGGCGCCCTGATGGCGGCCGAGCGCCGCGTTGACGGTGAGGATCTCTCGATCCCCGACCCTCCCGACAGCCCGACCCTGGGTCACCCGGCCACCGACGACGGCCAGTGTCACTTCCCAGTCCACTTGGGCGTGGGTGGGCGCATAGGACAGGTACTGGGCCGTCGCCCAGACCGTGGGGCGGCCCGACGCCTCCTCGAGGGCAACGAGTGCGCCACCGAGGGCGCAGCCGCCGAAGAGGAAATTTCCCGGAGTGGTGAGCCCGGGTTCGACCGGCATCACCCAGTGCAGGTCGTCGCCGGCCGGCTCCATGCCGAGAAAGGTGCGGGCATCCATCGGGCCGCACCATAGCGGGGCGGTTCAGCCGTTCGACAACGTGGTGGCGATCAGGGATGCGAGAGCCTGAGCCCCGGTACCGTCGATGGCGAGATGGGTCCCGTCGGGACCGAACCACTCCGGGTTGTTGGCGGCGAGCGTGGCCCAGTCGGCGATCACCACCCGTGGGTAGCTGGCTGCGCCCTGGGCCAAGACGGCATTGTTGGGGTCCTGCCACGGCCGGTCCACATGGATGTTGACGAAGACGACGCGTGAGGCTCCTGACAGCACGTTCATCATGTTGGCGAAATCGGTGGCGGAGATCGGTCCGTTCGTGCTGAGGGCGACTATCACCTCGGCCCCCAGCCGACCCTCGGCCTTGAGTTGGCTGAGCTCCTGTTCCCCGGCCGCCCATTGCTCGCTCACGGCCGCCTCCACGTCGACCCCCGGGATGTCCGCCTCCAAGGGGGTCTGGTAATCGAGCATCACCGAGTCGCCGACCGCCGTGACGTGCCCGGCCACGAATCCCGGCGCGGGAGCGCCCAGGGCGGCAGGGGGGGCGGCGGGCGTCGTGGTGACTGTGGTCGTGGTGGGGGGCGAGGTGGGCGCGGGCCTGCTCGTCGTGGGCGTGGTCGTCGCGGGGGGCGTGGTCGTCGTGGTCGGCGCCGAGGTGGCCGCTGTGGGGGTCTGGCCGGCATCGGTGGTCCGGCTGGTCGATTGCAACGGAGCCGTCTTGTGGGCTGCGGTGTGCGGGCTCGGTGTTGCGGCACAGCCGGCCACGATGATTCCCACAGCCCCGGCTGCCAGCGCCATCCGGATGCGGCTCCCTCGCTTCATGGTGCGCCTCACGGCAGCCATTGTGGCCGACGCCAGCAGGACGCCGTCGCCGGGTAGGTCCAGTGTCGTCGCTCCGACGTCCTAACATGAGAGTCCGCCGTACGGCTTTGCCCGCGGTTTCCGATTCCGAGAGCTGTGCGGGGTTCGGGGGTGTAGCTCAGCTGGAAGAGCGGCGGCTTTGCAAGCCGTAGGCCGAGGGTTCGAGTCCCTTCACCTCCACTCTGTGGGGTTGGCCCCGTGAGGTGCGCGAAACCCCTTCTCCTCCGAGGGGGGTTCGCTCTGTAGCGGGGGCTATCGAGGGCGGGCAGTGATCCAGTCGAATTCGGAGGTGATGCGGATCCCGACTCCGGGAACGTGCATGGGTCCGATGACGCTGCGCATGGCGTCGCAGAATCGGTCGAGGCCGACTGCCCGTATGGCCGGGACCGAGGGACCGGCCGAGACGAGCGCGCGGACGGCGATCTCGACGTCGGGCCATTCGTTGACGACGGTGACGGTCCCTCGCTCGAGGCGTTCGAACCCGGTGGCCGTCACCATGTCCTCGATCACGTTCTGTGTGTCGCCGTGTTCCACGTTGGCCGCGGCGTGGGAGGCATCTGAGAGCTCGATCACCTTGACGAAGTACGGCAGGAGGCCGAGGTGCTCGAACTGGCCCCAGAAGGTCAGGCCGATCCGACCTCCCGGGGCCAGCACCCGGCGCGCTTCGAGCAGGGCCGCCTCGCACCCTTCCAGATCCCGTTGAAGCTGGTCGCCGCATCGAAGGACGCGTCGGGGAACGGTAGGGCGAACATGTCGCCCACACGGAAGTCACCCTTCGGCGTCCGGGCGCGGGCGATGGTCACGAGGCCCTCGGAGGCGTCGATGCCCGAGACGGCTGCGCCACGCTCGCTCGCCAGGTACGCCGCGAAGCCTGAGCCGCAGGCGATGTCCAGCAACCGCGTGCCATCGACGACGGTCGAGTTGGTCGAAGACCGCCCGGTTGGCCGATCGGGCGTAGGGCTCCCACAGGTACGCCCAGTCGGTTGCCCGGTCTCCCCAGGCCTCCCCGGCCTCTTGCCAGTCGTGGCCCGTGGTCGTTTGCTGGGTCATCGTCACCTTCCTTAGACGGACGGTCGTACAATACACGGTGGACGACCGTCCGTCTACCCTGGACGGGAGGCGTGAGGACGGAGAGCCGGTGGCAGACGAGCAGGGACGAACAGCCAAGCAAACCCGAGCGCCGGGGGACCGGGCGCGGGCCCGGATCGTCGAGCATGCGGCGCGCCTCGCCAGCATCGAGGGGCTTGAGGGGTTGTCGATCGGCCGGCTGGCGCTGGCCAGCGGCGTGGCGAAGAGCAGCGTTCACGCGCTCTTCGGTTCGAAAGAGGAGCTGCAGCTGGCCACCATCAACGCGGCACGGGAGAACTTCATCGCCGAGGTCGTCGGACCGGCGCTCGCTGCGACCTCGCCGGGTCGTGAGCGGCTCCTCGCGCTCTGTGAGGGGTACCTGTCCTATGTCGAACGGCGTGTCTTCCCAGGAGGGTGCTTCTTCGTCGCCGCATCAGCCGAGGTGGGAGCGCAGCCCGGACGCCTGCACGACGAAGTCGCCCGTGTGCAGCAGCAATGGCGCGACCTCCTCCTTCAAGAGGCCCACGCGGCCGCCGACAAGGGCGAGCTGACCCCCGCCGACGAGCCCGCACAGCTCGCCTTCGAACTCGGAGTGATCCTTGCCGGGACCGACATCATCGCCATCCTCCACAACGACACCCGTGCTGTTTCCCGTGGTCGAGCCGCGGTGGTGTCCCGCCTCAGAGGCTCCCCGATCTGAAGAGGCAGTGACGCCTGCTCGTGCGGCTGTTCCGTTGGCCTGGGCACGCCGAGCCGGGCTCGGTGTCGCCGGTGGTCCCGGTCGGAGGGTAACTAGGGTTGGCCCATGGACCGCCCGAACATTTTGCTGATCATGACCGACGAGGAGCGTTATGCGCCCCCCTACGAGGTCGAGAGCGTCAAGGCCTTCCGCAACTCGCAACTCGGAGCCCGAGAGTCAATCCGATCACGTGGCCTCGAGTTCCACCGGCACTACGCCGGATCGACAGCCTGCACGCCAAGCCGGGCGACTCTCTTCACCGGCCAGTACCCATCCCTTCATGGGGTGACGTCGACCGACGGCACGGCCAAACAGAACTCAGATCCGGGCATGCACTGGCTCGACCCCGACTCGGTGCCGACGCTCGGCGATTGGTTCCGAGCTGGCGGGTACCAGACGCACTACCGGGGAAAGTGGCACATCTCCTTCGCCGACCTGATGATCCCGGGCACTCACGAAGGCCTCAAGGCCTCTGACGACGAGGGCAAAGCGATTCCCGACGCCGTGGCGGCGTATCGAGGCGCCGACCGACTCGACCCTTTCGGATTCTCGGGGTGGATTGGCCGTGAGCCCCACGGTGCCGCCAAATCGGACTGCGGGACGGTTCGTGACGGGGTCTTTGCCGAGCAGGTGGTGGAGCTGTTCGACGAGCTGGCATCCGCTCGCGGCGATGGACCCTGGTTGAGCGTGGCTTCTTTCGTCAACCCCCACGATATTGCCTTCTCGGGGTTCGGGTGGGAGCAGCTCCTCCAGTTCGGGCCACCCGACGACACGATTCCCGAGATCCCCGAAGCGCCATCGCAGTCCGACTCGTTTGCCGGCCGCCCAGCCTGCCAGGAAGCCTTCAAGGCAGTCTGGCCCCAGATGATCTTCGAGACGGCCGCCGACCTCGGCTACCGACGGCTGTACTACTACCTCCTCAAGCTGGTTGACCGGGCCATTGCCAGGATCCTCGAATCGCTCGAACGAAGTGGCATGGCCGAGGACACGATCGTCGTCTTCACCTCGGATCACGGCGACCTCTTGGGAGCACACGGTGGCCTGATTCAAAAGTGGTGCAACGCCTTCGACGAGGCCACGCGGGTGCCACTGCTGATCGCCGGCCCTGGCATCGCCCCGGGAGGTGACGTGGACATCCCCACCAGCCACGTGGACCTGATCCCCACTCTGCTCGGCCTGGCCGGGATCGACGTCGAGCAGGCCGCCGAGGCGGTGGCCGTTCGCCACGACGAGACCCATCCTTTGCCGGGTCGTGACCTGAGCGGGATCGTTCGGGGCACGGCGACGACGGCCACGATGGAGTCGCCGATCTACTTCATGACCGAAGACGATGTCACCCGGGGCGTGACCCAGGTGAACATCCTCAACGGGGCGCCGTTCGAATCGGTCTCCCCGCCGGTCTTTATCGAGTCGGTGGTCACAACGCTGCCGACAGGCGCCGAGGGTGCGCAGGAGTTGTGGAAGTTGAACCACTACTACGAACGCCTCGACGACTGGTACCAAGCCCAGGGTATTGCGCCCAACCCGTTCTTGCCTGCGGCGGCCGAACCCCAATGGGAGCTCCACAACCTGACGGTGGACCCCGAGGAGAGACACAACCTGGCTCATGAGGATGCGGCGACCGTCTCGGCTCTGAAGTCCGTCCTCGAAACCGAGCGGGACGCGAAGCGACTCATCCCACGACTGCGCAATGCCACGCCCTAGAGCAACGTCATGGCGCCCTAGAGAAGACGGTGCACTTACGCCGCCGTATCGGCACCTGGCAGACGGAGCAATGGCGCGAAAGCACTGCGATCCCCCACCTTCGGGGAAACCCCGGTTGCCCCGCATCCTGATGCGTGCGAGACTCGCCGAACTCGACCAAGGGGGTGGGTACATGCCGAAATACCTCGTCCAGGCTTCCTATACCGGAGATGGTGTGCAGGGCCTTCGAAGGGAGGGCGGGTCGGCCCGGCGGGAGGCGATCGCTCGGGCGTGCGCCAGCGTCGGTGGGAGTCTCGAGGCCTTCTATTTCGCGTTCGGAGACTCTGACGTCGTCACGGTCCTCGACTTGCCGGACAACACGACCGCGGCCGGAGTGGCTCTTCTCGTCGCCGCCAGCGGCACGGTGGACATCAAGACCACGGTGCTGTTGACGCCCGAGGAAGTCGACGCGGCGGTGAAGATCGGCGGAGAGTACCGACCGCCGGGAGGCTGACTCCGGACACGTGTCACGAAGGCGTTCCCGGCTCGCTCGCCCCCGCGATTCTCACCACCCGGTGGAGGGACATATTGACCCCCTCCGCGACGCCTCGAGAACTGCATGGACGGCGTCCGCGCAAGACCACCGTCGGATCGGTTGGCCGCTCGCTGAAGATGTAGCCGTGCGGAGTCGAGAGGAGCCAGGAGCGCCATGATTCACAGAAGCCCCTATCCGGACGAGCCGATTCCGGAACAGACGTTGACGGAGTTCGTCTTCGCCGATGCCGCCCGGCGGTCGGACAAACCGGCCGTCATAGAGGGCCCGACCGGCCGTACCGTCAACTATGGAGCGCTGCTCGACTCCATCCGACGGTTGGCCGGCGGGTTGGCCTCCTCGGGGTTCCGCCCTGGGCGGGTGTTGGCGATCATGGCACCCAACTTGCCTGAATACGCCACCGTCTTCCATGCCGCGGCGTACGCCGGCGGCGCGGTGACGACCATCAACCCGACCTACACTGCCCACGAGGTTCACCATCAGCTCGTCGACTCCGGGGCGACGATCTTCTTTACGACCTCGCTGTTTCTCGACGTGGCGAACGAAGGAGCGGTCGGGACCGCCGTCGAGACCATCGCCGTGATCGGCGACGGCCCGCCCGGCCTGCCCAGCCTGGCCGACCTGATGGGCGAACCCTTGGCCGATCAGGTGCCGGTCGATCTGGACGAGGTCGCGGCCCTGCCATATTCGTCGGGCACGACGGGGCTGGCCAAGGGTGTGATGCTCACGCATCGCAACCTGGTTTCGAACCTCGTCCAGACCGCGGCGCCGGTCGAGGTGAATGAATCCGACACGGTGATCACGGTCCTCCCGTTCTTCCACATCTACGGCATGCAGGTCCTCATGAACCTCGGGTTGTCGCTCGGGGCCACGATCGTCACGATGCCGCGCTTCGACCTGGCGCAGTTCTTGCAGTTGCACCAGGACTATGGCGCCACCCGGGCCTTCGTCGTACCGCCCATGGTCCTGGCGCTGGCCCGGCATCCCCTCGTGGATGAGTACGACCTGTCCGCGCTGACCTCGATCAACTCAGGTGCCGCACCGCTGTCGGCCGAACTGGCCCTCGAGGCCGCGACGCGGCTTGGTTGCGAAGTGGTCCAAGGCTACGGAATGACGGAGCTGTCTCCCGTGTCGCACCTCACCCCGCCCGGCCGATGGAAGCCCGGCTCGGTTGGTGTGGCTGCTCCGAACACTGAGACGATGATCGTCGACCCCGGTGGCGGTGGGCCCCTCGGCCTCGACGAGGACGGAGAAGTCTGGGTACGGGGCCCACAGGTCATGCGGGGCTACCTCAACAATCCATCGGCGACCGCCTCGACGATCGACGCCGACGGGTGGCTCCACACCGGCGACATTGGCCACATCGACGAGGACGGGCATCTCTTCGTCGTGGATCGCCTGAAGGAATTGATCAAGTACAAGGGGTTCCAGGTGCCGCCGGCAGAGCTCGAAGCCATCCTGCTCACGCACCCGGCGGTCGCAGATGCCGCAGTCGTCGGCCTTCCTGACGACGAGGCCGGCGAGATCCCGGTCGCCTTCGTTGTGGTCAAGGCGGGTCACTCCGTCAGCGAAGAGGCGATCGCGTCGTTCGTGGCCGGGCAGGTCGCACACTACAAACAGCTCCGCAAGGTGACGTTCGTCGAGGAAATCCCCAAGTCGGCCTCGGGGAAGATTCTCCGGCGGGTGTTGCGGGACGGGGTGACGGCGCCTGATTGACGGGCGCCTACCTGCAGGTCGTCATAGGGGCGCCACGCCGCCCATCCCGGCCAGCAGCTCCTCGAGGGCGACCTGGTCCGGCCCGACGAACGGGTCGGCCGAGGGTACCGCTCCGAGGGAGCCGAGCAGCCGGTCGGTCATGAAGCCCGGTGCGGCCGGCAGGTGACTCGAGAGCACGAGGGAAGGCTCGATGCGTCGAAGCGCGTCGAGTTCGCGGGCCAGGGTATCGGGGTCGACCCGGTGCAGCCACGGCGAGTCCACCGTGGCCCAGAACACCTGGGCCCGGTGCAGCTCCTCATTGGAGAGATCGGCGGCGTTCTCGGGCACGGCGTCGAGGACCGCGCCGAAGCAGTCGGAGCTGAAGAGTGCCCGTGATCGGTCGTCGAAGAATCCGACGGTGATGGGGTTGTCGAAGGCCGGTGGCTTTATAGCGGTGAGGGTGCGCTCGGTCAGCGTCAATTGTTGGCCGGGGTTGATGAGGTAGACCCTGTCCATGGGCAGGGGGGAGAACAGCCCCATGATGCCGACGCCGAGGAAGGAGGTGACGACGCGGAGCTCGGAATTCTCCTCCAGGAGTGTGCCCAGGGACCCGATGTGATCGAAGTCGGTGTGGGTCAGCCAGATCCACCTGATGGCGGCCGGGTCGATGACCGATCGCAACGCGGCCATGAACTCGTCTCGTTCGATCACGGTGCCGGTGTCCACCAGGATCGGCTCGGGGCCGTGCAGGACGAAGGCGTTGACGGGGATGAGCCCCATGCCCGGGATCGGGATGGCCGACGTGATGACGTCGATGTCGGGCGCGGCCCGGTAGGTGGTGATCATCGCCGCCCCTCTTTGTGGGTCGAGATGGATGGGTGCCCGGCGGGCTCGGCCGCCCTCTTCAGCTGTTCGAGGGTGTGGCGCATGTGACGGTGCAACTCTCCGCGCCGGTTGAGCGGGCCGTCGACGATGCGGGCCCACGCCGGCAACCAGTTGACGTCGTAGGTCTCGGTGACCCGGGTGCCGCCATCGACCAGCTCGAACCGGTACGTCCACTTGGTCGACTCCCGGCCGCCCTCCTCAGTGGCGAAGGCGAACTCCTCGCCCGGCTCGGCCGACACGACCCGGCCGTGGCGCGACCACTTGATGCGCTTGCCCGGGCCGGTGCGGTTGTGGCCGATGAACGTGGCCCCGACAGCCGGGCCGGTTGCCCCTGCCTGCCACTCGACCTTCACGCACTCGGGGCTCCACTCGCCCATGCGGGGCAAGTCGGCCACCAGTTCGTACACGGCGTGGGGGGTGGAGTCGATGACGATGGTCTCGCTCCCCTTCGTGAGCCACCACCGACTCTCCTGCTTCTCGGGTGCCATGCGGGTCTCCCTCTCTCGGTTGATGACAGCTTAGGCTAATAGCTATAACTTAAGCTGTCAAGCGGTGTTTATGCTATACTCGCCATAACATGAGTACACGGGTGAAGCGAGCGAACACTGCAACTACCTTGCCCGACCGGCGGGCCCGGCGGCACCAGGAGACCATCGAGGAGATCCTGACGATCGCCCAGGAGGTCATGGCCGAAGAAGGGGTGAACGGACTCAGCCTGGCCGAGGTTGCCCGCCGCCTGGGCGTCCAGCCGCCGTCGATCTACAAGTACTTCCCCTCGCTGATGGCCGTCTACGACGAACTGTTCCGCCGGGGCCAGATCGAGAACCTGGAGGTGATGCGCCAGGCCATCGACGCCGCCGAACCCGGGATGGCCGCAATCACCGCCGGCCTGGAGGCGAGCGGACGCTGGCTGCTGGCCCACGGCGCTCTGGGCCAGTTGCTGTTCTGGCGCCCGGTGCCCAAGTTCGAACCGTCGCCGGCGGCCTTCGCGCCGTCCATTGAGATGGTGGCGATCCAGCGGGTCCAGCTGGCCAACGCGGTAGCCAGGGGAGAGGTCGGTCCCGGGGCCGATTCCGACGAAGCGATCTACCTCGTCTCGACGCTCATCGCGGGGGTGGTGTCCCAGGCCATGGCCAACGAGCCCGATCTGGCCTGGGGCGAGGGCCGGTTCACACCGGTGCTCCCCAGGCTGATGGCACTGTTCACTGCCGCCTACCCTCCCCCGATCCCGGACCAAGGATGAGCGGCCCGGCGGACGCACGTCGCGCCGTTCAATTCGGCTCGGTTGCTCCCCGCCGGTTGTAGAGGCGGATGGCCCACAGGTAGGCCACCACGGTGAGACCGACGCTCCAGGCGACGGCGACGATGGCGTGGGAACCGACGGCGGCGCCCGAGAGCAGCCCGCGGACGGTGTCGGCGACGGGAGTGAAGGGCTGGTACTCGGCGAACTGCCGTAACCCTGCCGGCATCGTGGCCGTGGCCACGAACCCGCTGCTCAAGAAGAGCAGCAGCAACAGGATCATCGGGCTGTTACTGGCGGACTCGACGCTCTTGGCGGCCAGCCCGAGTGCGACGGCCAGCCAGATCAGGGCGAACGCGAACAGGACCAGGATCCCGAGGGCGGCGAGCCACTGGAGGACTCCGGCGCTGGAGTGGAATCCGAGGCCGAAGGCGACGCCGATGAGGATGCCGAAGCCGGCGAGGATCTGGATCAAGCTTCCGAGCACGTGCCCGGTGAGGACCGAGGCGCGGGCGATGGCCATCGTGCGGAACCGGTCGATGATGCCGCCGGTCATGTCCATGGCGACCATGATCGAGGTGCCTTGTACGGCTGAGGCCAGGGTGATCAGCAGCAGCCCGGGGACCACGTAGTCCAGGTAGGCGTGTCGTCCCAGGTGCGCACCGAGGCCGGCGCCGAGCTGACCGCCGAAGACGTAGACGAACAACAGCAGCAGCACGATCGGCATTCCGACCAGCATCACGGTCATGGAGGGGTACCGCAGCTGGTGCTTGAGGTTGCGTCGCAACATCACCCGCGAGTCGCTGAGCGTGTAGGCGAGTCTCGGTCATCGGTCGCGCTCCTTGCAGCGTGGGTCGGCGGTCGAGCTCCTCGGACTGGTCGGTGACGTGACTGCCGGTGACGGCGAAGAAGACGTCGTCGAGGTCCGGGGTGTGGATCGACAGCCGCTCGACGGCGATACGGGCCGCGTGCAACTCGTCGAGCAAGTGGCGGAGAGAGTCCACCGTGCCGTCGTCGGGGACCTGGAGGACCAGCTGGTCCTGGTCGGCAGCCGCGGCCGGGAGTAGTTCCGCCGCCGCCCGCCACAGGTCGGGGCCGGCGAAGTGGAGTCGTACGTGTCCACCAGGCATGCGGCCCTTCAACTCGGTCGGGGAGCCCTGCGCCACGATCCGGCCCTGGTCGAGCACTGCGATCCGATCGGCGAGCTGGTCCGCCTCGTCGAGATACTGGGTGGTGAGCAGGATGGTCACCCCGGCCGAGGCGAGCTGGCGGACGATCTCCCACATGGTGAGGCGGCTGCGTGGGTCCAGGCCGGTGGTGGGCTCGTCCAGGAAGATGACCCGGGGCTCACCGACGAGGGTCATGGCGAGATCGAGTCGCCGTCGCATCCCGCCCGAGTAGGTCGACAGCAGCTTGTCGGCGGCGTCGGTGAGGTCGAACTGCTGCAGCAATTCAGCGACCCGCCGTCGTCCAGCCTCGCGGCCGAGGTGGCGAAGATCGGCCATCAGGCGCAGATTCTCGGCCCCGGTGAGCAGGTTGTCCACGGCCGAGAACTGTCCGGTGACCCCGATGTGCGCCCGCACCCCGTCCGGGTCGGTGGCCACGTCGTGACCGGCGATCTGCATGATGCCCGAATCGGCCGCAATCAGGGTCGAAAGAATGCGGACCATTGTGGTCTTGCCGGCCCCGTTCGGGCCCAGCAACGCGAGGATCGAGCCCTCGTCCGCGGTCAGGTTCACCTTGTCGAGTACGAGATGGCTGCCGAACGTCTTGCACACGTCGTTGGCCACGATCCCCGGCGGGCTGATGCCTGTCATCGCGCTGCTCCTTCTCCATCGGGACCCGGGACCTCTAAGAGGTTCGTCGGCGGCCCGCAGCGCCTCCCGGCGCTCCTTCCACTCCTGCTCCAGCAGGGGAAGGCGCTCCACCAGGAAATCGGCGAACGCTGCCCACTCCACCAAGATCGCTCGCCGTTCGGGTGGGGCGTCGGCCAGCATGCGCAGCCCTTCCCGGGCCAGATCGCCCTGCTCCCGGTACTCGGACATGTCGAAGCCCGTGGCATGAGGCGACGACATGTCGATGCGCACCCGGTCCATCCGCTCGCCAGCGGCCCGGGATCGCCGGATCAGTCCGAGCGTTTCCAGCGTGTTGACCGCGCCGGCGATGGCGCTCCGGCTGGCGAGGAGGGCGTCAGCCAACTCGGTGATGCTCTGCTCCCGCGGATCGCAGACCGCCAGGTATCCCAGGAGGCGGCCCACCATGGGGGCCATCCCGTAGCGGCGGGCATAGAACCGGCCGGTGTGGTCGGCAAAGGTGATCTCCTCGTCACTTGGCACGTCAGTCCATACTACATAACTTCCTGAAATCACACAAATCTGTGTCATCTCTCTCAGGACTGTCGCGGACCGCCCCAGTGAGGCAGCTCGATCGTCTGGGTATATTCGGATGGTGGCCCGTCTCGATGAGCGGCACCCGGACGGCGTGCCCGGGGACTGGTACGCCGATACTCGCTGCATCGCCTGCGACGTGGCCCGCCACTACGCCCCTGGACTGATCGCGGCCGACGAGCGAGGGCTGTCGGTAGTCATCCGCCAACCACAGAGCGCGGACGACGAGGCTGCCATATGGCGGGCCGCCCTGGCGTGCCCGACCCAGTCGATCGGCACCCGGTCCCGACGCCATCCGCCGACGGGAGTGTTCCCGTGGCGCCTCACCGATGACGTCTACCTCTGCGGCTACAACGACGCATCCTCCTTCGGCGCCCACAGCTATCTGGTCGTGCGAGAGGAGGGAAATCTGCTGGTGGACTCGCCGCGCTACACCCGCCGGCTGGTTGACCGCGTCGTCGAGCTCGGAGGAGTGGCGCACGTGTTGCTCAGCCATCGAGATGACGTGGCCGATGCCGACCGTTACGCCAGCCGGTTCGGTGCTCGGGTCTGGATCCATGAGGCGGATGCGGATGCCGCTCCCTACGCCACGGACATCCTGCGTGGCAACGAGATGGTGGCCGTGGCCCCGGGCGTGCGGGCCATTCCGGTGCCCGGCCACACCCGTGGCAGCGTGGTCTTCGAAGATGACCGGGGTCACCTCTTCACCGGCGACTCGCTGGCCTGGAATGAACAGAGAGAAGGACTCGACGTGTTCGGGTCGGCTACCTGGTACTCGTGGAAGGCCCTCACCGAGTCGATGAGCCGCCTGGCCGGGGTGGCGCGGTTTTCCTGGGTCCTTCCCGGCCATGGGAAGTGGGGCCACGCGGCCCCCGAAGAGATGACCCGACAGCTGGCCCGGTTGGCGGAGGACATGGGTCACCAGACCGCCGCTACCTGGGGCCGGCGTTAGCGCGGCGCGGGAGGACTACCGGGCCGCCATTGCCGTCAGGCAGAGGCTCGTGAGAAGCAGCGCGAACGCCACCACTGCAGCCGTGGTGCGGAGCGTGTTGAGGCGCTCCCAGTGGTCGACTTGCGTCCGCCAGTCGGCCGGAGGGGCGTCGGCGTCCCACTCGATCGCCGCCGCATTGATGGGCACCGTGCCCCCGATGGTGAGGGCCATCCACACGACGAGTGCGGCCACTCCGGCGCCCCGGAGCGGAAGGTACCGGGCGCCGTCGATGCATGTGGTGGCCAAGGTCGTCAGCGAGCGTCAGCAGATAGAGCACGGGCACCAGAACGCGCAGTGACCGGATGAGCGCCTGCCGCATCAGGATGTGGGGCCCGTCGGGAAGGCTGGCGAGAGGACCCCGGACACCGCAGCGGATGGCCGACTCCTCGCCCGCCAGCAAGCCGGCGAAGAACACGCTGGCCAGCCCGAGGACGCTCCTGCGCGTTCATGGGAGTCCGGAGCGGGGGGCCTGCCGGATGTCGTCCCACCGGGGTGCATCACTCTAGATTACACTAACTATAAATATACTCCAACGGTATCAATTTCAGTCCTCCATGAGTAAGCGCCGTCGAGAGCACCTGCGACCGTACGGTGCGTCAGCACCGAGGCCGATCGATGTCCAGATGGTCGATGCGCTCAAGGGGGCGCGGTAGGACCCTGCTATTCGCCGACCGCTCTGCTATTCGCCGACCGTTCCGTCGAGAGCCTCACGAAGCAGATCCGCGTGGCCGGCGTGGCGCGCCGTTTCCTCAATGAGGTGCAGCAGGACCCATCGGAGCGAGAAGTGGCGCCCGTCGGCCCGGCCTTCTGCCGAGAGTTCGTCGAGGCTCGTTGTCGCCGAGACGACCCGGCGACTCCGATCGCAGGCGTCGCTGTAGCGCTGCCGCAGCTCTTCGGGTTGTAGTGCGGCCGCGGTGCGGAACTCCCAGTTGGGGTCGACGTCCCAGTCCACCCCGACCCACGGCAGCCGCGCCGGTCGTCCGAGAAAGCGCACCTCCATCCATGTCTCTTCGACCAACGCCAGGTGGTAGAGCAGGCCACCGAGGGTCAGTCCCGACGGCGGATGTGTCCGGGCCAGTTGCTCCGTGCTGAGGCCCTCGGCCTTCTGCAACATCGTCGCCCGCTGGTTGTCGAGGTACTGGCAGAGCAGTGCGCGTTCTGAGCCGCTGAGATCGGGGTCGACTCGCACCCGAGCATGTTTACCGCACCGCCGACGGATGGCCCCACCCGATCGGGCCCGCCGTCAGGAGTGATCGATCTGTGCGACCGGGGTCGGTGTGAAATGGGGACCGCAGCGAGGGAGAGGTCACGAGACGGAGGAACTGCGGTTGGTAGGCGTGGATGTCCTCCTTCAAGGGGGACAGGCCATCGAGTGTGTTCAAGTTGAAGGAGACGACGATGCCGGAACTGCCGGAGAGCTCGGGGTGAAATGTCGGGATATAGGCGATCTCGCTGTGAAGCTGTTTGATCTGTGGGATGGAGTAAACGGCGATCGGGTCTACTCCACGGGCCTTGGGGAGAGCAGGAGTAGGAGAGGTCTACGGTCAGATCGGTGAGCACGCCCCCCGGGATCGACACGGCCTCGTAGCCGGCGTGGCCCTCCTGGGCCATCACCCCTGTGAGCTCGCTGTGGGTGCGGACCGTTGCCGCACGCGACTCTCCGGCGACCCACCTCGAACCGTTCCAGTACCGCCACGCGCCGAGGTCCAGAGATCGTCCGCGTGGGACGCGGGCCACTTTCATGCCGTAGATCCTGCCGGTTGTCGTGTCACTGACCGACCCGTAGACGTAGGTGAACGAGGTACCCCGCAGCACTGCGTTTCCCCACTGGTCGAGCGAACCGCCGGCAAGGTGAGTGGTGGATTGAAACCTTGGCGTGCCGTCGTGGGTCAGAGAGAGCACGGCGATGGCGGAACGACCGGTGAATCGCCGGAACGGTCCGGGCTGGGGCACGAATTCGTTCACGAACACCAACTGCTCTGCCGTTCTCGATGTAGGTGGACGCCACCTGCCATTGGTCCCGGGGGCCCCGAGGGTCCGGGATCAAGGGACGGGGTGTCCGCAAGGTTCCCCCATAGATACTCCTGAGGTGGGCCAATGGTCCGACGAGCTCGCTGTTGTGGGCCAGGCCCTTGAGGCTGGCCGAGCCGTTGGCGGTGGCGCGCCCGATCACCGTGTCGGAGAATACGAATGCTTCCTGACCACCCGGCAGAGCCGTCGAGTAGGTGGCGTCTCCGGCCACCCAACCCGGGCCGAACTGATGTGAGAAGAGCTGGTGGAGTGGGTGGTCCACCGTGACGTTCGGCAGGGCGCTCGGCTCGCAATCGCCTCCGACCGCGGGCTGGCGTGACCGTGATGCGGCCCCAGCCATCCCCGCCGCCGATGCCCGCGGAGGCCGCCAGCGCCAAGGACAGCGAGATCATCAGCGCCAGGCCCCGCTTATGCACGTGTCAGGCGCCAGAGTGCCGAAGGGCGTGAGAGCGATCCGGATGAGCGCAGGACGACGTCGATGTGGCGACCATCCAGATCCACGTCGATCACACCGATGCGGGTACCCCGCGTCACGACCGACGGCACACGTCCCACGTGCAGCTGTGCGGACAGGGTGAGGCCGGGCCACCCCACTATCGTCGGCGACTGCGGCGCCTTCACGCCCGCGGTGGCGCCCCATGCCGCCACGATCCGGCCGTCCAGTTGGTCGGGCGCCACCACGGGAACCGTGGTCATGGCGGCGAACGCCGCCGTCGCCAGGGCTTCGGCTGAGCTCAACACGGCGGTGATCGGACTGGACGTCCGCTGTCCGAGCACCGCGCCGACGACGGTCACCTTCTTGGAATCGATCGTTTGCTGTGCTTCGAAGAGGAAGCACCCGCCCGCGGCCGCATCGGTGCCCGTCTTGATACCGACGATCCCGTCGTGGCCGATGTCGTAGTCGAAGTTGTAGAGCAGTCCGGCGACGGGAAGGGTGACCTCGCCCATGGACACGATCTGCGAGAACGTCGCATCACTCATGGCCGCTTCGCCCAGTTTCACGAGATCGGCTGCGTTGCTCGTCGACCCGGAGTCCAGACCGCTGACATCGACGAAATGGGTCGAGGTCAGGCCGAGGCTCTGTGCGGTGCTGTTCATTTTGGCGATGAACGCGGTTGTGCTTCCGGCATCCCACTCGGCCAGGAGGGTGGCGAGGTCATTGCCCGAGGGAATGAGGAGACCTTCCAACGCCTCCAACTCGGTGAGGCTTTCCCCGGCCGCAACGTCGACCACGGATTGTTGGGTAGCCAGTCCGGCCTGATAGGCGGCGATGGTGTCTGCCGTCACCGGGATTGCGGGTCCGGTCGCCCCGGGCTCGAGCGGGTGGTCATTCAGGACGACGTAGGCGGTCATCACCTTGGTGAGGCTCGCGATGGGCACGGGCTGGGTGCTGCCCACCTGCCCCAGGCTCCCTACGCCCTCCATCGTGAGCGCGGCGGAACCCGTGGTCGGCCAGGGGAGGGAGGGGGACGGGCCGGGAATGTGTACCGATGTCGTGACGACGGGGCGGAACACCGGGGCGGGAATGCGTCGCGTCCACTGGAGACCCGCGGCGACGCCGACGAGAGCGACCAGGAAGGCCAGGCCGAGCGGTATGAGCCAGCGCCGGGCGCGACCGGTTTTCCCAGCGGAGGCACCCGAACCGCGTTGACGCGCATGCGCGGGGCCCCGGCGGGTCTTGGACGAGCGCCAGCTGACCATCTGCTCTCACAGTAGTGACTGGCTCCCGCCAAGAGTCGTCCCCTCGTCCCTATTGCAGGTTGCCGAGGTGGCGAGATCGTCATCTATCGTCGAGGCGATGTCCCGGCCCGGCCCTGAAGAGCGCATCCGGAAGATCTGCATGGATCTACCCGGTGTGACGGAGAAGCTGAGCCATGGTGCCCCCGCCTTTTTCGCAGGGCGCCAGTTCTTGATCCTGTGGACCCACGGCCATCACGACCACGCCTTCCCTCACCTGTGGTGTGCCGCAGCGCCGGGTGCCCAGAGCGAGCTCGTCACGACTGAGCCCGACCGGTACTTCCGCCCCCCGTATGTCGGCGGCCGAGGGTGGCTCGGCGTCCGTCTCGACGGAAGGATCGATTGGAAGGAGATTGAGGCTCTGTGTGAAGAAGCATTCCGCGGGGTCGCGTCGAAGAAGCTCATTGCGAGCCTCGACCTGACCAAGGGTTGAAAGGACTGCGTTACACGCGGACTTCTCCTACACGCGGTCGTAACGATCTTCGAGTCGCACGACGTCATCGAGCTGGGTAGTGCTCGCCTCCAGAATGACCGTATCCTCCAGGGCGGTCATGCGATGCCGCGTACCAGGGCGGAGATGGACCGCCTCACCTGGGAGCAGCTCGAATGACTCCAGCGGGGTATCGGGATCACCCACCTCGAAAAGGAGTCGGCCCGACTGCACTGCGACGGTCTCCTCTTTCTGCTCGTGATACTGAAGCGAGAGCGCATGACCCGCGTTGACGTAGAGCGCTTTCCCGCAGTAGAGACCGTCAACGAGCGCGAAATGTTCTTCGTGTCCCCACGGCTTTTCGACTCGGACGACAGCGGATACCCACGAAGACTTGGTCATTTCGATTCCTCCCAGACGCAAGAACACTACGAAATCCCGGATGCACATCGACGTCGACCCCGCCGAGCCGCCAAATGGGATCAGGCCTGGCGCCCTGGCCGAAACTCGCCGGTCCTGGCGATGAGTAGACTTCGATCGGCAATAGATCTACTATTACTAGGACCATGTTGACCGTCCAAGTGGACCGAAACGAGCGCACCCCGCCGCACGATCAAGTCGCGGCAGCGATCCGCCGGGCGATCGCCGAAGGGGAAGCCGGTCCGGGCGTTCGGATTATCGAGGGGCATCGATGACGAGGATCCGCCGGTGACTGTGTTGCTCGAAGCGTCGACGGCAGCGGACGACCAGAATGCTCAGCTCCTCTTCAAAGAGGCTCGCCGACGGAGACGTCGCCTTCGCACCGCGTGGATCGCCACGGGGACGACCGCCATTCTGGCTCTTACCAGCTTCGGAATTCACGCGTCATCACTCTTCGAGTCCCCCCACCTCATCAGCTGGGGTAACAGCGCAACCGGGCTGGCCACCGCACCTCCGTACGGGAGCAACGCTTGTTTATGCCCTCAACGACCTTCGGATCCTCGACGCGGACTCCGGCGCCACTCGGGTGCTGGCCTTGCCAGCTCCGTACGGGGGGAGCCGTGATCTGGCCATGGTTACCGTCGGGGGCTCGTTCTTGCTCAACCGAGGCAACACCGCATGGCTCTATTCGCGGAACACGAACAGTAAGCCCGTCGATTTGGGCCCATCGGACGGAGTCTTCAGAGGTCCGAATAGCAACGAAGCGTGGGTGTGGACACAGCCCTGCGCACCGATCCTCGGATGCACGAACTACAACGCAGCACAGATGGGAAGCGTTCACTTGGTCGACGGTTCTGGGCGCCAGATTGGAGCGAGCGTGCCACTACCCGGAGTTGACGGGTGGTATCCCACGGGTCTCGCGGGAGATGCCGGCATAGTGCTGTCGCAACTCCCTCCGTACGGCGATCACAACAACCAACAGGAAATCTGGAACCCGCTCACCGATCGAGTGATCCACGTGTTCGCAAATGCGTACGTACTGGGCGCCAGTGGCAACACAGTCGTTTGGGAGGTGGCCGCACCGTATTGCAGGACCGGCTGCTCGATTCATGTGCTCAACGCAACGGAGGGGTCTGAGCGAACGGTGCGACTTCCTTCGGGCGTCACGGCAACTGGCGATGTAGCGATCTCCCCAGATGGCGGCACGATAGCCATCGCGGCTGACCTCGGCGCCGCATCTCGCGTGCCCTATCCTCAAGCGGTCTTCTTGATCGGCGCTCACGCTCGGGCCGCGAGGATGCTGGCTGGCTCAGAACAGCGGACCAACCCCGACTTTGGTCCGAGGGCTCTCGCATGGTCAACCAACGGCTGGCTGTTTTCATCAACGATCGGCAAGACGACAGTGGAGGCTTGGCACCCTGGTGAGAGTCGGGCCCAAGTGCTTCCCAAGCTCCGGCTCCCCAAAATCACACACCTTGTCAACGAGGATCCGTCGGTGATCGCGCTGTGACCAGATGTGGAGAAAATCTCCGCGGCCATATCGCGCCAATGGCCACGGGAGCCAGGCGCCCCAGAATCCTGAGGCCCTGACCTGGGATTTGTGGTCGGGCTGCCCGGATTTGAACCGGGGACCTCGCCTCTGCGTCCCGAACAGAGCCGGGCCGAAATTCGCCGGCCCTGGTGATCGGCCAAATTGTCTTAAAATACCTGCTCAAAGCCCGATTATCGCTAGTTTCCAGCGACCGTTCCGTACCGTCAAATACCGCTGTTTTCCATCGTTCAGCGCCATTTCCGCGCCATCTCGCTCGGTTGCGAAGTGATGATCAACCCGAGATAGTTATGTACATCTGCGCTCACGTCTGTACCATATGTACATGAGTATCATCGAGCCACTCAATATCACGGAGGCACGTAAGCGGCTTGCGGCGATCATTGATCATGCGCATACCGAACACGAGCCGGTCTACCTGACCCGACGTGGTCGTCGAGTCGCTGCAGTAATCGACGCCGACGACCTTGAGAGCATCCTCGAGCTCGCTGAGGATATGGCCGACATCAGAGCGGCGGAGGCGGCGCGTGCCGAGATGAAGGCAACCGGGGAGCAACCCATCCCCTGGGACGAGGTCAAGGCGGACCTCGGCCTGGAGTGAGCTATTCGGTCTCGCTATCACCGGCTGCCGCACGCCAGCTCCGTAAGTTCGGCCCGGACGTCAGGCGCCGGATCCAAGCAGCGATCGAATTGCTGGCCGAAAATCCTCGACCGCCGGCTGCTAGTCGTCTCGTTGGCGGAGCGGGAGAGTGGCGGGTACGCACCGGCGACTACCGCGTGATCTACGAGATCCACGACGGGGAGCTCCTTGTTCTCGTACTTCGGGTGGCCCACCGTCAGGAGGTCTACGGGCGCTGAGTGTCTGCGCCTTCGCTTCGAAATGTGACCGTTGCAGTTCGGCACCATGCGGATAGACCGAGGAGCATACTCGACCAGGCCGAGATTGCCACCGACGTGATGTTCAAGAGCCGCCCCGCCCTCCTCGAAGTGTGGCCCGACCTCGTCCGTCACGCCGCCCTCAAACCGTCCTCCGAGGACGTGCTCGGGTTTCTCGGTCGAAAGCTCCATCCCTCCTTGGCCGCCCAGGTGGCCACCGACGCCAAGGCCGACCCCAGAGTTGGCAGGTGCGCTACCGCATCGGTGGGGAACTAGGTGAAGGTCTACGACAAGGCCTCGATCCTTCGAGTCGAGACAGCAAAGAACGTTCCTCAGCGTGGGTGGGTGCGTTCCCTGTAACACAGCACCCACAAAATACAAACGATCGATCGCACTCGGTCGACCGATGCGTTGCGCTCGAGGATCCGCGAACGTGCGTGCGGAGTCACTCCAGCCAGTGCACCCAATCGTGTTCGGCGACAGGAGGTGTGGCGAGAAAGCGCGTGAGTGCCACGATGAGATTTTCGGGATAGCCGTTATTCCCGCGATGAAACCGCCGTGGTGACGTGAAGATCACTCCGGCATGGTGTTCGCCTGTGGGCACCCAGGAACGGACGATACGGTCGAAGTCCTTGGCGTTTTCGGTGACGACGGCCCGGCCTTCGGAACTGGCCCGTCGTAAGAGCTCTTCGTCGGGGAGCGCAGCCAACTCCGGATCGTCAGCTGCTGCCTGTACGTCGTAGCCGTCCGCCCGCAAACGTTCGGCGGCGACACGGGAGTGGTGCACGTCGAGGAGGAGCTTCACCCAGCGAGTACGTCCTGGCGGCGACGCCATGCCGCCTCGGCCTCGTCGGACGCCTTCAGGTTTGCTGCGATCTCGTCGTCGATCTCGGCCGTGAACGACGCGTAGTAGTCCAACGCTGCACTGACCTGTTGGGCCGAAAGTCCGAACATCTCGATGGCACGTTCGATGCGCACATCGGTCGGCACGTCTCCCCCGACGACGCCACCGATGACCTCCCAGACGTCCGGGCCCCCCACCAGGGCAGCACGTCGGCCCGTGGGGCCGTCCCGGAAGATGACCAGAGGATGGCGGCGGGACCGGAGTCCTTCCTCAATGAGTTCTTCTGCCAGGGCCGAAGATGAGACATGTCGGGCCCCTGCTTCAGCCTTGAGCTGGTCGAGCACCTCGGCCCGACGGAACCGGATGGAGACTGGATTCGCCATGACTACAGTGTAGTCGCCATCTGTAATGGCTGACGTGCGAAGGTGGTAGTCGCAAAAGTGAGGATCCACGTAGTCCAGGCATTTGAATAAGTCGCAGGCCCAGCGCATACGGGCTTAGGAATACCGGCTTGACACGGGTCTCAGTCAGTTGCATACTTGCGACCGTATGAGTAAGGCCCCCGACTTTCGGTCCGAGAAGATGGACAGCCCCGAGGGCCGGGGTATCGCCCTGGGCCGCTGGGCGGCGTTTTGGTACTCGATTCCCGACGAGGTCCTCGCCGATGCCTGTGCGGACAACCCCAAGCACTCCATTGCCGACTACGACCCCGAGGTGCGCGACGACATCGCCGAGGCCGTCGTCGAAGACTCCGAACTGATCGGCTTCTGGGTGGCGTGGCACCAGGCCGGGGGATTCGCCCACTTGGAGTCCGGCGGTTGGCACCGGGCCACCATCTTCCGCAAGGTCCGAAAGTTCCGCACCCGGTTCGGGGCTCACCCCGATGAGTACACGTTCCCGTGGATCAAGCTCGACCTCAAGCGCAGCTGGAGCGACGACCTCTCCCGTCGCCTCCGTCCCCTCCCGGACCCGGACTGAGCCATTCCCATGCATCTGCAAGGGCCGACCTCCAACCAGGTAGTCGCAAATACGCAGCTACCTGCGGGCGGCGTGAGGGAACTGGCCTCGGGCGTGGACGCCCTGTACCTGTCGGGTCACGCCTACCTGCCGAAGGCCCTTCTGGCCCGACTAGAGGACGCCCGCCTCTTTGCCGATCAGGTCTCGCTGCCCGTCCCCTTCGAGCTGGGGCAGCTCACCTTCGGCCTCGCACCGCACGGGTGGGGGAAGTATCGCTTCTGCCTCGACCACGAGTCCGGCCGCATCGGCTTCACCTCGAGCACCCGGTTGCCAGCGGCGCGGATTCAGCCCCGGGCCGAATTCCTGCACGCCCTCGGTCCCGCCGGCACCGTTCGTCACTTCGACGAGCTCTTGCGGCCGCTGATGGACCGGCTGGTGTTGAACGTGGCCCGCCTCGACCTTTTCTGCGACGTGGAGGGGCTGGTCCTGCGAGGAGAGGACCGCACGCGCCTTCCTCTGCCGGGGCGATACCAGCACCACTTACGAGGCCGGTCGCGTCTGCACGGGGTTCTCTTTCGGCTCCCGGCGTACACAGCGGATCAGCGCCCGCATGTACGACAAGACGGCAGAAATGGCGTCCAAGGGAACTGACTGGTGGGAGGAGGTGTGGGGTGACAGTCACCAGGAGGGGGCCCAGGTGTGGCGGATCGAATTCGAGATCGGCCGCACGGCCCTCACCGAGCTCGAGCTCTACCATCCCGACGCCGTCCTGGCTGCCGTACCGTCCATGTGGCGCTACTGCACCGGCGAATGGCTGACGCTGCGCACGCCCGGGCCGGACTCCAACAGCTCCCGGTGGCCGGTCGCTGCGCCGTGGTCCTCCATTCAGGCGGCGACCTTGGCCCACGGGGCGACCGAGCTCGCCTGGATCCGCCGCCGCAAGCGGGCCAGCTCCTTTCGCCGGCTCATGCCGGGCCTGGTCGGCTACCTGGTGAGCTTTGCCGCCCTCTCGGGCACGTTCACGGTGGCGGACACGCTCGAAGCGCTGACGGCCCACCTGGCCGACGACGAGATCGCCCGCCGGAGACCCCAGGGCGCTCATCACGATGCCCGACGTTGCGCTCCGCCTGGGGACGAGCGTGCGCCACATTCGGCGGCTGGTGGCCGAACGGCGCATCCCGATCGTCAAGGTCGGGCGTTTCGTCCGCTTCGAGGACCACGCCATTGAGCACTGGATCGATGACCACCGGGTCGCCCCCTCCCGGACGGCGTCTCCAGGGCGACGGAGCCGTTAGCGTGGCTCTCCCGAGTGCTGCCGGTCATCGCTTCGAGAGCGACAGCCGGCAGGTGCCTCATCCACTGGCGAACGCAGCTGGGTTGGTGAATCCGCTGGGTTCCGGATCTCGATGAGGTAGCGCCATGCCCGCCAGACGCCCGTTCGGCAGCGTCCGCAAACGGATCAACCTCTACGAGGCCAGCTACTGGCACGACGGGCGCCGCCACGTCGCCCCGACGTCGTTCGCCACCAAGAGCGATGCCCGGGCTTTCCTGGCTTCTGTCGAGACCGATATTCGCCGGGGGGTGTGGATCGACCAGTGGGCCGGACGCATGGCGGTCAGGGAACTGGCCCAGGAATGGATCGCTGCGGATCCCACCAAGCGGGAGTCCACCACGGCCCGGGAGGAGTTGACCCTCCGGCTGCACGTGTTTCCGGTCCTCGGCGAGCAGCGGATCGAACGGGTCGGGCCGCAGGATGTGCAGCGTCTGGTGAACGGCTGGAGCACCACGTATGCCCCCCGTACGGTCAAGCGTAACTATGAGGTTGTGCGGGCCATGTTCGGCTACGCCGTGCGCAATGACTGGTTGGCTCGGAACCCGTGCCGCAACGTCAAGCTCCCTCTGGTCGATGGGACCCGCCGCCATGACCTGAGTCCCGAGGACGTGGTCCGGATCGCCTCCCATGTCGCCGTCGAGTACCAGCCCATGATCTGGATCGGCGCCACCCTGGGGTTGCGCTGGTCCGAGGTGGCCGGCCTGCGGGTCGGTCGACTCGACCTCGTTGGCGGGAAGCTCTCCGTGGTCGAAACCATCGTCCGGGGGATCGGCGGCCGCAACGTCTTCGGCCCTCCGAAGTCCCGAGCTGGCAAGCGCACCATGTTCATGCCGGGCGCCATCGTCACCATGCTTTCGGCACACCTCGAGCAGGCCGGACTCTCGCCGGCCGAGCGTGACGCCCTGGTCTTCACCGACGAGGCCGGTGGTCCGTTGCGCTACTCGAACTGGCGCCGGCGGGTGTGGCTCCCTGCCGCCAAGGAAGCCGGTTGCGAGGGGGCCGGGTTCCACGACCTGCGCCGGTTGAACGCCACCACCCTGGTGGTCGGGGGGATCGACGTGAAGACGGCTCAGGTCCGGCTCGGCCACGCCGATCCGAGAATGACGCTGGCTGTTTACGCTGCCGCCCCGGCTTCGGTGGACCGAGCGGCGGCGGACGTCATCGGCGCGCGCTTCTTCGGCCAAGACGGCAAGAAAGCCCGCTCCAAGCCGAAGGCGAAAACGGCCGAGAATCTCCGCGCCATTTCCGCGCCATTGGCTCCGGAGGAGCCAGGCGCCCCAGAATCCTGAGGCCCTGACCTGGGATTTGTGGTCGGGCTGCCCGGATTTGAACCGGGGACCTCTGCGTCCCGAACGCAGCGCGCGCCTAACCAAGCTGCGCCACAGCCCGTCCGCTCCCCAGAAGGAAGCAGGTCCGCCACTCTAGCCTTCCGAGTCGGCCCGGCCTTCGGGTGGCGGGGTGGTGGGGGTGGGGGAGACGCGCGTGGCCACGACCTGGGCCACCCGCCGCTTGTCCATCTCGACCACACGGAGGTCCCAACCCCCCACGTTGACCTGCTTCGCCCTCGACCGGGATGTGGCCGAAACGCTCGAAGAGGAGGCCGCCGAGGGTGACGTACTCGCCGTCGGGCAGGTCGATGCCCAGGCGTTCGCGCACGACGTCGACGTTGGTCTGCCCGTCGATGAGCCATCGGGTGCCGTCGACCCGGACGAGCATCGGCTCCTCTTCCTCGTCGAACTCGTCGTGCAGATCCCCCACCAGAGGCTCGAGGAGGTCCTTGACGGTCAGCATCCCGGCCACCCCCCCGTACTCGTCCACCACCACGGCGACGGCACGTCGGTGTTTGCGCATGTCGGCCAGGGCCTCGAGCACCCCCAGCGATTCGGGGATCAAGAACGGCTGGCGGACCTTGCGGGAGATCTCCAAAGGGCTCGGATCGGTGGCGTCCCGGGTCAGGGGGCCGTCCTTCCCCGTGCGGAAGATGTCGTTGACGAAGAGAATGCCGATGAGGTCGTCGAGGTCGTCGTGGACCACCGGGAAGCAGCTGTGCCCCGACGTCCGCACGGCGCGGGCGATGTCGTCGGCTTGCACCGGGATGGTCAAGAAGGTCACATCGACCCGGGGTGTCATGACCTCACGGACGTCCATGTCCCGTAGGTCGCCCAGCGCCTCGATGATGATGCGCTCCTGCTCCGAGACCTCGGCGTCCCTGGCCGATCGGGGTGCGTCGGACCGGTCGTCGTTGGCGGCGCGGCGCCAGAGGCGGCGGGAGCGGCGGGACGCAGGTCGACGGGCCGTATCTGGAGGAGGCTGGGTCTCCTTATTGGTCGACACGGGGTGCCGGATCAGCTCGTCGGTTCGTCGCCCGCCTCGAGCTGGGGTCCGGCGCCCACCAGCACGGGCACGGGGATGTACGAATCGTCGCTATAGGTCCCGTCGTCGAGGAGGGCGGTGACCGCCCGCCGCAACCGGAGAGGGTCGAGCGGTTTGACCAGCCAGCCTTCGGCTCCGGAGCGCCGGGCCAAGAAGACGTCGGGTCGGCGGTCCAGCAACATCAGCACGGCGATGTGGTCCAGGGCGTCGTATGACTCCTGCAGACGCAACTCGAGACAGACGGCCATGCCGCCCATGTTCCCCATCTGCATGTCGACGATGACGAGATCGGGAGATTCCTCGGTCACGTAGGCCACGACTTCGGGTCCCGAGGTCACGGCATGGACGGTTACGTCGGGGCCACTGATGACTGCCTCGATCTCACGGCGGAGGGTCGGCGCATCGCTGGCGACCAGAATGGTCTGCACGGCGGCAGACTATCGGACCGTGGGAGGGGTGCGATAGTTCCAGCCGCGCCTCAGCCGAAGAGGACGTCGGCGGCGCGTTGTAGCCCGGCCAGATCGTGCACGTCCTGCCCGAAGAGGGGGATCCGGCCGACGGCCGCGGGTGCGACCTGCTCGGCCAGCGCGGCGTAGGAACCCTCTTCACGTGTGGCGGCCTCGTTGAGGGCGGCCATGTTCACCGCCAGCGGGGCCAGCGGACCCGGGAGGTCGGAGGGCATCACGGCGTCCTCCCCGAAGTGGGGCTGGATCCGGTTGACCACGAGGCCGGCGGTGGCGATGTGTCGCTCCGTGAGCTTCTCGGCGAAGAAGCTGGCTTCGGCGACGGCATCGGGGCGGGTCGAGGTGACCAGCACGTAGGCCGTCGACGGATCGGCCAGGAGCGCCCGCACGGCGCTGGCCCTGGTGCGGAACCCCTCTTCCATGCCCTCGAAGGCCTGGAAGAACGCCACCGCGTCTTGGACGATCTCGGCCCCGGCCACCTTGGAGAGGGTGCGCAGAAGGGCCTGGGTGGCCAACCCGACGGCCCGGAGCGACATACGGGTGGGCAAGAGGAGGGCGCGGAAGAGACGGTTCTCCAGGAACCGGCTGAGGCGGCGCGGCGCATCGAGGAGGTCGAGCGCGTTGCGAGTGGGGGGCGTGTCGACCACCACCACATCGAAGTCGCCCGACTCGACCAACTCGTGCAGTTTCTCCATGGCCATGTACTCCTGGGTGCCCGAGAGGCCGCCAGTCAGGTTCTGGTAGAGCCGGTTGGCCATGATCCGCTCGGCCTGGTCCGGGCTGCCGGCGTAGGTGTGGATGAGATCGTCGAAGGTGCCCTTGGTGTCGAGCATCAGGGCGTGCAGATGGCCCGGCCAGTCACCGGCGACCTCGGTGGGCGTATTGGCGAGCGACTGCACGCCCAGCGAGTCGGCCAGGCGGCGGGCCGGGTCGACGGTGACCACGCAGGCCCGCCGCCCGGCCCGTGCCGCGGCCAGGGCGAAGGTGGCCGAAACGGTGGTCTTGCCTACGCCGCCAGAGCCGCAGCAGACGATGACCGAGCGATCGGTGACCAACGAGGTGAGCGCGTTCACGACGCCGGCACGTCCGGCACGAGCTGGCCGATGGCGGCGGCCAGGGCCGACGCCAGCGCGTCGGTCTCGGCCACTCCTATCGTCTCGACCGGAAGGGTGGGCACCAGGAGCTGGGGGAGGGGGAGGTCACGGGCCAAGCGCTCTATCTGGTCCTCCGATACGGCGTGGCGCTCCAGTCGGAAGCGGCGAGCCTCCTCCAGGGCCGCCACGAGGGACGGCGTCGACCGCCGTTCCTGCCGCCGCTTCCTGTGCCGACCGCTCGAGTCCCTCGGGGACGGGGTCCGTGGCGTTGACGATCACCGGGCCGAGCTGCACGCCCGCCTTGTCCTCCAGCGTGAAGGCGGACTCGATGGTCTCGCTCACGGGCATGTCCTCGGGGAGGGTGACCAGCATCACCCGGCAGCGGGAGGGGTCGGAGAGGAGCTCGACCACGTCGTTGGCCTGGCTGCGCAGCGGACCACCCCGGGCGGCGCTGACCAGCCCGCTGGCCGAGGTGAGGAAGGTGATGGCATGGCCGGTGGCCGGCGCGTCGACGACGATCAGGTCGGCGACCTCCTCGCGTTCGAGCTGCTTGACCTTGCCGAGGACCAACACGTCGCGAATGCCCGGGATGGCCGTCGAGACCACATCGACCACCCCCGAACTGACCAGCCGTTTGGAGACACGGCGCAGGCCGTGGTCTTCGAGGTACTCCACCAGGGCGTCGTCGGGGGTGATCCGACGGGCGCGCACCGTGGCCTGGTCCGGAGGCCGGGCCGCCTGGAGCTCCTCCTCCTCGTAGCCGAGGTCATGCCCCAGCCCGAAGGCGCCGGTGATGCCCGACTTGCCCTCCAGCTCGACGATGAGCACGGAGCGGCCGGCCCGCGAGGCCATGCGGGCCAGAGCCGCCGCCATGGTCGTCTTCCCGACTCCGCCCTTGCCGGCCACGATCAGAACGCGGCTTTGCGCGCAGAAGGTCCCGACGTCCATGTCCGGCTGAGCGTAGCGGGAGCATCGTCGGGTGGAGGCCCGAGGCGGCCGATGTCAAGGGCCAATGCGGCCAATGTCAAGGGTCAATGCGGCCAAAGAACCAGCATGCACCCCTTGATGCTGGCGCCAACTCGGCTGTATGTTGACGAGCGGGGGGTACGTAGTACCCATTCTGGGGGTTATATGGGCCAAGGACTAGATACGTGGCAGGTCAAAGCAGCCTGCCGAGGACCGCAAGCGTCGGCTTTCTTCCCGCCTTCTCATGCAGAGCGCAAGGAGGAGAAAGCCGCTCGGGAGCTTCGGGCCAAGGAGATCTGCCACCAGTGCCGCGTGCGGGGTGACTGCCTGGAGTACGCCATCCGGATCCGGGAGCCGCACGGCATATGGGGCGGCCTCAACGAGGTCGAACGAAAGATCGTCCTGGACCGCCGGGCCAGCTGAGGCGGGTCGACCCGGGTTCAACCGGCCTTGTGGATGCCCATTTTGGCATCGGCCAGGTTGACGCCGCGGGTAGTGCACACGGCGGTGGGCCTCTGACCGGTCACTGTGCAGATGGCCGCGGTGATCTCATTGGCCGAGGCCAGGACGGCCTGGGCCACGGGGCTGGCGGGAACGGCGAGGTCGGCCGCGACCTGGGCCTGCGTCAGGCCCGCGAGCACGGATGGGGAGAAGCTGGACCCCACCAGCACGTAGTGGTTTGCGATGTCCAGGAGCGGAAAGTTCATGGCCGAGGTGTCGTACACCGCCACCGAGGCCGCCTGGCGGGCCGTCGGCGTCTCCAGTGGCGTGAAGGAGACACCGGTCGGCATGAGCGAGCTGTAACGCTCGACGGCCTGGAGGTCCACCCAGATGCTGGTGTAGCCGACCTGCCAGAAGGTGAAGGTGGGCGTGTCCGAGAACGCCACCGAAGAGCTGGACTGCATCAGGCCGAGCGCGCTGAAGGTGCCGAAGCGGGACAGGGCGACGACGACGGGCCACCGTTCGGCTGCGGCGTAGGGGGCGAACTCGGCCCCGTAGAAGAACACCACCGGGCGGGGCCCGGCACCGATCGTCGACGACTGCCAGAGCGAGGCATTGCCCGTGGCGGTCGGGGGCGTGGTCGGCGTAGTGGGCGAGGTCACCCCCACGGCTGAGGCGATGGAGGCGGGTACGTGGCTGACGGAGGTGATCAACGAAGAGGGCGCGGGGGTGACTGTCTCGACATCCGAGGTGCTGTCGGTCTGGTTCTCATGGTGGCGGATCACGACGAGCGCACCGAGCAGGATGACGGCGATGACGATCAACCCCAGGGCGGCATAACGGCGGGGAATCGTGTGCACGACGGGCGGTTCCACCGGCTCGGGCGCGTCCTGGCTCATGGGAGGCATCAGCGTAGACCAGGGGTTTGGTCGTTCTGGGGGCGGTCCGCCCGCGGCCGGTAGCCTCACCGGGGTGGCATCCGACCCCTCCGATCCTGAGGTGACCCCCGACGGGATCCCGGTCGCGGCCGAATCTCCGGCCGTCGAGCCGGCCGCGCTCCGGCAGGCCGCCACCGTGATGCTGGTACGTGACGCCGCTACTTCCGACGGCGACGGCAGCACGCTCGAGGTGCTCATGGTCCGGCGCAACCTGAAGTCCGACTTCGTGGGTGGGGCCTTCGTCTTCCCAGGGGGCTCGGTGGATCCGCTCGACGGCGGGGCCGAGGCCGAAGCCGCCTGCGTCGGCCGCTCCGATGCGGAAGCCAGCACCTTGTTGGGCATCGACTCCGGGGGGTTGGCCTATTGGGTGGCCGCACTGCGTGAGACGTTTGAAGAGGCCGGGTTGCTGTTGGCCCAGCGGCCCGGGGGCCCGCCTCTCTTGGCCGGCGAGCCGGAGGAGGAGGCCCGCTTCGTCGCCGAGCGCGCCGCGGTGAACGCGGGGTCCCGTCGCTTCCTGGATCTCTGCCGCGACGAGGGGTTGCGCCTGTTGGTGGGTGAGGTGCACTACTTCGCCCACTGGATCGCCCCGCGGGGGACGCCACGCCGTTTCGACACCCGCTTCTTCGTGGCGGCGGCCCCGCCCGGGCAGAAGGCGGCGCACGATGCGGGCGAGACCATCGCGGCGACGTGGATCTCACCGGGCCAGGCCCTCGAAGGCCACCGGCACGGCGTCTTCGAGCTAATCTTCCCGACCATCCGCAACCTGCAGGCCATCGGGCGGTTCTCCGGCGCCGGAGCGCTCCTGGAGGCGGCCGAGAGTGCCTCGCGATCGGTCCCGACCATCGAGCCGCGGGTGGTGGCCGACGGGAACGGGGTGCGGATCCTTCTCCCGGGCGACGAGGGGTACGACGATGTTGCAGGCGCCCGCCCGCCCGACGGTGCGGAGCAGTTCAACGAGGCCATCCGGAGCATCTCCAAAGCAGCCAACCGGGAGGGCGGCCCGACCGATGGTGGCGTCACCGTCCCGAGTGGCGGGGTGCGGTGAGCCAGAACGTGATCCAGGCCGTGCCCGACACCGGGGTCGGGCCGGTCCCCGTGCCGGGGGAACCGATGGAGCTGGCGCCCGGGCTGGTGCGCCTGACCGCGCCCAACCCCGGGCTCATGACCGGACCGGGGACGAACAGCTACCTGATCGGCTCGGGGGAACTGGCCGTGATCGACCCCGGCCCGGCTGACGAGAGCCATCTGGCCGCGCTGTTGGCCGCCGTGGAGGCCCGGGGCACGCTCCGCAGCATTTTGGTCACGCACACCCACCTCGATCACGCCCCCGGTGCAGCCGCGTTGGCCCAGGCCACCGGCGCGCGAGGTGGTGGGCTTCGGACCCGCCGAGAACTTCGACCCCGATCTGTGCGTGCGGGGCGGATGGACACTGACGCTCCCCGGTCCCGGAAACGGCGACGGAAACGGTGACGCCGAGGTCGCCAAACTCACGCTGGAGGCGGTGCACACTCCGGGCCATGCCTCGGATCACATCTGTTGGCTCCTCCAGGAGAGCCGGACCCTGCTGACCGGCGACCATCTGATGCACGGCTCGACCGTGGTGATCCGCCCCCCCGACGGCGACCTGGGCGCCTACCTGGCCAGCCTGGCCCTGGTGCGCGCCTTCGAGCCGCGGATCCTCCGGCTGGCACCTGGCCACGGCCGGGTGATGGAGCGGGTGAGCGGGGTGGTGGACGCCCTGGTGGCGCACCGGCTTGGACGCCATGCCCGCGTGGCCGATGCCCTGGGCGCCGTGGGCGAGGGCACCGTGGAGGAACTGTTGCCCCAGGTCTACGCCGATGTCACCGAAGCGCAGCTCCCGGTGGCGACGTTCTCCCTGTGGGCCCACCTCCGGTACTTGGGAGAGGAGGGCCGGGCCGAACCGCTCGGCGTCGCACCCGGGGAGGACACCGTCGAGACCCGGTGGCGCCGGATCCCTGATCGTGTTTGACCTCCCTGAATCTAATTCACCGGGTCGTCGCCGCTGGCGACGGCAGCCCGCACCCGCTCGACCAGGCGGGCTGAGCACGACGATGTCTCCAGGAGCGGGGCGACCTCCTCGGCCACCACGCGGGCCAGCTCGGCGAAAATGGTGACGAGCTCGCCCTCGTCCTCACCAGCCAGCGGTCTCCCGGCGTCACCGGCGGCAGCCAGGTCGGGGTGCAGCGGGATCGACCCGATCAGCGGAACGCCGAGCCCGTGGGCCAGGCGACCGCCGCCGCCCGATCCGAAGAGGGCGTAGGTGGTCCCGTGCTCGCAGGTGAAGTCGCTCATGTTCTCGATCACCCCGGCCACGCGCAGGTACCCCTTCCGGGCCATGTCGGCCGCCCGGGCCGCCACTTTCTGCGCGGCCAGGGGTGGCGTGGTGACCACCAGCATCTCGGTACGGGGGAGCAGGCGGGCCAGACCCATCTGGACGTCGCCGGTGCCCGGCGGCAAGTCGATCAACAGGTAGTCGAGATCGCCCCAGTGGGCGTCCTGGAGGAACTGCTGCACGGCCCGGTTGAGGACCAGGCCGCGCCACATGATGGCCTGCTCCTCGTCGGCCAGAAAGCCCATGGAGAGCACCCGCACCACACCGGCGCCCACCTTCTTCTCCAGGGGGATCATCTTGCCCTTGCGGGCTTCGACTTCTCCCTCCATCCCCAGGAGCCGGGGCACGGAGAAGCCCCAGATGTCCGCATCGAGAATGCCGACCGTAAGCCCGCGCCGGGCCAGTGCGACGGCCAGGTTCACGGTGACCGAGGACTTGCCGACGCCCCCCTTGCCCGACGCGATCGCCAGCACGCGTGCCGTGGCGGGGATCGCAGTCTCCGGGGCGTCCTCACGCGCCTTCCAGCGCGCCCGCGCCATCACGGCTGCCCGCTCGGTGGCATCCATGGTGGCGATGCGGATCTCCATCGAGTCCACCCAGTCCAGGGCCTCGACCTGGCCCCGCACGTCCCGTTCGATCTGGGACCGCAGCGGGCAGGCCGCCACCGTCAGGGCGACATCGACGACGACGTGTCCCCCGGCGACGTCGATCGACCGGACCATGCCCAGGTCGACGATGGTGTCGCCGAGCTCGGGATCGATCACGGCGCGCAAGCTCTCGCGCACCTCTTCGACAGGCCCGCCGCCCTCGGCGGCAGCCTGGGCGTCCGCCCCGGGATTCATGGGAACGATTCTACCTGCGTGCGGGCAAATTCCATCCCCAAGCGCCCGCCGGCCCCCTGACCCGGGAGATCGGCGGCCCGCCGGGCTGGACCGCCGTGTGGACACGTGTGGCCGCGACCCCGTTAACATGGGCTTCTCCGACGGCGCGGTGCCGGCGGGGCGGCCAGCGTCACCATGGCGCACGACAAGGAGGCTCTCCTGTGACCACCATGACCACGTCGGTCAACATCGGCAAGAAGCCCGCTCCCGTCACGCTCAGCGATCTCGCCATCACCAAGGTGGCCGAGCTGTTGGCGCAGGAGGAAGGCGAGGCGCTCGCCCTGCGTGTGGCCGTGAAGCCCGGCGGATGCTCGGGCTACAGCTACGAAATGTTCTTCGACTCCGAAGTGATGCCCGACGACGTGGTCCGTGAGTTCGGCACCGTGAGGGTCGTGGTCGACTCGGCGAGCGCCGAACTGCTGGTGGGCTCGACGCTGGACTACAGCGACGGGCTGCAGGGAGCCGGGTTCCACATCGTGAACCCCAACGCCACCCGCACCTGCGGTTGTGGCTCTTCCTTCAGCTGAACGACACCTCCACGGCGGCCGCCGTCACGTTCCGCCTCAACGGGGACACCGTCTCGGTAGAGGACGATCTGGGGACCTCTCTCCTTGACGCGCTCCGCGAGCAGGTCGGCTGCCATTCGGTCAAGGACGGCTGCAGCCCCCAGGGCCAGTGCGGCTGCTGCACCGTCTGGGTGGACGGCGCCCCCCGCGTCGCCTGCGTGACCGCGGTCCGGCGGGTGGCCGGCCGTGCCATCACCACCGTCGAGGGGCTCGATCCCGAGCTCAGGAGCCGCTGGGCCGGGGCGTTTGCCGATGCCGGGGCCAGCCAGTGCGGGTTCTGCACGCCGGGGATCCTGCTCCGTCTGGCGTCGCTCGAGCAGGGGAACCGACCGGTGACGCGGCAGGCGGTCGAGTCGGCCCTGCTGGCGCATCTGTGCCGTTGCACCGGCTGGCAGTCCATCGTCGAGGCCGCCTGCGCCGTCCTCGGCCTCGACCGCGCCAACCCGGGCCGCCCGCGCCAGCACGACCCGGGCGAGCCGGCCGGGGTCTCCGACCCGCTGCTGGCGTCGTGGCGGGCCCAGATCGAAGGGACGGCCTCCCAGAGCTCGGGACCCGACGTCGTCCTCGGTGGTGGTGGCTTCGCAGACGACTCGGCCCCGGAAGGCGCGTTGGTGCAGCTCGGAGAGACGCAGGCCGTGCCGGCCGCCGGTCTGGGCGCGGCCCGGGCCGCCGCGGTGAGGGTGCAGGGTCGCAACAGCACGGTGCCGCTCGTCCACCCCGTGGCGGTTCCGGAAGGGGAGTGGGCGCTGACGCTGCAGACGACCTGGGTGGAGCCGGCGTACCTGGAGCCCGATGCCAGCTGGTGCCGGCCCGGCGGCACACCGGCGTCCCCACTGGCCAACGGCGGTGCCTTCGGGGGAAAGCGGCACAGCCCCGTCGTGGCGCGGGCGAGCGTCCTGTCCACCGAGTTGGCGCGCCCGGTCCGGGTCCTGTGGAGCCGGGAGGACGTGGTGCGCTACGGACCGAAGCGACCGCCCCTGGCCCTGGGGTTGCGACCCGACGGTTCGGGTGTCGTGCGGGTCGCCAGGACACCCGGCTCGGCCCACCTCGGTGAGCTCGAGGATCGGCTGCGCCAGGTGGCGCCTGAGGTCGTCCTCGAAGAGGTCGACATCGCCGGACCCCCCGTGGCCCTGGATCTCCGCGGCGCCGTCTGGATCGAGGTGCTGGCGGCCCTGCACGCCCTGGCCGGGCGCCGGGCCGAGGGGGGCGGCGAGGGCACCGGTGCCGCCGACGTGAGGACCCCCGGTGGCGGACGGGCCGCCGTCACCCTTCGCCCCGGTAAGGGACACGCCGGGCGGGGCACGGTCTCGGTGGAGGTCTGGGCCGGCGCGCTCCTCGACCCCGTCACCCTGCGCTCCTACGTCGTCGGTGCCGTACACCAAGCCCTCGGCCTGGTCTGGTCCGAGGGGATCGCCGTCGACGAGGCGGGACTCCCGTTAGACCTCACCATCCGATCCTTCGGGATCCTCGCCGCGCGCGAGATGCCCCAGGTGGAGGTGACGCTCCACGACGAGGATCGGTGGCCCGTCAACGCATCGGACGCCGTCTTTGCCGCCACCGTCGCCGCCGCCTGGATTGCCGAAGGCCTGCCACCCCGGTGGCCGACCAGGCGTGGCCGAAAGGAGAAACCGTGAGCACCCCGATAGGTCCCTACGCCCCGGTGCGCCGGGTAGGCGACTGGGTCATCACCTCAGGGCAGATAGGCCTGGCTCCCGACGCGGCGGGCGTGCCGGGGGTGGTCGACGGGGGCACCATCCCGCAACTGCGCCAGGCCCTGGCCAACGTGGCCACCGTGCTGGGCACCGAAGGGGCCACGTTGCAGCAGGTGGTCAAGACCACCCTGTACCTCGTCGACATGGGCGAGTTCGCCGCCGTCAACGAGGTCTGGGTCGAGGTCTTCACCGCGGACCGGCCCACCCGTTCGGCTGTCGCCGTCGTCGCGCTGCCGGCCGGGGCGCGGGTGGAGGTCGAAGCCTGGGCTTACGCGCCGCCCGTCGACGCCGAACCCGGGGGAGCACCGCCTCCGGGGCGCTGAGCCAGGCCCGGATGCCAGGCCACCTGGCCGAAGCGGTAGCCGACGGACCGCACGGTCTGTATCAGGTGGGCATGCTCCTCGCCGAGCTTGGCCCGGAGCCGCCGGATATGCACGTCGACCGTGCGGGCGCCCCCGTAGTACTCGTAGCCCCAGACCCGGCTGAGCAGGGTCTCGCGGGTGAAGACCTTCGCCGGATGGCCGGCTAAGAAGCGCAACAGCTCGTACTCCATGTAGGTGAGGTCCAGCACCCGCCCCGCCACTGCGGCCTGATAGGTCTCGAGGTTGAGCATGAGGGGCCCGTACTCGATCAGGTCGGGGCGCATGCTCTGCCCGTTGCGCCAGAACAGATGCTGCAGCCGGGCCGTCAGCTCGTCCGGTCGGGCGGGCAGGACGCAGAAATCGTCGAACAGATCGTCGCGGAGGAGCAGCTCGCCCACCTGCTCGGCCTTGATGACCAGGAGCAAGGGGCTCAGGGGCACCTCACGCAGGCGGACATGGCGACAGAACGCGACGGCCGAAGTCATGTCGTCGCCGGCCACGACGACGGCACCCGACCAGCCCTCGCCGTTGCCGGCCCCGCCTGCGTCGGCGTCGCCCAACGCCTCGGGTCCCGACACGGCGCGATGCCCGAGGCCCGCGGTCTGCAGGGCCAGGGTCACCTCGGCCGGCAGCTCGAGGGGGAAGCAGAGGAGGGCGTCCATCAGTGCAGGATCACAAAAGGGGCAGGTAACGGTCGAGCTCGAACTGCGTCACCTGGGACTGGTAGTCGTCCCACTCGGCCCTCTTGTTGCGGATGAACCATTCGAAGACGTGCTCGCCCAGCGTGTCGGCCAACAGTTCGGAGCGCTCCATTTCGTTGACGGCGTCGTGCAGGCTGGGCGGGAGCGACTCGATCCCCTTCAGGGCCAGGTCCCGGTTGGAGAGCGTGAAGAGGTTGGCATCGGCCTCGTCAGGCAGCGGGTAGCCCTCGCTGATGCCGCGCAGCCCCGCCGCCAGGATGACCGAGAAGGCGAGATACGGGTTGCAGGCGCTATCGGGCGCACGATATTCCAGCCGGGTCGAGTCAGGCTTGCCGTGCTTGACCACCGGTACCCGGACCAGGGCCGAGCGGTTGTTGCGGGCCCAGCTGACATGGACCGGGGCTTCGTAGCCCCCGATGAGCCGCTTGTAGGAATTGACCCACTGGTTGGTCACCGCCGTGATCTCCCGGGCGTGCCGCAACAGGCCGGCGATGAAGTGGCGGGCCACCTGGGACAACCCGTACTCGTCGTTGGCGTCGACGAAGGCGTTGTGCTCCCCCTCCCACAGCGAAATGTGGGTGTGCATCCCCGAGCCCTGGACCCCACCGAGGGGCTTGGGCATGAAGCTGGCGAAGACGCCCTCCCGCCGGGCCATCTCCTTCACCACCATGCGCGTGGTCATCACCGTGTCCGCCATGGTCATGGCATCGGTGTAGCGCAGGTCGATCTCGTGCTGGCTGCGGGCGTCCTCGTGCTGGGTGTGCTCGACCGGGATCCCGATCTCCTCCAACATGAGCACCGAGCGCCGGCGCAGGTCGCTGGTGAGGTCGGCCACGCTCAGATCGAAATACGACCCCGAGTCGAGGGCCTGCGGCTGGTGCTCGGGGTCGCCGTCCGCGAAGTAGAAGTACTCGATCTCCGGCGCCACGAAGAAGGTGTAGCCCGCCGTGCGGGCCCGCTCCAGGGTGCGGCGCAGTGTGTGCCGCGGGTCCCCGCTGAACGGCGTGCCGTCGAGGTTGGCGACGTCGCAGAACACCCGGGCCACCGCCGAGTCGTCGTGCCAGGGCAGGAGCTGGAACGTCTTGGGATCGGGCCGGGCGAGGACGTCGGCCTCCTGCACCCGGCTGAATCCGTCGATGGCCGACCCGTCGAATGTCATGCCCTCGTCGAGGGCGTTCTCCAGCTCGGCCGACGTGATGTTGAACCCCTTGGGGGTCCCGAGCACGTCGGTGAACCACAGCTGGACGAAGCGGATGCTGCGCTCCTCGACCGTCCGCAATACGTAGTCGCGTTGGCTCTGCACGCCCCCAAGCTTCGCAGGTGCGGAACCCCTCTCGTCCACCCGGGGAGCTAAAGGCGCTCCGCCGCTACCGTTGGGGTGGTGGAAGAGGCGCCAGCGGAGGATCGCCAACTCCTCGAAGTCACGGTCGGGCGGGCCCGGCTGGCCGTGGCGCGGAGCGGGGCCGACGGCACCCCGCACCTGGTCTTCCTCCATACCGGCATCTCGGATCGACGCAGCTGGGACGAGGTGATGGACCGACTGAGCCCGGACATGGACGTCGTGGCCTACGACCGCCGCGGGTTCGGCACGACGGCCTACCGTTCCGAACGCCACGACCAGGTGGTGGACCTGCTCGCCGTGCTCGACGGGCTCGGGTTGGACGAGGTCGTGCTGGTCGGTAACTCCAGGGGCGGCCAGATCGCCCTGGACTTCACCCTCACGCATCCCGACCGGGTCTCCGCACTGGTCCTGGTCGCCGCGGCCGTGTCGGGCGCGCCCGCTCCCGGCGAGATCGAACCGGTGGAAGCCGCCATATGGGAGACCCTCGAAGCGGCGGAGGCCGCCGGTGCCCTCGATGCGCTCAACCTCGGTGAGATCCGCCTCTGGGTCGACGGGCCACACGCCCCCGAGGGGCGGGTCGGCGGCGCCGCCCGGGAGCTCGCCCTCGACATGAACCGCATCGCCCTGCACGCCGCCGACCCGGGCTACGAGTCCGAGGCGCTGGACGCCTGGTCCCGACTCTCCGAGGTGCGCTGCCCGGTGTTGGTGGTGGTCGGCGACCGGGATCTGGTCCACATCCGCGGCCGGGCCGAAGACCTCGCTTCTCGCATCGGGGGCGCGCGGCTGGAGGTGATGGAGGGCGCCGCCCACCTTCCCGGCCTCGAGCAGCCCGCCGCATTCGCCGCCCTCCTCCGTGAGTTCCTGGGCCGGCCCGTCCCCTGATCGACGTCGGCGCGCCGTCCCCGCTCCGGCGGGGAATGCCAATTGCGCCCCGGTAGTCTGGAGGTATGTCGCACCTGCGCCTGGCTGCTGCGCAGCTCAACACCGTCGTCGGCGATCTGCCCGGGAACGTGGAGCGCATTCTCGGCGCGCTCTCGGCGGCCGAGGCGGCGGGCGCCGACATCTGTGTCGTGCCCGAGCTGGCCATCCCCGGCTACCCGCCCGAGGATCTCCTCCTCAAGCCCACCTTTGTGGCCGACAACGTGGCTGCGCTCGAGAAGGTGGCGGCCGCCACGGGTCAGTGCGCCATCGTCGTCGGCTACGTCGGGGCGACCCCGGACGGGCAGGGGCTGTCCAATGCGGCGGCGCTCTGCGCCGGCGGGCGGGTGGTGGGGACCTACCGGAAGCGCTTCTTGCCGAACTACGGGGTGTTCGACGAGCAACGCTGGTTCGTGTCCAGCCATGAGGCGCCGACCCTCTTCGGGGTGGCCGGCGCCTGGGTGGGGATCTCGGTGTGCGAGGACGTGTGGTTCCCCGACGGCCCGGTGGCGCAGGAGGGCCGGGCCGGAGCGGACGTGGTGGTCAACCTCAACGCCTCGCCCTACAACCGGGGACGGCGCATGGAGCGGCTGGCGATGCTGCGGGGGCGGGTGGCCGAGGCGGGATGCGCCATCGCCTACGTCAACCAGGTCGGCGGCCAGGACGAGCTGGTCTTCGACGGTGACTCGCTGATCGTGGCGGTCGACGGGACGCTCCTGGCCACCGGGGCCCAGTTCGCCACCGATCTGGTGGTGGTGGACATCCCCGTCGTCGGGGAGGGGCGCACCGCCGGCACGGAGCTGCCCCGGGTGGTCGCCACCGAAGCCCGCCCGGGGCAGGTCAGCGCGGCGCCCCTCCGCCCGCCCGCCCGGCCCGAGCTGTCCCCCGAGGCGGAGGTCTATGCCGCCCTCGTCCTCGGGACCCGGGACTACCTGGCCAAGAACGGGTTCAGCGAGGCGGTGATCGGGTTGTCCGGCGGGATCGACTCCTCGCTGGTGGCGACGGTGGCCGTCGACGCGCTGGGCCCGTCCCACGTGCACGGCATCTCCATGCCCTCCCGCTATTCGAGCGCCGGGTCCCGGCACGACGCCGAGGCCCTGGCCGCGCACCTGGGCATCGACCTGCGGGTGGTCCCCATCGAAGAGGCGCACGTGGCGTTCACCGACATGTTGGCCGGGGTGCTCGGGCGCGAGCCCGCCGGGCTGACCGACGAGAACCTCCAGTCCCGCCTGCGGGGCGTGTTGCTCATGGGCGTGTCCAACGCCAACGGGTGGATCGTGCTGACCACGGGGAACAAGAGCGAGATGGCCACCGGGTACTCCACCCTCTACGGCGATTCCGCCGGTGGCTTCGCGGTGATCAAGGACGTGCCCAAGACGTTGGTCTACGACCTGTGCCGGTACCGCAACGCCCAGGCCGTGCGCGAAGGGCTGCCCGGGCCCATTCCCGACAGCGTGCTCGACAAGGCGCCCTCGGCCGAGCTCCGGCCGGATCAGCGCGACGATCAGTCCCTCCCCCCGTACGAGGAGCTCGACCCCGTCCTGCAGGGCTACGTGGAGGGGGACCAGACGGCGTCGGACCTGGTGGCCCGAGGGTTCGATCCGGCCGTGGTCGAGCTGGTCGTGCGCTTGGTGGACGGGGCCGAGTACAAGCGGCGGCAGATGCCTCCGGGCGTGCGCATCACGACCAAGGCCTTCGGCAAGGACCGGCGCATGCCGATCACCAACCACTACCGTCCCCCGCTCCCCGAAGAGCCGCGCCATGGCTGAAGGCGTGGTCCCGGCAGCCTCCCGCGCCACCACCGCCTTCCGTTCGATCGACGAGCTGGCTGAGCTCTGCGGCCACTACTGCTGGGTGGAGCGCCGCATTTTCGAGGTGACCGGAAGTCGGGCCAGTCGTCCCGGCTCCGGAGAGCCCGGAGCGGGCGACGCCGAAGTCCGCGTCGCCCTCGGCCAGATGTCGGCGCGCCACGGCTTCTTCGCGGCGCAGTGGCGCGACCGCCTGCCGGTGCGGGCCGGCGTCGACGCCGGGGCGCTCATCGTCGCCCCACCCGGTCCGTTCGGCGAGGCGCTCGACCTGATCGAGTCCGAGCCCGACCTCCCAGGCGTTCTGGGAGGCTTGGCCACCCAGATCCTGCCCCGGCTGGTCGAGCGCTACGGCCGGCATCTGGCCCAGGCGTCGCCGGTCAGCGAGGCCCCGGTCCGGGCCGTTCTGGAGTGGGCCGTCCTTTCGACGGGACGCGAGATCGAGCTCGCCGGGCTCCTGCTGCGACCGCCTCGCCCCGGAGGGCGAACGGGCCCGCTCGGTCGGGGATTTCGGGGCCCTCGTTCAAGAGCTGTTCGAGGGCGCTACCGACAGTTTCCCAGGTGCACGGGCATCTTGACACGCCCACTACGATGTTTCTGCAGCCCTTGCGCGCCGAAAAGCGACGCAAGCTGCACCGTGAGAGTGAGCGCCCGGCAAGAATCTATCGGAGCGCCGACGGCGAGGGAAGGGTTCGGCACATTTTGGCCAAAGAACGTATCGAGCGCGACGACGAGGATCTCGTACGTCTGTACCTGACCGACATCGGCCAGTACCCACTATTGACAAAGGACGACGAGGTTCGTCTGGCCCAGGCCATTGAGGCCGGGCGTGAGTCCGAGGCCGCGGTCGCCAAGGCCCCGAAGGGCCTCAGCACGGCCAAGAAGCGCGAAATGCGCCGGGCCGTCATGGAGGGCGAGCAGGCGCAGCAGACCTTCGTCCAGTCCAACCTCCGCCTGGTGGTGTCGATCGCCAAGAAGTACCAGGCGTCCGGCCTCCCCCTCCTCGACCTGATTCAGGAGGGCAACCTGGGCCTGATGCACGCCGTCGAGAAGTTCGACTGGCGCAAGGGGTTCAAGTTCTCCACCTACGCCACGTGGTGGATCCGTCAGGCCATCACCCGGGGCATCGCCAACACGGGCCGCACCATCCGCCTTCCCGTCCATGCCGGCGACACCCTGGCCCGGGTCCAGAAGGCGCAGGCCCGGCTCGAGCTCAAGCTCGGGCGCCCGGCCACGCTGGCCGAACTGGGCATCGAAGTCGAAATGCCCGAGGACAAGCTCGTCGAGGCGCTGCGGTTCCGCGCCGAGCCCCTGTCGCTCTCGGAGCCCTTGCGCGAGGACGGCGACGCCGAGCTCGGCGACGTGGTCGAGGACCGCTCGGCCGAGTCCCCCTTCGAAGTGGCTGCCGTGTCCCTTCTCCCCGATGAGATCGGTCGGCTCCTCTCCCCGTTGGACGAGCGCGAGCGCGAAATCCTCCGGCTGCGCTTCGGCCTCGACCGGGGCGAGCCCCGGACCCTCGAAGAGGTCGGTGAGCACTTCAACCTGACCCGCGAGCGGATCCGTCAGATCGAGGCGCGTGCCATGTCGAAGCTGCGCCACCCCTCGTCGGACACCGGCGCCCGCGACCTTCTCACTGTCTGAGCCCCGCGAGCGGTAAGCTCACCGCTCATGAAGAAGCTTCTGATACTCCTCCTGGTTGTCGGGCTCGGCGTCGTCGCAGCTCGGCGGCTACGCGAGTCCTGATCCAGCCCTAGGACACTCGTAGGGGCTCCCGGCGGGCCCACGGAGCACCGCCGCGCCCTGATGGCTGGGCGCGCGCGGACGGCTCAGGCCGCGGCACGCCCTCCGTGGGTGCGGCTGCGCACGCCCCGACGCCACAGGATCAGGGCGGCGCCGGCCACGGCCAAGCTCGTGGTGACGACCGGCGTGGTGCGCCCGACCCGGTCACGCAGACGGACCGGCTTGGTGAACTGGCGCGTCTCCCATCCCCGCTCCCGCGCCACCTTGGCCAGGGCGCGGTCGGCGTTGACGGCGACCGGACGGCCCACGGCCTCGAGCATGGGCAGATCGGTGGCCGAGTCCGAGTAGGCGCTGCTGGCGGTCAGATCGATGCCGACCCGCTCGGCCAACTCGCGAATGGCCGTGGCCTTCTCCGGCCCGTAGGCATAGAAGGCCATGCGGCCGGTGTAGCGGCCTTCGTCGTCGATCTCGCCGCGCGAACAGATGGCGCCGTCGACGCCCAACATGTCGGTGAGGGGGAGCACGATCTCCTCCGGCGAGGCGGAGACGAGGTAGACGCGGTGGCCGGCGGCCCGGTGGAGCTCCATCAGCTCGAGGGCCTCGGCGTACATGATCGGTTCGATCGTCTCCAGCAGCGTCTCACGGACGATCTGGCGGACCTGGTCCCGGTCCCACCCCTTGGTCAGGGCCAGCATGGACTCGCGCACCCGCACCAGGCGCTCCTCGTCCGCGCCGAAGTGGAGGTAGATGAGTTGGGAGAGCGCGGCCCGGGCCACCACCCGGCGGTTGATGAGGCCGCCTTTCATGAAGGGACGGCCGAAGGCGGCGATGGAGGCGCGATCTATGACCGTCTTGTCGAGGTCGAAGAAGGCCGCTTCCATGCCACCCATGCTAAAGCGGTCCTGGTCAGCGCGCTGCTCAGGGTGACAATTGGCCAACCGCAGGGTGACGGGGCGGGGGTGGGGGCGGTTAGTCGCGGATGAAGAGGGTGTGCACGGCGTCCTCGGCGTCGGCGGTGGCCAGCACCAGCACCTCGTCGCCCGACATCAGCACCGTGTCCCCCCGGGGCACGATGAGGCGGTCGACCCGGACGACGGCGACCACCACCCCGTCCCGGGGGAAGGCGAGGTCGGCGATGGCGATCCCGTTGGCCGGCGAGTCCTCGGCCAAGGTGATCTCCACCAGGTGGGCCGCGCCGCCCTGGAACTGGAGGAGCCGGACCAAGGAGCCGACCGACACGGCCTCTTCGACCAGGGCCGTGAGCAGCTGCGGGGTGCTGACCGAGACGTCGACCCCCCAGCTCTCGTTGAACAGCCACTGGTTCTTCGGATGGTTCACCCGGGCCACCACCCGGGGGACGGCGAACTCCTGCTTGGCCAGGAGCGAGATGACCAGGTTGTCCTCGTCGTCACCGGTGGCGGCCACCACCACGTCGGCCGTGGCCAGTCCCGCCGCGTCGAGGGAGGAGACCTCGCAGGCGTCGGCGGCGATCCAGGTGACCCCCAAGGTCGGCCGCAGGCGCTCCACCAATTCGGGGTCCTGCTCGAAGACGAGCACGTCGTGGCCGTTGGCGAACAGGTCGGCGGCGATGGCGGTCCCGACGCTGCCCGCTCCGGCGATGGCCACCTTCATAGGTTCGATCCCCGGTTCAGCAGCTCATCGAGATCCTGCCGGGCGTCGTCCATGGTCGCCACATGGAGGACGTCCCCTTCCTGCCCGACGAGCTCGCGCGCATCAAGGCGGGGCACGCCGGCCCGGGTCAGGGCCACCAGGCTGATCCGGCCCGGCACTTCCAACTCCGAGAGGCGGCGCCCGGCCCAGGCGTCGGGCAGGGAGCGGTCGAGCAGGGTGAGCTGTCCCGAGGGGTCGGACCAGTCGTCTGCGTCCGCGTCGGGGAGGAGTCGCCGCCGCACCTGATCGATGGTCCAGGTGACCGTGGCCACGGTCGGGATACCCAGGCGCTGGTAGATCTCGGCCCGGCGCGGGTCGTAGATCCGGGCCACCACGTTGGGGATCTTGTAGGTCTCGCGGGCGATGCGCACCGTCAAGATGTTGGTGTTGTCGCCGCTCGTCACCGCGGCGAGAGCATCGGCGCCCACTGCGCCGGCCTTCTCGAGGTCGTCGCGATCGAAACCCGAGCCGACGATGCGGGGCCCGTCCCACTCTTTGAGACGGCGGAAGGCCCGGGCGTTCTTGTCCATGATGGCCACGGAGTGGCCCTGGGCGACGAGGGAAATGGCCAAGCCGGAACCCACCCGGCCACATCCGACGACGATCACGTGCACGCCACAGCACAACACGCCGTGCGCCACTGTGCAAAGGGGAGCGCCGGAGGAGGGGCGCGTTTGCTCCTACGCTGGCGCCGTGGCGCCCAGTCCAGGACCTCGGCCCCCCGTCCCGTTGTCGGGGATCGCGGCCGACAGTATCCCCGAGCGCCGGCGCTACCGGTTGAAGAACAAGTTGCTCGGGCCGCCGCTGGTCACCGAACAGCTCAGCTCCGAGCGCCTGGGCCGCCCGACCGCGCTGGGCGTGCTCGCCCCCGACTGCATCTCGTCCTCGGCCTACGGCACCGAGGAGATGCTGACCCAGATGGTGCCGACCATCGGGTTGGCCGCCTTCGCCCTGGTGGTCCCGATCACCCTGGCCATCCTGGGCGTTCTGTTCTTCGTGACCCTGTCGTACCTCGACGTCATCCAGTTCTACACCAAGGCCGGTGGCGCCTACGTGGTGGCCCGGGACAACTTCGGGCCGAGGGTCGCCCAGATCGCCGCCGTGGCGTTGCTGATCGACTACACGGTGACGGTCGCCGTCCAGACGTCGGCCGGCACGGCCGCCCTGACCAGTGCCATCCCCAGCCTGGCCAACACCTTCGACACGGTGGCCATCACCGTCGGCGTCGTGCTCCTCCTTCTCTACGGCAACCTGCGCGGCATCCGCGAGGCCGGGAAGTTCTTCGCCTTCCCCATGTACTTCTACGTGGTCGCCCTGGGCATCGTGATCATCACCGGCTACTACAAGGAGGCGATGGGCACGCTGCACCACATCCCGCTCCCGCCCCAGCAGGACATATTCGGCGGGCATATGGGCACGCCGGGCGAGGGCTTGTTGATGGGCCTCGCCTTCATCACCCTCCTGCGTGCGTTCGCCAACGGCGGCTCGTCGCTGACCGGGCTCGAGGCGATCTCCAACGGGGTGGGGAGCTTCCGGCGGCCGGCGTCGGTCCACGCCCGCCAGACCCTGGTCGTCATGAGCTCGTTGCTGGCCTTCCTGGTCCTGGGCACCTCGCTCCTGGCCAAGTGGACCCACGCCGTTCCCTATGCCTCGGGCTCACCGACCGTGGTCTCCCAGGAGGTCCAGGCCGTCTTCGGTCGGGGCTTCTTCTACTTCGTGGTCCAGCTGGCCACCTTGCTCATCCTCTACACGGGCGGGAACACCAGCTTCAACGGCTTCCCGTTCCTGGCCAACTTCGTCGCCGGCGACCACTACCTGCCCCGGCAGCTGACCCGGCGGGGCCACCGGCTGGCCTTCTCCAACGGGATCCTGGTGCTGGCGGCGGTGTCCATCGCCCTGGTGCTGGTGTTCAAGGCCCGGGTCGACGGCCTGGTCGCGCTCTACGCCATCGGTGTGTTCACCGGCTTCACCATGGCCGGGGCCGGCATGGTCAAGCACCACACCACCCAGAAAGGGCCGCACTGGCGCCGCAGCGTGGCGGTGAACGGCATCTCGTCCTTCCTCTCGGCCGTGGTCGTCCTGATCTTCGCCGTGGTGAAGTTCAACGAGGGCGCCTGGGTGATCGTGGTGGTCGGCCCGCTGCTCTACTTCGGGCTCATCCGGTTGCACCACCAGTACAACGAGGAGTCGATCGCTCTCGAGACGGGCGCGGTCGAGGCCTCCGAAGCGCCCATCCTGCGCCGTCACGTCGTCGTCGTCCTGGTCGACCGGCTCGACATGGCCACCGCCCGAGCCCTGCAGTACGCCCGCACGCTGACCCCCGACGACCTGCGGGCCGTGCACTTCGACATCGACTCCAAGGAAGCCCGGGAGCTCGAGGAGGAGTGGGGACGCGTGGGCCTGGCCCGGCTCCCGCTCGACATCATCGAGTGCCCCGATCGCCGCCTCGGCCGAGCCGCCATAGAGCTGGTGGCCGACGCCACCCTCGACGGCGACACCGAGTGCACCGTCCTCCTGCCCCGCCGCGGCTACTCCCGGGTGTGGCAGCGTTTCCTGCACGACCGCACGGCCGACAAGATCGCCGCCGTCCTCTCCCAGGTGCCGCACGTGGCAGCCACCATCATCCCCTACAACCTCCCGGGCCGGTACGGCGAGAAGGTGCGCCGCTACGGCCAGTCCGTACAGCGGGCCCGCCTCATCGACGCCGCCGCCGGCGGGCATCTCCCGCCGATCGACACCGAGGGTCGCTCGGGCGTGGAAGAGGGCTCCGATCGGGGTGCCACCCGCCGGGAGGCCCAGCGCAAGGCCAACGCGGTGTCCGCGGCCGACGATGCGCTGGCCCGCCGGGCCGGGGTCACCACGCCCATCAAGGACGTCGCCGTCCGTCAGCGGGTCAAGGTGGCCGGGAGGGTCAAGTCGGTACGGGTGCAGCCGCGGGCGGGCACCTCGAACCTCGAGTGCGTGCTGAGCGACGGGAGCGGCGGCCTGCTGCTGGTCTTCCAGGGACGGCCGAAGATCGCCGGGATCGAGCCGGGTGCCCGCCTGGTGGCCGAGGGGATGGTCGGAGCCTGGGGCCGGCGGCCGGCCATGCTCAACCCGTCATTCGAGTTGGTGGCCGGCGCCGACGACTCCGCCGGGGATTGACCCCCTACGGCCAAGCTTGCTCCGCCACCGCACAGTCGCTAACGTCCCCCCCGGCCCGTCGTCGGGTGCCCCACAAGTACGCACCTCCGACCAGGGAATAAGCATCGACCACCGGAAGTGGGCTGTGACACGTGTCGTGACGACCGGACGCGGGTCATGCCGGCCCCGGTACAAGACGGACCGAAACAGAAAGGGCACTCCAGGAATGATCAACCTCCTCGCTGCGGGCAACGGTGGGTACCAGGCCTTCCATCTCGGTGGAAACGACAAGGTCTGGCTCTACATCTGCCTGGTGGCCGGTGTCGTCGGCATCGCGGCCGGCCTCCTGCTGGCCCGGAACGTGCTGGCGGCCGACACCGGCACGCCCAAAATGCGAGAGATCGCCCTGGCCGTCCAAGAGGGCGCCGAAGCGTTCCTCAAGCGCCAGTTCCGCACCATCGCCATCATCGTGGTGCCCCTGGCCATCCTCATCTTCTTCACCGCCACCAAGGTGGTGAAGCCCGACGGGGGCATCGCCCTGAGCTTCGCCCAGGACGGCCTCTACCGGGTGATCTGCTTCCTCTTCGGGGCGGCCTTCTCCGGCTTGACCGGCTTCATCGGCATGAGCATCGCCGTGCGGGGCAACGTGCGCACGGCCGCCGCGGCGTCGCAGGGGGGCGGCATGGCCGGCGCCCTGCGCGTCGCCTTCCGCACCGGTGCGGTCACCGGCATGCTCTGCGTCGGGCTGGGCCTGGTCGGCGCCACCGCCATCGTGCTGATCTTCCAGAACTCGGCGACCGCCGTCCTCATCGGCTTCGCCTTCGGTGCCTCGCTGCTGGCTCTGTTCATGAGGGTCGGGGGCGGCATCTTCACCAAGGCGGCCGATGTCGGCGCCGACCTGGTGGGCAAGGTCGAGGCCGGCATCCCCGAGGACGATCCCCGCAACGCGGCCACCATCGCCGACAACGTGGGCGACAACGTGGGCGACTGCGCCGGCATGGCGGCCGACCTCTTCGAGTCCTACGAGATCACCATCATCGCCGCCCTGATCCTGGGCTACTCGGCCTTCAGGGCCATCGGTCACAACCCGACGTCGGCCGTGCTGTACCCCCTCATCGTCCCGGCTATCGGCATCTTCGCCTCGGTGATCGGCGTCCTGGTGGTCAAAGCCCGGGTCAAGGACAAGAACGCGCTGGCGCCCATCAACCGGGGCTTCTGGCTGGCGGCGGTCCTGACCGTTATCGGTGCCTTCTTGGTGGCGCAGTACTACGTGCACGACCTCAAGGTGTTCTGGGCCGTGCTGACCGGCGTCGTGCTGTCCCTGGTGGCCAGTCAGATCACCGAGCAGTTCACCTCCACCGAGCGCGGCCCCGTCAAGGAGATCGCCGCCTCGACCCGGACCGGTCCGGCCACCGCCGTGCTCTCCGGCATCTCCATCGGCCTGGAGTCCTCCGTGTGGGCCATCATCGCCATCGCCATCGCACTGGGCGTGGCCATCGGTCTGGGTGACGGCAACATCGAGCTGACCTTCTACCTGGTTGCCCTCATCGGCATCGGCCTGCTGGCCACGGCGGGCATGGTGGTCTCCGAGGACAGCTTCGGGCCGGTGTCGGACAACGCGGCCGGCATCGCCGAGATGTCCGGCGAGTTCACCGGCGAGGCCGAGCGGATCATGGTCAGCCTCGACGCCGTGGGCAACACCACCAAGGCCATCACCAAGGGTGTGGCCATCGGATCGGCCGTCATCGCCTCGGTGGCCCTCTTCGCCTCCTTCATCGAGACCATCGGCGAGCAGATTCCGAGCCTGCATGCCACCGGGCGAGCGACTCTTCACGGTGATCCAGATCAACGTGGCCAACCCGACCACGTTCATCGGCCTGCTCATCGGCGGCTCCATCGCCTTCCTCTTCTCGTCGCTGGCCATCCGGGCCGTCGGCCGCTCGGCCGGCACCGTCGTGCTCGAGGTGCGGCGCCAGTTCCGCGAGCACCCCGGGATCATGGACTACTCGGAGAAACCCGAGTACGGCCGGGTCATCTCCATCTGTACTGCGGCGGCCCAGCGCGAGCTGGCCACCCCGGCCCTGCTGGCCATCCTGACCCCGGTCATCGTTGGCTTCGGCATCAACTACCTCGCCCTCGGCGCCTTCTTGGCCGGGGCCATCCTGACCGGGCAGCTGATGGCGAACACGCTGTCGAACTCCGGTGGGGCATGGGACAACGCCAAGAAGTACATCGAGGATGGCAACGAGGGCGGCAAGGGCTCCGAGGCCCACAAGGCGGCGGTCATCGGCGACACGGTGGGCGACCCCTTCAAGGACACCGCCGGCCCGGCCCTCAACCCGATGATCAAGGTGATGAACCTGGTCTCGCTGCTGATCCTGCCGGCCGTGATCTCCCTGCGCCACCACAACGGCGCCCGCTACGCCATCGCCGCCGTCGCCCTGGTGATCCTGCTCGGCGCCCTCGCCTTCTCCAAGCGCGACACCGAGGACATGGCGGCCGACGCGACCGTCATCGAGCCCCCCGCCGCCGTGGCGGCGGCATCGGGCGATTGACCTGGTCAGCGTAGGTAAGAACCCCTATGTGAGGGACCGGGTCCCCCGCGCTGCTCTTGACAGGCGGACGGCGGACCCCCAACCTTGCTCAACCATGCGGACCGAACGAAACGACGGATTGATGCGCGAACGGACCCGCCATGGGTAAGGCACTGGTCATCGTCGAGTCGCCGGCCAAGGCGCGGACCATCAGCGGTCTGCTGGGCCCCGATTTCATCGTGGAGTCCTCCATCGGCCACATCCGGGACCTCCCCAGGGGGGCCGACGAGGTGCCGGCGGCCTACAAGGGTGAGGGCTGGGCGCGTCTCGGCGTCGACGTGGACAACGGGTTCAAGCCTCTCTATGTCGTCTCGGCCTCGAAGAAGTCGGTCGTGGCCAATCTCAAGCGTCTGCTCAAGGGCGCCGACGAGTTGTATCTCGCCACCGACGAGGACCGCGAGGGCGAGTCCATCGCGCTGGCACCTCTTCGAGGTGCTCTCGCCCACCATCCCGGTCAAGCGCATGGTCTTCCACGAGATCACGCCCGAAGCGATCGCCCGCGCCGTCGAGGAGTGGCGGGACCTCGATCGCCGTCTGGTCGACGCCCAAGAGGCGCGCCGCATACTCGACCGGCTCTACGGCTACGAGGTGTCGCCCGTCCTGTGGCGCAAGGTCATGCCCCGGCTCTCGGCCGGACGGGTGCAGAGCGTGGCCACCCGCATGGTGGTCGAGCGCGAGCGGGCCCGGATGCGCTTCCACTCCGCCACCTGGTGGGGCATCGACGGCACCTTCACCCACTCCGCCGCGCCCGCCCCCTTCGGCGCCGCCCTCATTTCGCTGGGGGGCACCACCGTCGCCACCGGCAAGGACTTCAACGACGACGGCGTCCAGACCAGCAAGGGAACGGTGCGGGTGCTGGTCGAAGAGGAGGCGACGTCGGTCGCCAGCGCACTGGCGGGCCAGTCCTTCACCGTGAGCGCCGTCACCGAACGGCCTTTCCGCCGTTCCCCTGCCGCGCCGTTCATGACGTCGACGCTGCAGCAGGAGGCTGGGCGCAAGTTGCGCTTCAGCGCGCAGCGCGCCATGCAGGTGGCCCAGCGCCTCTACGAGCAGGGCTTCATCACCTACATGCGGACGGACTCGACCACCCTGTCCGACCAGGCGCTCACCGCGGCCCGCACCCAGGCCCGCGAGATGTACGGGGCCGCCTACGTGCCCGACAAGCCACGGCGCTACGAGCGCAAGGTCAAGAACGCGCAGGAGGCCCACGAGGCCATCCGCCCGGCCGGGGAGTCGTTCCGGACCCCGGAGCAGGCGGGGCGGGCCCTGTCGGGGGACGAGCTCCGCCTGTACGAGTTGATCTGGATGCGCACGGTGGCCTCCCAGATGAACGACGCCACCGGCACCAGTGCGCAGATCCGCCTGGTCAGCGATGTCCCCGCCACGCGGTCCGACGGTGGGGCCAACACGGTGGCCGTGGGCGAGGCGGCGGAGTTCTCGGCCAGCGGCCGGGTCATCGCCTTCCCCGGGTTCCTGCGTGCCTACGTCGAGGGCAACGACGATCCGGACGCCGACCTGGCCGACCGCGAGGTCGTCCTCCCCGCCCTGGCCGTCGGTGACGTGGTCGAGGGCAGCGCCTTCGAGCCGGGATCGCACGCCACGCAGCCGCCGGCCCGCTACACCGAGGCCTCCCTGGTCAAGGCGATGGAGGAGTTGGGCGTGGGGCGGCCGTCGACCTACGCCAGCGTCATCGCCACCATTTTGGACCGGGGCTACGTCTGGAAGAAGGGGACCGCGCTGGTGCCCAGCTTCACCGCGTTCGCCGTCGTCGGTCTCCTCGAGCGTTACTTCGGCGACCTGGTCGATTACGGCTTCACGGCCAGCATGGAAGACGACCTCGACGAGATCGCCTCGGGTCGCGAGGAGTCCCTGCCGTGGCTCTCGCGCTTCTATTTCGGCACGTCGTCGCCCGGCGTGCCCGAGCAGCACGATGCCCCCGGCAACGGCAACGGCAACGGCAAGGCGGCCGGGGTGACCAACGGTGCCGCCTCCGGCGTCAGCGATGGCAAGAGGCTGGGCCTGAAGGCCAGCGTCGCCGCGCACCTGGGGGACATCGACGCCCGGGAGATCAACTCCATCCCCATCGGCGAGGGGAGCGACGGCGTGCCGATCGTGGCCCGCGTCGGCCGCTACGGGCCCTACCTCCAGCACGGCGAGGACCGGGCCTCGTTGCCCGATGACATGTGCCCCGACGAGCTGACGGTGGCCCGTTCCGAGGAGCTCTTGGCGGCGCCCACCAACGATCGCGTGCTGGGCTCGGATCCCGAGACGGGCCTCGATGTCTCGGTCAAGGCCGGCCGGTTCGGGCCCTACGTCCAACTGGGCGAGGCCACCGAGGGTGGGGCCAAGCCCCGCACCTCGTCGCTCTTCTCCACCATGGACCCGGCCACACTCACCTTCGCCCAGGCCCTCGATCTCCTGCGCATCCCGCGCACGGTCGGGACGGACCCCGGGAGCGGCGAGGAAGTGGTGGCCCACAACGGCAAGTTCGGGCCGTACCTGAAGAAGGGCACCGACACCCGCAGCCTGGCCAGCGAGGATCAGATCCTCACGGTCACCCTCCCCGAGGCCCAGGCGCTGTTCGCACAGCCCAAGCAGCGGCGGGGACGGACGGCCGCGCCGCCACTGCGCGAACTGGGGGCCGACCCGGCCACCCAACTCCCCGTCGTGGTCAAGGAGGGGCGCTTCGGGCCCTATGTCACCGACGGGACGACGAACGCAAGCCTGCGCAAGGGCGACGTCGTCGAGTCGATCACCATGGAACGGGCGTCCGAGCTCCTGGCCGAGCGCCGTGCCGCCGGCCCTTCCACCCGCAAGAAGGCCGGGGCGAAGAAGGCCGGGGCGAAGAAGGCGGGGGTGGCCAAGAAGGCGACCAAGAAGGCGGCGGGTGCCAAGAAGTCGGCCGGGGCGGCCAAGAAAGCGGCCAAGAAGGCCACCGGCACCAAGAAGTCGGCCGCGCCCAGGAAGGCTGCCGCCGAGAGGGCCGTCCCGCTCGAACCGTTCTGACGTGCCGGCACCGGGCCGACTGCTCGCGCTGGAGGGGATAGACGGTTCGGGGAAGTCGACCCAGGCCCGGGCTCTGGCCACCGCACTCGGCGCCCGCCTCACCCATGAGCCCGGCGCCACCCCGCTCGGCGCCGCGCTGCGGCGGCTCCTCCTGTCCCCCGAGGCGCCGCCCATTTCCCTGCGGGCCGAGGCACTCCTGATGGCCGCTGACCGGGCCGAGCACGTCGCCGTGGTGGTCGCACCGGCACTTGTGGCCGGGGAGTGGGTGGTGAGCGACCGCTTCTCCGGGTCGACGCTGGCGTATCAAGGCTACGGGCGTGGGCTCGAGACGGCCGAGTTGACCCGGCTCGTGGACTGGGCCACCGCCGGGTTGGGGCCTGACCTCTCCATCCTGGTCGACGTGCCGGTGGACGTGGCCCAGCGCCGCCTGGCCCAGAACGCCCCTGACCGGCTGGAGCGACTCGGTCCCGCCTTCGCCCAGCTGGTGCGCCAGGGGTTCCTCGCCCTGGCGGCGGCTGATCCGGCGCGCTGGGTGGTCGTGGACGGCACCGCCGACCGCACCGCATTGAGCGCCCGTATCCTGACCCTTGTGCACGAACGGGTGGGCGAGCCGGCCGGACAGGGAGCGTGAGCGCCGCCGCCGATCTCTCCGCTGAGGTGGATCTCTTCGGTGAGATGGTGGGACAGGAGCGGGCGATCGAGGCGCTCCGCGCCGCCGCCGCCCGGCCGGTCCACGCGTACCTGTTCCGGGGTGCGGCGGGAAACGGGGGGCTGATCGCGGCCCACGCCTTCGCGGCGTCGCTCCTGTGTCCCGACGGTGGGTGCGGCTCCTGCCGGACCTGTCGGGCCGCGCTCGCGGGCAGCGACCCCGACCTCTACGTCATCCATCGCAGCGGCGCCACGCTGAGCGTCGACGATGTCCACCGCCTGGTCGTGTTGGCCCAACGTCGCCCCTTGCAGGCGGCCCGCCAAGTGGTGATCGTGACCGATGTGCACCTGGGCGGCCGGGCCGCCCCGGCGTTGCTCAAGACATTGGAAGAGCCGCCCGGGGCCACGGTGTTCGTGCTGCTGGCCGACGACGTCCCCCCCGAACTGGCCACGGTCGCCAGCCGGTGTGTGCAGATCCCGTTCCCGCCCGTGCCGCGGTCCACCATGGTGGAGTGGCTCGCCGGGCGCGGCGTGAGTGCCGATGTGGCCGCAGTGGTCGCCGACTCGAGTGGCGGGAACCCCGAACGGGCGCGGGTGATGATCGAGGACCCCGACGTGGCGGCCCGGGCCGCCCTGTGGTCGTCGGTGCCCGACCAGCTCAACGACACCGGCGTGGTGGCGGCCGAGCTGGCCCGCGGCCTCCTCGCCTCGGCGGAACGGGCGGTGGAGCCGCTGCGGGCCGAACACGCCCGTGAACTCGAGCGTCTGACCGAGGAGGCGGCCGAGTTCGGCGAGAAGGCCCTGCCCGGCCGCAAGGAGATCACCGACCGCCATCAACGGGAGGAGCGGCGCTGGCGCACCGATGCCCTGCGGGCCGGGTTGGGCGCGCTGGCCCGGGCCTACCGGGATCGGATGACGGCACAGGCCGTCGGGGGTGACGCCGGGGCGGGCGTCCATGCCCAGGCGGCCGCCGACGCGGTGCGGCTGATCACCGAGGTGGCCCAGGCCCTGCCCCGCAATCCTCAGGAGTCCCTCCTCCTCCAATCGCTCCTCGTCCGCCTCGGGGCCCTGGCGGCCTGAGGGTGAGGTCGGCAGTGCAACCGCAGCCTGCGGTTGTGAGCGAAGAGTCCCACACGGGTTCGCGGACCCGTTGGATCATCTGGGTCGGAGCCGGCGTACTTGCCAGCGGGCTGCTCATTGATCAGCTGCGCGCCCTGCTCAGTTTCGGACGTTCCCATACTGACCAGGACCAGACCATCCTCTGGTATGCGGGTCGTGAACTGCTGAGCGGAAGAGTCTACGAGCCCAACTTCTTCGGGCAGCGGTACAACACCACGTTCGAGGCGCTCCCGGGCGCGCTGCTGCACGCGGCGGGCGTGTCCTGGGGGACGGCTCTCCCGTTGGCCACGACACTCCTCGTGACGTTGGCCTGGGTCCTGTTGGCGGCGGCCGCCTTCCGCCGGGGTCAACCCGTGGCGGCGCTGCTTGCACTGGCGGCACCGCTCCTCATGCGCGTCCAGTACCTCCTGCTCTTCGATGCTCCCCGCGGTGTCCTGGCCGGGGATTGCGCAGCCGCACTGGCCATGGCGATCGGACTGGCGGCCCGTCGCTATGAGATCAGGCTCTGCTCGCTGGTGGCGATCGGTGGGCTCGCCATCCTCTGGGACTATGCCGCGGCGCTGGCTGTCATTCCGGTCCTGGTGTACGTGGTGTGCAGCGACTGGCCCCAGTACAGACGGCGGGGCGGCCACACCGCACTACTCGCCGCCTCCGCAGTGGTGCCGCCCTTGGCGTGGTACCTCTTCACCATGAAATGGTGGAACGCGCACCACTTCGATGTGACGTATCCGGCGGCCACCAGCAGTCTGCGCTGGTCGGTATGGGTGCACAACTTCGAGCACCTCTCGGCCTACGTGAGCTACTTCGCCCCGGCGTTGGCGCCGGTGGCCGGGGTGGCGGTGTTCCTGTTGGCGTCGGGGATCGTGCTGGTCATGGTCCTGGCCGTCCGGCGGCGATCGCTGGCACTGCTCCTGGCCAATGGCAGCCTGCTGGTGTTGATCCTCCTGGCTCTGACCAGCACCTCGGCGGCCGAACCAGGCCTGTACCTCGCCGGCTCACGGATACTCCTGCCGCTGCCCTTCGCGGCGTGGTTCCTGTGCTTCGCCGTGTTGGACACGGCAAAAGGGACCCGGGCGCTCGGCTCTCCCCGCACGAATCAGATCGTGATCGCCATCGTGGTGTTGGCGACGATCAGCGTGATCGTCACGCAGATCACCTTTTCGAGTGTCGCCACCCGGTCGATCACCCCGACCGTCGGGGTGAGCGTGGCGAATCCGACGACGGTACTCAGTCCGCTCTGCGCCGCGCTCATGACGGTCTACCGGTCGACGGATGCCCAGCTCCTCGCCACGAACAACGTGAACGTGGCCTACGGATGCGCCGCCGAGGACGGACTCAACACGTTGCTCCCGTTCTACGATCGCCGAGGCTGGCTGACCCAGGCCAGTCTGCGAGAACCAATTCGACGAATGCTGGTGGACGTACCGAACTGCAGCTATGTCCACCCGGCAGCAGGGCAGTGCACGCCCGAGCCGGCCGATCTCGTCCTGGTGCGATCGCCTCGTTCTCCCGCGGCCCGTACGCTCGATCGCATCAGAGGTATGCACGTCATGCTCGGGACGTGGCATATGCCCACGACGTTTGTCTACTTTTAGGGGCTGACCCTGACGCACGCGACGTAGCACCACCGACGGACCGGTCAGCCACTCGCTGGGAGGCCTCTGCACCCGGCCACATCCGCCGCAGGCGCCGTGAGGCCTCTCACTCCGAGGTCGGGAACGGTGTACCGACCCGCCCCGCCGGCGCGCCTACGATGATCCCGCTTCGCCAGGGAGGGATCCCTCCGGCGGGAGGTCCCTGGAGACCTGGCCGAAGTGTTGCCTGGGTAGCTCAGTCGGTAGAGCAGCGCACTCGTAATGCGCAGGTCAGGAGTTCGAATCTCCTCTCAGGCTCCAAGTCAGCGGGGCTTGTTGCGCCTAATCAGATCACGGGTCCGATATGTCGATCTTGAGCAGTGATCAGAGGCTGCCTCTGGGAGCGACCCACTCCTGTTCGGCGCCGCCGACGGCCCCGACCCGTTCGAAGTCGGCATCGTAGTGAAGGACGACGAGTCCAGCCGACCGGGCGGCTGCCGAGATGATGATGTCGGGGATGGCCAGCCGGTGCTGCCCCCGCTTGGCCAGCTCATGCTGGAGATCGATGGCCAGGTCGAGTACCTCCGGCGTGATCGGTGCGCTGGCGAGGCTTCGACGTTCGAGGAGCACCGCCTCGTAGTCAGCAAGTCTCCGACTGGAGAACAGCACCTCCAGGTCGACGATGGCGCAGGTGGCGATCAGACCGTCCTCCAAGAGGGGACGCAGCCGTGCCTCTACTACCGGATGAGGAAAGCGGGCGAGGGCGCTCTTGTCGGCCAGGTACCGGGCGTTCAGCGCCACGCGCCGGACATCACCGAGGCATCATCCAGGTCGAGTCCGGCCATCGCCGTCAGCCGGTCGGCATGGTTGCGACGGCGAGCAGCCAACACCACCGCTTCGAGGGAGCGGTTGACGGCTTCCTTCATCGTCGACGCCCCGAGGACGGAAGTGGCCTCGGCGAGGAGGTCATTGTCGATGTCAACCAGGTGCTTGCTCATGAACTAAGTATATCTTGGTAAAGCCACAATGTATATATCCACCTGATCGCCATCTTGGTGGCGTGTCCCTCGGGTTCCATCTCGCTTCTAGACGTCAGCCCGACTTCCACTAACACCAGTCAAGCGGTGGGTGGTGGCTCAACTCAGGCTGCGGCGTCTGGCTTCGGCTGAACTCGACGGCTGAGCCCCTGACCGCCGGCCCTATCCCGCAAGGCCGATAACGAAGTCGAAGTTGTCTCGTCCGACCGAGCGCCGGAGCGTCTGTATCACCCGATCGGCGTTGTCGTATGGACCTGCGACGTACATCGGCTTGCCATGGCGCCCAAATCGAATAGCGCTCGGCCCCGACCAAGCACCGAGGTGCCCATTACATCCTTCGAAGTCAGGGGCCGGTTCGAATCCCAACGTGCGGGCAAAGTCGATGGCGCCGAAGACGAGGTGCTGAGCGAGTTCGAGCGGAATTTCAAGTGGAGGGTGGCTGAACACGTCGTACACGTCGCGTTTGAAGTAGGCCAGTTGGTCGCGGCGCATGATCCGGGGTGGGATTGCGTCCTTCACACCCAGGCAGTGAGTGTCGACGAGAATGCTGCAGACCGAGACCTTTGCGTGGCGGACCCCCTGGGCGATGACCACATTCGCGAGGCCCACGCAGCCGTCTGATGGCACACCGCGGGGCCATTCCGGGTGGCCGGTGACGTCGAGTTCGTCACTCCATCCCTGATTGACCCAGCATCCAACTAGCCGGGGCTCGGGAGCGTTCGCCGTCGCAGCCCCCTCCGCTATCTGTCGCACGAGGTGACTCACGACCGCCGGCCGGATCTGTAGTGAGCGAGCAATGGCTTTGGGGGAGCGTCCCTGTCCTCGAAGCTGACGGATTCGGTCGAACAGTTCAGGGTCGGTCATCTGGCCTTAATAACACTCGCAAGCTCGCCGACCGCGGATCCCTACAGGCAGACCGCTGAGGGGTAAGTACCAGCAACCGCAAATGAGGCTTACTGCGTCCCGTTCTTGCCTCAACCCCCTCCCAACAAATGGGTCCGAACTCGTCCCGCTCCCTCCCATTGAGTCTCGGCCGGCCCGACCGGCAGCGAGGTTCTCCCCTCTCGGCATGATGGTTCGGTTTGCCACCGCCCGGGCGTGGCGTGAAGGGGACGAGTACTGTCGGGTCTCCGATGGGACGAGGTGCCGCTGGTCGGCACACTGCTGCGGGGTGCGCATGCACGACCTGGTCATTCGAGGAGGCAGCGTCGTCGACGGCTCGGGCCGGCCGGCGCGCACGGCGGACGTCGCAATCGACGACGGGCGTATCGCCGTCATAGGAGACGACGTGGGCGTGGCACGGCGCGAGCTGGGTGCTGATGGGTTGTTGGTCACGCCGGGTTGGGTCGACATTCACAGCCACTATGACGGGCAGAGCCTCTGGGATCCCCTCCTGGAGACCTCGGCCGCCCACGGTGTCACGACGGTGGTGATGGGCAACTGCGGCGTGGGATTCGCTCCGGTCAAGTCGGAGGACCGAGCCTGGACCGTCGCCCTCATGGAGGGTGTCGAGGACATTCCGGCGGTCGTGCTCGACGAGGGGCTGAGCTGGCAATGGGAGTCGTTCCCCGAGTACCTCGACGCGCTGGACGCGTCGTCGCATGCCATCGGCATCGCGGCCCAGGTCCCTCACGCGCCGCTCCGGGTCTTTGCCATGGGCGAGCGCGGCATCGACCACAGCGAGGTGCCGACGGACGAGCAGATCCGGGTGATGGGTCGTCTGGCGGCCGAAAGTATCGAGGCCGGTGCCCTCGGCTTCAGCACGTCCCGTTCCCGCAATCACAAGGCGTCCGATGGCCGGATCACCCCTTCCTTCTCGGCCGGTGACGCCGAGCTACTGGGTATTGCCGACGCGATAGGGCACACCGGGAAAGGCGTCTTCGAGATCAACGTCGAGAACACGGACATCGAGGGCGAGTTGCGGTTGATGCGCCGCATCTGTGAGGTGAGTGGGCGGCCACTGTCCGCCGCCTTGTTGCAGCGGGGCGGCCAGCCGAGCGACAACTACCGGCGCGTCCTCGACGGGTTCGCACAGGCGGCCCGCGACGGTCTGGCGCTGTGGGGTCAGGTGGCGCCGCGGCCCACGGGCCTCCTGATGTCGGCGCACGGCCGGGTCAATCCGCTCGCCGGCTCACCGACCTTCCAAGACCTGGAGCGCCGCACGCGGGCGGCTCTCCTGGCGGAGCTACGGCGACCCGAGGTCAAAGAGAGGATCCTCTCCGAGCTGCAGGGCGAGGCGGATCTCATGTCCCGCTTCCCGCGGGCCTTCGAGCTCTCCGATCCTCCCCGCTACGACCAGCGTCCTTCGGAGGCACTGGCCGCGCGCGCTGCGGCGGCCGGGGTGCCGGTGATCGATCTCGCCTACGACATCGTGTCGAGCGGCGGGATCGTCTACGTCCCCATATCGAACTACGTCGATGGCGATCTGCGGGCGGCGCACGAGATGCTGGTGCACCCTCGCACCGTCCCGGGCCTGTCCGACGGCGGTGCCCACTGCACGATGATCGCGGACTTCGACTACCCCACCTTCCTTCTGGGCTATTGGGGCCGCGACGCGCCGGCTGATCTGCGCCTGCCGGTGGAGGCGGTCGTCAAGCAACAGTGCGCGGACACGGCGGCACTGGTCGGTCTCCATGACCGCGGGGTGCTGGCTCCCGGCAAGCGGGCGGACGTGAACCTCATCGCGCTGTCCGAGGTCGGATCGACCTTCCCGACCATCGTCGACGACCTGCCCGGGGGAGGATCCCGGCTCCTCAGCCGGGGCACCGGCTACGTCACCACCATCGTCGCCGGGGAGGTCGCCTTCGAGGGCGGGGCCCACAACGGCACGATGGCGGGAGCTCTGGCACGCGGCGGTCGGGTGTGAGCGCTGTCGTCACGAGTGGCCGCACGCTCGTCGACAAAATCTGGGACCAGCACGTCGTGACGGAGCTCGGCGACGGACTGGACGTGCTCCACGTCGACCGCCACCTCGTGCACGACGTGACCTCTCCCAAGGCGTTCACGACCCTGGCGGAGCGCCACGTCGATGTCCTCTCGCCCGAGCTCACCTTCGGTTCGCCCGAGCACAGCGTCACCATCCTCGCCGGACGCACCGAAGCCGACAATGAGTTGAGCCGCAAGTTCGTCCCGCTCATGCGGCGCAACTTCGCCACGCACGGGCTGAGACTGTTCGACATCGATTCGCCGGACCACGGGATCGTCCATGTCATCGGGCCGGAGCTGGGACTCACCCTGCCCGGTGCGACGGTCGTGTGCGGCGACAGCCACACCTGTACCAATGGAGGGTTGGGCGCACTCGGGTTCGGTGTCGGCACCAGCGAGCTCACCCTCGTGCTCGCCACCCAGACCCTGGTGCAGCGCCGGCCGAAGATGATGCGGATCACCTTCGCCCACGCGTTGGCCCCGGGCGTGGAACCGAAGGACCTCATGCTGGACGCCATCACCCGTCTCGGCGCCGACGCCGGCGCCGGATACGCCATCGAGTTCGCCGGTCCCGCCATCGTCGCGCTGGGCGTCGAGCAGCGCATGACCGTCTGCAACCTGGCGGTGGAGTTGGGCGCCAAAATCGGCCTGGTCGCTCCCGACGACGTGACGTTCGACTACGTGGCCACCCGCCGGTTTGCCCCGACGGGTGCGCAAGCTCGACGCCGCGGTCGCGCACTGGCGGGACCTCGTCTCCGACCACGGCGCGCTCTTCGACCGGGAGGTCGCGCTCGACGCGGCGGAGGTGGCGCCTCAGGTCACCTGGGGGACGAGCCCGGCGCACAGCATGGCCGTCGATGCCCGGATCCCCGACCCCGCCGGTGCACCGGACGAGCACACGGCGCACCAGTGGGAGCAGGCGCTGGCCTACATGGACCTGCAACCCGGCCAGGGTCTCGAGGGGCTTCCCGTCGACTGGGTCTTCATCGGCTCGTGCACCAACGGTCGGCTCTCGGATCTGGAAGCCGCGGCGGCGGTGGCACGTGGCCGGAGAGTGTCCCCCCACGTGCGGGCCCTGGTCGTGCCCGGCTCCCGCGCCGTGAAGCGGGCCGCCGAGGGCATGGGCCTCGACCGGGTCTTCACCGAGGCCGGCTTCGAGTGGGGCGAGGCGGGGTGCGGACTGTGTCCCGGTCTCGGAGGGGTCACGTTGGCGCCGGGCGAGCGGTGCGTCTCCACCTCGAACCGGAACTTCGTGGGCCGCCAGGGCATCGGGGTGCGGACCCACCTGGCGGGGGCGGCCACCGCGGCCCTGTCGCGCGATTGAGGGCGCCATCGCCGACGTGCGGGCCAACTGAGCGTGGACGCCTTCACCGTTATCCGCGGCGCGGCGGCGCCGCTGATGCTGCCCGACGTCAACACCGATGTGATCTCACCGGGCCACTCGGGAAAGGGCACCATGGCCCTCAGCGCCTTCGCTCCGATGCGCTATCTGCCCGACGGCAGCGACGACCCGTCCTTCGTACTCAACCGCGAGCCATTTCGGGGGGCACCCATCCTCTTGGCGGCCCAGAACTTCGGGTGCGGCAGTTCGCGGGAGAGTGCCGTCTGGTCGCTCCGGGCCATCGGGATCAGGTGTGTCATCGCAACCAGCTTCGGCGACATCTTCTTCGGCAACTGCTTCCAGAACGGCGTGTTGCCGATCGTCCTCGACGAAGCGGTCCTCGAGTCCCTCGCCCGGGAGGCGGCAGGCGGAGCAGCGCTCGAGGTCGATCTGCGGGCCTCCGTCGTCCGGACCCCCGGTGGCGCGTCCATACCGTTCGACGTCAATCCCCTCCGACGGCGTCAGCTGCTGGAGGGTCTCGACGACCTCGACGCAGGGTTGTTGCGGCGGGACGAGGTCAGGGCCTTCCAGCAAAGGGACCGCGTCCTGCGTCCCTGGATCTACGAGGTGACCGAGGCGGGAGCGTCAGTCCCGGCGGGGTAAGCAGGTGGCGTAGGCGGACCTATTTCTTCAGCTTCTTCTTTCGCATCGCCGTGTTCTTTTTGACCGCCTTCCTCAGCTTCTCCACCTGCGCGGTCAACTCGGCCAACTGGGCCACGATGGGGGCGAGACCGTCTCTTTCGGTGCCACCGATTGCTTCGGCGGATGGCCGTGGTGGCGGGCTCTCTGTACGTTCGGTCCGGCGCGGCATCGATCTCTTCGGCCAGGAGTCGGAGGCCGAGCAGTGCGCGGGCGACCAACCGCTGATCGGCCGGGTCGCCGTGATCGCCCACCGAAGGGTCGGCCAGCAGCTGGTCGATTCTCTCCCGGACGGTCACGGGTTCTCGGTCAGCGTCCCGCAGTTGCGGACGGCCTCGGCGAAGGCGCGGGCACGGGCCTGATAGTCGGCGAACCGTCCGAAGCTGGGCGCCGCCGGGGAGAGGAGGACGACGCCGCCCTCGCGGGCCCAGTCGCACGCCACGGCGACGGCGTCGTCCAGCCCGTCGGCGTCCACGACGTCGACCCGGTCGCCCGCCATCTCGCGCACGGCGCTTCCGATGCGCGGCCCGTTGTCGGGCATGGTGACCACGAGAGTCGGCAGCGATCGCTCGGCGATCGTGCGTCCCAGGGCCGAGTAGTCGAGGCCGCGGTCGTGTCCGCCGACGAGCAGGGCCACGCGACGGTCCCCGTAGGCCTCGAGCGCGGCCTGGGCCGGGAGGACGTTGGTCGAGAGGCTGTCGTCGACGAACTCAACAGGGCCGATGTGCCCGAGGGAACGGCATCGGCTGGGGAGACCGGCGAACCCGTGGGCCGCCGCGGCGAGCCGGGCCTCGTCGCCCGCCTCGGTGACGCCCATGGCCAGCAAGACCGCTCGGGCGATGGCCGCGTTGCGGGCGTTGTGCACCCCGGGTAACCCGAGCGCGTCGATCCAGGGGCCGGCAAACTCGGGGTTGTCGGCCTCGACCCACTCCACGTGCGGCCCCAACGAGGCGGCGTGTTCCCGCAGTATCGCGTTGCTCCCGTCGGCGATCGCCATCGCCACGCCTGGCTTCGTGCACAGCGACAGCTTGTCGGCGTAGTAACGCTCGACCGAGCCGTGCCAGTCGAGGTGGTCGGGGGACAGCGATGTCACGGCGACGACCGGAGGGCCGTTGGTCAGATCGGGAATCTGATAGCTCGACGTCTCGATGATCCAGAAGTCGGGCGATGACCCCGGGGAGGGGTCCCATGGCGGTCGCCCGATGTTGCCGCCCACCGCGGCCTGATAGCCCAGACGGGTCAGGAGATGCCCGGCGATAGCCGATGTGGTGCTCTTCCCCTTGCTGCCCGTAATGCAGACCACGTGCTCGAGCGGGACGTCCTCCAGCCAGAGCCCGAGCCCGCTGCGCACCGCTACCCCGGCGCGTTCGAGCTCGCCCACCTCGGGGCGGTAGCGGCTGATGCCCGGGCTCTTGATCACCACGTCGCAGGTGAGGAGGGCGTCCAACCCTCCCGCACCGGTGGCCAGTACGCCTGTGCCGCTGGCCGTACCGCCGGCCGGCGAGGGGACAGGATGGTCATCGACCAGCACGGGTTCGATGCCCATCGACTGCAGGCGATGCAGGCTGGCCGTCCCTTCGACGCCCAGCCCCCAGATGCCGACCGACGCGCTAGTGAGCGCGGACCAGGAGGTCAGAGGGCGCATAGCGCTCCGGTATGTGGTGATCGCCGAGGGGAGTGAGGAACTGGGTCACCGGGTAGATACGACAGTCCGGGCTCGTTGTAGAGGCACTCAGCCAGCGACTCCAGCACCGGCGAGTCTTCGCGGTCGGGCGCGGCCGCGGCATCAAGAAGGGCGGCGCGGCACTCGCCCGCGTCGCCCACACACTCGAAGGGCTTGTCATCGGGGTCGAGCCCCAACAAGTCGTAGAAGCGGTTCTCCAAACTGGGGTCGTCCAGCGGCTCGTGCCCGTCGAAGACCTCGCGCAGTTGGGCCGCGCTCATGAAGGGGGCCAGGATGAGGTCGATGAAGCAGCATTTGTCGCAGGTGCCGCACCAGCGGCCGAGCCGCGCCGCCCGGTCCTGGTGGAAGGCGCGGTTACAGCTGCGGAAGACACCGTGGTAGTCGGTGAGCGCAGAGAACTGCATGGCCACCCAGAGCTCACTCCGGCTGCGCAGGTAGGAGAACACCGACAGCTGGGGCCCGAGGGAGCTTGCCACCAGGCGGGCGAAGCCCTCCTCGAACTCGATGCCCTTGGACCACTGATGGTTCACCGGTTGCCCTTCGAAGAACAACGTGGGAACCGACGCCGACCACTCGTTCGACAGCACCACGGCGTCGCGGCGATCGAGCACCGCGGCGACCAGCGCGGCCGCGGTGATGATCGCCGTCACGGGCACGTGGCCGTTCAGAAAGCCAAGTTCGTCCGAGCGCCGGACGAGGGGATCGATCTGGCGGGTGATCCGGGTGATCGGGAGCCCGGTGACGGCGGCGGCATCTTCGATGGCGTCGAACCGTTCGCCCGGAGGGTGGACGACACAGAGCGCGGCATCGGACACGTGCTGGGTGAGCCAGGCCACCGTGACGATGGAGTCGATGCCGCCACCGAACGGGATCAGGGGACGTAGCGGCTCGGGGAGGTAGTCGACCGCCGCAGTCTGGGTCGCATCCGGTCCGACCACCGCAAGTCCCCCGAGGTCGATGCCGTTGCGATAGGCGAACTCACCCAGACCGTTCAGGTAGTAGGTGGCGAGGAAGGCGCGCTCTTCGGCCGTGGTGGCCGTGGCGCCCAGGTCGAGCACCTCGGCCGCGGTGGTCTTGTAGTAACTGACCCCGGCGAGGAGGAAGAGGATGCGGACGGCGGCCTCGACCGCCGGGGAACCCCAGTCGCCCTTCGGACCGAAGACGTAGTGCTCGGTGAAGGTGTGGCCTCCGGTCGAGTACGTGCAACGCACCTCTCCCCGGGTGGGGTCGATCGTGTAGCCGTCGTAACGGAAACGCTCGGCTCTCTTCACGGGAGGTGGCATCAGGCCCCCACATGTTACGGGCCAGGGGCCCTTCAACGGTCCCGATGCAGCGTGTGGCGCCGGGCCGGCGCCTCTGGTCCGGCGCTACGGCAGCCCGTCGCTCCCGGTGAGTCGGGCCAGGAGGGCGAACCTCCCGCACGGGCGCGCCGCCCGGTCGCTGAAGTAGTCGTCGTCCGCCGTGGTGACGCCGCAGTCGAGGATGTGCCCATCGGTGACCCCGGCCAGCACCAGCTGATGACGGTTGGCCGCCATGAGGTCGACCTTCCAGTGGCCCGGACCATCGGGGCGCGCCACTTCCGGGGGAAGGGGATGGGGCGCGACCGCCGCCGTCAGCGCCCGGTAGACCTCCGTGTCGACCTGGTAGTGCGCCGGGTGGGCGCCGGGACCGATGAAGGCGATGACGTGCTCGGGCCGGGCGCCCAGCGTGCTCATCACCGCGAGGGCGCGGGTGCTCGCCTGCGCCGCCGTGCCGCGCCAACCGGCGTGGACCACGGCCAGCACGCGGGCTTCGGGATCGAGCAGGGCGATGGGGACGCAATCGGCCACGAGGATGGCCAGCGTCGCCTGGAGGTCGGTCGTGACGAGAATGTCGGCCGAGGAGATGGCATCTTCCATGGCCCGGGTGCCCCGGCCCCGTTCCGGGGTGCCCACCACGGCCGACCCCGCACCGTGTACCTGTTCGGCGAAGATCAAGTCGTCGAGCTCGACGCCGAAGGCGCCGGCGGCCCGCTCCCGGTTGACGATCACTCTCTCGGGGTCGTCGCCGACGTGCAACGCCAGGTTCAATGACCCGTGAACCCCTTCGGACACGCCGCCGTGCCGGGTCGTGACGGCCACGGCCGCGCCGAGCGCCACCGATTCGGGCCAGTCCAAAAAGCGAACCGCGGTGTCCGTCTCCACCGCGGTGTCCGCCTCCACGGGACTTACGCTACTCAGCCGGTGCCGGCCCGCAATTTGCCAGGTCGCGGCCCTTGTGCATGTGCCGGCCGCCCTCCGCATGTGAGGGTGGCCCTCCGATTGGGGAGGAGGTGGGTCGAGGCTGGTCAGGGAGCCGCGTCGCGGCAGATGGCACACGTTCCGAAGATTTCCACGGTGTGGCTGACATCGCTGTAGCCGAGCGCATGGGCGGTCGACTCCGCCCACTGCTCGAGGTCCGGGAGCTCCACTTCGGATCCCCGGCCGCACTGGCGGCACACCACGTGGTGGTGGTGGTGGCTGCTGTGACACCGGCGGTAGACGAGCTCTCCGTCGGCGGTCTGGAGAGAATCGAGCTGACCGTCGTCGGTCAGCAGGGCGAGGTGCCGGTAGACCGTGGTCAGTCCGACCGTCTCGCCGGCGGCCCGCAGCTCGGCATAGATGTCCTGGGCGCTGCGGAAGTTGTCCGATCGGCCCACAATTCCGAGGACCGCCTGGCCCTGACGGGTGATGCGCGAGGCGCGGGCCGGGGAATCAGTCATGGTGCAACTCTGCCAAATCGGGACCCTTGGGCAAATCAGGACCCTTGGGCACATCGGGACCGGCCGGCACATCGGGACCGGCCGGGCTGATCCCAGCGGCGGCCAGGGTCCTCTGACGGCGCCGGGCCACCAGGGTGGGGCCGATGAGGCGGGCCACCACGTAGAAGAAGAAACTGAGGGCGACGATGAGCACGCTCGGTTTGACCGAGGGGAATTGGAAGCTGAGGAGCAGCCCTCCCTCGGCGGAGACGACGGCGAACACGACGGACAGCAGGGCCACCGCAGTCGGGCTGGCCGAGAGGCGCTGGGCCGCGGCCGCCGGGGTGATGGCCAGGCTGAGCACGAGCAGCGTCCCGACCAACTGGGCCGCCTCGGTGACCGTGACGGCCAGCACGAACAGGAAGATGAGCCCGAGCAACCCGGTGCGGACACCACGGGCTTGCGCCACGTCGGGATCGACCGAGGCGAACAGGAGCGGCCGCCACAGCACCCCCATGATCACTGCGACCGCCAGGGCGATACAGGCCAGCAGGATGATCTGCCCCGTGCTCACCCCGAAGATGTTGCCGAACAAGATGTTCAGGGCCTCGCTGGCATACCCGTGGTAATAGCCGAGCAGGAAGACGCCCAGACCGAGGCCCGCGGCCAATATGACCCCGATGGACGAGTCCCGTTCGGATGGCCGGCGGCCCGTGATCCCGATCAGTCCGGCCACGACCAGCGCCCCCACTAGCGCCCCCACCAGGGGGTTGTCTGCCACCAGCAGCCCTGCCACGGCGCCGGTGAAGGCGAGTTCGCTGGTGCCGTGCACGGCGAAGGCCATGGAGCGGCTGATGACGAAGGGCCCGATGAGCCCGCAGATCACCGCCACCAGGAACGCCGCCTCCATGGCGTGCTGGGCGAACCCGAACTGGAGGAAGTAGCCGATGCCCATCAGCGGGGGAGCCCGGGGGGCGGATGGTGGTGGGCGTGGCTCCCGGGCTCGGTGGAGGGATCGTGTTCGGCGCTGAGGACGATGAAGCGGTCCCGCACCTTGAGCACGTCGACCGGGATGCCGTAGAGCGCGCTCAGCCGTTCGCTGGTCAGGATCTCGCCCGGGGTGCCGATGGCCCAGCGCCCCCGCACCAGGTACAAGATGCGATCGACATAGGGCAGCACCGGATTCACCTCGTGGGTGACAAAGACAACCGGCGTCCCGGCGCTGCGGCGACGCTGGTCGATCAGCTCGGTGACGGCCCGCTGGCTGGCCAGGTCAAGGGCCAGTAGGGGCTCGTCGCACAGGAGGACGCGGGGATCCCCGAGCAGGGCCTGCGCGATGCGCAAGCGCTGCTGTTCGCCGCCCGAGAGCAGGCCGACCGGGGCGTCGGCGTAGGCCGTGGCGCCCACGGCGTCCATCACAGCGTCGAGTCGTTCCCTTTGTGCCCGCGAGCGGAACGGCATGCCCCAGCGGTGCCCGTCGAGGCCGAAGCGGACCAGATCCCGGGCCCGGATCGGCAGATTCTGATCGAACGCCCGCTGCTGGGGGATATAACCCACCTCGTCGTTGCCGCGATGCGGTGCGGCGCCGTTGACGAGGACCGAGCCCGCCGACACCGGGACGAGACCGAGCAACACCTTCAAGAGCGTGGTCTTGCCCACCCCGTTCGGCCCCAGCACGGCCAGGAACTCACCCGAGGCGAGCGTGAAGGTGAGGTCGGACCACAACGTGCGCGTCCCCATCTGCACGGCGGCCTCCCGTAGCTCGACCATGGCGGGGGATTGGGCGTTCATGGGGTCACGATGCTGCTGCCGTGGCGTGCTGCAGGGCGTCGAACAGCGCGGTGAGCTGCGACAGCTGCCACAGCTGATAGGTGCGGTCGGCGGCCGGCATGGTCTCTGAGACGCCGACGACGGCAATGCCGTTCTTCTTTGCCAGCGCGCGGATCTGGGTGGTCACCGGCGTCACGGTCTGGACGTTATAGAGGAGCACCTCGATCTGGTGTTTGGTCAGCAGCTGTTCCATGGCCACCGTGTCGCCCGGGCCGGGATCCTCCCCGTCCTCGATCGCCCGTGCGAATCCCGGGGGCGTCTTCACGGTCAGGCCGGCCACGACGAGGGCGTACCCCGGCACCCGCTCGGTATAGGCGACCGGCGCGTGGGCGAACTTGGTCCTGATGGCGGCCAGCTCGGCGTTCAGCGGGGCGAGCGAGGCGTCGAAGCGCTCCAGATTGCGGCGGAAGGTGGCCGAGTCCTTCGGGTCGGCCTTGGCCAGGGCGGCCGAGATGGCGGCAGCCACCTTGGGCACCTGGGGGATGTCGTACCAGAGGTGGGGGTTGGGGTCGCTCCCGGTGACGTGGAGGACGTGGGCGGCATTGACGATGGTCGCGCTGCCGCTGTCCGCACTGAGGAGGGAGGACATCCAGCCGTCGTACCCGGCGCCGTTCTCGATGACCACGCGGGCCTGGGCCAGCTTCGCTGCGTCAGCCGCGTCCGTCTCGAACAGATGGGGGTCTGCATTGGGATTGGTGATCAGCGACGTCACCGAGACGGCACTGCCCCCCAGCTGCCCGGCGATGTCACCCCAGAAGTTCTCGGCCGCCACCACGTCGACCACCCCGTGCGACGTGGAGGCACCGGCCGGGGGGGTCGTGACCGCGCCCAGCGTGCCGGCGGCACTCAGCGCGGCGATCGGGCCCAGCGCCGCCCCCAGAAGGGCGGCCGCGGCACGTCCACGTCGCTGTCCTCGTCGCCGCTCGTGTCCTGCCCATAATGGGAACAATAACCGAAATCATTTCGGATAAGCAACCACAAGAGCGGCTCAGGGCCGTCCGGTAAGGTCCCCCGAGCATGACGTGGGAACCCGACAGGGACTTTTGGCGCCACCGCAAGGTCGCCGTCACCGGAGGCACCGGATTTCTGGGCTCTCACGTCGTCGCACAGCTGTGCGACCTCGAGGCGGACGTGGTGGTGGTGGTGCGGGACGACATCGCACTCGGGCCGGTGCACGAGCGCTGGTGGTCGGCGGTCACCCGGGTCCGGGGGGACATCCGTGACCAGCACCTGATGGAGCGCGTGCTCGGCGAGTCCGAGGCGCAGACCGTGTTCCACCTGGCTGCCCAGACCCAGGTGGGGGTGGCCAATCTCAACCCGATCTCGTCGCTCGAGTCCAACGTCCGTGGCACGTGGACGGTGCTCGAGGCGATCCGCCGCTCACCGTCGGTCCAGCAGGCCGTGGTGGCGAGCAGCGACAAGGCGTACGGCACCCAACCCGAGCTTCCCTACACCGAGACGATGCCGCTGTCCGCCGTGCATCCCTACGACGTATCCAAGGCGGCCGCGGACATGATCGCCACCAGCTATGCCCGGACCTACGGCGTGAACGTCGCCATCACGCGGTGCGGCAACCTGTTCGGCCCCGGGGACACCAACTGGGAACGGCTCTTCCCGGGCGTCATCAGGCAGCTGCTGGAGGGCCAGCGCCCGGTCATCCGCTCGGACGGCACCCTCACCCGCGACTACCTCTACGTCGAGGACGCCGCCAATTGCTACCTCCTCTTGGCCGAAACCCTGGCCGCCCGTCCCGATCTGGCCGGCGAGGCGTTCAACTTCGCCTCCGGGCGGCCCCTGAGCGTGCTCGAGGTGGTGGCGCTCATGCAGGCCGCCGCGGGAACGTCGCTGGAGCCCGACGTCCGGGCCACGGCGTCCGGCGAGATCTTCCACCAGTACCTCTCGGCCGAGAAGGCGCGGGCGGTGCTCGGATGGGAGCCCGCCCACAGCTTCGAAGAAGGCCTCGACCGCACGGTCGCCTGGTACCGCGCCACCGCTGGGGAGATGACATGACGCGCCAATCGATCCCGACGATCATCCTCTGTGGCGGCCGCGGCACGCGGATCAGCGAGTACAACTCGACCATTCCCAAGCCGATGGTGCCGATCGGGAACCGCCCCATTCTGTGGCACATCATGAAGATCTACGCCTCCTACGGCCACGTGGACTTCGTCCTGGCGCTCGGATGGCTGGGTGAGGAGATCCGCCGCTTCTTCTTGCAGTACGAAGCGCTCACGCGGGACTTCACCATCCACTACGGCGCGCAAGGTGGCATCGAGTATCTGGGCGCCGAGCCCGAGGAGGACTGGCGGGTCAGCTGCATCGAGACCGGCCGCGACGCGGAGACCGGGACGCGGGTCCGCCTGGCGGCCGAGCACCTCGCCCCCGGGCCGGTGATGGTCACCTACGGTGACGGCGTCGGCTCCGTCGACATCGATGCCCTGTTGGCGTTCCACCGGGCCAAGGGGAAGCTGGCCACGGTCACGGCCGTCCAGCCCCCGAGCCGGTTCGGTGAACTGGTGGTCGACCGGGACGGCCTGGCGCGGGAGTTCGCCGAGAAACCACAGACCAGCGCGGGCACCATCAACGGTGGCTTCATGGTCTTCGAGCGCGAAGCCATCGAGCGCTACTTCCCGTCCGACTTCGACTGCATGCTGGAGAAGGAGCCTCTCAACGGCCTGGCCTCGGACGGCCAGCTCGCCGCCTACGAGCACCGGGGCTTCTGGCAGTGCGTCGACACGCCGCGGGAGCGGATGTTGCTCGGCGACCTGTGGGAGAGCGGCGACGCGCCGTGGCAGACCTGGGCCTGAGTGGGGGCCTTGCTACATTTGCTCTGTGCGTGATGCCCGCATCACCCGGACCCCCCGCTGCGCCCGGACCTCAGGACCATGATCCGTACCAGCTGGTCGGGTTATCGCCCCGGAGCCGGTCCCGCCACCGAAATGGGGTACGCGCTGGTGGCGGCACAGGGCGAACTGTGCGGTTTCGGTTCGCTCGGCGGGGAGTGGGCCGACCCGGTGTTGACCCCGGCGCAACAGCCGGCCGGATTGGCCTTCACCCCGAGCGGGCGGGGCTGTTGGCTCGTCGCCAGCGACGGCGCAGTGGTCTGCCGCGGTGACGCGCCCTATGTCGGATGCCCCAAGGATCTCGGCGTCGCGGTGCCATCCGCCGCGGTGGCGACACCGCCGGATGGGCTCGGGTACTACGTCGCCGTCGAGGACGGGGGCGTCTACACGTTCGGATCGGCCCCCTTCTTCGGATCCGTGTCGGAATCGGATCTGAACCAACCCATTGTCGACATGACCATGCGACCCGGCGGCGATGGGTACTGGACGCTGGCGGCGGATGGCGGTGTCTTTGCGTTCGGAGCCGCGCCCTTCTACGGCTCGGGAGCGGAGGTCGCGCTCACCTCCCCGGCTGTCTCCATCGCCGCCACACCATCGGGGCGCGGCTATTGGGTAGCCACCGGCGCCGGTGACGTACTCACGTTCGGTGACGCCGTTGACTTCGGTTGCCTGGCCGATCTCGGGGTGCGTGGACCCGTCATCGGCATGCGCTCCTCCCGACAGGTATTCGGTTACTGGATGGCCAGCGAGGCCGGCGTGGTGCGCGCCTTCGGCGACACCTACTTCCTCGGCTGTCTCCCACCGGCCACATTGGCGCCACCGTTCGTGGCCTTCGCCGCCGCCGGCGCGGTGTAACCGCACCATGTCCTCCCCTGACTACCGCGTGTACGTGAGCGCGCTCGGCAACGTGTTCATGACTGAAATAGCCGAGGCGCTTACCGAGGCCATGGCCCAATGTGGGCGAGATGTCGAGCTCTACCGGCACGGCCTGCCCGCCCGCACCCCGGGAACCGTCAATCTGGTCGTGGCACCGCACGAGTACTTCACCCTTTACGAGGGCGCGAGCGAGGGGGCTCTGGTCAGGGCCGCGGCGGAGAGTGTCTGCGTGGGAGTGGAGCAGCCCGGGACGCACTGGTTCGAATACGGGGCTCGCTACACCTCCTATGGGCCGCTGGCCATCGATATCAATCGCCGCGGCGTCTCCGAGTTGAGGCGACGTGGGGTGGAGGCCTACCGGCTCCATCCCGGCTACTACTCCGGCTGGGATGCCTGGGGTGGCGCCACCTCCACGGACCGACCGTGTGACGTGCTCTTCCTGGGGTCCCTGACCCATCGCCGGGCCCAGATCCTGAGCCGGGCGGCCCCGATCCTGGCGCAGTGGTCGTGCGATCTGCGCCTCTTCAGAGGTGACCACCCGGTGCGCGATGGCACGGATGGCTTCGTGTCCGGTCGTGCCAAGCACGAGCTCCTTGCCGGGAGCAGGGTCCTGTTGAACGTGCACCAGGGAGAGCGGGACTACTTCGAATGGATCCGGGTCCTGGAGGCGCTCTCCAACGGATGCCTGGTGCTGACCGAGCGGTCGGGCGGCTATGCCCCCCTCGTCCCGGGCGCCACTTCATCCAGGCACCGGCTGCGGCGCTGGCCGCACAGGTCGACGGGATGCTGCGTGACGAAGCGCTGCGGGCAGAACTGGCACTCGGCGCCTACGAATTCGTGCGCAAGAACATGGACTGGGTCGACAACGTGGACCGCTTGCTCACCCTGCTCGAGCGTCGCCTGTCACACGGCGCTGCGCCGCACGACTACGCCACCCCGGCGACGCAACTGCCCGAGTCGCTCCGCCGGCCCGGTCGAAGGGCGCCGGTGCCACCACAGAGCACTCCGTCGGCACCGGCAGTCAAGAGTCAGGTGAACGCGCTCTTCGATCAGGCCGAGGCCCACGAAAAACAGGGACGCTCGATGATAAAAGACATCTTGCTGGCCGAGGTGAACGACTCCCGCCTGATTGAGGCCACCATTGCGGCCCTCGAGCACGGCTCCCAGGAGTTCGCGCAGGTCTCCGATACCCCCGGCTATCTCAGGGCCACGCCGGAGGTGTCGGTCGTCCTCACCCACTACAACTACTCGGCGTTCGTGCGCGAGGCGATCGAGTCGGTTGTCGCCAGCACGGGAGTCAGGTTGGAGCTCGTCGTGGTCGACAACCACTCCGATCCCGAAGAATTGGACTATCTGCGCTCCGTCATCGACACGTATGAATGGTTCCCGATCCGCCTTGTCGCTAATGCAGCCGACCAGGGACCGTCGGCCTCGCGCAACATCGGCGCCCGTCATGCCCGTGCCGCGCAACTTCTTCTGCTCGACGCCGACAACATGCTCTACCCCACGGGGGCCCAGTTGCTGCACGCCGCGCTGGGCCAGAGCGATGCGGCCTTTGCCTACGGATTGATAGAGAAGTTCGGCCAGGACACCGGTTTGCTCAGTGCCGTTCCCTGGAACGTCGAACAGCTCGTCCACTCCAACTACATCGACACCATGGCGCTCATCCGGCACGAGGTGTGGGACGAGTTCGGTGGGTTCGATCCCCAGGTTGCCGCCATGGGCGGGTACGACGATTACGCCTTCTGGCTGCAGCTGGCCGCGGCGGGCTACCGGGGCCAGCTGGTGTCGTCGTTCATCGGGCGCTACCGGGTGCACGGCACCTCGCTACAGTCGCTCCTGAACCTCGACACCAAAGAGTTCATGAAGTTCTACCGGGACAGGCATCCCTCCCTCCCCTGGCCCGCCCTGGAGGATTCCTGATGACCCCCGAACCGGTCCCGCCCACGTCGGCTCCCGCCAGCTCGGCGGGCGAGATCCTGCGGCTGCGCCAGCAACTGGCCGCCCGCGAGGAGGTCATCAGCCAACTGAACCGGCGTCTCATCGGCCAGCCGGATACCGGACCTCAAGAAGAGCCCGAGCCCGATCAGGACGCGCTGGCAGAGGCGCTCGTCAACGGGAGGGCCCTGGAGGCGGAGCTGCACGACATCCGTCAGGTCGTGGCCCAACAGAAATCCGAAATCGTGGCGCTCCGCCATCAGCTGGGCGTCTACGACCGCCTCGGAATGGGCGCCGCGGTCGGTGGCCTGCAGAAGGTCTGGGCTCTACGGCGGCGGGTGGGAGGCCGGGCATGAGCGATCCGCTTCGCTATACGGCCAATATCGACCTGCGCAACGTCAACGACTCGCACGCCTTCGCCGTCGCCGCCGTCCCGGCGGGAAGCAACGTCCTCGACGTCGGTGCGGCCGACGGCTCGGTGGCCAGAATGCTCGGCCAGATGGGCTGTCGGGTGTGGGGTGTCGAATACGACCCCGAGGCGGCCAGGATGGCCCAGGAGTGGTGCGAGGACGTCATTGTCGGTGACATCGAGCAGCTCGACCTCAAGGGGGCACTCGGTCGCCGATTCGACGCCATCTTGTTCCTGGACATCCTCGAACACCTCAAGGACCCGCTGACCGTGTTGCGCGGCGCCCTCGATCTTCTGTCGGATCGGGGTCATGTGGTGATCTCACTGCCCAACGTGGCCCACGCCGCCATGCGCGCCCAGCTGCTCAGCGGTCACTTCTCGTACACGCCGACCGGACTGTTGGACAACACACACCTGAGGTTCTTCGATCCGACCAGCGTGCACCAATTCCTCCGGGACGCCGGCCTGGTGGTGCTCGACGAGGACCGGGTCCGCCTCCCCATAGACGGGACCGAGATCGCCGTGCGGGTCGACGAGCTCGATCCCGGCGTGGCCGAGCGCCTCGAGAACGATCCTGAAGCGGAGTCCTATCAGTTCCTCTTCATTGCGGCCCCCGAGGGCTCGGCCGCCGTCTCCGACCCCCTCTTCCTCCCGGCCCGGGTGCTCCAACGTGAATTACGTGCGGCCCAGAGGCACATAGAAGAGCTCGAAGCCCAGTCGGGGGTACGCGCCGGACTCACGCAGAGACGAGATGACCGAGCGACTCGCACACCTGTTGCGCTCGAATCGAAATCGCCGCAGGGCGCTGCGCTCTCTGGTGGAGATGATGGATACCAACATCAGGCTCCTCGACGACATCGCACAACAGAGGGACGTCGGATCACGCACGTGAACGCGCGCACGTGCTGCCCGCGCGTCGTCACGCCCGTCACCGGTGCGGGCCGAACACACACCGGTGTGAGTGGAAATGCAACAGGTTCTTCCTGGTAGGAATCACAAAGTCCGTTTCAGAAATGCTTGACTTGCGCGTGGGCAGCACCTAAGTTGCTCCAGGTCGAGTCTTAGGACGCAGTAACGCGCCTGTAATTGGGGGGCAAACTGCCACTTCGCTCGGCAGTAGTTGCAGAGTCCCCGTTAGTCCCACACAAGTCCCACACAAAAGGAAGTGCACATGCTGCGGTCATCTAGAACCGGGCCCACGAAGATAGGTTCGCTCACTCGAGCGTCAGCCGTCATCGTCGGTGCTCTTGTTGCCTTGTTCGGCGTAATTGCCGGCCCGCTTCTCGGCGTCCTTGCTGCGCCGCCGGCCTCAGCCGCAACATCGGCTTCCGGCTACACAGCAATCACTCCCTATCGAGCACTGGGCACTGCCGCCGCAGGTGCATCCGTCGTCTCCGGTACGCCGAAGGACGTGCAGATCACCTCGTCGACTGCCGGCGAAGTTCCGGCCGGTGCGACCGCAGCCGTGTTGAACGTGACCGCGAGCAACCCCACCTCTGCGGGTTACCTCGAGCTCTACCCAACAGGTGCCGCTCCCGCCTCGCCGACGTCCAACGTCAACTTCGTGGCTGGTGAGACTGTCCCCAACCTGGTGACCGTCCCGCTGTCCGCATCGGGCAGCGTCACCGTCTCCAACTTCGCGGGGACGACTGCAGTTGATGTAGACGTCGAGGGTTACTACAGCACGACCGGTGCCGGGCTCTACAACCCGATCAGCCCCATCCGTGTTGCCGGTACGCCTGCCGCTGGGACTCCGATCGGACCCAACGCGACGATCCCGGTCATCGTGGCCGGTGGCACAACTGGCGTCCCGGCTGGCGCGACCGCAGTGGTCGTCAACCTGACGGCCTCCGGTGGTACGGCAGCTAGCTACCTGTCCGCCTATGCGACCGGTGCAACGCCCGCCACCACTTCCAGCGTCAACTTCACGGCCGGACAGACAGTCGCCAACCGCGACATCGTCAACGTGGGCACCGGCGGATCGATCAACGTCTTCAACCTCGCCGGAAACGTCAACGTGGACGTCGATGTCGACGGCTACTACGGCGCCACCGGGGCGACCTTTACGCCTCTGGCTGCTCCGGTCCGCGTGACCGACACCCGGGCCGGGACCGCCCTGAACGGGACGAGCATCGCCTCCGGTGGGACTGAGACGTTCAACCTGACCACCACCGCCTCGGGCATCCCAGCCGGCTCTACCTCGGTGGCGGCGAACTTCACCGTCGTGCCTGGTGCAGCGCCTGGTTACATCCAGGTCTTCCCCACGGGTGAGGCCACACCGACCGGAACTGCCGTCACCTCCGACGTGAACTGGCCGGCCAGCTCTGGCCCGATCGCCAACTTCACGCAGGCCAACACGGCCGGTACGACCGTTGGTTCGGTGCAGGTCTACAACCTGAACTCCGGATCCCCGATCGACCTGGTCATTGACGCCTTCGGGTACTTCACCGGCGGCACCACCGCCGCGACCGCCACGCCGATAGCGCTCAATGTGGCGACCCCGTCGGGCGCCGCGACAGGGACGGTCCCTGCTAACGGCACGACGACCGTGGCGATTAACACGACCGTCTACAACGGTGCGGCTATACCGGCGAACCTGGTCGCGGGCGACACGGTGCTGTACACCGTGGCACCCGTGGTGGCTGGCACCACCTGTGGAACGGTCAGCCCGACTACGACGACCACCGGCGCAGCGGGTACGACCACGACCACCTACACGGCTCCGGCCTACGCCACGACCGCGCTCGGCCAATGCACCGTCACCGCCACCGAATCCCTCCACGGGGGGCAGACCGGAGTGGCGACGATCACCCAGACCGCACCTCCGCACAACATTGCGGTTAGTGCGGCAACGCCGACCGTTCCGGCCGACGGCGCCTCGACCGACCTCTTGACGGTCACGCTGACTCCGGGCGTGACGGGCCAGAGCGTCAACAGTGTCCCGGTGACGTTGACTGCGGGCGCCGGCTGCGGGACGCTTACTCCTCCGGGGCCGATAACGACGCCGGCCACGGGAGCCGCGACGGTGACCACCACCCTCACGGCGGCAGCCGTGTCGGCCATCTGCACCATCACCGCCACAGACCCGACCAATGCCACCGGCACGTCGATCAATATTGCCCAGACCTCGGTCCCGGCACTCGCGGCGGCGACAGTGACCTTCACTCAAGCCAACCCCTACAACGTGACGACGAGCGCTACTGTCCTCCCGATCACAGCGACGGTCAAGAACAGCAGCGGAAACATTTCGGGTGACCCGGTGACGTTCTTCCTCAGCGGAGCCGCCTGTGCGCCCAACGCGTCGGCACAATCGACTCCTCCTGGAGGCACGGTAGCGGGCGTGGCCACCTACAACTTCACGGCCACTAACGTCGGCACCTGCACCATCACGGCGCTGGAAGCCAACACGGGTGCGTCGGCCACGCTGAACGTCGTCCAGACGGCTCCGGCCGCAACGGTGGCAATCAACTCAGGTCCTACCAACCTGCCCGCCGGAACCACCGGAAACTACACGACGACGACGACGAACGCCCCCACCAGTTTTGCCTCGAGCCCCATCACCTTCGCGGTGACGGGCGTGAGTGGGTTCACTGGTTGCGGCGCCGCCCCGGCGACCGTCACGTCTGGAGCAGCGACTCCGTACGCAGGGGCTTTCACCTACACCGCAGGGACGGCGACGGGCTTCTGTAACATCACCGCCACCCAAGGTGGAGTAACGAGTAGCTCCCATTACCGTCGGCCAGTAGCCGATAGGAAGCACGTTGGTCACTCAACGGTGACCATGGAACTTGGAAGCCCCGGCCCTCAAAAGGGGCCGGGGCTTCCGGTTTCTAAGGGGCATGTCGGGTTCTGTGGAAGAGTGCAGAGGATGCCTTGTGTGTTGCACCGCCGGAACACGCTGCAAAGGTGGTGAACGAAGTAAGGGGTGGCATGAGAGGGTTGCGTGCGGCCGAGACACTCTCCTGGCGGTTGTATATGCCGCCGCTTCTGGTCGGTTTGGCGGTCCGGCTCTGTTACTCGCTCTTGGCGCCGCAGCCGCCCATACCGGTCGGAGCCGACCAGTACTACTACCGCGGCCAGGCGACTCTGATCACGCACGGCTACTGGTGGGATGTCCCCGGCTCCGTCATCCACGGCAGTCCGGGGATTCCGGGCGCGGCGCATCCGCCACTGTTCTCGGCCGTGCTGGCGGTGGCCGACCTGCTCGATCTTCATGGGGTGGACGGGCAGCGAGCCCTTCTCTGTGTGATCGGAGTATTTGCCGTCCTCTTCTGTGGCCGCGTCGGAGCGCGGCTGGGGGGCCGCACGGCGGAGGTGGTAGTGGCGTGGGTCGCCGCCGTCTGGCCTGGAATGTGGATCTACAACGGGCAGGTTCTCTCGGAGTCGGTGACCGTTCCGCTGGTTGCGGCGACGCTGTTGACCCTCTATCGCTTCCGGGAGAAGAGCACTCTGGCCCGGGCAGCGGTGCTCGGTCTTTTTGTGGGACTCTGCGCACTGACTCGTCCCGAGTTGTTGATCCTCGTCATCGTCTTTGCACCTCTGTGGCTTCCCGCGGAGTCGTGGCGGCGTCGGCTCTCGCGGACCGTGGTCTTCCTTGTCGTCGCGACCATCGTGATCGGGCCCTGGGTAGGCCGCAATCTGCACGACTACAGCCACACGGAAATCATTTCCGCCAACTTCGGCTCGGTCATTGTCGGGGCCAACTGCGGGCCTACCTATTCGGGGCCGTTGCTCGGAGCGTGGGACGCCACGTGTGCCACCTCTCTCCATCCGCCGCTCGGCGACGCCTCCGTCGTCGACAGCTACTACCGGAGCGTGGGGGAGCACTACGCCCGGACGCACCGTTCCCGCCTCCCAACCGTGGTCGCGGCCAGACTCGGGCGTGCCCTCGGCGTGTGGCCCGCCCCTTCTCAGGCTGTGACCTGGAACGCCACGGCGGCCGGTGTGTGGCCCCGCTGGAGCTCGTGGTTGTACTTGGTCACGTGGTGGCTATCCATTCCCTTGGCCATTGTTGGGGCCATCAGGCTGCGAAGGGAGAGGATGGTCGGTTGGCCGCTGTATGTGTTGATCCTGCTCTATTTCGTGGTGTCCGCCGTGCTCTACGCAGACCCTCGCTTCGCCAGCTCCTGCCAGCCCGCCCTAGCCGTCCTGGTCGGCGTCGGTCTGGCGTTCTTGCTCCGCGGCGTCCTTAGGCCGCGCGGGAGCCACGCCCCGCGTCCATCCCGGGGCGAAGGCGCCGTCCTGAGGACCTGAGGCGAGCGAGTTGGCTCAGATCGCCGCCGTTGTGGTCCGGGCGGATCCGCGTCGGTCCGCTCAAGGAGCGAAGGAGGTGCGAAGCAGTACGGACGAGGTGCGTGAACGCATGCGTCGGATCTTCGAGAATCAGCTTGGCGCTTTTCACCGCGTTCCGAAGTTCGTGGGCGCGCCAGACGAGAATTGCCAACTTGCGCTGGTGCGGCGTGTTCAGTGATGAACGAACCGTTTTGTCCCGCAGAGGAGAGATGGCATAGTCGCCCCCATGGTTCGCCGTCATCTGGGCCGGGTGCTTGCGGTAGTAGATGATGGGTTTGTCCAAGAACGCAAAGTCTCCGAAACGCGATGCTCGGATCTGCAAGTCCCAGTCTTCATAGTGCCGAAGGCTCGGGTCGAATCCGCCGATCTGATCAAAGGTGTCTCGACGGAGAATCCATACTCCTGCCGGGTAGACCGTGCAAGACCCCAACAGACTGTCAAAGCTACTGGGCTGATCGAGTGGGAGAAGACGCTTCCTTGAGCCGATGCACCGTGAAGCGGTGCCGTCCCCATCGGGCGAATTCGCCGTATCCGAAGGGGATCCCCTCAGAATCGATCCAGTCTGCGAGGGCGTGGGCTCCAACGCCGTCGAAGGCGTCAGCTGATTCGACCAGAGAGCTCAGTGCGTCGGGACGCCAGACGTCGTCGGAGTCGGGGAAACTCAGATACTCGGTCCGGGGCAGGCGACTTACGCCGAAATTGCGGGCCGTCGATTGGCCTCCGTGGACCACCTCCTCCACGACGAATCGACTGTCATCGGCAGTCAAGCGACGAGCAAGGTGGGCCGTACCGTCAGTTGACCCATCGTCCACGATCCGACACGAGAAATCGGTGAAATCCTGCTTCATCACCGACTTCGACGGCCTCCTGCAAATAGGCAGTCGCGTTGTACGCGGCCATGACGAGCCCCACCTTCGGATGCTCGCTCATCAGGACATGTAACAGGACGCAAAGCCTGTAAGAGACGCAATTGCAACTGTTTTGCAACTGTTGGGCCGGCGTTGGGCCTTGCACTCACTCCGTTGTCGTGCCCCTCGCGAGACGAGGTTTGTCGGTGAATCGGCCGATTCGGTCCAGAAGATCGGTCCGTGCCAGGTCTCGGCCGAGGCCGAGGGCTCAATCCCAGCCGAGGGTCTGGCCGCTGGCCCGGGAGAACTCCGCCCGGTAGAGTCCAGCGCTTCGGAGTGGGCCACCTGGTGGAGGTAACCGGCCCTCGTATGTGGAGGATTCTTCTATGGGCCGTCGGCGAAACGTGTCGCATTTCCTATGGGCTGTTGTCATGACATGCGCGGCCCTCCTGTCGGCATGTCTCGTGGCGTCCGTAGGGGCCGACGCGGCGGGCGCACAGACGGTTCAGTCTGGGAGAACAGCTCACGTCACGGCGGCCGTCGCCGGTACCTACGTGCCTCTGTCGCCGAGCCGGATCACGGACACGCGTGCGGGTTCGGGCTACCCCAACGCCGGACATTCGTTGGGCACGGGAGGTTCGATCAATATCCAGGTGACGGGAGTGGGAGCGGTGCCCGCCAGCGGAGTGACTGCGGCCGTCGTGAACGTGACCGTGGTCGGGCCCACCGCTTCGAGCTATGTGACCGTCTTCCCGGAGGGCACGACGCAGCCGGTCGTCTCCAACCTCAACTTCACCGCGGGGGAGACGCTGGCGAACCTGGCGACGGTCCCCGTCGGCAGTCAAGGCGGCATCACCGTCTACAACTTCAACGGCAGTGTCAACGTCGTCGTCGATGTCGAGGGCTACTACACCACAGCCATGCAAACGAGCGGACTGTACAACCCCGTCAATCCGGTGCGCGTGTTGGGCTCGCTGGCCGTTGGTGCGTCCATCGGCCCGGGCGTCTCGACAGCGGTCACCGTCGCCGGGGTGGACGGCGTCCCGGCTGACGCGTCCGCCGTGGTGGCCAACGTCACCGCGGCGGGTTCGAGCGCACCAGGGTTCCTCACTGTCTTCCCCGCACCGGCATCCGGTGCCCCCGCTCCCCCAACCGCGTCCAACGTGAACTTCGTCACCGGTCAGGTCATTGCCAACCGGGTCATCATCCCTGTGGGCAGGAACGGTCAGATCGAGGTGTACAACAGCAGCGGCTCCGTGAACGTCGATGTCGACCTGAACGGCTACTACACGGGATCTGCCGGCGAGCTGGGCAGCGCGTATACCCCGATGAACCCGGTCAGGGTCACGGATACGCGAGTGGGTTTGAACGGCTCGCCGCTCGGTGCAGCCGCCAGTGAGAGCTTCAGCTTCCTCAGCGAGGGTCTTTCTGCCACGGCCACCGCGTTGGTCGCCAATGTGACCGTGGTGGCCGGCGCAGACGCCGGGTATCTGACCGTCTATCCGACGACCGACGTCACTCCGCCGGCGGCCAGCGACGCCAACTTCACGGCCAATTCGATCGCGCAGAGCTTTACCTTGGCGCCACTCAACGGTGCGGCCACCTATCTGTTCAACAGCAGTGCGGTTCCGGTGAACATCGTCATCGATGCCTTCGGATTCTTCTCCCCGCCTCCGCCGGCGACCACCGTCACCGCCAACCCCACCAGCCTGGCGGCTGACGGCGTCAGCACGTCCGCCCTCACGGTGACGGTGACCACCGGGTCAGGAGTGGCCTTCAACGATCCGGTGACGTTGACCACGACGCCGAGTGTCGCCGGGTCGTGCGGGACGGCGACCGCCCCGGGCAGCACCAACGCCTCGGGCCAGGTGACGAGCACCTATACGGCCTCCACGACGGCGGGGACGTGCACCATTACGGCAACCGAGTCCAACGGTGGCGTGAGTGGCTCGGTGGTCATCACGCAGACGTAGGCGGACATCGCTCACCACAGAGGGGAATTGGGCGAGCGTTGGGTAACCGTCAACGTGGGATAGTGCTGGCTGATTCATACTCTCCCTCCGACGTCACCGGAACCGCAGCCCGGTGAAGTGGGTCAATTGGCGTTTCCCGATCCCGGAGTAGGCGGATGAGCGAGAAAGCGAAGCAAGGGGGTCGACGACCGGCGCTGGTGGCGCGCGGGCTCTCCCGGGTCCGACTCTGCCGCTGCCTGCCATCAGGAGATGGATCGGTCCAGCAGAGATGGTGAGCATCGAGCAGGACCGGAGTCGATTTCTCGAGTCGGGGGACGAGGCGGGCACGGCGCCCGGTGACCGAAAATTCCGGCCGGACGTAGAGGGTCTTCGGGCCGTTGCGGTCCTCCTGGTCGTCCTGTACCACGCGGGGGTTCCAGGCCTCAGCGGCGGCTTTGTGGGCGTGGATGTCTTCTTCGTGCTGTCCGGCTTTGTCATCACCGGACTCCTGCTCAGAGAGCGGGCCAACTCGGGGGCGACGCGGCTGCTCGCCTTCTACGGGCGACGGAGTCGACGGATCCTTCCGGCCGCCACGTTGGTCATCATGGTCACCGTATTGGCTTCGTACCACTGGTTGGGCTTCATCACCGGTGACGACACCGGAGTCACCGGCCGGACTGCTGCGCTCTTCTATTCAAATTTCCACTTCATCTCGACCGGCACGAACTATCTCGCCTCCCAAGCTCCGCCTTCGCCCCTGCAGAACTTCTGGTCGCTCTCGGTCGAAGAGCAGTTCTACGTCGTCTATCCGACTCTGTTCATCGTCGCCGCGGTCGTCTGGTCAAAGGTCAGCCTCCGGCTGAAGCTGACCGTCCTGCTCTCGGTGAGCGTGATCGCATCGTTCACCTGGTCTGTGGTGGAAACCTCCACCAATGGTGTCGTCGCCTACTTCTCGCCCTTCACCCGGGCCTGGGAACTGGCCCTGGGGGGACTGGTTGCCGTCGCAAGCCTGCAATTGGCGAAGCTCCCGCGCCCCGTTCGCGTTGACAATGACATGGGTTGGACTGGCCGGGATTCTCGTCGCAGGGTTCGCCTATACCGCGTCCACGCCGTACCCCGGCTCGGCCGTGGCACTCCCCGTCGTTGCGACCGCGCTGGTGGTGGCCGGTGGGACGGCCGCACCGAAGTGGGGAGCCGAATGGGTCTTGCATATCTTTCCTTTTCGCTGGCTCGGCAAGCTCTCGTACTCCCTCTACCTGTGGCACTGGCCCATCCTCATAATTGCCGCACAATATGCGGGCCACCCACTCTCGGTAAAAGACAACCTGCTTTGGGTACTGCTCGCCCTTGCTATTTCAATCGCTTCCTACTTCGGCGTCGAGAACCCCATCCGCCATTGGAAATTCCTGACCCGTTCCGGCCTGAGGAGCCTCTGCATGGGAGCCATCCTCATCGGAGCGACGCTTGGCCTTATTGCGTTCGAGATCGGAAGTCACCCATGAGTCCCGACCCCGTCAACGGACCGACGGGGAGCCTCCTCTATGGCGAACAGGATGATCCGTACCGAACAACCACAGCCAGGAGATAGGCGAATGCGTCGATTCTCCCATCAAAGAGTCATGCTCTTCTTCGCCGCACTGGCCACAGCGCTCGCAGCGTCGACGGTTGCCGCTGCGGACGCGTCTGCCGGCGGCTCCGGATCGGTCGCGTCGGATGCCCAGGTCCTTGCCGCAGTCAAGGCAGGCCAGTCGATCACAAAGGTGCCTTCAAATCTCACGCCTGCTCTGACGAACGGGAGCGACATCGAGGTCTTGAACAACGGTGATTGCCCCAAGCACTACTCCGCACCGAAGGTGGGTCTCGACCCCCTTCATTTCGGTGAATGCACGTATGGTGATCCCGCGGGAAAGCATCTCTTGGTCATCTTCGGCGATTCTCACGCTGGCATGTGGCTCACGGCGATCAGATATGCCGCGGAGCGAACAGGCTGGCAAGTGCGGATCTTTTACTTTCCGGGATGCCCAGCACCAGACCTCACGTTCTACTCGCGTACTTCGAATGCTCCAAACCTCGGCTGTAATCAGTTCAGGACCGATGCAATCACGGCCATTCGCAAACTGCATCCAGCGATGATCGTCGTGACGAGCGCCACCCTGTCCCAAGAGGTCAGTAAAGGGGTGATCGCAACCTCGGCGCAGTGGGAGACGGGATTGAGCGAGACGCTCTCGATGCTGAAGATGCCCGGAACCCAGTTGGTCATCATGGGCGACATCCCCGTCCTGGCCGAAGACGATGCGACGTGCCTGGCCGCCCACGAGTCGAACGTGAAGGCCTGCATGACACCGATCGCACAGGCCGAGACGGGTGTGTACGTCTCAGCCGAAGAGCAAGCGGCGAGCGCCAATGGTGCGAAATACATCCCGACAGCGCAGTGGATGTGCGCACAGCTCTGCGTTCCTGTCGTGGGCCACCTACGTGTCTATAACGATCAGTTCCACATAAGCGCTACCTACGCCAAGTACTTGGGCGGAGCGGTGCAGACCGCATTGTTCACTCCGACCGGCGCCCCTTGAGCGCGTACGTGCGTAACCGCTCGTGGTCCTTGGCGTCGAGTAGTTCGACCAGGTCGAATATTGGGCCACCGGGTTGGCGGAGGGCCCCGAGGGCGGCGGCCCCGGCACTGCCCCGGGTGGGGGTGTCGGTGGTGAGAAGGACGAGGGGGAGGTCGGCTCGGCCCTGATGCAGGACGGCGGCCTTGCCGAGCACCTTCCACAGCGTGTCGGTGCGCCGCAGGCCGGGTTGGCTGGAGGAGAAGGCGCCCGAAATGTCGAAGGCCCATTCGTGGCCGGTCTGGTCGAAGGCGAGGAAGCTGAGCTCGATACCCAATCGGGAGAATTTCACGTCGGAGCGGATGTCGACGAAGTCGCAGTCCTCCAGCAGCATCCGGGCGAAGTCCTTGGCCTGCTTTCCTTCGCGTACCGGGCGCGCCGGGAAGTCGATGGCGTCGTTCGTTGGCACGCCCGGCGGGGAGGTGGACCCGCGTTGAGGCGGGAGCGCTCTTGTGAAGGTTTCTCTTCTCCTCGGCGATGCGGGCGTTGGCCCCGGCGATGTAGGAGCGGTCGGTGTCGAAGCCGATGAAGTGGCGCGAGGTTCGCAGGGCGGCCACCGCGGTGGTACCCGATCCCATGAAGGGGTCGAGGACGACGTCGTTCTCGTAGGTGTAGAGCTCGATGAGCCGCTTGGGAAGCTCGACCGGGTAGGGGGCCGGGTGTCCCACCCGGGTGGCGCTCTCCGGCGGCATCTCCCACAGATCGGTCGTGGCCTCCAGGAACTCGTCACGTGAGATCGTGGCCGTCGAGGGCATTCCTCGCTCCAGCCGCTGTTCGGGCTTGAGCGCCCGGTCGAACCGCCCCTTGCTGGCGATCACGATCCGTTCCGTCACGTCGCGCAAGACCGGGTTGTTCGGTCGTTGAAACGTGCCCCAGGCGCACGACCCTCCGGCGGCGCGACCCTTCCACCACACGATCTCCCCCCGGAGGAGGAGGCCGAGGTCCTGGAGGATGTCGGTCACGTCGCCGGCGAGAGAGCGGTAGGGGCGACGGCCCAGGTTGGCCACGTTGACGGCGATGCGGCCACCGGGCTCCAGAACGCGCTTGCACTCTTCGAATACGCCCCGTAACAGGTCGAGGTACTCGAAGTAGCTGCCCGGCACGCCGTTCTGTCCGAGGCTCTGCTCGTACTCCTTGCCGGCGAAATAGGGGGGCGAGGTGACGACGAGAGCGATCGAGTTCGATTCCAGCTTCCCCATGTCACGCGCGTCGCGCCTGTAGATGACATCGACCTTCTTCGGGACGACGACCGTGGTGTCGTCGGTCAGTTCGGGCCCGACGAACCGCTCATAGAAGGCCGACGCGTCGTGGCTCTCGCGGCGCGAGGATCCGAAGCTGGCGGTGGCCGTGGCCCGGCGCACCCGCGGGTTCGGCGGCTCGGCGGCTCGGGGGGTCATGTGGACGGAGCCTCACCGTCGGGTGGGAGATCGGTGCCGGGGGGCGGAAGCTGCGCCAAGAAGGCGGAGACCGCCCGGGTGACGAGGAAGTTGACCGAGACGTCCCGCTCCGTGGCGGCCGTCTGGAGCTCCCCGTGGAGTGAGGAGGGAAGGCGTATGGCGGTCGCCACCCTCGGTTCGTCGTAGACCTTGGGACGACTCATGCCTACGACCGTAGTGATCGGGTGTGACAAAGTCACGGATAGCGCGCGCAGAAATCCGCGAGAAACCCCGGGAGAAGGGCGGCCGACCCCGATCCGGCCGGGGCCGGAAGGTCAAGCCCCTACCGGCACGCTCCGCTTCGTCGGCGTGAAGGCGATCGGCATCTCCTCGAACCCGGAAATGAAATTGGCGGCACGCCGGGGCAGGCTGGCCTGGTCGGTGGTCAGGTGCAGGTCGGGCAGGCGGGCCAGCAGGCGCTCGGTCATGACCTTGAGCTCGAGTCGGGCCAGCTGGTTGCCCAGGCAGAAGTGCGCGCCGAAGCCGAAGGCCAGGTGGGGGTTGGGGGCGCGGGTGATGTCGAAGGTGTCGGGGTCGTCGAAGACGGTGGCGTCCCGGTTGGCCGAGGGGTAGAGGAGCATCAGCTCCTTGCCGGCCGGGATCGACGTGCCCTCCAACTCGACCTCGCGGGTGGTGGTGCGGACCATGTTCTTGATGGGCGAGACCCAGCGCAGCATCTCCTCGACGGCGCCGGTCATGAGCTCGGGGTCGGCCGCCAGGCGCTGCGACTGCTCGTGATGGGCCAGGAGCTCGGCCGTCCCGCCGCTGATGACGTGGCGGGTGGTCTCGTCGCCCCCAATCAGAATGAGCAGGGTCTCGTGCACCAGGGAGTCGTCATCGAGTGAGTCGCCGTCAATGGTGGCGTGACAGAGGACCCCGACCAGGTCGTCGATGGAACCCCGGCGGCGCCGGTCCTCGAAGACCGGGTGGATGTACGCCGTGTACTCGATGAAGGCGTTCGCCGCCCCTTCCATCAGGGAGGGGTCGGGCGACCCGAGTGCCTTGAGCATGTCGTCGGACCAGCGCAGGAGGTCGTCGCGGTCGGTGGGGGCGACGCCCAGCAGGTTGCCGATGACGATGATGGGGAGCGGGGAGGCGATGTCCCGCACCAGGTCGCAGCTCCCCTTTTCGCAGACTTCGTCGATGATGGCGTCGCACTGGGCCCGCAGGTCGTCCTCCATGGCCCGTACCCGCTTGGGGGTGAACCCTTCGGAGACCAGGCGGCGCCGGCGCACGTGCTCGGGGGCGTCGAAGTCGATCATCATGGGCAGCGGGCCGTTCTTGGGCCGGATCCCCCCGGCGTTGGAGAACGACTCGGTGTCGACGGACGCCGCCTTGACACCGGCATAGCTGGCCACGGCCCACAAGTCGTTGGGCTCGTCGTAGTAGACGGGGGCGTTGGCCCGCATCCAGGCGTAGGCGTCGTAGGGCTCGCGCTCGTAGAACGTGCCGCTCATGAGGTCAATACCGAGGTCATCAGGGGCCTGCGTCACCGACCGCTCCTTTGTCTGCCGTGGCGGGTGGGATTCTCACGCACTTTAGGCCCAACTTCATGGAGTGCCTACGATGACGCATGGCCTTCGTCGACTACCGACCCGACTCCCCCGAAGGGCGCGACGCCCAGCTGCAGGCGATCGCGATCATCACGGCGGGGCTCGACAGCCCCGAGCTGCTGCACCAAGAGCTCCGGGCGGCCATCGGCACCAAGCCCGACCTGAAGCGCTGGACCCTCCTCATGATCGCCCTGGGCCAGGTCGGGATGAAAATGACCGCCTTGGCTGCGACGATGGACGCTGAGAACGTCGAGGTGATCTCCGGGGCCCGGGAACAGATCACACCGTTCGCCCTCCTCCAGAACTGGGCCCGGCTGCTCGTGGAGGACGGCGAGCCTCCGGAGGGGTAGGCAGGGGTCGGACGGGGCTCCCCGGGGTGGGTAGGGTTGCGGGCATGGCTGATCAGGCCCGGTTCACAGAAGTCGCCATGGAGCACATGCCGGGTCTGTACAGCGCGGCCCTCCGGATGACGCGCAACGCTTCCGATGCCGAGGATCTCGTGCAGGAGACCTACTTAAAGGCCTACCGGTCCTACGCCTCCTTTCAGGAGGGCACCAACCTGCGCGCCTGGCTGTACCGGATCCTCACCAACACCTACATCAACTCCTACCGGGCGGCCAAGCGGCGACCGGAGGTGACCGATGTGGAGGACGTCGAGGACCTGTACCTCTACAAGCGCATGGCGGGCACCGGGGACAACAGGACGGGCCGCAGTGCCGAGGACGAGGCGCTCGACACCTTCACCGACGATGTCGTCAAGTCCGCCTTGGAGGAGCTCCCCGAGGCCTTCCGCATGGCTGTGTTGCTGGCGGACGTGGAAGGTTTCAGCTACAAGGAGATCTCGGAGATCACCGACGTACCGATCGGCACCGTGATGAGCCGAATCCACCGGGGAAGAAGGGCGCTCCAAAAGACGTTGCATGAGGTAGCCGCGGCGCGCGGCCTCGTTGGGAGTGCGACGGGTGGATCGATCGAATGAGGAGGTGCGCGAATGGGTGAGGGTGCGGACGCACGCAGGGATGCCGGCGCCCTCTTCGGCCAGACGGTGAACTGTGACGACGCCGTTCACCAGCTGTACCACTTCTTGGACGGGGAGCTCACCGAGGAACGCCGGCTGCAGATCGAGGAGCATCTGAACTACTGCGCTCCTTGTGGCGGCGCCGTCGAGTTCGAAGCGGAGTTGCGGCTGGTCATCGCCAACCATTGCAAGGACCACGTGCCCGAGAGCTTGATCCGACGGATCGCCGAGGCCATCGACGAAGAAAGTCGTCAGCACGACGGCGGGCACTGACATCACCATCGAGGGTGACGGGGCGGTCTCGCTCCCGGGCATGGTCGATTGGGACCTGGCCCGGCGAGTGGCAGTGGGCGCCCTCACGCTCAAGCCGGCACCCTCCACCTACCGCTCCTCCGCGCTGCAGGCGCAGTTCGACGAGCTGACCGCTCGGGCCGAGCTCCTGGTCAGTGAGGCCACGGGTCTGCACTCGGCGCACGGGGCGGCGCGGGCGAGGGTCACTGATCGGGCCGAATGGGCCGTCGCCAACGTCCGTTCCATGGAGCGGCTGGTGGGGCCGGCCCTGGCCAAAATCCAGCTGAGCGGCACGGGCCGGAAGGTCGGAAAGCCCGCCCTGACCGCGGGGCGTGTCATGAGCGGGACCCAACTCGGCCTGATGCTGGCGTACATGTCCACCCGGGTGCTGGGTCAGTACGACCTCCTCATCCGGGACGAGGAGCCCGAGGAACAGGACATCGTCTATTACGTCGGGCCCAATGTGGTGGCGATCGAGGAGCGGCACGGATTCGTGGCCAGCCAATTCCGCCTCTGGCTGGCGCTGCACGAGGTCACCCACCGGATGCAGTTCACCGCGGTGCCGTGGCTCCGGGACCATTTCGTGAACCTGGTCGGTGAACTGCTCGAGCCCCTGCACGCCGATCCTTCGGGGTTGAGCGACACGCTGCGGCGGGTCATGGTCGAGGTGCGGTCCGGCCGCAACCCTCTGGAGGAGTCGGGGATCATCGGGATGCTGGCCACTCCCGAGCAGCGCCTGGCGCTCTCGAAGATCTCCGGAATGATGAGCCTGCTGGAGGGGCATGGCGACGTGACCATGGACAGGGCCGGCGCGGCGGAGGTGCCGGGTGCCGCCACCTTCTCCAAGGTGCTGCACGAGCGCCGGACCAATGCCCGGGGATTCACGAAGATGATGTCGCGTCTTTTGGGGCTCGAGGCCAAAATGCGCCAGTACGCCGAGGGCGAGCAGTTCGTCGAGTCGGTGGAGGCCGCAGGTGGGCCCGAGCTCCTGGCCCGGGTCTGGCGCGGTCCGGAGTGGCTGCCGACCCTGGCCGAGATCCGGAGCCCCGGGGAGTGGGTGGCGCGGGCCGGTGGCGCGTTGGCGTGAGCGGCGTGGCCGGGACCTGGCCGCAGCTGATCAGTGATCTCGTGCCCCGATGCAGCTTCCCTCCTCCGGGCTCGGCGCTCGACTGTGCCGTGTCGGGAGGCCCGGACTCCATGGCCTTGCTCGTCCTGGCGGCCGCGGCCGGTTGTGTGGTCACGGCCATCCATGTGGACCATGGCCTGCGGGCGGGATCGGACGCCGAAGCAGCCGTGGTCGCCCGGGCGGCTGCACTGGTGGGCGCGCGGTTCGTGGCCGAGAAGGTCGTGATCGGCGCCGGACCGAACCTCGAGGCACGGGCGCGGTCAGCCCGGTTCGCCTCGTTGCCCCCCGGAGTGGCGACCGGGCACACCATGGACGACCAGGCCGAGACGATCCTGCTCAACCTCCTGCGGGGTTCGGGCGCCGACGGGCTGGCCGGCATGGAGCCCGGTACGCGGCACCCCCTGCTCGGGTTGCGGCGCCATGAGACCCATGCCGTGTGTACCGCCATGGGGCTCGAGCCGGTGCGGGACCCGAGCAACGATGACCCCGCCTTCCTCCGTAACCGGGTCCGCCATGAGCTGCTGCCGCTGTGCGCCGACGTGGCGGGGCGCGACCCCGTGCCGCTGCTGGTCCGCCAGGCCGGCGTCCTGCGTGACGAGGTCACGCTCCTCAACCAGCTGGCCCGGGAGGCGGCCCCCGATCCGGAGAGCGCCCGGGCCCTGGTCGCCCTGCCGGTCGCCCTGGCCCGGCGGGCGGTACGCCAATGGCTGCAGGCCGCCGGGGGGTCTTGTGAGGGCGGCCCCGCCTACCCGCCCTCGTTGGCCGAGGTCGAGCGCGTCATGGCGGTCGCCGCGGGGCGAGCGGTGGCCACCGAGCTCTCCGGGGGTCGTCGGGTGTCCCGGCGGGGCGGACGGCTGTCGGTGGAAGCCGCGCGCCTCGGATAGTGTCACCCCGGTGATCCGCGACGAGGCCGGTGACGCGGTCCCCAGCTGGGCCGAGCCACAGGTCGGTCCGGTGCTGGTCGACCAGGCCCGCTTGGCGGCCCGGGTCGCAGAACTGGGGGCCCAGATCACCGTCGATTACGCCGACGACCCACCGCTGCTGGTGGCCGTCCTCAAGGGGGCCATGCTGTTCATGAGCGACCTCTGCCGGGCGATCGCCCTCCCGGTGGAAGTGGACTTCATGGCGGTGTCGTCCTATGGCAGCGCCACCCGGACGTCAGGGGTGGTGCGCATCGTCAAGGATCTCGATTCCGAGCTCGAAGGGCGCCACGTCCTCGTCGTCGAGGACATCATCGACAGCGGACTGACGCTGAACTACCTGCGTCACTACCTCCATGCCCGCTCACCCCAGAGCGTGGAGGTCTGCGCGCTCTTGGTCAAAGAGGGCGAGCAGCGGGTGGAGCTGGACCTGCAAGTACGTCGGCTTCCAGATTCCGGCCTCGTTCGTGGTGGGCTACGGGCTGGATGTGGCCGAGCGCTACCGCAACCTCCCCGGCGTGCATCTCTACGTCGGATCGGGCGACGAGGAGCACTGATGAGTGACGCAGCGGACAGTTCGATGGTGGACAGGGCGATGAGGAGGACCGGGTGGCGGTAGACGTCGAGCGGGTGCAGGCAGCGGTGACCGAAATTCTCATCGCCATCGGCGAAGACGTCGGCCGCGACGGGCTGCTCAACACGCCCCGCCGGGTGGCGGCCATGTACGAGGAGCTGTTCTCCGGTCTGCACGATGACCCGGGGCGGCATCTGGAGGTCACCTTCGCGGCCGAGCACGACGAGATGGTGATGGTGCGCGACATCCCGTTCGCCTCGCTGTGCGAGCACCACCTGGTCCCTTTCCTGGGCCGGGCACACGTGGCGTACATTCCGGCGGAGGACGGGCGCATCACGGGCCTGTCCAAGCTGGCCCGGCTGGTCGACGGCTACGCCCGGCGACTCCAGGTGCAAGAGCGCATGACGACGGAGATCGCCGACGCCATCGACAAGGCGCTCTCGCCCCGCGGGGTGCTCGTGGTGATAGAGGCCGAGCACCTGTGCATGTCCATGCGCGGGGTGAAGAAGCCGGGCACCATGACCGTCACCTCCTCGGTGCGCGGGCTGTTCCGCTCCGATGTGGCCACGCGCTCGGAGGCCATGCAGTTCATCCGGGGCCGGTGAGGCGGGACCGGTGACGTCGCCCACGGAGACCTCCGAACCCGGCCTGGTGCCGTTCACCGCGCACAACATGGTGCTGGCGGACGGCACGCTGAGCATCCCCGGCGAGATCCTGCTGGAGGAACATCCGCTCCCCCGCGCCGTGCTGCGGACCCTCGACGCCTTCTTCCCCGACCGCCGCCCGGGGCAGTACTCCGTGGTCGACCTCGGGTGCTTGGAGGGGGGCTACACCGCCCTCTTCGCCCGGGCCGGGTTCGATGCCCTGGGCATCGACGGGCGGCCGGCCAACATCGCGCGGTGCGAGTACGGTCCCGGACGCCTGGGGCTGCCCGATCTGCGCTTCGCCTGCGACGACGTCCACAACCTCGGGAACTACGGGAGTTTCGACGTCACGTTCTGCTGCGGGTTGCTGTATCACCTCGAGGACCCGGTCACCTTCCTGCGCCTGGTGAGCCGGTTGACGCGCCGGGTGCTGATCCTCCAGACCCATTTCGCCACGGACACGGTGCCGGCGCGCTTCCCGAACCTGTCCGAGCTGACCACGCACGAGGGTGTGGCGGGCCGTTGGTACTCCGAGCATCCCGAGGACGCCACCGAGGAGGAGATGCTCAGCCAGGCCTGGTCCTCCATCGGCAACAGACGCTCGTTCTGGGTGGAGAAGCGCCATCTCCTCCAGACCCTGATCGAGGTGGGCTTCGCCCCGGTCTTCGAGCAGTACGACTCCCTCTACAACGTGGTCGAAGACGATTACATCGCGCAGTGGGGCCGCAGCCTGTTCGTCGCCGTGCGCACGTAGCGACCCCGAATCCGCACCGCACCCCGAGCCCGCTCCCGCGCCGGTTTCCCTGCCCTACGCTGAGCACCAATGCGCCACCCCGGATTCGACCGTCCCCTGGTCATGGGCGTCCTCAACGTGACGCCGGACTCGTTCTCCGACGGGGGCCGGTACCTGGCCACGGAGGCCGCCATCGCGCACGGGTTGGCGATGGTGGCGGAGGGAGCCGACATCATCGACGTGGGGGGTGAGTCGAGCCGGCCGGGGGCCGAGCCCGTTTCCCAGGCGGTCGAGATGGAACGGGTCATCCCCGTGGTCGAGGCCCTGTCCTCGCGGGTGCGGGTCTCGATCGACACGGTCAAGCCGGCCGTGGCCGCGGCGGCGCTCCAGGCCGGAGCCTCGGTGGTGAACGACGTGTCCTCCTCGCTGTGGGAGGTGGCGGCCGCCGGGGCCGCCGGATGGGTGGCCGTGCACATGCAGGGCTCTCCGGCCACCATGCAGGCCGCGCCGCACTACGACGACGTCGTGTCGGAGGTGTTCGGCTTCGTCCTGGACCGGGCGGGTGAGGCGCTGGCGGGTGGGGTGCACGAGGTGTGGGTCGATCCGGGCATCGGCTTCGGCAAGACAGCGGCCCACAACCTCTCCTTGCTCCATCACCTTCCCGAGCTGGTGGTGGCGGCCGCGGAGGCCGGATGTGCCGGCGTGCTGGTGGGCACCAGTCGCAAACGGTTCCTCGGCCTGCTGGCGGCTCCGCCCGGCTGCGACGAGCCGCTCGGAGTGGACGAGCGGGTGGAGGGCTCCTTGGCCACGGCCGCGTCGGCCATGGTGGCGGGGGTCTCCGTGCTCCGGGTGCACGACGTGGCGGTCACGGTGCAGGCTGCCCGGTTGTATGGTCCAGCAGCATGAAGGGCAAGTGGGCAGCGGGGATCCCGCCACGGAACTTCACCTGGGTCATGAAGGACCATCTGGCCATAAGTGAGCGACCCGGGGGCTACGCGCCCAATCATCGCAAGGTGCGTCGGCGGGAAGAGATCATCTGGCTGCGCAACCAGGGCTTCGGACGGGTGATCTCCCTGCTTCCCTCGCCGCACAATCTGGCCGCCTATGACGACGAGGGGCTGGCCTGGTCCCACTATCCGCTGCCCAAGTCCGGCGACCCCCGCGTCGTGTTGACGGAGTGCTTCCAGGACATCGACGACTCCCTGGCCGCCGGGCTGCGCGTGCTGGTGCACCAGGACGAGTTGGGCGACCGGGTGATGGGGGTGGTGGCCGGCTACCTGGTGTGGTCCAAGCGTCTCCACAGCCAGCCGCAGGCGGTGGCTCTCATCGAGCACGTGTGCGGTCACGCCATGGGTGAGCCGGGCCGCGAGCTCCTGGCGACCCTGGAGGGCCCACCCCGGCGATCCGCCGAGTCATGACCGGAGAGGGCCCGGGGCGGGACCGGATCGAAATCCGGGACCTCCGCGTGGTGGGGGTGCACGGCGTGCTCCCCGAGGAGCGGGAGAGGGCCCAGCCGTTCTCCCTCGACATTGTGGCCTGGGTCGACATGGCGGCGGCCCAGCGCAGCGACGACCTGGCCGACACGGTCGATTACGGCGCGCTGGCCCAGACGGCCGCCGATGTGGTCGGTCGGCAGTCCTTCCGCCTCCTCGAGGCGTTGGCCGGGCGCCTGGCCGACACCCTCCTCATCAGCGACTCCCGCCTCGAGGCGGTGGAGGTGACGGTGCGCAAGCTGCGCCCTCCCCTGGCCCTTCATGTGGCGTCCACCGGGGTGCGGGTGCTCCGGACCCATCAGTCCTGGTCAACAGCTATAGGGGATCCCCTATAACGGACTAACGCAGCTATAGAGTCCCCGCATGGACCAGGTGCGCAACCCGTACAACCCCGGATCGGGTGCCCGTCCCCACGAGCTCGCCGGGCGGGCGGCGGAAATCCAGGAGCTCGATGTCGCCCTCCAGCGGCTGCTCATCGGCCGGAACGGGAAAAGCCAGCTCATCACCGGCCTGCACGGCGTGGGGAAGACAGCGCTTCTCTACGAGTTCTCGCAGGTGGCCGGGCGGCGGGGCTTCATCCACGAGCACGTCGAGGTGGGGGACGACGGCGGGCTCCCCCTGCGCCTGGCCATGGCCCTGCGCAAGGCCCTGCTCAAGCTGGGCGGGAAGAAGAAGGTGAAGGGGGTGAACCGCCGGGCCCTCGGGGTGCTCAAGGCCTTCACGCTCACCCTCCCCGAGGGCGGGTCACTGCTCACCGACATCGAGGTCGTGCCCGGGATGGCTGACTCGGGCGACCTGGCCAGCGACCTGGGCGGCCTGCTCGAAGAGGTAGGCCGGGTGGCCCGGACCCACGAAGGCGGGGTGTTCCTGACCATCGACGAGATGCACCATTTGCCGGCGGCCAGCCTCGAAGCCCTCATCGTCGGCCTGCACCGGGTCCATCAGCTGGGCCTCCCGGTGGTGATCGCCGGGGCCGGCCTGCCCGCGCTCCCGGCCATGAGCATCGAGGCGCGGTCGTACCTCGAGCAGATGTTCAGGTTCCGTCCGCTGGGACCGCTGACGCCCGACGAAGGGGCGGACGCCCTGGTCGGGCCGGCCGCCGCCGAAGGGGTGGGCTGGAAGGCCGGGGCCCTGACCCGGATGTACGAGGTGACCATGGGCTACCCCTCCTTCATTCAGGAGTTCGGCCGGCAGGCGTGGGACCTGGCCGAAGAGGGCTCGAAGGTCATCCGGCTCAGCGACGTCGAGCGGGGCATCCCCCTGGCCACCGCCGAGCTCGACGAGGGGTTCTTCGCCGCCCGGGCGGGGAAGACCACCGGGCCGGAGCGGGCCTACCTGCGTGCCATGGCCGAGCTGGGCCCGGGCGTGGTCAGGTCGGGCGAGGTGGCGACGCTCCTCTCGAAGAAGACCACCCAGCTCGCCCCGGTGCGCGACACCCTGATGAAAAAGGCGCTCTGCTTCTCGCCCCGCTTCAACGAGCTGGCGTTCACCGTCCCGATGTTCGATCAGTTCATGAAGCGATGGATCCCGAGCCTGCCGTAATGGGCGCCAGCTTTGACTCCGAGACCTCCGAGACCTCCGAGAGCACCGCAGCTCCGACGGTCCGGCGGGCTTTCCTCGGGCTGGGGTCCAACCTGGGGGACCGCCGGGCCGCCCTGCGCCAGGCCGTGGCCCGGCTCACAGAGGGCGGGGACGTCACCGCCGTCTCCCCGCTCTACGAGACCGAGCCGGTGGGCGGGCCCGAGGATCAAGGAGCCTTCCTCAACGTTGTGGTGGAGTTGGCCACGGCCGATAGCCCCCGGCAGCTCCTGACCCGCTGCCAGGCCTTGGAGGAGGCCGCCCACCGGGTGCGCACGGTCCGTTTCGGCCCCCGCACCCTCGATGCCGACGTCCTGTTGGTGGGCGACCTGGTGGTGGACGAGCCCGACCTGGTCGTGCCCCACCCCCGCATGTGGGAGCGCCGGTTCGTGCTGGCGCCCCTGGCCGACCTGGCTCCCGATCTGGTCCGGGCAGAAAACCTGATTGCCGCTGGTGGAGAGGTGGTCCGTACAGGTACGCTGTAACCGTACGTTGTTTCGATCGTCTGTAGGCGAACGGCACCCGCAAGGGGCTGGAACGCCGAAGGAGGTTTCGTGCAATCCATCCGCATCATCGGCCCCGGGCGGGCCGGTACGTCTCTCGCTGCCGCGCTGGCGGCGCACGGGTGGGACGTGGTCGGCTTCTTGGGTCGCCACGACGACCTGGCCGACGCCGCCCGCGGGGTGGACATCTTGGTCATCGCCACTCCTGACGACGCGGTCGCCCAGACGGCCGCCGCGGTGGCGCCGGAGGCCGGCACGACGGTGCTGCACCTCTCCGGCTCGCTCGGGCTCGACGCCCTGGCGCCCCATCCGCACCGGGCCGCGCTGCATCCACTGGTCCCCCTGCCGAACGCCGTCGTCGGCGCCACCCGCCTGGCCTCGGGGGTGACCTTCGCCGTGAGCGGGGAGCCGGTGGCCCGCCACATGGCCCTCTCGTTGGGCGGCCGGGTGGTCGAGGTGGCCGACGCCGACCGCGCCGCCTACCACGCCGCCGCCTGCATTGCGGCGAACCACGTGGTGGCCCTGTTGGGCCAGGTCGAGCGGGTGGCGGCCTCGGCCGGACTCGATCTCGAGGCCTTCTTGCCGCTGACCAGGGCGGCCGTCGACGACGTGGCGGCGCTCGGGCCGCGGCGGGCGCTCACCGGCCCGGCGGTCCGGGGCGACTGGGACACGCTGAGCCGCCACCTCGACGCGCTGCCGGCGCGGGAGCGGGCCGGTTACCAGGCCGGGGCCGCCCTGGCCACGCAACTGGCCGAGTCGGCTCTGCCCACCGTCCCGGCGGGGGTCTAGGCCATGCCCGTGCGGGTGGTCGAGACGGCGGCCGGCTGCCGTGAGGCCCTGCAAGAGGCCAGGGTCAGTGGACATTCGGTCGGGCTGGTGCCGACCATGGGGGCGCTGCACGCCGGGCACGTCTCGTTGATGGCCCGGGCCCGGGCCGAGTGCGGCGCCGTCGCCGTCAGCATCTTCGTGAACCCGCTGCAGTTCGGCGACCCCGAGGACATCGCCCACTACCCCCGCACCCTGGAGCAGGACCTCGCCGTGTGCGCCGAGGCGGGGGCGGACGTGGTGTTCGTGCCCCCGGTGACCGAGATGTACCCGGACTGGCCGGCTCCGGTGGCGACCACGGTGTCGGTGCGGGGCGTCAGCGACGGGTGGGAGGGCGCCTCGCGCCCGGGGCATTTCGACGGCGTGGCCACCGTCGTGGCCAAGCTCTTCTCGATCGCCGGACCTTGCCGCGCCTACTTCGGCGAGAAGGACTACCAACAGCTGGCGGTGGTCCGCCGGATGGTGGCCGACCTCTCCCTGCCGGTGTCGGTGATCGGGTGCCCGATCGTCCGTGAGCCCGACGGCTTGGCGCTGTCGAGTCGCAACGTCCGCCTTTCGGCGGCCGAACGCCGGGCCGCCGTGGTCCTCTCCCGGGCCCTGGCCGTGGGTCGGTCCCTGCTCACGCAGGGGGCCGACCGCTCCTCGGCGGTGGCAGAGGTCATGCGCCGGACCGTGGAGGAGGAGCCCCTGGTGCGCCTCGACTACGCCGTGGCCGTGGGGGCCCACGACCTGGTGGTCCGCGAGCGGATCGAGGACCCGGCCGAAGTGCGTCTGCTGATCGCCGCCGAGGTCGGCCCGGTCCGCCTGATCGACAACTGTGCCGGGGCGGTCATGGCACCGGCCACGTCGGGGCCCCAGGTCACAGCGAGTGGCACGGCAAACGGGACGAGCCCGGCCCACGGGCGCCCGCGGGAAAGGATCGGTTGATCGGATGCGTCGCCGCATGATGAAGTCGAAAATCCACCGGGCCACGGTGACCGGGGCCAACCTGCACTACGTGGGGTCGGTCAGCATCGACACCGAGTTGATGGCGCTGGCGGACATCCTGCCCTACGAGCAGGTGGCCGTCCTCGATATCGACAACGGAGCCCGCTTCGAGACCTACGCTATCGAGGGTGAACGTGGACAGGTCTGCCTCAACGGCGCCGCGGCGCGCCTCGTCTCCCCGGGGGACAAGGTCATTCTGATCACCTATGCCGAGTACGACCGTGAAGAGCTGGCGACGTACACGCCGAGAGTGGTGCACGTCGACGGGCGCAACCGGGTGATCGACGAGGCGTCGGCCCGCCTCGACGCCCAGTTGGCCCTCACTGAACCAGCGTGAACGACCCGGTCCGGCCCGGACCGTTCGACGTCTTGGTCCTGGGCAGCGGGGTGGCCGGCCTCTCGGCCGCCGTCCGGCTGGCCGGACTGTCGCCGACGGGAGGGTCGCCGACCTCGCTGGGCGTGCTGACCAAGGGCGTCCTCTCCCAATCCGCCACCCGCTGGGCCCAGGGCGGCGTGGCCGCCGTGCTCGGCGGCGACGAGGACTCGACCGACCTGCACCTCGCCGACACCCTGGCCGCAGGCGCCGGGCTCTGTGACGAGGAGGCCGTCCGCATCCTGGTCGACGAGGGTCCGGCCCGGGTCCATGAGCTGATCACCCTCGGGGTGGAGTTCGACCGCGAGGCCACCGGGTCGTTGGCCCTGGCCCGCGAAGGGGGACATTCCCGGCCCCGGGTGGTGCACGCCGGCGGGGCGGCCACGGGGGCTGAGGTCGAACGGGCCCTGGTCGATGCCACCTATGCCACCGCGGGTGCGGTGCTGGAGGGCTGGTTCGCCCTGGATCTGCTGGTCGAGCACGGGCGCTGCGTCGGGGTGACTGCGCTGCCCCCTCACGGCCCGGCGGTGGAGGTGCGCGCCACCCACGTGGTGTTGGCGACCGGCGGGGCCGGCCAGCTCTTCGCGGTCACGACCAACCCACAGGAGTCGACCGGTGACGGCGTGGCCATGGCCCTCCGGGCCGGCGTGCCCACGGCCGACGTCGAGTTCGTCCAGTTCCATCCCACCGCCCTGCACCATCCCGCCATGCCCCGGCCGCTGTTGTCCGAGGCCCTGCGGGGGCACGGCGCCCTGCTGCGTGATGCCGGGGGCGAGCGGTTCGTGGACGAGCTGGCCCCGCGCGACGTGGTGAGCCGGGCCATGGCGGCGCGCATGGCGGAGCAGGGAACCGACCACCTCTGGCTCGACGCCACCGGGCTGGAGCGCTTCCCGCAACGCTTCCCGACCATTGCGGCCTCTTTGACCTCCATCGGGCTCGACCCCGAGGTCGGACTGGCTCCCCATCGCCCCGGCCGCCCACCATCTCTCCGGTGGCGTGCTCACCGACCTGTGGGGTGCGACCGCGCTCCCGGGCCTCTGGGCCGTCGGCGAGGTCGCCTGCACCGGCGTGCACGGAGCCAACCGGCTGGCCTCCAACTCGCTCCTCGAGGGGATGGTCTTCGGCGCCCGCCTGGCCGAGCGCATCGCCTCGCCGCATCACGATCCCGAGGCCAGCGGTGCCCTGCGGGTCGTGCTCGGGGGCGTGCCCCTCGACGGCATCGGGTGCACGACGTTGCCGGACGTGCCGTTGCGATGGGAGCCCGACGGAGCGGGAGGACCCCCTGCGGGGGGTGAGCCCGATGTGGCCAAGTTGCGGGACTCTTTGCAACGGACGATGACCGCCGGCGCGGGCGTGGTGCGCAGTGCCGAGTCGCTGGACGAGGCGGCGGCGGACGTCGTCGACCTGGTGACCGCGCTGGGCAGCCGCACGACGTCGGTCGCCGCGGGAGAGTTGGGCAACCTGTTGCAGATGGCCGACGCGCTGCTGGTCTCGGCCCGGGCGCGCACCGAGAGCCGGGGCTCGCACTCCCGGAGCGACTTCCCCGAGACCGACCCGCACTGGCGCCGGCGCCAGGTGCACGGTCACGCCGCCCCGCGGTGAGTCCCGGTCCGCCCGACACTGATTTCGCTACCGTCGTCACCGAGGCGGTCACGCGGGCGCTGGCCGAAGACCTCGGGGCCGATGGCGATCTGACCGCCGCGCTCGTCCCCGAGCGGGCCACGGCGCACTTCGCCCTGCGGGCCCGCCAGCCCGGGGTGCTGGCCGGCCGGGCCTGCGCCACCGAGACCTTCCGGCAGTTGGACCCCGAGCTGCCCTTGGTCTGGCACGCCGAGGACGGCAGCGTGCTCGAGGCCGGCACGACGGTGATGGAGGTCACCGGCCCGTTGCGGCCGATCCTGACCGGGGAGCGCACGGCGCTCAACTTCTTGGGCCGGCTCTCGGGGATCGCCACGTTGACGGCGCGCTACGTCGCCGCCGCCCACGCCCGCAATCCGGCGGTGCAGGTGCTCGACACCCGCAAGACCACGCCGGGGCTGCGGGCGTTGGAGAAGGCCGCGGTCAAGGCGGGCGGGGGGGTCAATCACCGCGCCAGCCTCTCCGAGGCCGTGCTGGTCAAGGACAACCACCTGGCCGGGGTCACCATCGGCGAGGCGGTCGGCCGCGCCCGGGCGCTGTGGCCCGGTCGTCTCGTGCAGATCGAGTGCGACGACCTGGAGCAGGTGGTCGAGGCGGCGCGCGCCGGGGCGGACGCCGTGCTGCTCGACAACATGGACCCCGCCGCCGTGGCGGTCGCCGTCAAGACGGCCCGGGCCGAGGCGGCCGGGCCGATCCTGACCGAGGTGTCGGGCGGTATCACGCTGGAGTCCATCGGCGACTACGCCGCGGCCGGACCGGACAGGATTTCGGTGGGCGCGCTCACCCACTCGGCCACCGTGCTCGACCTGGGTCTTGATCTCATCTGGCGTGCTGATGCACCACATGGCGAGGGGGACTGATCGTGCTGCTGGTCATTGACGTGGGGAACACGGAGACGGTCATCGGGCTGTACGCGCGCGACGAGGCCGACGCCGTGCCCGAACCCGAGGAGAGCGTCGGCGTGGGCATCGGCACCGAGACGGATCCCAACGCGCCCCGCGGCCTGACCCATCACTGGCGGCTCTCGACCGTGACCACCCGCACCCCCGACGAGCACGCGGTGCTGCTGACCCAGCTCCTCGATCTCGAGGGGCTCGACATCGCCAGCTCGGTCACCGGGATCGCGGTCAGCTCCTCGGTGCCCCACGTCACCGGCGAGCTGCGGCAGATGGCGCAGCGCTGGTTCTCGAAGTTGCCCTGCGTGGTGCTCGGGCCCGGGACCAAGAGCGGCATGCCCATCCTCTACGACAACCCCAAGGAGGTCGGCGCCGACCGGATCGCCAACGCCGTCGGGGCCTACGACCTCTACGGCGGCCCCTGCGTCGTCATCGACATGGGCACGGCGACCACGGTGGAGGCCATCAGCGCGGCCGGGGAGTATCTCGGAGGGGCGATCACCCCCGGCGTGGCCATCAGCCTCGAGGCGCTCTACCAGCACGCCGCCGCGCTCCGGCGGGTGGAGATGGTCGAGCCCCGTCACGTCATCGGGCGCTCGACCGTCGAGTCGATCGAATCGGGCACGCTGTACGGCTTCGCAGCCCAGGTCGACGGGTTGGCCCGCCGCTTCATGGAGGAGCTCGGCCCCTCCACCGTCGTGGCCACCGGTGGGCTCAGCGCGCTCGATCGCGCCCCATTCGGACACCATCGAGCACGTCGAGCCCTGGCTGACCCTGCACGGGCTCCGCATCGTCTACGACCGCAACGTGTCGGGCGGCACGGTGTCAGCGAAGTCCGCATGAGCGCACCCGCCATCCCGTACCGCTTCGCCCGCACGCACGAGACGGCGGAGATCGTGGCGCGCTGGTCGGGCCTGGCCCCGGGAGAGGAGTCGGGCCAGACGGTCGCGGTGGCCGGGCGGATCATGCTGGCGCGGCCGCAGGGAAAGTTGGCCTTCGCCGAGCTACGCGACGCCTCGGGCTCGGTGCAGCTGTTCGCGCTGGCCGCGGTGACGGAGCGGTTCGAAGAGTTCGCCCGCCTCAACTTGGGCGACTGGATCGGTGCCCGTGGTGAGGTGGTGCGCACCAGGCGCGGGGAGCTCTCGGTGAAGGTGGCCGAATGGGAGCTGCTGGCCGAAGCCCGCCGCAACTTCGGCGACAAGTGGCACGGCGTGGCCGATGTCGAGACCCGGTATCGCCAGCGCGAGGTCGACCTGTGGGCCAATGAACGGACGCGCCAGTTGCTCACCTTGCGGAGCAACGTGGTCCGCGCCCTGCGCGAGCGGCTGTGGGCCCAGGGGTTCGTCGAGGTCGAGACCCCCATCCTCCACCCGATCGCCGGGGGGGCCACGGCCCGGCCCTTCGTCACGCATCACAACGCGCTGGATGTCGACCTGTATCTCAGGGTGGCGCCCGAGCTGTACCTCAAGCGACTGGTCGTGGGCGGTTTCGACAAGGTGTTCGAGATCGGCCGGAGCTTCCGCAACGAGGGGATCTCCCCCAGGCACAATCCCGAGTTCACGACGCTCGAGCTTTACCAGGCCTATGCCGACTACCGCGACACCATGGTGCTCTTCGAGGAGTTGGTGGCCGGCGTGGCCCGGGATCTGCTGGGGACGGCCACGCTGACCTACGGCGGCCGCCCGCTCGACCTCACCCCGCCGTGGCGGCGCGCCACGCTGTCCGAATTGATCGGCGAAGCGACCGGGTTCTCCCTCGATGTCGCCACGCCGCGGGAGGAGCTGGTCAAGGTGGCGACCGAGGTGGGTGTCGCGGTCGACGACGCGTGGGGGCCGGGCAAGGTCCTGCTGGAGATCTACGAGAAGACGACGGAGGCCGCCCTGTGGGGGCCGGTGTTCGTGATCGACTACCCGGCCGAAGTCTCGCCGCTGGCCCGGCGTCACCGCGACGCCCCCGATCTGGTCGAGCGCTACGAACCGGTGGTGGCGGGACGGGAGTTGGGCAACGGCTTCAGCGAGCTCACCGATCCCGACGACCAGCGCGCCCGCTTCGAGGAGCAGGCCGCCCGCCACGCCGCCGGGGACGAGGAAGCGGCGGATGTCGACGAGGAGTACCTGCGCGCCCTCGAGTACGGGCTGCCGCCGACCTCGGGATTCGGGCTCGGGGTCGACCGTCTCCTGATGCTGCTGGGCGACGTGGCCAACATCCGCGAGGTGATCGCCTTCCCGACCCTACGACCGGAGCGTTGACCTCCGTCGTTCGGGCTGCAGGGCGATGCCCGTTCCGGTCTGATCCCTGACATTCTCCTCACAGGTTCCTGACATCTGGCCGCCAGAGTGACAGATGAGCCGGTCCCAGATCGGGGTCCGGGGAACGGACGTTACGAAGGTAACGGGGAGAGTCGAGGAGTTCATCATGATTCGCAAGCTGATCGCAGTGGCAGCGGTTTCGGGCTCGTTGGCCCTGGGTGTGGCCGGCGTCGCCGGTGCGGCCACACCGGCATCGACCGGGACATCGACACCTACCGCGGCGCAGTGCGCCACGGCCGAGAAGGTGGCCACGGGGATTCAGACCCTCGAGAGCGCGGCCGCCACGTGGGTGCCCCAGGCCCAGGCCCGGGAGGCCAAGGCGACGGCGGCGGGTCACACGAAGTTGGCGGCGCGCATCGGCAAGCGCATCGCCCGGGTGCAGAAGCTCGAGACCCGCGGCACCACGCTGCTGGGGAAGATCTCGGCCAAATGTGGGAGCGCCACCAGCGCCTCGTAACGCCCGCCGGGCTCTCGGGCCCGTTCGGGTCCACGCATTCAGAGTCGGCCGGTTCCCGCCGGCCGACTCTGTGCGTCCGGGACTCTGTGCCACTGGGACTCTGTGCGTCCGGGAGTCGGTGCACGGTTGCGTCAGGCGGGCAGGTCGCTCAGCAGTTCGGAGGCCAGCTGGGCCAGGCCCTCCTGGAGGGCCCGGTTGGAGATCCCCGAGGTGGCCACCATGGCCCGCTCGACGTAGGTGCCGGCTTCGGTGACCGCGGCGGCCATACCCGAAGAGGCGGCCACGATGGCGCACGCCTTCTCGCGCTCGGGTTGGCCCAGCGGGCGTCCGAGGAGCGCGCGCAGGTCGGGTCCCGAGTTGGGATCGGCCAGGGCCACCAGGGCGGGCAGGGTGTAGATGCCTTCGGCCAGGTCCTGGCCGGCCGGCTTGAGAAGCTCCCCCGCCGTGGCAGTGACGTCGAGGATGTCGTCGCGGATCTGGAACACCATGCCGAAGCAGTGGCCGTACTCGGTCAGCGCGTCCACCTCCGCCCGCGGCAGGCCGCCGGTGAGGGCGCCGATGCGGCAGGACGTGGACATCAACGCGGCGGTCTTGCCGGCGATGGCGGTCGTGTAGTCCTCGTGGCTCCGGGAGATCTGGAAGGCGGAGCGCACCTCGGAGACCTGTCCCTGACACAGCCGGGCCAGCGTCTCAGCCAGCAGTCCGGCGATCTCGGTGCCCAGGCTGGCCGCGATGGCCGCCGAGCGGGCCAGAAGGTAGTCCCCGGCCACGATGGCCACCAAATTTCCGAAACGGCTGTTTACGCTCTCGACATTGCGCCGGATGGTGGCCTCGTCCAGCACGTCGTCGTGGTACAGCGACGCCAGGTGTACCAGCTCGACCGACACGGCGCCCAGGAGCTGATCCTCGGTGGCCGGCCGCTCCCCGGCCGTGGCCGCGGCGAGGGCCAACAGGGGGCGTAACCGCTTGCCACCTGCGGCGATGAGATGGGTGGTCACCGAATCCAAGAAGGCGTCCCCGGTGATCAGCGTCGAAGTCAGCAGGGGCTCGAGGCGGTCCAGCCCCTCCTCTACGAGGGGCAGATCGAGAGCCTGTGACGCGTTCACTCCCCGCGACGATAGGCGACAGCGGAACGGCCGTGACCAGTGCGGGTGAGCCGGCCTGCCCGAGGCTGCCCATAGCGTGGCTGCCAACGCGATCCCAATATGATCCCAACTACAGACCTGCCGCCGATTGGACCGGGGCCCGCAGGTAGACTGAAGTACGAGTTAGAGAGAGAGGCGGTCACGGTGTTCGAACGCTTCACCGACCGGGCACGGCGAGTGTTGGTGTTGGCTCAGGAGGAAGCACGTCTCCTGAACCACAGCTTTATCGGAACCGAGCACATCCTGCTCGGTCTGATCCATGAGGGAGAAGGCGTAGCCGCCAAGGCTCTCGAGTCCCTCGGTATATCGCTCGAGGCCGTGCGCGAAAAGGTCGAGGAGACGATCGGGATGGCCGGGACGGCACCGAGCGGGTCCCCGCCGTTCACCCCGCGGGCGAAGAAAGTCCTCGAGTTGTCGCTGCGCGAAGCACTGCAGCTCGGCCACAGCTACATCGGCACCGAGCACATGCTGCTCGGGTTGGTGCGCGAAGGCGAAGGCGTGGCCGCCACCGTGCTGGTCAGCCTCGGGGCCGATCTCGGCCGCGTGCGCCAGCAGGTGATCCAACTGATGTCGGGCAACCAGGGCAAGGAGTCGGTCGGCGCCAGCCAGGGTGCCGCCTCCGGCGACAACCCCTCGGGCTCGCCCGTGCTCGACCAGTTCGGCCGCAACCTCACGCAGCTGGCCCGCGACGGCAAGCTCGACCCGGTGATCGGCCGTGAGAAGGAGATCGAGCGGGTCATGCAGGTTCTCTCCCGGAGGACGAAGAACAACCCCGTCCTGATCGGCGAGCCCGGTGTGGGCAAGACCGCCATCGTGGAGGGGCTGGCGCAGCGCATCGTGGCCAACGAGGTTCCCGAGACCCTGACGGGCAAGCAGCTCTACACGCTCGACCTGGGTGCCCTGGTGGCCGGCAGCCGTTACCGCGGCGACTTCGAAGAGCGCCTCAAGAAGGTGCTCAAGGAGATCCGCACCCGTGGCGACATCGTGCTGTTCATCGACGAGATCCACACCCTGGTCGGCGCCGGCGCCGCCGAAGGGGCCATCGACGCCGCCTCCATCCTCAAGCCGATGTTGGCCCGGGGTGAGTTGCAGACCGTCGGGGCCACCACGATCGACGAGTACCGCAAGCACCTCGAGAAGGACGCCGCGCTCGAGCGCCGGTTCCAGCCGGTCAAGGTCGAGCAGCCGTCGGTTGCCTTGACCATCGACATCCTGAAGGGCCTGCGCGACCGCTACGAGTCGCACCACGCCGTGAGCATCACGGACCAGGCGCTGGTGGCGGCGGCCAACCTGGCCGATCGCTATCTCGCCGACCGGTTCCTCCCGGACAAGGCGATCGACCTCATCGACGAGGCCGGCAGCCGTCTGCGCATCCGCCGCATGAGCACCCCGACCAGCACCAAGAAGCTGGACGAGGAGATCACGCGGTTGCGGGCCGACAAGGAAGCCGCTATCGAGAAGGGTGCCTTCGAGCAGGCCAAGAAGCTGGCCGAGCAGGAGAAGGAGCGCCTGGACCGCAAGGAGTTGCAGGACGCCGAAATGCGGGCCGAAGGTGTGGACCTGTTCGACGTGGTCGACGAGGAGGTCATCGCCGAGGTGCTGGCCGCCTGGACCGGCATCCCGGTCTACCGCCTCACCGAGGAGGAGACGGCCAAGCTGCTCCGCATGGAGGACGAACTGCACAAGCGGGTCATCGGTCAGGAGGAGGCCCTCAAGGCGCTCTCCCGGGCCATCCGCCGCACGCGGGCCGGCCTCAAGGACCCCAAGCGCCCCAGTGGCTCGTTCATCTTCCTCGGCCCGACCGGCGTGGGGAAGACCGAGTTGGCCAAGACGCTGGCCGAGTTCCTCTTCGACGACGAGGATGCGCTGATCCAGCTCGACATGAGCGAGTACATGGAGAAGCACACGGTCAGCCGCCTGGTCGGTTCGCCCCCCGGGTACGTGGGGTACGAGGAAGGCGGGCAGCTCACCGAGGCCGTGCGGCGCAAGCCGTTCTCGGTCGTGCTCTTCGACGAAGTCGAGAAGGCGCACCCCGACGTGTTCAACACGTTGCTGCAGATTCTCGAAGACGGTCGCCTGACCGACGCCCAGGGCCGCTCGGTGGACTTCAAGAACACCGTGCTGATCATGACCTCCAACCTCGGCACGTCCGACCTGCGCAAGACCGCCATCGGCTTTGCCCAGAACTCGGAGGCCGTGACGCATGAGCGTATGAAGGCCAAGGTCAACGAGGCGCTGAAGTCGCACTTCCGTCCCGAGTTCTTGAACCGCATCGACGAGGTCATCGTGTTCCACGAGCTCTCGCTGGCCGAGGTCACCGAGATCGTGGACCTCCTCATGACCAGGACGATCACGCAGCTGTCTGATCAAGGCATCGGCCTCGAGCTGACACCGGCGGCCCGTACGTTCCTGGCCGAGAAGGGCTACGACCCGCAGTTGGGGGCACGGCCACTACGCCGGGCCATCCAGCAGCTGGTCGAGGACCCGCTCTCCGAGCGGATCCTGTGGAAGGAGTTCCGGGTCGGCGAGACGATTGTCGTCGACGTGGAGGAGTCCCCGATCGACGGGGAAGGGCCGCAGCTCAGCTTCCGGGCCATCGAGGGCATCCAGCCCCCGCCCATGGAGCTGGCCGGCGCCGGCGTCGAAGGGGAGTAGTCGAAGGGGAACGAGCAGCAATGCTCCGACCCCGGTAGGGATTGCCAGAAGAACGGCGGGCCTCGCGTCCGCCGTTCTTCGCGTCCGCCGTTCTTCGCGGCTGTCACAGCTCCTTCGTAGGGTGCCCGGCATGGCCCGCCGAATCGAGATCTATCTCTGTACCGCCTGCGACGGAGTCGCCCCCCAATGGGTGGGCCGCTGTCCGCACTGCGGGCAATGGAACACGTTGACCACCTCCGGGCCCCGCCGCGCCGGATCGTCCGGATCGTCCGGATCGTCCGGGGCCTTGGCGGTCTCGTTGCGCCAGGTGGACGGGGGTGGGGCCCAGCCGATGCCCACGGGCGTGGTCGAGGTCGACCGGGTCCTCGGCGGCGGGTTCGTCTCGGGTTCGGTGACCCTGGTCTTCGGCCCACCCGGCGTCGGCAAGTCCACTCTCCTCTTCCAGGTCCTGGCTTCGGTGGCCGCCACCGGCGCCGAGGTGCTGCTGGCCTCGGCGGAGGAGTCCCTGGCCCAGGTCAGCGGGCGTGCCACCCGGATCGGCGCGGTGCCCGAGAACCTGCTGGCCCTGGCCGGGCCGGACGTCGTGGCCATAGAGGCAGCCATCGTGCGCCACCACCCGGCGCTGGTCGTCGTCGACTCCATCCAGACCGTCTCCGACGACGAGCTGCCGGGGTCGGCGGGTAGCTTGGCGCAGGTCAGAGCGTGTGTGGACCGGTTGACCCGGCTGGCCAAATCGACCGGGGTGCCGGTCGTCCTGGTCGGCCACGTCACCAAGGACGGTGACCTGGCCGGGCCCCGGGCCGTCGAGCACCTCGTCGACACGGTCCTGTCCTTCGACGGGGACCGGCATCATTCCCTGCGCGTCCTGACCGCGGTCAAGCACCGTTTCGGGCCGGCCGGTGAGGTCGGCATCTTCGAGATGCGCGACGACGGTCTGCGGGCGGTGCCCGATCCCGGGCCCATGCTGCTCGGGGACCGCATGGCCGGAATCCCGGGCAGCGTGGTCGTCCCTGTCCTGCAGGGCCGACGGCCGCTGCTGGTGGAGGTGCAGGCGCTGCTCGGTCCGAGCGCAGGAGGGACGCGGCCGCGCACCCTGGGTATCGACGCAGCGCGGGTCACCCTGTTGTTGGCCGTCCTCAGCCGCCGTACGGCCGTCGTGGTCGGGGCGGCCGAGGTGTTCGTGGCCGCCGTGGGTGGCATCAGCATCACCGAGCCGGCGGTCGACCTGGGTGTGGCGCTCGCCGTGGCATCGGCGGCCGAGGAGCGGGTGGTCCCCTCCGACCTCGTCGTCTTCGGCGAGTTGGGGCTGGCCGGGGAGGTCCGAATGGTGCCCGGTGCCGATCGGCGCCTGGCCGAGGCCTGGCGAGCCGGGTTCACCAGGGCCCTTGTGCCTCCGTCGACGCCCGCCGACGCCTTCCCGCCCGGCATGGATGTGGTGCCGGTGCGTACGCTCGCCGAAGCACTGGCCAGTACCATGCCCTTGTGGTCGACCGTGGCAGCCAGCCGCTGAACGACGCGCTTGCGCTGATCGCGCCCGGGACCGCCCTCCGCGAGGGTCTCGATCGCATTCTGCAGGCCAAGCACGGGGCGTTGATCATCCTCGGTGACGATCCGGGTGTCCTGTCCATCTGTACCGGGGGTTTCCTGCTCGATGCGGAGTACAGCCCGCAACGGCTGTCCGAGCTGGCCAAAATGGACGGCGCCATCATTCTGGCCAGTGACGCCTCGCGCATCGCCCGGGCCAACGTGCATCTCGTTCCCAACTCGAGCATCGCCACCACCGAGACCGGCACCCGGCACCGCACGGCCGAGCGGGTGGCCCGCTCCATCGACGTCCCGGTGATCGCCGTGTCCGAGGCGATGGCCACCATCGCCGTCTACCGCAACGACCTGAAGCACACCAGCCAGTCGTCGGGGTGGCTGATCGACCGCTCCAGCCAGGCCCTGGCCACCCAGCAACGCTTCCGGGTCCGCTTCGACGACGCGTTGACCCAGCTGACTCGCCTCGAAATGGAGGACACGGTCTCGGTGCGCGACGTGGTGGCCGTGTTGCAGCCGGGCGAAATGGTGCGCCGCATCGCCGAAGAGATCGACGAGCATCTTGTCGAGCTGGGGGCGGACGGGCGCCTGATCCACCTGCAGACCGAGGAGCTCAGCGCAGGGGTGAGCGACGTGCTCACCCTGGTCCTGCGCGACTATGCCGGCGAGTCGGGGCTCACGGACCTGCGCGAGCTGCCCGCCGACGCGCTGATGGACCTACCCCAGGTCGTGGCCATTTTGGGTCTGCCCGCTCCCGACGACCAACTCCATGCCGAAATGGCCCCCCGGGGATACCGGCTGCTGCACCGCCTTCCCCAGCTCTCGCCTCCGCTGGTGGAGAGTCTGGTCGAGCGTTTCGGGACGTTGCCCGAAATAATGTCGGCCACCGTGCCCGAACTGGAGTCGGTCGAGGGCATCGACACGGCCGCAGCCCGGTTGGTGCGAGACGGGCTGGCCCGCATGGTCGAGGCCAGTATCTTCGAGCGGTACGAATAACGGACGAGTCTGGTAAAATAGCTAGCTGCTGTCCGGCCGGCTGACCTGTCGGGACCGGTATGGCACCTCTGAAACCGTCGCTGGCCCGGCGCCGTGTCTGTGCAAGGGAGATCCGTGTTCAAGGTCGGAGACAAAGTCGTGTACCCCCACCATGGGGCCGCAGTCATAGAGAAGCGCGAGACGAAGGTCGCCTTCGGTGAGAAGCGTGAGTACCTGGTGCTCCGCCTGGCCTACGGCGACCTGATCCTCAACGTCCCCGCAGACAACACCGAAGGTGTGGGCCTGCGCGAGGTCATCAACGACGAGGAGGTCGAGGAGGTGTTCGCGGTATTGCGCAAGAAGGAAGCGCGTATGCCGACGAACTGGTCCCGGCGCTACAAGAACCACTCCGAGAAGTTGCGTTCCGGCGATATCTACCAGGTGGCCGAGGTCGTGCGGAACCTCTCCATCCGGGACAAGGACAAGGGCCTGTCGGCCGGCGAGAAGCGGATGCTGCAGCGGGCGCGCCAGATCCTGGTCTCCGAGCTGACCTTCGCCCTCAACGTGGACGAAGAGACGGCCGAAGAGCGTCTGAACGACGCCCTGACCTAACAGCGGCGCGGTGGCGCAGGTGTGGTCGGTCGTGGTGGCGGGTGGCTCCGGCCAGCGTTTCGGCACGTTGAAGCAGTTCGCCCTGCTGGCCGATCGGCCGGTGGTCGAATGGGCCGTGGCGGCCTGCCGGGCGTCGTCGTCCGGTGTCGTGCTCGTCGTTCCCCCGGGGCACGGCGCACCGGCTGCGTCCGCGGACTACGGCGCTGACGTGGTCGTCGAGGGCGGGGCGACGCGCACCGAGTCCGTGTGCCGGGGCGTGGCGGCCGTGCCGGAGACCGCCGAGGTGATCATCGTGCACGACGCGGCGCGCCCGCTGGCGTCCCGGGATCTCTTTGGCGCCGTGATCGCCGCCGTCACTACCGGCCGTGCCGGTGGTGCGGTCCCGGGGGTCCCGGTGAGCGACACGATCAAGGTGGTGGACGGGTCACAGAGAGTGACCGCCACCCTGGACCGCGCCGCGCTGGTGGCCGTCCAGACGCCCCAGGCCTTCGACGCCGCTCTGCTGCGCCGGGCCCATGCCGGCGGGACCGAGGCGACCGACGATGCGGCATTGGTGGAGGCGCTCGGCGCTACCGTGCGGGTGGTCCCGGGCGACCCGCGCAACCTGAAGATAACCACGCCCGCCGACCTGGACACGGCCGAACATCTCTTGAGAGGTTGAGCGTGCGTATCGGACAAGGCATCGACATCCACCGTTTCTCCGACGATCCCCACCGTCCGCTCGTGTTGGGCGGCGTCGTCATAGAGGGGGCTCGGGGGCTGGGCGGCCACAGCGACGCCGATGCCGTGTGCCATGCCCTGGCCGACGCCGTGCTCGGCGCAGTGGGGCTCGGCGACCTGGGCCGCCACTTCCCGGACACCGACCCGGTTTGGGAAGGGGCCAACAGCGTGGATCTCCTGCGCGAGGTGGTGCGGATGGCGGGCGAACAGGGATTCGTTCCCGTCAACGGCGACTGCACTGTGGTGGCGGACACCCCGCGGTTGGCTCCCCACACCGCCGCCATGGCGACGCAGCTCTCGGCGGTCTTCGGCGGCCCCGTCTCGGTGAAGGCCACCCGGGCCGAAGGCATCGGCGCACTAGGACGGGCCGAAGGCATCGCCTGCCTGGCCATCGTTCTTCTGGAGCAGGCATGACCCCTCCCCGTGGGACGCCGCGGCGAGGCGGAGGCGGAGGCGGCGGTGCGAGTCGCGGTGGACCGCGGGGCGGTGGCGAGGGGGCCCGTCGTGGGCGCCCCCGACGTCCCGATGACAGGGAGCCGAGCGAGCTGGGCGGCGATCAAGTCGAGGGTCGGCGGGCCGTCCTGGAGTTGCTCTCGGTGGGGCGCCGCACCGTGCGCCAGATCCTTCTGGCCGAAGATCAGGACCCCTCCCCTCAACTGGACCGGATAGAGGAGCTGGCCGCGCGGCTGCGCATCCCGGTCGAGACAGTGCCGCGCCATCGTCTCGACGCCCAGGCGCGTACCGAGGCGCCCCAGGGGGTCCTGGCCCTGGCCCGCCCGGTGGAGCCGGTCTCGCTGGAGGATCTGTGTGCCCCGAGCCGAAAGGGTGTGCAGCCCTTCTTACTGGTGGCGGCGGGTATCACCGACCCCCGCAACCTGGGGGCTCTCCTGCGCAGCGCCGAGTGCGCGGGCGTCACCGGGGTGGTCCTCCCGCGGCACCGATCGGCCCGGCTCTCTCCGACCGTGGCCAAGACCGCGGCGGGGGCGATCGAGCATCTGGGGTTCGCCGTCGTCGGGGGGATACCGGCCGCCCTCTCCCTCATGACGGATCTGGGCGTGTGGTCGGTCGGGTTGGCCGGCGAGTCCCCACAGTCCCTCTACGACCTGCCGCTGGGCGACGGCCCGATCGCGCTGGTGGTGGGGAGCGAGGAGAAGGGGCTGGCGCCGTTGGTGCGACGCCGCTGCGACGCCGTCGTGTCGATTCCCCAGCACGGCTCGTTACCCTCGCTCAACGTCGGCGTGGCCGGTGCCGTGGCGGCGTTCGAGGTCGCCCGTCAACGGGGCCAGGCCCGTCGCTGAGGGACGGAGCTCGCAGGGAGCGAGAGCCGGGTGACCGGGGAGCCCGCCGGGAGCGGATCGAGAGGGTTAGCGACATAACTCTCTGAACAGGGCGGGTGGTCGCCTTGTTCAGGGTCACTTCCCAGCTTTACTCCGTCGGTTCCCCAGCGGCACAGAGTCGGCTCGGGCGTCGTTGGCCAGTTCGGCCACGGTCAATGACTCGAGTTCGGCGACCAGGGCGCGCAGCCGTCGATCGGCCTCGATGAGCGGACGGAGTCGTTGGGCCTCTTCGGCGCTGAGGGTCTTGGTGACCTGGCGACCGTCTTGTTGGTGCATCCAGGTCGGGTAGGGACCGTGGAGGTGGGGCGGATCGGCCCGGCAGCGACACCCCGAGCGCTGACAGCGCGTGGAGCGCTCGACGATGGAGCCGGGCAGCACCGGGCCAATGGCCTTGATCTCGGCCACGATGGCCGCCCGACGTCGTGCACTGGTGCTTCCGCCGGGTTGCGCTCCGGCGAGATCGTGGCGGCCAGGCGGGCCGACGTGGTTCTTTGGCCCGCTGGCGTGCTTTGTGTCAGCGTCAGCGCCGCCACGCCGCGCCCGGTGCCCGTGCGCCCTCCCTTTGACGTCGTGCTCGAAGAGCTCAGCACCACCGGGCGCGGCGAGTGGCTGTTCCACCCCGAAGAGGCCGAACGCTCCTACCCCAACTTCGTCAACGACTTCTGCCGCTACGTGGTGCGCGACCCGGACGAAGCCGTGCTGTCGGCCGGTCGGTGCCGGACCAGCTTCATCTGCGATCACCTCGCCGCCCGCACCCCTTTGTCGGTGCTGTTGGAGGCGGCCGGGATCAAAGAGGTGGAGTCGTTGTTGCGTTACGCCCGTCATGTGGCGCGAGCCCCGCAGAGCAAGGCCGCGCTGCGGGCGTTGCTCGCGGCGCAGCGCCGATGAGCGCGGGCCGGGCCGTGCCGGCGGCCACCTCGCACATGAGCGACGAAGCCATCTCCTTCGCCATCGACGTGGTCGATGCCTCCGGCGTGGCGCCGCGCCTCGAGGCCCTCTTGGCCAAAAGGACCGGTCGCAAAAGGACCCTGCCGTTGCGCTCCTTGCTGGTGGCCCTGTTCTTGCTCGCGCTCGACGATCGGGCGCTGCACTTAAAGGCGGCGACGAAGCTGCTCTACGGCGCGCTCGATGCGCACTGGCGGGCCGAGCTGGGCGTGGTGGGAGAGGCCGGGACCAAACAGTCCCTCCTGGCCCGCTACCGCTGCGTGCGCTATCTGTTCCACCGGGCCACTTCTGTCATGGACCCTTCGCGCCAGGTGAAGAACCGGGTCATCTCCAAAGCCGCGCACGGTGCTTTGGCCAAAGAGATGAGCGAGGCCGAAGTGACGCTGCGGCGCTCCCGTCTTGAAGCGGTGATGGGCGACCTCATCGAGGCCTCGGTCAAGGTGTGCTCGCCCGAAGAGCTGGCACGCTTCGACGGCTCGGCCGGTCTCGACGCCACCGTCGTCCCGCTCTTCAGCCGGGGACCCTCTGCGCGTGCAGATACCTGTGCCAGCGATCCCGACGGCGGGTGGTATGTGCGAGAAGGCGACCACCGCGATGTGCTCGCTCCGAAAGGAAAGCAGCTGCGCAAGCTGTTCTGGGCCCAAGAAGCCACCATCGTGACCATGGGTCGCCCGCCCGGCGCGCAACCTCTTTACCCCAACCTCGTGCTCGGCGGCTGCCTCGCCCCTCCGGGCGAGGACCCCGGTGGCACCGCCGTGCGCCTGCTCACCTCGGTGCGCGCTCGCGGCTACCCGGCCCGCTATCTCGGGGCGGACCGGGCCTACAGCCAAGCGCGCCCCGAGCGCTTCCATCTGCCCGTGCGCGCCCTCGGCTACTCGGTGGTCATGGACTACAAAGAGACCGAACTCGGACGACAGGCCAATAGCGGGGGTGCGGTCATGGTCGATGGGGCCTTCTTTTGTCCCGCCATGCCCGAGGACCTGGTCTCAGCCAGCCTCGACCTGCGCAAAAAGACGATCGACGCCGCGACCCATGCCGCCCGCATCGCGGCCCGCGGGTCATGGCGCCTCGTGCGCAAAGAAGGCCCCGACAAAGACGGCTACGAGCGACACGCCTGTCCGGCGGCGGGCCCGCACCCGCACCTGTCCTGCCCGCTGCGGCCGGCGAGCGCCGAGGCGGCCCTCGGGAAGATCCCCGTGCTCTTCCCTCCCGCGGAGCCGCCGAAGGTCTGTCGCCAAAGTGCGGTCACCATCGCTCCCGACGTCGGGGCCCGGCACCGCCAGGACCTCGCCTTCGGATCGGCGCAGTGGGCCAGTGTCTACGCCACCTACCGCAACACCATCGAGGGCACGAACGCCTATGTGAAAGACGCCGCCCATGAGTCACTGGGCAACCCGGGACGCCGAAGAGTGCGCGGCATCGCCGCCCAGAGCCTCTTCGTGGGGCTGCTCATTATGGCGGCCAACGTCCGCAAGATCGCCGCCTACCGGGAGCTGGTGGCGCAAGGAGAGGGGCCCAAGGTGGCACAGCGGGCCCGTCGTCGGCGCATCAGCCTCCCCGATTACCGACCACCGCCACCCAGCACCGTCTGAACCGCACCACGCCTGAGCAGGTCAAGAAGGTCGCGTCCATCGACCCTCGCTCCGACCTGACCGGACTCCGCTGGGTTCAAAACGCCCCCCAGAGCCCGCCCGGGACCCGTGACACACCCCTCGGCCATACTGACCGAGTCGACTGCGGTTTTGTCGCTGCGGCTAGGCGACTTCTGTCGCTAACCCCGAGAGAGGTC
>CAWFTV010000012.1:0-123579 GCA_963818915.1 uncultured Acidimicrobiaceae bacterium | reverse complement strand
ACCCTGCAAGCTCAGTCGGCGTGTCTCATGCTGCTGAACGCGAAGCAGCGCAGCCACAAATCTTCAATAAAGACGGCGTTGTCCGGGGCGCAAAGTTCGAATGTTCGCGGAATGGGCCCGGGCAGGTTCGACATTGGGGGTTCTCCCCGTCTCGTACTGGTGGCTTAGCCAGTGGAGCGAAACCCTCGTTGCCGGAGGCGGTGCTCACACGCTACTTCGGGTCTGACCGTTCATCCGACTAGGTTCAGCCTCCCCCCCCAAAGAGCTGAATCGCCCCAGGATTGGTGACTAACAACCGTATGGCGACGTGTCGACCAAAGTGGATACGGGGTTCGAATTTCCCCTCAGGCGAAACCGTGAGCCGAATGCCAGACGGTTGGGGCAAGTGTCAGTAGTCCGGTCCGACGGCGTCCTTGAAGTCGCGAAAGAGCAGTGACCCGGGTCTCGATGCCACTCCATTTCTTCCCCGGTACTCGCACGCCTGTCTCCTCTGGGCCGAGATCCGCCCATGGCGCGGTCACCCAGTAGTGAGTCGCACCGAGCTCCTTCCACGTCCGGGCGTAGATCACGCACTCCTCCAAGCTCTTCGGTGGCAGCTCCCGCCTGGTGGTATGTCGAAGCGCTCGTCGTAGAACAGGATCATGGCTTCGATACCGATGGCATCGGGGTCGCGGCCCCGTCCCGTGCGCTCTGACGGACGACCTCGATGTCCGCGTGCACTTGATCTTCGATGAAGAAGGGGTAGTGGGGAAACCACCCGTCGCCCATCCGGCCGACCCGTTCGAGGACCGGCGCAGATGTGCCCCCGAACCAGAGCGGAATGGGTCGTTGTACCGGGAGCGGATTGATGCCGGCAGCGGTCACCGTATGGAATCGGCCCTGATAGGTCACGACCTCGTCGGACCACAGGCTCCTCAGAGCCCGCCTGCTCCTCCATGATCTTGCCCCGAGACCGGAAAATCCACGCCAAGCGCTTCATTTACTATCGCCGCCGTCTGTGACCCGAGCCCGGTGGCGACCACGAGACGAAGCCTGCCCGAAGCACGTCCACCTTCGGCGACTTGTCCGCCAGGAGAGCCGTCTGTCGTTGGGGCGAGACAAGGATGCCGGTTGCGAACTCGATGGTCTCGTTGAGCCGCGCACAGGTAGCCGAAGAGGACCATCGGCTCGTGCCATGGCGTCCGGTGGTCGTAGATCGGCGGCTTGCCCCTGGTGGGCAGCTTCGGGGCGAACACTGAGGTCGGCTCCAAGCACGTGATCCCCGACCGTCACGTCGGGATGGCCGAATCAACGATCGCCGCCAGGAACTCGACGAGGGCGCCCCGATCCTTTCGATGAGGTGCTGGGAGGTTCGTACCAAGCTAGGCTTAGTCCTTGGTTAGCCAACTCGGCTACATCAAGAGCTTACGGAACACTTTCCCCGATTGCCCAAGGGGCACGCAGATGCGTGAGGCAAGTTTTGGCCGATCGTCTTTGGTGGGGGGTGTCGACTCCTCGAGGGGCCTCACGTAGGCTCGGCCTATGCCACACGATCCGTTCGAACCCCTGGACGAGCCGTTCGAGCCCGAAGAGGGTCCCGACGAAAAGGCCGAAAAACTCTTGCTGGATAGCGACGGCAAAGAGGACCCGGACACCGAGGACTGAACGGAGCTCTGAGGCGCCGCAGGTGCTCAGCGCCTTGGCGCGAGCGATTCCGCCAGCGAATCGGCGAGGACGTCAATCCCGCCGTTGTTGTTGACCTCGGAGACGAAGTCGTACAGGGCGGTCTGATCGGTGGGATCGATCCCACGTTGTTGGATGCCGAGGGCAAGCGTCTTGGCGGGTCCCCACTCCTCGGGGTCCTGGGAGAGCTCGATCATTTCGGGCGCGTAGTCGTAGGCGGTGTGGACCGCCTCCGCTATCGCCTCTTCAGGGATGCCCCGTCTCCGGCCGACGAAGCGAATCCAGGCCGCCAGCACGTCCGGAAGCAACGTGAACCCGTCACCGTCGATGGCGACCTTGCGAGGAGCCCAGTCCAGGCAGAAGAGCTCCACCATGACCGGGCTGAACCGCAGCGGTGTGCCGAGAACGTAGTCCAGTGAAAAGGCGAGAATCTGGTGCGCCAAGTGCTCAATGGCGTCGTCCTCGTTGTCCTCGTCCGAGAGCCCCCAAAGGCCCACGGTCTCCTCCGACTCGAAGAACTGGGTCAGGAGCTGGTCCCGCTCCTCCTCGGACATTCTCGGTGCCTCCGGCACCGCACCGCCGGATGGCAGCTTGGAGAGCCGGGCCATGACAAGGGCGCGCAGATCGTCGAAATCTTCGCTCGTCGGCGGATCGAAGGTCATGTCGGTCATCTCCATCGCCTCGGTCCAGCGCGCCGCCGCCTCCTCCAGCGAGATCTCGCGATACTTGACCGGCCCGGGCTCTTCGTCGTCCTGCTGCAACTCGGCGACCACCTCGTTGATCCCATCTGGCAGGGCAAAGACGTCTTTTGCCATGCCCAGGTTGTGGTCGATGTACACGCCGATGGTGCTCGGTCCGGCGGGACCGTCGAACCCGACCATCACCGAGACGCCGTCATCATCGATCGGGTCGTAGGTGAGCCACGCAACCGTTGGCTCCCTTGTTCCGACCACGGCGGCCCAGCCCGGTTCGGCCACCCCGGTCGAGGCCAGACGTCCGGCCTCCCTCCGGGCCCGCGCACCGTACGGTTCAGGGGCCACCGCCCCGAGGGCGCGCAGCGTCACGAGGGCGCTGGGGGTAGCCCGCCTGGCCGCGTGCGTGATGACGCCACCGGCGAACACTTCGACCGCGTCCAGGCCGATCAGCTCAGAGTTGGCCCACAGGGACCACATATCCGAGGCCCACATTTCGACGGCCAGCGGAGGTATTCCGTCGGTCAGATCTTTCGGAGCAGACCGGAGGATCTGCTCGAAGATGTCGTCCAGGCCAGCCCGCTCGGCGGATGACAACCTCCCGGTGGCACCGCAACCCTTCGGGGTGACCCGGCCGCCCTTCTTCTTGCGCTGTCCGCCCACCGTGTACCTCCTATTCCGATCACGACCAAAGGTAGTGCGGCGGAGCTGAAGGACTCGGTATTCCCGTGGTGGACGATCCTCTTGAAGTTCTGGGAGAGAGAAACTCAGTCCCCGGGATCATCCCCGATGGTGTCCCAATAATCCCAATCCACCGTAATGTCGAGAAGTTCGACGTGATCTCCCACTCTGGCCGCGTAGATCACGCACGGCGGCACGAACGGGACTCCATGCGTCATCACAAACCGGACCCCGGCCACCGCTTCCATCTGGACCTCGAAGTGTTCGGAGAGAACGCGTTCGACCTTGGCCAGTAGGAAGTCCTCGAAGAAATCAAACGGCGGTCGACCCTCAGCGCTTCGTCCGCGGGGAAGCTCAGCCAGCGCACGTTGCATGAAGAACTCCGAGCGCTCGATCCTCCACGCCACCGGGCGTCAGACCAGGTGAAACTGCTCGGCAAGGAACTGCGCATGCGAGCGGATTTCCTCAGTAAGCCTCGGCAAGCGAAGCAAGGCCGATTCGTAGGGAATGGTCTCGCCGTCGCCAACCATCCGCCAACCCATTTCACGATGCGACATCTCGCTCAGTTCAGTGGCGCTCTTGCCCCAGAGCAGATCTACAACCTGGTCGATGATCTCAATCTCGTCAGTCGAGAACTGCGACATGTCCGGCTCACGCAAAGCCACCAATCGCTGTTGGGCGAAGCCGAACACGGTGGCGTGCTGCAGTTCGGCTGCGCCCTCTTCGATCAGAGCTGCTCGTATCGGAAGGAGCCGACGGGGTGCTGGGCCGTTGTCGAGTCGTTGGTATTCGACGCCAGTTATCGGCGCGCCGGTCGTACGCACCGACGAGAACTCGGCAAAATTGAGAAGCTCGTTCAACTTTACGGACCCGACCGTCGGGTCGTCAGCCGTGCGCTTCGCCACGTAGCCCACCGGGTATCACCCACTGAAGGTGCAGGTCAGCCCTAGAATTGTACTCAGATGTCACAACGCCTGTTTACCGTGCGCCCATGACCAAATTCCTTCACACGGCGGACTGGCAGCTCGGCATGACCCGGCACTTTCTGTCCGATGAGGCCCAGGCCCGCTTCACGGCGGCCCGCATCGAGGCGATCACCACCATCGGTGCCCTGGCGGTGGATGAGGGTTGTTCGTTCGTCGTGGTCGTGCGGCGACGTGTTCGAGTCCAACCAGGTCGAGCGCCAGGTGGTCGTCCGCTCGCTCGAAGCCATGAAGGCCACCCCGGGCGTCACCTTTTACCTGCTGCCCGGCAACCACGACCCGCTCGACGCCGCGTCGGTGTTCCGCTCGAAGAGCTTCGTCGACAACTGCCCGGACAACGTGGTCGTGCTCGAGAGCAGCGACCCGGTCCTGGTGACCGAGGGCGTCGAGATCGTCGGGGCACCCTGGGCCACCAAGCGGCCGCTGGTCGATCTGGTCACTCGCTCCGTGGCCGAACTGCCCAGCGACGGAACCCTACGAGTCGTGGTCGGGCACGGCAGCACGGACAGCCTCTCGCCCAATCCGAACGACCCGGCGCTCGTCGCCCTGAGCGGCATCGAGACAGCCATCGCCGACGGCACCGTCCATTACGTCGCCTTGGGCGATCGCCACTCCACCACCGAAGTCGGCGGGAGCGGACGGATCTGGTACTCGGGAACGCCCGAACCCACTTCCTACGACGAGATCGATCCCGGGAATGTCCTGATCGTGGACCTTTCCTCCGACGACATCAGCGTCGAACGCCACCGCGTCGGCACCTGGCGGTTCGTGCGCCGGGACTTCGACGTGACGGGCACCGAGGACTGCCAGAAGGTCGAGCATTTCCTCGACGAGATTTCCGACAAGGCGCGGACCATCGTCAAGCTTTCGCTGGTCGGGCAGCTCTCGCTGGCCGACATGGACCGGCTCGAGGCCGCTCTCGATCACGCGTCCGACCTTCTCGGCGCACTCGAACGCTGGGAGCGCCGCAGCGATCTCGTCGCCCTCCCCGATGACGACGACTTCGGTGGACTCGGGCTCTCGGGTTTCGCGGCTGCGGGACTGGAGGATCTCCGCGCCCTCGGAACCGGAGCCGGCGACGACGCGCTCACGGCCAGGGACGCCCTCGGTTTGCTCTACCGTCTGGCCAGAACTCCGGTGTCATGAGGATCCACCGCATCACGCTCCGCAACTACCGGGGCGTGAGCCACTCCGAGGTCACGTTCCCGACGCACGGGGTCACCATCATCGAAGGCGACAACGAGGTCGGCAAGACCTCCCTCTCGGAGGCCATCGATCTGTTGCTCGGCGAACGCGACGATTCGAGCAAGCAGCGGGTCAAGGCCGTCAAACCCGTCCACCTCGACGTGGGCGCCGAGGCCGAGATCGAGCTGTCCACCGGCCCGTACCGATTCGTCTACCGCAAACGCTGGCACAGGCAGCGCGAGACCGTGCTCGAGATTCTCGCACCGACGCGGTCCCAGTTCACCGGCCGTGAGGCGCATGACAAGGTCAGGGCCATTCTCGACGAGACCCTCGACGAGACCTTGTGGGATGCCTTCCGGCTCAAGCAGGGCGCCAAACTGGAGCAGGCCGCCTTCGCGGGTGGATCACTGGGCCGTGCGCTCGACAAGGCTACCGGCGGCGACACAACCGGTGATCGCGAGGACGACCTCTGGGAGCGCATCACTGCCGAACGAGACCGGTACTGGACGGCGACCGGCCAGGTGAAAGCCGACCGGTCTGCTCTGGCCAACCAGGTCACCCACGCCGCGTCGAGCGTCGCCACAGTGGAGTCCACGCTTCGCTCTCTGGACGACGATGCCGTCGCGGTCGACCGCCTGCGTGATGAGGCCAGAGTCCTGTCGGAACAGCAGAAGGCCTACAAAGAGAGGGAGGACGAGTTGGTGGCGCGGTTTGAGGCGATCCAAAGCCGTCGCCACGACATCGCCCGGCTGGAAGGGTTGTACGACACTGCGTTGGCCCAGCGCGACCGGATGCTCGGCGTCAGCATCGTCCGGGCTGAACTGAGGCAGCGGGTGGCCGACTCGGCCGCCGCGGTGGTCGAGATCGAATCACAAGTCGCTGGCGCCCTCCCCACCCGCCAGGAGGTCCTGGCCCGGCTGACCACGGTGCAGCAGAAGTTCGACGCCGTGAAAACCGAAATAGTCCAGGCCGAGGTCGCCCAGCGGTTGGCCGCCGGTGACCGCGATTTCCTGCGCCAACAGATTGAGGTGGCACAACTCACTGAGCGTTTGGCCAGAGTGACGGACGCCGTGCGCCGCCGGAACGAGGCGGACGCGGTTCTCGAGTCGAGTCGGGTGGACGACGCCCTGGTGGCGCGCATCGAGGCAGTCGGGATCGAAGTGGCACGGGCCGAGGCCGCGGCGGCGACGGGCGCGGCAACCATCACACTGCAAGCCCTCGCCGACGTTGCGCTGGAAATCGATGGACAGGGCGACGGGCTCGTCGCCGGGAGCACGCGACAACTCATCGTGGACGGCTCTACCGAGGTCATCGTGCCCGGAATGGTCGGAGTCGTCGTCAACGCCGGAGCGGAAGCCCAGGCGCTGGCCGATCGACTTGCTGAAGCACGCGTGGCGTTCCGGGCGACGTGCGATGAGGGTGGCGTCGCTGACCTCGTCGAGGCTCGCCTCGCCGCCAGCGAGCGCGCCGAGGCGGCCCGCGCACTCCTCCAGACGGCGAAGTCGATGGGGGACGACCTGCGCGACCTGACCTTCGATGCCTTGGCCCAGAAGGTGGCGAACCTGACGGCCCGGATCGCCCGCTACCAGGCGGAGCGTTCGACCGACAGCCCCGTGCCCGCCAGCCACGACGCGGCTGAAATTGCGGCTCTCGAAGCCGACGCTGATCTCCAAGAGCGTCGAGACGACCTTGACCGCCTGGAAAAGGACCTCTCGCGAGCCAGGGAAGATGTGCAAGCTCTGAACATCGCTGATGCCAGCAACAAGGCCCGACTCGAACAGGCTCAGATTGCCTCGGCCCACGAACAGCGCTCACTCGCCGATGCTCGTGCCGTGATGTCGGACGAGGCGATCGACATCCAATTGGCCGGCGCCGAGGCGACCCTATCCACCCGCGCCCTCGAGCTATCCGAGGTTCAGGCCCAGCTGGCGGCGCAAGATCCCGAGTCGGTCGAGGAGCTTCTCCGCAACACGCGGGCGGTTCGGACACGGCTGGCGAGCGAACTGTACGAAAACGAGGGAAGGGTGCGCGAGCTGCGGACGAAGCTGTCGCTCTTGGGCGAGGACGGACTGGCCACCCAGCTCGACGTGGCCAAATCCGAGCTTGCTCACCTCACTGTCGCCCACGAGCAGTTGGAGGCTCGCGCCGCCGCGGCGGCTCTTCTCTACGAGACGTTTGCACGACGGCGGACCGAGGCGCATCACCGTTACGTTGCTCCTTTCCGCGAGGGCATTGAATCGCTCGGTCGCCTGGTATTCGGTGCCTCTCTCGAGATCGAGCTGGCCGACGATTTGAGCATCTCGCGCCGAACATTGGATGGCGTCACACTCGACTTCGCCGAACTGAGTACCGGGGCAAAGGAGCAGCTGGGGATGATCAGCCGGCTCGCCTGTGCATCCATCGTGGCCACCGACGGGGGTGCTCCGGTCATTTTCGATGATGCGCTCGGTTGGAGCGACCCCAGAAAGCTCGAACGCATGGGCGCGGCCATCTCCAAGGCCGGACGTTCATGCCAAATCATTGTGCTCACCTGCACACCTGGGCGTTATGCCAGCGTGGGTGACGCCGAGGTTGTCCAACTCGCAAGCTGAGTTTCGGCCTCAATGACCGGAGCATGCTGCGCGGTCAGGACGTGGAGCAGACGGAGATGAAGAAGTGGGTCGCCATTTGCATGCTGATCGCATTGGTGGGTCTCGCACTTTCGGCTGAGGGTTGCTCCACTCCGACCGTGTCGCGGCGTAACGGGGCAACGGCAAAAAAGAGCTCGACCAGCACGACGGCCTCAACGGCGGCGATCGCTCCCACGACCACCGTGCCCGTGACCACGACCCCGACCACTGCGGCGCCCTCTGCGCTGTCGCTGTTCGCAGAGCCGCAAGCTGGGATGACGCCTCTCTACAACTTCATGTCCTCGGCCAGGCAGAGTCTCGACATGACGATGTATGAGCTCTCGGATCCGACGGCCGAGCAAATTCTGATCGCCGACCACAAGAGGGGCGTTCGGGTGCGCGTCCTCCTGGATCACGACTACACCGGCGGCTCGGTCAACCAGGCCGCGTACGCGACGCTGTCGTCCGCCGGGGTGCCGGTGGCCTGGGCCAACGACTCGGAGATATTTCACCAGAAGACCATCACGGTCGACGGCGACGAGTCCGCCATCATGACCGGCAACCTCACGCCGCAGTACTACGCCACGACGAGGGATTTCGTCGTCATGGACAACCAAGCACCCGATGTGGCCGCCATCGAGTCCGTCTTCTCCACGGACTGGTCGGGCGCGGCACCGTCGCTGGGTCCGCTCGGAATCGATCTGGTGTGGAGCCCCGGTTCTGAGCCCCAACTTGCGGCTCTCATCACGTCAGCCGCCCACAGTGTCGTGGTGGAAAACGAGGAGATGGACTCCACGTCGATTGAGGGAGCGCTCGAATCCGACGCTGAGCGGGGCGTCGATGTCACCGTGGTGATGACCGCTGCTTCCGACTGGGATGCGGCGTTCTCGCAGCTCGAGTCCGACGGGGTTCACGTTGTCCTGTACCCCGATACGGCTTCTGCGCTGTATATCCACGCCAAGGTCATCGACGTGGACAGCACGAGGGCCTTCATCGGGTCGGAAAACTTCTCGACGGCCAGCCTCGACTACAACCGCGAACTGGGCCTCGTCACCTCGGCGGGAAGTCTTCTCGGGCCGTTGAACAGCGCGCTCTCCGGCGATATCTCGAACGGACAAGTCCAACCGCGGCCGGGCTCTGCGGCTACGACCACACCTCCCACATCGGCGCCATCAGCGACGAACCCCACTACGGCTGCCTGCACTCCGATAGACAACGAGGGCGGCTGCTACGAGCCGGGGGAATACTGCCGCGACGACGATCACGGGACGAGTGGCCGGGCCGGGAATGGTCAGGCCATTACCTGTGAGGACGAAAACGGGACCTGGTATTGGGAGTCGAGCTAGGGGTCAGGACTGATGATGGTTGTGGTCGGCACTCAACCCACCCGCTGGAGCGCCGCATTGACGATCGACAGGTCGAAGGCATCGGGGTCAAAGGGGCGGCCAGCCCAATCGACGCAGTCAACCAACCCTTTCCGACCGGAGCCGCCGACTGCCCTCGAGTAGGTCGCGGTAGCCGCCGCTGCCGCCGCAGTCCTCAGGCGGGCAGGCCCTCTGACCGTCGACGCACACGGCGAACTTGAGGACCAGTCGGGACAGCGGATTCACGGACTCGACGACAATCTCGTGGCGCCAGAAGTCGCCGAAGTCGTACTCGTAGAGGAAACGGGTCTGACCGCTCACCACGCCGGACAGGATCACGGTCTCTTCGTCAATGACGTCTTCGTCGTCTTCCTCGGGGTCCGACACGCCGTAACGCTCGCCGTCGATCTCGAAAGCGTGTAAGTGGTAATCCTCCCAACCCATGGCGGCCTGGATCATCACGTGCAGCTTCGACAGCGTGACCCCCCCGGGCACCAGCAAGCCGCGCCAGACGGTCGGAGTCACGTCGAGCAACGAGATGCGCAGTTGCACAGCCGTCCTGTCCGGTCTCCGTCTCGCCGGGGTGGCCATGTCTGCAGGTTATGAGACCGGCAAGCCACGAGCGAGCGTGGAGTCGTCCTCAGGTGGCAGGCCGTTCGCGGTGCTGACGCTCGGCCGGCCCATCTCCCCGCGGCCGGAGTCCGTATCGACCCTGGGCTGGTTGTCCAGGGCGGGAGTTGTCCGCCTCACTTGCGGGCTTTTCGTGACCTCCGTGCTGGCCGAAATCGGGCTTCCTCATCCAGAGGTAGGCCACGACGAAGAGGACCGTGAAGAACACCACCAACGAGATGAGGAAGATCAGTCGGGCTGGGGAAAGGGTCTGGGAATGCACCATTCCGGCGAGGGGGCCCGGAAGGTGGATCAGAAATGACGGCATCGATCCTCCTGAATATTCATCGTACTCGATTATATCGTGTCCTATCTAATCGTACCTTCTATACTGGATCGAGGCAAGCCGTGGGGCCGAACAGGAAGGGAAGACTCGTGACCGTGAATCAGGAGACCGCCCCGGACACCGCAGCGAGGTAGACCCGCTCTCCCTGGAGCGCCAGGTCTGCTTTGCCCTGGTCGTCGCCTCGCGCAGCGTCCTCTCCATTTACCGGCCGCTCCTCGAGCCCATGGGACTCACGCATCCCCAGTATCTGGTCATGCTGGCGCTGTGGGGCGAGGCGCCTCTCCCGGTGGGAAAGATCGGGGCGCTGCTCCAGCTCGATTCCCCCACCCTCTCTCCCTTGTTGAAGCGACTCGAAGCCGCGGGTCTGATCACCAGGACCCGGAGCAGCGACGACGAGCGCCAGGTTCTGATCGATCTCACCCAGCTCGGGCAGGAACTACGCCAGCAGGCACTGGCGATCCCGCCCGCCGTGGTGGCAAAGCTCGGCATGGAGATCCCTGAGCTCGAAGCCCTTCACGCTGCATTGACCAGAGTCATCGCCGCTGCCCACGGCTCGGACGTCGACGAAACCTAAGTGGTGACCGGTCCCGTTACTCGACGCGCAGCACCGCCGGCACGTCTACCTCAGCGACGGTGCCCGAAGGCTCGGCGGACCGTAGGGTCATAGAGCCGCCCGCGGCCTCTAGGCGAACTCGGCGCGACGTCAGCCCGATATGGCCGTCGGCCAACTGCTCCTCGATCTCACCGGGACGAATGCCACGGCCGTCGTCCGTGATCCTCAACCGTGCCACGCCGTCATGCCACGAGAGCTCGATACGGACGACATGGGCCTCCGCGTGTTTCACCACGTTGGTCAAGAGTTCCCGCGCCGTCGCCAGCAAGAGCCTGTCGGCCATGGTCCGCCACGATTCGTCCCACCCTTCGGCGTCGATCGTGATCTCGAACCGGCCGCGCTCACTCGAGGTACGGGCGAGATCACGCAGTGCGGGAAGAAACCCCGCTTGGTCGAGTACCGCAGAGTGGAGCTGCGTCATGGTCGACCGCAGCAACTGGGAGGATTCGCCCAGCGCGTGCGCCACTCGGTCGAACGAAGTCGGATCGGCCGTCGCCCGAGCCTCTTCGAGGTCCTGCCGTGCCGCCAGCACGTACTGCAGGGCACCGTCGTGCAGGTCCTCGGAGAGAGTCTGGCGTTCTCGGTCTTCCAGCGTCGTCAACTCGGTGATCAGCTGGCTGCGATCGACGGCGAGGCGCCCGATGGTGAACACGCGGTACCGGGCCAGCCGGCACAAGAGGATGCTACCCACACAGATTCCGGCGAGGATTCCCGTGCGCAGGACGACGGACGACCACGGCTCGCCGTTCGCTTGTTTCGCCGCGATGCTCGACGCGAGGTACACCGCCACGGTCGGGACGGCCACCGCGGTACAGACCCAGGGTCGCAACTGGGTCGCCGCCAGGAGCGGGATCATGAAGAACCCATTGACCAACACGTCCGACGTCCAGCTCTGGTTCACCGAAGAGCTGGCCGCAAAGGCCAGGCCGGCCAACGCCGCCAGATCGACGAACAACGCCAACCACATGAAGCGCACCAGCTGGTCCGCACGCCGCTGGGCCAGCCAGGCCACACCGATCGCCCATACCGTGTAAATCACTGCAATGGTGTCGCACGCCACCCGATCGCGCGCGGGCGCAATCCACAGCACCACGGCCAGAACGAAGGCGACGAGGATGCCCCGCAAGACCACCTGGACCCGCACGCCGCGGGAGGCGTTGTCGAGAAGGATCGCCTGCAACTCCGACTCATCGGCCAGGTGGACCGCCTTCGTCGGGGACCCGTGCCCCCCCATGATCACCTGGTCCGTCGACACGGCTACTCGAGCAGACCGCGTCGCATGGCCTCGGCCACCGCGGCGGCGCGGTCCGAGACGCCCAGCTTCTCGTAGAGGCGCTGAGCGTAGGTCTTGACGGTGCTCGTGCCGATGAACAGCTCCTTGGCCAACTGGGGAATCGACAGACCCCGCGCGAACCCTTGGACGATCTGCTGCTCCCGCTCGCTCAGGACGAGTCCGTCGGGCTGGGATCGCAGCCTGATCTGCTCCACCAGCCCCGCGGTCAGCGCCGGCGGCACCACCACCTCACCTTTGGCGACGCGCACGACCGCCTCGACGATCTCCGATCGGCTCGAGTCCTTGGCCAGGTAGCCGGCCGCTCCTTCTTCGAGCGCTTGGAAGACGATGGCGCTATCGGTGAGCGCAGACAACAGGAGCACCCGGCTGGGCAGGCCGTCGCGTTTCATGGCCCGGACCACCGCCAGTCCGTCCATGTCGGGCATCTGGTAGTCGACCAGCGCCACGTCGGGCTGTTCGCGCCCGATGACCTCCAGCGCCTCACGGCCGTCCCCGGCCTCGCCGAGTATTCGTATCCGCCCGCTCTGGGTCAGCCCGCGGGCCACCCCGTCGCGGAAGAACGGGTGATCATCGACCACGACCACGGTCACCAGAGCTGCCATCGGCGGTACCCGATCCTCCTGAGCAAGGCCACCGTGTGGTGACGTCGGGCCCAGCTTAAGGAAGACCGGTGGCGCAAGGGAACTGCGCACGCGTCGAATGGCCCGCCATTCGACGGGCCATTCGAGGTTGGGTTGCGGTGGTGCGCTGATCAAGCGGCCATCTGGTTGTTGCCGTGGGCGAGGAAGTTGGCCAGCGCAGCCTGCGTGGCGGCGTTCATCGTGCCGGTCTGCGGCAGCCCGGCGTCCCGCTGGAGGTAGGTGATGGCGGCGATGGTTTGGGGTCCCATGAGCCCGTCGACCGGTCCTTCGTAGTAGTTCAGCAGTCCGAGCTGCTTCTGCAGCGTGACGACGGCGGCCGAGGGTGTCGGCTTCGGCGTCACTGGCGTCACCGTGTGCGAGGGAGTCGGAGTAACCGGAACGGCCGGGATGATTATTCCGCTGGTGTTCGCCGGCGTGGCCGCTTTGTGGGTGGTGGTGAAGTGGCCCCCGAGAGCGAACCCGGCAACGGCGGCGATGGCGACGATGCCAACGACGCAGAAGGAGATGGCTGCAGTGAGGAACCGGGTGGTCTGCCTTACTTCAGTGGTGGTGTAGTCGGTGCTCATTTCGATTTCCTTTTTTCTTTTTCAACTCGGTCCGTCCGGGCTGTGCTTCCACTATCCGCCCGAACGCGGGCCGGCGTTGTCACCCAAGTGGACGATGCAACGGTTGATCCCTCGTGTCCCCCGATTGGCGGACAGGAGTGAGCGATCAGGAGAGGTGTCGACGTTCCTCGACGTAGCGGTGCGCTGCGATGGCCGCGGTGGCGCCGTCGCTGGCCACGTTCACCAGCTGCCTCGGGGAGTCGCGCCGGATGTCGCCCGCCGCGAACAGACCGGGAACACTGGTCTCCATCCACGGCGTGGTCGAGACGTAGCCGTTGTCGTCCAGCTCGACCAGCGGAGCCAGGAGGGCGGTGTTGGGTTCCAGGCCGACGAAGACGAAGACCCCTTCGACATCGAGGTCGTACTCCTCGTCGGTGCGCCTGTCACGCAGGCGCAGGCCCGAGACCACCGAATCCCCGAGTATCTCTCGAGGTTCGCTCTGGGTTCGTACATGGATCCGCTCGTGCTCGCGCACCCTGGCGCGGGTCGAGGCGGCGGCATGGAGCTCGGGTTCCCGCAGCACCATGACCACCTCCGCGGCGTGCTCCGCCACGACGAGGGCCTCATCGGCCGCCGAATCACCCCCGCCGATGACGGCGACCCGGCGCCCGGCGAACATGGCGGCATCGCACGAACCGCAGTAGGAGACGCCGCGCCCCTCGAGACGGCCCTCTCCCGGCACGCCCAGCCGCCGCAGCGTGGAGCCCGTGGCCACAATGACCGCGGGCGCGGCCAGATCACCCGCCGCTCCCGACACGGTGAGCGTCGATGCGCCGGCCGTGATCGACAGTGCCTGGTCGAAGACGAACTCCGCTCCGGCCTCGGTGGCCTGCTGCTCGACCAGCGCGCCGAGGTCGGCACCCGAGATCGAGTCGGGGAAGCCGGGAAAGTTATGGATCTCGTCCACGTTCAGGATCTGGCCACCGATGAGCACGTCGGCCACCACCACCGTCTGCAGACCGAGACGGGCGGCGAAGGTGGCCGCGGTCAGTGCGGCGACGCCCCCGCCCACGACGACTACGTCGACCTCGCGCACCAGCGGTTCACCCCTTCAGTCATGGTGTCGGCGGGCGGAGAGCGCCCGGGGCGTCAGGAGGCTTGGCGCGCTCCGAGGCCGGCCAACATCAGATCCACTTGCGCCGCATCCGCCAGGTCGTCGATCCCCAGGATCGAGAGCACCTGAGGGAAGGCCTCACGGGCCCGCTCACGGATCTCGTCCGGCCCGAGGCTGGACACCGGGTGCTCCACCATGACGAAGCGGTAGCCCTCGAAACCCTGACGGGCGGCCATGGCCTGGCTCGACTTGAGGAACGGCTTGGTGCAGATGGCCACGGCCGGAACGCCCCGGCGCTCGAAGTCGATGGCCACGTGGAGGCTGCAGGCGCTGCACGAACCGCAGTCGCCCAGTCCCGAGAGCACGACGTCGCACTTGGCCGCCAGGTCGTCCAGCTGGGCCACGCTCGGCAACATGATGCCTTCGGACCGGACGGGGGCAACGACCTCCTTGATGGAGAACCGCTCGCACAGCAGGTCGGCGATGGCGCTCAGGAGCTCGCGCCCGTTCGGCTTGCAGTTGTGCATGATGCCGATCGTCGCGCCATCGAGCCCCTGTGGACGCTCTGCGGCTTGCGACAGACCGACGACGTCGCTTGGAACCGGCACAAACGAAGTGAACGTCACGTGGCCCTCCCTGTAGAGTACGAAAATCTACCGCGACCAGGCAATGTGGGTCAACGTCCCGCCGGTCAGGCGGTCTTCCCTGGTGCGATGGGCGTCACGATGTAGTCGCCCAGGGGAATGTGGTGCGACCACTGGGTGATGACCGAGGAGACCCCGGCGTTGTTCCCCCCCGCCACCACCAACAAGATGTCCTCGGGGCCCCGGCACCCTCGCAGGTAGTCCACTCCGCCGCTGGTGAACGTCCTCGGGCTGCCGGGTGGGATGACCATCCCCGCCCGGGCGAAGTCGGCCAGCGGGCGCTTGAAGTTCTCGAACAGGCACAGCTTCACGTCCTGCTTGGACCAGCCGTGGCGTCCGATGATGCCGGCGTGCTCCGGCCCCATCACGACCGTGGTGGTGCCGCTCATGCCCATCATGGCGCCGAGCCTCGACATGGTGTCGGCGATGGAGTACAGGATCCCTTCCGGCTTGTTGCTCACCCTGTTCTCGACCGGCTCGGGACCGCGGGCGCTGAACGTGGTGACTGTGCTCGTGTCGGCCGGGAACCCCCGCTCCACGTGGAGGGGCTCCCACGGGCTCTCCTCCTCGTTCTCGGCAATGCAGAAGGAGTACTTCCCGGGGTGACCCTGGCTGGCGTGGTCGAGGACGCCCGGTGCGATGCCGAGGGCGTTGATGATGATCAGGCGCATGGCCCGGCCGATGGTGGCGTTGGCCCGATTGCCCGGACCGTAGAGGTTGACGCCCGAGTTGATGCCGAGCTCGTGGCGGACCGGTCCGTTGACGATGAGCAGCTGACCGCCACCACCCGTACTGGCGTTGCTTATGTAGAAGTACGTCCGGTCCCCGTCGCCCCACCGCTTGTCCGCCCACCCTTCGAGCGCGGCGAGAATGACCGGGAAGTACGCCGGCAGGCACCCGGCCATCACCGCGTTGATGGCGGCCAGACCGACCGTCACCTCCCGCCGGTTCTCCGACACCCGCAGGATGATCTCCTCGGGATCGCGACCGGCCACGTCCAAAAAGGCCCGCACCCGCTCTTCGGACGGCGGCACGATCGGCAGACCATCCGTCCATTTCTTCTCCGCAAAGAGCTCCATCGCCTCCATGGCGTCGGCGGTGGTCACGACCGGTTGATTGCGCATCGAGCCCAAGGGTAGCCCCGCCGGACCCGGATCTCCCCCGGTCAGAGCGGGCGCGGCTATCGAGCCGATGGCCCGGGCGAGCTTGTAGCTTGGCCAGCACTTCCTCGTCGAAGAATTCGGGAAAGGGGCCGCTGTGACTGATCCGGCCGGCAGCACATCGGGTGGTGGAGCGACCATCGATCCCGCAGGGACCTACGGCTACGCGCGCCCACCGCAACGCCAGCAGGAGTTCGACCAGGCGGCGGCCCAGCTGCTGAGCTCCGATGGGTGGTCATCCTCGCCGTCGGGTCAAAAGGAGTTGGTGGCGGACCTGGCGCTCGAGGGTGGTGGGGTCAAGGGGATCGCCATCGTGGGCGCCGTGTCGGTGCTGGCCGAGGCGGGGTACCGCTTTCAACGCGTCGCCGGCACCAGTGCCGGCGCGATCGCCGCCACCCTGATCGCCGCCATATCCAAGGCCGGCAAGCCGATGGCGTCCTTGAAGGGCTACCTGGACGGGCTCTCGTTCAAGAAGTTCATGCCCGAGGGGAAGCTCCATCTCTTCTTGGATCATCACCTGGGCAAGGCGGGCGGCGCCCTTTCCGATGCCGGGATCCTCTCCCATCAGATGGGCCTCTATCCGGGTGACTATCTGGCCGAATGGCTGGGACCGATCCTGCAGGACGACCTCGGGGTCCGCACCTTTGCGGACCTGAAGATCACGCTCGCCGAGGACCCGGGCATGAGCCTGCCCGAAAGCCGGCGCTACCGATTGGTGGTGCACACCTCGGACATCACCCGGGGCGAGCTCGCCCGCCTGCCCTGGGACTACAACTACTACGGGCACGACCGCGACGCCGAAGAGGTGGTGCCCGCCGTGCGGGCCTCCATGTCGATCCCCTTCTTCTTCGAGCCGGTGACCTTCGACGCCCTGGCGGCCGACGTGGATGTCCCCCTTCCCGGTGGAGGCGCCATCACCACCCATTACGAGCCCGGCACCGTCACCTGGGTCGACGGCGGCATGCTGCGCAACTTCCCGATCGACGCCTTCGCGCGGATGGACGGCGCACCACCCCGCTGGCCCACCATCGGGATCAAGCTGTCGTCACTCCAGACCTCGTTCGGCGCCACCAAGGCCGCGGCCACCGCCTTTCACGTGGCCCGCAGTTGCCTCAGCACCATGATGAACGAATGGGACGCCTACAACGTCGACGAATCGACGGCGGCCCGGACCATCTTCGTCGACAATGCCGGGCTCACCGCCACCGACTTCGACCTCACCACGGCGCAGCAGAACCAACTGTTCCTCAACGGCGTCGATGCCGCCACGGCATTCCTGATCGAAATGGCTGGACGCGGTGGTGTGCCGCGTAGCGCGCAGCAAGCGCGGGAATTTCTCTCTGGCGCTCCCTGACGATCCGTGCGCCCCCTACGAGGGGAACTGCACCGCCTCCGCCTGGGCCAGGAGCGTCGGGCGATCCGCGCCGAGGATGAAGCCCGCCTTGATCGCCTTGTTCAGACTCGTCGTGTACCTGGCGAGGTAGTTGCTCTTGGTCTGGTAGAGGCTGGTCAAGGTGGCCGGGCTGAAGGCGACGGTCTGGCCGAAGAGGGAGCAGATGGCGCTGGCGCCCGGAGCGGGCGAGCCGCTCAGGGTGGCCACCGGGACATCGACCGCGGGGGTCCGCACGCCCCCGATGACGTTGCCGTGCGAGTCCAGGGCCAACGCCGCCGGGTCGGAACTGGCCAGCGTGAAGCGGGGGGGCTCGGCGGTGGCGTCCCGTGGTCGACCCACTTGTTGAAGGCGGCAAAGGCGGCCTGGACGACCGTGTGTTGCGGACCGGAGTTGACCGGGGTGGTACACCCGAGAACAGATGCCGCCGCGCCCACCAGGTAGGCATCGGCGTGCGATGTGCCCGCCACCTCCCACGTGCGGATCCGCTTCGTGTTGGGCTGTTGCGCCGGGGCGTAGCCGAGTTGGATGAGATCGGTCTGGGTCTCGAACATGAAGACCGGCACCTTCAGATCGGTACGGATGGCCAAGTTCTTCGGGCCTTGAATCGAGGTGATGGCCGTTCCGTTGAGGGGCGCACCGCTGCCGCCGCGGCTGTGGATGAAGATCCCGTCGAAGGTATGGGTCAACGGTTGGATCGCATCGGCGAAGGTGGTCAGGTAGAAGGCCGACTGCGACTCCCCGACGGCCACGTAGTGCGCTGGGGTGCAACCCACGCAGCGCCACGTTGTCGTCGACCCGGAGGGCGTTGCCGATCTGGGCGTACATATCGAGGGCGTACGTGTCACCGGGATGATGGAGCGTCCCGTAGCGGGCGGGCTCGTTCGCCACCAGGCCGCCACTGGGGGCGCCCTTGACGGACCCGAGGATGGAACTGCCACCGTCGACACCGAGCGCCTGCGCCGATACCCCCACCCAGGCGTAGCCCTTCCGCATCAGCTCGGGATTGAGGTAGTCCCAGTCCGGGGCCGACTCTCCGGCCGAGACGTTCATCCACTCGACCACCACGGTGCCGTTGAAATGCGCGGCGTCCTTGGGCCGGCGCACAATGATCCTGGTGCGGTAGCTCGCCGTGGTCGTCGGTACGGCCGACCATTTCCCGTCGCTCGGCTCCGACGTCGCCGTGAAGGCCGAGGCCGTCCCGGAGGCGAAGTACTCCTGCTCCTCGTAGCCGTAGGTCGAAAGCTGGGACGGCAGGCCGGTCTCGGGCTCGATGATGTGACCCGTGGTGATCGGGCCGGTGAGGGCGGCCGGGGCATCGTAAGGTGCCTCGGCCTGTGGTCGCCCCGCCGGCCCGCCCCGGCCATGCCGCCCGACCGCGCCGCCCACCACCAGCAGCACCAGCGCGAGGCACCAACCGGTCCTCGGCACTCCTCGTCGTCCCAGACTCATTCGCTTCCCCCCGCGGTGGTCCGGTCCGACCTCCGACGCCGTGCTCCCGGGTGGCAGATGCTAGCGATCGCCGGCGAGCGGGCCCGGTCGCCCGGGCGGTCGCCCATGCTTGTTCCCCAATCCGCGCGGCGTTCTCGCCCGTAGTGCAGTACGGGTACACCACCGCGAAGAGCTTGAGGAGACGAGTGAGATGGAGCAGACGACGCGGCACCGATTGACCACCCTTGGAGGCCCGATGGGACGCCTCGCCGTTGCTGCCGTCGCCCTGGGCGGGCTCTCGGCCACGCTGATCGGCCTGGATTCGGCCGGGGCGGCGACCCACGCCGCCAAGACCGTGGTGGTCTCGACGGCCAAGAGTGCCAAGTTGGGCACGATCCTCGTGAGCGGCAAGACGGTGTACACCCTGAAGCCGAGCAAGACGGCCTGTACCGCCGCATGTCTGAAGGTGTGGCCGGCCCTCGTGCTGCCCAAGGGCGTCACGAAGGTGACGGCCGGTTCCGGCGTCAGCGCCTCGAAGCTCGGCACCGTGACCCGTTCCGGCGGGGTCCGTCAGGTGACCTACCAGGGGAAGCCGCTCTACTGGTTCTCCGGGGACACCGGAGCCGGACAGGTCAACGGCAACGTGACCGACGAATGGGGCAAGTGGACCGCCGTGGTGACCAAGAAGGGATCATCGTCGGGCTCGAGCACGGCGACGACCGCCGGTTCGGGCGGAACAGCCTTCTAAGCGGCGGCGCCGGGACCTTCCCTCACCCTCATGGTGTCCGTCCTCCATTTCCCCACCAGTTCTGCTGACCCGGCGGAACCCCCGGACCGCCGGGTCAGCAGGTCGCTCCCGCCTGTCCGGTCGCGCCTCTACCTGCCCGCCTTCTCGATCCTCGCCGTGGCCGCGGTCCTGGTGGGGTTGGGTTGGGCCGACCACTGGGGAGGGTCCGGCTTCGACCCCTCCATGGCGGGCCTCCGTGTCGTCCTCATCGGGCCGCTCACCCTGGCCGTCATCGGGGCCATCTTGGTGGTGGAGCGGGTGCGCCCCGCCCAACGGCGGGCGCTCATCGCCCGCGGCCACCGGCAGGACCTCCTCTTCACCCTGTTCAACGCCACGCTGGTCGTGCCCCTGGTGACCGCGTTGAGCCTCTCCTTCTCCGAAGTGGCCCGCCACGACCTGCCCTGGATCATCCTGCCGAGAATCGGGACCGTACCCCGCTGGGGGGCCATCGCCCTGATTCTGGTGGCCATGGACGGGTGCAACTGGTTCGCCCACCTGGCCAACCACCGGGTCCGCTTCCTGTGGCGCTTCCACGAGCTGCACCACTCGCAGGAGGACATGAACGTGCTGACGGTCTTCCGCACCCATCCACTCATCCACGTCTCGTACCTCATCGCACTGATCCCGGGCATCGTGCTGCTCGCCAACGGCGCGCTGACGACCACGCTGCTGGTCGTCTACGGCCTGATCGTCGCCTTCGCCCACTCCAACACCAACCTGGGCTTCGGACCGCTCGGGCGGGTCGTCGTCAGTCCGAACTTCCACCGTATCCACCACAGGTTGGAGGGCCGCCAGGACGTCAACCTCGGTTTCGCGCTGAGCATCTGGGATCAGCTCTTCCACCGCGCCGTCTTCCCGACGCCCGAGACGATCAGAGCGGACACGGGACTGCCGGGGCGCCCCCTGATCGTCGAGCAGGCCGGGGCGCGACCGCACCATCTGTCGGTCTTCGCGGCACAGCTCGTGGCCCCGTTCCGTCCTCTGGACGCGGGGCGCGGGCCGGCGGCGATCGTCGAGCCAGGCGACGTTCGGACGGAGGCGGGTGCAAACGGGGTCTGGCCCATGGAGCGCCGCTCGGCCTGAGGACGGGTGGGGTCCGTCTCGCACCCCACCCGTCCTCGGTAGCCCCCTGTTCGCAGGAGGGCAGGCCACGCACCGGTACAGTCGGATGCAGTGCTCGCAGTCCATCTCCTCTGGACCGACGACCGTGGTGGCGGCTTCCTGCTCTGGGGCGAGGACAGTGACCTCCCGCCCTCGGGTCCTCCGAGGCGGGGCCGGAACCCGACGGTGCCGGTGCCACAGCCCCATCCGTTCACAGCGGCGGGGCCGCGCCTGGTGGCGGGCGTGCTCGACGTCGCTCCCTCCCTCCACGGTGCGCTGGCGGACGGTGCCGAGGAGCGCAGCGTCGTCTGGCTCCCCGGGAAGCCCCACGCGCCGCTCGCCTCCCCCGAGCTGATCCGCACCGAATCCGCCACGGGGAGCACCCGACGCGGACTCGGGCTGTGGCCCTTCGAGGTGAACACGCTGCGGCTGAGCCCGTCGGCGGCCCTCGACGTCGCCCTGGCGCTGGGCGCGGCGGGGTCACCCGAGCTCCACGCCGGCGCCTCCGTGTCGACCTTCGCCGTGCTGGCCGCCCTGGCCCTCGAGATCGTGGCCGCCGGGCGGGTCCTGCCCAACCTGCGCCGAGGCCCCGAGGGGCCCGAGGCGGTCTGGGAACCCTTGCTGAACGGGGCGGACGACGGGCGCGTCCGCACCGTGGCCGACTCGCTTCCGCCGGTCTGCCGATCCCTCACCTCCGAGGGAGTTCCCCCGGAGTGGATCGTCCAGCACGCCCTGGCCGCCTTCGTCGGTGCGGTGTGCCGGGACTCGCTGGCCCGGTCGCGGCCTGCCGCTCATCCGGCTGCCGCGCCAGGGGAGCGATCCCGTCCCCCCCGCCCTGGAGTCCTGGCTCGTCGCCCTGGCGTCCCCCTCGCCCGGCGGTGGACGCCGACCCGCACGAGTTGGCCAAGGTGGAGCAGCTCATCGGTGAATGGCGCGCCGACGCCGCGGCGCCGCGGTGGGTCCTTCCGGCTGTGCCTGCGTCTGCGGGAGCCGCCGGATGACGGGGCGGCTGACGACGGTGCGGCTCCCGACGCCAGGGCGGACCAGCGACCCGGTGACGCGGGCGAAGGGGCGCCGTGGGAGTTGGAGTTCCTCCTCCAGGCCACCGACGACCTCAGCCTGGTCGTGGCGGCCGAGGAGGTCTGGCGGGCCGGGCCGCAACTCCAGCGGGCCAGCCGGTCGCTCAGCGCGCCCCATGAGGTCTTCCTGGCCGAACTGGGCCGGGCGGTACGGATCTACCCCAAGTTGGGAGAGGCGCTGCGCCAGCCCGCGCCGACCGGTCTCGCCCTGACCCTCGATGGCGCCCATCGCTTCTTGGTCGAGGCCGCCCCGGCGCTGGAGGTGGCCGGGTTCGGCGTGCTGCTGCCGTCGTGGTGGGGGCGCCCCTCGGCCCGGCTGGGCGTGCGGCTCAAGACCTCGACGCCGTCCACCTCCACCCGGGGGGCGGGCTCCGGGGGCCTGCTCAACCAGGAGGGCATCGTCGCCTTCGACTGGGAGGCCGCACTGGGCGACCAGCAGATCGACCAGGCCGAGCTGCTCCGCCTGGCCAAGCTGAAGGCGCCACTGGTCAACGTGCGTGGGCAGTGGATGGAGTTCCGGCCGGCCGAGGTGGATCGCCTGGTGCGCTTCTTGGACCAGCCCAAGACCCGGGCGCAGCGCACCATGACCATCGGCGAGGTGCTCCAGGTGGCGGCGGGCGTCGGCCCCGAGCAGCCCGGCGTCCCCATCCTCGGCATCTCGGCCGAAGGTCAGCTGGGGGCATTGATGCGGGGCGAGCTGGAGGGCACCCTCGACGTCCGGCCCACGCCCGCAGGGTTCACGGGCGAGCTCCGCCCCTACCAGCAGCGCGGGGTGGCCTGGCTCCAGATGCTGGAGCGCCTGGGCCTCGGCGCCTGCCTGGCCGACGACATGGGATTGGGCAAGACGGCCACGGTGCTGGCGCTGCTGCAGCACGAGCAGCTCGCCGCCCCGGCCTCAAGGGGGAAGCGGGGGGCGACCGGCGGTGGTCCCACCCTGGTCATCTGCCCGACCTCGGTGGCCGGCAACTGGGCCCGGGAGTCCGAGCGCTTCACCCCCGACCTCACCGTGCTGATGCACCACGGGGCGACCCGGGCCCGCGAAGCCGCCTTCGAGAAGGCGGCCTTGGCGGCGGACATCGTGATCACCACCTACGCCCTGGCCACCCGGGACCGCACCGTGCTCTCCAAGGTGCCGTGGCGGCGCATCGTGCTCGACGAGGCCCAGAACGTGAAGAACCCCGAGGCCAAGCAGACCAAGGCGGTCCGGGCCCTGCCCTCCTCCCGCAAGGTCGCCCTTACCGGCACCCCGGTCGAGAACCACCTGGGCGAGCTGTGGTCGATCATGGAGATCCTCAACCCCTCCCTCCTCGGGTCGGCGGCGTCGTTCCGGGAGCGTTTCGTGATCCCGGTGGAGCGGTTCCGAGACGAGGAGGCGGCCGAGCAGCTGCGCCGGCTCACCCGGCCGTTCATCCTGCGGCGGTTGAAGACGGACCGGACCATCGTCCCGGACCTGCCGGAGAAGATGGAGATGAACGAGTTGTGCACCTTGACCAAAGAACAGGTCACGCTCTACCAGGCCGTGGTGGACGACATGCTGCGCCGTATCGACGAGGCCGACGGCATCGCCCGCAAGGGACTGGTCCTGACCGCCATGCTGCGGCTCAAGCAGGTGTGCAACCACCCGGCCCAGTTCCTCGGCGACGGCTCGGCCTTGCCGGGCCGCTCGGGGAAGCTCGAGCGCGCCGGGGAAATCCTCGACGAGGTGCTCGACTCGGGTGAGCGGGCCCTGGTGTTCACCCAGTTCGCCGAAATGGGCTCGCTCCTGGTCGAGTACCTCTCGGCTCACCTGGGGTGCCGGATCTCCTATCTCCACGGCGGGGTGCCGCGCCGCCAGCGCGACGACATGGTCGCCGAGTTCCAGGACCCGACGATCGACGTCCCGATCATGGTCCTGTCCCTCAAGGCGGGCGGGACGGGGCTGAACCTGACCGCGGCCAACCATGTCATCCACTTCGACCGCTGGTGGAACCCGGCCGTGGAGAACCAGGCCACCGACCGCGCCTTCCGCATCGGCCAGCGCAAGGACGTCCTGGTGCGCAAGCTGGTCTGCGCCGGCACGCTGGAGGACCGGATCGACCAGCTGATCGCGTCCAAGCGCGATCTGGCCGAGCGGGTCGTCGGCGCCGGAGAAGGCTGGCTGACCGAGCTCTCCACCGACGACCTGGCCGACGTGTTGCGCCTCTCCGCTGAGGCCTCGGTGGGCGCGTGAGCCCGCCCCGCCAAAAGCCGGGGGCGGTCCGCAAGGCCAGTCGCCAACCTCGCCTCCCCGGCGGCGGTCGGCGACCTGCAGGGGCTGATCGATCAGGTGCAGGCGCTGCGCCGACGGCACAAGGCCCACCCCACGGCCCAGAGCGCGGCGGAACTGGTCCGTCTGCGCGAGGCGCTGCTCGAAGCCCTCGACCTCGACGAGGACGACGAAGAGGAGGAAGTGGACGTCGACGCTCCGGGTGAGTTCTCCGACGAGGACAGCGAGGCGACCTTCATGGACGGCGTGGAGGACGAGATCTGGGAGGAGGACGAGTCGGGCGAGTGGCGCTCCCGGCGCGACTGGACGCGGTTCCGGCCGGCCAAGAGGATCCCGGTCGAAGACGGCCTGGAGCTACGGAGCCGCCGGGGCGCCATCGGCGAGAGCTGGTGGTCGCGGCGCTTCCTTTCGGCCATCGAGTCGATCCTGACCGGGGGCCGCCTGACCCGGGGCCGCACGTACGCCCGCCAAGGACAGGTGATCGACCTCGGCATCGGGTCGGGGCTGGTGGTGGCTCAGGTGCAGGGCTCGCGGCGCACGCCGTACGGGGTCCAGATCTCCATGCCGGCGGCCAGCGACATGCGCTGGGAGGCCATCGTGGATGCGTTGGCCGCCCAAGCGGGCTACGCGGCGCGCCTGTTGGCCGGCGAGTTGCCCCACGAGATCGAGGACGTCTTCGCCGAGGCCGGGGTGGCGCTGTTCCCCGAGCGCGGCTCGCACCTGACGACCAGCTGCACCTGCCCGGACTGGGCCACGCCCTGCAAGCACGCCGCGGCGGTTTGTTATCTCATGGCCGAGGCGTTCGACGACGATCCCTTCCTCCTGCTCGCCTTCCGCGGGCGCGAGCGGGAGGCCCTGCTGGACGAGTTGCGCGACCGCCGCGGGGTGGCAGTCGACGACGACGGGCCCAGCGGGGCGGCATCCGCCACCCTTGCACCCTCGCGGGTAGCACCGCTGGCCGACTCGCTGGCCACCTTTTGGAGTGCCGACGCCGGGTTGGCCGAGGTGCACAGCCTCCCCCGGGCCACGGAGGCACCGGGCGCGGTGCTGCGCCTGTTGCCGCGCGGCGTCCTGGTCGTGCGGGGCAAGGAGGTCGCCGACCTTTTAGAACCCGCCTACGCCCGCGTGACCGCGGCGGCCGAGGGGCGGGCCTTCGGGGAAGCGGCGGGTACGCCGACCTCTGGGAGGGCTGATCCCCGGCCGGTGACAGTTGGTGCGTCGGCTATTCCTGGCGCCAACGCCGATAGAGCTCGCTGAGATCCTGCCTGGCCTCGGGAGTCAGCTCGTCGGCCTCGACGGCGCCCGTGAGGGTGATGGTGATGCGGATCTGCTCCACATAGGCGGTGCAGTTGGGGCAGGCGCGCAGGTGGCGTTCGAAGCGTCGGCGGTCGCGACGTGACAGGGCTCCCTCGAGGTAGTCGGTGACCAGCTCGACCGCCTGCTGGCACACGATGTCCTTATGGCGCAGCGACAGCACGGTCTACCCTCTCCCCATTTTGGCTTCGAGAATGCCGCGCAGCTGGGAGCGTCCCCGGTGCAACAACACCCGCTGGTTGCCCACGCTGATGCCCAATACGGCGCAGGCCTCGTCGTGGGAGAGCCCCTCGACGTCGCGGAGCAGGACGACCTGACGCTGGCGCGGAGGGAGATCGTCGAGTGCCGCCCGGAGGATCGGCGACCAGGTGGCGGCGTCGAGCCGTCGCTCGCTCTCCTCTATCCACCGGTCGACGGGATCGGCCCACTGCCCCTCGGCATTGAAACGGGCGGGATCGACCGCGTGCAGGGCCTCGGTGGGCGCGGCGGGGTGCTCCTTGGTGCCGGCCGAACGAGCCCGGTTGACGAGGATGCGGAAGAGCCAGGTCTTGAACGACGAGCGCCCCTCGAACGTCTCGATGCCCCGAACCAGACCCAGCCAGGTGTCCTGCACGGCTTCCTCGGCCACGGCCTGGCTGGGGACGAAGCTCCGGGCCAGGCGCAGCATGGGCTGCTGGTACCGGCCCACCGAGAGTCACGAACGCTTCCTCGTCGCCGTTGCGGAGCCGGGCCACCATCTCGACGTCCGCGTCCACGGCGCGCAGCGTAGGACGCAAGGGGGCTGAAAACCTTGCGCCCCGCCGTCTCGCCACTGCTCCCGGAGACCATCTGATGCCGCGCCACGACCTGGTAGTCCGCGTCCGGTCCCAAAGCGTTACACGGGAGGCGCGGCGACGCCCAGAACGTGAGGCGACGTAACGCGCGACGCCTCGGGGCGGACTGTGTTGCGAAAGCGTGATCCGTTCTATCTAGAGGAGATGCAATGAGGAAGATGACCCGACTCGGTCTGACGACGGGTGCAGCCCTGGGCCTGGCGACGCTGGCCGCTCCGGTGGCCGCGGGAGCCTCCGGGAATAGCGGAGGCTGGAATGGCGGCGGCGGCAATCACGTCGTCTTCGTCCAGACCGACAACACGAGCGGCAACCAGGTCGTGGCCTACGACCGGGCCGCCGACGGCGCCCTCACCTGGAGCCACACCTACGACACCGGTGGTCTGGGCGGCGTACTGACCGGTTCGGTCGTGGACCATCTGGCCTCCCAGGGCGCCCTCACCTACGACCAGAGGAACAACCTGCTCTATGCCGTCAACGCCGGCAGCAACACCGTGTCCGTCTTTTCGGTCTGGGGCGATCAGCTCACGCTGCGCCAAGTGGTGAAGTCCGGCGGGTCGTTCCCGGTGAGCGTGGCGGTGCACGGCAACCTCGTCTACGTCCTCAACGCCGAGAACGGTGGGACGGTCCAGGGCTACGTCGCGGCGTTCGGCCATCTCCTGCCCCTGCCGGGATCCGGCCGCGCCCTCGGCCTGAACGCGGCGGCCACGCCGCAGTTCACCAACACGCCCGGGCAGGTCGCCTTCTCGCCCAGCGGCTCCCAACTGATCGTGACGACCAAGGCGAACGGGAGCGCCATCGATGTGTTCGGCGTGGGGTATTTCGGTTACCTGTCGGCCGCTCCGGTGGTGAACGCGGAACCGGGTGCGGTTCCCTTCGGCTGTGACCTTTGACGCGGCCGGCCATCTGGTCGTGGCCGAATCGAGCAGCACGACGCCGGCGGTGGCCACCTTCGCGCTCAGCCCCAACGGGACGGTGACCCAGCTCGACCTCGTGCCGACCGGCAAGGCGGCCACGTGCTGGATCGCGCCCGCGGGCGGCTTCTACTACGCCTCCAATGCGGGGACCGCGGACCTGAGCGGCTACCAGGAGAACAGCGGCAGCGGCGCCCTGAGTCTGGTGGGAGCGACGGCGACCGACCCGGGAACCGTTGATGCCGCGGCCTCGTCCGACGGGCAGTTCCTCTACGTGCAGACCGGCGCCAACGGGATCGTCGACGAGTTCCACGTGAACGGGAACGGCACGCTCAGCGAGGTCGGCAGCGTGACCGTGCCCGGCGCGGTCGGCGGCGAGGGCATCGTCGCCTTCTAGGGGCACTGCGCAGTGAGGGACGGCACCCTTGTGCTTTGCGGGGTGCCGTCCCCTCGTCCCGTCGCACCGCGCGCCGGCGGGCCGGCCGGCGCTAGAACGACGTCATGGCCTATCACCCCATGACGAGGCAGGAAGTCAACTCGTTTCTTTCGTCCGCCCCGGCCCGCCCCGGGACGCTCGCCACCACCCGAGCCGATGGGCGGCCACACGTCGCTCCGGTGTGGTTCGTCACCGACGACAACGAGGACATCGTCTTCAACACCGGCAGAGACACCGTCAAGGGTCGCAACCTCGCCCGTACCCACGTTGCCGTTCTGTGCGTGCAGGATGATCGTGCCCCCTATTCGTTCGTCATGATCGAAGGGAACGTCGATCTCTCCGAGGAGCTGAAGGAGCTGCGCAAGTGGGCCGCCATCATCGGCGGCCGCTACATGGGCGCTGATCGAGCCGAGGAGTACGGGGCCCGTAACGGGGTGGAGGGAGAGCTCCTGGTCCGCCTCCACCCGGATCGGATCGTCTCCGCGGCAGATGTGGCGTCGTGAAGGACCCGGACTACTTCCTGATGCCCGGCTCGACGACCGCGACCCGGTCATCCAAGCCCAGCCCCCACAGGGGTCCCTCCAGGAGAAGCGGGGCGATCAGGGAGGAGAACTCGTCAGCGGACAGGTCGTGCTCCACCTGGAGCCAGTGGTCGATCAGCGTGATGCAGGCGCCGGCCCAGGATCGGGCGACCAGGGAGACCTCCCGGCGGGGGGAGGCGCCCATGTCGCCGACGATACGCGCGAAGACCCGCTCGGCTGTGGCGGTCACGGCGGCCGTCAGGGTCGCCCGACCCTGACCGTTACCCGCGCCGGACAATGCGACGCGGTACAGATCCCGGTTGGCGTCGACGTGCCGGCAAAACGTCACCACACCGCTGCCTTGGGCGATCGGATCTTGCCGACTGATGGTGACCGCTGATTCCGCCTCGGTGGCAAGATCGGCCACAAGGTCGCCGACGACGGCCCGAAGCAGGTCTTCCATGTCATGGAAGTGGGCGTAAAAGGTCGCCCTGGACGTGTCCGCTCGCTCGGTGAGGGCCTCGATGGTGACGGAGTTGTAGCCCTGCTCCACGACAAGCGCGACGAATGCCTCCCGCAGCGCCCGCCGCGATCGCCGGACTCGCCGGTCAGCCCCCTCGTTTGGTTCTCCCATTGGCCCAATAACTTACCTTAAGTCTGTTACCATACACTGCGTCTAAAAACGTACTACGACTCTAAACGGCGAGATTATCCCACAGGGGTGAGGGCAGCAGCGGTGGAAGCACAGACCTATCAGGACCTGGCCGAGCGGGCTGCGTGACTGTGATCATCAACGTGCACCCCGAGGCGACCGGAGCCGTACTCCAGAAAGACAGCACGCTCTGGTTCCTCGTCTTCACCGGACCGAGCGGGGCAAGATGGGATATGCAGCTGGTGACCCCCCACGAACTGAGCGACGCCCTGAGTCACGGCTACTCGGACGCGGATGTCGTCTCGTACATCGAGCGGCAACTGGCTGACTCGGGTTACGCGGTGCACGACCGTCCTCGTGGAACCGACAAGGCTGCCTGGTCGCTGACCTTCCTCGGATAGCCCGGTGACAGACTGGCCGGCGTGTGGATGCCGACGCCCGCCTTCGCCAGCGATCCGGCCACTGCCCACTATTACGACCGGCGGGCCGCCGAGTACGACGAGTGGTACACGGGCCAGGGCAGTTTCGCCGAGCGGGAACGCCCGGGCTGGACGGCCGAGGTCGATCAGCTCGTCAACCTGGTGCGCCATCTGCCTCCCGCCCGCACGCTCGATGTCGCCTGCGGCACCGCCTTCTTGACCCGCCACCTGCGGGGCTTCGTGGTCGGTCTCGACCAGAGTCCCTCCATGGTGGCCATTGCGCAGTCACGGCTTCCCGACGGCCTGGCGCTGGTCGGCGACGCCCTGCGCCTGGTGGTGGCGGACCAGGCGTTCGACCGGGTCATGACCGGCCACTTCTACGGTCACCTCCCGCCCGACGAGCGGGAGGCGTTCCTCTGCGAGGCGCAACGCGTGGCCGCTGAGCTGGTCGTCATCGACTCGGCGTGGCGCCCCGGGGTCGAGTCCGATCAGTGGCAGGAGCGCGTGCTGAGCGACGGCTCCCGCCACCGGGTCTACAAGCGCTACCTCTCGGGCGCCCAGTTGGCCGAGGAGATCGGTGGAGAGGTGCTCATGGACGGCACGTGGTTCGTCGTCGCCCGCGTCTCGTGGGCTCGAGCACCCACAGATCCCTAACATCCGGCTCATCGCCCCATGACACCTCGGGCTGACACTCCTCCTCAGGGAAAAGGAGGAGGTCGTCATGCGGAACGTCGTGGTGAATGTGCGGACCCGATGGAGCGCTTTGGGCACGGGTGGGCGAATGTGGTGGGGGGCGGCGTCCTCACTGGGTGTGGCGGCCCTGCTCGTCCTGGGTGCGACATCGCTGACCGATGCGGCGGGGTCCGGCGCGGCCGCCGCCTCGTCACACGGCGCGAGCACGCCGTCCACCGGAAGTTCGAGCCGGCATGTCCGGCATGTCCGGCGGGACCAGCTCCGCGTCGGGTGCCACGAGTCCCGGCACGGCCGCCAACCCGGCCTCGACCACCGCCTCCATCTGCGCCAATGTCAAGGGAACCACCACCATGGGCGACGGCATGGTCATGGCACCGGTCCCGTCCGGAGCGCCCACGGCGGCGCAGCAGGCTGCGGCCGACACGTTGGTGGCCCAGACGACCGCCGCCGTCGCCAAGTACGCCACCCTCTCTGCGGCCACCGCGGCGGGCTACGTGCCGGCGACCAATCCGAACGGCTACGAGGTCCACTACGCCAACTGGCAGATCGTCAAGTCCGGCGACGTCCTCGACCCCGACCACCCCTCCTCGCTGGTCTACGCCAACACGGTGAAAGGGCCGGTGTTGTTGGGTGCCATGTATCTCGGCGCGGGCCCGTGCATCCCGGGGCCTGACGTCGGCGGCCCGCTCACCCAGTGGCACGCCCACGACGACCTCTGCCTCTCTCCGACCACCCATCAGGTCGTCGGGAAGACCGACGCCTCGGGCACCTGCGCCAGCGGCGTCCACAACACCAACACCTACTTCATGCTGCACGTCTGGGTCGCCCCGTCGCTCGCCGCCACCCACCAGTTCCAGCCCGACCTGACCGCGGCCGAGCTGGCGCCGATCATCCGGACCGGCCAGGCATGACCCCCGACACCGTGCAGTCGGAAGACACCGTGCAGTCGGCAGAGACAGTGCAGTCGACAGCAATCGTGCCGCCGGCGCGGCGGATCACGGCGCGGACCATCCAGATCGGCCTCGGCATCATCTGGTTGGCGGACGGACTCTTGCAACTCCAGCCCAAGATGTTCGGGACGGCCTTCGCCAACGGCGTGATCCTGCCGTCGGCCCAGGGTCAACCGGCCATCATCTCGAGCGTCATCACGCACGCGGCGCATCTCATGGCCGCCCAGCCCGTCCTCACCGACCTCGTCTTCGCCGGGATCCAGCTCCTCATCGGCGCCGGTCTCCTGATCCGCGAGACCGTGAAGCCGGCGCTGATCCTCTCGTTCGTCTGGGCCCTGGGCGTGTGGTCCCTCGGAGAGGGTTTCGGCGGGCTCTTCAACGGCACCGCCATGCCGCTCACCGGCGCGCCGGGCGCCGCCCTGCTCTATCTGGCCATCGGGCTACTGGTCTGGCCCATGCGGGTGCCCCGGGACGCCAACGCGCCGGCCGCCGCCGAAGGGCCACTCGGAGAAGGGGGCGGCATTGCCCTGTGGGCCCTGGTGTGGTGCGGCTTCGGGCTCCTCTGGCTGCTGCCGGCGAGCAGCGACAGCGGGGCTCTTTCGGGCGCACTCAAGGGCGCGGCGGCCGGCGAGCCGGGGTGGCTGGCCCACCTGCAGCTCTCCGTGGCGCACTCCCTCGGGAGCGGAGGCGGCTCGATTGCCCTGGTCGCCGCCTTCCTCTCCTTCTTCATCGGGGTCGGGCCGATCCTCTTCCGGCGCTATGGCATCTTCCTGATCGCCGGGGTGGCGATGGCCCTCGACTTCTGGGTGTTGGGGCAGGCGTTCGGGCAGGTCCTCACCGGCATGGCGACCGACCCTGCCACGGGGCCGCTGCTCGTCCTGTTGGCGCTGGCCGTGTATCGAGTGGGCGTGCCCGTGGCGGTGCCTGCGCAGACGCCAGCCCTCGAGCGGAGCAGACCCGCCTTCCGCGCCCGGACGGGCTCGCTGGTCTCGTGAGGCTATTTTTCTAAGGAAGTCATTAGAAACTCCTAGAGATCGAGTGTTCGGCCCGACGGATGACCAGGTCAGGGTGGCCGAGCGCCCCTCCGACGTACGGGCTTTCGGGGCTTACGGGCTGGCGAGATACGGCCCGAACGGGGTGAAGCCGAGGCGGACCATCGCCACCGGCCGGGAAATGACCGGAGCGGGGTCCGTGTCCCTGAACGGGTTGTAGAGGAGGTAGACGGCGCTGCCGTCCTGGTAGAGCGACTCCTCGCCCGGGCCGAGGCCCTGGAAGTTGGACCCGAGGAACGGGGCGGGGCGCGAATCCGTACAGGGCCCGAAGGGGCCCTGGCAATGCGCCACCCCGATCCCGTAATTGGCCGTGTTGAACCAGTTGCCGGAGAAGAACAGCCAGTACGTTCCCTGCGCCTCGATCATGTCGGGCGCTTCGACAATGGTGGACTCCCACGGCTCGGAGGGCGAGAGGATCTTGACCGGCGCCCCCAGCAGGACCCGGCCGTTGGCGCTCAGGCTCTGGGCGTAGATCCCGGTGTCGGCGCCCTGGTCGGGCCCGGGAACGTTGGGATTGGCGTTGTCCTCGGACTTCCACATCATGACCAGGTGGCCGTCCGCCTCGACGAAGACCCGGGCGTCGATGGAGCCTCGGTGCGCCAGCTGGCAGATGAACGGGTGGGCGGTCGCCACGAACGGCCCGGCGGGCGACCGGGCGAACGCCGAACCGATGCAGTGGGTCTTCGGGGTGACGCCGCTCAGCAGTGCGGTGAAGTAGAGCGCCCATCCCCCCGCCACCTTTTGCACATCGGGTGCCCACGTGAGCCCGCCTTCGGCCCAGGCGGGCAGCGTCGGCATCGCATCGATGATGGGCCCCCATTGGTCCGACTTCGTCCCGATCCAGAGCGGTACGTTGAAGTACGTGGCGCCCTCGCTGGTGTAGAGGTAGTTACGGTCGCCGACCGTGAGCATGTAGGGGTCGGTGGCGTCGTAATTGTCGGTGAGGATGAGCCTCGCCGGCGCGTACGTCGTGGGCAAGGGCTTGGGCCCCGCGCTCTGGGAGGTCCTGCTCGCATGCGAGGTGCCCGTGGACGCGCCGGCTCCCGGGACAGATCCGACGACCAGTAGCGCCGCCACCAGCACGACGAGGCACGCCACCCACCGCCCGCAGGCGGCTCGGCTATGCACCGTGATGCTGCTGACCTCGGATTTTGGCGTGCACAGGTCCGATGTCGAACGTGGCAACGAGTATGCGCATGAGGGCCCCCTGGACCGACATTGTGCACGACCACCCGGACCGGTGCCCGTCGCCAGACCGCTACCCGGGCCTTCGGCCCAGCGTACGGGCTCAATTCTGCGACGCCGGCCCCGCCCCGCTGGACACCGTCACCGCCGCGTCATCTGCGTCGTCCGCCCCGTCCGCCTCGTCCGCCTCGTCCAGGAGACGCCGCCGTTCACGCAGCTTCACCGCCGTGGCGGCCCGTTCGTCGCGGAAGGCCTGAATGCGCCCCAGCGTCTCGTCGAGGCGACCCAGCAGTTGATCGTTGGCCACGATGCCCTCGTCGAGAAGCTGCCGGTGGCGCTCGGGCGACAGGTCACCCGCCTTGAGCTCGGAGCCCACCCGGTCGAGCACGCCGACGTCCTCGGTGCCCAGCACCGTGCGCACCTCGGCCAGGGAGAAGCCCAGCAGTTCCTGGAGGTTGCGGATCCGGTTGACCCGGTTCACGTCGGCCGGCGAGTAGAGGCGCTCCCCGCTGGTGCGGTAGCTGCTGGGCTGGAGCAGCTCGAGCTCCTCCCAGTAGCGCAGGGTCCGGGTGGTGACCCCGGTCAGTTTGGCCACCTCGCCGATGCGCCAGAGGACCGGCTTGGCTTCCGCCGTCAGCGTCTTGGCCGGCATCAGCGCACCCCTTCCGAGGTCACGGTCCCTGACGGTCACGGACCCCGAGGTCACGGCTTCCGAGGTCACGGTCTCCTGAGGTGGCGGCCTCGGAGCTCATGGCCGAGGCGCCGGCGGGCTCGGGCACTGCCTCCACTCCATTCCCCTGCCGCCCGTTGAGACCGCCCCCATCGAGATGACCCCCGTCGATGTGACCTCCGTCGAGATGGTCCCCGTCGATGTGACCGTCGGTGTGGTCGAGGCCCGGGGTGATGCCGTAGAGCGGCGTCTCTGCCGCCGGCTTCTTGCCGCCCCGCGTCCACGAGGCGCCCGCCGCCAGCAAGCTGGCAATGATGGCGAAGTCCAGCGCGGCGTGCAGGCCGGACTTGAACGGCGCCGAGATGAGCGAGGGGAAGAACCCGCGACCGGTCAGGGCGGCCTGTTGGGCATGGGGCAGGGTGGACAGCACGTGCGGGCCCAAGCAGCTCGGCCACCGGGTTGTACCCGAGCAGGGAGGCGAACAGGGTCGAGACCGGCGAGAGGTGCGAGATCTTCAAGGCCGCCACCGGCGGGACCCCGTGCTGCGTCAGCCCGTGGTAGAGGGCGCCGGGCAGCGTGCCGGACAGCCCGACGATCATGAGGGTGAAGAAGATGCCGATGGAGAGGACCTGCCCCGAGTTCATGAACGTGGTGTTCATGCCGGCCCCCACGCCCCGGTGCTCGGCCGGCAGGCTGTTCATCACCCCGGCCCGGTTGGGCGAACCGAAGCACGCCATGGACAGCCCGGTGAAGAACAACAGGAGGGCGAAGAGCCAGTAGGGGAAGTCGACCGGCAGCAACTCCAGGAGGGCGAACCCCAGGGCGGCGCCGAGCATGCCGCCGGTGGCGAACGGGCGGGCCCCGAAACGGTCCGACAGGATGCCCGATATCGGCCCGGCGATGAGGAAGCCGAAGGTGAGCGGCAGGATGGCGATCCCCGCCCACAACGGGGTGCGGGCGAAGTCGTACCCGTGCAGCGGCAACCAGATGCCCTGCAGCCAGATGATGAGCATGAACATCAGGCCGCCCCGGCTCAACGAGGCCAGCAGGCTCGCCGTCACCCCGGCGCTGAAGGCGCGGATCTTGAAGAGCTGCAGGCGGAACATGGGCTCGGCGACCCTGGTCTCGATCAGGCAGAAGATGGCCAGTAAGAGGACCCCGCCGATCAGGCAGGAGAGCACCAGCGGGCTGGTCCACCCCATGGTGTGGTCGCCGTAGGGCTCAATCCCGTAGGTGATGCCGACCATGACCGCGATCAGGCCGACCGCAAAGGTGATGTTGCCCGGCCAGTCGATACGGGCCGGCCGGCGGGGGCTCAACTCGCGCAACATCAGGTAGCCCATGACCGTGCCCAGCAACCCCACCGGCACCGAGACCAAGAAGATCAGGCGCCAGTTGATCGGCGCCAGGATCCCTCCGAGCACCAGGCCGATGAACGACCCGCTCATGGCCGCCGCCTGGTTGACCCCCATGGCCATGCCGCGGCGCTCGGGCGGGAAGGCGTCGGTCAAGATGGCGGCGGAGTTGGCCATCAACATGGCCGCGCCCACGCCCTGGAAGATGCGCATGACGATCAGCCAGATGCCCCCGGGGTGGCCGGTCAGCCAGGTGATGCTGAGCAGCACGGAGAAGAAGGTGAACACCGCGAACCCGAGGTTGTAGGTACGCACCCGCCCGTAAATGTCCCCGAGCCGCCCCAGGGAGACCACCAGCACGCTGGTCACCACCAAAAAGCCGAGGATCATCCACAGCAGGTAGAAGCTGTTCCCGGGCTCGAGCGGGTTGAGCCCGATGCCCCGGAAGATGTCCGGCAACGAGATCAAGACGATGGACCCGTCGATGGTGGCCATCAGCATGCCCAGGGTGGAGACGAACAGGGCCACCCACTTGTAGCTGTCCGGGATGGCCTGGGTGGAGTCCAGCCGGTCAGCCCGGCTCAGGCCTCCAGGCCGCAACGACGACCGGTCGAGATTTACCATCACACTCCGAGATCTGGCTCTGCCCCCACGTACGTGCACGGAAGCGGACAGAGACTCTTACGTCAAATAAGTATAACGTCAACGTCAACTGTTGCACAGGGGCCCGGGGCGGCCCCACGGCCTTTAGGGTCGAAATGCCTTTTGTGCGGGCCGATGTTGTGCCCGGGGCCAAATGCCGCTTGAATGTCGTTCCGTCCGGGTAAACGGGGGGTGTGATGACAGTGCCACCAGGTGGCGTCGAACGACCGACTGTCGGCCTGGTGCTGGGTGCGGGCGGGGTCGTCGGTCAGGCCTACCAGGTCGGCGTGCTGGCAGCGCTCGAGCGCGAGGCCCGCTGGGACCCCCGTGAGGCCGACCTGATCGTCGGGACATCGGCCGGCTCGGTCACCGGGGCGGCCATCCGAGTGGGCGTGCCGGCCAGCGACCTGGCCGCATCGACCTGCGGCGACCCGATGTCGAGCGAGGGCGGGGCCCTGCTCAAGCGGATCATCCCCGACGACAGCCCGCTCCCCGTGCCCTCGGTCATCTCCCTCTTTCGGCTCTGGAACCCACCCTCTTTGGCCCTCATCGGCCAGACGGTCCGCCGCCCTCTCGCCTTCCGCCCCGATGTGGCGGCCATGACGCTGCTGCCCCGGGGGCGGGTCGACATCAGCGAGCGGGCCCGGGCCCTGCACGAGATGGTGGGCGACAACTGGCCCGAGGGCCTGTGGATCTGCGCGGCACGACGCGCCGACGGCGGGCGGGTCGTCTTCGGGCGGGACGGGTCGCCCCAGGCGCCGTTGGCCTCGGCTGTCCTGGCCTCGTGCGCCATCCCGGGCTACTTCACGCCGATCCCCATCGACGGCGTCGAGTACTTCGACGGGGGCGTCCACTCGAACACCAACGCCGACGTGCTGGCGACGCAGCACCTCGACACCGTGATCGTCGTCTCCTCCATGTCGGCCTCACGCGGACGCGCCGCCAGTCCTGACGGTCTCCTGCGCTGGTCCGTGCACCGGCGCCTGGAACGTGAGCTCGCGCATCTCGAAGCGGACGGGACCACGGTGATCCGACTGGAGCCGGGCGGCGAGACGCGACGCGCCATGGGGCTGTGGGCCATGGCCGAGCACCGGGCCCCCCAGGTGGTCGAGGCGGCCTACGAAGAGACCCGGAACAGGCTCTTCTCCAACCCGCTCCCGGCCGGTCTGGGCGAGTCGCACCCGGCCTGCGCCGCCGGCTGAGCCGAGGGGCGCCGCCGCCGCCGGGCTGGGGGACGGCTCGGGCGGCCCACCAGGAGAACGCGGCCACCAGGGAACGCGTGGACGCGGTGGTACCGTCCGTGCACTGCCCCATCGCAGTCCCTCGTGAAGGGAGTGGTTCGTGAGCACTGACCGGCTGAGCCCGTTGGACGCCTCGTTCCTGCACATCGAGGACGGCGTCAGCCATATGCACATCGGCACGGTGGCCATCTTCGAGGGGCCCCAGCCCCCCTTCGCCGACATCGTGGCCATGGTCGAGGCCAAGCTCGCCCTGGTGCCGCGCTACCGCCAGGTGGTGAAGTTCGTCCCCTTCGACCTGGGGCGGCCGGTGTGGGCGGACGACCCCCACTTCAACCTGGAGTACCACCTCCGCCGCACCGCCCTGCCGGCGCCCGGCGGGGAGGCCGAGCTGCGCAAGTTGGTGGGCCGGGTCATGTCCCAAGCACTCGACCGGTCCAAGCCGCTGTGGGAGATCTGGGTGGTCGAGGGGTTGGAGGACGGGCGCTGGGCCATGGTGGCCAAGACGCATCACGCCATGGTCGACGGCATAGCCGGGACCGACCTGTTGGCTGTGATCATGGACCTGTCCCCTGAGGGCGTGCGACCGGAGGCCACGCCGTGGGCCCCCGGCCCGGTGCCGACCGGAGCGCAGCTGGCGGCCGAATCCCTCTTCAACGTGGTGCGCTCGCCCTATGAGCAGCTGCGGGCGGTCCACGCCTCCACCGACGCCGTCCGTCGCGCCGTCTCCCAGGCCATCCAGGTGGGGCAGGGCGTGGTCGCCATGACGGGCCTGGTGCGGCCCACCCCGGTCTCGAGCCTCAACGGACCCATCGGGCCGCACCGGCGCTACGCCTGGGCCACCACATCGGTGGTCGACATAAAGAAGGTCCGCCAGAGCCTGGGCGGGACGTTCAACGACGTCGTCCTGGCGTCCATCAGCAACGGGTTCCGCGAGCTGCTGCTCTCCCGCGGCGAGGACGTCGACCGGGTGGTGCGCACGCTGGTCCCGGTCTCGGTGCGGCCGCGCGACGCCAGCGGAAAGGCCATCGGCGACGGGACCTACGAGAACAAGCTCTCGGCCATGTTCGCCGAGCTGCCCGTCAACATTGAGGACCCGATCGAGCGGCTGCACGCCATCACGCACCAGATGGAGGGGCTCAAGGAGTCCAGGCAGGCCGTGGCGGGTCAGGCGCTGACGTCCATGTCGGGGTTCGCCCCGCCTCTGTTGCTCGCCCTCGGCATGCGCCTGGCCACCCGGGCGGCGCAACACAACGTGAACACGGTGACCACGAACGTGCCCGGGCCCCAGTTCCCGCTCTACGCGGCCGGTCGCAAGATGCTCCGGGCGTTCCCCTACGTGCCCCTCGGCGGGCAGATACGCATCGGCATCGCCATCTTCTCCTACAACGGCGAGGTCAACTTCGGGATCACCGGGGACTACGACACCACGAGTGATCTCGACGTCGTATCTGGGGCGATCGAGGACGGGATGGCCCAGATGGTCAAGCTGACGCGATGAAGGCGGGCAGGCTGGCGATCTCGGCCCCGAGGTAGGCCCGCAGTCCGTTGACGATCAGCTGCTCCACGGTGCGGCCCACCAAGAAGACGTGCACCTTGAGGTCGCCGGCGATGGTGATCACCGTGGCGTCGGGGCTCGACCCAGCCTCGGTGAAGGTGAACGTGCCGCTGCAGTCGAGGCGGTCGGGGTAGTAGTCGGGGAGGACCACGAAGGAGCTGCGGTGGTCCGCCTTGTCGATGTCGGTGCGGGTGACCCAGGAGATTTTGGACGGGTCGATGACAGCACGGACGGCCGACGAGACCGAGCCGGTGAACCGGTACCGCACCTCCAGGCGCGCCTGGACGCCCGCGTCCTCGATGGCTGACCACCTCGACGAGGGAGATGTCGCCGCTGGGCGCTCGGTTCTCGTAGAACGCCGGGTTCCCGTAGGCAGCCACGGCAGCGTCGGGGGACACGGCGACGTTCTGCTCGATGGAGAACTTCACGGGAGAAGGGTAACGCTCGCGTCCTCGAACTAGGAGGAAGAGTTCATCTGCAAGACACTTCCCGGTTGCAACGGTTTCGCGAGACGTTCACCTGGGCTCTTTAGCCTGAAGAGCGATGGCTTCGGCTCACCATGACCCATTTCGGCTCCTGTCCGGGACTCCCACCCGGCGGGGGGCGAGTTGCCATCACGGCCAGGACGATCTGGCCGAGGTCGTGCCCATCCGATCCGCGTCCGACTCCCAGGACCTCCGGACCGGTGGCGTGATCCGCAAAATCGCGCAGGCGTTCGCCCCCCTGCGTATGCAGCTGACGACGGGGGTCCAGCCCCCCGGACCCCCGTCGTCAGCTTCTCCTCGCCCATGCGTTCTCACGCTCGTTGCTACGCCTGACGACGCGGCCTGATGGAGTCCGGCCCATGGCCACCTCGTCGGTGACCAACGGTCGGCCGACCACGAACTCCCCTGCGCGCGACAACCGACCGCTCGTGCTGGTGGTCGACGACGAGGAGTCCTACCGCCAGGCGCTGGCCTCGGGCCTGAACCGCGAGGGCTTCGCCGTCGAGTGCGCCGGGGACGGGCACGAGGCGCTGCGGCTCTTCCACCGGGTCCATCCCGACCTGGTCCTGCTGGACGTGATGCTGCCCGATCTCTCCGGGATCGAGCTGTGCCAGCAGATGCGCGCGCTCAAGCCGGTGCCGATCATCATGGTGACCGCCCGCGACTCCGAGGTCGACGTCGTGCTCGGCCTGGAGCTGGGCGCCAGCGACTACGTCCCCAAGCCCTTCCGCCTGCGCGAGCTGGTGGCGCGCATGCGGGCCGTCCTGCGGCGCGGGGTGGCCGTGGCCGAGCACCACGAGGAGGTGCTCAACGTGGGCCCGGTCCGCCTCGATGCCGGCCGCCGGGAGGTCACGGTGCACGAGGTCCCGGTCGAGCTCTCCCGCAAGGAGTTCGACCTCCTGTCGCTCCTGATGTCGCACAGCGGCCAGGTGGTCACCCGCGACGGGTGCATCGACCGCTTGTGGTGGGACCAGGAGCTCACCGACACCAGGACGCTGGACACCCACATCAAGCGGCTCCGCCGCAAGATCGAGCCGGATCCGGCCAATCCCCGCCATCTGGTCACCGTGCGCGGCGTCGGCTTCCGTTTCGAAGCCTGACGGCGGGCGCGGCACCCGGGCGGGGCGAGCGGACGGGACTTCCCTGAGCACGGGCGGCCTTCTCCCCCTACATTGGGTCCATGCACAAAGGTGACGTCGTTCCCGACTTCGAGCTGCCCGACCAGACCGGCACTCCCCGCAAGCTCAGCGATCTGCTGGCGAACGGCCCGGTCGTCCTGTTCTTCTACCCGGCCGCCATGACCTACGGCTGCACCAAGGAGAGCTGCCATTTCCGCGACCTCGGGGCCGAATTCGCCGCCGTCGGGGCCCAGCGGATCGGCATCAGCGCCGACTCGGTCGACAAGCAGAAGCAGTTCGACGACAAGGAGTCCCTCGGCTACCCCCTCCTTTCCGACGCCGACCGCACCGTGGCCACCCAGCTCGGGGCGAAGCGGGGCCCGAACTTCCTGCCCAACAAGCGCATCACCTTCGTCATCGACACCGACCGCACGCTGCTCGACGTCATCCACACCGAGTTCTCCATGGGTGCCCACGCCGACAAGGCGCTCGAGATCCTCAAGGCGCGCCAAGCTGCCTGAGCGGGTCATCGCCGTCACCGGGGCCGCCTCGGGCATCGGGGCCGCCTGCACGGCACGGTTCTCGGCCGCCGGCTCCCGGGTCATCGGCGTCGACCTGCATGACACCGAGATCGTGGCGGACCTCGGCACGGCCGACGGCCGGGCGCAGGCCATCGCAGCCATCACCGAATCCAGCCAGGGCAGGCTGGACGGCCTGGTCACCTGCGCCGGGTACGCCGGGGCGCCGTGGCGGGCCGGCTCCCTTTTGACCGCGGTGAATTACTTCGGATCCGTTGAGCTGCTGGCCGGACTGCGGCCGCTGTTGTTGCCCGCCCCCGGCGCCACTACGGGTGGGGCGGCGGTGGCCATCAGCTCCAACTCCGCCACGGTGCAGCCGGACATCCCGACGGCGGTGGTCGAGGCCTGCCTGGCCCACGACGAGGAGCAGGCCTGTGTTTTGGCCGACGAGGCCGGCTCGCTGCGCACGTATCCGGCCACCAAGCTGGCCGTGGCCTACTGGGTCCGCCGCCAGGCCACCGGAGCGGAATGGGCCGGCGCCGGGGTGCGCCTCAACGCCGTCGCCCCCGGCATGATCGAGACGCCGATGATCACCGACATGCGCTCCGATCCCGACGTCGGCCCGCTGCTGGCCATGTTTCCCATCCCCGTCGGCCGCACCGGACGGCCCGAGGAGATCGCGGCGCTGATCGACTTCCTCCTCGGGCCCGAGGGCGGCTACTTCTGCGGCTCGGTGGTGTTCTGCGACGGCGGCACCGACGCGCTGTTGCGCCCGGACGACGCGCCCGCGCCCTGGATGATCTCCCCGGGCGACTTCGGCAAAGACCTCTCCACCTAGTCGCCGCAGCGGGAGCGCGTCGCAGTCAGGAGCGCGCCGACGACGGGAGCGTCGCCGCAGCGGGAGCGCGTCGCCGCTTGCCGGTGCGTTTGCCGCCGGGCAATCGCCCGATTGGCGGCAACCCCTGTTCGAAAAGGGTTCATCCCTGCGACACACGAAGTTTGCCGTTCCGTCGGGTCCCGTTCAGGTTGCCTGGTTAGGAATGGGCCGACGGAGCTTTTCGCGTCCCCGAGCATGGCGGCATGGGGCACCGCACCGATGAGAGGAGCAGTTCGTGTTCGGATTCGAACGCATCACCCGAGGGACCACAGAGGCGGAGCCGAGTCGGAGCCGCACGCGGTGGCTACTCGGGACCATGGTGCTCGCGGGTGGCCTGATTGCCGCCGCGTGCGGCTCGGGCACGCCGAGTGCGGCCAAGAAGACGTCGCACAACTCGTCGTCGAATACCACTACGACGACGGCGGCCCCGAGCTCCACCACGACGACAGCCGCCGGCACGACGCCGACGACGGCCGCCGCCGCCAGCACGACGTCGGGGACGGCAAAGGCGAGCACGTCGCCGGCCACCACCAAGACCGTCACCACCACGGCGCCGACGGCGCCCCCCAGCGCCAACAACGCATTGGGCGGCGCCAATGACTTCAACACGCCGGCCGCCTCGTTGACCGGCGCCGGGTCGACCTTCGACCAGCCACTGTTCGCCCGCCAGTTCTACGACTACAACAAGGCCAACTCCAAGGTCAACGTCAACTACGCCTCCGTGGGCTCGGGAACCGGCGAGACCGACATTCTGGCGGGATCGGTCAATTTCGGCGCCTCCGACGTGCCCGAGCCCGCCGGGACAACCGGGTCGGGTGGGGCCATCTTGCAGGTACCCGTCGTGCTCGGTGGGATCGCCATCGCCTACAACGAACCGTGCCTGGGCAAGAACGCCCACCTGACCGGCACGCAGATCGCCCAGATCTACTCGGGCAAGATCACCGACTGGAACACCATTAATTCGGCCTGCCCCACGGGCTCGGCCATCGAGCCGGTCTACCGGGCCGACTCGAGCGGGACCTCCAACGCGTTCACCCATTATCTCACCGCGGTGGATGCCGCCGACTGGCCCGCCGGCCTCGACGGCAAGCAGCCCGCCTTCCCCAAGGGTGAGGGTGGGAACGGCAACGCCGGCGTCGCCGGTGACGTCCAGAGTGGAGCGGGCACCGTCGGCTATGTGGAGCTGGCCTACGCCTTGCAGTCGGGCCTGAACTACGCCGCGGTCCAGAACGCAGCGGGCGCCTACGTGGTCCCCGACTCCACCTCGGTGGCCGCGGACGCCGCCGCCTTCCCGGCCGTGTCGCCCGCGAATTACCTGATCGTCAACGGGTCGGGGGCGGGTTCGTACCCGATCTCCACCTACAGCTGGGTGCTCGTGTACCAGAAGCAGTCCAACGCCAACAACGGGATCGCCCTGGGCAAGATGCTCGACTGGATGGCGACCGCCGGCCAGGCCGACGCCGCGGCCATCGGCTACGTACCGCTCCCGGGGAACATCCAATCGCTGGCCACCGCCACCATCAATCAGATGCAGAGCTCGAGCGGGCAGCCGCTCTTCTCCTAGGTGGACGTCAAGGAGGACTCCCCCCGCCACCTCTTAGAGCAACGGCGTAGTTCCCGGCGCCGCCTCCGGGGCTACCCGTTGCTCTTGTGGGCCGCCGCCACGTTGTTCGTGGTCGTCCTGGCGGCCATCGTCGAAGGCATCGTCAGCCAGTCGGGCCAGGCCTTCGGCCACTTCGGCCTGGGCTTCTTGTGGTCGACCTCCTGGAACACGGTCACCAACCAGTACAGCGCCGGACCGTTCATCCTCGGCACGCTCGTCGTGACGGCGATCGCCATGCTCGTCGCCGTCCCGGTGGGCCTGGCCACGGCGTCGTTCCTCACCGAAATGTGCCCGCGCCGGATCGCCGCCCCGCTCGGGGTCGGCATCGATCTGATCGCCGCCGTGCCCAGCATCGTGGTCGGGCTCTGGGGCCTCTACGTCCTACAGCCCGTCTTCCTGCGCGACGTCGAGCCCTTCATGGCGAAGATCCCGGCGGTCAAGCTGCTCTTCAAGGGCTTCGCCGAGGGCCCGAGCTTGTTCCTGGCCGGATTCGTGCTCGCCATCATGATCGTGCCCACCATGGTGGCGCTCTCCCGGACCGCCCTGGCCGGCGTGGGCACCCCTGACCGCGAGGCGGCCGTGGCGCTCGGCGCCACCCCGTGGCAGGTGATCCGCAAAGTGGTGGTGCCGGGGGCCAACTCGGGGATCCTGGCCGCCGCCACCCTGGCCCTCGGGCGCGCCCTGGGCGAGACGATCGCCGTCACCTTTCTCATCGGCAACTCGACCCGTATCTCGCATCCGTTCTCCCTCTTGAACCCCGGGGACACTCTGGGATCGATCATCGTGTTCAACTTCGGAGAGTCACAGCCCGGCACGTTGCTGCGGAGCTCCCTCCTGGCCCTCGCCGTAATACTCCTGGTCATCACCCTCGCAGTCAATATCGGGGGGCGCTTCATCGTCCGCAAGAACCGCCAGTTCAGGCTGCCGTGAGCACGAGCCCGTCATGAGCACGAGCCCGTCGTGAGCACGAGCCCGTCATGAGCACCGACCTGCTCGAAGCACCCGCCCCGTCGCCGTCGGGCAAGGATCCCGCCGCCTCGGAACGGCGGGCGATGATCCAGTCCTCGGCCCGGGACACGCTGAAGCGACGGCGCTCGGTCGCCCTGGGCATCCGCATCTTCTTCGGCGCCTGCACGGTCCTGACGCTGATACCCCTCTTCGGGCTCGTCGGCTACGTGACCAAGCGGGGCGTGGCGGCCTTGTCGGTGGCGTTCTTCACCCACACCCCGACGCCGGAGGGGATCTCGGGCGGGGGTATCTCCAACGCCATCGTCGGCAGCCTCATCATCAACGGCCTGGCCCTCCTCATCGCCATGCCGTTCGGTCTGTTGGTCTCCCTCTTCCTCATCGAGCGCCGGGGGCCGATCGCCAACGCCATCCGCTTCGGCGCCGACGTGCTCTCCGGGCTCCCTTCCATCCTCATCGGCCTCTTCGCCTACTCCCTCATCGTGGTCCACACCCACTTCTCCGCCTACTCGGCCAGCGTCGCCCTGGCCGTGCTCATGCTGCCGATCATCATCCGGGGCGACGAGGAGGCCATGCGCACGGTCCCTTCCGAGCTATGGGAGGCGGGGCTGGCGCTCGGCGCCCGCCAGTCCAGGGTCGTCCGCTCGGTGGTCGTGCGGGGCGCCATCCCCGGGTTGGTGACGGCCAACCTCCTCGCGTTCGCCCGGGCCGTGGGCGAAACCGCCCCGCTCCTCTTCACGGCGATCGGCAGCCAGATCTTCAGCCTCTCGCTCAACCAACCCATGAACGCCATTCCCATCGTGATCTACCAGGACGGGACCACGGCCTTCACGCAGCTCCAGCTGGACGCCTGGGGGGCCGCGTTCGTCCTCATGGTGGGCGTCCTCGTCCTCAGCATCACCGGCCGTATCTTCGCCGCCCGGATGACCAGGAAATCTCGCTAATGTGCATCAATCTCAGGGGAGAGGGAAACAATGAGTGACACGACGTCTGCCGTCGCAGCCCGGATCCAACAGGAGGTCCGGGCGCAGGGCCAAGGGGCCACCGACGTGTTGGACGACGCCCCCGCAGCCGTGACCCTGACCGACGTGGCCGTCGACTTCGGCAACGCCCACGCCGTGCGGCGGGTCACGTTCCCCCTGGTGGCCCATCGCGTCACCGCACTGGTCGGCCCTTCGGGGTGCGGCAAGACCACGGTGCTGCGGGCCATCAACCGCATGCACGACCGTTCCGGCGGCAAGGTGTCGGGATCGATCCGCCTGGGCGACCTCGAGATCTATGCGCGCACGACCCAGCCCGAGCTCATCCGGAGCCGCATCGGGATGGTGTTCCAGCGGCCGAACCCGTTCCCCACCATGAGCATCATCGACAACGTGACCTCGGGGCTGCGCTTCAACGGCATCCGGAACAAGAAGGTCCTGAGCGAGGCGGCGGAATCCGCGCTGCAGTCGGCGGCTCTGTGGGACACCGTCAAGGACCGTCTCGACCAGCCGGCGGTACGTCTCTCGGGCGGTCAACAGCAGCGCCTGTGCATCGCCCGGGCGCTGGCCGTCGAGCCCGAAGTGCTGCTGATGGACGAGCCCTGCTCGGCCCTCGACCCCATCTCCACCTCGGCCATCGAAGAGACGATCGTCGAACTGGCCTCGGAGGTCACGATCGCCCTGGTGACCCACAACATGTTCCAGGCCACCCGTTGCGCCGACCTGACCGCCGTCTTCCTGCTCGACGCCGACGACCACATCGGCGAACTGGCCGAGTACGGGTCGACCCAGCAGATCTTCTCCTCACCGTCGGACCCCCGCACCGAGCAGTACGTCACCGGCCAGGTGAGCTGAACGCAGCTGGGCTGAATCGGAGCGGGCACGGTCGACCGGGGTAGTCCGGGCGCACGCCTCTCGGCGAAGAAGTTCACCCTGCACCGCTCCTAATCAACTATTCCCAGTGTACAACGTGGATTTATTCCGCTACGTTTCCCCAGCCGGGAATCGCGCCCGGTGCAGGCCCTCGGAGCCGGCAACAGGCAACACGCGTTGAAGTTCATGCTGACGACACCTCGAATTCGCTATTTGATCGAGAAGCGTTCAGCTGGGCCAGATAGGAATACCCCGAAAGACGACGGCGGCCTGGACCTTCCCGGGCATCCACGAGAGGAGCAGTTCGTGTCCCACGATGTCACTGGCAAGGCCACTGTCCCATCCCCGGCCGGACCAAACCGACGGGCCCGGCGCAACAGACGCTGGGCCTCCTCGGCCGTGCTGGCCGGAGCCGTCGGCGTGGGAGCTCCCTTGGCGCTGACGACGACCCCGGCCGCGGCAGCCACGCCGACGGTCAGCGGCTACACCCTCATCACCTCCGCCGGTGGCGTGTTCAACTTCGGTGCCGCCCCGGTAATCCAGGGCGGCGCGCTCGGCGCGTCGCCTTCACCGGTGGTCGGCGTCGCGCCGGACAGCACGGGCAAGGGCTACTGGGTGGCCACCGCCAACGGCGGCGTGTTCAGCTACGGCGACGCCAAGTTCTACGGCTCCGCCGGGAACATCGCGCTCAAGGCGCCCATCGTGGGCATCGTGGCCACCGAGGACGGCGGGGGCTACTACCTGGTGGGGTCCGACGGTGGCGTCTTCGCCTTCGGCGACGCCAAGTTCTACGGCTCCGCCGGGTCCTTGAAGCTGGTCGCCCCCATCGTGGGCCTCTCCATCACCTCGACCGGTGCGGGCTACTACCTCGTCGGGGCGGACGGCGGCGTGTTCACCTTCGGCGATGCCGCCTTCGCCGGCACCTTGTCCTCCACCTTCGGCGGGCCCTCACCGGACGGGCCAGCGGTCGGTATCGCCGCCAATCCGACCGGCGCGGGCTACCTGATCGCCACGGCCCAAGGGGCGATCGTCTCCTACGGCGGGGCGCCGTTCTTCGGATCGCCTGCGTTGAGCGGAGTGACTCCGGCCGCGCCGCTCGTCTCGGTCACCTACGAGCCCGGCGGCACCGGGTACTGGGCCGTCGGGGCCGACGGCGGGGTCTTCGCCTTCAACTCGTCGGTGACGACGGGAACGGGATCGTCGTCCACGCTCGTCACCACCGGGAACGCCCACTTCTACGGTTCCGTTCCCAGCGTGATCGGGTCGTCCGGCATCGCCAACCCCGACACCGTGGTGGCATTCGCGCCGACCCTCTGAGGACACCGCTCGGAGCCGGCGTCGTTGCCGGACCATCACACACGAACGTGAGAAGAGCGGAGAAGAGCCCCTCGTCGAGAGGGGCTCTTCTCGTCTCGCTCCTACGTCCCCGCCGTCGGCGCCTGGTGCGGCGTGACACGGCGCCGGCGCCGGCGGTGACGCCGGTTCGCCGCCACGATCGTCGACGACAGGTCGTGGGCATCGGCCGCCTGGCCCGGCGTGCACGGCCCTGGGGTGTAGCAGGCCAACTCCACCAGGGCGGCCAGGTCCACCACCGCCTCGGCCTCGATGGGCTGCGCCGCGTCGCGCTCGAGCGACTGCACGCGCGCCGCGTATTCGCCCGGCGTCTCCTCGACCCGTCGCCCCAGGCCCCGGTGGCGCAGCGCCACCAGCGCCACTTCCCAGGCGCGCACCACCCGCTGATCCGGAGGGAGCCGGGCGTCCCGGGCCGCCCGGAGGCGGCGCCTTATCCACATCACCAGGGCGGCGAGCACCAGCAGGCCCCCCACCACGGCGACCGGGATCCACCACGTCGCCCCGCCATGACGATGGGACGTTGCGTGGTGGCTGTGGTGCGGCGGCACGGTCGTGGCCGGGGCGTGCACGATGGTGGTCGGCGTCGGCTTGGCGGGGACGACCCCTCCGACTCCGAGCACACCTACGGCAGCCGGGGTGCCCGGGGTGGGCTCGACCGAGACCCACCCGGCCAGGGGACCGAGATACACCTGGGGCCAGACGTGGGCGTCCGCTCCGGTCACGGTGAACGTGTCGCCCCGCCCGGCTCGGCCCGGGGTAAAGCCGGCGGCCAGGCGGGTCGGGATCCCCAGCGTGCGGGCCAGCACGCCGTAGGCGCCGGCGAACTGCTGGCAATCGCCCGCCTTGGTCACGGTGAGGAACTGCACCAGCGGGTTCGGGCCGCTCGTGGCCGGCGGGTCCAGGGTGTAGCGGAACTGCCCGGAACGGAACCAGTTCACCAGGGCCTGGGCCTGGGCCGCCGGCGTGGTGGCCGTCCCGACCGCCTGCTGGGCTAGCTGGCTCACGATCGCCGGCTCCGCCGGGAGGGCGAGGTAACGCGTCAGGCGGGGATCGGAACTGGCCAGCTGCGGCCCGTCGGACGGTACGGACGTATTGAACCCGGCCTTCACCGTGTACGTGGTGCCGACCGTGCTGGCCGAGGACGCCAGGACGCCTTCCTGGCTCACCACCGTCGCACCGGCCAGACCGTGGACGGCGATGGTGGTGGGGGGCGCAGGGAGGAGCCGACTGACGAAGTCGGCGATGGCCACCTTGGCCGTGAAGGTGTGTTGCGGCACGGGGGCCGGGAGCGTGGCCGTGGCAATCGAGGCCGCCGTGGCGCGGCTGGATCCGGTCAGTGCCCCGCTCACTCCCGCAGCGGGAAGCCACGCGGTGCCCTTGAACGCAGAGAGCGTCCCCACCATCCAATAGGTGGTCACGGGCGACCGGGCGGTGAAGACCACCACCTTGGAGGCGGAGATCTCGGTGGCCCGGAGATGGTCGACCAGCGAGATCCCGGTGATCGGAGCGACCGCCAGCGCCGGCCCCGGCGTGGGATTCCTCGGCGCCCCGGTCTTGGTCGGATTGACGTGGAAGACCGTGAGCCGCATGCCCGACAGACCCGCCCCCACCGCGATGGCGATGGCCGCCACCAGGAGACACCCGATCAGCGCGCCGAGCCCCAGCCGGAAGCGGCGTCCCCCCGGGACCGAGAGGGCGGCGGCCGTCGAGCCGCGCCGGGGCCGTGGTGCCCCGATCGGCCAGGGCCACGAAAGCCAGCACGCCGATCAGGTAGGAGACGAAGGCGGCGACGCGCCCCTGCTCGGCACTCACCAGCGACGTGTACACGAAGATGGCGAGAGAAGGGGCCAGGCACGGCGAGAGGGGCCCGCGGCCCGCCACGACCGAGCGCCGCCACTGCATGGCCCAGATGCCCCGGGTGAGGGCGGCGCCGAGCCCGCCGATGGCGCCGAGGATCCCGACCATCCCGTTCAACGAGGGCAACGGGGTTCCGTCGTTGGCCAGGGCGGACTGCGCCACGCGCAGCTGCGTCGACAGTTCGCCGGCGTGGAAGAAGTGCGACGAGGCCGGGTCGAACAAGGAGGGGTCGACCGCGATGGCCAGCGCCCACAGCGATACGGCCCACCCGAGTCCGACGGCCAGGATCCCGTTGATGCGTAGGCGTAACGCCAGCGCAGTGCCGATATCGGCGATGGCGATGCACACCACGATGGGGACGAGGACCCGGCCCCCTATCCCGTGCACGACCAGCCGGCTCAGCGCCACGGCCACGGACAGCGAGAGGATCAGGGGCCCGAAGCTCGCCACCCCCACGGGCCCGCCCAACCGGGTCCGGTGCCGGGCCGACCCGGCCGGGGCTTCCGGCGTAACGAGATCGGCGTCATGGGGCGATCACCAGGTGGGCCGACCCGAAGGGACCGGCCATCGTCTGCGCGCCGACCTCGGTCGTGACCACCAGTTGCGTCCCGGCCGGCGGGGGGAGATCCCGCGGTCGCGGACCCCGCCTCGGTGGGCCGCCGCAGCAGGCGGCGCCTCGAGGGGTCCGGGGTGGCCCCGGTCGTGATGGTGGCCACGGCCCGCAACAGCGAGAGCGGCCCGTGTGGTCCGGGCCCGACGGCTATCTGCTCTCCGGCGGTGGTCGACAGCTCGACCACCGAGCCCCGCTCCAGGGCGGCCAAGCCGACGCCCGCCGCCGTGGCCAGCACGCTCTCGCAACCGGCGGCGCCGATGAGGGGGCGGATATCGGCCACCACCCGCACCCGGTGCGACCCCGAGTCCTCGAAATCACGCACCATCAGCTCGTCGCGGCGCGCCAGGGCCGGCCAGAACAGCAGGCGGAGCCGATCGCCGGGGACATAGGGGCGGATACCGGAGAAATCGCCGAGACTGTCGTGGCCCCGACGGGCCACCGAGATCAGGGACTGCGACTCCTCTGCTCCGGTCTCCCCGCGCAACAGGTCCTCGTCGAGATCGACCGGGATGGGAGCCGGATAGACGGTGACCGTGGCCCGCGGACCCGACACCACCGCACGCGCCACGAGACCGAAGCTGTCGGGACACCACAGCCGGAGGGGCTCCAGGGTGAAGACGCCGCGGCTCCAGGTGGGCGCCACCGAGGAGAACGGGGCCGTGGTCCCGCTCTCGAGCGGCGGCACCCGTCGCACCAGCGCCGGGTTGGGGAGGGGACGCCGCACCGCACCTGTCCCGGCGGGGAACCAGCCCCAATCGGGCGCCTCCAGCCAGACCGGGGTGGTCCCGCCCCCCTCGGACGCCCCCACCGTCACCCGCACCGTGAGCAGCCCGCCCACTTCGACGTCGCTGGCCGAGAGGTCCACACCGACACGCCACACGTTGGCGTCGCGGCAGGCCCGGTGGGCGCATTGCACCAGCCCGCCGAGCAGCAGCAGGAACAGCGCGATGGAGACCAGGACCAGCTCCTCGGCCCCGAGGAGGGCCCCGGCCAGCGCGCTGACCGGGGTGAGGCCGAGCGCGATGACGCCGCGTGTGGTCAGGGTGGCTCGCCGGGCCAGTCCGGACCGGCGACTACCCAGCGGCAACTGGGGCGCGGACGGGCACCGGCGTCGTGGCCAGGAGCTCGGCGATCAACGAGGAGGAGGTGGAACCAGCCAGCTCGGCGGACGAGGTCACGGCCAGGCGGTGCCCGAGAACCACCTCGGCGACCGCCTTCACGTCGTCGGGCCTGCAGGTAGTCGCGACCCGCCGTGACGGCGAAGCCACTGGCCGTGCGCAGCAGCGCCATGCCGGCCCGCGGCGACGCCCCGAAGAGCAGGCTCGGATGGTGACGGGTGGCCTGCACCAGATCCAGCACGTAGGCCCGCACCTCGGGAGCGACGAAGACGTTGTCGACCGCGGCCGCCATGTTCTTCAGCATGGCGGCGCCGCCGATCACCTTGAGCGACTCGGGACGGGGTCGGGCTCCTGCCGTGGCCAGCAGGCGATCCTCGGCCTGCCGGCCCGGGTAGCCGATGCTGGTGCGCAACAGGAACCGGTCCCGCTGGCTGAAGGGCAGGGGGTAGGTGCCCGCGGAGTCGTAGGGGTTCTGGGTGGCGATCACCATGAAGGGCTTGGGGAGCTGGCGGGTGACCCCGTCCACGCTCACCTGTCCCTCCTCCATGGCTTCGAGCAGCGCCGACTGGGCCTTGGGCGAGGCCCGGTTCAACTCGTCGGCCAGCAGGATGTTCGTGAACACCGGGCCCGGGTGGAAGACCGGCGTCATGCGCTCACGGTCGAGGACCATGGCCCCGATGAGGTCCGAGGGCAGGAGGTCGGCGGTGAACTGGACCCGGCGGCAGTGCAGGCCGAGGGTCTGGGCCAGCGCCTTGGCCAACGTGGTCTTGCCCACGCCGGGCAGGTCCTCGATGAGAAGGTGGCCCTCGGCCGCCAGGCAGGCCAGGGTGAGGCGCACCACGTCGCGTTTGCCGTAGAGCACCGAGCCGACGTTTGCCGCAACCTCTTCGAGTTGTCGGGCCAGCTGCTCGGGGGCGCCGATGGGCCGATCGTCACCGGCAGTGGTCATCGGCGCCCATCCTAGGGGGCGGTCGGAAGGTCGCATCTTTCGCACCCCGAGTTGCGTGACGGCCGGGCGAACGGCTGGGGTCGGGAGGCAGGGCGGGGCCGACGCAGCCCACACCTAGGCTGGTCCCCCATGCCGGGCAAGATCCTGGTGGACACCACCCCGCTGCGCGAGAGCCGGGAGTTCAGGCTGCTGTTCACCGGCCAGTTGATCTCCATGTTGGGCACGCAGCTGACCGTGGTGGCCATCCCCTATCAGGTGTACGGACTGACCCACTCCTCCCTGCAGGTCGGTGCCATCAGCCTGGCCCAGCTGGTGCCCTTCATCGCCGGTGCGCTCGTGGCCGGCCCGCTGGGCGACTCCCTCGACCGCCGCCGGATCATGCTCGTCACGTCGGCCGCCCTGGCGCTCACCAGTGCGGCCCTGGCCGTCAATGCCGCCGTCGACCATCCGTCACTACTGGCGCTCTACCTGATCAGCTCCGCCGCCGCCGCCCTCAACGGCTTCTCCAGCACCGCCCGCATGGCGTCGGTCCCCGGGCTGGTGGAACGTCGGCACATTTCGGCGGCCGCCGCCATCATGCAGGTGACCTTCCAGGTGGGGACCGTCGTCGGCCCGGCCCTCTCGGGGTTTCTCCTGGGCATCGGCCTCCCCCTCGTCTACGGGATCGACGCCGCCACGTTCGTGGTGACCATGGTGGCCACCTTCATGATGATGCCCATCCCGCCGGCCGGCGGCCCCGCGCTCAACCCCTGGGAGTCGGCCAAGGAGGGCATGCGCTACCTGCGCAGCCGCCAGGCGTTGCAGGGCGTCTACATCATCGACATCAACGCCATGGTCTTCGGCATGCCCCGGGCCTTGTTCCCGGCCATGGCCGGCTCCGTCTTCGGGGGCGGCACCATCACCTTGGGCTTTCTCTACGCCGCCCCCGGCGTCGGCGCCCTGATCGGGGCGCTGACCACCGGCTGGGTGGCCCACCTCAAACGCCAGGGCTGGGCCGTGATCGTGGCCGTCGTCGTCTGGGGCGCCGCCATCGCCGTGTTCGGGTTGGTCGACACCTTGGGGGTGGCCCTGGTGATGCTGGCCATCGCCGGTTGGGCCGACGTGATCTCCGCCGTGCTGCGCAACACCATGCTCCAGACGAGCATCCCGGACCGCTTCCGCAGCCGGATGTCCTCCATCCAGATGGCCGTCGTCCAAGGTGGTCCACGTCTCGGTGACATGGAGTCGGGCGCCGTGGCCACGGCGACCAGCATCGAGTTCTCGGTGGTCTCGGGTGGGTTGGCGTGCATCGTGGGGGCGGTGGTCATCGGCCTCCTCATGCCGCACTTCCGCGAGTACCGGGCCGGGGAGATCGACGAGGTGCCCATATAGTCACGGCAATGACCTTCGCCGCGGCGACCTGGGGCGAGGTCGACCCGGCCGTATTCGCACGCATCGCCGTGGTCTCGCCCCACTTCGACGACGCCGCCATGGGCGCCGGTCACCTGCTGGCCAGCTATCCCGACACCACGGTGATCACCGTCTTGGCCGGCCGGCCCCCGGCCTATCCCGAGGTGCCCTCGGAGTGGGACGCCCTGGGGGGGTTCACGGCGGGCGACGATGTCGTGGCGGCGCGGCGCAAAGAGGACCTGGCCGCACTCGAGGTCCTCGGGTCGGACCACCGCTGGCTCGACTTCCCCGACCACCAGTACCTGGCGCCCGCCGATCGGCCCACGGCGGGCGACGTGGCGCCCGTGCTCGGCGCCTGCCTCGCCGCGCTCGACCCCACCGCGGTCTTCGTCCCCATGGGTCTGGGCAACCCGGACCACGTCTTGACCCACGAGGCCTCGCTGCTGGTGCGCCAGGAGCAGATGGGCCGGGAATGGTTCTGTTACGAGGACCACGGCTACAAGCACATCCCCGGCCTCCTGGCCTGGCGGGTGGCCAGGCTGCTGCGGGCCCAACCCTGGCCCACGCCGGCCATCGTCCCGCTCGAGCCCGACGAGGACCGCAAGCGCCGGGCGATCCTCTGCTACACCAGCCAGATCCCGCCGCTGGAGCACGAGCACGCGCTCACGGCCCGCCTGGAGAGCCACGTCCCCGAGCAGTTCTGGCGCCTGGCCCCGCCCCCCGAGGGGTGGGAGGGCCTGGCGGACCTCATTTGAGGCGCCGGCGCCAGCTTGGCGTGATGGCGTAGGTGATGGTGACCGTGGTCGAGGCCGAGACCTCCCCCGCTTCGATCGGCACCGTGGAGGAAGCGCTGGCCGCCATGGCCATGGCGCGCCACCCGCCTTGTGGCGGCACGCCGGCTCCGTCCTCCAGGGCCACGATGGGCCCCAGTCGGATGCCCGCAGCCTCCGACAGCTCGCTGGCGCGCCTCGTGGCGTCCTCGACCGCCAGGCGCCGGGCCCGACTCCGGAGTGGCTCGGGGTCCCGAACGCCCAGTTGGAAGCCGCGCACCGCCAGCGCGTCGCCCGCCACCGCGCCGAGCGCAGCCAGAACGCTTCCGGCGCTCTCGATGGGGCGCACCGTCACCTGCAGCTGATAGGTGCCCATTTTGGCGGTCACCCGCTGATGGGTCTGGTCGAAGAAGTCCTGCACCGAGATCCCCACTGTCTGCACCTCGCACCGCGCGCTGTGGACTTCTTCGATAGCGGCGATCGCCGCGGCGGCCAACTCGGCGCAGGTGCTCAGTGCCGCGGCTGCCTCGTCACTCATGCAGGTGAGCGCGATCTGCAGTTGGCACTGGTCGGGCGTCCCGGTGGCGACGCCCGTTCCCATCACTTTGAGCTGAGGGTGCTCGGCCACCGCCTCACCCTACCGCCGGCCTCGCGCCCGGGCCCCGGGCGTGGCCCGGGTGCGCCAACCGGGGTTCAGCCACGGATCTCCTAGTCTGTGGCGACCCGTTTCCTCCGTCGCCCGGAAAGGAGAAGGGGCACGCGGGTCTCACGACGGATCCCGTGCTCGCCCTCACCGATGCCGAACTGCCTGGTTGTCCAACACGTGGCCCCCGAATCGGCGTTCGCCATCGACGAGGCTCTTGTCGCCGCGGGGGTGGCCGTCGACACCCGCCGCGTCTTCGAGGGCGACGACGTCCCACTCGAGTCGGCCGGCTTCGACGGGGTGGTGGTGATGGGCGGACCGATGTCGGTCAACTCGACGGAGGGGTTCCCGAGCCGCGACGCCGAGGTCTCCTTACTGGCCGACACCTTCCGGGCGGGCATCCCCACCCTGGGCGTCTGCCTGGGCGCGCAACTCCTCGCCGTCGCCGGCGGGGGTGCGGTGGGACGCAACACCCACGGGCCGAAGATCGGGTGGGCGCCCATTGCGTTGTCCCCGGCCTGCAGCGACGACCGGCTGCTGGCCGGCCTCCCCTCGACGCTCACCGTGCTGCACTGGCACGGGGAGAGCTTCGAGGTGCCGCCCGCAGCCCTGCCGTTGATCAGTGGCACGACCTACCCCAACCAGGCCTTCCGCATCGGCGACGTGGCCTGGGGCGTGCAGTTCCACCTCGAGGTCACCGCAGAAGCCGTCGAAGGCTTCCTCCACGCGTTCGCAGCGGATGCGGCGGGTGTGCCTGGCGGGGCCGACGCGGTCCGGGCCGCCACGCCGGGCGCCCTGGCTGCGCTGGCCCCGGCGCGGGATCTGGTGTGCACTCGCTTCGCCGGCTTGGTGGCGGCGCGCGTGACCAGAAAGGACCTGGTCGACCTCGAGTAGCCCGCGCCTGCCGACGCCGGCGACTAGCTACTAGCTACCAGCGCTGGTCGCGACGCCTCAGGCGAAGCCACCCGGAACAGCCGCAGCGCCCCGCCGCAGTTAGATGCTGCGCCCGTTCTCGAAGCGGGCGTACTGCTTCAAGAACAACAGGTTGGCCTTGCCGGTCGGCCCGTTTCGGTGTTTGGCCACGTCCACCAGGGCGTCGTCGGCCCGGTCGATCGCCACCTCGTCGTTGTACTCGGACTCGCGGTACAAGAACAGGACCACGTCGGCGTCCTGCTCCAAGGAGCCCGACTCGCGCAGGTCGGAGAGCATCGGGGTCTTGTCCTGGCGTGACTCGAGGTTCCGGCTCAGCTGGGACAGCGCCACCACCGGCACCTCGAGCTCGCGGGCGAGGATCTTCAAGCCCCGGCTGATCTCGGCCACTTCGGTCTGCCGGTTCTCGGCCCGGCCGCGCCCGGTCATCAGCTGCAGGTAGTCGATGACCACCAGGCCCAGATCGCCTTCGGACTTCTTCAGGCGCCGGGCGCGGGCACGGATGTCCATCACCGTGGCGTTGGGGTTGTCGTCGATGAAGATGGGCGCGTTGCTCAAGCGGGTGACCGCAGTGCCGAGCTTGGGCCAGTCCTGCGTGCGGATCTGGCCGGTCTGCAGGTTCTGCCCGTTCACCTCGGCCTCGGAGGCCAGCATGCGTTGGGTCAGCTCGAGGTGGCCCATCTCCAGGGAGAACAACAATGCAGGCCGCTGCACCACGACGCCCACGTGGGCCAGGATCCCCAGGGCGAAGCTGGTCTTCCCCATACCCGGGCGGGCGCCCACGATGGTCAGCGACGATGGCTGCAGACCCAGGAGGATCTTGTCGAGCTCGTGGTAACCGGTGGCCACGCCGGTGATGGCCGAGCCCCGCTTCCCCAACTCTTCAATGCGGTCGAGGCCCTTGAGGAGCAGCTCGTGCAGGGGGGACATGGTGTCGGCCGTCCGCCGCTCGGCGACGTTGAACATCATCTGCTCGGCTTCGTCGACGGCGGCTTCGACGTCTTCGGGCACCGAGTAGCCGAGATCGGCGATCTCGCCGGCCACACCGATGAGGCGGCGCAGGAGCGCGTGCTCCTCCACGATGGCGGCGTAGTGCCGCGCGTTGGCGATGGACGGGGTGTTCGCCTGCAGCGAGATGAAGACCGACGGGTCGCCCACGGCCTCGAGGAGGCCGGAGCGCTGCAGCTCGTCGGTGACGGTCACCGCGTCAATAGGCTCGCCCCGCTCAATGAGGGCACGGATGGCGCCGAAGATGTGCCCGTGCGCCGGCTTGTAGAAGTCCCCGGCCGAACAGCGCTCGACGGCTACCGAGGCGGCATCGTTGGAGAGCAGCATCGCGCCGAGGAGCGACTCCTCGGCTTCGAGGTTGTGCGGGGGGACCCGACTCCCGCCACTGCTCGGGGGGGCGGGTGCCGCACGCAGCGGCCGGGGGCGGGTGTCTTCAAAGGCTTGGACCACGGTCCCCCAACTCTGCACGCAGTGAGCTGTGGGGAACTAGAGCAACAAGCTGGGGATTGGACCCCCCAAACCCACGATGCGGTTGTGGACAACCGGGGATCACCTGTGGAGGAGCTAGAGCGTTCGTCCGCACGCCACCATCGTCGTACAAGGGTGTGACACCGGCGCGGATCCTCGGGGCTCCGCCCTCAAGAAGCGGCCGTGACCTCCACTGTTACCACTGTTGCAACTCCCGTGAACAACTCGACGGTGACGTCGAAGGATCCCACTTCCTTGATGTGCTCGGGCAGGAGCACGTGCTTGCGGTCGATCTCCACACCCTTGTGGACGCGGATGGCCTCCACCACGTCGGCCGGACCGATCGAACCGAAGAGCCGACCGCCCCCGCCGGCCCGGGCCGAGATCGGGATGACGGCGCCGGCGAGGATGGTCGCCTGGCTCTCCGCCTCGCCGCGGCTTTTGGCCTCGCGCAGGTCCCGGCCCCGGCGCATCTGCTCCGCCTGACCCTCCACGCCGTCGGTGGCCACGATGGCGCGGCCCTCGGGCAGCAAGAAGTTGCGGGCGAAGCCGCCGGCGACCTTGACGATGTCGCCCCGCCGGCCCACGCCGTCGACGTCATCCCGTAGGAGCACCCTCACTGGTCGCCACCCTCGCTGTCGGAGGCGGCGACCACGGCACCGCTGTCGTCACGGTCCGACGAGCCCGCGTCGGCATCCGCCGCCCGCACCGTCGCCCGCGGCGTCGCCGTTGGCGCTGCTGCGATCGAAGGCGGCGACGTCGCTGAGGATCTCCACGCTGGCGTCGCGGTCACGCGGCGCATCGGCGCCGATGGTGTCGCTCAAGGTCCGCTCGGCGCGCTCACCACGTTCGCCCCGCTCGCCCCGGTCACGTCCCCCGCCGCGCCCACCCGGGCGCTCGGTCACCGTGCGCTGCGTGTACGGGAGGAGGATCAGCTCCCGCGCCGTCTTGATGGCCTGGGCCAGGGCCCGCTGGTGCTGGGCGCAGTTCCCGGTCACCCGGCGCGAGCGGATCTTCCCGCGGTCGCTCATGTACTTGCGCAACATGGGGACGTCCTTGTAGTCGACCCACTCCGTGCGGTCCCGGCAGAGGGCGCACGGCTTCTTCTTGACCCGGCGGCCCAGGTCCTTGGGCGCCCGCCGAGTCGTGGTGCCTCGTTGGTTGTTGCGTGCCATCAGAAGGGCTCCTCGTCGTATCCGTAGCCGCCACCGTTGTTCGGGGCTGCTGGAGGTGGTGCTTGGGGTGGGCGTGCGCTCCCGCCGCGGGGCGGCCCGTCACCGGGTCCCCGTCGTTCGTTCTTGGTGATCTGCGCCGTGGCCCAGCGCAGGGAGGGGCCGATCTCGTCGGCCACCACTTCGACCTTGGAGCGCTTGTCGCCCTCCTGGGTCTCCCAGCTGCGCTGCTCGAGTCGGCCGGCCACCATGACCCGGGCCCCGCGCGTGAGGGTCTCGCTCACGTTCTCGGCCATCTCACGCCAGCACACCACGTCGAAGAAGGAGGTGGCTTCCTCCCACTCCTGGGTCTGGCGGTTCTGCCAGCGGCGGTTGACGGCCAACCCGAAGGAGGCCGTGGGCTGCCCGGTGTTGGTGAAGCGCAATTCGGGATCCCGGGTGATGTTTCCCACCAGGACCACGCTGTTATCTGTCGGCATCGTGTGCTCCTCTCGTCCCTCGACTCGTCCGGCGCCGGCTCAGCTGGCGGCCGGCTGGGCCGCCGCGGTGCGACCGCCCGCGGACTCGGGCAACCGGACGATCTTGTGGCGGACGACCTCGTCGGCCAGCCCGAGCATGCGGTCGAGGTCCGCCACGGTCTGGGTGCCCGAGGTGAACTCCACCACGACGTAGTAGCCCTCGCGCTTGTGGTTCACCTCGTAGGCGAACGTCCGCTTACCCCAGCGGTCGATGGCGCCGGGGTTGCCCCCCGTGCTGCGGATGACCTCGAGGGCCTGGTCGAGCACGCCCTGAATCACGGTCGGATCTGTGGTGGCCTCGAAAATGGCCATGACTTCGTAAGGCCGCATATGCGGCATACCTCCCTCTGGACCGAGCGAACACGCTGCGGGCCCCTGACGGTCAGGGGCAGGGTCTGTTGCGGGCAACCACACTAGCCGAGCCCAGGGGGAACCGATCCCCGCATCTCAGGCGGCCGGTCGCAGCACGCCGGGGCCCTCCCTTGTGGGCGATCAGGACAGGGCGTCGCCGAGCTCGGCCGAGCCGTGGTAGCTCTCGGCGTCGCTCGGGAAGGCGCCGCCCCGCACGTCCTCGGCGAAGGCGGCGATGGCCTCGGTGGAGATCCGTCCCACCTCGGCGTACTGCCGCACGAATTTCGGGCGGGGTGTGGGCGCCGAGGCCCAGCAGGTCGTGGAAGACCATGACCTGCCCGTCGCAGGCGGGGCCGGCACCGATGCCGATGGTGGGCACCCCGATGGCTTCGGTGACCGCGGCGCCCACCACGTCGGGCACGCCCTCAATGACGAAGGAGAAGCATCCGGCTGCTTCGAGGGACTTCGCCGCATTGAGGAGGGCGTCCGCGGCGGCGATGTTGCGGGCCTGCACCTTGAATCCGCCCATGGCCAGCACCGACTGCGGCGTGAGCCCGAGGTGGCCCATCACCGGGATCTCGGCCCGGATGATGGCCTCGATCACCGGGAGGCGGGCCCGGCCCCCTTCGAGCTTCACCGCCTGCGCCCCGGCGCGGATGAGCTTGGCCGCATTGCGGACGGCGTCCTCGGTGGAGAGGTGATAGCTCATCCAGGGCATGTCGCCCACAATCAGGCAGTGCGGGCGCGCCCGGGCCACCGCCCCCACGTGATGCACCATCACGTCGGTGTCGATGTGCAGCGTGTCCTCGTGGCCCAGCACGTTGTTGGAGACCGAGTCGCCCACCAGGAGGATGTCGACACCGGCGTTGGAGACGATCCGGGCCCCCGGCTCGTCGTACGCCGTCACCATGACGATGGGGACGGCCCCGTCGCGTCGCTTCCGGGTGCGCAGCGAGGGCACGGTCACCGGGCTCGACGCCGGTGCGGTCATTGCGGGACCTTGCGGCGGCCGCGCGCCTTGGGCCCGCCGGCTGGATACTTCCTCATGAGGTGATGCCAGGCACACTCCGGGCACACCTCGACCTCGTAACAGAGCACCGGCTCGGGGCGCCGGCACAGCTGGGCCAGCTCGGTCGCCGTGCCGGGGCACCGCCCCCCGGCCGGGAGCTTGGCCCCGAAGACGAAGGTCACCGTGACCAGCCGGCACTCGTTGCAGATGGGGCACGGCTCCTTGGTCGGGCGCCCCACGTTGCGGGCCGCCCGGAGCAGCTCGGGGTGGGCGTCGCAGACGTCGACCTTCATGGTGCGGCCCCGCTCGACCTCCCGCACCAGGCGGTTGCGCACCAGGCGGTACTCCACCCCGGCCGAGATGTCGGCACTGACTGCTCTGCCTGCTCTTCCAGACGCCCCCGGCTCCGAGGTCACGGACACGGCGCCAAGGCTACCCCCCGGGCCCGAAGATGACACCGCGTTTTTGGCTCGGGGGCGATCCGGCCGGCCCCGGGGGCATTCGGGTGACCGTCGTGTGACGGGTTGCTGTACATCGCTATATCGATTCGATATAGTGGTTCGCAATGTTGGACATGGCGATTCTGGGGCTCCTCGAGGAGCGGGACCTGCACGGGTACGAAATCAGGCGGCAGCTCCGTGACAATTTGGGCATTCTCGCCAACGTGTCCTTCGGGTCGATCTACCCCGCCCTGACCCGGCTGGAGAAGGCCGGCGCGGTGGTGGCGACCGAAGGCCCGGTGGGGCCGGCCACCCGGACCGCCGCCGCACCCGTGGCCCCCCCGACCGGCTCGCTCAGCGGCGAGTTGGCCGTGCTGCGGGCCCGCCGCCACGCCGCCTCGCACTCGCGCCGGGGCAAGAAGGTCTACCGGATCACCGACAAGGGCCGGCAGCTCTTCGTCCAGCTCCTGGCGGACGGGGGCACGCTCGACGACGCCCGCAGCTTCGGCCTCCGGCTCGCCTTCGCCCGGCATCTCGCCCCCCAGGCCCGGTTGGCCCTGCTCGAGCGCCGCCGGGCCCAGCTCGTCCAACGCCTCGCCGAAGCCGAGGGGCCCACCGTCGAGCTCGACGTCTATGCCCGCTCGGTCGTGCAGCACACGGCGGACAGCGTGGCCCAGGACATCACCTGGCTCGACCGCCTGATCGCCAGCGAACGCGCCGCGGTACCCCAGTCCGCCGTACCCCAGTCCGCCGTACCCCAGTCAAATGATCACGCCGTACCCCACTCGGTTCCGACCGAACTCACCTACGAAGGAGACATCCGATGAGCAGTCCCATCCGCCTCGCAATTGCCGGAGTCGGCAACTGCGCCTGCTCGCTGATTCAGGGGATCACCTACTACCACGACGCCCAGAAGGACGACGTGGTCCCCGGCCTCATGCACGTCGAGCTCGGCGGCTACCACGTCCGCGACATCGTGCCGGTGGCCGCGTTCGACGTGGACCAGACCAAGGTCGGCACCGACCTGGGCAAGGCCATCTACGCCGGCTTGAACAACACCATCCGCTTCGCCGAGGTCGGCGAGGTGGGCGTGACGGTCCAGCGGGGCCCGACCTTCGACGGGCTGGGCAAGTACTACCGCGAGGTGGTCGAGGAGTCCCCGGCCGCCCCGGTCGACGTGGCGCAGGCGCTGCGCGACGCCAAGGCCGACGTGCTGGTGTCGTACCTGCCGGTCGGCTCCGAGCAGGCCCAGCGCCACTACGCCCAGGCCTGCCTCGACGCCGGCGTCGCCTTCGTCAACGCCATCCCGGTGTTCATCGCCTCGGACCCCGAGTGGGCCCGCAAGTTCCGCGACGCCGGTGTGCCGATCGTGGGCGACGACATCAAGAGCCAGGTCGGCTCGACCATCGTCCACCGCATCCTCACCCGTCTGTTCGAAGACCGCGGCCTGGCGCTCGACCACACGTACCAGCTCAACGTCGGCGGCAACATGGACTTCAAGAACATGCTCGAGCGCGACCGGCTCGAGTCCAAGAAGATCTCCAAGACCCAGGCCGTGACCAGCCAGATTGAGGACAGCCTGCTCGGGGCCGACGACGTGCACATCGGGCCGTCGGACCACGTGCCGTGGTTGAAGGACCGCAAGTGGGCCTACATCCGCATGGAAGGTCGCAACTTCGGCGACGTGCCGTTGAACCTGGAGCTCAAGCTCGAGGTGTGGGACTCGCCCAACTCGGCCGGCGTGATCATCGACGCCGTCCGGTGCGCCAAGTTGGCCCTCGACCGCGGCGTCGGCGGCCCGCTGCTCGGACCTTCGGCCTACTTCATGAAGTCGCCCCCGGTGCAGTACCACGACGACGTGGCCCAGGAACTGGTGGAGTCGTTCGCCGCCGGCGAGCCGAACGAGGTCTGGCCGGCCGACTGAGGTCGTCGGCCGCCTAACCGGCCGGGCGAACGCGTCGCGGCAAGGCACCGTGGTCGCCGCCGCTCGGTGACGCTTAGACGAGGATGCGCTCCTCGGGGGCGGGGATCCCGAGCACGGCAAGCACCCGGCCCATACCGAGCCACATGCCGCAACAGATGGTGAGGTCGGCCAGCTCGTCCTCCCCGAACAGTGCGCGCAGCCCGTCCCAGTAGGCGTCGTCCATGGCCAGGTGGTTGAGGGCGAACCGTTCGGCGAACTCGGCCGCGGCCCGCTCCCGCGCGCTCAGATGTTCGGCCGAGCGCCAATCGATGAGCTCCCCGTAGAACGGCTCGTCGGCCCCGAGGCTGGCGCCGTCACGGACCCTGGTGTCGCGACACACCTTGCAGTCGTTGATCATGGCGATGGTGTACCGGGCGGCTTCGCGTTCCCGCGCCGGCAGCTGCGAGTGGCCGTAGACGGCCTCGGACATGGCGCCCATGCCCGCCGCCATTTCGGGCCGGTGCAGTGCCCAGTCCATGGTTTCGCCCATCACGGTCGCCGGTGCAGTAATACGTCCCATGGACAATTAAGGGTAGCCGCAGCGTCCCGGCCCTGCTCGGGCGGCCTACTCCTGCTCGGGCGGCGCCTCCCCGCCCGCCTTCCACCACGCGATCAGCCGGCGGCCGGCCTCCTCTTCGCCCAAGGGCCCCTCGTCCAGGCGCAGTTCCATGAGGAACGCCAGCGCCTGGCCCACCACGGGGCCCGGGCTCACGCCCAGGAGCTCCATCACCTGGTTGCCCGTCAGGTCGGGGCGCAGGCGGCGCAGCTCCTCTTCCTCGCCCAGCTCGGCGATGCGCGCCTCGAGCTCGTCCATGCGGCGCGCCAGCGCGCGGGCCTTGCTGGCGTTGCGGGTCGTGCAGTCGCACCGCGTCAACTCGTTGAGCCGCTCCAGTTGGTCTCCCGCGTCCCGCACGTACCGGCGCACCGCCCGGTCGGTCCAGCCGAGGCGGTAGGTGTGGAAGCGCAGATGGAGCTCGACCAGGCGGACCACGGTGTCGACGTCGTCGGCCGAGTAGCGCAGCGCCTCCATGCGCGTCCGCGTCATGCGCGCGCCCACGACCTCGTGATGGTGGAAGCTCACCCCACCGTCGGTGATGGCCCGCGTGCGCGGCTTGCCCACGTCATGGAACAGCGCGGCGAGCCGGAGCACGCGGTCCGGTGACGTCTTGTCCACCACGGCCAGCGTGTGCGCCAGGACGTCTTTGTGGCGGTGGATGGGATCCTGCTCGAGCGCCAGCCCGGGCAGCTCGGGCAGGAAGTCCGCGGCCAGCCCGCTCCGCACCACGAACCACAGGGCCTCGGAGGGCGCGTCGAGCACGACGATCTTGTCGAGCTCGTCGCGGATCCGCTCGCGCGAGACGATCGACAACCGCTCGTGCATGGACTCGACGGCCGCCTCCAACGCCGGGTCGGGCTTGAGCGAGAAACGTGCCATGAACCGCGCCGCGCGCAGCATGCGCAGCGGGTCGTCGCCGAAGGAGATCTCGGGATCGAGCGGGGTGCGCAGTCGACCCGCAGCCAGATCGCCCAGCCCGTCGAAGGGGTCCACCAATTCCATGTCGGGCAGGCGCAGGGCCATCGCGTTGATGGTGAAGTCGCGCCGCGACAGGTCCAGCTCGATGTCGTTCCCGAAGGTCACCTCGGGCTTGCGCGAGTCGGGCACGTAGACCTCGGCCCGGTGTGTCGTGATCTCGAAGACCTGTCCGTGGCGCCGGCAGCCGATCGTGCCGAAACGGGCTCCCTGCGTCCACACGTCGGCGGCCCAGCCACGGACCAGACCCTCGATCTCATCGGGCCGGGCGTCGGTGGTGAGATCGAAGTCGCGCTCGGCCGCCGCGCCGGTGGGGAACAGGGCGTCGCGCACCGAGCCACCCACCAGATAGAGGGTGCGATGAGCCTTGGTGAACCGCTCCGCCAACTCGGCGGTGGCGCTGAGAAGGGGGCGGAACCGCTCGGGAACCGGTGTGGACTGCACCCGAACACGGTAGTGCGGCATCTACGGTGTCCCTGTGTCGATGCGCTGGGCCAGAATCACCCTTGGCGCGCTGGCAGCGTCCTTGGCCCTTCTGACGGCGACCGCCCCCGCGTCCTTCGGGGGGCGGCGCCGGAGCCGAGACGACCGCGACGCCCGCCGCAGGGCCCGCACTTTCGCTCGTGGCCCAAACGGCGTGGGTCAGCCCGGCCGCCCCCTGGTTCGCGTTGACCGCCGCCGCCGCCGGTCACACCGGTCCGATCGGCGACCTGCACGTCGAAGTGACCTTCTACAACCGGATCGACAACGAGACCGAGTTCGCGCAAGCCACCAACGCCGTTCCCGACAAAGGTGTCCTCGGGCACCTCAACGCGCCCCTCACCGCGTCGGCCGAGCGGCCGCACGGCCGCCACCTGCACCATCGTGGTCCCCGAGGACACCATCACCCCACCCACGACCGCCCCGCCGAACACGGTGGCCTGCCCGGCCGGGTCTCCCACGCTCATCCTGGGTTGCACCCCCGACGAGGGCGTCTGCGGTGGCGTCTATCCGGTCTCGGTGGCGTTGTACCGCGCGGGCACCGACCCGCCGTTGGCCCGCTTCACCACGTTCCTCACCTACCAGGAGCCCGGCGTTTCCGCCTCGGACGGCCCGGACGGCCCACTCCGCGTCGGCCTGGTCGTTCCCGTGTCAGCGCACCAGTCCCCGGCGCACGAGTCGCCGTCGGGCGCCGCTCTGCAATCGGCGGAGAGACGTGACGGGGCTTCTGGCGGCGCATCGCGGCGTGGCCGTCTCCCTCGCGGCCAACCCGGTCACGGTGGCCGCCCTGCAAGCCGGCGCGGCAAGAAGGGGCGCCGGGCCATCGATGAGCTGCGGAGTCTCACCGCCACCCCGGCCGGAGACGATGAGCTCCTGGCGCAGCCCTACGCCCCGATCGATGTGGCCGCGCTCGCCCGCGCCGGCCTGACAGACGAGATCGGCGCCCAGCTCGCGCCGCGGCACCGCCCTGCTGGACGCGGCCGGGCTCCACCCGGCCTCGGGAACCTGGGTGGACACATCCTCCGCGTTCACATCCGGCAATGCCACGGCGGTCGGCGACGGCCTGCAGGCCGCCCATGCGGACCGCCTGGTCCTCAACGACACCGACCTCGCCTCGGTCCCGGCCGGTCCGACCGCGCCGAAGAATCTGACGTTCGCCCAACCCTTCACGCTGACGGTGGGCCATGGCCGTCACGCCACCGCGGTGGGCGCCAGCAGCGAGATCGACGCGCTCTTCAACGCCGAACCGGGCGATCCCGTGCTGGCCGCCAACCAGATGATCGCCGGACTCGAGTTCATCCACTTCGAGAACGCCTACGAGTCGGACTCCCGCGGGGTCGTCGTGGAACCCCCGGCGTCGTGGCAACCTTCGGCGGCGTTGTTGACCACCCTGCTCGCCGAAATGGCCGGCAATCCCGTCCTGTCCCCGGTCACCCTCAGTCAGTTCTTCGCCCAGGTCCCCCAGGGCGGCAACGGCGAGCCGGTGGCGCGTCACCTGCAGGCGGGTACGCCGCCCAAGTCCGACCTCATCGCCACCGGCATGGCGCGGCAACTGGCCACCGCGCGGGCCCACCTCACCTCGCTCAGCCAGGCCGTGGGCGGGCATCAGCACCCCGCCGTGTTCGTCGAGCTGTCGGACCTCCTGTTGGCCGCGGAGAACCGGTCGTTCGACCCGGCCCAGCGCGCCGCCGCGCTCGCCGTCTTCGTCCAGCGCTTCGGTGTCGAGGTCAACCTGGTCTCCCTGGCCGCCCAGAAGACCATCACCTTCACGTCGCGCACCGCCTCCATCCCCGTGTCGGTGATCTCCTCGGCGCCGTTCCCGGTGAAGGTCGTCCTGTCGTTGAGCAGTGACAAGTTCGCCTTCCCCGACGGCAGCGCGCGCACGTTGACCCTCGACCACCCCACCACCCCGGTGCGCATACAGGCCCGCTCGGTCACCTCGGGCGACCGTCTCCCCGTCGAGGTCACGCTGACCACCCCCGACGGCCAACTCGTCATCGCCCGCTCCGCCCTCACCGTCCGTTCAACCTCCATCTCCATTGTGGGCATCGCGCTGACGGTGCTGGCCGCGCTGGTCCTCCTGGTCTGGTGGGTCCGGACGTGGCGCAAGGGGCGCAAGAATCGGCCGCGTATCGCATGAGCCCTCGCATGAGCCCTGTCGATGAGCATGGAAACGCCCCCCATTGAGCTCCCTCCCCCGGTGGCGGGCCGTGGGCGTCTCTCCCTGTCCACCGCGGCCTCCTACGTGGCGCTGGGTACGGGCGTGTCCCGGGTCACCGGGCTCCTGCGCATCGTCGCGCTGGCCTGGGCCCTGGGCCAGACCCATGTGGCGGACGCGTTCAACCTGGCCAACACCACCCCCAACATGCTCTACGACATCGTGCTGGGCGGGGTGCTCTCGGCCACCTTCATCCCGGTCTTCGTCGACCAGTTGTCCAACCGCTCCAAAGAGGACGCGTTCCGCTCCATCTCCGCCGTGATCTCGGTGTCCGCTGGTCGTCCTCGTGGTCTCCACCGCGCTCGCCCTGGTCTTCGCTCCCGTCTTCATCGATGGCCTGACCGCGCTCGATACGCACTCGCACACCGAGCTCCTCCACACGGTGACGCTCGAGCGCGCCGACGCCACCACGCTGCTGCGCTGGTTCGTGATCCAGATCGCCGCCTACGGCGTCTTCGCACTGGCGACGGCGCTCCTCAACACCCAGCGTCGCTTCGTCGCCGTGGCCTGGGCACCCATCGTCAACAACCTGGTGTGCATCGCGGTGCTGTTGTGGTTCGGTCTCTTGGTCGGGCAGGAGCCCCACCCTCGCCGGCGTGGCCGATCATCACGCCCAGTTGGTGCTGCTCGGACTCGGGACCTCACTCGGCGTCGTGCTCCAGTGCGTGGCGCTCGTCCCCAGCCTGCGCATAGCGGGGCTCGGGGGGCTGCGCTGGCATTGGGACCTGCAAAGACGCCGCGCTGCGTACCGTGATGCGCCTCAGCGGCTGGACGTTCGGATTCGTGCTGGCCAACCAGGTCGCCCAGTTCGTGGTCATCCTCCTCGCCGGCACTGCCGGGGGTTCCGACCCGGTGTCCTCCTACACCTACGCCTACGCCTTCTTGCAGATGCCCTATGGGATCGTCGCCGTCACCGTGATGACGGTGGTGGCGCCGGACCTGGCGGAGCGCTGGTCCACCGGACAGCGGGCGGCCTTCCTGGCCCGGCTCTCCGGGGGGATGCGGGCGATGCTGGCGCTGATCATCCCGTCCGCGGTGGGCATGCTCCTCTTGGCCAAGCCCGCCGTGGCCCTCTTGCTCGGCCACGGGCACAGCACGGCGGCCGGCACGGCACCCACCGGCGAGGCCCTGGCCATGTTCGCGTTGGGCCTCCCCGGTTTCTGCACCTATCTGTACGTGATACGCGTCCTGCAGTCCATGCAGCGGACCAAGGTGGCCTTCTACCTCTACCTCATCGAGAACACGATCAACATCGCCCTCGCCGTGGTCCTGGTGGGCCCCCTGGGCGTGCGCGGCCTGGCCCTGTCCCTTTCCGTGGCCTACACCGTCGGCGCCCTGTTGGGTGTGGCGCTACTCCGGCGCTGGTTCGGGCCCCTCGGCACCGAAGGGACCTGGACGCCCCTGCGCCGGGTCGGGATCGCCACCGTGGCCATGGCGGTCGTGGTCCTGGTCGTGTCCAATCTCTCCGGCGCCACAACCGGCCTGCTCCTCTTCGGTCGAGTGGTTGCAGCCATCGTGGCCGGGCTGGCGGTCTATCTGGCCGTGATCGTCGGGCTCGGTCGCCGGGCCGCCATCCGGCAACGGGAGCGCCGGCGCCACGAGCGCGAGTCCCGCCGTCTGGTGGCCCACCACCGCGCCTAACAGCCCATTGCGACCCCGTCGTGGCAGACTCCACGCATGCCCGGTGTGCGGATCGTGACCGACAGCGCCTGTGACCTGACCGAGGATCTGGTCAAGCAGCACGACGTGATCGTGGTGCCCCTGACGATTCGATTCGGGGCCGAGGAGTTCGAGGACCGACGGGAGCTCACGCCCGAGGAGTTCTGGCGTCGTTGCCAGGGCAAGGGCGCGCTCCCCGAAACGGCCGCTCCCTCCCCCGGGGCGTTCATCGCCGCCTATCAGCAGGCGGCCGACGAAGGGGCCGACGCCGTGCTCTGCCTGACCATCTCGTCGAAGCTCTCGGCCACCTACGCCTCCGCCGTCACCGCGGCGGACACCTTCACCTCCATTCCCGTTCAGGTGTTCGACACCCGCTCGGTCACCATGGGCCAGGGCCTCACCGTGATCGCGGCCGCCGAGGAATCCGCCGGCGGGGCGAACCTGGACCAGTTGGCCGCGGCCGCCGAGGACCGCACGAGCCGGATCCGCGTCTACGGCGTGCTGGGCGGACTCGACTTCCTCCAGCGAGGTGGCCGCATCGGTGGCGCCCAGGCCCTTTTGGGCTCGCTCCTCTCCATCAAGCCCGTCATCATGGTCAAAGACGGCGAGGTGGCCGAAGAGTCCAAACAGCGGACCCGCTCGAAGGCCTTGAGTTACCTGGTGGCCAAGGTGGGCGCGGACGCCCCGCTGGAACGGCTGGCCGTCGCCGACGGCGCCTGCGACGACGTCGACGACGTCGTGAAGCAGCTCTCGGCCGTTCCCTCGGACCATCCCCCGGTGGCGGTGCAGCTCGGTCCCGTGGTCGGCTCCCATACCGGGCCCAACACGGTGGGGGCGTGCTACATCGTGCGGGCCGCTGTTTCGGGCCCCGGCGACTAATCTGTGGCCGTGGCCGATCAAAGTTTCACCGACAACCTGTCGGAACGTGCCCTGGACGCCGTCGACACGGTGGTGGCGGCGGTCAACACCAAGGCTGTCCGCCCCGCTGTCGTGGCGGCCCGCGCGGTCGTGTTCGGGGTCATCATCGCGGTCATGGGCATCACGATCGTGGTGCTGCTGAGCGTCGGGTTCATCCGCATCACCACGGTCTACCTCTTCGACGGCAAGGTCTGGATCTCCTACCTGGTGCTCGGGGCCATCTTCAGCGGGGGCGGTTTCTTCGCCTACACCAAGCGAGGGGTCACCGCCGAGTACGACGGTCTTGATGTCTGAGCATCGCAAGGTCGTTATCGTCGGCTCCGGGCCGGCCGGTCTGACCGCGGCGATTTATGCGGCCCGGGCGCAACTCGAGCCCCTGGTCATTGAGGGCGAGCCCTCCTCGACGAGCGACCAGCCCGGTGGCCAGCTGATGCTCACCACCGAGGTGGAGAACTACCCCGGGTTCGTCGACGGCGTCATGGGGCCCGAGCTCATGGGGATCATGCGCAACCAGGCCATCCGCTTCGGGGCCGAGCTGCGCACCGCCAAGGTGAGCCGTATGGACCTGTCCTCCCCCTCTCCGTTCCCCCTGTGGGTGGGCGACCCGGAGGCGGAGGAGCCGACGGTGACGGCAGATGCCCTCATCATCGCCACCGGGGCGCGTTCGCTGATGCTGGGCTGCACCAACGAGGACCGCCTGCTCGGGTACGGGGTCTCCACCTGTGCCACCTGCGACGGCTTTTTCTTTCGCGAACAGCACATCGCCGTGGCCGGGGGTGGCGACTCCGCCCTCGAAGAGGCCCTGTTCCTCACCCGCTTCGCCTCCAAGGTGACCGTCATCCACCGCCGTGACGAGCTCAGAGCGTCCAAGATCATGCAGGAACGGGCCTTCAAGAACCCCAAGATCGAGTTCTTGTGGGACTCGGTCATCGTCGACGTGCTGGGTGACACCAAGGTCAGCGGCGTCAAGATAAAGCACACCAAATCCTCGGAGACCTTCGAACTGCCGGTCACGGGCCTCTTCGTGGCCATCGGCCACGAGCCCAACAGCACCCTGCTCAAGGGTCAGGTGGAGCTGGAGGAGAACGGTTACGTGCGCACCGTCGGCAGGTCCTCACGGACCAGCGTGGACGGCGTGTTCGCCTGCGGTGACGTCCAGGATCACATCTACCGCCAGGCCATCACCTCGGCCGGCTCCGGTTGCATGGCGGCGATCGACGCCGAGCACTGGCTGGAGGAGCGCGGCGAGTAGCCGGGAACAGAAGCCTTACCCACGGCGTTACACCACTGTGACAAGGAGAACGCATGAGCGAGAAGATTGTGACCCTGAGCGACGCTACCTTTGATGAGCATGTCAAAGGTTCGGATGTCCCGGTGCTGGTGGACTTCTGGGCTGAGTGGTGCGGCCCGTGCAAAATGATCTCACCGGTTCTGGAGGAGATCGCGGAGGAGCAGGCCGGCAAACTCCAGATCGGGAAGTTGAACATCGACGACAACCTCGAGGTGACTCGGCGTTTCGACGTGATGAGCATCCCGACGTTGATCCTCTTCAAGGACGGAGAGCCGGAAGTCCGGCTGATCGGGGCGAAGCCCAAGGGTCAACTGCTCCAGGAGATCGCGGAGTACCTGTAGTCCTCCCCCTTTCTTTGGGGAACAGCGGTGCGGCCGTCTCGGACATCCAGCACCGGCTGACCTCCGTCCTGAGCGGCGGCGGGCCGCGCGACCCCGATGGAGTGTTCGGTGACGGCACCCGGGCCGCCGTGGAGGCATTCCAGCACCTGCGCGGCCTGCGGGTCGATGGCATCTGCGGGCCACAAACGTGGAACACCCTGGTCGAGGCGAGTTTCCGCCTCGGCGACCGGTTCCTCTACCGGCGCACGCCCATGCAGCGTGGCGACGACGTGGCCGACCTCCAGTTGCGGTTGAGCACGCTCGGCTTCGACACCGGTCGGGTGGACGGCATTTTCGGCGACCTGACCTCACGGGCGTTGGCCGAGTTCCAGCGCAACGCCGGCCTGCCGATCGACGGCATCCTCGGAGGCGCCACGCTGGGCGAGCTCATGCGACTCGAGAGCCGCCACCATCAGCCCAAACTGATCTCGTCGGTCCGGGCCCGGGCCAAGCTGCGCCATGCCCCCCCGACGCTGTCCGGTCGCCACGTAGCCATCGGCGAGAGCGGCGGCTTGGGCAGCGTGACCGGTGCCCTGCGGCGTCGATTGGTCGTCGGCGGCATTCAGGTGAGCGAGCTGCACCACCCCGACGACGCCACGCAGGCCCACGAAGCCAACGAACTTGCCGCAGACGTCTTCGTGGGCCTTCGACTCAATCCGGCACGGGCCGAGTGCCATACCTCCTATTGGGCCGGGCGTCACGACGAATCGCAGGGTGGACGCCTCCTGGCCGTACTGATCCAGCGATCGGTGCCTGAGGTCCTCGGGATCCGCGATGCGGGGGCACACGGCATGTCGTTGACCATTTTGCGCGAGACGCGCATGCCCTCGGTGCTCGTAGAACTCGGTCCGGCCACCCTTGTAGTGGAACGAGCAGCACTTTTAGCGGCGTCGCTCGCCGCCGTTCTGGGGCAGTGGGCTGACGTTTCGTGGGACTGACGTGATCAGAGCGTGACGAACCTCACCGAGAGATGAACAGTTCACAACAATCCACAACCTGTGCATGACGTTGTGGATGAGGCTGTACGGAGGCTTGACAGTTCTGTGAACAACTAGGCAACCCCGTCACCAACCATCGCCCTGTAGATGCGCTCCAAGTCTTCCAGGGTGGCGAATTCCACGACCAATCGACCCCGCCGATTCTGAATATCGACCTTCACCCTGGTGTTCAAATAGGTTGAGAGTAGGTCTTCCAGCTCGAGCACTCCCGGCTCCGGAAGTTTCCTCGGCGAGGGCTGCCGAGGGGTCGAAACAGCGGTAGTACCCTTGGTAGCACCGCTGTCTTCTTCGAATTCCTCCGGTAGTACCTCCGGTGGAGGGGGCTGATACTCCCGGACCGGGGCGCCCGCCCGAACGATTTCCTCGACGGCGCGGACGGTCAAGCCCTCGGAAGTGATCTGTTCGACCAGCTTGTCCTGCAGGACACGATCCGGCGTGCCCAAGAGGGCACGAGCGTGACCAGCCGAGATCGTCCGCTCGGCCAGAGCCCGTTGTGCCCCAGCGGGAAGCTGGAGCAGGCGGAGGGTATTGGTCACGGTGGCCCGGCCCTTGCCCATACGCGTGGCCACCTGCTCGTGCGTCAGGCCGAACTCGTCGATGAGCTGCTGATAGGCGGCCGCCTCCTCGAGAGCGTTGAGGTCCTCTCGGTGAAGGTTCTCGACCAGCGCCTGCTCGAGACTGGAGACGTCGCCGGTGTCGGGCTGGACGAGTACCGGAATCGTCTGCAGACCGGCCCGGCGGGCGGCGCGCCAGCGCCGCTCCCCTGCGATGAGCTCGTAGCTTTCCTCTTCATCATCGACCTCCCGCACCAACACCGGCTGGAGGAGTCCCACCTCACGGATGGACGCCGCCAGCGATGACATCGACTCCTCGTCGAAGTGACTACGCGGTTGGAATGCGTTGGGCTTTATGTGGGAGATGGGAACAACCCGTAAGGCCGAATCCGTCTCCCCCGTCGCTTCGGACGGGATCAGTGCGCTGAGCCCCTTACCGAGTCCGCTGCGGCGCGCCATTGCTCACCTCCTTCGCTAGCTCGCGGTAGGCCACTGCTCCCCGCGAGGTCGGATCGAACACCGTAATCGGTTGCCCGAACGAAGGAGCCTCGGACAGTCGCACGGTGCGCGGGATCACGCTCTGGCAGACCCGATCGGCAAAGTGCAGGCGAACCTCGTTGGCCACCTCGATAGACAAGCGGGTGCGGGCGTCGAACATGGTGAGGACGATGGTCGTCACCTCCAGCGTCTCGTTCAGGTTGGACGAGACCAGATTCACGTTGCGGAGCAGCTGGCTCAGACCTTCCAGGGCGTAGTACTCGCATTGAATGGGCACCATGACCTCGCCCGCAGCCGCGAGGCCGTTCACCGTAATGAGCCCGAGTGAGGGCGGGCAGTCGATGAGGATGAAGTCGAAATCGTCGACCACGGTGTCGATCGCCTTCTTCAGTTTCATTTCCCGGCTGAACGCCGGCACCAGCTCGATCTCGATCCCGGCCAAGTCGATGGTCGCAGGCGCCACGAAGAGATTCTTCACGCTGGTGGGTTCGATGCAATCCTCCAGGGACTGCTCCCGCATGATGACGTCGTACATGGAAAGCTCGAAATTTCGGGCGTCAATGCCCAGGCCGGTGGTGGCGTTGCCCTGAGGATCGAGGTCGATCACCAGCACGCGGTATCCGATCTCGGCCAGGGCTGCCCCGAGGTTGACGGTGGTGGTGGTTTTCCCCACTCCACCCTTTTGGTTCGCGATGGCGATCACCCGGGGCAGCTCCCGGGGCGCAGGCCGCGCCCCATCAAGAAGCGCATTGGCTTCTGAACGGATGGTGGGCGTCCTCATCTGGACCGCAGGCTCAGGCGGCGCGCTGGGAGCCGCTGAGGCGTATCTGGACTCCACAACCCGCTCCGACACGGTCGAATCAACAACGAAAGGCGCCGGTTCGGCTGCCAGGACAACGGGGGGCTCGCTTGTCACCGGCTGGGGAGCGACAAACGGAGGGGGCTCCACGGCCACTGGTGGGGGAGTAGGGAGCGTGCGCAGGAGCTGGGGTGGGAGCAGGAGTCGGGGTCTGGGCGGGAGCCGGAGCAGGGACAGGAGCGGACGCCTCGGCGGGGGCCGAAGCAGGAGCAGGGGTCCGGGCGGGAACGAAGGTGGGAGCCTCTTCGGGTTCCGCCCGAGACAGGAGCGCCTGGTCAAAGGGGGGCGGCGGTTCGACCACGGGCGGGGCTTGGGGCCTGGGTTCCGCTGCTGTCGGTGGCGTGGGGGAAGCCGGCGAGTCCGGCGGGGGAGAGGGCGGTATGGGCTTCACTACGATCTCCGGCTCGGCAGGGGCTGCTTTTTCGGCGGGCGGGGTCTCGCCCCGGTCGCGACGGCGAATCCGCATCAGGCAGTACTTCCGATTCGACGCGCCATGACGCCTATCCTGGCCTCCCGGCTACGCCAGGTCAAGGAAACTCTCATGTTTCACGTGAAACACTCCCTCGGGAGTCGAATCCCTCCGCGTATGCGGCTGCCAAATCCCAGATTCCCGCTCTTCGGCGGATAATTCTCCTCCGGGGTCGGCCGAGCGAGTTACCCCGTCGACCCCAAAGCTCACGACCTCCTGATGCGCACCGCACCATCTTCAACCCACACAGCTCAAGGCACCGTCGTCAGTGGGGCGCCGGATGCAGACCAGAACACTCCTGCCAAGAACGGAGCGAGGCTGACGACCCGGCGGATGCTGCGGCGCGATCTCATGTTGCGACAGGAACACCTTAGACCCGATCCCGCACAGCACCCGCCATCGTGGATCAAAGGCGATAGAGCTGCAGGCCACGTACGTCAATGCGGCTAGCGGAAGGCGTGATCCACGCACCCGGGCTCGGCAGGATCGACCCTGCATGACCGAGCAGCCCCTCCGCTGCCTCTGCAGGGTCGACTTGGCACATAGCCATTCCGTGGTGCCTTTGCAGGCGCCGCCGAGGGCCATGCGTATCCGAGGGAGGAGCGTTGTCTTCCTTGGGTCATCCGGGATCACCGGCGACCTCTGAGGGAGCCGGGATTCACCCACGGCGTCGGCTGCGGTATCTAGGCTGACACTGGGCCGGCACCGACTCGGCCAAGACACCCATGGAGCGCCGACGCCGCGTCGCACCCCTCGGCGCAGAATAGAGGCAACCGTCAGCGACGAGGACGTAGACGCCGTTGTCGCCCTCATCTGACCTCGAGACTCTCTCGTGACCATGATGGACAACCCGACGGGGGCTCCGTCCTAGGTCGAAGGACGCAGACGGCAGCCCCATGCCAGGGTGGGCGCCCTTTTTACTCTCGATGTCACCCTCAGGCGCCGTGACTCTCCTCAAGGCGAACGCAACCCATCAGCGTGGAGTCGACACGCCCTCCCATCTGCTTCCGTTTCGCCTCACGTGATCGGGCGCCGCCCCGAGAGCACAACGGTGCTGAGACCACGGCGGTTTCGTAGCTGGTGGTCAGCAAGGCGCCGACGGGCGGCCACTTCTCCCCGTCGACGAGGACGTAGACGCTGCCCGGCAGGCCGAGGGAGTGGGTCCGAGGAGCGCAGCGACCGCAGGGTGGCGATGCGGTCGTGCTGTTGCCCCACATTCCCGCTCTCGAGATCCTCGACGACGGCGTTTCCCACCCCAGCCCGGGCCGCCGCCTCGGCGACGGTGAGTTCGGCGGCGCTCGCGAGCCCCGCCGGAGCGAACGCTACAGCGTCCGGCACGGATCGCCGGTGTCAGGCAGCGCGGTCGGAGGCAACGGCCATTGCCTTCTAGACGGCTCCATTGCGTGGTCCTTGCCGGACTTCCCGACTACGGCGGCCTGGAGGGTTGGTCGTCGAGAGAGTTACATGTGACTCCGCCGCTGTTGCGCTGCCCCGTTGTGGCGGCCAGAGATTCAGGACGTTCCTCCCCGCCGGGAGCTGTGCGAGCGCCAGAGCGGCCTAGGCAACACGGGGTGACGTCGGCTGGGAGCCCGTGGCGATGGTCTGCTCCGGAACAACAGGTCCGTGCGTGGACGACTTCCGCCAGCGCCTCGCAGGAGGGGTTCTGCGTCCGGTGTTGGGTTGTTCCACGTGAAACATCGGCCGATCGCCCGACAGCAGATGCCTAGAACAGAGGTCTTTTCGATGGAATGCCGTTCCGCCGTGGGAACCGGTCCGGACAAAGAACGACCTGTCGAAGGATCTGATAGCCAAAGGCTGTCCGCACCGACTCCGTCGGCTGCAGCCCGAGCGGCGCAAGCTTGTCCGCTGGCCAGCGCCCCGACTCCTCCGACACTGGGAGCTGTACATCCGTCAGGTCCGTCGCCAACCCTGCATCCGGAGGGCCGTCCTCGCTCGGAGGCTCCGAGACGATGAGCCACCCACCAACCCGGAGGAGCGGGGCAGCGCACTCCGCCACCACTGCCGGCGCTCCGAACGAACGCGCCACCACCCCGTCAAAGGCGGCTCTGTACAAAGGATCCCGCCCGAAGATCTCGGCCCGCTGGTGCACGACACTCACCCGCTGCTGGAGGGCACAGGCGACCACGGCCCGCTCGAGAAACTGGGCCCGGCGCTCATTGGCCTCGAGGAGCACCATGGTGGCTTCTGGCCACGCCCCAGCGACCACAAGACCAGGAAGGCCACCGCCTGATCCGAGATCAAGCATGCGAGGGCTTTTCCCCTCCGTTTCCATGCGGGCGAGCGCCACAAACCCTTCCGCATGCTGCAGGTGACGTTGAACGGGCCCGGGGCCAAGGAATCCAGCGTCGCGCGCGGCGACGAGGACCTTCCGCAGTGCCTCCGGCGCTATCCCGTCCGTGTCGGTGTCAGGCACCGACGGTTCCGGTCAGCCAGCCGGGGCGATGACGATGTAGCGGTTGGGGTCTTCACCCTCCGAGCGTGTCGCCACGCCCTCAATCTCGTTCACGGCGTCGTGCACGGCCTTGCGGTCCGCCGGGCTCATTGCCTCGAGCGCCTTCTCCTGACCCGTCGCAATCACCTCTTCGGCAATCTGGGTGCTGAACCGCTTCAACGCAGCCGACCGCTTCTCTCGATAGCCGGCTACGTCGACGAGGATGCGGTCCGTCCGAGACGGGCATTGACGCTGGACCACGGCACGCGTCAGATCCTGCAGGGCGCTCAGGGTGGAGCCCCGCGGTCCGACAAGAAGGCCCAGGTCCTCACCCATGGCGGCGATCTCCACGGTCTCGTCATCGAGCAGGCGTGTCTCCACAGACGCCGAGACGCCGTATTCACTCAGCAGACCAGCCAGGAATGCGCGGCCTACCTCACCTTGTTCTTCGAGCGTCATTCCTTCGGCCATGGCCACAGTCTCCTTCGATTCTCTCGTTCGTTGCGTGTCCTTCTCTGCCGATCCCTGCTCCCCACCGGAAGGCAGGGTACTGGAGGCTCCATTTTGCTGAGCACTCGATACGCCGCCGGCTCCTGCTTGGCTGCGGTTGCGTCGGCGCCGAGCGGATCGGCTCGTTCCCGATCCGTTCCCTTCACCTGGCCGGTTGGTCGAGTTGGTCGTGGGCGTCCGCGTCTCGCTGCGAGGCGTGCCCGTTCGAGACCCCGGACCGCTCGATCCCTGGCCACCCTTCGCGCTTCGATTGCGGTCACGAGACCGCTCCCGCTTGGGGCGGGCCCCCACGGGTCGCACTCGCGCGCGCACCCGGGCCTCGACCCTCATGCGCCCGAACAGACCGGTCTTCGGCTCGGTGACGACGATGACCTCGGCATCGCCCACCGCCACACCAAGCTGGTCGAGCGCGAGTTCGGTTGCCTCGGCCACGGTCTTTCCCGCTACTTCTACCCACTCCACGCTCTATCGAGCCTTTCTTGTCCTCTTGGATCGCGAGCGCGGGTGCTCTTTCGGCACCACCACCGGCTCGATTTCCGCGTCATTTGACTTGTTGTTCCCATTGCTGGCACTCGCCCCGGCGGAGCTCTTGCCGTTCGTGGGTGGCTTCCCGTTGGCCCCCGTCTTTCCCGTCGTTTGGGCCTTGCCGTTCGCCGCAGGCGGGCGTTTCGGCGCGTTGGCACTCTTGTTCGGTGATTTCGCTGTGCCAGCGGCCGGCTTCGCCGCGCCATTTGCGGGTTTCCCCGCTCCGGGCTTCGCCGTGCCGGTTCCGATCGCCTTCTGGGGGGTTCCTCCCTTGGGCGGACCTGCGCCGCCCCCGATCTCCCGTTCCGCCGCCGCCACCGGCGTCACCATCCCGGTTCGGAACATTATTTCCTGCGTACCGATTCTCATGGCCGAAGAAACCACCATGTAAATGGTTGCTCCGGCGGGCACTCGGAGGTAGATAAGCCCGAAAATAATGGGGAAGAATTTCTGCATTTGCTGCATCTGCGGATTGGCTGCCGCCGCTTGCGGATTTCGGCTATTCATCTGCTTCATTTGGTAGTACTGAAGGAAGATAGCCATGCCGATTAAGACCAAATAGGGGATGGTAAGAAGGACCTGATTCGCCCCATGGTGGGTGAACGGCGCAGACGAAAGATCCATGCCAAACCACCAATGCATTTGGCCTTTATTGGCCACCAAATTCTGATACATTTGGGAATCTCTTCGGGATATACCGGGGCATCGCTATAAACGTCCCGGACTTCGTCGTTATCCCGTAGGAGAGTCCCCGAATAAGGGAATACAGCACGATCAGGAATGGCATCTGCAGCAGGCTCGGCAGGCAGGCACCGAACGGGCTGGTGCCGTTCTCCTTGTACAACTTCATCATTTCCGCGTTCAGCTGCTCGCGGTTCTCCGCGCCCTTGTATTTCGCCTGGAGCTTCTTCATCTCCGGTTGCAGACGCTGCATGGCGAGCATTGACTTCGTGCTCTTGACCGTCACCGGCGTCAAACACAGCATGATGATGACCGTCAGGCCGATGATGGAGAACCCGTAGTTCGGGACAACCGAGTAGATCCCGGCGAGAATCAGCCCGAAGAGCTCGAACAGCGGGTGGAAGACCTCTCCGATGTCCTTGAACAGGGCATTCTCGGCGAGAAAGTTCATCATCGGACCCGCCCCTGCTTGGTGGCGGACCGGGTGTGGACGTGGAGGGGCACCAGGTCAACGCCGTGCGGCCCGAAGGGGCGGCAACGGATGAGGCGCTTCGCCGTGAGCGCGAGGCCCCGCCAGAACCCGTGCTCCGTGAAGGCGTCGACGGCGTAGTTCGAACAACTCGGGTAGAACCGGCACGGGGAGATCCGGCCGGAGGCCGCGGCCTGATAGCCCTGGATCACCCGGACCGCGGCCCGTTGGGGCCGACTGAGCCCATCCTCGCTCTTCACGGCCGTACCGGAGCCGAGGCCCCGGCGCGCTGCAGTGCTCGTTGCACATCGGACACGAACATGGCGGGTTGCGTCGTGGCCGCCGCCGGTTCGACCCGGAGGAGGTAGGTCCCGCGCGGCAGGGTGCCGGCGACCGCGCGGGCTGACTCGCGCATGCGCCGGCGGAGCGAATTCCGCACGACCGCGTTGCCGCAGCGCTTCCCAATTGCGTATCCCACCTGGGGATATACGCCTACAGCTCCGGCTGCGGCCGGCACGAAAGTGGCGCGGACGGGCCCGCAGCTCGCCCGGGCGCGGGAACGCCGCAGCTGCCCGAAGGCAGCGCGGGACTGAATTCTTCCTACCATCCGGGCGGGCATCAGTCGCTCAGACGGTGAGACGGTGGCGCCCCTTGAGCCGCCGCGACTTCAAGATTGCCCTACCTGCCCGCGTGGACATGCGCTTGCGAAAACCGTGGGTCTTGGCCCGCTTCCGGGTATTGGGTTGATAGGTGCGCTTCACGTCATTCAGCCTTTCGCCACGCTTATTCGGCAGCAGTAGCCGGGGCGCTGCAGAGTTCGGATCACCAACTGGTCAGCCGCCAGCGGTTATGGGGTGCCTGCCATGTTAGGCGCGATTCGCCAACGCCCACTAGTCGCATCGTGTGGCACGGTGTACCTTCGATCAATTACCCGCACCGAGGAACGTTCAGACCTTGCCCAGGACGCCGCGGACGGAGGAAGGGCAGACGGACCACGCGGTGAATCAAGCCGGAGAACTATGGAGCCGGTGTACGGGATCGCTGCGCGAGCAGGTTTCGGAGACCACCTGGCAGCTCTGGCTGTCCGGCATCGAACCGGTGGACTTTGCCAACGGCGTGTTCGTCCTCTCGGTGCCCAACGGTCTCATCCGCGAGCGGGTCGAGACCCGCTACCTGCCGATGATCGAGGACACCCTGGCCAACGAGGTCGGCTCCCCGGTCCGGGGCCGCCTCGAAGTACAAGAGCAGGAGCCCAACCAGCCCGAGGAGGACCAGTCCTTCGACAGCCCACTGCCCGAGCCCATCCGGAGAGCACCAGCCGTCTCGCCAGAGCAACACGAACGGCCGGGACACGCCGGCGGTGCAGCTGGACCCGAAGTTCGTCTTCGAGACCTTCGTCGCCGCGTCCTCGAACCGGCTGGCCCATGCGGCGGCCCAAGCAGTAGCTGAAACTCCTGGTAGATCCTACAATCCTCTCTTCATTTACGGAGACAGCGGGCTGGGCAAGACACACCTTCTGCACGCCATCGGGAACTACGTCTCCGAGAACTTCAACCGCCGCAAGGTCCTCTATGTCACCACCGAGACCTTCATGAACGACTTCGTCGACTCCCTGCGCACCTCGACCACGCTGGCCTTCAAGCGCCGCTACCGCGAATGCGACGTCCTGTTGATCGACGACGTGCAGTTCATGGAGAACAAAGAGGGACTCCAAGAGGAGTTCTTCCACACCTACAACGACCTCAAGGGCGCCTCCAAGCAGATCGTCCTGACCTCCGACCGGCCGCCCAAGTCGATCGAGACCCTGGAGGACCGGCTGCGCAGCCGCTTCCTCTCGGGCCTGATCACCGAGATCGACCCCCCCGACCTCGAGACCCGCCTGGCCATCCTCCGCTCGAAGTCCGAGAGCGAACACCAAGAAGTGCCCGACGATGTCCTCGAATTCATCGCCACCCACGTGAAGAACAACATCCGAGAACTCGAAGGAGCGCTCACCCGCATCAGCGCCTTCGCCAAGCTGAACCAAGAAGCGATCTCTTTGGCCCAGGCGGAACGGGTGCTGTCCGACATCGTCTTGGCCGGCGAACCCCGCCGCATCACCCCCCAGATGATCCTCGAGGCCACCGCGGCCAGCTACGGCTTCTCCATCGAGGCCATCTGCGGACCGAGCCGGACCCGGCCCCTGGTCACCGCTCGGCAGGTGGCCATGTACCTGGTCAGGAACCTCACCGACTACAGCTATCCCGCCATTGCCCGGGTCTTCGGCAACCGCGACCACACCACGGTGATCCACGCTGTGGACAAGATCACCGGTCAGATGCAGCAACGCCGGCAGATCTACGAGCAGGTCACCGAGCTAATTCAACAGGTTCGTGCCGGGACTTGAACCGTGCCCGCCACCGACCACACAAGCTGTGGATAACCTTCGTCACACTGGGGACAGGGTGCCCGCCCGTCCCCAGGCCGGTTTCCCCCTGCCGTCGCCGTGCGCGAAAAGGGGTGTGTCACCCACACCGCCATGGGGATGGATTTCATGCCATCAACCAGGGTCGGGTGGCAGTCGTCCACAATCCACAGCCCTTATTACCTCTACTACACACCTCTCTCTCCATCTCACTCATGGGTGACTGGGGACACAGCCGAAAGGACAAGCTCCGGTGAAGTTCAGATCCGAGCGGGATTCACTCATTGAGATGCTGGCCACGGCGGGTCGCGCCGTGGGCGCACGCGCCACCTCATCCCCGGTGCTGTCCGGCCTCCTGCTTTCTTGTACGGGCAATGTCCTCTCGGTGACCGGAACCGACCTCGACCTGACGATCCAGGTCACCCAGGAGGTGATCGGGGTGGAGGACGGAAACTGTGTCGTTCCGGCCCGCCTCTCCACCGACATCGTGCGCCGGCTGGAGCCCGGTGCGGTGACCTTCGCCAACGACGACGACCACATCACGATTTCGGCCGCCCGATCGAACTTCAAGTTGCGCACCTATCCGGTAGTGGAGTTTCCCGCGGTGGGACGGACCACCGAGGCGACGACCCAGCTCCCCGAGCAGGCCCTGAGCGAAGCGGTTCGCCAGGTGGTGCGGGCGGCCTCGCACGACGACGCCCGCCCTCTCCTCACGGGCGTTCTGCTCTCTCGCGTGGACGGCTCCATCCGCATGGTGGCCACCGACTCCTATCGCATGGCCCTGCGCGATCTGCCCGGGGTCACCGCCCTACCCGGGGAGGAAGACCTGTTGGTGCCGGCGCGCGCCCTGGCCGAGCTCCAGCGGCTTCCCGCCCAGCGCAGCGGTGGGGAGGAGCACGACGGAGGCCGTGTCGGCGTGGCCGCCAGCACCAGCGAGATCACGTTCTGGCAGGGGAATGTCCAGATCAGCACCCGTTTGTTGGAGGGGCGCTACCCGGACTACAAACAGCTCATCCCGGACCACTACCCCAACCGGTTGCACCTGGGCAAAGAGTCGTTCCTGGCCGCGCTTCGGCGTGTGCAACTCCTCGTGCGGGACAACACCACTCCGGTGCGCCTCTCCATGCGGCAAGGGGGCGTCGATCTGACGGTGGTCAGCCAGGAGGTCGGTGATGCGTCGGAGTCCGTCGACGGCGACTTCACCGGAGAGGACCTGGTCATCGCCTTCAACCCTTCGTATTTGATCGACGGCACCGAGGCCGTGCAGGGTGACGAGGTGATTGTGGAGTCGGCCGACGCGTCGCGGGCGGCAACGGTGCGAGGGGCCGACGACGACCACTTCCGGTACCTGTTGATGCCGGTTCGAGTGTCCTGAGTAGGAAGTTCTTGTTGCGGTGAGCCTGCACCGGATCGAGCTCTTGGATTTTCGTACGTTTCCCGCCGCAGTCTTCACCCCGGAAGCCGAAGGGACGACGGTGATCAGCGGCCCCAACGGGACCGGGAAGACGAGCGTCCTCGAGGCGATGGTCTACCTGGGCACCCAACGATCCTTCCGGGGCGCCCCCCGGGAAGCCATGGTGCGTACCGGGGCCGATCGGGGCATCATCCGGGCCGAGTGGCACAGCGGCCTCAGCCCCACGTTGATCGAGGCTGAAATCGTGCTCGGCGGCCGGAGCCGGACCCAGGTCAACCGGAAGACGCGCCAGCGGGCGCAAGGACCTGGCCGTCGCCGCGCCCTGCACGATTTTCTCACCGGAAGACCTGGCGCTGGTGAGCGGAGGGCCGAGAGTCCGTCGCGAGCTTCTCGACGACGCGCTGGCTCTGGTGGACGCCGAGGGCGCCCGGGCCGCCGACGAGGTGGAACGTGTGTTGCGGCAACGGGCGGCGCTGCTACGCCAGGCGGGAGGGCGGGTCAGCGCGGACGTGACCAGCACCCTCGATGTATGGGACCAACGTCTGGCCGACGCGGGGAAGATCCTGGTCACGGCGCGCGAACGCCTGGTCAGCGCCCTCGACGAGTTCGTCGGTCCCGCCTACGGCCGGCTGGCCGGCCAGCCCGATCAGTTGGTGGTCAGCCAGCACTACGTCCGCAGTTGGACCGGGGAGCTCCTGGACGCGTTGGTGCAGAACCGCAAGGACGATCTGCGACGGGGGGTCAACACGGTGGGGCCCCACCGGGACGACCTCGTGGTGACCCTGGACGGGCGGGAGGCCCGGACCCATGCCTCCCAAGGCGAGCAGCGTTGCCTGGCCCTCGCACTGAGGATCGGCATCCATCAACTCGTGGTGGCGAGAACGGGCCTGACCCCGACCCTTCTTCTCGACGATGTGTTCTCCGAACTCGACCCCGCCCGCAGTCGGGCCCTGGTGGCGGAACTTCCTCCCGGACAGTCCATCCTCACCACGGCGGCCCCTCTCCCCGAGGGGATCGTCGTGGCGCGGATCGTCGACGTCGCCCAGGTGGCGCAGACGACGTGAGCCCCGATCGCCGCCGGCGGCCGAGCGGACCCGATGCAGGCCCCCAACAACTCGGCGACGCCATCGCCAAGGTGCTCAGCCGCATCGGGGCCTCGCCATCGCCCCAGACCATGGAACTGGTGTTTACCCGCTGGGAAGAGCTGGCGGGAGCGGAGTTGGCGGCTCATTCACAGCCGATGCGGCTCCAGGACGCCACCTTGGTGGTGGGCGCCGACCATCCGGCCTGGGCCACGCGGGCGCGAATGGACTCCGAAGGGATCTTGACCCGTGCGCGCCGGTTGGGCGATACGACCATCGAGCGTATCGAAGTGGTGGTCCAGCGTCGCTGAAGGGACCGCCGCGATGAACCCGGAAGCGCTGAAAAGTGACGGTCGTCGGGTAGGATGGAGCGTTCGCACTGGAAAGCCAGGGACCCACAGTTCGGGAATCCGATGCGCACCGCGAAGACTGTCGTTTTGAAAGGACGCGTCTGTGGCAATAAAGGTAGACGGTCCGGCGGACGCCTCCTACGGCGAGGCCGACATCACAGTTCTAGAAGGCCTGGAAGCCGTGCGGAAGCGGCCCGGGATGTACATCGGGTCGACCGGGCCCAGTGGCCTGCACCATCTCGTGTGGGAGGTGGTGGACAACTCCGTCGACGAGGCGATGGCGGGACGTTGCGACCGCATTGACGTCACCCTGCTGAGCGACGGCGGGTGTCGGGTCGCGGATGATGGCGCCGGGATCCCGGTAGGCCCGTATCCGAAGAACCCCAAGGTCTCGACGGCGGAGATCGTGATGACCACCCTGCACGCCGGCGGAAAGTTCGGGGGTAAGGGCTACCAGGTGTCGGGGGGGCTCCACGGGGTCGGCATCTCGGTGGTGAACGCGCTGTCCACCCGTGTCATTCTCGAGGTGGACCGGGACGGACAGCATTGGCTGGGTGAGTTCGAGAAGGGCGGGAAGATCAAGCAGAAGATCGCTGCCGTCGGGCCAGCCCCCAACGACCGCTCCACGGGCCAGCCCCGACACGGCACCACGGTCACCTTCTGGCCGGACCCGTCGGTCTTCGACGAGATCGAGTTCCGCGCCCAGACCATCACCGAACGGCTGCAGATCATGGCCTTTTTGAACAAGGGCCTCGAGATCCGCTTCACCGACGAGCGCACCGACCCCGTGCTCAAGACGACCTTCAAGTACGCCGGCGGCATCGTCGACTTCGTCAAGCACCTCAACGCGTCGAAGGAGTCCCTCTTCCGCAAGGTCGCCTCCTTCGAGGAATCCGAGGACGGCCAGGAAGTCGAGATCGCGCTGCAGTGGAACACCGGGTACCACGAGTCCATCCACTCCTTCGCCAACGGCATCTCCACCATTGAGGGCGGCATGCACGTCGAAGGGTTCTCCAAGGCCCTCACCAACGGGGTGAACCGCTACGCCCGGGCCCGCAACCTCTTGAAGGAGAAGGAAGACAACTTCAAGGGCGAGGACATCCGGGAAGGGCTGACCGCCATCATCTCGGTCCGTCTACGCGACCCGCAGTTCGAAGGACAGACCAAGGCCAAGCTCGGGAACGTGAGCATCCGCTCCCTGGTCGAGCGGTCCACCAACAAGAAGCTCAACGAATGGTTGGAGGAGAACCCGCGCGAAGCGGGCCAGATCGTGCAGAAGTCGATGCAGGCGGCACGGGCCCGCATGGCGGCCCAGGGCGCGCGCGACCTGACGCGTCGCAAGTCAGCTCTCGACGGGGCCGGACTGCCCGGGAAGCTCTCCGATTGCTCCTCCCGCGACCCCAGGGAGTCTGAGCTGTTCATCGTCGAGGGCAACTCCGCCGGCGGTTCGGCCAAGGACGCCCGCGACCCCCGCACGCAGGCCATCCTGCCCATCCGGGGCAAGATCCTCAACGTCGAGCGGGCCCGCATCGACAAGATGCTGAAGAACGCCGAGATCCAGGCGCTGATCTCGGCCATCGGAGCCGGCCTGGCTGACGAGTTCGACGTGGCGAAAATCCGGTATCACAAGGTGATCCTCCTCGCCGACGCCGATGTCGACGGGAGCCACATCCGGACGTTGCTGCTCACGTTCTTCTTCCGGCAGATGAAGCCGCTGGTCGAGGGCGGGTTCGTCTACGTGGCCCAGCCGCCGCTGTATTCGACGTTGGTCGGCAAGGAGAAGATCTACCTCAAAGACGATCATGGCCAAGGCGGCCTTTTTGGCGGAGCACCCGGACCACAAGCACGACTTCAACCGGCTCAAGGGCCTGGGCGAGATGGACTTCGCCGAGCTGCGCGACACCACCATGTCGCCGTCTCTGCGCTCACTCCTCCAGGTCAACGTCGAGCAGGCCGCCCTGGCCGACGAGGTCTGCTCCATCCTCATGGGAGATGACGTCGAGCTGCGTCGGCATTTCATTCAGACAAACGCTAAAGACGTCCGGTTCCTCGACATCTAAGCGGACGGATCAGGAGAGCACATGGCACGACAGTCGACGCGCGGGGCGCGGTGGGAACGGTGACGGGAGCGGGCTGCCCCCGGCCGGAGAGGAGCCGATCGGTGCGGTAGAGCCGATCGAAATTCAAGAGGAGATGGAGCGTTCCTTCCTCGAGTACTCGATGTCGGTCATCGTGTCCCGGGCGCTGCCCGACGTGCGCGACGGCCTCAAGCCGGTCCACCGCCGGATCCTCTACTCCATGTTCGACCGGGGTCTCCGGCCCGATCGCCCGCATAACAAGTGCGCCAAGGTGGTGGGCGACGTCATGGGGACCTATCACCCCCACGGCGACTCGGCCATCTACGAGGCGCTGGCCCGCATGGTCCAGGAATTCTCGCTGCGTCACCCCCTGATCGACGGCCACGGGAACTTCGGTGGGCGCGGGCCGGATGATGGCGCGGCGGCCATGCGCTACACCGAGTGCCGCCTGGCTCCGTTGGCGCTCGAGCTCATGGCCGACATCGACGAAGAGACCGTCGACATGATCGCCAACTACGACGGCTCCGACGAAGAACCGAGCGTCCTCCCCGGACGGTTCCCGAACCTGCTCATCAACGGTTCGCAGGGGATCGCGGTGGGGATGGCCACGAACATCCCGCCCCACAACATGGGCGAGGTGATCGACGCCGCCATCCACGTGCTGCACAACCCGACGGCGACCCCCGATGACCTGATGACGTTCGTCAAGGGGCCGGACTTCCCCACCGGCGCGCTCATTCTGGGCCGCCAGGGCATCCTCGATGCCTATCGGACCGGCCGGGGCTCCATCAAAATGCGCGCCGTGGCCGAAATTGAGGAGGGTCGGGTCGGTGACCGCATCGTCGTCACCGAGTTCCCGTACCAGACCTCGGTCGAAGTCATAGAGCAGAAGATCTCCGACCTGGTGCGGGCCGGGGAGCTCGACGGCATCAGCGGGGTGCTGAACTCCTCGGCCAACCAGAAGCCCCGACTGGTCATTGAGCTCAAGCGCGACGCCAACGCCAACGTGGTGCTCAACAACCTCTACAAGCAGACCCCGTTGCAGACCAGCTTCGGGGTCAACATGCTCGCCCTGGTGGACTCGGTGCCGCGCACCCTCAACCTGGCCCAGGCGCTCTCTCACTACATCGACCATCAGATCGAGGTCGTGACCCGTCGCACCCAATTCCGGCTGCGCAAGGCGCAGGAACGGGCCCACATCGTCGAGGGGCTCCTCCGGGCCATCGACATGCTCGACGCCGTCATTGCCACCATCCGTGGATCGGACGACCGCCCGTCGGCTCGTACCTCATTGATGGCCGAGCCGTTCTCCTTCTCGGAGATCCAGGCCACCCACATCCTCGACATGACCCTGGGTCGCCTGACCCGGCTGGGTCGCACCGAGCTGCAGGAGGAGATGGCCAAGCTGCTCGAGACCATTGCCGAGCTCGAATCGATTTTGGCCGACGACGGCAAGCTCCGGGGTGTGATCGACGAGGAGATGACCGCCATCCGGGACAAGTATGCCGACCCGCGTCGCAGCATCGTGACCCACGACCCGGGAGAGATGGGTGTCGAGGATCTCATCGATGACGAGGAGATCGTCGTCACCATGACCAAGGGCGGCTACATAAAGTCGGTGGCCGCCGCCGCCTTCCGCACCCAGGGCCGGGGTGGCCGCGGGGTCCAGGGCGCCCGGCTCAAGGAGGAGGACCTGGTCAGTCAGGTCGTGCACTCCTCGGCCCACGCCTACTTGTTGCTCTTTTCCAACCAGGGCAAGGTGTACCGCCTGCGGGGCCACGAGATCCCAATGAAGGAACGGACTGCCAAGGGCACGGCTGCGGTCAATCTCGTCCCGCTCGCGCCGAACGAGTCGATTCAGGCCATCATCACCACGCGGGAGTTCTCGCCGGACCAGTATCTCGTCTTCGCCACCGCGCAGGGCCAGGTCAAGAAGACGGCGTTGAGCGAGTACGACAAGTCCCGCCGGGAGGGGTTCATCGCCATCAACCTGCGCGACGGGGATGAGCTGGTGCGGGTGGTGGCCACGTCGGGCGACGACGACATTTTCGAGGTGACCCGTAGCGGGATGACCATCCGCTTCAACGAGTCCGACGTGCGGGCCATGGGTCGTGACGCGGCCGGCGTGCGCGGTATCCGCCTCCGGGCGGGCGACGCCGTCGTGTCGTGCGATGTGGCGGCCGACGACACCGACATCCTCATCGTCACCGACGCCGGGTACGGCAAGCGGACCAAGCTGGAGCGGTTCAACCGCCAGGCCCGGGGCGGCCAGGGGGTGCGGGGCATCCGGTTGACCGGCAAACGGGGCTCCGTTGTCGCGGCCTTCATGGTGGCGCTCGACGAGGAGATCCTGCTCGTCTCGTCGGGCGGCGTGGTGATCCGGACCGCGGCGCGCGAGATCGCCTCCCAGGGGCGTGACGCCACCGGCGTGCGGGTCATGAACCTCGATGACGGCCAATCGGTCGCCGCGGTGGCCCGGGTGACCGCGGAGAACGAGGGCGACTAAAGGGCCGGTCGCCCGCTCAGCCGGCCGCGGTGAAGTTGATGGTGAACGGGGCTTTGGGGGGGGCGTAGAAACCGATCACCTTGAATCCCTCGTAGAAGATGACCCCGCCCGCTGAGCTGCCCGTTTGCACGGTCAGGGAGCTGGTCACCACGAAGAGGTGGCTCTCGCCGGGTAGCAGGGTCTGTTCGAAAAGAGGTGTAAGTCCCGGCGCCGTGCTTACGCTGACCCAGCACGGGCCCTTGGTGGCCACGACCTTCACGGTGAACGACGAGGCCGCCACGGAGATGTTCTCCGACAGGCCACCCGGACCGGCCTTCATGGTCACTTTGGAGGTGTCGACCGCCTTGGCCGCCGTCGTGGGGGTCGTGGTGGCGTGATGCCCGTGTCCAGACGGTGAGGACGTGATGCCGAGAGCAGACTTGACGTCGTCGACCCAATGCGTGGTGGTGTGGCGCCCGGAATCGAACCACCCGTTGATGTGGTTGTGCTCGACCAGGGCTGCGCCACCGAGCACCACCAGGAAGGCGACGAGCCCGACCATGAACTTGAGCAGTACCGGCACTCCGAGATTGACGACGGCGACCTCTCCGGTGTCGACCACCGGAACCCGACCGGTGTCGAGCGCCGGCAATCGGCCGGTGTCGGTCACCGATGTGGGTCGGAGCGTCTCCATGACACCCGTCGTGGTGGCATCGGCCACCCCGGTGGCATCGCCGGGCCAGACCGAGCCGTGGCCTCCGGGCGGCGAGTGCCCCCCGGTGGGTGCCGAGGAGATCGAGACCACCGGCACCACGGCGGTTTCGTTGCTCGTGGTCAGAACGGGTCCCATGGACGGCCACTGCTCCACGGCGACGAGGACGTAGTCGCTGCCCGGCAGGCCGAGCGAGTCGGCGTAGGAGCGCAGCGACCGCAGGGTTGCGATGCGGTCGTGCTGTTGTCCCACGTTCCCGCTCTCGAGATCCTCGACGACGGCGTTTCCCAACCCGGCCCGGGCCGCCGCCTCGGCGACGGTGAGCTCGGCGCGCTCGCGGGCCAGCCGGAGTGAACGCGCGATGTCCGGCACCGACGCCGGCGTCAGGTTCGCGCCACCCTCTACGGGGCTGTCGTCGCGACTAAGCACCATGGGGTCCCTTCGGTGGGCAAGCGGACCCTTCTCATCGTACTAACCCGAGGATTCGACCTGGTCGCGGGCATGAACATGCGAGCGGCACGGGATCTGGGCCTACATCGGTGACGCAGGCACCCGACGTCAGAAGAAGTGGAAGTCGGTGATCGGCCACACGCGGACATCCACCTTGCCCACAATGAGGGACTTCGCGATAGGGCCCCAATAGCGGCTGTCACAGGAGTCGGACCGGTTGTCGCCCATGACGAAGTAGTGGTTGGCGGGGATCACATAGGGCTTGGCCAAGTTGTACGTCGGGCCCGACGGACCGGGAAAAGTCGTCCCTTGCACCGAGTTGGGGAGCCACGATTCGTCGAGCCGCTTCCCGTCAATGAGGACATGCCCCTGGCTGAGCGAGATCGTCTCGCCCGGGAGCCCTATGACCCGTTTGACCAGGTCGGCCACGGGCGGGCCTCCGCAGTTCTCGTCCGCCGGGCGGCGAAAGACCACGATGTTGCCCCGATCGACGCCGTGCAGGTGGTAGCTCAGCTTGTCCACCAGAATGCGGTCGCCGACCTGGAGGGTGGGCTCCATGGAGCCAGAAGGGATGTAGAAGGTCTGCACGACGAAGGTGCGCAGGAGGAGGGCGGCGGCCAGAGCCACCACCACCACGATTACCGTCTCGCGCAGCCAACGCGACCGCTTGGGGGGTGGTGACTGTTTGGGAGGCCCCTCGGCGACCGTCGATTGGGAGGGGTCTGCCATCACGGTAGGCGCAGGCTAGCCGCCGCCGGGTCGGCGTCACTATCGCCCCACCCGGGTGGAGCGGGCTCCGAGCTGGGGTTCTTACACCCCTGATGAGGCGGGGAGGACCGAGGCGGTGTCGCGACCGGAGCGAAGCAGGGTGCCGGGAATCGACCCGGTCGGCTGTCCGTCGCGGACCGTCTCCACCCCGTTGACGAGGACCCGCACGACGCCGTACGACCCGGCGATGAGGCGGCCGGCGTCACCCGGGAGATCGCGGACCATACGCGCCGGCTCCGAACCCACGGTGGCGGGGTCGAAGACGAAGACGTCGGCTGCGTTGCCCGGAGCCAACACGCCGCGGCCGCGGAGCCCGAAGAGCTGGGCGGGCTGGCCGCTCAGCATGTGGACGGCCTGGGTCACCGGTACCAGCTGTCGCCCCCGCAGGCAGTCGGCCAGGAAAGTCGTCGGGTAGCTCGATCCGCACATGCGGTCGAGGTGGGCGCCGGCGTCAGACCCTCCGATCATCGCCCTGGGGTCGGTCCAGACCTCGGCCCGCATGGCCCAGGTCTTGTCGTTGCCGTCGTCGGTGTTGGGCCACAAGACGGTGCGGAGCTCGTCGGCCAGCACAATGTCGAGCAGGGTGTCGAAGTCGGCGGTGCCGCGGGCGGCCGCGATGTCCCGCACCCTTTGTCCCTGGTAGCCCTCGTTGGCGGGGGCGTAGGTGTCGCCGATGACGTAGGTGCCCCAGTTGCCCAGGCCGCGGAACGAGCCGGCCTCCTTGCTCTTGGCCCGTTGATCGAGCATGGCCCGCACGTCGGGGTCGGCCAGCTTGACCATCCGCTCCTCCGGCGGGAGCCCCATGACCTCCCCCCATCCGGGCATGAGGAAGAGGGCGCAGAACGTGCTGAAGCTCATGTTCATGGGCACCAGGGTCGGCATGGTGAGGGCGACGATCCGCCCCCCGGCCTCGGCGGCCCGTGTGGACGCCGAGAGCTGATGGTCCACCATGTCGGCCGCTCGCCCGTCGATGGTCAGCACGTTCCAGTTGAGGGGGCGCTGTGCGGTGACGCTCATGGCGGTCATGAGGTCGATCTCCTCGTCGCTGAACTGGTCCAGGCAGCCGTTGGTGATGTACTCGAGGGTCGTGCCCTCGTGGGCCGCCACCTCTTCGCAGAAGGCCATCATCTCCCTGCGGTCGGCATAGCGCGAGGTGATGGGCCGGCCCTCACCGTCGGAGTGTGTGCGCGATTGCGATGAGGAGAAGCCGAGCCCTCCGGCGGCCAGCGAGTCGGCCATCAGCGCCCGCATGGCGGCGACCTCCTCGTCGGTGGCCACCTCCTCGGCCCTGGCGGCGCCCATCACGTGACGACGCAGGGCGCAGTGGCCCACCAGGAAGCCGGCGTTCACGCCCAGGTTCCCCTCCAGTGCGGCGAGGTACTCGCCGAAGCTGGCCCAATTCCACGGCACGCCCTGCTCGAGCGCGGCCAGGGGCATGCCCTCGACCTTGGCCATCATCCGCCGGATGTAGTCGGCATCACCGGCCTTGATCGGCGCCAGGGTGAAACCGCAGTTGCCACCGATCACGGTGGTGACCCCGTGGAGGTTGGACGGCGAAGCGGTCGGGTCCCAGAAGAGCTGGGCGTCGTAGTGGGTGTGCGGATCGACGACCCCGGGGGCGACGATGAGGTCGGTCGCGTCGAGCTCGGTGCGGCCCGCCGCGGCGATCTCCCCTATTTCGGTGATGCGGCCTCCCTCGATGCCCACATCAGCCTGACGGGCGGGACCGCCCGTCCCGTCGATGACCGTGCCGGACCGGATCACGTAGTCGAGCATTGGACCTCCGATGTCGTGAGGGGAGTGCCGGACGCCCGAGGGCGCGAGGTCCACTCTAGGGCGACCGGGCGGGCTCCCGCAGGCTCAACCCCCGTTACCCACAGGCACACTGTGGATAACGTCTGCGTGCCTAGGCAATATGCGTGTCGAGCGAATTCATCCCCAGGTCATCCACAAGCTCTTCCACCCTTTTTTCGCCGGGGGGCCTTTCCCGCTCCCTCGCTGCGTGCTTTGCTCGTAAGGTGACCCTGCATGCCGTCTGCTGAACGACCGCGCGCATGGTACTGAGCCTGCACCCGAGTGCCGAGGGCGTCCTCCCCGGCCATCTGCTCGAGCGGGCCATCCGCGCCGGGTACATCGATGCCGGGAGATTCAACATTCCCGAGACCAACGTGCAGCCGGCCAGCCTGGACCTGCGGCTGGGGGAGCGGGCGCTGCGGATCCGCTGCAGCTTCCTGCCGGGGGACGACACGGTCGAGCGCAAGCTCAAGGACTACATACTTGACGAGATCGACCTGCGCGGCGCCGGAGCGATGCTCGAGGCCCGCTGCCCGTACCTCATCGAGCTCAAGGAGCGGCTGGATCTGCCGGGGGGCCTGAGGGGAAAAGCCAACCCGAAGAGCTCGACCGGCCGGATCGATGTCTTCACCCGCGTCATCACCGACCACAGCGACCGGTTCGACGAGGTGGCGGCCGGGTACCAGGGGCCCCTCTACCTCGAAGTCGTGCCCCTCTCGTTCGCCGTCCGGGTCCGAGAGGATCTCACCTTGAACCAACTCCGTCTTTCCATCGGCCGACCCTGGCTCAGCGACGACCAGGTCCGGGCCGCCCACGCCGAAGAGCCGATCCTGTTCCGGGATGGGGAGCCCGTCCCACCGGAGGGCCTCGTTCTCTCCGACGGCCTCTTCTTGGGCCTCGACCTCCACGGCGACGCCGCAGGGCCGGGTGGGTCACAGCACGCGGGACAGCGCACCCTTGTTGGATCTCACGGCCGACCACGAGGTGGACCCGGCCCCGTTCTGGGACCCGGTCTACCGGGAGGAGGGGGACCGCCTGGTCCTCTCGCCGAAGCGCTTTTATCTGCTGATGTCCCACGAGGCGGTGAGCATCCCTCCCGACCTGGCGGCCGAGATGACCGCCTACGACCCCACCAGTGGGGAGTTGCGGACCCACTACGCCGGCTTCTTCGATCCTGGATTCGGCTTCGATCCCAGCCGTCGTTTCCGGGGCTCACGCGCCGCTCTGGAGGTCAGGGCGCACGACGTGCCGTTCATGGTCGAGAACGGGCAGGCGGTGTGCAAGTTGACCTTCGAGCGAATGCTTGAGGAGCCGCTGGCCCTCTACGGATCCGACATCGGCTCGTCCTATCAGCAACAAGAAGAGACCCTCAGCCGGTACTTCCGGCGTACCCAGGAGTAGCGAGGTCAACCACGTGCAGTACGAGAATTTGGGAACGTCGGGCTTGCGGGTCTCGAGGATCTGTCTGGGCATGATGGGGTTCGGCAACGACAGCGATCGCCAATGGGTGGTCGACGAGGATGCGGCAGAACCGATCGTGCGGGCCGCGGTCGAAGGTGGGGTGACGTTCTTCGACACCGCCGACGCCTATTCGGCCGGCGCCAGCGAGCGGGCCACGGGAAAGCTGGTGCCGAAGTATCTGAGCCGCGACGAGGCGGTGATCGCCACCAAGGTGTTCATGCCGGTGACACCCGGGGAGAACGGTGGCGGGCTCTCGCGCAAGCACATCCTCTCGGGCATCGATGCCTCGCTGACCCGTCTCGGTCTGGACTACGTGGACCTCTACCAGATCCACCGATGGGATCCGCGCACGCCGATCGAGGAGACGATGGGGGCCCTGCACGAAGTCGTGCAAGCGGGGAAAGCCCGCTATCTGGGCGCAAGCAGCATGTTCTCCTGGCAGTTCGCCAAGGCGCAGTACACCGCCGAGAAGAACGGGTGGACCAAGTTCGTCTCGATGCAGAACCACTACAACTTGATCTACCGGGAAGAGGAGAGGGAGATGATCCCGCTCTGTCTTGACCAAGGTGTCGGCGTCATCCCCTGGAGCCCGTTGGCCCGGGGCGTCCTGGCCGGCAACCGGACGCGGTCAGGTGAGCGGATCACCACGCGTTCGAACACCGACCCGTTCACCGATTACCTCTACGATCAGCCGACGGATTTTGACGTGGTCGAGAGCGCGCAACAGGTGGCGGCCGCCCGCGGCGTCCCCACGGCGCAGGTGGCCCTGGCCTGGCTCCTCTCCAAGCCCGGTGTGACGGCACCGATTGTGGGCTCGACCAAGCTCTCGCATCTGGAGGATGCCCTGGCGGCCGAGGCGCTGGCGTTGAGCGACGACGAGGTGGCCGGCTTGGAGAAGCCGTACGTGCCCCACCCCGTACTGGGCCACTTCTAGGCACCTCACCAGGCAGTCCGCTAAGTTCGGCCGGCTGGCCCGACGAGAGCCGGCGGGAGAGGGGCATGTGTGCAGGTTGCGCTGACGGTGGGGGACTTTCTGAACCGGGGGGCCCACGTCCATGGCGCCCGGGTGGCTGTGGTGGACGAGCCGGGGCTGGCGGGGTCGCTGGGGACCATCACCTACGCCGAGCTCGAGGCACGTGCCCGCGGCATGGCCCGCCACTTCGACGAGCTCGGGGTGGCGCAGGGGGAGCGCGTGGCCATCGTGAGTCCGAACTCCGCCCGCTTTTTGACCTCGTTCTTCGGGGTGAGTGGGTACGGGCGTGTGCTGGTACCGATCAACTTTCGGCTGTCGCCGGCGGAGATCGGCTACATCGTCGAGCACTCCGGGGCGTCGGTCCTCCTCTACGACCCCGAGCTCGCCGACGTGGTCGGGGACATTCCGGTGCGCCACCGCTTCGCGCTGGACGGAGTCGATGACGCCGCGCTGTTCGCGCCGGCCGCCGAGGGCGCCACAGCCCTGGAGTGGCACGGCGAGGAGAACGACACGTGCTCGGTCAACTACACCTCGGGAACGACCGCCCGGCCCAAAGGCGTACAACTGACACACCGGAACTGCTGGATCAATGCGGTGACCTTCGGCTGGCACACCGGGGTCGGCGATCGCGACGTCTTGTTGCACACCCTTCCCATGTTCCACTGCAACGGGTGGGGGATGCCCTATGCCGTGACCGGTATGGGGGGGACCCACATCGTTCTGCGCAAGGTCGACGGGGAAGAGATCCTTTCCCGCGTCGAACGTCACGGGGTCACCTTGCTGTGCGGGGCACCCGCGGTGGTGGCCGCCATCCTCGATGCCGCGGCCGCCCGCGCCCGCGAAGGGCGCTCTGTCCCCGGAGCGGGCACGGTACGCATTGTGGTGGCCGGCGCGCCGCCGCCGTCCAAGGCGATCGAACGGATCGAGACGGAGCTCGGATGGGAGTTCATCCAGATCTACGGCCTGACCGAGACGGCTCCGCTGCTGACGGTCAACCGGGCCCCGGCCGAGTGGGACGGCGTCACCCCGGCCGAGCGCTCGCACAAGCTGAGCCGCGCCGGCACCCCGGCCATCGGTGTACAGATCGCGGTCGATGACGAGGGGGAGGTCCTGGCCCGCTCCAACCATGTCTTCGCCGGGTACTGGGAGCAGCCGGAGGAGACGGCGGCCGCGCTCGCCGGTGGGTGGTTCCACACCGGCGACGGCGGGTACCTCGACGGGAGCCACCTGGTGATCTCGGACCGCAAGAAGGACGTCATCATCACCGGCGGCGAGAACGTGTCGTCCATTGAGGTCGAGGACTGCCTCTACCAGCACGCCGGGGTCGCCGAGGTGGCGGTCATCGGCGTACCCGATCAGAAGTGGGGCGAGACGATCAAGGCCCTGGTGGTGCTACGCCCCGGCGCGGCGGTCTCGGAGGCGGAGCTCATCGCGCACTGTCGTGATCGCATGGCCCACTTCAAGGCCCCCACGAGCGTGGAGTTCCGACAGGCGCTCGACCGTACGGCCACCGGCAAGCTCCAGAAGTACAAGCTGCGCCAGCCCTTCTGGTCGGGGCGCGAGCGGACGGTCAACTGAAACGACCCCAACCGGATTGAACCGGGCGGGGGTGCGCCGGGCCGAGTCGGGCTGCGCGCCGTGGGGCCCGGTTCAGGGCAGGGGAGTGTGGGACCGTTCCTCGAGCACCAGCGTCCCGTCGGGGTTGAATGCCGCCGCCGCCTCGCCCGCCATCAGGCGCCGGATGGGGTCACCGGCGATGGTGCTGCGCCAGCCGACCTCGAGCCGGCTCGGTTCGCCGCTCAAGAGGTTCGAGATGTCGGAGCGGGTGGCCAGCAGACCTTGGTCGAAGTTGAGGTCGTCCGCGATCTGCCGCACGAGTCCGGCGCAGACGGCGACCGCGGCGGGAGGTGCCTGGGCGTCCCGGCCGTCAGGTGGAAGACGGATCTCCGCCGGTGTGAGGGCGAGCCCACGCGAGATGGCGTCGAGGATCTCCGTAGCGGCCCCGTTGGCCAGGTGGCGCCCGTCGACGCCGCGCGTGTGTTGGAGTTCCTGGCGGTTACGGGGCGGCCGCTGCGCGATGGCCAGGAGTGCCAGATCGGAGAGGACGTGTCGTCGGGGCCGGTCGACTGACGCGGCATGGCGGTCCCTCCAGGCCGCCACCTCCTGCGCCACTCCCCGAGAACGCCCGCTCAGCCTCCGGACATCGCCCATCTTCCACCAGAGCTCCTCGGGCTCCACGGCCCTTCGCCTGGATGCGAGCACCTGGGCACACTCCTCGAGCGCCCAGGTGAGACGGCCGCGCTCCTCCAGCTGCTCGGTGAGAACGCTCCTGAGCTCCAGGAGATAGGCGACGTCACCGGCGGCGTAGGTGATCTGGCGGTCGGGGATGGGCCGGGTGAGCCAGTCCGACAGTTGGTCGGCCTTGGGAAGGGTTACGCCCAGCATCTGATCGATCAGGCGGCCCAACGAGGGTGTCGACAGGCCGAGGAACCCGGCCACGATCTGCGTGTCGAACACGGTCGCCGGCACGCTCCCGCAGGCGGTCTCCAGCACATCGACGTCCTGCTCGGCGGCGTGGGCCACCGCGACACCCGGTCCGGCGAAGACCGTCGCCAACGGACCCGGATCCACGGCCAACGGGTCGACCAGGGCCACCTTGTCGGCCCACCCCACCTGAATCAGGGCCAATTTGGGGTAGTAGGTGCGTTCGGTGTGGAATTCGGTGTCGAGGGCGTAGTACGGCTCGGCGCTGATCTCGTCACAGAGGGAATCGAGGTCGGGAGAGGTCGTGACCATCCGGGGCCGGGTCGTCGTCTTGCTCATGTCGGGTCAAGGAGATTGTCTCAGATAACCGCGCCCTCCCCGTAAGCTGGGGATTTGCTGAGTGAGCGGCCGGGCGCAATTCAGGCACGAACCGCCTCAGAAATGACGCCGGATCATTCGATGCGGCGCCCTAGAAGTCCCCTTGATAGCGAAAAGACTTTCTAAAAATTGGGACTTTCGACCCTATATAGATCCACCATCCTTGGGACTTTTTGCTCTATACGGGACTAAGGCTTGTAATCGAGAATGACGTAGCGTCTTTCTGCTCTGTGTGGGACGGCAAGACGCGGGGACCGGGGCCATCGGGTTCGTCATCGTCCGGCTTAGCCGAACGGCGACACCCGATAGGCCCCGTCTTTTTGTTTCGGGGTGCCGGGCCACTACGGGCCGGGTGCACGGGCGCTTTAGCGAATAGTGACCTCCTCCCCTTGTCGGCCGGCCGCCCTGTTTGCCCCAGTTGACCATGATCGGTCTTCCCAAGTGGGGAGACGTCTCATGGTGAGCGATTCACCATCCAAAGAGCGCCCACAAAGTGCCCGGGCTTCCTTTGTAGATGACGGAGCGCGCTCTGGGATTAGTGGTGTCAAGAGCAAGACGCAGCGCAGCACTCGGGTCCGATCCCTTTCAAAAGGAGAGGACCTTTGCAGTGGTTTGAGAGAGGAGGGCTATGGCTAAGTCGCAAGCGGGGCTAGGCAAGAACTACGCCTTCCTCGTCGATGACGAATGGGAGCCGGGCGGCGAACCCGCACGCGGCAACCCCACCGCCTCGCCGCTGAACGTCACATCTCCATCTTCAGCCGCATCTCCGGCTTGCGTCGGTTCGGTGTTTCGAATCTCGTTGTAGGTGTCCGCATTTGAGCTGAGCGGCCCGAGCGCTTTTGGACCGCGCCGCCGGTCGCACTTTCGGCGGACCGAAGTACTGCTCGACGGCGGCGGTGAGGCCGTGGGCGATCACCCGTTGTCCGACTGCGCTGTTGGCCAGACTCCCCTCATAGGGGTCGGTGATGAAGAGCGGCTCGATCAAGGCTCCGGGCATGGTGCTCGGGGTGGAGAAGTAGCCAGGGTCGGCCGGGCCTAGGAGAAGCAGGTGTCCGTACGCTGCTGCCGCATCGGAAAGGGCCGGGCCTCCGAGGAGGGTGTCGGACACCACGCCGTCGTCGGGGATGGCCCAACCCTGTGCGTTCATCGCCGCCAGCACGTCCGTCTGGACCAGCGAGGCCAATCGGAGGTTGTCGGACGCGAACGGGCGATCGGTGTCGTAGCCGGTGATGCTGCCCGCGTTGAGGGTCGAGTAGCCGGCGTCGAAATAGATGCCGACCAGAATGTCCGCCTTGGCCAGGTCCGCGCAGATGTCGCGGCTGGCGACGTCGCGCAGATCTCCTGCGTCGGTGTAGAGGCCGCCCGCCACATCGCCCGGCTGCGGGCGCGCCACCGGTGAGTTCCCGGTGCGGGAGACGGTGACGGTGAAACCGTCGGCCCGGAGCAAGGCCAGGACATCCAGCTCGACGGCGAGCGTCTCGGTCGCCTCGTACACGGTCTGACCCGATTCGGTGACCCCCACACTGCCCGGATCGATGCTGCCGTGGCCGGCGTCGAGGAAGACCGACCGGTGGCGATCACCCGCCGTCGGTGCGTAGGTCCGGCAGGATCCGGGCTCGAATACCGCGTTGTCGACGGCGTGGCCCCCGGCCGGCGCACTCGTGGTGGTGGCGACGAGCGACGCTGCTGCCGCGACCGGAACCAGCGGTAGGAAGATCAGGCCGAACGTCACCAGGCTGGCGAGGCCGGCGAGACAGGAGACCGTGCCCATCGTCGTCATCGTGTAACGGGCGGATCGGCGACGAGTGGTCCCGACGGTGTCCTCACCATGGCTCGACACTGACGGCACTGTAGGTTCTCCTCCCGCCATCGTGGGGGCGGCCCACTGCCGGGGCGTCCTCGTAGTCTGGTCACGAATGCTGGGCCGTCCCGTCTTCGACTACCGGCGCGAGTACGAGTTCGCGCTCACCCCCGCCGCCATGTGGGAGCGCATGGAGCACCTGGACCAGTTCGAGAGCTGGTGGCCCTGGCTCCAGGAGTACCGGCTCGAAGGGGGAGGACTGACGCCGGGCTCGGTGCTGCACGGCGTGGTCGTCCCGCCCCTTCCCTACCGCATGGCCATCCGGGTCGAGTTGACCCGGTGCGAACAACCGGGGCTCATCGACGCCCTCGTCGGCGGCGACCTGGAGGGAGAGGCGCACCTGAGGGTGCGGGCCGAGGGCATCCGCAGCCGCGTGGAGGTGGCCTGGACGGTCGAGATGATGCAGCGCCCGATGCGGCTCGCCAGCCGCTTCGGGCGACCCCTGCTGCAATGGGGTCACGACCGGGTGGTGGACAGCGCCGTCGTTGGCTTTCGCCGGAGACTCATGGCCCCCGATCCGTGACCCGGACGCACCGGTCTGCCGCGCTAGAGGACGACGCCGCCCACCACGTAACCGTCGTAGCGGCATCGGGCGACGCCGGCGCGGCCGGCGAGCCGTGTGCCCTTATCACGGCACTCGGCGGCACTGGTCCCAGCTACACCCCGACAAAGGAGGTCGGCCTCGTCGCCTCCGACCCGCTCGTCCTTAGCGCCGGGGGCACCACGCTCGACGCGAGCCACACCACCGGCGCCTGGATCAGCGAAACCGCATGGGGCCTTCCCTATGGCGACCCGAACTCCCTCGTTCAGGCGTCAGGCGGAGGGTTCAGTCACCTCTTCGATCGGCCCTCATATCAGGATGGCGTCGACGGTATCGGCGCAATGCGCGGTGTCCCTGACGTAGCGGCTGACGCAAATCCCCATACTGGGTTTCCGGTCGTGACGAGCGATGGCAGCGGCAGTGACACGATCAGCGGACACGGCGGCACGAGCGCTGCCGCGCCCACTTGGGCCGGGATCATCGCCCTCGCCGACCAATACGCGAAGCGACATCTCGGCTTCGTCAACCCGGCCATCTACCAGATCGCCCGTGGCTCCCGGTACGACCAGGCCTTCCACGACATCACGGCCGGCAACAACACGGCCGAGTTCCATCAAGGGACGATCACCGGCTACCAAGCAGGGCCGGGTTGGGACCCTGTCACCGGTTGGGGCACTCCGAATGCCGAGGTGTTGGTGCCCCTCCTCGCCCGCGATGCAAGCACCTGACGAACCCCGACACTCATATCGATCCGTCGCTAAGCCGTGTCGGCCGGTCCCGACGAGGCTGGAGTACTACGAAGGCGACCATACACGGGTATTGCAGCTCGTACCCGTGGACCCACGAGGCCGGCGGGCGCCCCGCGAGCGAAGCGCCGACACGAACGTGCGTTCGCACGACGCGCACCCTTGCGCGATCATGGGCCCTATGACCACCGAATACTTAGCCAGTCCACAAAAGCGGCTCATGCCGAGCAAGGAAGCCCGGGGTAGTGCGGTCGTCAAGCACGAGGAACGGCTGGTGCAGGTGCATGCCGTGGCATCGATCGACGGCGTGTCGGCGGCGCTGACCGTCTGCACACGGTTTCGGGCCAATATCGAAGATCCCTGGTGCTCGTTCGATTCGGTCGGGTCCGATTTCTGGTGTGACCTCTGCGCTGACTCCTTGGGATTGTCCAAGGTCGCGTAGCTCTGAAGTGGGCGGCTCTCGGTGGCGCCTCGAGTTGCGGCAGCGGGCGGAGGCCGCGGGCGGCTGCGTGATCAGTGCAGCCGGGCGATCGCCAGCGCGGCGGCCAGGAGGACGATGCCCCAGGACATGGCGTGCAGGGCCGTTTCCAAGGGGGCCAACAGCGTGCGGACGTCGAGAGGGACCACGTCGCCGTTGTCCAGTGTGATCTGACCCTCCGCCCGGTTGGTGCGGCGTCGGATCGTGCGGGCCGGCGTGCTCAGCCGGCGCTGGGCGGCCGACAGAGCGAAGGCCGCCGCTGCCGCAATCACCGGAGCCAGTGCGAGGCGCCCGGTCTGGGCCACGTAGCCGACGAGGACGGGAAACGAGCCCCAGGCTGCGGCGAACCCGAGATCAGAATGGAACAGCCCCCCGAAAAGCTCCCAGTTGTACGCCACGACGAGGACGGGCCCGAGCACCATGAACGGGATCAGAGGCCAGCCGACGCGGGAGAGCCCGATGACCCCGAGGACGACCGCGCCCACCAAGCCGGCCACGGTGACCGCGATCAGCACCGGGGTGGGAATGCGGGTGCCGAGGGGACGGCCATGCAGTTCGTCGAGCGCGTGGGCGGCGAGGCCCACGGCGAAGAAGAACGCCAGGAGCGTAGCGAGAAGGCGGGACAGCTCGACGCGAGGGGCGAGCGAGGCCCCGATCACCACGTAGGCCAGGTGCCACGCCGTGTACGGGGGGTGGAGCAGGGTCCACCAGTCCTTCCATCCGCCGGAGCCGGCGGCGTAGAAGGCGGGGCGACGCTCTATTCCAGCGGCGTCAACCACTGCTCCGGGTGCCCCACATCACCAGACCACCGCCGAGGCTCATGACGCGCGCTCCGACGTTCTCGAAGCCGGCCCGGCGCCAGGCGTCTTCGGTCCAGGCCAGTGGATACTTCTTGTAGTGGCCCGAAATGTTGGGGCCGAGGAACCGGCCCACCCGGTACCACTCGGTCCCCCCGGTCAACCACCCGCCCGCCGGGAGGACGAAGCGGGTGTAGAGCCACCACCAGGCGCGCCAGAAGCGGCTCGGTGGGAGGTAGAACTCCAGGCTGGCGACGGCGCCGCCGGGCTTCACGACGCGGGCCAGCTCGCGCAGCGTCGCCTGGGGATCGTCGACGTAGCGCAGCAGGTAGGTGAAGGTCAGCGCGTCGAAGGATGCATCCGGGAAGGGAAGTTGCTCGGCCCGCCCGGCCACCAGCTGGACCCGACCGTTCATGCCGGCCTGGGCCACATTGCGACGACCCTGGGCGAGCATGCCGATGGTGAGATCGACGCCGATCACGTCCGCCGGGGTGCGCGACGCCAACTGGAGGGCCACGCCAGCGGTGCCCGACGCCACATCGAGCACGCGCCCGGGCACCGAGGGCACGATCCGGTCGACCATGGCCCGACGCCAACGACCGTTCTGCCCCATGGAGAGGAGCTCGGCCAAGCGGTCGTAGCGCTGCGGCAGGGCGGTGAACAGATCCTGGGCGAACCGGTTCCGATCGTCAACGACGTACGACAACGTGCTCCCTCCGGCGGTGGAAAGATCTCACTGTAGGCCCGGCGATGAGGAAGGAGCTGTGTGCGTCGAACGCGGTTTGACGCACTCGTGATCGGGAGCGGCCCCGCGGGCAGCGTGGCCGCCTTGGTCCTGGCGCGGGGCGGGGCGCGCGTGGCGCTGGTGGACAAGGCCTCGTTCCCCCGCGACAAGGCGTGCGGCGACATGATCGGCCCCCGGGGCGTCCAGCTCCTCGCCGACCTCGGACTGCCGGTGCCGGCTGGGCCCCGCGTGGGCGACATGCTGGTCGTCGGACCTGCGGGGCGCCGGGTCACGATGCCCAGCGCCGCCGGCCTGACCTATCCGGGCTACGGGACGGCGGTCACCCGAACGACCTTCGACGCCATGTTGCACGACGCCGCCACAGAAGCGGGGGTGACCACTTTGTGCGGGCGCGCCGTGGCGCCGTTGGAGGCCTCGGGGCGGGTGGATGGCTACCGGCTGGCGTCGGGGGAGGACGTCCGTGCCGACTTCGTCATCGGCGCCGACGGCGCCACCAGTGGCGTGGCGCAGGCGGCCGGGCTGGTCGAGGCGAGCAAGGTGTTGTGGGGCTTCGCCCTCCGCACCTACCTGCCGCAGGGCGTCGACCTCGCCGCCATCGTGATGTGGGAGCCGACACCATGGCGCGCCTTCCCCGGCTACGGCTGGGTGTTCCCCGGCGCCGAAGGCGGCGCCAACATCGGGCTCGGGATCGCCACGAGGGCAGACCGTCAGGCGGGGGCGAAAGCCGTGCGGTCGTTTCCGGGATTTCTCGGGCACCTCCGTGCGGTCGGCCTGCTGGACGAGGCCGCCCCGGACGTGCTGCCACGCCGCCTCGGGGGATGGCTGAAAATGGGCATGGTGGGGACCACCCCGGCCGCCGGACGGGTCCTCCTGGTGGGAGACGCCGCCGGGCTCATCAATCCGCTGCAGGGAGAGGGGATCGCCCAGGGCATGCGGAGCGGTCAGCTGGCCGCGGAGACCCTCCTGGCCGGGCCCGGACGGGCGGCCGAGCGCTACTCCTCCGCCCTGTTGTCCGAGCACCTCCCGTACCAACGGATCACCGCGGCCCTGCAGGCCGCGCTGGTGGGCCGGCCCTGGGCGGTGGCCGGGATGGTCCGGTTTCTCACCGCCGCCGCAGCCGGCGACGCGCTCGCCGGGGGTTGGGCCCTCTTCTGGAACGAATTACTCGAGGGCGCCCCGCCTGGGCGCCACCGGACGGTCGCCCGCGCCCTGACTCGGTGCGGCGATGCCCTGACCTCTCACACCGCCGTGGCGCGCTGGTTCGAACCGCTCCTGCGCCGGGCTTCGGCGCCGCTCCCGGGCTGAGGAACGTCGACTCAACCCGGAGCGTCGACGGTCAGCAGGTCCGTGGCGACAATGACCGTACCCGTGAACTCCGTAACGGCCTGGTCGAGCCACTCCTGCTCGGAGCCTGGAGCGGGGGTCGGCACCAGGTGGGTGAGGAGCAGCGTGTGGACACCGTTGCGGGCCGCCGTCTGGGCCGCCTGAGCCACCGAGGAGTGGTAGTCCAGCACGTCGCTGAGCCGGGGCAGGCCGAACTGCTCGATCAGGTCCCGCCGCACCACGGTGTGGACCAGCACGCCGGCGGCGGTGCTGAGCTCGTCAAGGCCACGGCACGGCACGGTGTCCCCGGCAATGACCACCGACTGCCCGGCGTCCTCGATGCGGTACCCGAAGGTCGGACGGACGGGCGCATGATCAGTAGGGGCCGCGGTGATGCGCACCGTGCCCTCCTCGAAGACCAGACCGCTCTCGACCTCGGTGACGGCGGCCGAGGGGGGCCATTCCAGGTCGTCGTGGTGGGCCAGGCGGTAGCGGACGTCCGGCTCGAGCATCGCCCCGATCGCCTCCACCAGGGTGCCCGTGCCCGGCGGGCCGTACACAGGGAGCGGGTTGGGCTGGAACGACGTGACCCAGCGGCTGGTGTAGATGTCGTTGAGATCCGTGATGTGGTCGCTGTGCAGGTGGGTGAGGAACACGGCCCGGAAGGCCCCGGCACCCGAGCCCGCCCCGGCCGCCCGCATGAGCACCCCCCGACCACAGTCGAAGAGGAAATCGCCGGCCGACGTCCGTACCAGGGTCGATGGCCCGGCCCGCTGGGGGTCGGGAAGCGGTGAACCGCTCCCCAGAATGATCACCTGCATGGGGCTCCTCGGGTCGGGTCGGGCCGTGACGGGCGGCGGGCCGCGGCAGCCTAACCAGAGGGCGCCGCCGCCTCGCCCCGGATCCGGATCGGCGCCGCCAGCGCGAAGAAGGACCGGCCACTTCCGACGCGCTCGGCCCGGTCTACCCACCCGCCTGACCAGGGTGGATTGTCGGCCATGCGCGCTTGGGGGCCATTCCCCTTCGATGGAGCCGTTAGCCTCCGCTCCGTGAAGCGGTCCGCCTCCCCCGCGGGTGTGCTGTCCCGCGGCGACATCGTTTTCTTTGCGGGTGGACTCGTGATGACCGCTGCCAGCGGGGTGACGGCCCACGTGGACGTAGGACCTGTCGCGCCCTTCGTGGTGTCGGCGGTGGCCCTGGCCATGTTGGCTGCCGTGGTCGGACGCTGCGTGGACCACCTTTCGGATCGCTTCTCACCGGGTGCCACCGGCCTCGTGCAGGCAGCATTGGGCAACCTGCCCGAGCTGTTCTTCGCCATCTTCGCCCTCCGCGCCGGATTGGTGGTCGTTGTCCAGAGCGCCCTGGTCGGATCCATCCTGGCCAACGTGCTTTTGATCCTGGGTCTGGCCTTCCTCACCGGCGGCCTCCGGCATGGCACGCAGCGGTTCGCCGCCGAGAGCGCGCGCAGCGTCGCCCTTCTTCTGCTGCTGGCCGTGACCATTCTGTGTGTTCCCGGCATCACCGCCCATCTCCACGTGGCTGCCACCCACCACGAAGCAACCCTGTCCACGGTGGCCTCGGTGGTTCTGTTGGTCGTCTTCGTACTCTCGATCCCCTCGGCCATGAGTCATCAGGCACCGGCGCTGGACGAGGAGAGTGACGGTGCTGCCTGGCCCGTCCCGCTTGTGCTCGGCGGCTTGATTGGCTCGAGCGTGGCGGCGGCATTCGTCTCCGACTGGTTCGTGACGGCATTGACCCCCGCGCTCTCGGCGCTCCACATGTCCGAGGCCTTCGCCGGACTGGTGGTGGTGGCGATTGCCGGCAATGCAGTGGAGAATGTCGTCGGCGTGCAACTGGCCGCCAAGAACAAACCGGACTACGCGTTGGCCGTCATCCTGCGCAGTCCGATCGTGATCGCCTTCGCGCTCCTCCCGCTCCTGGTGCTCGTTTCTCCGGCGCTCGGAGGTGCCCGGCTGACCCTGGTCCTCCCGCCTGAGTTGCTTGTCGTGCTGATCATCTCGGCCGTGATCACCGCGGTGGTGGTCTTCGACGGGGAGTCGACGTGGCTCGAAGGCAGTTGCCTGATCGGTCTCTACGTCGTCGTCGCGGCCGCGTTTTGGTGGGGTTGACCTCGATAGCGGGACGGAAGTGAGGAGCTGCCAGATATGACCGCGCCGCTTGTCCGGTCCGGATCTGGGTCAAAGAGCGGCGACAAGTCGGCGGAGGTTTGCGATGGCAGGGTCGAGGTTGGTGAAGTAGCGCGTCACGTTGGTCGCGACGTCGTCTGGTGGCGGTATGAGGGACCAACGGCCCTAGTGGCCCACCGCGTCGTCGGTGAAGCTACGGAAAATGATCCCGGATCAGACAAGACGTGTTTTATTGGAGTTGGCCGAGGCACTCCCTCTGGAGGGCCACAACGTCCTCACCGGCGTCGACATGCGCACGGGCTGGGGCGGCACAATCTTCGTCACGGTGCGCTCAGGCATCTCGCGCTACGAGAACAGGCACGTGGTCGAGACCAGGTACAAGATGGCGGTCGTCGCGGCCCTCGGGGCCGCTCGGCACCAGATTCAGGTCAAATGGGATCGGTGAATCGTCATGTGCCACGGCGACCATTCAAATGATATTTGTCCCCGGGCCAGGTACGTCCTCGGCGTCGTGGGACGATTTGGCTCACCCCTGGCCGCCCCGGTCGATGCAACAGCCATTGAACCCAGCGTCGTCGGGAGCCCAGCGTGGGTTATCGACAGAACTCGCTGACCAGCGGCAAGCCGCCGGCTGCAGAGAACACTTCCCACGCTATTGACCTAGATTTCCCACCGCCCTGACCAGGGAAGAGGGGACGGTTGGTCATGGCATGAGCGACGGAACGACTGAACGATCAGTGGGTGAGACCAAATGAGCGAAATGGACCCTGAGGGACCCGGTGCCATCACAGCGGCCGAGCCTGGGCAATCGGGAACTCCCGAGAAGATGCCTCGCGCCCGTCGAGCGCGAGGCATCACTGCTTGGGTCCTGATCGTCCTTGCCTCACTCCTGATTCCCATCTCGGTGATTTCTGTCTGGGCCATACGTACCGTGACGAACACGGACCAGTACGTCGCCACCATGGCCCCGTTGGCGCGGGATCCGGCCATCGTCGACCATCTCGCCGCCAGAGCAACTGACGAGCTCTTCTCGACCCACATCGTCCAGGACAAAGTGACCGCCGCGCTGCCGAAAGCTGCGAAGCCGATCGTGACGCCGATCGTGAACGAGGTGCACAACTACGTGTACGGCCTCGCGCTCCAGGTCTTCGAGAGCCCCAAGTTCGGGAAGTTGTGGGACGCGCTGAACCGGCACACCCACGATGCCGTCATCGCCGTCCTCACCGGCAAGCAAACGCCGCTCGCGCAGAAGTTCGAGAAGGCCGGCGCCATTGTCGTCAACGTCACGCCGGCGCTCAACAATCTCATCGACAGGGCAAACGCGAAGGGTGTCACGCTGTTCAACCCGCTCAAGGCGGTCTTGACCCAAGGGAACAGTCTCAGCGTCACCGTGGTGTCCAAGTCACAGGTCTCGAAGTTCACTGCGGCGTTCAACCTCATCGTAAAACTCAAGTGGGTCATTCCCGTCGTCGCCCTGTCGTTGGCCGCCCTCGGGATTGCGATCGCGGTGAAGCGCCGCAAGACGCTGCTGCGGATGGCGATCGGGGTGGCCCTGGTCACCATGGTGCTGCTCGCGGGCCTCTCCTTGGGGCGGATCACGTTTATCAACCAGGCCTCTGGACACGTCAACGGAGAGGTAGCCGCCGCTGTGTGGGACACCATGCTGCGCTTCCTCAAGACCGACCTGCGCTGGATGCTGCTCGCCACGGCGCTCGTCGCTCTCGGCGCCTGGCTAGCCGGGCCCGGCCACTACGCCGTTTGGATCCGCTCAGCCGCGGCCAAGGGAGGCCGTTGGGTGCCGGCCGAGGCCCATAAGCTGACGGCGGGCGCCGAGGGTGCCGCCGCGAGCTCGTACCGGGCCCGTCGCTCCGGTGGATGGATCACCGAACACCTCAACGGCCTGCGCATCGTCGGCGTGGTAGTGGCGGCACTGTTCCTCGTCTTCGGCGGCAACCTGACCGGGTGGAGCCTCCTGATCATCGTCATCGTGCTGGCCGTGTATCTCGGGTTGCTCCAGCTGGTGGCGGCCTGGGCCCGCAAGGTCTCGAACCCTGTCGCGACCTCCGGCACCGGGTAGGCGTTCAGGCGCTGGACGGATGGAGCTAGAGGTCAGCGCAACGGCGAGTCGCACCGGCGTACCCGGGAAGTCCGTGTTCCCCTGCACGCTGCCGCCGGAATCGTCCGCAAGATCCGGGCCTTCCTCCGTGAGGTCGCCGCCAGGCGTGTACGGGCGAGCCAGCTACGTCCTCGGCGTCGCCGGACGAATTCGCTGCAGACCTGGCGTCCCCGGTCGACGCAGTAACCACTGAACCCGGCGTCAGTTCCTCCGCTGATCGCAGAAGGACCCTCTTTTCCCCGAGCTGACTCCACCGCCCGGGCTTCGTCGCGCCCTGGGACATGCGGTGATGGGGGAATGGGGTGGCGAAGGCGGTCTGGCGGTCCCTTGAGCGCCCGGTCAGCTCAATCTGAAATCGACCTGACCCACCCTCCCCAGAATTCCCGGAAAAAGGAGCTCTTGACCAGGGTTTTGTCGGTCGGCCCTCCCGAGTTTTGTCGGGAGCCCAGCGTGGGCGAGGGGGGACTTGAACCCCCACATCCTTTCGGACACAGGAACCTGAATCCTGCGCGTCTGCCTATTCCGCCACTCGCCCGAGCGACCGGGCAAGAGTAGTACCTGGGCTGGAGGCTCCCCGATCGCCTTGTCGGGCAGGTCAGCTCGGCCATAGGCCGGTATTGGTCCCACCGGGCCATTAGTCTCATGGGGACCATGGGACTCCAGCAGTTCGAGGAGCGCCTCGAGCGTTTGGTGGAGGGTACGTTGGCCAAGCCGTTCAGAAGCAACCTCCAGCCGGTAGAGATAGGCCGGAGGCTCACCCGAGAGATGGACCTGCACCGCCGCGTGGGCGTGCGGGGCCTCATCGCGCCCAATGCCTTCGCGGTGACGCTGGCCCCGGCCGACGTGGAGCGGTTCTCCAACTTCATCGACGCCCTCTCACGCGAGCTCTCCGACGCTGCCCGCGAGCACGCCAAGAATGAGGGATATCTGTTCGTCGGTCCCGTGGAAGTGGAGATCTTCGAGGGCTCCACGCTGAAGGCCGGCCGGTTCACCGTGGAAGCCGAGGTGCGTGAGGACGCGGACGGCGGCTTCTTGGCCGAGCTGGTCCTGACCGACGGGCGCCGGGTACAGATTGGGACCGAGCCCCTGGTGATCGGCCGCCTCCCCGAATGCGGCGTCGTGCTGGCCGACTCCAACGTGAGCCGCCGGCATGCCGAGTTGCGCCGGGCCGGCGACAGCGTGGTGCTCACCGACCTCGGGTCGACCAACGGGACACGGGTGAACGGCGCGCCCATCCGCGAGCGCGTTCTTGTCAGCGGAGATGAGGTCAGTGTTGGGTCGACGCGACTCATCTTCGAGATGACGTGAATTCGCTGCACGGAGTGGCGTGGCTGCTCGCCACACAAAACCTGAATGCGGTGCTCAAGGTCCTTCAGTGGGGGGTCGTCGCGCTCATCTTCCTCTTTTTCCTGCGCGTGATCAGGGCCGTGTGGGTGGAGGTGAGCCCGGCGACCATCCGCAAGTCCCGCTCCGAACGCCGTCAGGAAAAGGTCGCGGCGCGCCCTCCGAGGGCCGAACCCAGCCGCAAGCAACTCTTCTTGCGCATTGTGGAGCCGAGCGCCCATGAGGGTCAGACCTTCGACCTCGATGACGAGCTCACCATCGGCCGGTCGCCCGGTTGCGGCGTGCCGATGACCGACGACATCTACGCCTCCACCGTGCACGCCCGCCTGTACCGGCAGAAGGATCAACTCTGGGTCGAGGACCTCGGTTCGACGAACGGGACCTACGTCAACTCGGAGAAGATCACGCAGGCCCGACGGCTCGGCAGGGGCGACGTGCTCCAGGCGGGATCAACGGTGTTCGAGGTGACCCGTTGACCGTCCTGCGCTCGGGGTCGGCGACGGATGTCGGACGGGTACGGAAGGTCAACCAGGATCTCCCTCTCGAAGCCACCAATCTCTACGCGGTAGCCGACGGCATGGGCGGGCACGTGGGTGGTGAGGTGGCGGCCCAGGTGGCGGTCGATGTGCTCCTGAGGGCGTTCAGCCGTGAACCCACCAGGTCCGGCCTGCGCGACGCCTTCGCCCAGGCCAACAGTGCCGTCTGGGAGGAGGGACAAGAGAAGAGCGAACTGCGCGGCATGGGGACCACGCTGACGGCGCTCGCCCTGGTGGGAGGCGACGACGGGCACGACACGCTGGCCCTGGCCAACGTCGGCGACTCACGGGCGTATCTCTTCTCGGACGATCAGATCGTGCAGGTCACGGCCGACCACAGCCTGGCCGAAGAACGTATGCGCCATGGCGAAATGACGGAGGAGGAGGCGGCGGTACACCCGCAGCGGCACATCCTCACCCGGGCGCTCGGCGTTTCCTCCGAGGTGGAAGCCGACATGTGGGACCTCCAGCTCCGCTCGGGTGATCGCCTCGTCCTCTGCAGCGATGGGCTCTCCAACGAGATCACGAGCGAGGAGTTGGCCGAAGTGCTGTCGAGCGTGCGTGACCCGGGCGAGGCGGCGCACCAGTTGGTCGAGATCGCCAACGAGCACGGTGGTTCCGACAACATCACCGTGGTGGTCGTCGATGTGCTGGTGGGTGAGGACACCCCCGCAGACGCCTCGGTGATCACGCCGCTCGGCGCTCGTGCCGGGACCCCCCTCCTCATCGGGCCGCCCTCGGGCCCCGGAACGGCTTCAGGGCCCGGAACCGTCTCGGACACGCCGGCCGCGGACGCCTTCGCCGAGGGAACCCAGTTGGGCTTCGGCAGCCAGACCAGGTCCCTGCGCGGTGACGGCCTGCGCACTGCGGAGTTCTTTCCGGACGCCACGCAGGCTGTCCCGGTGGCCCGGGCCACCGATCGCTCGGTCCCGTCGACCGCGTCGAGCGTCCCCACCGCTCCGCCCGACGAGACCCGCCGGCAGCGCCGCCGCCGCCTCGGGATCCAGCGGCGCATCACCTTCCGCGTCGTTCTGTTCATCCTTCTGGTCGCCGGTGTCTTCGTCGGCGCCTACTTCGCCATCCGCTGGTACGCCTACGACAACTGGTACCTGGCCGTGCAGAACAACGAGATCGTGGTGAAACAAGGACAGCCCGGAGGGGTCCTATGGTTCCATCCGAGAATTGTGGACCGTACCCGGACGACGACATCACAACTGCTCCCGACCGATGTGGCCCAGATCCGGGCCGGGGTGAACGAACCCTCGTTGCTGGCGGCGCAGCACTACGTGAGGAACCTCCACAACGAGTACATCAGCGTGCAGAACGCGAAACATCCCAAGACCGGCACGACCACCACCACCACCACCGTCCCCGGCTCGCCGGCCCTCGCCCCGACGAGCACGATCGTCACGACGCCCACCGGCGCCCCGACGACCACCGCCACCACGGCCGCGCCATGAGAGGTCGGCACTGATGGGGCGGCGCATCCGCTGGCTCGGGGTGGTGCTGGTGCTCTGCTTTGCGCTGGTCATCGTCCAACTGATCAACATCCAGTTCCGCCAGGCCAACGCGCTGGCCAACTCCCCGGAGAACCCGCGCATCGCGGCCACGAGGTATAACAACGGGCGCGGCACCATCATGGCGGCGGACGGCACCGTGCTGGCCAAGTCGGTCAAGATCAACTCCAGCTCGAGTACCTACAACTACGAGCGGCAGTACCCGTACGGCCCGCTCTATGCCGGCATCACCGGGTACGATTCGGTCTACTTCGGGACCTCGGGCATCGAGTACCAGTACAACCAGTACCTGCAGACCCACGCCCAGCCCCCGCAGAACCTCAGCCAGCTGCTCTTCAACAAACCGCCGTCGGAGCCGGACAATGTCACCCTCACCGTCGACCCGGTCCTGCAGGCGGCGGCCATGGATGCCCTCAAGACGGCTCCTCTCGCCAACCGCGACGGCGCGGTCGTGGTGCTCGATCCCAAGACCGGGGCCGTCCTGGCCCTGGCGTCCAATCCGACGTACGACCCCAATGGCATCTCGAACCCGAGCGTCCCGACGGAGGAGACGGACCACTTCGAGGACCTGCTCCCGGATTCGGAGAAGTTCGCCCCCCTCCAGCCGATGGCCACCGAGTCGAGCTTTCCCCCCGGGTCGACCTTCAAGGTGATCACGAGCACCGCCGTGTACAACCTCAAGCCGAGCCTGAGCACCTACAGCTTTCCCCCGGCGGCGTCGGTCATCTTCCCGGACTCGGGTGGGGTGCCACTCAAGAACGACGGCGGCTCCGCCTGCGGCGGGATGATGAACATCATGCTCCCCCAGTCGTGCGACCCCGGTTACGGCTCCCTCGGAGTCCAGCTCGGTGTGCCCACCTTGACCAAGCAGGCCCTCGACTTCGGGTACGCGCTCGACGGCTCCAAGACGCCCTTCGTGCCCGGTCTCGACCTGCCCGACGTCGCCCCCTCGATCTTCTCAGCCCTCCAGCCCGACGCCCAGGCCTATTTGGCCCAGAGTGCCATCGGGCAGTACAACGTCCGGTCCACGCCCCTCGAAGGCGCCCTGGTGGCGGCCGGCATCGCCAACGGGGGTGTCATCATGACGCCCCACCTGATGGAGAAGATCACCAACTCCCAGGGCGCCGTGGTGAAGACCTACACGCCGACGCCGATGCTCACCGCGTCCACACCGGCCGCGGCGTCCGCCGTGACCAAGTTGATGGTCGCCGTGGCCAACAACACCGTTCCCGGCGCCACGGCGAACGGGATCTTCCCGGTGTCGTGGCACGTGGCGGTGAAGACCGGTACAGCGCAGGTGCAGGCACCGACCGGTCCCGAGCAGACCGACGACTGGATGATCGGTTTCATGCCGGCGGACGGTACCGCGCAGATCGCCATCGCGGTCGTGGTCCCTGACCAGAGCTTCACCGGTACCGGGGCAGGCGAAGCCGGCCCCATCGTCAAAAAGGTATTCGAGGCGTACCTCAACGAGGCCGGAGGCCAGGGATGATGACCACATCGAGCACGACGGCGCGCACGGTGCGCCCTCTCGGCCCGTTCGGGCGCGCAGCGTAGGCTCGGGGCGCCATGGAACCGGTTACTACACCGAGGGTCTTTTCAGACCGTTACGAACTGACGCATCTGATCGCCCGCGGGGGCATGGCGCAGGTGTACCGGGCCCGTGACCGCCAGCTCGACCGCCCGGTGGCGCTGAAGGTGCTCTTCCCCGAGCTCTCGGTGGATCGGGCCTTCGTGGAGCGGTTCCGGCGGGAAGCGCAAGCAGCGGCGAATCTGTCCCACCCCAACATCGTCCCGGTCTTCGACTGGGGCGAGGACAGCGGCTCCTACTTCATCGTGATGGAGTTCGTCGACGGCCGGCCCCTCTCCGCCGTCCTGCGCGAGTCCGGTCCCCTCTCGGCCCAGCAGACCGCCACCATCGGCGCCAACGTGGCCGCCGCGCTCGCCTTCGCCCACCGCCACGGCGTCGTCCACCGCGACGTGAAGCCGGGGAACGTGCTCATCACGGGCGAGGGCATCGTCAAGGTCACGGACTTCGGGATCGCCCGGGCCATGAACACCGAGGAGAGCCTCACCCAGACCGGCGCCGTCATGGGTACGGCGGCGTATTTCTCGCCCGAGCAGGCCGAGGGCCACGGCGTCGATGCCCGGAGCGACATCTACTCCCTGGGGGTCGTGCTCTACGAGATGTCGACCGGCAAGCCGCCCTTCACGGGTGACTCACCGGTGGCTGTCGCCTCGAAGCACGTCCGCGACCAGCCAGCGCTGCCCCGAAGCGTGAACCCGGCGATTCCCGCCGCCTTCGAGGCGATCGTGATGAAGGCCATGGCGAAATCGCCGGCCGACCGCTACGCCACCGCAGAGGAGTTCCGGGCCGATCTTCTCCGCTTCGTGGACGGGAGACCCGTGGAAGCGGGCGACGTCGCCGCTACCACCATGATGGGGGCGTTCGGGGCCACCGAAGCCGTCATGGTGACCGGCTCGACCCGGGCCGTGCCGGTTGGTCCGGGGGGCCCGGGCGGCAGCGACGTGAGCCGGGCCGAGGCGGAGCGGCGAAGGAAGGTCCGCCGGCTGTGGATCATTCTGGTCACCCTTTTGGTGGTGCTGGCGGTCATCGCGGTAGCCCTCGTGTTGGCGCTGGACAAGAACCAGCACGTCACCGTCCCCAGCGTGGTGGGCCAGACGGTCCCGGCCGCCACGCAGACCTTGCGGAACGAAAATCTCGTGGTGGGCTCCACCTCGTCGAAGACCAGCACCACCCCCAAGGGCGAGATCCTCTCCACCGATCCGGCTGCCGGCGCCAAGGTGGCTAAGAACAGCCAGGTCAGCCTGGTCGTCAGCGCCGGGACCACCGTGAAATCCGTCACCGTGCCGCCGGTCGTGGGGCAGACCTTCACGGCGGCGGGCGAGGCCCTCACCAACGCCGGATTGTCCTTCAAGCCCAACTACGTCACCAGCAACAAGCCACCGGGACAGGTGATCGCCCAGGATCCGGCCGGGGGAACCACGACCAAGTCGACCACAGTGGTCAAGCTGACCGTGTCGAGCAGCCTGTCCACCATCAGCGTCCCCAGCGTGGTCGGCTTTTCCCAGACCAACGCCGGCAGCACCATCGAAAGCGCGAATCTCACAGTCGGCTCCCAGGCCTCGGCCTGTTCGCAGAGCGTGAGCACCGGCAATATCGCTTCCCAGAACCCGGCGGCGGGCACCCAGGTCAAGAGCGGGACGCCGATAAATCTGGTCGTCTCCAACGGCCCCTGCTCGGCCACCGTGCCGGATGTGATTCAGGAGACCCAGAGCGCGGCGAGCGCGGCCATATCGGCGGTCCCCGGGCTGACGCCGTCCTTTTCGCCGGTGAACTGTTCCCCGGGGGGCACGGTCGGTACGGTGCAGAGTGAGAGCCCCTCGGCGGGGACGGTCCTGAACCCCCCGTTCCCCCAGACTGTCACCATGACCGTCTGCCAGCAGGTGGCGACCACCACGACCACCACCACCACTACGACGACCACCAGCGGGGGTGGGGGAGGAGGGGGAACCACCACCACGACGACGGGAGGGGCGGCGAGGCCGTAGAGGCCGCCCCGGGGCTCAGGGGGCGGCCGTGCCCGCCAGCTGGGCCAAGAAGTTCCCCAACAGGGCGGGGCCCGAGACGGTCAGGACCGACTCGGGGTGGAACTGGACGCCCTCTATGGGCAGCTCGCGGTGGCGCAGCCCCATGATCACGCCGTCGCTGGAGGTGGCCGTCACCATCAGTTCGGCGGGAACCGAATCGGGGCTGACCACCAGCGAGTGATAGCGGGTCGCCACGAAGGGGTTGGGCAGCCCGGCGAAGATGCCCTGCCCGTCGTGGTGGATCTCCGACGTCTTGCCGTGCATGAGGTGGGGCGCCGCCACGACCGATCCACCGAAGACCTCCCCGATGCACTGGTGCCCGAGGCAGACCCCCAGGAGGGGGATTTCTCCGCCCAGCTCCCGGATGGCGGCCAACGACACGCCTCCGTCCTCGGGGCGCCCGGGTCCCGGCGAAATCAAGACGGCGTCGGGCCGCTCGGCCCTGATCCCGGCCACGTCGATGGCGTCGTTGCGGAAGACGACGGGTGACGCCCCGAGCTCGCCCAGCTCCTGGACCAGGTTGTAGACGAACGAGTCGTAGTTGTCGAGGACGAGGATCCGCGCACCCATGCGAGGATCGTAACCGAGCCGCCACGAGCGACCGCCCGATGATGACTATCCTCACGCACGTGGCAGCCAACACCAAGACCGGACCGGGCGGCGCCTCACGCAAGGGGAAGTCGGCCGGCGGTCGGAGCACGGCCAAGGGCACGTCGAAGATCGGTCGTCCCTCGACGGCCGAGGAGAGCGGCCGTTACACCAGACCGATCCCCAAGAGCGTCCGCCGCAGCCCGCCGTGGTACGGCGCCCTGGTCCTGATCCTGCTCCTCTTGGGAGTGGCCATCATTGTGGTCAATTACCTGGCCCACATACCGGGCGTCGCCCACGGGTCCCCCTGGGGTCTCGTGGTGGGATTGGTCCTGATCTTCGCCGGCTTCTTGATGGCGACGCGGTACCGCTGACCCGGTCAGCGCCGACGGGGGAACCGCGGTACGGGGAGTTCAGCCCAGCCGCTCGATGATGGTTGCGTTGGCCAGCCCGCCACCCTCGCACATGGTCAGCAACCCGTAGCGACCATCGGTCCGCTCCAGTTCGTTGAGCAGCGTGGCCAGTAGCTTGCCTCCCGAGGCACCGAGCGGGTGCCCGAGCGCGATGGCGCCGCCGTTGGGGTTGACGAGCTCCATGTCGGGGTGGTGCTCCTTCTCCCAGGCCAGCACCACCGAGGCGAAGGCCTCGTTGATCTCGACCGCACTGATGTCGTCGAGCGTGAGCTTGGCCCGCTCCAGCACGGCGGTCGTGGCCGGGATGGGCCCGGTGAGCATGGTGATCGGGTCGACGCCGGCCAGCGCGAAGGCGTGGAAACGCGCCCGGGGCCGCAGGCCCAGCGCGCTGGCCTTCTCCTCGCTCATGATGAGGACGGCCGAGGCGCCGTCGGTGATCTGCGACGAGTTGCCCGCGGTGATTTTGCCGCCTTCGGGCTTGAAGGCGGGCTTGAGCTTGGCGAGCGTCTCCACCGTGCTGTCGGGACGGATCCCCTCGTCTGCGGTCAGTTGCTCCTCGGTGTCGTGCCCCTCGTCGTCCCGGATGGCCACCGGGGTGATCTCGTTCTCGAACCGACCCTCCGCCGTGGCCCGGACGGCCCGCTGGTGACTGCGGGCCGAGAAGGCGTCGAGCTCCTCGCGTGAGATGCCCCACTGGTCCGCGATCATCTCCGCCCCGATGCCCTGGCTGACCAGGCCGCCCTTCTCGGCGTAGCGGGCCATCATGCGGGGCCCGAAGGGGTACCCCAGCTCGCGGACCACCGAAGAGCCCATCGGCGTGCGGGTCATGCTCTCCACGCCGGCGGCCACCACCACGTCATAGGCACCGGCCATGACGCCCTGGGCGGCGAAGTGCAGGGCCTGCTGGGAGGAGCCGCACTGGCGGTCGATGGTCGTGGCCGGCACCGACTCGGGCCAGCCGGCGGCCAGCACGGCGTTGCGGCCGATATTGAGCGCCTGCTCGGAGACCTGCATGACGCAGCCCATGATCACGTCGTCGACGAGGGAGGGGTCGAGTGAGTTGCGCTCCTGCAGTGCCTTCAGGGCTTCGGAGGCCAAGTCCACGGCGTGCCAGTTGCGGAGCTTCCCGTTGCGCTTCCCACCTGCGGTGCGGACGGCGTCGACGATGACGGCAGTGGTCATGGGTGTCTCCTCCCAGTTCCGGGCGGGCGCTCCCGACCGGTTGTAGAACGAAAGGAATTCTAGTGGCCCCCGATGCACCGGTGGTCGGAGGCATGGGTCGGGAGCAGGCTCGATCCGGAGGCCGCGCGGGGAGGCAGTTAGGGTCTAGCGATGGGCGGTAAGGACATGGATCGGTGGCTGGGTGACGGCGGCATGCCGATCATCGCCCTGGTGGGCGGTGCCTTCACGGCGTATGGAGTCGATGGGGAGGACCTCGGGTGGGTGGCCGGGACCTTCACCCCGGAGGAACTGGCCTGCAATCCCCACGGGGTCACGCAAGCCGGAATCCACTCGCTCCTCCTCGATGCCGGCATGAACTTCGCCATCAACGCAGCCCTGCCGGGTCGGGACCGGACCCGGGGCACGCTCGAGATGAAGACCGAGACCATGCGGCCGGCCCTGCGGGGCACTCCGTACTCCCTCCGGGGTGAAGTGGTGCGCATGGCGCGGCAGGTGGCCTACGGCGAGGCGTCGTTGCGCGACCCAGATGGCGCACTCGTGAGCCGTGCCACGGGGACCTTTCTCTTGCATCGAGACGAGGCGACCCCCCGCACCTGAGTCAGACGGAACGCCCGGGGCCACCGGGGTGCCCGTGATCCCCGGGACGCCCGAGGTCACCGCCTGCGTGATCTGTTGCGGTCCCACCACCCGGCGCTTCGCCCTCTGCTTCGCCTGCCGGACCGTGGCCTCTCGGCTCGGCGTACCACTGGCGCCCGTCATGCCGGCACATCTGTGCCCGGTGCCCGGGGCCTTCTACACGGTGCTGATGGGCTACAAGGAGGCTCCGGTCCACGAGGCGCGTCGGCGCTTCGCCGGTCGGGTCTGCCGTCTCTTCGCCGACTTCTTCCTCACGCACCGGGCCTGCCTGGCTGAAGCGATCGGGGACGGCATCGATCTCGTCCTGCCGGTCCCCTCGTCCTCCCGGCCCGGCCGGGCCTCCCTCGAGGCGTGCGACGGGTTGGGCGCGCTCAGCGTGTCCTCGGTAGGGCCGGGGGCGACCTGGGCCCCTCGGGTGCTGCAGCGCGCCGAAGGGGGGATCGTGATCGGTCACATGCGGCCCGATGCGGGCGCGTTCGCCGTCCCCGACCCCTGGCGGGCCAGCGTGAGAGGGGCGCGGGTGCTGCTGCTCGACGACACCTACGTCAGCGGGGCGCGGGCGCAGAGCGCGGCGGCTTCGCTCCGGCTGCGCGGCGCCCGCTCCGTGCTGATCGTGCCGCTGGGCCGGGTGATCCGTCCCGAACGGTTCGCCTCGCATGCCGCGTTCATGGCGGGGCGACCTGGCGGAGGATCCGGCGGGTCGTTGGGCGGGGAGGGTCATCGCCCCCGCTGTCTCGTGGTGAAGCCGGGCCCAGTTCAGACCGGCCCAGTTCAGACGGGCCCAGTTCAGACCGGCCCAGGCAATGAGTAATGCACGTCGGTGAGCTTCTCGGAAATCTCCCACAGACGCGCCGCATCGGCGCGGTTCTGGGCCCGGCGGTTGGGGTGTACGACCGTGGGCGTTCCGAAGAGCTGCGCCACATGGGAAGGGCCGATGAACTGGCCCGACCGCACTTCGGGTGAGGTGGCGGCGTACAACGTCGGCCCCGCCCCGGCGGCCGCGGTCTGGCCGAAGAGGGTACCGAAGGCCCGACCCGCTCTGGCGCGGACCTTTCCTGTTCCGAGTGCGGCGCCGTTGCCGATCAGGTTGCTGCGGGTCCAGCCCGGGTGGGCGGCCACCGCCAGGACAGATTCGCCGGCCTCCTGCAGTCGTCGGCTCAACTCTGCGCTAAAGAGGAGATTGGCGAGTTTGGAGTTCCCGTAATGCGACCATGTGTTGCGGATGTGCAGTCCGGCCACGTCGTCGAAGTCGATGTGGCCCAACCGGTGCATCACCGAGCTCACCGTCACCACACGGGACCGGCCGGAGGTGATGAGCCGGTCGAGCAGCAGGCCGGTCAAGGCGAAGTGGCCCAGATGATTGGTCGCCATCTGGAGCTCGAAGCCGTCCGGGGTCTGCCGGTAGGGGGTGCCCATGACGCCGGCGTTGTTGATGAGGAAGTCGAGGCGCGCGTGCTCGCGCCCGAACTGATCGGCCGCCCGTCGCACGGAGACCAGATCCGCCAGGTCCAGCGTCAGGAGCTCTATGGACGAGTGCTCGAGATCACTCTCCATCTCGTCCGCCGCGCCGCGGGCCTTCTCCGGGTCGCGGCAGGCCAGGACCACGTGGGCCCCCCGGTCGGCCAGTGCACGCGCCGTGGCGAACCCGATGCCGCTGTTGGCCCCCGTCACCAGGGCGACCCGCCCTGTCTGGTCGCCTATGTCGTCGGGGCTCCACGCCGGATGCGCCACCGGGCCGCTACGCGTTGCCGACGTGGACGGCGGGAATCGTCCCGAGGCGACCGGCCTGATAGTCCTCGAATGCCTTGACCAACTCGTCCCTGGTGTTCATCACGAACGGCCCGTGCGCCGCCACCGGTTCGCCGATCGGTTGTCCACCGAGCACCAGAACCTCCAGCGCCGGGTGTCGCGCCTCCTGTACCTGATCCGCCCTGATCGCAATGGCGTCGCCGGGGCCGTGGACCACGAGCTGCCCCGAATGGAACGGCTGTGCCTCGGGGCCGACCGTGCCGGCGCCGGAGAGGACATAGACGAGTGCATTGAAGCGGCTCGGCCATGGGAGCACCAGCTCGGCCCCGGGTTGCACGGTGGCATGGACGAACGAGATCGGCGTATAGGTGGAACCCGGACCGTGCTGGCCCGCCACGTCCCCGGCGATCACCCGCACCAGTGCGCCGCCGTCGGGTGAGGTGAGCAGCACCGTGTCCTCGGCTTCGAGGTCCTGGTAACGGGGATCGACCCACTTCTGGGCGGCGGGGAGATTCACCCACAACTGGATGCCGTGGAAGAGCCCCCCGGTGGCGATCAGCTGCTCGGGCGGACGCTCAATGTGCAAAATGCCCGACCCGGCGGTCATCCACTGGGTGGCGCCGTTGGCGATGGTCCCGCCTCCACCGATCGAGTCCTGGTGCACGAAGGTGCCCTCGATCATGTAGGTCACCGTCTCGAAACCCCGGTGGGGATGCCACGGCGTCCCCTTGGGCTCGCCGGGCGCGTACTCCACCTCGCCCATCTGGTCCATGTGGATGAAGGGGTCGAGGTCGGCCAGGCTGGCACCCGCGAAGGCACGGCGTACCGGGAATCCCTCGCCCTCGAAGCCCGAAGGTGCATCGGTGATGCTCTTCACCCGCCGGACCTGTGCCCCGGGCTCCACTGCGGCGATCTTCGGCAGCGTCAGGTTGTTCTCAACGGTCACAGCAGGCATTGCACACTCCATCTCTTCACTCGACAGCCACTCGTGAAACACCGGATGGCGGTCTTCTGTTCCACGGTCAGGCGGCGTCGAGGCGGGCCACCTGGTCGGAGCTGAGCGTGAGATCGGCTGCCGCGGCGGACGCGATGGCCGTGGCGGGACGACTGCTCCCGGGAATCGGGACGACCCGCGTTCCCTTCGCCAGCATCCAGGCCAGGGTGACCTGCTCGGGGGTCGCACCTACTTCCGCGGCCACCTCGGCGAAGGCCGGGAACTCGACCGCAATGCGATCGGCTTGCCGGATCCCGCCGAGCGGGCTCCAGGGAATGAACGCCACCCCGATGCGCTCGCAGTGGGCCAACTCCCCCTCGGAGGAGCGGAACCGGGGCGAGAACTCGTTCTGGACGCTGACCAGTCGGCCGCCGAGCACCTCCTGCGCCTCGTCGATCTGGGCCACGGTGGCGTTGGAGATTCCCGCCATCAGTATCTTTCCGGCGTCGAGGAGGTCGGCCAGGGCGCCCACCGACTCGGCGTAGGGCACCGAAGGGTCGGGACGGTGGTACTGGTAAAGGCCGATCGCCTCGACGCCGAGCGCCACCAGCGAGGCCTCGCAGGCCTGCTTCAGGTACGCCGGGTCGCCGTGGACGGTCCAGCTGCCGTCGCCCGGGCGCCGGTGCCCTCCCTTGGTGGCGACGAGCACGTGGTCGGTGGAGCCGCCGTAGGTCGCCAGCGCCTTGGCGACCAGCCGCTCTCCGTGGCCGTGCTCCTCGGTGCTCAGTGCGTAGGCGTCCGCCGTGTCGATGATGGTGACACCAGCATCGAGTGAGGCGTGGATCGTGTTGATGGCTTGGGTCCGGTCGGGGCGCCCCTCAATCGAGAGGGGCATCTCGCCGAAGCCGATAGCGCTCACCAGTCGGTTGCCGATCTGTCGTTCCTGCACGTGCTGCACTCCGTTCCGGGTCGACAGACGAAGGTACGTGTGACGACCCCAGCATTATCAGGAAGGGTAGTGGCGTCCGGCCGGCTCCCTTTCGGACCCGCTGCCCCCGTGTCGCCCCACGACGTCGATGTCTTCGAACAAACGTCGATGTCCGCGAACAAGTAGACAGGTGAGCCTTGAGCACGCCGAGAATCTCGCCGATGCCCCCGGTGGCGACCGGGGTCGCCATGCCATGGGACAGGCCGGCCCAAAATCCGGTGGCGGCGCTGGCCGACGCCAGAGGCGCACGGGGCGACACCTTTGTCGTCGAGAGCGGAGATGACTGCTATCTCTTTACGTTCTCGGCGGTCGGGGTGAAGTCGTTCTACGCCCTCCCTGAGGAGAGGGCGAGCAAGGGTGTGGCCGATTGGCGGATGTTGCGGCGCAAATTGCCCGACGAGATGTTCGCCGGCCGTCGCATCCTCCCGCACCAGCTGTTCGGTCGTGAGGACGTTGCCACCTACCTTCACAACGTCCAGAGGGCGCTCGACGACACGTTCGTCGAGCTCGGGCGCGCCGGTGACGTCGAGGTGTTCGAGCTCACTCGACGGTTGGGCCACCGGGTCGGGCTGGCTTCATGGGGCGGCCCGGGATCGGCCGTCGGTCAGCGCTTCGATCGTCTCGCCCGCGCCTTCGACGCCCTCGACGGCTCGGAATCCTTCGTGCATCCCGACGCAATGGCGAAGGTAGCCGCCACGTCGAAGGCTGCCGAGTACGAAGCGCTGGCCGTGATCACCGGCGAGCTGGGTGAGGCGCTGCGTGACCTGCCGGGCCATGAGCCCGAGCATCCTCTCTTTGCCCGGGTGGCTGCGGCCTGGGCCGATGAGCCGATCGAGGACGCCAGGGTCGGTGTCGCCCGAGATGTCGCGCTCATTCACATCGCATCGATGTCCAACCTGTTCGCCGCGCTCGGTTGGAGTCTCATCGACCTGCTGTCCCATCATGACGAGGCGGAACGCGTGCGGGCCGGAGACCAAGCTCTGGCCGAAGCATGTGCGCTCGAATCCATCCGGCTGGCCCAGCGCTCCATCATGGCCCGCTATGTGACGGCGCCGGTCACGCTGGATGTCGGAGCCACTCAGTACGACGTCGGTCCAGGTGTCACCGTTGCCACCCTTCTGCCGCTCACCAACGCCAGTGCCGCTCCCGGCCTCGAGGTGTGGGATCCGGCCATTTGGCACAGGCGTCGGTTGGCCGATACGTCGGCGCTCGAGGCCGTCGAGTTGGTGACCGCCTTCGGCCATGGCCGCCACTCGTGCCCGGCGCAGCCGTTCTCACTCTCGGCCATGACGACCGCGGTCACCCGTCTTCTCATCGAGTACGAGCTCTATCCCCGCTGGGTTGACCGCCCGGTTCCGGTACGGGCGCAGATCGGAGGCGTGGCGCGGCGCAGCCGCTCCCTGCCCGCTGCACTACGAACGGCGCG
>CAWFTV010000011.1:0-483017 GCA_963818915.1 uncultured Acidimicrobiaceae bacterium | reverse complement strand
TCTCGGGTTCGAATCCGTCCAGAACTGCGCTCGTGGTTCGGCTCCCTCGGAGAGACCGGTATGAGCACGTTGGTTGTCGGCGTGGTCTCGCTCGCGGTCATTTTCGGATTACGGGCTGTCACGCCAAAGATCCCCGGTGCCCTGGTCCTTGTGGTTGGGGGGCTTCTGGCGTCACGCATTTTCGACCTCGGTGCCCACGGGGTTGCCCTCGTCGGCGAGGTGCCCAGAGGGCTCCCAACCCCGGTCCTCCCGAAGTGGTCGTTGGTGAGCGCTCATGCCAGCACTATCGCCATCGCCGCCGTGGCGTTGGTGCTTATCGGGTTCTCGCAGACCGCCGGCGATTCGCGGGCGTTCACGGCCAAGCACCGCTACCGCATCGATATCAACCAGGAGTCCGTGGCCCAGGGAATGTCGAATGTCGGTGCTGGCTTGTTCCAGGGTATGCCCGTATCTACGAGCCTGTCGCCCGGCTCGCTCAATGACCATTCGGGGCGCGCACCGGGCTGGCTTCTTTGACTTCTGGCGTGATCGTGTTGCTCACCTTGCTGGTACTGGCGCCGCTGTTCTCCAAGCTGCCCAAGCCCGTGCTGGCCGCCTTAATCATCGAGGCGGTCGTCATGGGCATGATGGACGTGCCAGAGATGCGCCGCATATTCCGGGTACAGCGATTCGACTTCTGGATCGCAGTGGTGGCCATCGCCGGGACGCTGGCGTTCGGGGTTCTCGCGGGCGTCATGATCGGAATCGGACTGTCGCTGCTTTGGCTCATCTCAGTCGCAACTCGCCCCCCGATGCCCCTGCTGGCCCGCGAGAGGGGGACGCAGGTCTACCGCGAACTCGACGAGCATCCGACAGACGAGCAGTTCCCTGGCGTAGTGATCCTGCGACTCGACGGGGGCTTGTTCTTCGCCACCTCGGACGCCCTCGAGGACCGGGTGCGGGAGGTCGCCTTGTCGACGCCCGGCGTCGCCGGGATCGTGCTCGACTGCGAAGGAATCGACTTCATCGATTCCCAGGGATCGGCCAAGATGGGCGAGATTCTCGACCTGACCAACCAGGCGGGCGTGGCGTTACGGCTCGCCCGGGTCAAGCCGGCAGTGGAGAGCGTCCTTTTGCGCGACGGCTTCCTCGATCGGCTCGGCAAGGACCGGACTCACGGAAACGTACATCGAGCGGTGGAGGCTCAGATGGGCGAGGCAATACAGGCGGCTCCGGAGGATTGAGCCGGATCGCTACGGAGTCAAAAAAGATCACTGTCACTACACCCCGGATTGGGCTCGACAACGCCAGTGGCGATGGAGTCGACGAGCGCTCTTGTGATCCGTGGCTGAATGGATTTCATCTCGCTAAGATGAGGCCGGTGGGCGAGGCCCTAGCGATCGTCGCAGCGGTAGCGTTCGCGTTGGGAAGCGTGCTCCAACAGAAGGGCACCATCGATACCGAGGCCGCCGAGGATGATCCGCGGTTTCTGGTCCAGATCCTGCACAAGCCGGTTTGGCTGGCCGGCGCGATCTCACAAGCGGTGGGGTGGGTGCTGCAGGCGGCAGCCCTCGATCGAGCCTCGCTCATGGTGGTTCAGGCCCTCACTGCGCTCAGCCTGGTGATCGCACTCCCTCTCGGGATGTGGCTCACCCACCAGAATATCGGCCGACGCGAAATGACCGGGGCCCTCCTGACTTTGGCCGGCATTGTGTTCTTCCTCTCGGCCGGCCAGCCACAAGGCGGCTCCTCCCAGGCCAGCGCGGCGGCGTGGTGGACCTCGTGCTTGGTGACACTCGCTTTGGCCCTGACACTCACTGGTGTTGGGGTTCGGTTCAGCGGCGCAGCCAAGGCGCTCACGCTCGGTTCGGCAGCTGGCTTGGCCTTTGGTCTCCAGGCCGCCGTCACAAAGACCTTTGTCTCCGAGATCGGAAGTGGAGTGCTCGCCCTGCTCACAAGTTGGCCCGTGTACGTGCTGATTTTCTCGGCACTCGCAGGCTTTGCCCTGCAACAGTCAGCATTGAAAACCGGCGTGCTGGCGCCGGCACTGGCCTCGAGCAACTCGGTTTCGTTGTTCGCCAGCGTCGTTCTTGGCATTGTCCTCTTCGGGGAGACCCTCTCGAAGAGTGGTGGCGCACACGTTGGCTCGGCCTACGTCGGATTGGCCATAGCCATAGGCGGAATCGCCCTCCTTGCCGGTTCCCAGCCTCCGTCGACCGCGAGCGTGGCGAACACAACGAGCAGCGGTCCGCAGCTCCTTTAAGCCAAGTCGGGTAATCACGAGAACTGCCATCCCGATGCCGTGGAGAGGTGGCGCGTTTGGGTCGGTGCCGAGCGTTCGATCCCGCGAGTCGGGTAGACTCGTAGACCTCGCTCGTCGACGCTTCCCCGATTGCAGCGATGGCCGTTTCGAGCGTCGGATAGAAGCGGTCACGATCGAGCGTCTCGAAGAGTCCGTAGCGACGCACGAGATCTTGAAGCCGGAAGCGCATCTCGGCGAAGGCCATGTGGACGCCCGTGGCGTTGAGCTCCCGATCGAGTTGCTCGAGCATCCTCGCCGCTGAGACATCGATGTCGGTCATCGCCTCGCATTGGACGACGACCCACATCGCGTGGCGCTCAGCGACGACGTGGTGGACCTGGGTGCGGAAGGCTGGGCCGTTGGCGAAGAACAAGGGTGCTTCCCAGCGGTAGACGACGATCCCTGGAAGTTCTCGGGCATCGGGGTGCCGCTCGACGTTGTGCCACCCTCCCAGTTCCTCTACGTGACCAAGAACGGCGCCGTGGGGCTGCCAGCTGCGGCGGAAGAACAGCAGCACCGCAAGGGCAATGGCAAGGACGATCCCTGGCAGGACGCCGAGCACGATCACGCCGACGCTGGCGACCAACGAGAGGATCAGGGCGCTCTTGCGCACCCTGTAGTAACGGACCAAGGCTCCGAGGTCGAGCAGGGACAGTGCAGCCGCGATCAGCACCGCGGCCAGAGCCGACTGCGGGAGGTCGGCCAACAAGGAGTTGAAGAACAGCAGCAGCGCCACGACGATCCCGGCACCGACCAACGAGGCGAGCTGAGATTTGGCCCCCGCCTGCTCGACGACCGCCGTGCGCGACCCGCTGGTCGATACCGCGAAGCCCTGGAGCAGGCCCGCGGCCAGGTTGGCCGCCCCGATGCCGATCATCTCTTGGTTCGGATCCACCTCTTCCCCTCGGCGGGCTCCGAAACTCGAGGAGGTGGCGATGGTGTCGGCCAGTGAGACCAGGGTGATGCCGACCGCGGCGACCATCAACGGCCCCACATCCGACCACTTCGTCCAGGGGACCGAGGGCGCCGGTACCCCCCTGGGGAGTGTTCCCACGGTCGCTACCCCGTGTGCGTGCAGGTCGAAGATGGCGGAGATGACGGTCGCCGCCACGATGCCCACGAGGACCGCCGGGACGGCCTTGGTGAATCGGGACAGCACCAACAAGATGGCCAATACCCCGAGCCCCACTGCGAGCGCCGCCCCGACGGTGCCGTCGAGCCCCAGTACGAAGGCCTTGAGCTCGGGACCAAAGCCCTCGGCGTCGGTAGAGAAACCGAAGAGCTTGGGCAACTGGCCGACGATGATGATGATAGCGAGACCGTTCATGTAGCCCACCTGCACCTCACTCGAGAGCAGATCAGCCACGAACCCGAGCTTGCCGATCCCGAGCCCAATTTCGATAAGAGCAACGATGATCGCGAGCATCCCGGCCAGCGCGATCGCTCGATGGGTGTCTCCGCCCGCGGCCAGCAGCGGCAAGAGGGCGGCGAAGATCAAGGGCGAGATCGACGAGTCCGGCCCGAGGACGAGGATTTTGGACGGACCGAAGACCGCGTAGCCGACGAGGCACCCGATCGAGGTGTACAAGCCTGTCACGGGTGGGAGCCCGGCCAGCTCCGCGTAGGCCAATCCCTGCGGCACCAAGATGGCGGCGAGAACCACGCCGGCGACAAGGTCCGAGCGCGTCCAACGGCGGTCGTAGGTTCGAACGGCGTTGAGACCAGGTATCCACCTGGCTATCCCCGAAGGGCCTTCTTCCACCGTGCCCCCGCTCCCCACCTGATCTTCACCCGTCACGCCCCTCGTCCTGAACATACAATGCCCTCAACGAGAAGACCAGGGAATGGTGCATGGTGATGGCCAGACTGCAGCGGCATCGAAGGACGCGGCGACCGTCTCACGAGACGACGACAGGGGTCCGCGACGTGCACTGCGGCCCGGAGGGCGGCGCCGCCACGTGGCTGACTCGAGTCGCACCTCTCCGGCTCGTGCCCGAATTCTCGCCATGCTGTCGCTTCTCGCGGCCCTTGCTTCTCGCGGTGGCGATAATCGGCTTCTTGGTCCGCAATGGCGTATACATGGCGCTCGGTGCGGCCGGGTTCGTTCTGGGCGTGGCCGGAGGTTGGTGGGCCATCTCCAAACGGCCGCCGCGGCGCTGGTATGGCGTCATCGGGGCGCTGCTGGGTGCCGCCCTCTTGATCGCCGCGTTGTTGGGGGCCGGGTCCGAGGACTGGGAGTCCTTTGTCCGAGCCCTCATCTCCCTCGCACTCCTGGCCATAGCCGTTGTGGCGGCGCGAGCGGCGTTGGCTGCCAGTCTGCGCACCACCGCCGCCAGCCGAGTGCACCGCGCCAAACGACCCTCGTATCCGGTCCTGTTGTGCAACCCGTGGTCGGGGGGCGGCAAGGTCGAAAGCTTCGGATTGGTGGAGCTGGCCACCTCGCTCGGAGTGCAGACCGTGATGCTCGACCACGGCCTCGATTTGGCCGAGCTTGCCCGAGACGCCATCGCTCGGGGTGCCGACTGCCTGGGGATGGCCGGTGGAGACGGCTCACAGGCATTGGTCGCCTCCATCGCCGTAGAGCACGATCTCCCGTTCGTCTGCGTGGCCGCGGGGACCCGAAACCACTTCGCCCTCGACCTCGGGCTCGATCGCGCCAACCCCCGCCAAAGTGTGTACGCCTTCCGCGATGCCATCGAGCGCCGGGTCGACTACGCCACGGTGAACGACCGCTTCTTCGTCAACAACGTCTCCCTCGGTGTCTACGCCACCATCGTCCAGCAGGAGGGCTACCGAGAGGCGAAGGCGGCCACGACGAGACGACTGCTCCCCGAGATGCTGGGCGAGACCACGGAGCCCTTTGATCTGTCGTTCGTGACACCTGAGGGCACCGGGGTGGACGGGTCCTTTCTCATCATGGTGTCGAACGACCCCTATGTGCTCGCCGCGTCTCCCAGCACGTCCCAACGCCTCCGACTCGACACGGGCCAGCTTGGTGTGTTTGCCGTGAGCGCAGCGACGGGCGCGCAGGCGGCCGAGGTCGTCACTCTCGCCCTGGCCGGGCAAGGGGCGCGTAGTGGCCACGCCTTCGAGTTCAGCTGTGAGGAGTTCGAGATCAGGTCGCGCTCGGGCAAGGCGTACGCCGGCATCGATGGCGAGGCCCTCGAACTCGAGACGCCCATGACCGTTCCGCAGCCACCCCTTGGGCCTGCGCATGCTCGTCCCCGAAGGCAACATCGAGATCGCGCTGAGGCGTCAGTCCCGGGGCGTGCACGTGCGCGACCTGGTTCAGTTGGCCAAAGGAGCACCGCTCGGCTAGCTGCCGTAGTGGATGTCGGATCAGAATCGCGACGGCACCTCGTGTCGGTGCGCGGGCGGCTCTCGGTAGCTGCCCTTCTTCTGCCGGGGCGGCAGGACGACGTGCACCTCTTTCTCACGCTCATAGGGCACCAGGTTGAGGATGTGGCTGATGATGTTAAGGCGGGCCCTCCGTTTATCGTCGGAGTTGGCCACGTACCAGGGCGCCGTATCGGTGTCGGTGGCGGCGAACATGGCGTCACGCGCCCTCGAATAGTCGTACCAGCGGCTGTAGGAGTCGAGGTCCATTTGTGAGAGCTTCCAGGTCTTGCGGCCGTCGTCGATGCGGGCCGTCAAGCGACGCGTCTGCTCCTCTTGGCTGACCTCGAGCCAGTACTTGAGCAAGATCACGCCTGAGTCGATGATGGCCTGCTCGACGAAGGGGACGAGCTCGAGAAATCGAGCCGACTCCTCCGGGGTGCAAAATCCCATCACCGGCTCGACTCCGGCACGGTTGTACCAGCTTCGATCGAAAATGACGATCTCACCGCCGGCGGGGAGGTGGGGGATGTAGCGCTGGATGTACATTTGCGAGCGTTCGCGTTCGTTCGGGGCAGGCAGTGCCACGACCCGAAAGACCCGAGGGCTAACCCGCTCGGTGAGCCGCTTGATGACGCCGCCCTTTCCCGCTGTGTCTCGGCCCTCGAATACGATGCACACCTTCGCATGCTCTTGAACGATCCAACGCTGCATCTGCACGAGCTCGACCTGTAGGCGCCGGAGTTCCTCTTCGTATTCCTTGCGTCGCATTTTGGTCATTGGCCCTCTCCGCCCTCTGGCGTTACGCGATTCGTCGCCCTACATTGCCTGACGGAACATCGAGTGGGTGTCCGGCCGACTTCGCCGGAGTGGTCGGTGCGGTGGGATCCCCCGCCGTTGGTGCTGGTGCTCACCGATCCGGCCTTTGGATCTCGGCACCCGGCAACTACGAAGCCGGCGTCCGTCCAGATGCCCGACGGCACCTCGACGACCGACCCTAAGGGAGCCCAGGACCTCATGGCTGCGTAGATCCGGGGATCACGGCGAGGACGGGCGGGGCGGCGTGAGCGTCGTGGCGGCGGGCCAGGAACTTGCCCAACTCCCACAGGACGAAGAGGCCGACGACGGGGACGAGCGACCAGCCGAACTCACGCACGTTGATGTCGGTGGTGTCGAGCAGGCGGCGCAAGGCATCCATCTGTGTCGTCAACACGGCCAGGATGACCTCGGCGATGATGGCCCGGTTCATCTGCTTGGAGTCGAAGGTGGCGGTGGTGAGAATGGTTCCGGTCTCGAAACGGCACTCGAGGGCCGCGACGACGAGACAGAGAGCGAATGTGGTGAACGCCATGGAGTTGCCCACTGACTCGGAGTGGAAGTGCTTTGTCCCGAGCTCGATCATCGTGAGCAGGCCGATCGTGATCACCAGGCCGGCTGCCCCAACCGTGACCATCATGCGAGAGGTGAGGACGGACTCGCCCCTCGGCTTGGGGACCCGGTCCATGAGCCCCGGGGTCTCAAGGTCGAACCCGAGGGCGAATCCGAAGGCGGCGTTGACGAAGAAGTGGATCCACAGTACTTGGGCTGGGTTGAAGGGTGCTCCGGCGGCGATGTTGAAGAGTGAGGCACCTAGGAACGTCAGAACGAAGACGACAAGGAGAACGAGCACGAAGCGGATGTACTTGGTGAGGTTGTCGAAGATCTTGCGGCCCTGTTCGACCGCATAGACGATCGTGGCAAAGTTGTCGTCGGAGAGGATCATCCGCCCCGCGTTCTTCGCCACCTCGGTCCCGCTTCCCATGGCAATCCCGATGTCCGCGGCCTTGATCGCCGGAGCGTCGTTGACACCGTCGCCGGTCATGGCCACGACGTCGCCCTTTCGCCTTGAGGGTCTCGACGAGCAGTACCTTGTGCTCGGGCGCCACCCGGCCGATGACGCCGATGTCGTCGATCCGATCCAGGCGCTCGGTGGCAGACATGGCAGCGAACTCTGCTCCCAAAATGGCCTCGCCACCGATCCCGACCTGCTCGGCAATGGCGGCCCCGGTGGTGACGTCGTCCCCGGTGATCATCCGGACCCGGATGTGGGCTGCCTGGGCCTCAGCCACCGCAGCCTTGGACTCGGCCCGGGGCGGGTCGACCATTCCGACCAGGGCGGTCATTTGGAGATCTTGTATATGGGCAAGCAGGTCACTCTCGGAGTCGAAGTCGACGAGGTCGAGGTCACGCTGGGCGGCCGCCATCACCCGCTGTCCGGCCCCAGCCATGCGCTCGACGTTTGTCTGCGCCCGGCCGGCGAGATCCCCATCCCATGGCATCGAGATCCCCGCCGAGAGCGCGGTGGTGGCCCGTTCCATGACGGCAGGTGCCGCACCCTTGACGAAACAGCGCACGACTGGGCGGCCATCGACGTCGACCTGGTGAAAGGTGGCCATCAGCTTGTAGGTGGGGTCGAAGGGCAGCGTGGCCAAGCGAGGCAACTCCTCGCGGGTGCGCCTCAATGTCGACCCCGGCCTTGTGACCGAGCACGAGCAGGGCCCCCTCGGTCGGATCTCCCACTACCTCTCCATGGACCAGCGTGGCGTCGTTGGCAATGAGGAACGGCAAAATCGCCCCTTCGATCGTGTCCCTCTTTCCGGCCACGTGCTCCACATGGCCCTCGAGGCTGTACCCCGAGCCGGTGATGGTGTAGCGGTCGGCCGGGTCGAGCACCTCGACGGCCGTCATCTGATTCAAGGTCAACGTGCCCGTCTTGTCCGTGTTGATCGCCGAGGTGAAACCGAGCGTCTCGACCGCAGGGAGCTCTTTGACCAAGGCGTTGCGTTTGGCGAGCTCGACGCTGCCGAGCGAGAGGATGACCTGGGTCACTGTCGGCAACGCCTCAGGGATGGCAGCGATGGCGAGCGAGATGGCGGCGACGAAGAGGACGTCCCACGCCTCATGACGAGCTCGCCCCAAGATGAACATCACCACCATCGTCAAGCCCGCGGCCGCCACGATCCACAGGGTGAGGGTGTTCAGCTCTTTGGTGAGCGGCGACTGCTCGGCCTCGGTGGCCGAAAGCATCCCGGAGATCTTCCCCATCTCGGACTCCGCCGCGGTTGCAGTGACGATCATCACGCCGCTGCCGTGGGTGACCGGGGTATTCATGAAGGCCATGTTCACCTGGTCGCCCGGTCCAAGCTCACTCCCTGAGAGCGTCGAGGCTTCCTTCTGGGCCGGGACGCTCTCCCCGGTGAGCGCTGACTCGTCGATCTGCAGCGCCGTCGCCGCAATGATGCGCCCGTCGGCGGGAACCTCATCGCCCGCGGCCAGAAGGACGACATCACCCACAACGACCTCTTCGGCGGGGGTCTCAACTTCGGTCCCACCTCGGCGCACCCGGGCGGTGATTTTCATCATCGACTTGAGCGCGTTCATGGCGCTCTCCGCCTTGCCCTCTTGGCGCAAGCCCACCACCGCGTTGAGGAGGGTGAGCGCGATGAGCAAGATGGCGGTGTTCCACTCGCCGACCGCGGCCGACACGATCGCCGCGCCGATGAGGATCAGCTGCATGTAGGTGCGGTACTGGTCGATGAAGCGCAGCCAGCTTGGCTTGGACTTCTCCTCGGGTAGCGCGTTGGGCCCGTGCGCAGCCAACAATGCAGCGGCCCGCTCTGCACTGAGGCCTGTCGCGGCGTCCACTCCGAGCGCCGATGCCACTTCGCTGCCGTCGAGGGCGTACCAGAGCACTGCGCGTCCCGACGTTGCGCTCTGACCGGAGGCGACCTGGGTCATGAGCCGAGCGTGGCCAGGCCCACGGAGAACAAGATGAAGGGCCCGTAGCCCGATATCGAGGTGGGCGTCTTCACGCTGCCGACCTCGACGATGGGGTCGACGATCAGTGAGGTGACAGTCGTGAGGCCGAAACCGCAGGACGCGACTCCGACTTCAGTGTCCTTAGCCCCTTCAATCTGAGCCACGGGAATCCTCCCTGGTGTCCAGAAGAGTGCTCTTCTGAGGCTGCCCGGCCAAACAGACGACCTTGTTACCAAGGAAGTCACTGCCTCACCTAACGGTACCGCTTTGGCACAGGATTGCAATTGGAGTGCTCCAAGCATCGACGTGGCTCGGGTGCTCTGCTGTCACGCTCCGCTCGAACTTCTCGCCTACAGCCAATGGCCCAGTAGCCGTGGCCAAGGAGGACCGTGCACATGTCGTCCCGAAAAAGGTGTCGTTGGAAGAGTTCACGCAGCGAATCGACGCGTCATCGACGAAAGGCTGACCGACCAGTGCGGCTGGGATGAACCTGAGAGCTCTACCCCTTATCTATTCCTCCGGCGTGCTGTACTTCTTGCAGGAGCGCAAGATCCAAGAGGCCACCCAGCAGAAGCAGGCGTTCGATGACTACGGCCGCGAAGCTGCCGGGAGCTCGGGTGGCGACGTCTCCCCGACGCCTACTGCGCGGTGTCTACGTTCTTGCCACGAAGCATGGCGCGCCAGGCAACGGCGGGAGCACCCCTCCAACCTCTGTCCTTAACGGCACGGGCAAACTCCGTCCCGGAGAGCGCCAGACCAACGATTCCCATAGCAATCTCTACAGCCCACGCCACAGTGAGCCATGCGCCGGACAAGCCGAGAATGAGGCCATAGGGAACCCAAGACAGGATCCATAGGGCAACTCCCAACCGAAGCTTCACTTCCCAATCCTTCCAGATCGGTGCCGTGAATCACCTGGGATCCCGAAGGCTCTGGTCTACGAACTGCATCAGTTTCCGCGCGGGCGGAGCCTGCGAACCGTCTGTGCGACCCCCTCGTTTCGCTCAGGCAGGTGCCACTTTGCAATCGTACCTTTGCTCTTGCATGACACCCACTCTTCGGAGGTTTGGAGTCTCCGCGGGCCAACGGCCAACTCGGTTGGGTGACGATATCGGCACATTCAGTACTTCCGTAAATAGCCCTTCGACATTCTGGGCGCGTCTACTTGTGTCCTGGAGGGGGCATCGCAGACTCGGCTCATCACTCTGAGGGTAGTGCCCGCTGTCCACTAGCTACAGCCCTCCGAGGTCAGGTGACCGTTGGCTCCTCGACAACTCCTGGAGGGAGGGTCCCCGTGGCGGCTTCCCAACTCATGGCAGCGATACGGTTGCTCACCACCCTCGCCATACCGAGGCCAATGCCAACCGCGATCGCCCACCCTAGGGCGTTGATCCATGAGAAGCCGACGTTGGTGGGGTCGAACGGCGAGGGGGCGGTGGCGTCCCTGCGGACTAATTGGTATCCGGTCCTCAGCAACCTCTTGGCGAGCATCCCGCACAGCATGCCAATGCCGGCTGACAGAACTTTCCACATCCGCTGGCGGGTCACGTCGAAAGTCTACCTCGTCGTCATCTTGGTGGTCGGGGGCGCTCGCGTTCGCCGCCCCAGATTGTTATTCACACGAGCCAAGGCAGATGTTCGCCCTACTCGTCCGACGGTCAGGCTCGCTTGCGGCAGCTGGACGGCACCGGACAACGTGAGGAGGTGCTCATCGGAAGGATCCGCATCGTTGAGTAACCTGGATTTCCAGTCGCCCGTTGTCAAGAACTTCGGTGGTGTCGTTTGATCGCCGTCTGCTCCGACTCGCTCGCTTCTTGACCGTGCGAGCAGGGTTGAAGGTGGACTCTCGACCAAGACGCACGCAACGCGCCTCCTCGCCTTTATTGAGGCGGACATGGCACGAAGTCTCTACATCGACCTCGGCGCTGGTCGAGTCGCTTAGTTGAGTGGTCAGAGACCTGGGCTTACGCGGCCGGGTAGGTGCGGCATTTATGGCGCGACACCGCCGAGGGACCGAGTTACAGAACCACGCCGGAGGTCGTGGCTCGATGCGCTCTTGCGGCCGCAGCCTTCACACGGCCGAGGTCGTGGGTTCGATCGCCGTAGCGCCCACCCTCTTTTCCCTGGTCAGGGGCTTGGGCCTCCGCATCGGACACGTTGTCCGACTCCGGCGTGCGCGCTACGTGCGCGATCAAAATCGGGTTTTGGCGCGCACGTAACTCACGTTCGGGTCCATTCGGCTCCTCCGGCGGTTCGTCGTCGACGTCGACCGCATCATTGGACGCCCCGTCGGCCAGCAGATCGAGGGCGTCGTTCAGCCGTTGTTCGGAGCCCGGGAAGAGGTGTCCGTAGCGGTCGAGCGTGAAGCTGACCGACGTGTGCCCGGCCCGGGTCGCCGCCTCCTTGGGGTTGGCTCCCGCAGCAATCCAGTGCGCGACCGCGGTATGCCGGAGGTCGTGCGGACGGAGGTGATCGAGACCGGCCCCCCGGACGGCGGAGGCCCAGAACCGTCGCCGCCACACGTTGAGTTGCATCGGACCCCCTTCGGGGGCGGTGAAGACGAGATCGTCCGGCTCGCGCCCGTAGTCGGCGAGCTGCTCGGCCAACGGTTCGGTGGCGACCCGGGGGAGCGGGATGGTGCGATGCCCCGCCCTCGTCTTGGGCGGGCCGAAGTGCGGATGGCCGCCGACGTCGACCAGTGTCTCGGCAATCGTGACGGTGCGCCGCAACGGGTCGACTCGCTTGGCCCGCAACCCGAAGAGCTCACCGGCCCGCAACCCGCCGAAGGCGGCCAGGAGCAAGGCCGCCTTGTAGCGGGGATCGATGGCACCGGCCAACGCCCTCACTTCGGTGTCATCGAGGAACCGCATCTCCGTCCGCTCGATGCGAGGGAGCCGCACGCCGTCCCCGGGCGACTTGAGCAGCAACCCGGCCTGGACGGCGGCCTTCAAGATCTTGCCGAGGAGCTGGGCTGCTTTGGTGGTCGTGGCTTTAGGTAGCCCGATATCACCCATGTAATCGCACTATGGTGCTACCCGCACGGTCGGACGAAGCGCACGTTTTGCGCTACCCGAGGGGTGGGACGTCTGCGAACTTCTCCGCCACGAAATGGCAGTCGGTCGCGCTGACTTTTCGGCCCTCGAGAAGCGGTCCGCAGAGGTCAGCGCTCGCGACTATTCCCCGCCGGTGAACGGTGGCGCGTTCACCAGATGAAGGGCACCAGTCTCTTGCGGGTGGCCGCGTAGATGCCATAGCTGTCATCGACGCGGTGCATCAGCGCCCGTTCCTCTATACCGATGCGAAACACGAGTGCGCCCGCCATCGCGACGGTGAGGCAAAGGAGCGACCACCAGTTCCCGATTAGCAAACCCACCGCCATGACGATGAGCAGGAGCCCGGCGTAGCTCGGATGACGGAGCAACCGGTACGGACCGTTCGTAATCACTGGCTGATCGCCACTCGACTGGACGGTGAGGGTGAAGTATCAGCCCAGTGTATGAATGCTCCAGAACCGCAGCAAGATACCTCCCACGAACAGAGCGAGCCCGAACCACGCAGCGACAGTGGCTGGTCGGATCGTTGCACGCGCGGTGCCTGTGAGAAGTCCGGCGATTAGCGCTCCCGCACCTACCATGACCCGAAAGAGCACCTCGCCGCCTCCAACCGGCCTTCACGACCAGGAGGGCTGCCGTTCCTATAAGGACCCATCGGACACGATTTTTCGATTGGGCGAACCGTTGAGTCCCCTGGTGGGGCCCCCGTTGGGATCCGCCTGCTCAATGGTGCGGGGTCGATTGCTCCACTGACTCATTTCTTTAAGGGTGGGGTTGGGGCTGGTAGTCGACGCGATGGTTCTCGATGTGTCCCCTTTACCCACCCCACCCCCTACGGCACCATGGAGCTACCAGCCGGGCCCGAAAATGGGCACATTTTGGGCTACGCCGGCAGCGCGACGCTTGCGGACCTCTCCTCCCCGGGGCGACAGGCGCAGCGGTGATCTTCGGCCCTTGAGGAGCAGTCTGTAGATCCCTGTGCTCGCGACAGTTGCCTGCCGGGAAACGGCCCGATGGGCACTGTCGTGAACACCGCAATCGGCCGTGCGCCGCATCTCACACTCGAGCGGTGTCACGGCGGAACTGCCACACGGCCCCGAACACGAATGCACCCAGCCATAGGGCAAGGTTGAGCACCCACGCCCAATCGAACTGACCCCCGACCAAGGGGTAGTGAACGAGCTCGTTGAGCCCGTACAACGGGGTGACCTTGGCCAACGTGGCGTCGGTGCCCGGGAAATGGCTGACCGGAACGAACAAGCCTCCGGCAAAAGCACACAGCATCAAGACGAGGGAGATGATCTGCGTGACGTTTTCGGAGGGCAGCAAATACCCGATGAACAGCCCGAGGGCGGAGAACAAGAGCGATCCAACCCACACACAGACGCCGGTGACGACCCACAGATAGGCGGGCATGGACACCTGGTTGGTGACCGCGCCGAACAAGTACACAGCACCCACGGCGCCCGCAGCCAAGGTGAGGGATGTCAGCATCTTGATGACGACGTAGGCCACGGGCGAGAGCGGCGTCACTCGAAGTTGCCGACTCCATCCCAGCGCCCGTTCGATCGACACCATGGCGCCACCCGTGGCCGTGGCGAAGACCGCACCGAACAGAGCGATGCTGATCAGCTCGAATGCCGTTACGTTGCCCCGCCCGGCACTCTGGTGCACGTAGGCGCTGTTGCGTCCGAACGCCAAGAAGAGAATGATCGGCATGGCGATGGCGAGCATCATCGTTCGACGATTGCGCATGAGGCGGCGGATCTCCAAGCGAACAACGGCAAGCCTGAAGCCTCCCAGTGGAGGCGCAGGGCGCCCCAGGGCTTCGGCGAGACTCATTTGTGGGGTCACTGTGCCACCCTTCCGTCGAAGTCGGCTCTATCGGAGCCATTAGTAGTCAGAGCAAGGAACGCATCTTCGAGACCGCGCGAAGTGATCTCGATGTCATGGGCTGTGGTCTCGTTCAAAAGTCGTCGCGCCACCGAGTCGGTGTCACCCGAATGGATGTAGACCGTTTCGCCACGGATCTCCACCTCGTCCACTCCCGGCATCGCGCGCAGCGATCCTTCGTCCGCATGGAACAAAGTCGCCCGTATGGTCCGACCTGAGGCCAGAGCCTTGACCTCGGTGGCAGTGCCGTCTGCGACAATCCTGCCCTTACTGATAAGCACGATTCGGTCGGCGTAGGCATCGGCCTCTTCGAGGTAGTGCGTGGCGAAGACGATGGTCCGGCCCAAGTCGGCGTCGTGGCGGATCGCCTGCCAGAAGTCGCGTCGGCCCTCGACATCCATGCCTTGGGTCGGCTCGTCGAGGAGGAGGAGTTCCGGATCGGGTATCAGCGCCATGGCAAAGCGGAGGCGCTGCTGTTCCCCTCCGGAGCACTTTCCCACCAGGCGATCCGCAATGGGCGTGATTCCTGCTCGCTTGAGAACCTCCTCGATCGGCCGACTCATGGCAAACAGGTTGGACGTGTACTGCACGGTTTCACGCACAGTGAGGTCCTTGAGGAGCCCACCGGTCTGCATGACGGCAGAGATCAGGCCCTTGGTGACCGCACGCCGCGGTGCCATGCCGTAGACGGTGACGTCTCCGCTGCTGGGTTGGGAGAGGCCCAAGATCATGTCGATCGTCGAGGTCTTCCCGGCACCGTTGGGTCCGAGGAACGCGACGACCTCACCGGAACGCATGGTCAGGTCGACGCCGCGTACGGCTTTGACAGAACCGAACGACTTGTGGACCCCTCGAAGCTGGACGGCAAGCGTCTCGGACGCCGGCTCGCTGACGCTCAGGTCAGGTGCACTATTACCAACGGTCATTCTGGTCCCTCTCATCGGGGGAGGTGGTCGGAGCGCCCTTCTTGGCATTCCAGAAGAAGAACGTGCCCCGACGAAGCTTGAGGGCGAAACTGACAACCAGACCGATGATGCAAACGATCAGTAAAATGCTCATTCCTGAACCTCCGGACTCGTGAAACCCTTCAGTGTTGAAGTCATGCCGCCACACTGCGCCCATGGGTCCGATCCCGCCTCAGGGGTGAGACAGGTTTGCTGGTCAGTCGTTCGACAGAGATTGACGGACTGATCTCTGTCTCATGGGCGATGAGAAGGAATCCGTTCTCGATTACGGTCGTTAGGGTGAGCGACGCGTCAAAAACAGCGTGGTCCTCCCTACAGCGCCATCCGCTAACGGTCGACACGGCTGTTGCCTGCACGCTTGCTCTGGCAGCCCTCGTCTCACTGAACGCCACCTACGGCGCCCTCCCCCCGAATGATCCCAACTACAGCCACGGGTTCACGGTCGCCGTGGTCGCTTCGATGTTGGCCCTCACGCTCCCTTTGGCGTTGCGACGGCGCTTTCCGTTCTCGGTCGGCCTCGTCGTCGTTGCAGCTTTCCTGACGGCCCGGGTTGTTGTCCACGTACCCGAGGCCAACATCACGTTGCTGGCACTGTGGTTGATGTTCTACAGCGTCGCTGTGTATGGCAATCGGCGATTTCGGACCCCGTTCCTTGCCCTGTGCTACTTCGCCATCGTGGCCGAACTCACTCACGAACTGTTCTTCCCTGGGCCACCGGGGGCAGCGCCTCTAGTACGAAGTTTTGACCTCTTGTACAACCTGGTCGTCCTCTCGCTGCCTTGGATGCTCGGAGCTGCGATTTGGTCCTTGCGGGATCGTCAACGAACGCTCGCCGCTCAGGCCGTCGAACTTCAGAGGGAACGCGAGGAAAACGCCCGTCAGGCAGTGTTCGCAGAACGGGTCCGGATCGCTCGCGAGCTGCACGATGTGGTGGCGCACCACGTGAGCGTGATGGGTGTACAGGCAGCCGGAGCGCGCAAGGTCATGAATCGAGATCCGCACCGTGCGGCTGAGGCGCTGAGCTCCATCGAACACTCCAGTCGCCGGGCAGTCTCAGAACTCCACCGCCTCCTGGGTTTTCTTCGTCGCGCCGGCGACTCCGACGAGCTTTCACCCCAGCCGAGCCTTGCTCAACTTGGGGATTTGGTCGACGATGCCCACGAGGCGGACCTCACCGTACGTCTGACGATCAGTGGCGACGCACGACCTCTGTCTGCGACCCTCGAAGTTTCCGCCTACCGGATCATTCAAGAGGCGCTGACCAACGTTCGCAAGCACTCCCAGGCCTCAACAGCGCACGTTGGGCTGCTCTACCGGCTCACCGAGCTCGAGGTCGAGATTGTCGATGACGGACCGGAATCGGAGTCAGAAGGGGTCGGCGGCCCGCCCGGGCACGGGCTGATCGGTATGCGCGAGCGTGCGGCTCTTCACGGTGGTCACCTGTGTGCCGACCCTCGCCCCGGAGGTGGGTTTGCCGTCCACGCGGTCTTCCCACTGGCCACTGATGCTGCATGAGGGTCAGAGTTGCGCTGGTCGATGACCAAGCGCTGATAAGGACTGGCTTCAAGATGATCCTCGAAAGCGAGGATGACATCGAGGTTGTCGGCGAGGCGGGGGACGGGAGAGAGGCGATTTCGCTGGTGCGCTCGGCACGACCCGATGTCGTTCTCATGGACGTCCAGATGCCCATAATGGACGGCCTGGAGGCAACCGGTCGGATTGTGGGGGAAGCGAGCATTCCGAGCCGGATCATCATCTTGACAACCTTCGAGCGCGATGACTATGTCTTTGAGGCGCTTCGTGCTGGCGCGAGCGGGTTCCTACTCAAGAACTCTCCTCCCGAAGATCTCGTGCACGCAGTCCGTGTGGTCGCCGCGGGTGATGCGTTACTTGCACCTTCGGTGACGCGCACGGTGATCAAAGGGTTTGCCCAGCGCCAGTCACGCCGCATTGACGAAAACGAACTTGGGCGGCTCACTGAGCGGGAGACAGAAGTCCTGCGGTTACTCGCCACCGGAAAGAGCAACTCGGAGCTGGCAGCCCATTTGTTCCTCGGGGAGGGAACCATCAAGACCCACGTTTCGAGTGTGCTCACCAAGCTGGGTCTCCGGGACCGAATGCAAGCGGTCATCTTTGCTTACGAAAGCGGTCTTATCGAACCTGGAGAACTGCGAGAGTAGGGCTGGCCGGCCCGGCTGCTATCGGAGTGGTCGTCACCCCGGGCAGTCGGCCGAGCGAGTCGGCCGGATGCCCTGATCGGCCGGGCCCAGGACATGATCATCTGGGCCGGACGGCCGAGTGCTTGCTCCGCGCGAGCGGTTGGACTGTCCCTCGACAGACCATTCTTCAGAGCGACTTCTCGGTGGCGTAGGTGCCCGAACGGGTGCCCCAAGACACGCGGGCAAGTCCTCGAACAAAAGTGTCCTCGTACGCCGGGAGAGTCGCACCACTCGGCTATTTGAACCCGTAGATCCTGGGGCGTGGTCCAGATAGAACGGCGCAGCCCCGCGACCCTGCATTGGGTAGCCGATCGATCTGCGGATACTTCAAGCCGTGATCAAGGAAATCACCCTGTAGGACCTTCGTGCCGTCGCTGCACAAATCGTCGAAAGAATCACCGCTCCCGAAAGTACGACGACCATAGGCACCCAGAGGTCTTGCTGAGAATTGACGAGAGTGGTGAAATTCCCATGTGCCGCTTGATGGGTTTGCATGGCGAGCCCGATACCCCAACACAAATATGCGGCGAGGAGGAGCGTGAGAAGTCCGGCGACGATAATTGACACGGTCCGGCCGTACCGAAGATCCGAAGGTGCGACCTCGGCCCGTCGGGCTGCGAGCGCCACGCAGAGGATCGAGACCAGCCATCCCACTACGGCGACGATGGAGAGAACGGTGCCGAGAACAAGTACGGCATGGGGATTCCCATTGACGGATCGATACCCCGTGTAGCGGGTCGGGCGTTCGTGGTCCTGGGCGATGATCAAGGCCACGTCAGCCAAGAGTGAGAAGACTGGTGCGCATGCCAAAAGGACTACCGATCGGCGGTGTGGAGTGGCTGACCGCCTGATCGCACCGGTCAGACTGCTCCAACCGCCGATCAGAACCAAAAAGGTGACCAATAACAGAACGAGGATGGCGAATGCGGCGTCGTTCACTATTGATACTGCGGGTGCCAAGGGTGGCGCCGCAACGAATCCCTGCTTGCTATTGATCAGGAGATCGGTACCACCAGCTCCGAAAAAGGGAAGCGAAGGGGGTATGACTCGGCCGGCCGATGAGTGAAGCGACGAATTGCCCATTGCGACCAGGAGCAGTGGAGCCATGAGGAGTGCCGGCAACGTCGCAGCGGCAATGGAGATCCTAGTGCGTACCGCCCAGAGCTCATAGATCCTGGGCATGGCTGTCGCCTGGGCCCGGGTTCGAACTGCCCCCCACAACAGGTTGAGGGAGACCGCGAGGGGCGAACGGCCCTCGGCGAGGAGATCTTCAGCCACGGACCGCACTTCTTGTTCGAACCTTGCTCGCCACCACGTGGGGTAGCACCGAAGGACCTGTTCGATAACAGCATCGCGTCTCATACGCCGAGTGTCCCTAGGCGCCTAAAACCGACCTGAGCGATCACCACATTGGCTTCGAGCCGTTGTCGGAGTGCCGTCGCTCCAGTTGCCGTTATCCGATACGGACGTCGAGGCCCCTCGGCGGCCATCGTCTCGATCAACCCCTCGTCCTCTAGGCGAGCGAGAACTCCATAAAGCGTGCCAGGCCCGAAGGAAACACCGCTGATCACCTCGATGTCCTTGATGATGGCGTACCCATGCTTCGGTCCGCCGGAGAGACTGGTGAGAACCAGGATGGTGGCGTCCTGCGTTCGCCCCAATCGTTTTGACGCCATTAATGTCCAATCGCTCGCTCTTTTTGCATCCTATTACGGAAGTCGTAATAGTCAAGAGCCAGCCGTTCACCTGCCTGGATACCCGCAACGATCCTTTGCATCAAGTGACGCTCCGGTTCGAAGCCGCCGGCGTCTATCGCTGATGATCCGGTTTTCGATCGCCAGCTTTGAGCCTGTCGCTCCGACGTGGACGGACCGTCTTGTTGACCCGACCCGGGAGCGCGTCAAGTGCCCCCAAATGTGCGACGGCCAAGATCCCAAGGTGCGCCCCGAACGCACTTCGGCCTTCGGGGATTGTGGTCAGGATCGGCAAGACTCTGTTCACGCGACATCGCCGATCGTCGCTACCGTCGTGGGTACCAACCCACAGCCGAGAGGAGACGATCAGGCGAGGTGCCGATGTCCCAGGATGAGAATAGACCTCTGCCAACGGTGGTCGACCGCTCGATGTTCCACGAGCAACTGGAGGCGCTGCGGGCGAGGGAGAAGGCGCACACCCGTGAAAGGGACGCGATCGCCGCCGCCCGGCGCCGACTGCCGATGGTCGAGGTGGCCGCAGACAGCCCGTTGCTCGGACCGCACGGACCAGTGACGTTGCTCGACGCGTTCGAAGGCCGGCGTCAGCTCATTGCCTACTACTTCATGTGGTGGCCGGGCCGAGCTGCCTCCGAGCAGTGCGAGGGCTGCACGTGGGTGATGAGTCATGTGGGTGAGCTTGCGTACCTGCACTCTCGCGACATCACCTTCGCAGTGCTCTGCCAGGGGCGGAACACTGCCTACGGCCCAGGCGATGCGCAGATGTCATACGACGAGAGCCTCCGCTACCGCACCTTCATGGGCTGGAACATGCCGTGGTACTCGGCCCAGCCCTCACTTGACACGCTCCTCGTCGACCGCGAGCACGGTCTGTTCCACCTGGTGTGCTACCTGCGAGATGGCGACCAGGTCTTCGAGACGTACTGGACCAGGCGCCGTGGTGCCGAGGTGCTGGACTACAGCTACGCGCTTATGGACCTCACCGTGTTCGGTAGGCAGGAGGACTGGGAGGACTCGCCTGTGGGCTGGCCGCGGCGCGGGCACGCGACCCGGACCCTGGGCGGGGCTCCCGAGTGGCCGCCCCTATGGGAGTGGCCAGGCGGTCGTCCCACCTCGCAATGGCCACGGCTCGAAGCCGGGTACTCGGACGATCTGGGAGTGGCGGACGAGGGTGCAGCGGCCCCTCCGGATCACTGTCACTGATTGGTCTTACCGTCGCCGAAAGCGTCCTCTTGCGCCGGCCTGGGGCGCATGTCTTCAGGCTTCTCGATCAACCCACACGGCGAGCCATTGGGCCAACCCTGCTTCATCCGAGTCGCCGGCTGCCACGGAGAGCATCGCCCTGACGGCCTCCTCTGTCGGAACATATAGGGTCGTGCCCGTTGAGGGCGCAGAACATGGTGAGGCAGCCCCAGGCAAGGCGCTTGTTTCCGTCGAGAAGGGGGTGATTCCGAGAGATGCGCATCGCAAGCACGGCTGCCTGATCGAGGAACTCGGAGTAGAATGCCGTGTCCGCCAAACGATGCGTGGGGTGCGTGACGGGCGGAATCGAGAAGGTTGATGCGAGAACCCCGAGCGTGGACAGCGACCTCGATCCCCGTCACGGCTTCGGCTACTGCGAGTGCTTCTGCCAGACTCAAATACCTCACTGAGCCAAACGGTCGAGGATTTCCTTGTCGCGTTCGGTTACCTTGCGCAGCGTCGCCATGAAATGGTCGTCCTGCTTGACCGTTTCTACCTCGGCGAGCAGAGCCTCAACGACCAAGGCATTGACGCTGATACCCCGGCCTCGGGCGACGACCTCGACACTGTCGGCTAGTTCTTCGGGCAACCGGACAGTCGTCGTCTTCTTTCCCATGCCATCGTGATAGCAAGCCATCAGGGGGATCCACTAGGGCACCCGGGATTACCCCCTGCTGCCGCTGTCAAGCGCCGCCCGGCGTGCGCGCTACGTGCGCGATCAGCGGAAAACAGCGCGTTTCAGCGGTTACCAGTGGAGAGGTCATTTGCCCTCTGAACTGGGATTTCGTTGGTAACCCCGGGTCAGCGAAAGCACCCAGGACGGATTCACACGGCTGAGGTCGGAGGTTCGGGTCTCCTAGCGACCAAAATTCTTGGAAGAAGTCCCTGTTCAGGGGTTACAAAGCGAGTCTTCGGGTCCTGGCAGGGACGATCCTGAGAACCCTAAGTACTTCGCCCTGAAAAACCCTTAACGGCTCCCGATGGCCACTCCTCCTCAGTGACCGCCGAGGTGCCCCATGGGCTCCCGCTCCGGCCTCTCCGGTCGCTTTTGACCCCATTTTCCCGATGTTTCGGGGTTCGGGGCGCGACGGGAGAGGATCGAAGCGGGATCAGGCCGGGGTCTTCTCGGGCTGCGGCGGGGGTCGTCCGGATGGTCTTTTGGTGGTCGTCGACCGATTCTCGGCCGTCGTGGCGACAGTGCTCTTCATTTCGCGTTCGTCGGCGAGGACGGCGATCTTGGTGGCATTGTGGGCCAAGATGCCCCAGCCGCACCAGGTGCGCGCCCCGTCGATCCCATCGAGCATGGTGCGCTCCCAACCCCAAGAGTGCTTGAGATAGGAGATGCGACCCTCGGAGCCGGTGCGCCACTTGACCAGTTTTCGGAAGCGGCGAGAGGACTCGACGCCTTGTCGTTGCGCACCGGGACGACCCTTCCTCGGGATGGCCACATACTTGACCCCGAGGGACTCCAGCTCGGCCTCCACCTTCGCCTCCCCATAGCCCCGGTCGGCCGTGGCGTTCTTGGGCGCCTTGGCGAAGAGATTCTTGATGCGGGCAATGGCGGGCGCCAGCATTCGAGCGTCGTGCGGGTTGCCCATCTCGACGCAGTGGTCGAGCACGATGCCGTCGGTGTTGTCGATGACTTGGCCCTTGAAGCCGAACTCGACCGGACGCCCGAGCCGGCCCTTGGCGATGGGCCGGGCCTCGGTGTCGTGCAGCGACACCACCCGAGTGGCGCCGTCGGGGACTTCTCCGGCGATTCGTGTGCGGGTCTGGGCGACGATTGTTTCGAGGACGCCGATGGTGCGCTCGAGTTCGGCGACGAGGGAGGTCGCCTTGCCAGAGGATCGTGCTCCGGCCCGGCGCAGTGCCCGGCGGGCATTGACGGCCACATTCTGGGCCTCTTTGATGGTTGCGTCGGCAATCGTGGCCAACTCGCCGGTGAGCGTCAGTACTTCGTCTTTGGCCTCGCCACTGCGCCGGCGCAGCCAGGCCGCGATCTGATGGGCTCGCTTGCGCACCGATCGGGTGCGGTCCCGAAAGCGGGTTCTCCTTGCCAGCCCGGCGGCCTTGATGGCCCCGACGGTCTTGGTCAGCTTGGCCACTCCTTTGGCCAGCAACCCCGAGTCGGTCGGATAGGCCACATTGGCCGGGATCACGGTCGTGTCGGCCCGCACCTTGTCCAGCTTGACGAGATGCGCCGCGTTGGCCTTCTCGAGCATCCTCTGGTTCAACGCCGCCACCGTCGAATCGCCACAACGCGTGGTGATCTTCATCAGCGTGGATGGATCAGGGACCGAATCGGTGAGCCCGATGCGGCAGAACCGCCGCCACGTGAGCGAGTCGGTCACCTCGCCGCAGAGAGTCTCGAAGCCGAGCCGATAGCGAAAGCGCAAGAACATCATGCGCAGGTAGGTCTCGATCGGGATGGAGGGCCGACCGACATCGGGGCTGAAGAATGGAACGAACGGTTCGAAGAAGACCGGGTCGTCGAGCAGGCGATCGATGCGCGCAAGTCCAGGTGGGAGCGCTGAGAACTCGGGCGGGAGAATGGCTTCCCACAAAGTGGGCTGAGGGTCTACCTTGGTGCGCAACACGATGGCTCCGTTTCTCTTGGGCAAAGAGGGGGACGGAGCCATCGTTGTCTCATTCGGGCCAGAACGCGAGCACCCTCGAAATGTGAACGCGCTGGTCAGCGGCTTTTTTCACATCGACTTTTTCAGGGCGAAGTAAGTAGGCCTGGACGCGACGAAGCCGGCCCCGAAAGGGACCGGCCCGGTCGCTCCCACCTATAGGGAAATATCAGTATTGCAGCTGGGATTCCCACTTGGCAGTCATCGGGCTGCTCGCTTCGCCGCACGTCTTCGCAGACGCGCCGGTGATGTGGTGCTATGCGACTGTTAACTGAGGTGCTTCGGGGTCCGCATCGGAAGCCAAGTGTGTGGTTTTCCGAGCGTGTGCGCCATCGATGGCAAAAGCGCCCGAAACCTCCTCTAAGGTCCGACCCGCCGGCTCCGGGAGCAAACTGGTGACCGCGAACCCAAGCACGGCAGACGCTCCGGCCACGACCAAAAGGCCACGCAAGCCGATGTGGTCCTGTAAAACCGGCACGAGAAACACTCCGACAAATGCGCCTAGCTTTCCTATTCCCGCGGCCAGACCATGGCCGGTGGTGCGCACGCTCACGGGAAATACCTCTGATGGCAATACGAAGGTGGTCATGTTGGGACCGAACTGAATGAAGAAATAGCTCAGGCCGAGTATGGCCAAGAAGGGAGCCACGTGCTGCGTTAGGGCGGGCACGATAGCCAAGACGAGGAAGCATGCTGCCATCACGGAAAATCCGATGAACTGCAGGCGTCGGTGTCCGATCCGGTCCATCTTGGCGACGGCCAGCAAGTATCCCGGCACGGCAAAGATGGCAAACATTCCTAACGACCACAACAGCTTCGTTTCAAGGGAGGCGGTCGGGTTCACCTCTTTCAATATGGCCGGCAGCGACAACGTATTCCCGTAGTAGGCGTAGTCGAAGAGGAACCACGCTCCCGCCGTCCCAATAATGAGCTTGAGCATCCGTCGATCGGAGAGGAAGCTGCGAAGCTGAAGGCGACTCGAGGGCCCAGCCGCACCAGTGGGTTCGGTGATGACGCCCTCGGAGAATCGCGTCAGTTCCTGAGCGGCCTTCGCTGATTCGCCCTGCACCTGCGCCAGATAGCGGGGCGATTCGGGCATCTTGGAGCGCAGGTACACGACGGCCGCGGCCGGTATGGCGCCGAAGCCGAGCAGAAGGCGCCAAGTCAGCCCGTCACCGATGCCCGATGACAACAACACCAGGGCCACCAGCGGGCCAACGATCAGGCCCAGTGCCTGCATGGAAAACACCAGGCCGACCATCCGACCCCGGTCCTGACGGTTGGAGTACTCGCTCATGAATACAGCCGACACTGGGTAATCGCCGCCTATGCCCAGGCCGAGCACCAGGCGTGCGATGACCAGGAAGATGAAGTCGGGGGCGAAGGCGGACGCAACGGCTCCGAGAATCATGATGATCGCCACGGTGACGTAGACCTTCTTGCGACCGATGATGTCGGCAATGCGCCCGAACGTGAAGGCGCCGACGAACGCCCCCAGGATGGCTGCCCCCGTTACCCAGCTGGTCTGGAGCGTACTGAGATGCCATTGCAACGCCACCAGGGCGGCCGCCGTACCGATAACGAACAGGTCGTAGGCATCGGTGAAGAAGCCGACTCCCGAAATGATGACTGTACGTCGGTGAAACTTGCTCGCTGGCGCTTCGTTGAGAAGATCGGTGACCGATTGGGTGGCTGGAGCCTGATCACCGACCTCCGCTGAGCCTTTGGGCTGCTCACCCAGCGTGAACTCTCCCCCTGTCGACGCCAGCACGCCCTCACTCTTACTGTCCCGGGTAAACCCCAGGTCATCCGAAAGTGAACGTTACGCGAACTCCACGCGAATTCTTGGTTATCTGTCCAGCTAGATTACGGTGGCCATGGACCCGACGCCCCCAGAATGGGACCCCATCGAAGCCCGGATGATGCAGCTGTTTGCCCTCGTGTCCGAGGCTCTGGCGGGAGCCACGGATGCGCTCTTGGGCATTGATGCCTCGAAGGGATCAGCAGTGGTCGAGGGCGATCAATCCGTGGACGACCTCACCGCTGAAGTCGAACTTATGGTGTGGCGCCAGATTGACGACGACGCCACGCCGGGCACTTCACTGCGGCACTTTGTCGGGACGCTCCTGATTTTGCCTGAGCTGGAGCGCAGCGGAGATCTGGCGGAGCACATCGCCCAGCGGGCGGTGGCCAACCTGGGCGCCGAGATGAGCCCGCTCAGCCGAGGCATCGTGCAGCGTATGGCGGAGGTGGCCCTGGGTATGTGGCGAGATGCTGCCGACGCCTATGCAGATCGGTCAGCCCGATCGACGGCTTTGCATGAAGACGACGAGGAGATCGACATTCTCCATGAGCGGCTGACGAAAGAGATCGCCGCGGAGACGATGCCCACCGCCATTGGCGCCCAAGTCACCCTGCTGGCTCGGTTCTACGAACGCCTGGGCGACCATGCCGTCAATCTGGCCCGCAGGGTCGAAATGCTGCAGCAAGGGGAATGATCGGCCCGTCTCCAACACCGGAATTGCTTGAGGACATGTCGCATCCGCTCGGATACCTCACGGCCGGGCACCGGGCTCCGATCGGGAGCCGCTTCAATTAGTTACGGGCGACTTTATCGATCGGCACGACCTGGCACTCAGTGCGGGTCGGGTCGGTCTCAGGCAGCAGGAAACGCCAGAAGATCGTGCCCGATTGGTGACCTTCGCAGTCCAGCCAGTTCGGCACACCGGGATCCTGGTGTGCGATCACGATGCGATAGTGGCCGTCGGGTTCAAGTTGGATCTGGGTCTGATTGAGGGACGATCGCCGAGAGCGGTATTCGAGCGTCTGCATATGCCGATTCCACAGCATGACATTGGCGAACGGACACGTCGGGAGGGTCCCGGTCATGACGAGCGCCTCGTCCGGAGCGAGTCGCCATCGCCCGCTGGCGTAGAAGATGTCGGCGGCACCCGGCACCGGCAGTCCGGAATCCCGGAAGCTGAACGGCACAGGAAGCATGTTTGTTTCCGGGGCGACGAAGGGGACTGCTGACGTGGCATTGGGCAGCGACTGTCCGAGCGTGGTTTGGCGAAGGAAGGCAATGCCTTCCTTCATTCGCTCCGAGAACACCTCGTCGGTCAGCGGTGGTGGCGGATCCAGGCCTTCAATTGTCTGTATATCAATGCGCACCGAGACGTCCATGTCGTTCTGTGCGGAGATGCCCAACTGGAAGTAGCTGCGCACGACGACGCAGTAGGCCTCAGGGTCAAGACGTAACCAGTTGCCGGGCTGTTCGGTAGCACTGAGGACCAGAGAGTACGAACCGTCCGGGTCGATCTGAAACTGCCGATCGTTGACGTCACCGAGAAGCGGCCCGGCCAACGCCCCATCCGGAGCCCTTCCGTGGATGGTGAACGACGTATAGCACTCACTGTCGACTCGTCCGAAAATCCTGTAGGCGCGAGAGCCCGAAATTCGGGCGTAATGGTAGATGGCGTCGGGATTGTCGCCTTGGAGCTTGCGAGCCGGCGAAACGATCGACGCCAACCTGGGATGGTCGGGATCGCCTTGGAAGAAGAACTCGGACGCCGCCGAGAGAAGCTGGCCTAAATATCTGTAACCTTCAACTACGTCCAAGGGTTCGGTGAATCGTTCGTCGTTGAGGATGTATCCGTCCCGAATGAGCTGGAGGGTGGCGATCAGCTCATCAAACGCTGCGGTGGTCTTGGGCGCCTGGTTCATTTCACACAAACCCCCGTCGATCGTGCCATATTTGGTCTGCAGCAACAAGAATGGGTGCTCTGGGGTCAGGATACAATATGGGGGGTCGTCGTGACCGATTCTCAGCCTAACAAGGCTTCGTTGCTCGTTCGGGCCATGGATGAGACTGAGCTATCGGACTTTGGCGAGGACTCGTGGGAAGAGGGATTGGACCGCCTTGTCCACTCGCTTCAGACCGAAGGCGACCTGAGCCAAGTAGGCGAGGTGGTCGCGGCGGCAATGATCGTCGAGTTCCTGAAGAGCCGGCTCTGGGTTATTGAGTGGCACAAACGTCACCCAGAGATCGGGACATCGATAGTTCCTGATCCGGTGTTCGTCATCGGCCAACCGCGAACCGGCACGACCATACTGTTCGATCTGTTGGCCCAAGATCCGAGATTCCGCGTGCCGCTCACGTGGGAGGTCGCTCAGCCGCATCCACCGCCGGAAACCGCCACGTACCACACCGACCCTCGCATAGGCGACGCCGCCATCGCACAAACCATGTCCGAATCCTTGAATCCTGGCTTCCAATCGATTCACCCGTCGGGTCCGCTTCGAGGCCAAGAGTGCGTTGCCATCACAGCGGGCGAATTCCGCAGCATGTTGTTCTCGACTGTGTTCCACGTGCCCAGCTATACGCGGTGGCTGCTCTGGGAAGCCGACATGGCTCCCGCCTACCGATACCATCGCGAGTTCTTGCAACTCCTTCAATTGCGACACGCGGGCGAACGCTGGCTCCTCAAGTCTCCGGCCCACCAGTGGTGCCTCGACGCGGTATTCGCCGAGTATCCCGATGCCACAATCGTTCACACTCATCGTGATCCCCTCAAGGTGCTGGCCTCGACCGCCTCGCTGACGGCGCATTTACAGCGCATGGCCCGCGAAAGCACCTCCGTCGCTTCCCTGGCCGCGGAGTGGATCGACTACCTGGTAGAGGGCAATAATCGATCAGTGACGGCCCGCGAAGACGGCGCTGTCCCGGCGGGGCGCGCCGTCGACCTGCACTTCGGCGCACTCATGCGTGACCCGTGGGATTCGATTGCCGGCGTGTACCAACAGATCGGGATGACGCTCGATTCTGGAGCGAAGGACGCCATGCGCCTGTTCTATGTCGACAATCCGGCGGACAAGTACGGTGTCCACCACTACACCTTCTCAGCTACTGGCTTGGACGTGGACGACGCGCGGCGCCGAAACCGGCGCTATGAGGACTATTTCAAGGTGCCGCAAGAGGTGCTCGAGTGAAACTCATTTCGTCTGCCGCCGGATCGCGCTGGCGATTCGCCGCACGAGCTTTGTCCGTAGAAAGTAATCCCCCCTCACGAGCCGGAGATTACAAACGGCGTGCGTCCATCCCCTAGGGAGTCGGTGCCATTGCCCTATGTCCGGCTCGCCACCCAGCGGCACGACTGTGGCAGGGCAGGCAGCGATCGGGCAGATGACTCGCTGCGGCCTACCGGGCGCCATCTCCTGCGAGCCTATGATCGCTGCGCTGACACGATTGGGGGGAGCACGCGGTGGGCGAAGTACTGGACCAGGATGCAACGGCGGTCGTCGAGGCGGTGCGTACCGGTGAGGTGTCGGCCGGTGAGTTGCTGCAGGCAACCATGGCCCGCCTCGAAGAACGGAACCCGGTCGTAAATGCCGTGGTTGCTGTGCGGGACGCCGCCGTCGATGATGTGGAACGGGGTCTTCCGGAAGGACCACTGACGGGTCTGCCGTTCGTGATCAAGGATCTCGGCGTGGATGTGGCCGGCCAGCCGATCACCAACGGCTCCCGTCTTTTCGCCGGAGTTATTGCGGAGCGCGACTCGGAGATTGTGGCGCGCTATCGCCGCGCCGGCGTCGTGATCATCGGGACAACGAACACCCCCGAGTTTGGCAGGAACGCAAGCACCGAACCGTCCCTCTATGGCCCTACCCGCAACCCGCACCGGTTGACGCATTCGGCCGGAGGGTCGTCCGGGGGGACGGCAGCCGCGGTGGCGGTGGGTATCGTGCCCGCCGGCCACGGCAATGACGGGGGCGGGTCGATCCGGATCCCGGCGTCGGCGTGCGGCCTGGTCGGGCTCAAGCCCAGCCGCGGCAGGACGCCCGCCGCGCCTCGGTACAACGCCATGGCCTACCCGATGGCCGTCAATCACGCGCTGACCCGCAGCGTTCGTGACACCGCGCTTCTTCTCGATGTGGCGCAAGGCCCGGTCGTAGGGGATCCGTACGTGATTGCGCCGCCGCTTAGGCCTTACGCCGACGAGGTTGGCGCTCCACCCGGGCGGTGCCGCGTTGCCGTGTCGTGTTCAATACCCGCTGGTGATGCGATCGATCCCGATTGCGAGACCGCGGTTCGCCGAACTGCCGCGCTGTTGGTGGAGCTCGGTCATGAGGTGACCGAGGCCGAGCCGCCATACCCGACGGAGGCGCTGGCATCGGCAATGCGGGTCTTCATGAGCGTTCCGATGGCGGTCGATATCGACGCCCGTCTCGCCGTCCTGCACCGCGAGCTGGACGATGACGACCTGGAGCCCTTCACCCGCATGCTCTACGAGTCGGTGCGGTCACTGCGTCCCGCCGACGTGATCGTCGCCCACCAGCAGCTCGAACATGCGGCCCGTGTGTTCGGACCCTTCTTCGACGCTCACGACTTACTGCTGACTGCCACGCTCTGCCGGCCGGTGCCCTTTCTGGGCCTGCTCGACACCGGCGACATCCCGGCCATGGGGGCCAACGCGGGCGCGTTTGCGGCGTTGACCAGCCCCTGGAATGTCACCGGACAACCGGCGATCTCGCTGCCGGCCGGCGTCGATCGGTTTGGCCTCCCGATTGGAGCGCAGCTGGTCGCCGCGTACGGGCGCGAGGACTTGTTGATCCGGGTGGCGTCACAGCTCGAGCAGGCGGCGCCGTGGCCAACGGGACCGGTGTGGCCGGCTGCCGGGCCCGGGCCAGACCCCGAGCGCTGATCAACAGTTCACCTGCACAACACGACGCTGGGCTCCGCGGGCCCACCTTCGGTGCTGGCCTTCAGCCGATAGGTGAGTCGACAATCAAGCCCGACGGAGAAGGCTCTCGACGATGAGCGTGGCGGCGGCTGGGCACGCTTTGGTGAATCCGAGGAAGGGCCCGAAGTCTCTGGTCGCAGCGAAGCCAGTGATGTAGAGACCGGCGATGCTCGTCTGGAACGCCTCATCGAGGACAGGGAAACCATCGGCAAGATCGACTGTGTCGACGAGTTCGCCGAGGTAGGGCACGTTGGGCAGGTTGGCGTTGTAGCCAGTCGCGAAGACGACGCGGTCGACGGAGAGATGTTCACCATTCGATAGATCAGCTACCACCGCTCCGGTGCTTTCCGTGATGTCGATGACCGATGTGCCCGGCCAACGATGGATCCGGTCGGTGGCGAGGCGTGGGACCAGCCACCACTCCAGCGTCAGGCGGCCAGCCTCCCAGAACTGCCGGGTTATGCGCTGCCGTTCGGAATCGGACAAATGCCGCCACCACCCTGGGATGGCCAGCATGGAGTCGACATGGGCGTCCACGAATTTCCAGCTGATGCGCTCGAATTGAGGGACGTCATGGCGGTGGACGATGTCGATCCGCTCGGCCTCTTGTTCACCGATCAGCGCGGCCCATTCGTAGGCGCTCTGACGGCCGCCGACGATGAGCACTCGCCGCGCCGCGCAGGTCTTCGAAGTGCACGAGGTCACCGGTATGCGATCCCACCCCGGGCGGCACCGAATCGGCCCACGGAGGAAGCTGTTGGAAGTGACGAACCCCCGGCGCAGCCACCACTGTGTCGGCGGCAATTCGTTCACCGTTGTCAAGGAGCGCCTCGAACGTATTGCCACTGTGTGTGAGTTGCGCAACGAGGCTCTCCCGAGCGACAACGCCTTTGTTGTCTTGGAACCAGGCGGCGTAGTCGAGGAACACTTTGACGGGTATTGGGTCGACCTCGTTTGGCGGAATTCCCTCGTCTTCGAGAAACGCCTCAAAGGTGTGTATGCCCGCCGCATCGAGATGCCAATCGGGTCCTGAGCGCAAGCACATCCCCTCGGGCATGTGCTGTTGCCAGAAGGACATGGGTCCGCCAACGACAATCGTTTCGATTCCACGCTCGATTGCTCGGGCGGCCGTCGCCACACCGTAGGGGCCGGCGCCGATCACGAGAAGCTCTGCACTGTCCATCAAAGTCTCTTCATACCGAATCGACCCCCTCGGCAAAAAGTACACCGACGGCTGCCACCGACGCCCAGACCGAATTCCCTCCTGCCTGCTGACGAGTAACGCGTACCCGCCAACGGTCATCTGGCGAAATGAGAAGGTTGGCGGCTTCGACCGCGACGTCATCTGGACCCAGTTGACCGTGCCCGGGAAGTGGCTGGTCAACTCGCCGCACTCCGTGCCGACCGTCGATCCGCCGTCGCTCCCGACGTCTGTCTCGCCAAGCCGACTCAGGCGATCAGCTCGGCCCACCAGCCAGCACGGCCAGGAACCGTTCCACCCGACGGTGCCGGTTGGCCCGCAGCCGACTGGAGTCGAGCACGGGCAGGTCGGCTCCTTCAAGCGAGCTGCCCCACCAGCCCGTTCGTCACATTGCGCCGGAGGCAAGAACCCCTTTTAGATGGGCCGCCTCTTCAAAATCGGGCACTGATAGGACGGCTAAGGATCCGTTCCCATGCATTTGGGTTCAGTTTGGGTTATCTTGTGCGCTGCGCCCCCGCTTCGGTGGGGGCGATGGTTGAATGATCCGATCACAAGGGGAGGGTGTGAGGGATGATCTGCAAGGGATGGCTCAGGCTTCCGAAGTCGGCGCTGCCGCTGGCACTGGCGACAGTGATTCTGGCTGGAACGTCGGTCGTGCTCACGTCGACCACCGCAGCCGCGGCGACGTCGGCGTCCAGTTCGAGCGGCGTCTGGCCGGGCGTCGGCAAAATCTGTGAACCGGGAGCCGGGGGTGCCTCCTCGGTCCGCGGTGTGGGCGATAAGACCATCAACATCGCGGTCGAAAACGACGCTTCGAACACCATTCTCCCAGGCCTCGAGGCGGAGTTCGTTCAGCAGGCCACCGCCTTCGCAGACTGGTGCAACGCCGCCGGAGGCATCAACGGGCGCAAGATCGTGCTCGACAACCGAGACGCCGCGCTGTTCAACGTGGCGACCCAAATGACCGCGTCCTGCCAGAGCGACTTCATGGCGGTGGGCGGGGGTTACGCCATCGACCTGCCAGGCGTGTCGATCCGTGAGAAGTGCGGGCTGGGACAGATCAGCGCCTACCTCCCCTCGATCGCCGCGGCGCAGGCCAGCCTCCAGGTCGACCCCGGAGGCACCAACGCGGACTCGGTTACCGCGGGGTGGTTCGGAGCACTGACCAAGGCTTACCCGAACGCGGTCAAGAAAGCCGGCATGGGTTCAGACGACACCCCCTCCGACGTCCAGCCCGAAACGAAGGACGAGTTCGCTGCCGAGGCCCAGGGCTGGAAAGTCATCTCCTTCTTGTTGCCCCCGACTTCGGTCGAGAACTGGGCGCCCTACGTCGAGTCGTACCAGAAAAGCGGAGTCACGGCCCTATGGCCGGCCGACACGGCCAACTTTCCCCCCTTCGCTAACGCGATGACAACGGCCGGCTATCACCCCGCCTTCGTGATTTTGGGGACCCAGTTCGCCGACTCCGCGACGGAGAAATCCGTCCTCGCCAACCCCAGTCTGCCCCCGGTCTACGTCGAGACGCAGTGGTGGCCACTCTCACTCGCCTCGCAGAATCCTTCGACAGAAGAGCTCATCACGACCATGCACAAATACGCCAAGGGCGACGATATCGATTTCGATGACGAGATCTCCGCCGAATCATGGCTCCTGTGGGCCAAGGCGGCCTCGGCCTGCGGTGCCGCCCTCACGGTGAACTGCGTGTTGACCCATGCCGCCGCGACGACGAACTGGGATGCCGGGGGAATTCAAGCACCGATCGCCAAGTTGACGCTCTCCAACGAGAACCCCCAGCCCACCCCGTGCTTCGCGCTGATGCAGTTCGATCCCAAGGGGATCCTCTACGACAAGAAGCTCACCGAACCCACCCAGTCCATCTGGAACTGCAACCCCAAGAACGTGGTCCCGCTGACCGCAGCGCAACAGGCCCAGATAAACGCCATATGAGCGCCATATGAGCGCCTGTTCGCCTCGCTGACCGAGCTTGCGATGTGGAGCCGCGTCGCCACCGACAAGGCTTCACTCGCAAGGCTCACGCTGCGGAGTCGTTGGGCATTGGGCGTAGCCGGTATCGCCCGGTTTGAGGTCATTATTTAAGGAGGATGACGAGGGTCGATTCGCGCCGCCGAACATGCAGGGTTCCGGCGCTGTGGCCGATTGATCAGCCAACCACAGCGTCGAAACCGTTGAGGGGGCTCGAGTGGTCAGAAACCATGAGTCGACATCACCGAGGCGGGGCAAACCCAGTCGCCGGTACGTGGCCCAGGTAATAGCGTCGGGCTCAATGACTGAGTTTCCGGCGACAGGCCGCGCCATCTTTCTGAATGGTGGATCGAGCTCGGGGAAGTCCACGATCGGCAGAATGCTTCAGTCCGCGCTCAACGGCGTATGGCTATTGATTGGCATCGACGTCTTGATCTGGTTGCTCCCCGTGGAGCTCACGGAGGGACCGTCGGGTTTCTCGGTGGTCGATGGTGAGATCCATCGAGGACCCGAATTCCGAAACGTCTATCAGGGGTTTCGGCATTCGGTTGCAGCACTCTGCCGGGCAGGGCAGAACGTCATCATCGACGAGGTACTGATCGACGGTGGGGCTGACCAGGCCCAATGGGAAATCGCGTTGGCGGGCATCGATACCGTTTGGATTGGCGTTCGCTGCGATCGAGAGGTCGCCATTGCTCGAGAGTCAGCACGTGGGGATCGGCCCATCGGTATCGCCGCGCGCTACGCGGAATCTGTCCACCAAAATGTGAACTACGACATCGAGGTGAATACAAGTGCAGCCTCGGTCAAGGACACCTCGGACATCGTCACGAGGATGCTCCTGGAACGATGGGGCACTGCGTCCACAACCGAGGAACCTACGCGAGACGCTCTGCCGCCCCGCTCCGCCTTGAGCCCCGAGGGTGCACGCTCGCTGGCACCGTGGGAGCGCTGATCACCCGACGGCGAACGCTCTGAGGTCTGCACCAACGCCGGCCTAGGGTTTAGTCCAATGATCCTTGACCGAGAGGGGTGTCGAACCAGTGAAGCGTGGCCTCGTCCTGGCCGGCGGAGGCGTGGCCGGCATCGCCTGGGAGCTCGGTGTTCTACGCGGGATCGGGGATGTAGATCCCGGTCTCTTGATCAGTCTGCGGCATGCGGACGTCGTCATCGGCACTTCGGCCGGATCGGCCGTGGCTGCGCAGATCACCACCGGAGTCCTGATGGACGATCTGTACTCGGCCCAACTGAGCGACCACTCAAGTGAAATAGAAGTGGAAATGAATCTCGAAGAACTCATGGCTCGCTTCGGGAGAGTGACCATCGGCGCCACCGGTCCGGAGGACCTGCGCCGGCGCATCGGTACTCTCGCGCTCGAAACCCCCACAGTCAGCGAATCCGTTCGTCGTGCTGCCATCGCCGCACGGCTGCCGGAGGGAAGTTGGCCTCCCGGCACCCTCCTGCTCACCGCAGTCGAAGGCGAGACAGGCGAGCCGACGGTGTTCACGAAGGAGTCAGGCGTCGATCTCATCGACGCCGTCGCGGCCAGCTGCGCCGTGCCCGGTATCTGGCCGCCGGTCACCATCGACGGACACCGTTACATCGATGGTGGCGTGCGGTCAGGCACGAATGCCGATTTGGCTGCCGGGTGCGACCGTGTCCTTGTCATCACTCCGTCACGGGCGACTGCTCCGCAACCCTGGGGCAATCTCGACAACGAGATCGAAGAGCTGTCGCCCGCCCACGTCCAAGTCGTCTATGCCAATGACGCTTCAGTGGTCGCCTTCGGCACGAATCCACTCTCGCCATCGACTCGCGGGCCGTCGGCGCGTGAGGGCCGGAAGATCGGTCGAGCCGAGGCGGACGCCGTTGGCTCCTTCTGGAGTTGACGTCATCTGTGCACGTCAAGCAGTAGCCCCATGTGCGATCGCCCCGTTCGCCAGGTGCCGCGCCCTCTATCTATCGGCATCGATTCAGGCAGGTGGGGCCGCTTCGCCTGCTCCGGCTCGCCTCACTCGGTGAGCCCACACCGCGAACAACGGGTCGCCTTGATGCGCGGCAGGGGTTCGTCGTTGGCTGCGAGGCTCATCCCAGCGTCCAGCGAGACGGAAGTACTGTTCGACGATCTCGCAGCGCCGCTCGTCGTCGGCATAGAGCCAGCCGCGAATGGCCTTGCTCGGAAAACATCGATTAGAGAACACACAGACGAAGGGCGCTCCTGGGCGTAACACGCGGGCGGCTTCAGTGAACACTTCTATGGGTCGGGTGAGGTAGTCGACGGAAACGCAGCACACCGCGGCGTCGAAGGACTCGCGGGGGAATGGCAATCGGGGGTCGGCGTTGAGGTCGTGGACGACCCTGACCCCAGCCGAAGGGTTGGCGTCGAGCTCGTCTGCGTTCATCCCGAGCACGGTGAGGCGCTCGGGCGGGCTGCGGAAATGCGAGACCCACGAACTCATCAGATCGAGTACGTCGCCGGAGATCCCAAGTTCGTCATAGAGGGCGCCGACCGCAGCGATGGCATCGTCGTCGAGGTGGGTCACCAGGCGAGACCACGAATAGAAGGCCGAATCGGGGGACGGGTCCGCTCGGTCAAAGAAACCTACTGGGAAGGGATTGCTGTCCACCCTCTCAGTTTGCCGCAGTTGGCAGTGCGACCTTGGGTCGCAATGAGCTACAGATACTCCCGCTTGCGCATCCAGGCCAGAACGAACCAGCCCCACAACGGTGGCAGGTACGAGGTGAACATGCGCTGGACGAACGTTGCTGCAACAGCCTGGTTCTCGGGGATACCCGCCGCCGTGAGACCAAGGATCATCCCGGCTTCCACTATGCCCATACCTCCCGGTACTGGCGACACTCCACCGAGCATCGAGGCCAGGGTGATGACAATGAAGATCGTGGCGAGCGAGAGGTGCTCGCCGAAGGCATGCAGTGCTGCTCCCAGGGCTAAGGCCACCATGATCTGGGCAGAGAGTGCACCACCGAAGACCTCGATCAGTTTCGACGGCCGCGCGGCAAGAACCTTCAGATCCGCCCAGATCTGCAGCAGTTTGGGCCGAGCCTTGTCCGCTGCCAGTCGCCGCAGTCTCGGGATGGCCAGGGCAACGCCGATCAGCACGATCACGGCGACGATGATGGCGAGAATTAACCACACGGCTTTGCCGTGATTGCCCGACGTGTCGGTTCCGTCGTTGGAGAAGTCCAAATTTCCCCAGGCCAATGGGAGCGAGACCAGAAAGAGAAGACCCTTCACGATCCAGCTGGAGGTGCTGACAAGGGCACCGGACGTCACCGCCTGCGTTGCATCGAGACCCTGTTGCTGGAAGAAGCGGACCCGGGTGCCGAAAGTGGCCGGGGTCCCTCCGGCGAGCGAGGTGAACGAGTTGGCGAATTCGAGAGCGACGACCCGCCCATAGGGGAGCGCCCCCTTTACGGTCCCGATCACGGAGACCGCCTCAGAGGGATAGGACAGCTGTGCCAATACCGCGGTGACGGCCACCCAGCCCCATGCCGCACCCTTGATGGTGTCGAAGGACTGCCCGACCTGGATGAGCACGAGAATGAGTGCCCATCCCCCGACCAGGGTACCGATGGTCATGATGAGGGTTCCCCAGCTGACCCGCTTGGGTTCGGAGAGCTTGGGTACCTCGATCTCGAAGGCCTGCGCGGTCCTGGTACGCACATCCTCGAGCAGCTTCGAACGGCCTTTGAGGGCCTTGGACGTCACCCGGTCGAGGCTGGCCCGCCGGAGGTGCGGCAGGGCGGCAGTCACCACCGCTTCTGGGAGGACCCGCCTCGCCGCTGCCGCGGTCGCCTCAGGTCCGGCTACCAGCCCGACGGCAGCCAGAGCCCCGGCCATGTCGGCGTCCAGGCGATCCTGGCTCGGGCTCACCGACGCGGTACGGAAGTCCACCAGGGAGACGCCGCCGTGTTCGGGATCGACCACGATCGTGTCGCCGCTCAACGCGCCGTGTGCGATCCCGGCTTTCCGCAATTGGAGCAGGCTGGAGAAGCAGGTGTCGAGCATTGCGTCGGTGAACGACGATTCGTCGAGTTCGGCCAGGCGGACTCCGATCGGAGGCCGCACCACGAGGGCCGCGTCACGGCTCGGGCCACCGATACCGGCCACCAACACGTGCGCGGTGGCCACCCCGGCCCGTTCGGCCAGCAGGGTCATGTACGCCTCATGCTCGACCTGCTGGATTCGGGAGAACGACAAGGTAGGCCCGGAGTCCCGGTAGAAGAAGAATCGTCCGGTCTTCGAGAGCAGCTGGGCATCAGCGGCGTCTCGACCGTAGAGGGAGACCGCCAGCGGCCCACCTGACTGGTCAATGCCGGTGTACCGGGCCACACCCCACACCTGATGCTCCGAGGGCGCCAGGGTTCCTACCAGCACGCCGAGGTCCTCCACCACCACGGCCAGCTCCTCGCCCGACGGCAGGCCGAGAGGCGACCCAAACACCAGGTGAAGAAGCGCCACCGTGCCCCAGCCAAGGGCGACACTGGCCGCCACGTTCACGGGCAGTCCGTAGCCGGCGACCACGGTGGCGACGGCGGCCAGTCCGATCACCAGCTCGACCAGGCGCTGCACCGAGCGCGACAGGTAGGGCATGGCGGCGAGGGCCACCGCCACGGCTACCACCACACTGGCGACCGGGTAGTCGAGGTTGTAGCTGGCCAACGATGCGTCATGGGGCCGACCGCCCGTCATGCCGAAGACGAGCCACATGAGGGCGGAGAATCCGAAGGCGGCTGCTCCGGCCAGAACCAAGTCTCGCAGGACGGCTCGCCGGTGAGATAGGAAAGCCACCGCGCCCAAGATCACGATGAGACCGAAAGATCCGAGGACGTAGATAGTCGTCACCAGCCATCGGACGCCATTGGGCGGCGGGCTGACGAAGTGGAGAATCTTGTGTTCGGCACCAGGGTCCACGTGGGTGATTGCTAGCCCCACCAGAACGATGACCAGTGAGGATCCCAGGCGAAACCCGTCCGAGCCTCGTCGTCGTCGATTCCCGTCTCCCTCAGGAGCGAAGACGATCGACCGCCAGACGCGAGGGCGGGCAGGCCCTTGGGTCGATGCGCCCTCCTGAGTGATCCCGCTGTCGGTGCTCATGATCGGGAGAGCCTACGACGGCGTCGTCCTTGCAGTTGGGAACGAATCATGGCGTACCAGGTGAACACCGACGTGGCCTTCACGCTGTGCCGCCGCCGTGCCGGATCGCGAGCAATGTGGGCGAACCGGGCAGCGTGAGGCATGCCTTGGTTAAAATCAACGCCCCCACGACGAGCGGAGGGCACAATGAGCGAGTCCGACACCGAGAAGCAGGTCGAGCAGGCATTTGACCAGATCTTCGAGGCGCTCCACGCAGCCGATGCGAACAAACTCGAGGGGCTGTTGGCCGATCGGCCCGGCTCCATTCACATCGGTAGTGATCCAGCTGAATGGTGGAGCAAGTCTCAATTTGTCGCCATGGTCAAAGAGGCCTTGTCGGCTGGAGACATCCGCCTGACCGGGGTATTCGTCCGCGAGGGCGGCCGCTGGAAAGAAACTCAGAGCCACGTCTCGATCGGGGTGCCCAACGACGCGATATTCGAGGCCTGACCTTCCCTGCGGCCAGAGCGGATCGGGCGCCGGCGAAATGTCCGTTAGCCGACGCGGATCAATTTCTTGTTGACGAATTCGTCGGCCCCGAAGCGGCCAAGCTCGCGGCCGAAACCGGAGCGCTTGACGCCGCCGAACGGCAACTCGGCACCATCCGCGCCGACGACGTTGACGAACACCATGCCCGTATCGAGGTCGTTCGCGACCCGCAGGGCCTGCGCGGAGTCATTCGTCATGACGTAGGAACCGAGACCGAATGGCGTGTCGTTGGCCAGCTTCACGGCCTCCTCCTCGGAGCCCACGCGATAGACCGATGCGACCGGGCCGAACAGCTCCTCGCGGTACGCCGGGTTGTCGGGCCCGATGTCTGTCAGCACGGTCGCCGGGTAGAAGTTGCCCTCCCGCTCGCCGCCGGCGACGATTTTGGCTCCGGCCTTGACGGCACGGTCCACCTGATCCGTCAGACGCTCGGTCGCCAGTGACGAGGACAGCGGCCCGATCGTCGCCTCCTCGGAGCGCGGGTCCTCGGGCTTGACCGCCGTGAGCGCGGCGGTGAACTTCTCCAGGAACGGCTCATAGAGATCGTCGATCACGATGAAGCGCTTGGCGGCGTTGCAGGCCTGCCCGGTGTTCTCGAGTCGGGCTGCGACCGCCGACTCGACGACGGAGTCAAGGTCGTCGGTGCCCAGCACGATGAACGGGTCCGAGCCTCCGAGCTCGAGCACGACCTTTTTGAGGTTGCGTCCGGCGATCTCGGCGACGGCGGCGCCGGCGCGCTCGGAGCCGGTCAAGGAGACGCCACGCACTCGAGGGTCGCCGATCGCCCATTCGATCTGGGCGTTCGTCGCATAGATGTTGACGTAGGCGCCCGCCGGGAAGCCGGCATCGAGGAAGATCTCTTGGAGGGCCTCCGCCGACTCGGGGCACTGAGGCGCGTGCTTGAGCAGGATCGTGTTGCCAATGACGAGGTTCGGGCCGGCGAAGCGGGCGACCTGATAGTAGGGGTAGTTCCAGGGCATGATGCCGAGCAGGACGCCAAGCGAGCTGCGGTGCACAACCGCGGATCCCTCGCCCGCAAGCAGGGTGATCGGCTCGTCCGCCATCAGGGCCTCAGCGTTGTCGGCGTAGAAGTCGTAGATCGCCGTGCAGAACTCGACCTCGCCGACTGCTTGGGCGATTGGCTTGCCCATCTCTTGGACGATGATCTCCGCAAGGTGCTGGGTCCGCTCGGAATGCAACTCCCCGACGCGACGCAGGAGCGCGGCGCGCTCCGCGACGGTCGTCGAGGCCGACCACGTACGGTGCGCCTCATCCGCCAGCGCGATTGCGTCCTTCAGCCCCGCGTCGGTGATCGTCGGGTACGTCTTGACCGTCTCACCGGTCGCCGGATTGACCACTGCGTAATCAGTCATAGGAATCCTTACTCTCTTGCGGATCGACATGCCCGCCCACGCTGCGGCTTTTGTTCGAGTGAGCGCCCAGGGCACCCTATCTCGCGACATCCGTCGTCGTATCTCGAGAGCGGGGAATCGTCCGAAACGTCCGTGTGACCGCATGTGGCGATTCATCGAGGCAGTCCGCCTGGAGGGCATCCGCTGAAGCCACCGTCGCTGGTCACGCCTGGGAGACGGGGGAGTGGTGGGCCAGCGCAAGGCAGTGATGGCGGGGCTCCCGGCGACTTCCCTGGGACCTATTTGGAGCCGTCCCGCCCGGCGTGTCCTGCCGTCCCCGTCGGTCTCGCCCGGGGCCGGCTCGGCCGATTCCGACACGCCACGCGGCTCTACGGATGATCGCCCGTTGCGACACCGTGTCGCGGAAGGGCGCTGTTGACGGACCCGGCGGAAGGGTTACCCTGAATTGTGTTCTTCATCAGCATGCTGCTGATCGTTGCGGCAGAGATTGCCGTCTTCGTGCTCGTGGTGGAACGCGTGGGATTCCTGTGGGCGTTGGTGATCCTGATCTTCGTGAGTGCGCTGGGGCCGTTCTTCGTTCGCCGTGTCGGATCGGGCGTGGTCGCTCGCACCAGGGAACGTCTGGCTTTTAGGGAGGTGCCGACCCGGGAGTTGCTGGACGGACTGGTGGTTCTCCTTGGTGGTCTCATGATCTGCGTGCCGGGGTTCATCGGGGATGCCGTTGGGCTCCTCCTGATGATTGGCCCGGTCCGCCACCTCGTCATCCGGATCTTCGGTCGCCAGCTGGCCCGGAGGGTCGGGAACGTGCCGCCGAGGCGTTGGGCATTCATTGACGCCCGCTCCATGTCCGTGCGCCACGACCGCGCCGGAGCCAACGAGATCGCACTTCCCCCACGGACTTCCGACAGACCGGGGGAGCCAGGCACCCCGGCCCAAGACTGAGTGAGGTTCAACCGGCGGAGCCGGGCATGGCCCGCTGGAGCGCGTACGCGTCCAGGCGTGCCAGCTCATCGAGGTAGATCTTCTGCATGGCTCGGGGAGCGAAGAGGCGCTCGAAGAAACCCCCGATTCCCCCTGCACCGTCCCAGCTCGTGAAGATACGCACGCGGGAGGTGGCGCCCTGCGGGGTGACGGTGAACGTGGTGACGAGGCTCGAGTTCGTATCGGATTCGGTGATGACCCGACCCGGCTCCGGTTCGGCCACTGTCATACGGTACGGGCGCTCGCGCCCGCCGGCGCTGACCTTGAACCGCACGACCGATCCGGCGCCAACTCCTCCTGACTCAATCTCGAAGTCGGAGAAGGCTGGGGGCAAGAACTGCCGGTGCTCCTGCAGGTTCGCCAAGTAGCCGTAGACCGTCTCGGCCGGCGCACCGATGGAGCGCTCAGCGGTAACTTCCACTTTCCTCATGGGACTTCACTACCACGATCCGGCCGAACCTTTCCAACCACGGGCGGTCGACGAGGATGCGATCCCACCGGCGACCAGCCCGAGCGCCGAAATGGTCCTTCCGATCCTGGCGCCGGGCGAGATGGCCACGCAATCGTCTGATGGTCAGCTCGTCAGAGGGCGCGCAAAGCTCAGCTCATGGCCACTGGGATCATGGATATGGAAATAGCGCTCACCCCAGGGTGCGTCTGCCGGTGAGGTGTCCGGATGGAACCCGGCCGTGACGGCACGCTCGTACATGGCGTCCACGTCGTCGACCCACAGGACAACTCGGCCCCAGACCGGCGGTTCCGGCTGAGCCGCTTACGTCGAGCTGAAGGTTGAGGAAGCCCTCACCGACCCGGAAGCTCGTAAAGGGTGCCTCATCTCCTCCGTAGAGCAGATGGAAGCCCAGCGCCAGGTAGAAGGCCACTGCCTCGCCCATGTCGATGGTCAGAAGCGTGACTGCGCTGATGCTTTCGAGCGGCTCGCCTTGAACGTTCACACTCATAGCTTCGCACGCGCGTGGGAAATCCCTCGGGGCGCGAATGGGGGGTTTTACGCTGATGACAGGGGTGTCCACCCTTGTCGGCCAGTGGGCTACGCCAGGCGGAGGGATGTTCTCAAAGCGAAATCGCCCGGTAGGTGACTCCCGCTGCCCGCGCTGCCTGACGGATACCAGGGCCGTCGTCACCATCCCACACGCAGAGAGAGGCTCCAAGCTGCTCAGCGGCGACAACTGCTTCGGCACCCAAGGTCGACAGACGCTGGGTACCAGCAACTTCAGCTACCCGGTAACCGATAAGGCGCATAGGCAAGATCAGGATCGATTCGGGGAGGACCAACAGCCTCCGCCCGAGTTCCCGCCGGTGTTCTGCCGACCATCCCCCTGTGAGTGTGCCGCCACGTGCCGCCGTGACGCTCCGGCAAAGGCGAACGTAGTAGAGGTTCGTGGTGGCGATCTCGTTGTTCTTTACAAGACGGGCCAACCGACGTCCCTGCTCGTCGGCCAGCAAACTCGCGCAAGAGATGGTCGTCGAGGACGACATGACTCACGTGGTGGCGAGATCGGGGTCGTCGGCCAGTGAGTTGACGAAGGTCGCGTGGTCTTCGCGGCTGAGGAGGTCACCCAAGAGCCGCTTGGCTTCTCCGGCAGGGACGGTCAGCACACCGAACCCGAGATCGATTACGTCGACCGGACCCCCCTGGTCAAGATGCCAGCGATGGCGCGCTGCTGCGGGAATCGACATCTGACCTGAGGCTGAAATGAGGTACCGCTGAATCCCTTCCATACCCCTAGTTTACTTGGTAAGCGTGCATCCTACACCAAGTCCCAACGGGCGGTATCCCCGGAAGAGAGGGGCGGTAGCCCCAGCAGAAACGGGTGAGGAGCTTTCAGTGTTGAGTCCCGCCCGACGACAGGGGGCCGGGCCCATCGGTCCGGGTCAACTGCCGGCGCTGAGCCCTTCGGGTGTCACCGACTGGGTTGGCGTGACATGTTCGAGGCCTCCGTGGCCCATGCGCGCCTCCCACTTCTCCTCAACGTGACCATAATTCCAGTAGAGCAGCGCCACGAGCCACGTGAGGACGAACGCTCCGACAATGACGAAGCCAGCCGTGTTGATATTGAAGTGGGCGAAGAAGTTCCAGAACGGTCCGCTCAGGTTGGCTTCCGACCCGATGAGACCGACGATTTCAATGGTGCCGATGAAGAAGGCGACGAAGACCGAAAGTCCTGTGATGGTGAGGTTGTAGAACACCTTGCGGACCGGCTTGGAGAAGGCCCAGTCGTACGCGAAGTTCATGAAGCATCCGTCGATAGCGTCGAACAGACTCATGCCCGCGGCAAAGAGGATCGGCAATGACAAGATCGCATAGAAAGGCAGTCCGCCCGCGACGGCGGTACCGGCCAGCACGAGAAGCGCCACCTCGGTCGCAGTGTCGAAACCGAGCCCAAAGAGGATGCCGACCGGGTACATCTTCCACGGCGTGTCAATCCTCTTCGCATAACTGCCGAAGAACCGATTCATCAAGCCACGGTTGTTCAACTGACGTTCGAGTTCCTCATTGTCGAACTTGCCCGACCTCATCTCCCGGTACACCTTGACGATGCCGACCATGACGATGAGGTTCAGGGCGGCGATGAGGTAGAGGAACCCACCTGATACCGACGTGCCGATGATGTTGGTGGTCTTGTGGAGGCTCGATGAGTCCTTCCCGACCTGGGAGTCGAGGGAACGGATGCCGAAATTCAAGAACACGGCCAGCAAGAACACGACGGTTGAGTGACCGAGGGAGAAGAAGAATCCGACGCTCAAGGGACGCTTGCCCTCATTGACAAGTTTTCTCGTCGTGTTGTCGATCGCTGCGATGTGATCGGCGTCGAACGCATGGCGCATGCCGAGCGTGTAGGCCAACACCCCCGTCCCGAAGCCGAAGAGACCAGTTTTCGAAATGTGGTAGTGGTGCCCGACCGCGACCGAGAGCATGCCCCAGCCCACGACGTTGAGCCCCGCGACGGCGAGGGCCATGCCACCCACCCTCAGCCATTCTTTGGGCGACAAGCCGTTTCGAAGTTTGGCCAGCCTCGAAGGCGAGATCCTCTGGTACATCGCAGCATCGCTCAACTGAGGTCTCCTCGGCTCGCCCTTATTGGGAACGGTATGAGTAATACGAACCGGACGCAACAAAGAGATGTTTCTATTTGAAGAAGATCTGGGTACGCGGGCGACTTGACCTACATCTATGTGCATGTAAGCATATGTACATGGGAGGCACGAACCACTCTGTGGTCAGTAATCCACTGTCGCCGGAGGCCGCCAAAGCGGTGGCGAGACTGATGGGCGCTCTGTCGACTGCCAGCAGGGTCCGGATACTCGATCGTCTGCGTGCCGGCGAGTGCTCGGTTGGTGAGCTCAGCGTCGCCATTGGAATGGAACAACCTGCGGTGTCGCACCAGCTGCGAGTACTGCGCGATCTTGGGCTGGTCGCCGGGAACCGAACTGGACGCCAGGTGGTCTACGGGCTGTTCGACTCCCATGTCGCCTCGTTACTCGGCGAGGCCCTCCGGCACCTGGATCACGTCACGAATGACGGAAGGGGCCCCCGCTGATCGCCTGATCTCTCACATGGACCCGAAAGAGGAAGGAAACGAAATGAACCCAGAGCACGCACACAGCGCACCGCATGACCATGAGCACGCGCACGGCGAGGAGGTCCACGACCATCCCCACGACAACCATGAGCATGATCACGTCGTTCACGAGCATGCGCATGGTGACGACGCCCACTCCCACCTGCACGCTCACGCAGTGGGTTTCGAAGACCGTCACGACCACGCCCACGCGTGAGCGGCTCGGTGCACTCCCGATGGCTAGCGACCGGCTGACCATCGGGAGAGGGCTCGGTAGCATGGAGAACGATGAGTAAGCCGAAGGTTTCGCACGACGGTGGGGATACCACGACCGTCGAAGGTGCGCTGGAGCTCCTCCGACAAAACGGTGGCCGGATCACCTCGTCGCGGCGGTTCCTCCTGCGGCTTCTCTTCGAGTCGGAGGGTCACCACACCGCTGAGGAACTGGCCGCCGAAGTGCAGGCGCAAGCGCCCGACATCCATCTCTCGACGATCTATCGCAACCTGGACGAGCTCGAGAAACTTGGCGTGATCGTGCACGCACACCTGGGACACGGCCCCGCCACCTATCACCTGGCCTCGAGCGCCCACGGGCACTTCGTCTGCGAAGAATGCGGGAAGATGATCGAAGCCCCCGACACGCTTTTCGCCGGGCTGGCCAAATCAGCTCAGTCGAAGTTCGGATTCACCATCGATCCACATCATTTCGCGATGCTGGGGCGGTGCAAAGACTGCACGTAGAGGCGGACCCCGCGTCAGCAGGAGCAATCGGGGCAGATGTGGGCGGCGCGCCAGCCACGCAACGAGCTGAGAGTGGCCGCCCCTTCTGCTCGATGCAGATCCTCGACGGTGATCACCTTTTCGATGAGGCGGCCGGAGGCGATCAGGCGGGCCCGCTCGATTCCAGGCAGTAGTCCACAGTCGAGTGGTGGAGTGCACCATTGCCCCCGCAAGCAAACGGCCAGGTTGGCTCGCGTGGTCTCGGTAAGTTCGCTCCGTTCGTTCACCAGCACCACGTCGTCGGCCTCGGGATGGCGTTGGGCCCGTTCCTCGTAACGACGACGATCGGTCGTCTTGTGAAACAGGGCGGGATTCGTCGACGCAACTGGCTCGCGGTCCACACAGAGCCGTTGCAGCCCAGGCGGGCGGTCGTGGTTCTCCAGGGTCGAGGTTGCCACGTCGATCGTGCCGTCGGGACGAAGGACGAGGCGCAGTCGGGCGGGCGCGTTCAGTCCGGAGGTGGCCTTGGCGACGAGTACTTCGGCTTCCATCGGGGTGGGGAATCCGAAGTACTCGGCGGAAAACGAGAGGCGGGCGAGGTGGTCCCCGAGATTGCGCACGGAGCCACCATCGACGTCTGGGTGGTAGCCCATCGTCTCGATCAGGCCGTGGCCGGCACCGGCCGACGGTAACGAGTCAACCAGGGCCTTGGTTTTGATCAACACTTCCTCCCACTCCGCCTCCGGGGAGGAGTCCCAGGTGATGCCGCCGCCGGAGCCGTACTCGACCAGGAGTCGGGCCTTGTCGATCACGGCAGTGCGAATACCGACGGCGAAACGCGCCGAGACGCCGTGAGGCTTCGAACGGGACGGTTCCGGTCGAATCAACCCGACCGCGCCGCAATAGACGCCTCGAGGGGCGAGCTCGATCTCGGCGATGATGGCCATCGCCGAGATTTTGGGGGCGCCGGTTACCGAGGCGCAGGGGAACAAGGCCCCGAAGACGTCGGCGAGGCCGGTCTCGGGTGGCGTTCTCGCGGTGACGGTTGACGTGAGCTGCCAGACAGAGGGATGCCCTTCGACCCGCCACAGGTGCGGAACCGTCACGCTGCCGGTTTCTGCGATGCGCCCCATGTCGTTGCGCAGCAGATCGACGACCATGACGTTCTCCGCTCGTTCCTTGGCCGAGGTCGAGAGCGCCGCGGCATGTTCGGCGTCCTCGGCCGCCCATCGGCCCCTGGGGGCCGTACCTTTCATGGGCCGCGCCGTCAGGCGTCCTGACGAGAAATCGAAGAACAGCTCGGGCGACCCGCACGCCACCGCCCAGTCGGTGGTCTCGATATAGGCGTGGTAGCCGCCGTTGTGGCCGGTCACCAGCTGGCGGTAGAGGCAGAACGGGTCCTCGATCGCTTCCCACGGCCGACGGAAGCGAGTGGTGTGATTGACGAGGTAGGCCGTTCCGTCCGCAATGGCACCTCGGATGGCACGGACGCCGGCAGCATGGATCGATTGGTCTATCTCGCAGCGCCAGATCGGGGATTTCGGCGCAGAGGGGTGGCGAGGCGCCTCGGTGCTCGTCGCGCAGGAGTGGAGCGGCGCCACATCCCGGGACTCGGCGAAGAGGCCGAACCAGGCCAACGGAAGATCGGGGGTCCTCTCACCCGGGGGTGCCACCGCCTTGATGCGAAATGCGCCGTCGAACGCGGGCGCGGCCTCGTAGGCCACAAAGCCAGCGGCATACCAGCCCCGCCGGGCTGCCGCTTCTGCCTCGGCGATCACGCCGGCGACGTCGGAGACCTTCCAGGCTTCGAGCTGTCCCTGAGGCTCCCGCAGCTCGATCCCGCCCTCGCCAGAGGCCGTGTGATCGATCCGGCAGCGAACGATCTTCTGGGCCGGGGCGGTCAGTTGCTCATCACCTCTGCGAGATGAGACCTTCGAGCCGGGGTCGCCTTACGGCCGCGGACCTTGCACCCGGGGCCGATGGGCCATTTCGAGCTGCCGTCCGCACATACGGCAATCTATCGGTACTCTCGACGCGGTCTTTCCTCAATGGGCGTTCAGCCCAGCACGCTGGCGCATCGACCGCCCGAGCATCCATCGCCAACTCCGGGGGCTCTCCATGCCGGGTTGGCCAGGTCTCGAGTTCGTCAACCTGACAGGTCCGCCTCGTACGCGGCGCGGCGGTGGTCGGCTGGCGTGAGACTGCAGTCGGCACACTTGGCGTGACCGTCGATTTGATAGAAGAGGCAGCAGTTGGTGCGTTCCCAGTACCAGCCCCTTTTGCCATTCGACTCGATGGAGAAGAACGATCCGAGGCCCTGGAGCTCAGGTGGCGCGAGTTCGAAGTACCGCTGGCCCAGGGGCGTGACCCACCGCCCCAAGCACCCCTCCATGGTTCGAAACGCCGTGGAGGCCGAGGCCGCCACGTTGCCCCAGAGGAGCCTCTCGCCGATCCGCACCTGTTTTCTGGTCAGGGCGATCAACGGACGAAGGTGGAGTTCGACCACTTGCTCCAGGACCAGCGTGAGGGCCCGATCGGCGCCGGACGGTTCGCTCAGCACCTCGGAGGGAGGGAGGCCGCCGAGAAGGTCGAACACCGTGGGTTCGAGGTACGCCACCTTGGAGACGCGCCCCCGCCCGAGACCAACGGCCATCGCCCCGGGCTCCGATCCTGGGACGACGCCGCCGACGGTGAGGCAGGCGACAGCCAACGTTGCAATCCGATACGCATATCCCTGAATGAAGAGGGAAGCGGCCACCACGGGGTCGTCCGTGCCAATGGCATGTCCTGTGCCGTCGATCACCTGTCCGAGCCACACGCCGTCGGACACGAGGTCCTGGCAAGACAGCCACAGTCCGTCCTCCACCGCCCGGACGTCGGGCCCGCGACGCGTGCACTCGACCGGCCCGATGTCCGCCTTGAGGTAAGAGACCTGTGCACCCACCCGTTCGAGGGTTCGGGTCAGCGACGATGCCGCAGCAGCACCCGAACGGGGGGGACGGACGGCGGTCACGAACCGTCGGCCGGCAACCCGTACGCGGACGGGTGGAGCCACTTGGCGATTTTGGCGATGGCCTCCGCGTTGCGAGGGCTCGGAGTGACCTCGTCGTAGCTCAGGGGCAGGAAGCACCTGTTCTTGACCGCCCTCAGGTTCTCGGTGATCTCGGAACTCTCCAAAAACTTCTCCTTTTGTGCTGCCGTCGGTGTGCCGTAGTTGTTGATGATGATGCACTGAGGATCGGCTGCCACCACCTGCTCCCACGACACCGAGGTCCAGCTCTGCTTGAGACTGCTGAAGATGTTGGTGCCGCCGCCCTCGGTGATGAGCGCATTTGGCATGGCCAGGCCCGCCCCGGTGAACGGAGCCGACGTCCCGCTGTCGTAGTCGAACACTGTGACCGGTGGGAGGCTAGCCACTTTGGCCCGAGCAGACGCGACCTGGGCCTGCATCGAGGCGATCAGCTTGGTCGCCCTGGCCTCGACGCCGAAGATCTCGCCCAGGTCGGTCAGGTCGGTGTAGGTGTCGTTGATGCTGACCGACTGCGTGGCGGTCTGCACGTGCGCACAGGACTCGGTGAGGGCCAGCGTGTTGATGTGGTACTTGGCCAGGTTGGTCGGGGTGAGGTTGGTTCCCGTCTGGAGTCCGTAGTTCCAGCCGGCGAACAGGAAGTCCGGGCGCAGACTGACGAGCTTCTCGAGCGTGAAGTAGTCCGGCGATATGTCCCTCACCTTATGGAAGGCGGCCAGGTAGCTGCTGGGTACCGGCTGGCCGGCCGGACCGTCGCCGTTCACTCCGAAGTCGCCGACCATGTGTGACTCGAGCCCGAGCGACAGCATGTCCTCAGTGGTGTTGATGTCGTTGGACACCGCCCTGGCGGGGGCCTTGGTGTAGGTGGTCGAGGTCCCGCAGTTGGAGATGGTGACCGGGAACGTATCCGTCGATGCCGCGCCGGCCGGGACGCAGGCCGCCGACGCCGCCGATTGCGGTGGACACCAAGACGGCCGAAATGACGCTCGTTCCCACTCGGCGCCGGAGTCGCCTCGGGACATGCTCGGAGCGACGGTAGGTGGCGGGCACCCAGTTCCAGTTCCTGGGCCGACGCTGATGTGGATTATGTCGCGAGCGTGCTGTCATGCGTCGTGCGTGGGGGGGCCGAACACGGCGGGACGGCTCGGGCGCTCCGAGCGGCGGGGAATGAGGTGGGGCGTCCCGGTCTCGGGGTGCTGCACGATGAGCACATCGGCGCCATAGGCGTGACGGACTATTTCGGTGGTGATCACCGACTCGGGAGTGCCGCCGGTCACGATGCGTCCATCCGCCAGCAAGTACACCGAATCACAGAACAGCGCGGCCAGACTCAGGTCATGCAGGGCGGCGAGGACCGTGACGTTCAGCCCGGAGACGAGTTCGAGAATCTCGACCTGATAGCGGATGTCGAGATGATTCGTGGGCTCGTCCAATATGAGGTGATCGGCGCCCTGCGCGATGGCTCTGGCGATCAGGACTCGCTGCTTCTCGCCGCCTGAGAGCGTGTTGAAGCTTCGATCGACCAGGTGGGCGCAGCCGACCCGCGCAATGGATCCGAGGACGATCGTCTCGTCCTCCTCATCGTCGCGGTCGAATGCGCGCTTGTGCGGGGTGCGCCCGATCATCACCATCTCGAAGACGGTGAAGTCGAATTCGACCGCTGATTCCTGGGCGACGACGGCCACGCGACGTGCCACGTCTTTGGGTCGCATGGCCAGGAGGTCGGCGCCGTCGAGGAGCACCTGGCCCCCGGACGGCCGGTGGACCCGGTAGAGCGCCTTGAGGATGGTGGACTTGCCACTTCCGTTGGGGCCGAGGAGACCCACGAAGTGGCCATCGGGCACGGTGATGTCGACCCGGTCGACGATGCGCCGCTTGCCGATGTCGACCGAAAGGCCGGTCACGTCGAGACTCACGCCGACGTCCCGTACAGATAGGGCCGCCGGCGGATCAAGACGATCAACACCGGGGCACCGATGAAGGCCGTGATGACACCGATGGGCATCTCCTGGGGGGCGACGATGGTGCGGGCGAGCAGATCGCCCACCACCATGAAAGAGGCGCCGAACAGCACGCCCACCGGGAGCACCTTGCGGTGATCGGAGCCAACGAAGAGGCGCACGATGTGGGGAACCACGAGACCGACGAAACCGATCACGCCGCTCACGGCCACGGCGACGCCGACCATGAGTGAGGTGACAACGAAGAGGTTCCGCCGCATGGCCTGCACATCCACACCGAGGGACGCCGCCGCGTCGGCCCCCATGGCCAGGGCGTTGAGCGATCGCGCCTGGGCCATGAGGTAGACGATTCCGACGGCGAGCGCGACGAACGGAATGGGCAACTGCGTCCAGTTTGCGTTGCCGAACGATCCCAGAAGCCAGAAGAGCACCGATTGGGTGGCCTGGGGATTGCCACGGAAGATCAGGAAGCTGGTGACCGACTCGAAAAGCGCCGAAAGCACGACGCCGCAGAGAATGAGCTGGGTGGGCGCCAGTTGACGCCCCTGACGCGAGACCAGGAACACGGTCGCCATGGCGGCCATGGAGCCCACGACGCTCCCTACCGAGATGGCCCAGATCCCGAGCGACGCGAAGGCCCCGAAGAGCAGCACCGCCGTGGCACCGACGCTGGCCCCAGAAGAAACACCCAGGAGAAACGGGTCGGCGAGGGCGTTGCGCACCATGACCTGCACGACCGTGCCGGCTGTGGTGAGCGCAGCGCCCACCACCGCGGCCAGCAGCACTCTGGGCAGGCGGATCTGCCAGACGATCTCGTCGGCCACGGTGTTCTTGGGATGACCTGTGAGGTGGTCGACGATGACGTGCCACACGGCACTAGGGCTCAGTGAAACGGACCCGATACCCACCCCGAGCGTCACGGTAACGATGAGAAGAGCGACGCAGCCGATCAGCACGATCGGATAGGGAAGTCGGGGGCGTCGTTGGCTCGACGACATCGGTGGAGGAGTGAGGCCGGGAGGGATCGCCGCCGCACGTGACCGAATCGACGACGGCGCCACGTCAGGATCCGACAGGTGGGGTTTCTCCGCACTCTGTTCATCCGCCTGGCGCACTTCGCTGTCCTCCGTGGGGCCACCGGAGGAACGGGGTCAAGCGGGACGGGCCCGCACGAACCACCCTTTCTCCGAGGGTTCTTTCGTCGATGCAAACCAGGCGACCGGGCTCGCCCCTCGAGGGGGACCACCGTTGCGGGACAGCGCCGGGATCTCACCGGACTTCGCTAGCTCTGCACCACCGTGCAATCAGCAGGGCCGGCCCAACCTACGAGGGCTCACGCGCGCCTGTCAAACCTGCTGATCTGAACAGATATATAGGTGTTGTGTCATGCTGGTGCGGTGCATCTCGTACCCAAGGAACAGCGCTCGCGCCACGTGCTCGACGACGAGCAGGTGTGCCATGCCATCAGCGGGATCGGCGAACCGGCCAATGTGGCCTCGTGGTCGAGCCTCTTTGCCCTTCTCGGTGATCCGAGCCGGCTCACCCTCTTGTTGGGGATCCACCATGCGGGACCGATAAGCGTCACGGATCTGGCCGTCGCAGCCGATATGCGTGACACCAGCGTCTCGCAGGCCTTACGGCTGCTTCGCGCCAATGGCATCGTGACGGCCCATCGGGAAGGGCGTGTGGTCCGCTATACACTCGCCGACGAGAAAGTGGCTGAGCTGCTCGAACGCGTCACACCCCGTGCGGTGTCCTTGGCCAGGTTCAGGGCAGCGCACTAGATCTGCGGCGGTCGGCTTTCCGCGAGCAGCCCCGAGCGGAGGTCATGGATGAGGCGGCTCAACGTCATCGGAATCGGAGCGGGGGACCCGGAGTACCTGACGGTGCAGGCGATCAATGCCCTCAAACGGACCGATGTGTTCTTCTTTACGGACAAGGGTGACGACGAGAGCGACCTACTTCGTCTGCGAAATGAGATCTGCGAGCGCTACGCCGACAGGTCGCGCTACCGGATAGTGGAGATGCCGGACCCGGCGCGCGACGATTCCCTGCCCTACGACAAGGCCGTGCGGGAGTGGCACGAAAAGCGCGTCGACGTGTGGGAGAGCACCGTGGAGACCGAGCTGGCCGATGGGGGGGTGGGAGGGTTTCTGGCCTGGGGGGATCCGGCCTTCTATGACAGCACGCTGCGAATTCTCGAGGCAGTGCGCACCCGTGGGACCTTCGACTTCGCGGTCGATGTCATCCCGGGGATCAGCGCCATTCAGGCGTTGGCCGCTCGACACGGGATCCCTCTCACCCAGGTCGGCCGGTCGTTGACCGTCACCACCGGGCGCCAGCTGCGCCACGGTTGGCCCGAAGGGGCCACGGATGTCGTCGTCATGCTGGACGCGCGCTGCTCGTTCCGAGAGCTCGATCACGACCTGTCCATCTACTGGGGCGCCTTTCTCGGTACCGATGACGAGGTCCTGATCTCGGGGACCATCGGCGAATGTGGTGAGACGATCGCCGAGGTCCGGTCGGTCGCCCGGACACGGAAGGGGTGGATGTTCGACACCTACCTCCTGCGCAGGCTGGGTACAGATCTAACCCTGTAGTAGAGGTTCAGATTGCGCTCAGCGCGGCGGACTGGCCGCCGACACGAAGCGCTCTGCCCGCCTGGGGTCATTGCCGAGATGAAGATGGAGGTAGGAGGCGAACAGGCGCGGTGACGCGAACCCTCCCGACGACTCGCCAGCCCGACTCCGCAGCGTGAGAGCGGATCCGCTGGGCGACAGCGTGGAGTAGTGGAACTCGTGCCCGCGCAGCGTGTCCCCGGCCGCGCCGAAGGGGGAGTCCACCTGTAGTTCGGCGGTCCGGTATCCGAGCGTGAGACGATCGGTCATAATGCCCTCGGCTGGGACGATCCCGGCGAGTGGATGCCCGTCGAGTGACCGGGCCAGCCACAACAGTCCGCCGCATTCAGCCCATATGACCAGCCCCTCCTCCGCCTTGGCGCGCAGGTCTCGTTGCAGCGGCTGGTTTTCCGAGAGTCCTGCCACGAAGACCTCGGGAAAACCGCCGCCCACGTACAACGCCGTCGACCCGTCGGGCAGGCCGGGATCGAGGCGGGGGTCAAACGGCAGCAGTTCCGCCCCGGCTGCGGCGAGCGCTTCCAGATTGTCCTGGTAGACAAAGCTGAAGGCAGGGCCGGAGGCGACGGCCACGCGGGCGTGACCGACCCGCTGCGGCTGCAGTGGGAGATCCACCTCACGGGTGGGCGCCGATCGGGCGACCTGCACAATGGCATTGAGGTCGAGCGAAACGGTGATCGCCTCGGCCAGGCGCCGAATCGACCGACTCGTCTCGGCCGACGCTTCGACGACCGGAATCAGCCCGAGGTGGCGGTCGCGCCAGGTGATGGAGTCGTCACGACGCAAGGCACCCAGCACCGGCACCCCGAGTGGCTGAAGCGCTTCACGGAGCAGATTCTCGTGCCCCGGGCTTCCGACCCGGTTCAGGATCACCCCGGCGATCCTGACCGACGGGTCGAAGGTGGAGTACCCATGGACGAGTGCCGCGACGGATCCGCTCATGGCAGACGCGTCGACCACGAGCACTACCGGAGCGTCGAGCAGGCGAGCTACCGACGCCGTGCTGGCCTCGGGCCGGCCGTCGGCCGCTCCGTCGAAGAGACCCATGACACCTTCCACGACCAGAATGTCGGCCCCCGCGCCGGCCCGACCCGCCAGTCCGGCCATGGCCGCCTCGCCGCAGATCCAACTGTCGAGATTGCGCGCCGGCCGGCCGGTGGCCAACGCGTGATACCCGGGGTCGATGAAGTCGGGTCCCACCTTGGCGTTGGCCACCTTCATGCCGCGAGCCCGCAGAGCGGCCATGAGACCGGTGGCGATCGTCGTCTTGCCGACACCCGACGCCACGCCGGCGACGACGATGCGCGCCCCGAGCGTCGTCGTCAATACTCGATGCCCTTCATGGCCGTGATGTCCTGGTCGTAGGCGTGCTTGATCTTGCGCATCTCGGTCACCGTGTTGGCCACATCGATGAGCTCTTGCGGTGCGTCGCGCCCGGTGATCACGACGTTGGTCTTGGGCGATCGACCGGTGATGCCGGTCACGACATCGTCCACGTGGATCCAGCCGTACTTGATGGCGTAGGTCAGTTCGTCGAGGATCAACAACTGATAGTCGCCCGAGGCCAACTTCTCATTGGCCACATCCCAGGCATGGCGCCCCTTGGCCGCTGATTCGTCGAGATCGGTCGACTCCCACGTGAAGCCGTCGCCCAGGGTGTGCCACTCGATCCCCAGATGGTCGGCAACTTTGCGTTCCCCGGTCTTCCACTTGCCGCTCTTGATGAACTGGACGACACCCACATTCCAGCCCCGGGCCCAGCCCCGGCACATGACCCCGAAGGCGGCCGATGACTTGCCTTTTCCATGGCCGGTGTTGAGGAGAACGATTGAGTCGACTCGGGGCATGGGCAGCGACGCTAGTTCCCCGGCAGCCGACGAGAGTCGGCCGTGCTCGGGGCGGCTCCCCAGGTGTGCAGTACCATCGCACGAAAGTGCAGGGAAGCCGCAGTTCCGGACTGTCCCGCCATTGCAACCGGGGAATGCGGAAGTGCTTGAGGCGACGACGACAGATGGAAGCGACGTGAATCCGCACCCGGCGTTCCCCTTCAGCGCCGTGGTGGGTCAGGACGACGTGAAGTTGGCGCTCCTCCTCAACGCCATCGACCGCAAGATCGGCGGGGTTGTCCTGCGGGGTGAGAAGGGCAGCGCCAAGTCGACCCTGGCCCGGGGCCTGTCCGCACTGCTGCCGGGGAAGGCGCCCTTTGTCGACCTGCCGGTAAGCGCCACCGAGGACAGGGTGGTGGGTTCGTTGGATCTCGAGTCCGCCTTGACCACAGGGGAGAAGCGGTTCCACCCCGGGCTACTGGCCGACGCCGACAACGGCGTGCTCTACATAGACGAGATCAATCTCCTGCCGGATCACCTGGTCGACGTGCTACTCGACGTGGCGGCCAGCGGCGTCAATCGGGTCGAGCGTGAATCCATGTCGGAGTCGCATCCGAGTCGCTTCGTCCTGATCGGGTCGATGAATCCCGAGGAGGGCGAACTGCGCCCACAGCTGTTGGACAGGTTCGGCTTGGCCGTCGATGTCCACTCGAGTCCCGACCCCTCCGAACGGGTGGAGGCCGTCCAGCGGCGCCTGGCCTTCGACGACGATCCCGACGGCTTCGCCGCCGCGTGGGCGGTGGATGACCGGGCGCTGGCCGAGCGGCTGGCCGCCACCACGCCGGGGCAGGTACCCGACGACCTCCTTCTGGCCATCAGTCAGCTCTGTGTCGCCATGGGATGCGAAGGGCTCCGGGCCGATCTGGTGATCAGTCGGTCGGCGGCTGCGCTGGCCGGGTGGGAGGGGCGCGCGGTGGCCACCATCGAAGACGTCCGTCGGGTGGCCCCTTTGGCCTTGGCCCATCGCCGTCGCCGCTCGCCCTTCGACGATCCGGGCCTCGAGCAGGACGAGATTGACCGGGCACTGGACCCCTCTCCACCGCCGGATCATTCCGACGCAAACTCCGGCGAGGACGGTGATGAGGGCGGGGGAGGGAAGCCCCCGGCAGCGGCCGACGCCCCGACGAGGGTGGTCCCACTCAGTGGGACGAGAACCGAATTGAAGAACGTCGTCAGCGGGCGGAGGACCACGGTCGAATCGGCCCGCGGCCGCATGATCGGCGACCGGACGCCGCGGGGCGGGGTCACTGATGTCGCGCTCGGCGCTACCGTGCGTGCGGCGGCCTTGCGGGTGGCCACGGCCCCGGAGCCGGCGAGCGTCACCGCCCGTCCGGCGGAGCCGCTGGTGCGGCGAGAGGATCTGCGTCAAGCGGTCCGCGAGGAGAAGGCCGGAAATCTCCTGATTCTGGTTGTCGACGCCTCCGCCTCCATGGGTGTCGAGCGTCGGATGGGCGCGGTCAAAGGGGCTGTCCTCAGTCTTTTGATGGATGCCTACCAGCGACGAGACCGGGTGGCCGTCATCACCTTCGGTGGCGAAGACGCTGACGTCGTCCTGCGGCCGACCGGAAGTATGGAGATAGCGCGCGCCCGTCTGGCCGACCTGGCCACAGGGGGACGGACGCCGCTGGCGGCCGGTCTGCAGGCCGCGCTCGAACTGGCGAAGGACGCACCATCCTCGCATCAGCCGTTTCTCATCCTCATCTCGGACGGGCGGGCCACATGGGCTCCCGAAGGGCACGACCCGCTCGAGACGGCCCTGCGGACGGCGGGCGTCGTGCGCCAGCGGGCCCTCCCCGCCCTGGTGCTCGACGTCGAAGACGGCCACGCCCGACTGGGGTTGGCGGCGCAAGTAGCCGAGACCATGGGGGCGCGGTACCTCCCGCTCACCGAACTGTCCGCCGGCGCCATGACTTCGGCTATCCGGGAGGGTCTCCTGCGCTGACGGACGGCGTGACGCCGTCCGCTGAGTCGGGTCCCCAGCAGATGAAGACGGGATTCTCGGCGGACAAGCGCGTGCCCAGCCCTCCCGTCGGCACGCCGCGCGCCACCGAGATCTGCACCAGGTTCCCCAATCGTTTCTGCGCCTCTCCAGCCCGTTCCATGAGGGCGTAGGTGGCGACGAGGACGCCGCCTGAGCGAAGGCGGGGGAGTGCCGCGTCGAGGACGTCGAGCCCGCCGCCGCCCACGAAGACCCGGTCGGGATCGGGCAGGTCCAGCAGTGATTCGGGCGCGTGGCCACAGATCACCTCGATGACCACGCCGTGTCGTTGCGCATTCGTGCGGATACGGGCCGCATCCTCCGCGTTCCGCTCGACCGCGATGACCCGGAGGGCGGGCCGCAGGCCGGCGCATTCGACCGCGATCGAACCTGACCCGGCGCCGACGTCCCACAGCACCCCGGTGACGGGGAGCGCCAGCTTGCCCAACGCGATCGCGCGCACTTCGGCCTTGGTGATCATGCCGTTGCGGTGGCTGAAGGCAGACTCGGGCAGCCCCCACGACAGCGGGGCCGCGTGCGCCGGCCGGTCGTGACCCAAGAGCACGACCACCGACAGGGGATCGAAGTGGCCGCGGGCCAGACCATCGACGTCGGTCCGGACGACGGCCTCTTCCGTCTCCCCCAAATGGCTGAGCACGAAGACCTCAGCCGCGGCGTCGCCTCTGGCGGCGAGGGCACGGCCGATCGCCTCGGGGGGATTGTCGGGAGAAGTGAGAACGGCCACCTTCGGGCCGGCCATTCGTGCCAACGCGTCGGGGAGGGGGCGGCCGTGGGCGGAGACGACCGTGGCGTCGTCCCAGGGGAGTCCGAGCCGGGCGAAGGCCAGTGCGACCGACGACGGCGCCGGGTGGACCGCCAGCCGCCGGCGGCCGAAGTGCTCACTCAGCGCGCCGACGATACCGAAGAAGCCGGGATCACCGGAGGCCAGGACGCACACGTCCTGCCCATCGTCAGCCCGGCGGGCGATCGTCTCAAAAAGGGCGGGTAGTGGGCCCCGCAGTTCGATCTGCTCGGCCGTGCCTTGTTGCAGCTCCGCGGTCAGGGCCAGTTGCCGCTTCGAGCCGACCACCACCGTGGCGGAGCCGAGTGCGATCCGGGCGTCGGGGCCGAACGACTCGCCCACCAGTCCCACCACCCTGATCGGATGTGCTCCGCCCGGGCCGGCGAGCCCCGATTCAGTCAGCCCCGATTCATTCCGGGCCGGCTCATTCAGCCCCGGTTCATTCACCGGCGGCGCGGAAGGTGTGGGCGTACGAGGACGAGTACACATGGCTTCGTTGCGGGTCGGCGATGGGCGCGAGCGCCGGCCCGACCAGGACGAGCACCGTCGCCGTCTGGCCGAGCTGCCCCAGGGAGTCGGCCAGGGATCCGACGGTCGTGCGAACGATGCGCTCGTCGGGCCACGACACCCGGAAGGCGATGACGGCCGGGGTCTCGGGTGTGTAGCGCGATCTCACGGAGAGCAACTGGTCCTGGAGCTCACGCGGGCGGGCGGCCGAGAGGAAGATCGCCATCGTGACGCCGTGGGCGGCGAACGTCGATACGTCCTCGTGCGACGACATGGAGGATCGGGTGCGGTTGGCCAACCGGGTCAGGACCACGCTCTGACTCACCCCGGGCAGGGTCAGCTCTTGCCCGATGGCCGCGGCGGCCGCGGCCATGGAAGTCACGCCCGGCACGATTTCGAAGGCGACTTCGTGCATCAGGCACCAGTCGATCTGCTCGGCGATGGCGCCATACACGCTGGGGTCGCCCGAGTGCAGCCGCACGATGGTCGCCTCGGGATTGGAGGAGTAGACGGCGGTGATCTCTTCGAGCGTCATCGTCTTGGAGTCGAAGAGGACCACGGTCGGGCGGCAATGGGCCAACACCGCCTCGGGAACCAGCGACGAGGCCCAGACCACGATGTCAGCCTCGGCCAGGCGTTGTGCCCCCCGGATGGTGAGGAGATCGGGCGCTCCGGGCCCCGCTCCCACAAAGCTGATCACGACCGGTCATCTCGCCTCGCCGGCACGATGACCGTGGCGAGATACGAGGCCGGCCGGTCCGCCACGTCAGCGACCGGACCGTTGCGGCCTCCGGGGAGGCCCATCAGCTCGCCGATCACCGCTCCGTCCAGTCGCTCGCAGTCACGCAACTGGGCCGCCACCTCGGGCAGGCGTCGACCGCCCTTGTACACGACGATCGTCGACCGGGGATCGACCAGCGCTCCGGCCAGCGAGGTGCCGTCGTCCCCCATGGTCCCGACGTCGATGCGTTCGTCGCCTTCGGCCAGGACCGTTCCGGTCGATGCGGCCAGTTCCTGGAACGCCATGATTCCCGGAACCACGGAGACGGGGACGCCCGGTCGTGTCATCCTGATTCGTCGGGCCAGCTCGGAGAAGACGGAGTAGACGTTGGGGTCGCCGAGCGTGATGAAGGCCGCGACCTCGCCCCGGTCCAACACGGCGACGAGTGCATCGACGGCCCGCTCGAAACTCTCCTCCAGCCCCTCAGGGCGCTCGGTGGCCACGAAGGGGAGCCGGTCCACGGCCACCGTCGGCGCGGCGGACCGCACGATCGTCTCGGCTCTGGAGATGGCGTCGGGCGCGGTGGAGGCGGCGAAGACCCTGTCGGCGCGCTCGAGGACCTCGACGGCCCTGCGGGTGATCAGGTCGGGGGCACTGGGCCCCACCCCGACGCCGATGAGCCGGGGACCGTCGGCCCTCGGTGGAGCAGGTGATGACGGAGGAGCTGACTCTGCGGTGGCGCTGCGAACGAGCCGGTCGATCGCCTCCCGTATGAGCTGGGCTTCCGAACGGTTCCAGCGGCGCGACACCTGGCGCAAGGCCTCCTTCGTTTCGTCCGGGAGGTAGACCGAGGTCTTGCGCATCGCTACATAGGGTAGACGTAGGGCAGACGTGCGGGGGACTGATATCGTGCCGCTGTGCGAGGACCCTTTTCGGTGGAGGCGGGCGCCACCGCCACCGAGGCCGGGATCACGCCGGTGATCCGCGATGCGTGTCCGAGTGTGCATGAGCCATTCGCCCAGCTGGACGGGGCATTGGTCCGCATCCGGGTGCCCGGTGGACTCCTGAGCAGCCGCCAGGCTCGAAGGATCGCCGAGGCGACGTGCGCCCATGGCACGGTCCTGGAGATTACGAGCCGGGCCAATCTGCAGATCCGCGGGGTCAGGACCGGGTCACACCACCTGTTGGTGGAGGAGTTGGTGGCGGCCGGGGTGACGCTGGCCGATGCGGCCGCCGATGCCCGGCGCAACGTGCTGGCCAGTCCCACCGCCGGTATCGACGTCAGTGAACTCTCCGACACGCGGCCCCTGACGGCCGCCATCGCCGATGTGCTCGCCCAGGCCGCCGGAGCGGGGCTCTCGCCAAAATTCGGTGTGCTTGTCGATGGCGGCGGCGCCGTCCACGTGCGGGGCCGCCGGCAGGACATCTGCCTGGGCGCCGTGCGCCTGGCCGAAGGTTCCTGGGGCTACGAGGTCCGGCTGGGCCAGCCGCTGCCCGAGCTCGAAGCCGAGCTCGAAGACGTCGAGCCGGTGGTGGTGGTGAGCCCCGAGGACGCCGGCAACCTGGTCAGGGGCGCCGTGGCCCTCATGGCCGACCACCCGGCGGCTGGCGGGCGCATGTCCGGCCTGGTGACCCTCTTGGGCGGCGAGGAGGTGCTGAGCCGGGCGGCGGCGTCCCACGACATCGCGGTGGCCACGGTGGCGGGCCGTGACGTGGCCCGTCCGAGCGGCCCGTCCCTTCGCCCGATCGGCCAGCTACGCCAACGTGGGGCCGGGCACACGTTGGTAGGGGCCATGCCCGTGCTGGGGCGCCTCTCCGGCCAGCAGCTCGGTGCCATAGCGAGCGTGGCGGAAGAATTCTGTGACCGGGAAGGCGACCGGGAAGGAGAGGCCGAAGTTCGCCTGACTCCCTGGCGCTCGGTTGTCCTCCCGCACGTGCCGCGCCAGTACGCGCCGACGGCTCTCCACGAACTGGAGGAGTTGGGGTTGGCCGTCGAGGCGACCGACCCGGCCCTCTCCGTCGTTGCCTGTGCCGGCAGCGCCGGCTGTCCCTCATCGTTTACCGATACCCAGCGCGATGCGCGGGCGATGATCGAGTCCCTGCGGAATGCCTCCACGCGTTCTGGTTTCTCGGTGCACTTCTCCGGCTGCTCCAAGCGGTGCGCGGACAGCTCGACCGAGTTCGACGTGACGCTGGTGGGGGGGCCGACGGCGGGGAGCTATGAAGTGGTGGCGCGCCCGGACCTGGGCGAATCGACTGCACTGGCCCGGGGCCCGCTCGACGCTGAAGATGCCCTGTCGTCGGTTCTTTCCGCCGCCGGATCAGCGAGCACGTGACGGAGCGACTCGATTACCTCAAGGACGGTGGTGAGATCTATCGCCGTTCCTTTGCCACCATCCGGTCCGAGACGGACCTGTCGGCCATTCCCGACGACCTCAACGCGGTGGCGGTCCGCATGGTGCATGCGTGCGGCATGGTCGATGTGGTGGACGATCTGGATTTCAGCCCCGATGTGGGCCGGGCCGCCCGATCAGCATTACGGGCCGGAGCACCTGTGTTGGTCGACGCCATGATGGTGCTCTACGGGGTGACCCGGTCCCGCCTGCCGGCCGAGAACCGAGTGCTGTGCATGCTGGGCGATCCCGCCGTGCCCGACTTGGCCCGCCGGCACGGCACCACCCGCTCCGCGGCCGCCCTCGACCTGTGGCTGCCCCACCTCGACGGTGCCGTGGTGGCCATCGGCAACGCGCCCACTGCACTCTTTCGTCTGTTGGAGATGCTGCGGGAGGGGGCACCGCGCCCGGCCGCCATTTTGGGGATTCCCGTGGGTTTTGTCGGTGCGGCCGAATCGAAGCGCGCCCTGGCACAGGGGGCGGAGGGGGTCCCCTGGCTCACCGTGCACGGGCGACGCGGGGGCAGCGCCCTGGTGGCCGCGGCGGTCAACGCGCTGGCCAGTGAAACCGAATGAGCATCGGGGTGGGCGGCGGTCGTTGTTACGGGGTCGGCGTGGGCCCGGGCGACCCCGAGCTCATGACGGTGAAGGCCATGCGAGTTCTACGGTCGAGTCCGGTCGTGGCCTACTTCTCCGCGGCGGGTCGCAGCAGCAACGCCCGTCAGGTCGTCAGTGAGTTCTTGACCGGCGAGCAAGAGGAGCTCCATCTGGTCTATCCGGTGACGACGGAGGACCTGCCCAAGGGCCAGGACTATGAGGCCGTGATGGCTCAGTTCTACGACGCCGCGGCGGAACGGGTGGCGCAGGCGCTGGGCCAGGGCCGCGATGTCGCCGTCCTTTGCGAGGGGGATCCTCTCTTCCACGGGTCGTTCATGTACCTGCACAATCGCCTCAGCACGCGCTTCCCGACCGAGGTGGTTCCCGGAGTGCCCTCCATCCTGGCCGGGTCGGCCGTGCTGGGGGCGCCGCTGGTGTGCCTCGACGAGGTGCTGAGCATCCTCTCGGGGACGCTCTCGCCGGTCGAGTTGGATGCCCGGCTCGCCGAGGCGGACGCCGCAGTGATCATGAAGGTCGGTCGCAACCTGGAGAAGGTCCGTCAGGCGGTGATCCGGGCCGGCCTGCTCGACCGGGCCTGGTATGTCGAACGGGCCACCATGGCCGGTGAGCGGGTCATGCCGTTGGACCGGGTCGACCCGGCGAGCGCACCGTACTTTTCCATGGTGGTGATACCGAGCAGCTTGGCGCCGACCCGATGAGCGACGCGGGCAGGGGTCGCCTGGCCGTGGTCGGACTCGGGCCGGGAGAGGACGCCTGGCGCACACCCGAAGCCACCACCCGCGTGGCCGAAGCCACCGACCTGGTCGGATACGGTCCGTATCTGCGCCAGGTGGGGACGATCGGCGCACACCAGACGGCGCACTCGTTTCCCAACCGCCAGGAGGCGGCGCGGGCGGCGTTCGCACTCGACCTTGCCGCCGAAGGCCGTGACGTGGTCATCGTCTCGTCGGGTGACCCGGGCATCTTCGCCATGGCGAGCGCCGTGGTGGAGGAGCTCCACAAGGAGAACGGATCGGGCCGGTGGGCCGGGGTGGCCGTCACCGTCGTCCCCGGCGTCACGGCCGCCACGGCGGCCGCGGCCCGCATCGGCGCGCCACTCGGGCATGACCTCTGCTTGATTTCGCTTTCCGACGTCCTGAAGCCGTGGCCGGTGATCGAACAGCGGATCACTGCGGCCGCCTCGGCGGATTTCGTCATTGCCTTGTACAACCCGCTCTCCCGTCATCGCCCGTGGCAGCTGCAGCGGGCGCTCGATCTCATCGGCCGACACCGGGCGGCCGAGACCCCGGTCGTCGAAGCACACAACGTGGGACGAGCCGAAGAGTCCATCCGAAGCCTGACGCTGGGGGAGGTCAGCACGACCACGGTGGATATGCGGACGCTGCTGATCGTCGGCTCATCCACGACGCAGCAGTTCACCGATCGTGCCGGCCGATCGTGGGTCTACACGCCCCGCCACTACCCGGAGGTGTCCGCAGACGGAGAGGAGTGACCCAGGCAGTGCGGGGTTTGACGCCGACGCGGGTGGCGGGCTCAGCCGTCGGCCAGCCCCACGACGTCCCCGCACCACGCCAGAGCCTCATCCGTCGTGCCGACCGACAAGCCCTCGGTGGAGGGACGGGCGATCATCACCACCTCGACGCCGAGCGCCCGCGCCGCTTCCAGCTTGGCTGCTGCCGCAGATCCGCCGCTGTTCTTCGTGACGAGCGTGTCGATCCCGTGATCTCTCATCGAGCGCGGTCTCGTCAGAGAGGCTGAAGGGTCCCCGGCTCAGGAGGACCTGCGCGTGGCCGAGCGGCATCGGTTCGGGCATCTCGATTGAGCGGACGAGGAACCACGTCGCCGGGTCGGTCTGGGCGAACGGCGCCAACTCCTGGCGTCCGGTGGTCAGGAAGACCCGGCGCGCTCCCGTCTGGCGCAGGGTGGCTGCAGCGGCGTCGAGGTCCGGCACGACCGTCCATCTGTCCCCGGGCTCGGGCGCCCATTCGGGCCTGAGCACCCGCACGAGAGGCACGTGGGCGGATCGGCAGGCCAGCACGGCGTGGCGCGGCATGTGGGCCGTGAACGGATGGGTGGCGTCGATCACGGCAGCGATGTGGTGTTCGGTGATCCAGCGGGCCAATCCCTGCGGGCCCCCGAATCCGCCGATGCGGACGTCCCCGGCCGGGATGGAGAGCGCCTTCACTCGCCCGGCGAACGAGGAGGTCACCGCCACGCTGGGGCACGCCGCCAAGCGAGCGGCCAGCTCAGATGCCTCGCTCGATCCGGCGAGCAGCAAAATCCTCGGCACCTCCCGAGGTAGCGGCACAGCGGTCACAGCCCGAGCGTAGGTGGTCCGAACGGCGCTGCTACGGTGGCGGTGCAGCATCACGGGGAACATCGGTGCGAATCCGAGGCTGTCCCGCAACTGTCACCGGGAAGTGATCTTCCATTGCCCGACACGGGCATGCCACGGCCTCTTGGGGCTGGAAGGCGGAAGGGAGCGTCGATCCGGGAGCCAGGACACCCGTGCTGACGAGCAAGTCTGGACGCGGGAGACGTCGACATGAGGGACGAGAACTACCGGCGTGGCGCCAGGTCGGCTGACTGAGGTGATCTGGTACATCACCAACGTCGACACCGAGGTGTTGGCCCTGCGCACCGCCATCGAGTCGCTCCCCGAAGGGTTTCCTCCCGTCCGTGGCGCGCAGCCGTGGGCCATTGACGGCCCGTTGGACCTCAGTGAGACCCGTTGCGTCCTGGTGCGCCTGCTCCGGGGCCGCCAAGCCTGGGAGGAGGGGTTCGACGACCTGCGCGCCGCGTGTCTGCGGCTGGGGATCCCACTGCTGGCGTTCGGTGGCGAGGCGGTCCCCGACGCGGAGATGACAGGCCTCTCGACGGTGCCCAGCGCGACGGTGACCGAGGCGTTCGCCTATCTGGTCAACGGTGGACCCGAGAATTTCGAGCACCTGTTGCGGTTCGTGGGCGACACCGTGCTCCTCGAGGGATACGGCTTCGACGCCCCCAAGGAAATCGAGCAGTTCGGCATCTGGCGGGCTCCGGCGGCGCGAGACCCCGGACGCCCGCTCATCGGGATCGTCTTCTACCGGGCCCACCTCGTGGCCGGGAACACCCAGTTCGTCACCGACATCTGCGACGGCCTCGAAGCGGCCGGAGGCGATGCGCTTGCCATCTGGTGCTACTCGTTGCGCGACCAGGCGGCCGCGCCGGTGATCGAGATCGTGCGACGCCACGGCGTCGACGTGTTGATCACCACGGTCCTGGCCACCGGGGGGGTCGGCGCGGGTGCGGGGATCGCCGGCAACCCGGGAGGACTCGACGGCGAAGCCTGGGACGCCAGCGCCCTGGCCCACCTCGGGATCCCGATCATCCAGAGCCCGTCCGCCGGGACCTCCCGGGCCGATTGGGAAGCCTCCGACGCCGGCCTCGGCCCCTATGACGCCACGGCGGGCATTGCCATCCCCGAGTTCGACGGGCGGATCATCGGTCCGGTGACCACCTTCAACGAGGTGGTCGACGACGGTGACGAGCTGGGGATCGCGGTGCGCGCCTACCGGACGGTACCCGACCGGGTGGCGCGGCTGGCCGGGCTGGCACTGCGCTATGCCCGGCTCCGGCGCCGCACTCCGGCGGCGCGTCGGGTAGCCGTGATCTTGAGCGCCTTCCCGACCAAGCGCAGTCGACTCGGCAATGCCGTCGGGCTCGACACACCCGCGTCGGTCGTCCATCTTCTCCGGGCCATGGCCGAGTCGGGCTACGACATCACCGATCCACCGACCGACGGCGATGCGCTCATGGCCCGGTTGGCTGACGGGCTGACCTACGAAGCCGAGACCCTGAGCCCGGCGCAACTCGACCTGGCGCTGGGCGGGCTGGGCGTCGAGCGTTACCTCGAATGGTTCGCCCATCTTCCCGACGCCGCCCGATCCGAAATTGAGGGAACCTGGGGGCCGGCTCCCGGGGGGCAGCGGATCCACGAAGGCGAGCTCGTCTTCAGCGGGCTGTCGTTCGGCAATGTGCTGGTGGCCATCCAACCGCCGCGCGGCTACAACGACGACCCGGTGGCGGTGTACCACTCGCCCAACCTGCCTCCGGCCCATCACTATCTGGCCTTCTACCACTGGCTCGACCAGGTCTGGGGGGCCGACGCCATCGTGCACCTGGGCAAGCACGGGACAACGGAATGGCTTCCGGGCAAGGCCCTGGCGCTCTCGTCGGCGTGTTGGCCCGACGTCGCCCTGGCCGACGTACCGCTCTTCTATCCCTTCGTGGTCAACGACCCGGGGGAGGGGACTCAGGCCAAGCGCAGGACGCACGCTGTGGTGATCGACCACCTGCTGCCCCCCATGACCCGAGCCGACGTCTACGACGACATGGCTCGCCTGGAGCAGCTCTTTGACGAATACGCCCAGTTGCAATCGCTCGATCCCACGAAGTTGCCGGCGCTGCGCGAACAGATCTGGGCCCTGCTGCGTGAGGCCGCGCTCGACCGCGACCTCGGTCTGGAAGGTGAGCCCGAAGAAGACAGCTTCGATGACCTGATCCTCCATGTGGACGGCTACCTCTGCGAACTGAAAGATGCCCAAATTCGGGGCGGACTGCACACGCTGGGGCAATCCCCACAGGGTGAGGTCCTGGTGGAACTGGTGCTCGCCATCACCCGGTTGGCCCATGGCCGCATTCCCTCGTTGCGCGCCACGGTGGCCGAGTCACTCGGGCTCGACCTGGCCGATGCCACCTCGCTCGACCGGGTCGAAGAGGCCTGCCGCACCATGGTGGAAGCAGCGCGGGCACGCCACTGGGTCATCGACCCGTCGGATCCGCCCACCATGCAGTGGATCTGTACCTGGCTGGTCCCCAGATTGGCTCAGACGACCGACGAGATCGACAATCTGTTGCGCGGCTTGAACGGCCGCTACGTGCCTGCGGGTCCGAGTGGCGCGTTGACCCGAGGGGGGGCGCATGTCCTGCCCACCGGTCGAAACTTCTACTCGATGGACCCGAAATCCATTCCCACCCAACTGAGTTGGGATGTCGGTTGGGCCCTGGCAGAGTCACTGTTGGCGCGGCATCTCGACGAAGAAGGCGCCTACCCCGGGACGGTGGGACTCGTGCTGTGGGGCACCGCCATGATGCGAACCCAAGGCGATGATGTCGCCGAGGCCCTGGCCTTGTTGGGCGTGCGGCCCGTCTGGGAAGCCGAGTCCCGCCGTGTCGTCGGGCTGGAGGTGATCCCCCTATCCGAGCTCGGGCGACCGCGCATCGACATCACCCTCCGGGTGTCCGGATTCTTCCGGGATGCCTTTCCCAACCTGGTCCACCTGGTCGACGAGGCCGTGGAGCTGGTGGCGTCGCTCGACGAGCCCGAAGAGGACAACTTCATCCGGGCCCACGGAGCGGTTGACCCCCGCGTCTACGGCCCCGGTCCCGGAACGTACGGCGCCGGCATTCTGCAGCTCCTCGAACAGACGGAATTGGCGATCCGACGACGACCTGGCGGCGGTCTATATCGCCTGGTCGGGCTTTGCCTACAGCCGTCAGGACTTCGGTGTACCGGCCGAAGACGCCATGCGCCGCCGATTCGCCGCCATCGATGTGGCGGTGAAGAACCAGGACAATCGAGAGCACGACATCTTCGACTCCGACGACTATCTGCAGGAACACGGAGGCATGATCGCCACGATCCGATCGCTCACCGGGCGAGACCCGAAGGCGTGGTTCGGTGACTCCGCCAATCCGGCCCGTCCCCAGGTGCGTTCGCTGGCCGAGGAGGCCGCGCGCGTCGTGCGTACCAGGGTGGTCAACCCGAAGTGGCTCGAAGCCATGCAGCGCCACGGCTACAAAGGCGCCTTCGAAATGGCGGCGACGGTCGACTACCTCTTCGGTTACGACGCCACCGCGCATGTGGTGGATGACTGGATGTACGAGCGGGTGACCGCGGCCTACGTGGCCGATCCCTCGGTGCGAAAGTTCTTCGAGCAGTCGAATCCGTCCGCGCTGACGTCCATAGCGGAGCGGTTGCTCGAAGCAGTGCAGCGCGGCATGTGGCAGGCGAGCGACGAAGCCTTGCAGTCCCTCCGAGACGCTATTTTAGAAGCAGAGGGTTGGTCCGAGACCCGGTAGCGATGAGTTCGGGGGGGACGGAGCGTCATACCTCTCAGTAACGAGAAAGTAGGTGGCCTCAATGACGGCAGTACCCGTAGTGCCGGACATGAAGTTGGAGCTCGTTCCGATCCCGGTATCCGATGTCGAGCGGGCCAAGGCTTTCTACGAACAGGTCGGATTCGGGAATCTGCACGATCATCAGATCACCGAGACGATGCGGGTCGTCCAGTTCACCCCTCCGGGATCGAGCTGCGCCATTGTCTTTGGTACCGGTATGGGCCCGATCACCGACATGGTGCCCGGTTCGGTCAGAGGCATTCATCTTGTCGTAGAGGACATGGCGGCGACCCGAGCGGCTCTGTCGGCGCGGGGAGTCGAGCTGAGTGAGGTCGATGACATGGGTGGTGTCCTCTACTCGTACTTCAGTGATCCAGACGGCAACATGTGGGCTCTGCAACAGTGGCCCGCCGGTTACGTGTCCTAGAGATTTCGTGTAATTACGGAGCAACCAGCTCGATTGCGATGCCATCGGGATCGCGTAGTTGGAGTGAGGGGTGACCATTTTCCAGCACAATTCCGGCGTGGTCGACGCCGATCTCCGCCAGGTGGTCCGCCCAGACACTGAGGGACTCACCATCGGGCACGGCGAAGGCAAGGTGGTCCAATTGCTGAGCTGCCGGCTCGTCCGGCTCGATGTCGGGTTCGGGCTCCTGGGTGAGTACGACCACGACCTTGGCGCCGCGGTGTCTGAGCGCGACGTAGCCGATCCGGGAGTCCTGCGCGAACGGCACGAGGCCGAGCGCGGCGCTGTACCACAGAGCGCTTGCCTCAACATTTGATACCCGAAGTTGGAAATGGGAGAGCCCGGTGATCGGCGCGCCAGGCACCGGTTCGTTGAACGCCGTCACGCGACTGTCACTTCTGCGTACGTAACGAAGAGAGGTGGGAGGTGCGCAGCGAAGAAGACCCGCCACGAGTCCCTCTTCGCCGCGCCCCCCACCTGTCGCTCCCCCTACCCGTAACGACCCTCCCGTTGCTAGCCAGGAGGACCGCCGCTACAAGGATGCGGGGAATTCGGGTGAGGGTCAATGGGTCAAAGGTCCCGTATTTTCTGCCGTGCATCATTCCTCCCGGCCGGAATGAAACTGGCCGTTGCATCGATCACATCCGCCAATTTCGGCCGGAGAATGGCTCGAAGCCGATCCATCGTTCCGGGTTGTGGCGGCGCAGGTGCCACGGGTGGGGCGAGACGACGCTCGGCGACCTGGGAAAGCGCACGCACCTGGAGTTCGATGAGCTCTGCGCAATCCGTCAGAGCTACCGGTGTGGACGCCATGCATACTTCACCATTCCAGTGGCTGAACACGATGGTGGCGGATTCGGGATGCCACGTGGCGCGCAGGTACTGGTCGCCTCCTCGGACGTCGGCGAGGAACACACGATTCGGGGGCGCATCGGCCACGCCCTGAGTATGCCCCCTGCCGGGGGCAGCCGCCAGCGGGATTGCCGAGGCGTTGACGCCGTACCGTGCACGGCCGCGCCGACGTGGGCTTATACCTGTCCTCTCCTGCTCAGGATTACTTGTAGTCGATCAGATCCGTAAGGAGCTTCTCCCATGGGGAGTTCTCCCACCCGTCCTCTTCCCCGATTCGTTTGGCCACCGCGACGGCGTTTTCGACCCACTCGATGCGGACGTCCTCCAGCGGCTCCGCCTTACCAACGAGGTGATGGGTGCCACTTCCGGGCACCGCGTCGGCCACGCCGAAATCGAAGGCAAACCACTCGTCCTTCCAGAGCTGGTGGCGTTCTTTCAGTTGCTCCCATCGGGGATGCTTCTGGTTCTTGTCGTTCGCCATCCTGATGGCCCACCTTCCGCAGAGACGCGCCCGGTGATGGTCGCCGTCGGAGGTCGTCTGCGCGATCTGCTCTTCGTGCTGCGCCAGCTTGCTCTTCTCGTCGTCGGGGAAGGACGCATGCACCTCTCGGACGAATACCTCAATGATCGGGGACGGGGACGTCGATTTGGCCATGCGTGATGGTACGCCAGGGAGCGGAATGCCGCGTGGTGGTGTGCCGCCGGGGGCCACCGGCGCCCTTCCTATCGCTCCTCTGTCGCCGGGACGATGTCCAGCACCGTGGTGAGGCCGGTGATCTCGAACAATCGGCGCACCGAGGAGGGCGGCGAAAAGATCGTCAGCGTCCCGTCGGAGTGCTGCAATCGCTTGTGCTCGGTCACGATGACGGCGAGCCCGGTGGAGTCCATGAACGTCACCTTGGCCAGGTCGAGTACCACGTTTTGGGTGTCCTCCACCTCCAGATCGGAGAGCTTGTCATAGAGAAACGACGCCGTGGAGGCGTCCAACTCCCCGGAAAGAGTGACCAACGTGCGCTCCTCAGAGCTCTGTACTTCAATTTCCAAAGGGTCTCGACCGTTTGCGGGCATCGCGAAACACTAGTGACTGCCCAGCAGGCCCAATTGCGGTGCGGCTCAGAGTGCGAGGGACCGGGGGTCGACGCCGATGCCACCGGCCGCGCTGCTGGCGTAGACCGCCAGTGCGAACCGGAGAACGTCGACCGCTTCGTCGCCGCTCCAGAGGAGCGGACCGTCGCCTTCGTGAAGCCAGCGGAGCCAGTGGCGACCCGAGTCGCGAAAGCTGCTGCCCCAGTCGTCGTCGAGCGCATGGTACGCACGCATTTCGCCGTCCGCGTAGACCTCGAGACTCGGTTGTTGGATACCGCGGCCGGTGCATCGATTGACACGGGCGTACCCGCGCTGACCGGTTACCTCCCAGCGTTCGTCGTTCGTGTAGTAGTCAGAGCGGAGATACATGGAGGGCGCGAGTGTGATGTCCCACACTCCCCGGATCCCGTTGTCGTGCTCCCACACGATGGTGGTGGGCGCGTCGATCTTGATGTCGGGCACTACCTCGGTGCTGCCCACCCAGGCGCGCACTTCCCTGATGGGCCCGAAGAGCCAGAGGGCGGTGGCCAACTTGTGCCATCCGTCGTCGAAGACGAGGATCCCCCGCCCATGCTGCATCTGCTGGAACTGCCACTCCCAGCTGCTGGCCGGCACATCCCAGCCGCCCCTGCCACTCCCGACCATCTTCATGTGGTAGCCGCTCACCTCGCCGAGCACCCCCGACGCCACGGTTTCCTTCAGCTTCCGTAGCGGCTCGTAGAAGATGTAGTTCTCCATGACGCGGAGCACCCGGTCGGCTGCGTCGGCGGCCTCGAGCATCTTGCGCGCGCTCTCCAAGTCGTTGCACAGGGGCTTTTGCAAATTGACGTGCCACCCGTTATCGAGAAGCTCGATCACGCCTTCGACGTGGAGGGGAATGGGGAGAAGGGCCTCGACGGCGTCGACCTCGAGACCGCTGGCCGAGAGCTCGGCCGTCGAGGCGAACGTGCGGGCGTCGGGCCAGTCGACCTGACGTTGCGCTCGCCGCTCTTCGCTCGGGTCGACGAGGGCGACCACTTCGACATCGGGGTTGTCGATGTAGGCGCGGACGTTCAGGTCGTAGATCCGCCCGAGCCCGACGAAGGCCGCCCGGACCGGTCGGTCGTAAGGAGTGAAGGTCATGGCGTCGTCTGTCGTCTGCTTCCCGCGTTGGCTGTGACGCGGCCTGATGGTAGTGCCGCGCCGAGCTGTCTTGCGACACACGCATTGCAGGTGGTGGGGAACGGGCTCTGAACGCTTAAGGGCGCCTGAACTGGTCTTTTACGTGATTTTGGTCCCCGGAATCACCCCGGGCCGGCCGCCGGACGGCCGAAGGGGGCGCTCGACCGGGGGTCGATTCGACGAATTCGGGTGTCATCCCAGGTGAATGGCCAGTTTTCGCGTCAGGGCCCAGTTACCATGTGGTGCCGTGAGTTCCTGCGTGAGCCGCTTCGTGTCGCCCGGACCTGGTTCGATGCCGTCCCGGAGCGGTGGGGCGGGCAATCCGACCCTCCAGGCCGAGGCCCGGTGGAGAGGCCAGTGGATTCGCGCAAACCCCGAGCGCCTGTTTCGCTTTTCGGACGTTCTCTTTATACGCTGGGGGCTGCTAGCTGCGTCTTCGTACACCCGCACAGGAGGTCTGGCGACGTGAAGTTGGTGAGCCCGGGGGAACGCCACTGTCGGGGGCGGCTCGCACGAGTGCTTTCCAGCTGTGGTCCGACATCGAGGCGGGGCGGCAGTGTCTAGTCCGAATCCCGGCATTTCGGCGGCGGGCGAGGCTGCCGGGAGAACGGCGCTCAATCCGTCGACCGGACCGGCGGCGATCGGCGGAATGGTGGTTCCCGGTGAGGCCGAACCGGACCCACCGGTGCCCCAGCGGGTTCCCTCGGCGGAGGAGGACCGGCTCACGACCGCCGTCTCCGATATTGCGAAGCTGGCGACGGCAATGAGTGCGCTCTCCCTCTCCCGGCCCCGCGAGGAGCCCACCAGTCGGGAGAAGATGTGGGGTCGTTCCGGCCGGCCGTACACGACGGCCGGTGGCGCTCCGGAGTCCGTCCGTGCTCGAGGGTCGGTCCCGGCGAAACAGTCCATCCCTGGTGGAAGCACGACGAAGCGCACCCATGGGTTCGAGGCCACCGGCGCCGTCACGACGAGCAGAGGTGGGTATGCGAATGGGCCGGCCGCGTCGACTGACCCGCAACGGCAGGCCGCCAGCCGTTATCGCGCCTGATCGCGAGGCGGTCGGTCAGCGTCTGGCGCGACGACGCGTCAGATCGTCGGGCTGGTATCGATCCTGCCGTCGGTAATGGCCCGTCGGTGAGTGATGACCCAGCGGTCGTTCCCCATGCCGTACTCGTCGATGTAGCGGCCCCAGTGGTCCAGACCGTGGCCCATGAGGACCATGAAGTAGCAGCGGCCACGCGCGTGCGTCTCGTCGACGAGATCGATCTGGTGGGTCGCCGTGAGGTGTCGGACGTGATGCCCGGCGGCCAAGGGCTTGACCTCCACATCCCAATTCGCCTTTGTATCGGTAAAGATCGTGGCGATGTGTGCGGTGCCTTCGAAGCGTCGCACGGAACCGTCGGTCCCCACCAGCTCCACGACGGCATCGTCGGCGAATACCTTCATCATCTGCTCGAACCGGCCGGAGTCGCCGTTTGCGTTGTAACGGGCCACGAGATCGCGAATGCTCTCCCGGGCCACCAATTCCCAGAGCTCCACGCCTCCCCCTCCCCATGCAGTCGCTCGACAGCATACGGCCTGGTCGAGGAAGCCACGTTCAGATGGTGCCCTCGGCGACGGCCTCGGCCAGCTCGTCAGTGTCCAACCCGACCAGTTCGCACCACACCTCGTGGTTGTGTTGTCCCAGAAGAGGGGCGGGAGCCGGCGCCGCCGGCCTCCTCCCGTCGAGGCGGGGAAAAGGCGCCTGCTGCAGCAGGGGCCCGGCTACCGGGTCGTCGACCGTGACCAGGTCGCCCCGGGCGCGCATATGGGGGTCGGCGATGATGTCGTTCGCATCGTAAATCGTCCCCACCGGCACGCCGTGCGCGATGCACTGCGCTTCGATCTCCTCCGCCGTGCGTTGGCCCGCCCATCGGGACACGATGTCGTTGATCTCGTCGGCATTGGCGGCCCGTTTGGCGAGCGTGGTCCAGCGGGGGTCCTCCAACAGGTCCGCCCGTTCCATGGCCGCGCACAGCCGGGAGAAGTTGGCATCGGATCCGGCCACTATGCAGACGTAGCGACCGTCGGACGTGAGGTAGTTGTCGAGCGGGGCGGAGTTGGGCAGTCGGTTGCCTTCCCGCCGGCGGGTGAGGCCGATTCGGTCCTGTCCGGCAATGGTCCATTCCAGAATGCGCAAGATGGAGCCGTACAGCGGAGCGTCGACCACACCTCCACGTCCCGTCCCCGTGGCGGGACGATCCCGGCGATACAGGGCTGCGATCACGGCCTCCGCCGCGAACACGCCCGTGAGGTAGTCCGAAATGGTGACGCCCGGTCGGACCGGAGGGCGGTCGGGATACCCGGTCAAGTTGAGCAACCCTCCGTAGGCGATACCCATGCGGTCCAGTCCCGGGCGGCCCGCGTTCGGTCCGTCCTGCCCGAAGACACTTATGCGGGCCCAGACGAGCCGGGGGTCACAGGCGTCGGGCCCGATGTTCCATGCTTCCAACGTCCCCGGCCTGAAGTTCTCGCAGACCACATCGGCGTGCTCGACCAGACGCCGGAAGAGCTCCTGGCCTTTCGGTCGTCGGAGGTTCAGCGTCACCCCCTTGCGGCCCCGCCCTTCGACCGACCACCAGAGCGAGTAACTCTCTGTCGCACTGCCACTGCCGCCGTCCCCGTCGCCGTCCTCGGGCTTCCCGTCCCCGTCGCCCACTTCCACTTCGCGGCGCTCGTTGACGAACGGGCCGATGGTGCGCATGAAGTCACCCCCACGGGGATCTTCGACCTTGATGACCTCCGCACCCATTTCGCCGAGGAGACCGGCGCAGAAGGGCGCGCCGATGCGCGTCCCGACGTCGATCACGCGCAGCCCGGCCAGCGGCAGTGGCGGTGGCTCCTCACTCATCGCGGTGCTCGGCGAAGACCTCTTTCATCGACGTCTTGGTCTTGCGGGCCTCGAGGGCGTCGAGGGCCGTCTTGGTGTTGTGCATCCAGTGATGAGCCATGAAGTGGTACTTCCATGACTCCTCCTTGCCCATCAGGGTGGCGCTGTTGTTGATGGTGTCCTTCGTGACCTGCGCCGTGGTAGGCGGAACCAACGCCACCCGTTCGGCCAGCTCCCGGGTTCGTTCGGCCAGCTCGGCCGTGGGCACGACGCGGTTGACCAGGCCGAGTCGCCAGGCCTCCTGCGCGTCGATCTTCTCGCCCGTCCACAGGAATTCCTTGGCTTTGCGGATACCCAGTTCCCACGGCTCCACGAGGAGCTCGACACCGGCACCGGTCATCCGGAGGACAGGATTGGAGAAGACGGCATCGTCCGCGGCGACGATGAGGTCGCACATGCACGCCAGCATGAGGCCGGCCGCGATGGCAGAGCCCTGAACCTGGGCGATGGTCGGCTTGCGGAACGAGTAGATGCGCTTGCAGCGTTCGAAGTACATGACCTGTTCGTGGCGAAACTTTCCCTCGGGCGTCTCGCGCACCGCCGTCCAGGGATCCGCCTCGCCACCGACCAATGCCTTCAGGTCGTGGCCGGCGGAGAAGTGCTTCCCGGAGCCGGCGAGGATCACCACGCGCACCTCGTCGTCGGCGTCGGCCACATCCAGGAAATGGTCGATTCCATCGATCAGCGCAGTGTTCTGCGCATTCGCCACATCCGGGCGGTTCATCGTGATGGTGGCGACATGACCCGCCACTGCATAGAGCACACTGTCGTCGTTCATGGAATCTCAGCCCGTCTCTCTGCTAGTGCCGGGTCGCTCTGGGGAGTCCCAGGACACGTTCGCCGATCACGTTTCGTTGGATCTCGTTGGTGCCGGCCCAGATCGACGAGGCCTGGTAATAGAGCCACGAGCGCTGCCATCCGCCTTCTCCGGGATTGCGCGTCGCCCCCTTCCACAATGGTGCGGCATCACCCAACACGGCCATGACGGTCTCGTGAAAGCGCTTCGACATCTCGCTCCAGTACAGCTTCAGCGCGCTGCCCTCGGGGCCCGGCTCGAGCCCGTGGGAGAGCCGGCTCACGCTGCGCAGGTTGTGCAGTTGGAAGAGGCGGATCTCGACGTACGCCTGGGCCAGGGCGCCTCGCAGGCGCCGGTCGTCGAAGGAGCCGTTTTCCTCGGCCAGCCGGAGCAGCTCTTCGAGCAGCTGCATATGGATGACCAGTTGGCGCGGGTTGGTTCCTCTCTCGTGCGACAGGGTCGAGTTGGCCACGCGCCATCCTTCGTGCTCGGGACCGATCAACTGGTCCTCCGGGACGAAGACGTCGGAGAGGAAGACCTCGTTGAACTCGGCTTCCCCCGTGAGCTGTACCAGGGGGCGTACCTCCACCCCGGGGTGGTGCATGTCGATGACCAGGTAGGAGATTCCCTTGTGCTTCGCCGCCTGCGGGTCGCTGCGGGCCAGACAGACCCCCCAGTCGGCGAACTGGGCGTACGACGTCCAGACCTTCTGCCCGTTCACCACCCACCCTCCCTCGACCCGGTCGGCCCTGGTGCGCAAGGACGCCAGGTCGCTCCCGGCCTCGGGCTCGCTGAACAGTTGGCACCAGAGGTCGTCGGCGGTGCGGATCCGCGAGAGCCAGCGCACCTGTTGCTCCTCGCTGCCGCAGGCCAGCAGGGTGGGGGCGGCCAGGTTGAGCCCGATACGGCCGACCATTTCAGGGGCTCTCGCCCGGGCCAACTCCTCTTGGACGATGAAATGCTCGGCCGGCCCGGCGCCGCGCCCACCGTACGATTCGGGCCACGCCACGCCGACCCAGCCGCCGGCGGCGAGGGAGGCCTGCCAGGTACGGAGGAAGGCCACCTCCTCGCCGAGATCGTCGAACCGGGGCGGGAGGCCCCGGCCGTACTCCCAGGGGAGGTTGTCCACGAGCCAGGCGCGGATCTCCCCTCTGAACGCGTCCTGTTGCGGCGTGGGGCTGAGGTCCACGAATTCAGCTTCGCACAGGATGCCGCCCTACCATGACCCCCGATGGACTTCGAACTCTCGTCGGATCAAGTGGCGCTCCAGGACGCGGCCCGTGATCTCCTGGACGACCGCGCCGGCCACGATCAGGTCCGGGCGCACCTGCATTCGGGCCGTCCCTACGACGAGAGCCTGTGGCGCGCGCTGGCCGAACAGGGATGGTTGGCGATCGCGCTGGCAGAGGCCGACGGCGGCGTCGGGCTGAGTTGGGTGGAGGCGGCGGTCCTGCTCGAGCAGATCGGCCGGCACACCGCTCCCGTCCCTTTCCTGCCGAGCCTGCTGGCGCTCATGGCCCTGGCCGGGGCCGAGGAGCCTCAGCGCGAGTGGGTGGGCGACCTGGCATCCGGGGCGCGCCTGGGCTGCGTGGCCTGGAACAAGCGCGCCGACGCGCTGGTGGCCGTGGCGTCGGGACCGACGTGGACGGTCTCGGGACGGATCGGACCGGTCGAGGGTGCGGCGGTGGCGGACATCGCGGTGGTCGTCGCCGGCGACGATGTCTTCGCCGTCGAGCTCGTCGCGGCGGATCGCCCGCCGGCCGAGGCGGCCATGGACGGCACGCGGGTGCTGTCGTGGCTCACCTTCGACGAAGCTCGCGCCAGGCGGCTCGGCGGCGCGTCCCTGGCCACCGAGATCCTCGACCGGGGTGCTGTCGGAGCCTCCGCAGAGATGCTGGGTGGGTCTGATCGGGTGCTCGAGATGGCGGTGCAGTACGCCAAGGACCGCGTGCAGTTCGATCAGCCCATCGGCAGCTTCCAGGCCATCAAGCACCGCTGCGCCGACATGCTGGTCGACGTCGAGGGCATGCGTTCGTCCACCTGGTACGCCGCCTGGGCCATTTCCGCCGGCGACCCCGACGCGTCGGCGGCCGCGTCGACGGCCAAGGTGTGGTCTTCGGACGCCGCCAAGCGGGTGATGGCGTCGGGACTGCAGGTGCACGGAGGCATCGGGTTCACCTGGGAGCACGATCTGCACCTGTACATGAAGCGGTCCCAGTTCGACCGGCTCAACTACGGTGACGCCGTGTACCACCGGGAACGTCTGGCCGGCTTGTTGCGGTCCCGCCTCATGAGCGGCAGCGGGCTTTTCTGAACAGCGGGGGAGAGGGCGCCGCGCCATGAGGGAGTCCGGCGCGGCGAGCGGCGATGAGGGGACGGCGGCGATGATCGGACGGTGGCGATGAACGCGAAGGCGATCGGCCGCATCCTCGACGAGGTCGTGGCAGTCGACCCCGACCGTACTGCGCTGATCATCGCCGGGGAGCCCACCAGCTACGGCCAGTTGGCCTCTGCCACCGGTCGGGCGGCAGAGGGACTCTGGGCCGCCGGCGTCCGCCCCGGCTGGCGGGTACCCCTCGTCGACGACGCCAGCGTGCTGGCCGTGGCCTCGGTGATCGGTGCCACACGCATCGGCGCCGCCATGGCCCTGATGAACCCTCGCCTCACCGCGGCCGAGCTGGCCGTCTTGCAGGAGGCGGCGGGGACCGCATCGATCGGCGTCGTCGGGCCCGCCTACGCCGCCGCGGCGGCCGCATCGGGTCTCGACCCCGTGCTGGGGCCGGCCGCCCTGTTCACCGACTCGCCCGGCGATGGCGCGAGCACCAGGGACCCGGCGCCGGGGGACGAGGCCGTCGTGCTCTTCACCAGTGGGACGACCGGGACCCCCAAGGTCGTCCCACTGACACATGGCGCCATTGGCCCCAGGGTCGCTTCCTTTGCGCCGGCGGTCGATCCGGTTCCGGCCGTTTCGATGCTGTGCGTCCCCCTCGTGCACATCGGAGGGATGTTGGGATTGCTGGTCGCGTTGGGCCGGGGCTCGACCAGTGTCGTCCAGTCCCGCTTCGACGCCGGCGAGTGGCTCGCCCTGGTCCAGCGGCACGGAGTGACCACCGCGTTCGTGGTGCCCACCATGTTGTACAGGATTCTCGAGCATCCCGACTTTCCCACCACGGACCTGAGCTCACTGGTGAGCCTGACCTACGGAGCGGCACCGGCCACCCCGGAGCTGATCCGGCGGGCCATGGACTCGCTCCCCGGTGTGGCGTTGACGAACACGTTCGGCCAGACCGAGACGATGGGCTCGATCACCGCGCTCGAACCGGGCGATCACCCTCCCGAGCGATTGGCTTCGGTCGGCAAGCCACTGCCCGGGGTCGAGATCCGTATCGTCAACCCCACCAACGGCGAGGAAGCGCCGCCCGGGGCAGTCGGTGAGCTGTGGGTGCGAAGCGACGTCGTGGTCGTTCCCGACGCGCCGGCGGGCGATGGCGTCCGCCCCGCCCGGCTGGTTCCGCACCGGTGACATGGTCTCGGCCGACCACGAGGGCTACCTGTACCCGGCCGGCCGCCTGTCGGACACGATCAACCGGGGCGGGGAGAAGTTCGCGCCCGCCGAGGTCGAAGACGTGGTCCGGGCGCACCCGGCGGTGCGCGACGTGGCCGTGTTCGGCGTGCCCGACGCGGAGATGGGGCAGCGGGTCGGAGTGGCGGTGGTCGTGAGCGAGCCGCTGGAGCTCGAGCAGCTCCGCCAGTTCTGCCAGGGGCGGATCGCCAATTTCAAACAGCCCGAGCGACTTTTGGTGCTCGCCGAGCTGCCCATCACCGACTTCGGGAAGCTGGATCGCAAGGATCTCCGCTCCCGATTCGCCCAGACATGACCACGCAGTAATGACCACGCAGTAATGACCACGAGGAGAGTGGGGCCACTATGAGCTATCTCGATGATCGGGCCGACCTGGCCGGCCGCGTGGCCGTCGTCGTCGGAGGCGGGGGCGGTATCGGCCGTGCCTGCGCCGTGGACCTCGGTCGCGCCGGTATGCACCTGGCCCTGTGCGACAAGGACGGGAGTGCGCTGAACGAGGTGGCGGCGATGCTCGCTGATGCCGGAACCGAGGTGATGACGGCCGAGCTCGACGCGCGGGACGCCGACGCTCTTTCGGAGTTCTTCGACGGAGCCGACAGCCGTTTCGGTTCCCGCTGCGACGTCTTGGTCAATGTGGTCGGCGGCACGTTTCGACAGCCCTTCGCAGAGTCGAACCCCCGGGGGTGGGACGCCCTGATCCGTACGAACTTCACCTGGCTCCTGCACTCCACCCAGCTCGCCGTGTCGCGCATGCAGCCGCGCGGGGGTGGCAGCATCATCAACATCACCTCGATCGAGGGACACCGGGCCGCGCCGGGCTACGCGGTCTATGCGGCCATGAAGGCGGCGGTGACGAGTCTCACCCGGACGCTCGCCGTCGAGCTCGCCCCCGACAACATCCGGGTCAACACCATCGCGCCCGACTACATCGCCACCCCGGGGTTGGACTCCCTGGCCGGGACGGCACACGCACGCCAACGACGACACGGCGGCGCTGCAGCATCGCATCGCCACGCCCATGGGGCGCATCGGCGCCTTCGAGGATGCGGGGGGCTGTGCGCTCTTCCTGGCGTCCAACCTGTCCTCCTTCGTCACCGGCTCGACGCTGCACCCCGACGGTGGGGCCCTGGCCTCGGCCGGCTGGTTCAACTGGCCGAACGAGGGCTTCTTGAACCACCCGCCCCACGACGTCCTGGCCCGCCTGCTCGACGAATGACGGGTTGAGGATTCGGGTCCGTCCGGGGCCCGAGAGGGCGGTCCGCGAAGCTCAGGGTTCCGGTGAGTGCGCCGGATGATCGCGGATGTCGGGGAGGACCTCGTCGGCGAAGCGGCGGAGGCCGTCCAGGGCACCCTTGGTGGACGCCCAGGGTTTCACCAGGGCCCGGCCAATTCCCAGATCGGCCAGGCGACGCAGGTCGTCCGGCCCGTCGCCGCCCGCCAGTGTGATCTCGACGGTGCCGGGGCGGCCCGCCGCCTCACGGAGCTGGGCGATCCGTCTGGCCGCGTCGGGGATCTCTTCGACCGTGTGGTTCATCGGGATCCAGCCGTCACCGACGGTGGCCGCCCGGCGCAGGGCGGCCGGACCATCGCCGCCGATGTGGAGCGGCGGCGACGGGGCCTGGGCCGGCTTGGGCTCGAACATCACCGCTCCGAAGTCGAAGAACTCACCGTGGTGCTCGACGACCTCCTCGCTCCAGAGCCTCTGGCACACCGTGATCGCCTCGTCGACCCGCCGGCCCCGGGTGTCGAAGTCGAGACCCACCGCCTCCCACTCCGCCCGGAGCCAGCTGGCTCCGATCCCGAACTCCAGCCGTCCGCCCGAGATGACGTCCAACGTGGTCACGGCGCGTGCCACCACGAAGGGATGCCGTAGGCCGATGTTGTAGACCTGCGTGCCGAAGTGGATCTGCCCGGTCTGCCCGGCCAGGAAGCCGAGATAGGAGAAGACGTCGAACACGGGCACGTTGGCCGGGATCGGCGGGTGGTCCTCGCCCGCATTGGGGCTCCCGGCCATCGCCACCGGGATGACGAGATGCTCGGGCATCCACACCGACTCGTAGCCGAGCCGGTCGGCTTCCCGCGTCGCCTCGACCCACAGACTCGGATGCAGTGTCCCCAATGAGATGCCGATCTTCATGGTTTCTCAGTCGGCATCGTCGGGATAGGGCTCCTCGAAGAAGTCGGGACCAACCGCCGGGGCCAGCCCGTCGAACAGCTCGGTGCGGGGCACGTGAGTGGTCGGGTGGGCCAGGTGTGACGCCATGATCCCCTCTCGGTGCCGCAGTGCGAGCATGCTCTCGCGGCGGCCCGAGTAGGTGACGGGCTGGCGCGCCATCCACACGATTCCTTCGGCCGCCACCTCGGAGGGCTCCCAATCGGAGTGGTCGGCCCCCGGTGTATTGGCCATGAACCCTTCCGACGCGATGGCGATGTCGATGCGGAAGCAGTTGACCGCGATGTGCGAGGGAGCCAGCTGGCGCGCCGCGTCGAGAGTCAGACGCTCCAACCCGATTTTGGAGATCCCGTAGGCGAGGAGGGAAGGATGGGGGTAGAGGGCGGCCTCCGACGAGACATTGATGATGCTCCCACCCCCTCCCGCAGCCATGAGGGGAGCGGCCTCCCGGATGGCGATGAGGGGGGCGCGCAGGTTGACCTGCATGACGAGGTCGTAGCGCTTGAGGGGAATGTCGAGGTCGCCCACGAAGGTGATGGCCGCGTTGTTGACGAGGATGTCGAGCCGCCCGAACTGCTCCTTGGTGGCCTGGATCATGGCGATCACGTCGTCGTCGAGCGCCAGATTGGTGGGGATCGACAGGCCGCGGCGACCGGTCGACTCGACTCGCCGCACCGTCTCGTCGAGCGTGCCCGCCGTGCGCTGCGGGCTGGACTCGGTGGCCCGGGCCGCACAGGCCACGTTGCAGCCCGCTTCGGCCAAGGCAACCGCGGTAGCGGCGCCGACCCCCCGGCTGGCCCCGGTCACCAGTGCCACTTTGCCTTCGAGATCGTCCACCGGAGCCGCCCTCCCCATTGCGCGCCTGGCCGGTCGTCGCCGGCCGGATGCATCCTTTCATGAAGATGCGTGGCGAGTCGGATCCGAAGGGGGACCGCTCGATTACGACGACTAAGGTTGACGCATGATCGTCCTCCCGGAAGCGGCGGGCCCTCAGGACGCGGTCATCTCCACGACACCCCGGTGGGCCGGGTCCATTCGGCGCACCACGAACATCGACTCGTTGCGACCGGACGGGCTGCAGGGCGACGTCGTCGTCGATGCCCGGGCCCGGGATCTGCGCACCGGCCGGGACGGCACCGGCGAGGTGGTGGGCACGGCTTCGCTGCAGGCCCGGATCAGCCCCACTCGTGAGCTCCTCTCCATCACCACCATCCCCGACGTCCCGGCGTTGCAGGATCTTCTGGGCGCGTCGGTGGGGCCCGGGTTTCGCTCCCGTGTCAATGAGACCGTCACCGAAGGCTGCCAGGATGGCTCGCTGCTCTACCTGATCCTCGATGACCTGCCGGGGGCCACGCTGGTCTCGGGCTATGCCCTGCACCGGGGCGGCGGACTCGAGGAAGGCTCTCGGACCGGGCCGCCCCGTCCCAGCTACCCCGCCGCCCGCCCCGGCGCCGGCGCCTTTCCCGACTTGGGCGCGCAAGACGACATCTGCGCCGGATGGGCCCACGACGCCACCATGATGGTCCACGTGCGTGGCACGGGAACACTCCCGGTGCCGCTGGGCCCACCCGCTCCGATTCTCGAGCACCAGGACGATCCGACGTCGTGGCACGTCATGGGGGACCTGGCTCCGCATGCGGTGCGCCGCCGTCGGCGCCTCGACCTCATCGAGCCAACCGACGGCGAGTCGGAGCATCGAATCGATCTCCACTTCCGCGACAGTCATGTGGACGACCAGGAGTCCGAGTCGATCATGCACGAGTACACGATGTCGGGCACGGTCGACCTGCGCACCGGCCAGATCGGGACGGTCTCGGTCCGAGCGAACGTGCTCCCCTGGGTGGAGTGCCCGGGCGCGCTGGCCAGTGCGCAACGGGTGGACGGCATGGAGATCTCCGAGCTGCGGTCCCGGATCCGCCGGGAGTTCGTGGGTCGCAGCACCTGCACACACCTCAACGACAGCCTGCGCTCCCTGGCCGACGTGACGACTCTCCAGCGCGCCCTGACGCCGTCGGCATGAGGCCCTGACGCCGTTGGCATGAGGCCCTGACGCCCTTGGCATGAGGGTCGGCTCGACGCCTGTGGCATGATCGCCCCCGGGGCCTCCCCATCGGGGACAAGGGGCTCGGCAGGGTAGGGGCGGCAGAGACGATGTCGGGCGCGTGACCGTGTCCGTGACTTGGGAGGCGATGTGGCAGAGCTGTCGGAGTTGCTGGACGTCCTTGATCTCGAAAAGGTCGGAGAGGGCCGCTTCCGGGCCCAGAACTTCTCGGATGGCCCGGGCGGCGTCGTCTTCGGGGGCCAGCTGCTGGGCCAAGCCATTGTGGCCGGGGCGAGCATCGATCCCTCGAAGGAAGTGAAGTCGATCCACACGGTGTTCGCCCGTGGCGGCGCCATGGACAAGCCGCTCGACATTGAGGTCGAGGCGATGCACACCGGGCGGGCCCTGGCCAGCGCGACCGTGACCGTCCGCCAGGACGAACGCCTCTGTACGCGGTCGCTGGTGCTCCTGAGCGCCGTCGAGCCGGACCTCATCCGCCACGGGGTCGACTTCCCCGAGGTGCCCACTCCCGAGGACACACCGGCCGGACCTGAGCTGGGCGGTTTCTGGGAGGTGCGGGTCGTCGGCGGGATCGACCTCACCGATCCCGACGTCGTGGGACCCCCTGAGCTCTTCGTCTGGGTCCGGTTTCCCGGCGCCGAGGCGAAAGGGGTCATCGGCCAGGCTCTCCTGGCGTACGCCACCGACGGCTTCCTCATCGGTACCGCCATGCGCCCGCACGAGGGCGTCGGGTACGCCCTGGCCCACGTGTCCATCTCGACCAGCGTGCTCAGCCATACGCTGACCTTCCACGAGCCCATCGATGCCGGCCGCTGGCACCTGTTGGCCCACGAGAGCCCGTACGCCGGCCGTGGGCGCTCGTACGGCCGGGCCAATATCTACGACGAGAACGGGCATGTGGTGGCCTCGTTCGTCCAGGACAACATGATCCGTGACTTCCCCGAGAGCCAGCGGCCCAAGGCGGGGGAGCGTTCCCACTTTTGAGCACCACCGGAGCGATTCCGGCGTGGAGTGAGCCGCCGAGTCCCGCAATGAGAGGAGGGTCCGATGGGAGCACGTGACGCCGTGATCGTCGGCATCGGATGGAGCGACTATCCCGTGGCGCCCGAGCTCGACGCCATGGACCATCATGCGCTGGCGCTGCGACGTGCGCTGGCCGACTGCGGGCTCGAGAAGTCAGATATCGACGGGTACGCGTGTGCCGGGACGGCGATGCAGGTCGATGATGCCGCCACGATGGCCGAGTACCTGCGGATCGACCACCGGTGGGTGGACGGCACCTCGGTCGGCGGTTCGAGCTTCGAATTCCACGTACAGCACGCCGCCGCGGCGATCGAGGCAGGCCTCTGCGATGTCGTCCTGGTCACCTACGGGTCCGACCTGTTGTCTCGCATGGGGCGCCTGCTCGGCACCAGTACCTTCTCGAGCGGGTCGGGGCGTGTGCGGGGCTCGGCACAGTACGAAAGCCCGTGGGGCAACGTCCTGGCCGGGAGTTACGCCATGGCGGCCCGCCGTCACATGCATGAGTTCGGCACCACGCCCGAACAGCTGGCGGAGATCGCCGTGGGTGTGCGCGAGTTCGCCGGACTCAACCCGCTGGCCCAGTATCGTGACCCGATCACCGTTGACGACGTGCTCAGCTCGCGCCTGATCGCCGACCCTTTGCACAAGCTCGATTGTTGTGTGATCTCCGACGGCGGCGGCGCCTTCATCATGACGACCCGCGAGCGATCCCGTGATCTGGCCAAGCCTCCCGTCTACGTGCTCGGCGCGGCGGCGGCCGAGACCCATTGGTCGATCAGCCAGATGCCCGACTTCACGACCACGGCCGCAGCCCAGTGCGGGCCCGAGGCCTTCCGACGCGCCGGTGTCCGGCCCGAGGATGTCGACACGATCCAGATCTACGACAGCTTCACTATCACCGTGCTCATGCTCCTCGAGGACATGGGGTTCTGCCAGAAAGGGGATGGCGGCCGCTTCGTCGAGACCGGCGTGCTCCGTCGAGGTGGGCGACAACCCATGAACACCGATGGCGGCGGGCTGTCGGCGTGCCATCCGGGGATGCGGGGCATCTTCTTGATCAACGAGGCCGTGCGGCAGTTACGCGGGGACGGTGGCGAGGCGCAGGTCCCCGGGTGCGAGGTGGCGGTGGCGTGCGGCTCGGGTGGTTTCTTGTCCTGCATCGGCACCGTGGTGCTCGGGAAGGAGGGTCGGTCGTGACGATCGATGCATTGCGTGACACCTTGTCGGCCCGTGCCCTTCCGGCGCCGGACCACGCGTCGGTGCACTACTGGCAGAGCGCGGCCGAGGGGAAACTGGTGCTCCAGCGCTGCGTGACCTGTGGCGACTACCAGTTCTATCCGCGGGCATTGTGCGCCTCGTGTGCGGGAGAGACGGAGTGGGTGGACGCGTCGGGGCGGGGCACGCTGTACACCTTCACCGTCATCCGGCAGAACCGCTCCGCGGCCTTCAAGGATCTCTCCCCGTACGCGGTCGGGATCATCGAGCTCGAAGAAGGGGTCCGGATGATGAGCAACATCGTCGAATGCGACGTGGACCGGCTCGAAGTAGGTATGGCCCTTGAGGTGCTGCTCCTCAAGGCGGCCGACGACGTGGGCCTCCCGTTCTGGCGGCCGGCCGGGGGCTGAGGCGGGTTCAGCCGGGGTGTCGGCGTCGGGCGGGTGTGGCCGGCTCGCCTGGCTCAGGCTGGGATTGCGGGGTTGCGCGGGACGTGCTGGTATGGCGGAAGCGGCGTATGGCAAGACCAAGAAGCAGGTTCTGCTATAGCGTGAAGATACCTAGTGAAAGCCAATGACGCGGAGGACGACTGATGGGCAAGCTCGAGGGAAAAGTCGCATTCATCACCGGGGCCGCTCGCGGTCAGGGCCGGAGCCATGCGGTGCGCCTGGCCGAGGAGGGGGCCGACATCATCGCCGTCGACATCTGCGCCCCCATCGCCAGCATGAACTACCCCAACGCGTCGCTGGAGGACCTCGAGCAGACCGTAAAAGAGGTCGAGGCGACGGGCCGGACCATCATTGCCCGCCAGGGTGACGTGCGCCTCAGGGAGCAGCTGGACGAGGTGCTCAAGGAGGGACTCGAGGCGCTCGGACACCTCGATGTGGTCGTGGCCAACGCCGGCATCTGCCCGGGCCGCGACGAAACGCTGTGTTCGGGCTTCGTCGACGCCACCGATGTCGACCTGATCGGCGCCATGAACACGGTGGCCGTCTCCCTGCCGCATCTGTCCGCCGGGGCTTCGATCATCGTCACCGGCTCTACGGCCGGCATGATCAAGGGCACCACCGAGAGGATGGGCTCGAGTGGCGGGGTCGGCTACGCGTGGGCCAAGCAGACCGTCATCCGCTATGTCGAGGTGCTGGCTCTGCAGTTGGCGGGAAGCATGATCCGGATGAACGGGGTGCACCCGACCAACTGCGATACGCATCTCCTGCACAACATCGATGTGTACCGGGCCTTCCGGCCCGACCTCGAGAACCCCACTCGCGAGGAGGCCATGGTGGCGCTCCCCTACATGCAGGCCATGCCGATTCCGTTTATCGACCCGGCCGACGTGAGCAATCTGGTTTCGTTCCTGGCCAGTGACGAAGCGCGCTACATCACCGGCATGAACATCAGGGTCGACGCCGGAGCGATGCTCAAGGGGCTGCCGGCGGGCATGGGCTGACTCTGTCCCGACGCAGTCGGGTCACGTCGCCCCGCCGTGTGTGCCGGTGAGGCGAGCCTGCCGGGAGTGGGTGTGACCGTGGGCATGGGCGTGGGGATCAGTGGAATGTGAAGCGAACCGGCAGCGTCTTGGGGCCGCTGACCAGTGTGGAATGCACGAACGTGGGGTCACCGTCCAACTCGATCGATTCCACTCGGCCGATCAGCTCCCGGAAGAAGGCACGGACTTCCATGCGGGCGAGCTGGGCGCCGAGGCAGAAGTGGCGCCCGAACCCGAAAGCGAGGTGTGACGCCGCATTGGGTCGGCGCACATCCAGCCGGAACGGGTCCTCGAAGACCTCTTCATCCCGATTGCCCGAGGCGAAGGAGAGCAGGGTGGCATCGCCGGGCACGAAGTCCACGCCGCCGACGCTGAAGGGCTCCTGACAGGTCCGCATGAAGTGCTTCACCGGGGACACGTAGCGGATCAGCTCCACCGCGGCGTTATCGAACAGGGACGGGTCTGAGCGGAGCAATTCGAGCTGGTCCGGGTGCTCGAGCAGAGCGAGCAGACCGCCGGCGATCGAGTTGGACGTGGTGTCGTGCCCCGCCGTGGCGATGATCAAGTAGAAGCCCATGACATCCATGTCGGGCAGGGGAGCCCCGTCGAGCTCAGCATTGGCGATGACCGAGGCCAAGTCCTCGGTGGGATGGGCCCGCCGGTCGGAGGCGAGGCCTGTGAAGTAGTTGACGAAATCGAGCATGACGTCGAGCACGGTGGCGTCTTCGCTCACCCGGCCGATGTCGGGATCCTCGGCCCCGAAGAGCTCCTGGGTCAGCTTCAGCATTTTTTTGTGGTCTTCTTCGGGCAGTCCGAGGATGGAGAGGATCACCTGGAGCGGGTAGTGCATGGCGATGTCGTTGGCGAAGTCGCAGCGACCGCCCATGGCCTCCATGCGGTCCACCCACTCTTTCGCCAGGGCGTCGATGCGGTCCGACATCCTCTTGATGCTGGCCGGCTTGAACCAGTCGTTGACGATGCCGCGATGCGCCTTGTGCTCGTCGCCGTCCATCTGGATCAGGGTGTTCACCGCCGGCGGTTCGGTGTTGGCTCTCTGGGCCTCGTAGGCGGCCCGCGGCAGGATGGTCGGGATCGGCGCGTTGGTGAACACGGCCGGGTTCCGCTCGATCTCCATGATGTCCGCGTGGCGGGTGATCGCCCAGAAGTCCTGGTATTCAGGGAGGGAAACCCTGGAGATCGGCGTCTCCTGGCGCAACTGGCGTGCCGCCTCGTGCCAGGCGGCTGGGTCGGCGTAGGCGGCGGGATCGGCGAAGATCCGGCCGAGGTCCGCTGGGAGGATCGTTTGAGACATGGAGTCAGCCCTTCAAATCGAGCACGAGGCGTCGAGCGTGGTCAGCATACATTTGGATCTTTCACCATCGATTTGGATCGTTCCGGGACCCAGTTACGCCACCGTGGTGACGAGCAGGCAGCCACAGGTGTTGCCGCCCCCGGCGGCCACCACCGCCACTTCGGGTCGGCGGGCCACCTGGCGATCCCCACCGTCGCCCCGCAGCTGGACGCACGCTTCGTGCAGGAAGCCGTACCCATGGAGCCGCCCGGCGGACAGCTGGCCGCCCGACGTATTGAGGGGGAGTGACCCGTCGAGTGCGATGCGCGTCCCACCTTCGACGAACTGCCCGCTCTCGCCGAAGCCGCAGAGCTGCAGTGCCTCCAGCCAGAGCATGGTCAGGTAGCTGAAGCCGTCGTAGAGCTCGGCGACGTCGACGTCGGACGGGGTGAGCGAGGTGCGTCCCCACATCTGGGTCGCGGCGGCCGCTCCGACCGTCCGGGTCAGGTCCTTCAGTTGGTCCCAGGTCGTCCGGTCGTGGAGTGCCGCCCCCATGGCCTCGATGTACACCGGCGGTTGGGCCAGGTCGTCAGCCAACTCGCGTCGCGACACGATGACCGCCGTGGCGCCGTCGCACGGGACGTCGCAGTCGTAGAGCCGCAGGGGAGTCGAGATCATCCGGGAGTTGAGGTAGTCCTCCAGCGACAAGGGATCGCGGTAGATCGCCTTGGGGTTGCGCGCCGCATTGCGCCGGCCGTTGAGGGCGATCTGGGCTAGCTGTTCCGTCGTAACCCCGTAGCGATCCATGTGGGCCTGCGCGAAGAGGGCGACCCACACCGGGGGTGCGGCGGAACCGAAGGGCAACGACCACTGCTCGAAGCTGCCGGCGTAGATGGTGCCGCCCCGACCACCACCGGGGCCGATGCTCGAGCGCCCACCGCTTCCCTGGGCGCTGCCCTCCCACACCGATCGAAAGCACAACACGTGGTTTGCCATGCCGGCGGCCACCGCCATGCAGGCATTCATCACCGATCCCAGCTGTCCGGAGGTCTCGACCCCGCTGCCGTACCAGCCGACCTCGAGCCGCATGGCGTCGATCACCTCGTAGGCCGACGCGCCGGTGAATCCCCGCGGCACGGCCATGCCACCCGGGTACGTCGACAGACCGTCGATGTCAGCGGGGGTGAGGCCGGCGTCGGCGATGGCGGCGTAGCACGCATCGAGGGTGAGCTCGAGGGGGTCCCGTCCCAGCCGCCGCCCGACATCGGATTGGCCGATGCCCGAGATGGCACACTGTTTCTCGGCCATGTTCGCCACCGCGGTCATCGTGGACCTCCGGTCGCGCCGCCGCCGACGCCGGCGCCAACGGCGGGGTCGGGCTCGAAGAGGGGCACCCACACGTCGCCGCGCTCGTCCTCGTGGTGGCGGAAGACGACCCGCACCGCCATCCCGATCCGGATCTCCTCGATCGGGCAGTTGACGAGGTTGGTCGTCAGCCGGAGCCCGGTCTGCTCGGGAAACTCGACGATGGCCACCACGTAGGGGGTCTCGAACCCGGGCAGCCAGGGGTGATGGTTGACGGTGTAGCTGGCCAAGGTCGCCCGCCCGCTGACCGCTTCGGGCCGGACGTCTTTGGACTGGTCGGTGGGGCAGACCGGGACGGGGGGATGCAGGTAGTACCCGCAATCGTGGCAACGCAAGAAGACGAGCTCTCCGTGCGCGCCCCCTTGCCAGAAGTGGCGGTTGCGATCGGTCAGCTCGGGCAGCACGACCACGGGTGCACTCGAATCGCTCATTGAAGTCCCCCTCGGGTGCGGCGCCGGTTTGGCCGCCGAGCAGTCTGGCACCGTGTCCTGCGGCGCTGCCATTCACGCCTGGTCGGCTCCCGATCTCGCGCAAGGTGCGTGGTACCTTGAAAACGCAGCCCGCCCGCCGGTCGGGTGGCCGCGCGGCGGAGCGGGCGCGGGAACCACGAGGAGGGGGTTTCACGGTGGGCGTCGATGATCTGACCACGGTCGATGCGGAGTCGTTCGACCCCAATCTGTTCCTGGACCCCGAGACAGGCCGCAACCCGCAGGAGTTCTACCGAAGGGCCCGGGCGGCCGGCGCCGTCGTGCCCGGGGCGTTCGGGGGTTTCGAGGTCATGGGGCACGACGAGGTGGAGTTCGCCCTGCAACATCCGGAGATCTTCTCCTCGGCCATGGAAGCCGTCGATCTCGGGCAGTCGGTCCCGCTGATCCCTTTGCAGGTGGACCCTCCCGAGCACTCCAAGTACCGCAAGCTCTTGGACCCCATTTTCGCCCCCAAGCGGATGAACCTGATCGAGCCGGACATCGCCCGCTTGGTCAACGAGCTCATCGACGGGTTCGTGGACGACGGTTCCTGCGAATTCACCACCGCCCTGGCCGAGCCGCTGCCCTCGTCGGTCTTCCTGCGACTGCTCGGCCTGCCCTTGTCGGACCTCCCGCTCTTCATGGAGATGAAGAACGGCATTTTGCGCCCCGCCGGGGAGGACCTCGAGACGATCCAGGCAAATCAACGGGTCACGGCCGCCGAGATCGAGCGCTTCTTCGCCGAGACGCTCGCCGAGCGGCGCAAGAAGCCCCAAGACGACCTGCTCAGCATGTTCGCCGGTGCCGAGGTGGCAGGGGAGCACCTGACCGATGACGAGATCCTCGGCATCTGCTTCCTGTTCCTCCTGGCCGGGCTCGACACGGTGACGGACACCCTCGAGTGCTTCTTTGCCTTCTTGGCCCGCCATCCGGACCATCGCCGCCAGATCGTCGAGGACCCCTCCATCATCCCCACCGCGGTGGAGGAGCTCTTGCGGTGGGAGACACCAGTGACCGGGGTGGCCCGGGTGGCGACCGAAGACGTCGAGTTGGACGGCTGCCCGGTTCACCGGGGTGATCATGTGGGCGTCAGCATCGGCTCGGCCAATACCGACGAGCGCTTCCTGCCCGACGCCTACGACGTGGTTCTCACCCGCAATTCCAAGCATCTGGCCTTCGGAGCCGGGGTGCACCGCTGCCTGGGGTCGCACCTGGCCCGTCTGGAACTGCGCACCACGCTGCGGGAATGGCACGCCCGCATTCCCGACTACGAGATCGCGCCGGGCACCGAGTTGAACTTCATGTACGGGCTGCGCCAGGTCGACGAGCTCCCGCTCATCTGGTCGAAATAGCGCAGAGGCGGTACCTTCGTCCCCCAAGGGGACAGACGCAGGGCAGCGACCGGCGCGGCCGACGGCTCCCCGAGCGCGACTTCCCGTCGGGAAAGGACGAGCACGTGGATGTGGAGCTGACGGACGACCAGGAGCTCTTCCGGGAGACCACGGCCAACTTCCTCGATCGCACCTGCCCGGTTTCCACGGTACGGGAGTGGTCGGAGAAGGAGCCGGCGGGATTCCCCGACGCCTGGTGGCAGCAGGGCGCCGGCCTCGGTTGGACGTCGTTGCTGGTGTCCGAGGCGGATGGGGGAGGCAGTGTCTCCGGGCATGGCCTGCTGGACCTGACCCTGGTGGCCGAGGAGATGGGTCGGCGGGTGTCCCCGGGACCGCTCATCCCCACGAACGTGGTCGCCGCCGCGCTCTCCGACTACGGCACCGCCGCTCAACGGGCGCGGTACCTGCCGAAAATTCTGTCCGGTGAGGCCATCGCCACCTGGTGCCTGGCGGAGGTCGGTTCCTCGGGTCTGCCGCAGGCAATCGCCCTCGAGGCCCGGCCCGAGGGCGAAGGTTTCGTCCTCTCCGGGAGGAAAGGAGCGGCCCAGGCGGCGGCCGAGTCCGACTTCTTCGTGGTGGCCGCCCTGGTCGGCGGCGAACCCACCCAGTTCCTCGTCGACGCCGACGCGCCCGGTGTGACAGTGGCCCCGGCCGAGGCCCTCGATCTCACGCACCGGTTCGGCTTCGTCGAGTTCGACCGTGTGGTCGTGGCGCCCGATGCCGTCGTGGGTTCGGTGGGAGGCGCGGCGGGCCAGATCGAGCGGCTCTTCGAGTTGGCGGTGACGCTGCAGTGCGCCTCCATGGTGGGGGCGATCGACCGCATCCTCGGCCTGACCATCGAGTACTCGTTCGATCGGTACTCGTTCGGTCGCCCTCTGGCCTCGTACCAGGCGCTCAAGCACCGGTTTGCCGACCTCAAACTGTGGACCGAGGCGTCATTGGCCACGGCGGGTGCCGCCGCTGATGCGGTGGACGGTCGCTCGGAGAAGGCCTACGAGTTGGTGAGCGTGGCCAAGTCGTATATCGGGGACCATGCGCCGGCGATCCTGCAGGACTGCGTCCAGCTCCATGGCGGCATCGGTGTCACCTGGGACCACGACCTGCATCTGTTCATCCGTCGTGTCGTCGAGGACCGCTCCCTGTTCGGAACGCCCGAGGAGCACAGAGAGCGGATCGCTCTCCTTATGGGACTGGAGGAGTCGGATGGGAGCTGACCGCGCCGGGGCAGACGGCATGGCCGGGGCAGACGGCATGGCCGGGGCAGACGACAGGGCCGGGGCACACGGCAGAGAGGACATCGAGTCGTTCCGGGCCCGGGCCCGGGCCTGGCTGGCCGCCAACATGCCGCTCCTCAAGGGCCAGAACAATTTCCAACTGATGTTGGAGGACGAGATGGGGACCAGGGCCCGGGAGCTGCAGCGCATCCTCTTCGACGGGGGTTTCGCCGGGCTGTACTTCCCCAAGGAGTACGGGGGGCAGGGTCTCCCGGCGGAGTACCAGGCCGCCTTCAACAAGGAGTCGGCGCCCTACGAGATGCCGGTGCTGCTGAACGTTCCCACGTTCGCCATCCTCGCCGCCACCCTGCTTGATTTCGGGACCGAGGCGCAGAAGCGGGCGCACATCCCCAAGATCCTCTCGGGAGAGGAAATGTGGGTGCAGTTCCTCTCCGAGCCCTCGGGCGGCTCGGATCTGGCCGGTCTCGTGACGCGGGCCACGCCCGACGGTGACGTTTTCATCCTGAACGGGTCGAAGATCTGGAGCTCGGGGGCCTTCCGCTCCGACTACGCCCTGTGCCTGGCCCGCACCGATTGGCATGTGCCCAAGCACCGGGGCCTGACCTGTTTCATCGTGAAGATCCACCAGCCCGGGATCGAGGTGCAGCAGATCAAGATGGTGAACGGGGTGAACGAGTTCTGCCAGGAATTCTTCGACGACGTGGCCATCCCCGCGGCCGACGTGCTCGGAGAGGTCAACGACGGCTGGACCGTGGCCACGCGGCTGCTCTACCACGAGCGCGAGGCGGTGGCCGGGGGATCGCCGTTCTCGAGCGGGCTCAGTGGCATGCACAGTGACCACGGGTCGGGCCGGGACGAACTGGTCGAGCTGGCTCGCGCCGCCGGGCGGACCCGTGACCCCATGGCGCGCCAGTTGGTGGCCGAGTCCCGGGTCAACGACCTCGTGGGCAGCCAGCTGATTCGCCGGGTGGCCCAGGGAATGGCTGCCGGCGTGTTCACCGGCCCGGCCGGCTCCCTCCCCCGTCTCTATGCCGCCACCAGCAACGAGCGCCGCCAGGACATCACCCTCACACTCGCCGGGGCCGGAGCGGCCGTGGGGGAAGAGGGCAGTCTCGCCGGACAAAAGGGGGTCTATTTCCTCATGCGCCAGGGTGGCAGCCTCGGTGGAGGCAGCAACGAGATGCAACGCAACATCATCAGCGAGCGGTTGCTCGGCATGCCCCGGGAATATGCGGCTGACAGGGACCGCCCCTTCGACGAGGTTCGCCACAACGCGTCGCCATCCCGTCCCCGTTGACGGTGGCGAGCTCGAGGTTCCCTCGCCCGCTAGCCGCAGGCGCTCGTGGGCCCGCGGCCGCGGCCGCAGCGGCCGCGGGCCCTTCCGCAGCGGCCGCCCCCGCTTCCGGTCAATCCTCGAGGCTGATACAGGACTCGGGGCAGTTGTCGACCGCCAACCGGGCTTGTGCCTCGAGGCCGGCAGGAACCTCCGGAGCGATGACCACGCTGTGGCCGTCATCGTCGCAGTCGAAGAGCTCGGGAGCCAGCGAGTAGCAGCGGCCGTGCCCCGTGCAGCGCTGGGCATCCAGCACGATCTTCACGAGGCCGGAGTGTATCCCTGCCCGCACCCCGCTTGGTGGCTCCCGGGACTCCGCTGGTAGCCTGTGACCTGCCCAGAACCCTGCCACGTCTGCACGGCAGCCCCCCAGAGAGGACCAACCAATGCCTGACGCTGTCATCGTCTCGGCCTGCCGCACCGCGATCGGGACTTCCTTCAAGGGGACCCTGGTCGACACCGACGCCACCGTTCTCGGTGGTGCCGTGGTGCGCGAGTCGCTGGACCGCACGGGCATCCCCGCCGCCGACATCGACAACCTCATCCTCGCCGAGTCGCTCTACGGGGGCGGCGTGCTGGCCCGCTACATCGCGGTCGAGACCGGGCTGGCCACGGTGCCGGGCGTGGCCATGAACCGTCACTGTGCCTCCGGCCTGGCTGCCATCGAGACGGCGGCGGGCTCGATCATGGCCGGGATGGACCAGGCCGTGATCGCAGGGGGCGTGCACTCCATGTCGACCGCTCCGACGGCGACGAAGCGCACGCTGGGCACGGCCGACTATGCCCCCTGGATGTCGCCTTCGCATCCCGAGTCCCCGGACGCGCCGGCCTTCGACATGTCGATCACCGTCGGCTGGAACACGGCGAAGATCGTCGGCATCAGCCGGGAGGAGATGGACGCCTGGGCCCTCCGCTCCCACGAGCGTGCCATCGCCGCCATTGATGAAGGGTCGCTTCGCGACAGGAGATCGTGCCGATCAAGGTCACCACGGCAGACGGGTCGGCCGTCGTCTTCGAGGTCGACGAGCACCCCCGCCGTGGGACGTCGATGGAGAGGCTGGCCGGGCTCAAGCCGCTCCACGCAGAGATCGAGGGCTTCTCCATCACGGCCGGGAACGCCTCGGGCATCAACGACGCCGCGTCCGCTCTCGTGCTGACCTCCGACGCCTTTGCGGCATCGCGGCAGCTGACGCCGTTGGCCACCGTGCGCTCCTGGGCCTCGGTCGGCGTCGATCCCTATGAGACCGGCATGGCACCGACCATCGCCATTCCCAAGGCACTCGGCCGGGCGGGACTCAGCGTGGCCGACGTCGACCTGTGGGAGATCAACGAGGCGTTCGCCTCGGTGCCCGTCGCGGCCTGCAAGGTGCTCGACATCGACCCCGCGTTGGTGAACATCTCGGGCAGCGGGTGCAGTCTCGGCCACCCCATCGCGGCCACGGGTGCCCGCATGGTGACCACGCTGATCAACGATCTGGCGCGACGCGGCGGCGGCATCGGGGTCGCCTCCATGTGCGCCGGTGGCGGCATGGGCTCGGCCCTGGTCATCGAGGTTGCTGCAGACGGGAGGCCGTAGATCCCCTGCTCCGAACCCGGCTCCGTCCGGGCCCCGGACTGGGCGCCGGCCCCGCTGAGGTCGTCGTGTACGACGTGACGGAGCGCAACGTCGTGTTCCCGGGCGTCGATGGCGAACTGTCCGGCGTTCTGCTCGAGCCTGACGGAGCCGCGGAAGCTGCCACGCCCGATGCGGTCCTCGCCGGCCGCGGGACGGCAGGCCTGCCCGCCGTCATCGTGGTGCCCGAGATCGACGGGTTCTGCGCGGGGACCGTCGCCGCGGCGCGGCGCCTGGCCGAGGCCGGATATGTCGCCCTGGCCCTCGATCTGTATGCGCCCTACGGTTCGGCTCCCGCGCTGCGCGGCTACGCCGACACCATGGCGTGGTTGGATCGCCTCAACGATCGCCGCCAACTCTCCGACCTGGTGCAGGCGCTCGGCTGGTTGAGGGAGTTGCCGCGCATCGATCCGGCCCGTGTGGCCATCGTCGGGTTCTCCATTGGGGGCCGCTACGGGATGATGCTCACCACCGAGCCGCATGGCCTGCGTGCCGTGGTGGCGTTCTATTCCCGGCCCTGGCCCGGGGCGGAGATCGCCGACGTCGCCCTCGCCCCCGGCCAGCACGTCGCACAGTTCACTGCGCCGGTGTGTGCGGTGTTCGGCGCCGAGGACGACCTGATCCCGGTCTCCATGGTCGACGACTTCAGGCGTCTTCTGACGCAATACCCGACGCGTGGACACGAGGTGCATGTCCTTCCCGGACGGCATTTCTTCAACAACGAGAGCCGACCTCGTCGCTACAACTCGGCCTCGGCCGAGAAGGCCTGGGACATCGCGCTCGACTTCCTGGCTGCCCATTTCTCTCGACACATCCTGATCCCATCACCTAGCTTGACTCTGTCTTCATCGAGAAGCCGACCGGAGGGGGCCACGTCATGAAATCGAGAGCTGCCGTTCTTTTCGAGAGCCCGGGGCGCTATGAGGTGGTGGACGTCGACATCGATGAGCCCAAAGCGAACGAAGTACTGGTGCGCTACACGGCCAGCGGGCTTTGCGGCAGCGACGTCCACTTCAGCAACGGATCCTCCGCCGGTCCCGTACCGTTCTGTGCCGGCCATGAAGGCGCCGGCATCGTGCAGGAAGTCGGGCCGGGGGTCACGGCTGTCCGACCGGGCGACCACTTCGTCGCCTCGTTCGTGCCCAGCTGCGGGCGTTGTCGGTATTGCGCCTCAGGCCGGAGCAACCTGTGCCAACTGGGGGCGTATCTCCAGACCGGGCCGATGATGGACGGCACCTACCGCATGCATTACGAAGGGCAGGACCTGCACCAGTTCTTGATGATCAGCACCTTTGCGCAGTATGCGGTCGTCCCGGAGGCGTCGCTGGTGAAGATCCCCGACGATGTTCCCCTCGACACCGTGTGCCTGCTCGGGTGCGGTGTGGGCACGGGACTGGGCTCGTCGGTCTACGCCGCCGACGTTCGCCCGGGGGACAACGTCATGATTCTCGGTGCCGGCGGCGTCGGCATGAATGCGGTGCAAGGTGCGGCGCTGGCCGGTGCGGCCACGGTGACGGTCGTCGACCCGGTCCCGTTCAAGCGGGAGATGGCCGAGAAGCTGGGGGCCACGCACACGTTCTCCGACATCGCTGAAGCGACGGACTTCGTGCGCTCCATCAGCGACGGCCAGGGGGCGGATTCTGCGGTGCTGACCATGTTCGAGCCCACGAATGGCGACGTGGCCGCGGCCTTCGATGCCATAGGCAAGGGCGGTGTTGTCGTGCTGACCGGAATGGCCAGGATGGACGAGCCCGTGGGAATCCCGATCCACTTGCTGGCGATCGCCGGGATGCAGAAGACGATCAGAGGGAACATCTTCGGAATGTGCAACCCACAGGTCGATGTCCTCCGCCAGATCGACCTGTATCGAGCCGGCAAGCTCCGACTCGATGAGATGATCACGCGCCGGTACGCCCTGGACGACGTGAACGTCGCCGTTGACGACATGCTCGAAGGCCGCAATATCCGCGGGGTCATCGTCCACGATCGCTGAGGGTCGCCGCAGCGCCTGCCCGGCCCCTGCCGAGCTCCCGCCCAACCACGCCCCGCCCAACCACCCCCGCCAGGTCCCGCCAGGTCCCGCCGAGGTCCCGCCGAGACGCCCGCCGAACGCTCCCGCCGAGCCCACGGGGTTGTTTGGCAGTTGAGAAAGACCCCCTGGTAGGGTGGTCGGACGCAACCGTTAACCCGGTGGTCCGTCCCCGGTGATCCGGCGCTCGGACCCCATGCGATTGGTCGATCGAGAAGGGGGCAACCAATGCCATCACGAATCCTTGACTTCCCGGTGTTCGATGCCGACAACCACATGTACGAGACGCCGGACGCGTTCATCAAGTACCTGCCGGCGCAGTACGACGGATTCATCAAGTACGTGCAGGTCGACGGGCGCACCAAAATCGCCGTCAACAACAAGATCAGCGACTACATCCCCAACCCCACCTTCGAGCGCGTGGCTGCCCCGGGTGCGCAGGAGCAGTACTTCAAGGAGGGGAACCCTGAGGGTAAGTCCCGGCGGGAGATCCTGGGCAGGGGGATCCCCGCCCTACCCGGATTCAGTGCGCCCGAGCCGCGCCTCAAGCTGCTCGATGAGCTGGGCATCGACCGGGCGCTCATCTGGCCGACCTTGGCGAGCCTGCTCGAAGAGCGGGTGCACGACAACCCGCCGGCGGTGCACGCCGTCGTGCACGCGTTGAACCAGTGGATGGCAGAGCACTGGAGCTTCAACTACGAGAACCGCATGTTCCCCACCCCGGTCATCCACCTCGGCATCGTCGATGAAGCGATCAAAGAGCTCGAATGGGTGCTGGACCATGGGGCGCGCATCGTGCTGATTCGCCCAGCGCCAGTCTGGGGCTTCATGGGACCCCGTTCCCCGGCCCTGCCCGAGTTCGACCCGTTCTGGTCCAAGGTGGCCGAGGCGAACATCTTGGTGGGGATGCACGCGTCGGACAGCGGGTACCAGCGTTACTACAACGAGTGGGAGGGTGTGTCCGACGGCGAGATGACGCCCTTCAAGGGCGGCTCGGGATTCCAGGCCATCATCGGCCACACGGGGCGGCCCATCATCGACACCATCGCCTCGCTGATCGGCCACGGCCTGTGCTCGCGGTTCCCGACGTTGAAGTTCACGCCGGTCGAGAACGGGTCCAACTGGGTCCGGCCGCTCCTGCACGATATGGAGTACGCCTACCAGTACGCACCCAACGCCTTCGACGAGAACCCGGTCGACGTCTTCAACCGGAACATCTACGTGCACCCGTTCCACGAGGAGGACCCCAAGGGTCTCATCGACCTCCTCGGTGCCGACCGGGTGCTCTTCGGGTCGGACTACCCGCACCCCGAAGGCATGGCCGACCCCATCACCTTCGTCGACGACCTGCAGGGACTACCCGAGGACTCCATCAAGAAGGTCATGGGCGGCAACTTGAACCGCCTCATGGGATTCGACACCGCCGCCTGAGCCCACACCGCACGCCCGCCCGCCCACCGCACGCCCGCCCCCCGAGACATGAGCGCCCGAGCCGCTCCTGCGCAGCCTCAGAACGGCCGCGTGGCGCCGACCGGGTCGCCGGGTGGGAAGGCCACCGGCATGGTGACCACGCCGGCCAGCTCGGGGTTGCCCTTGTAGAACCGGGTGGCGCCGCGGTCGACCACGTACTCGGGAATCCGGGTGAGCACTTCTCGCATCATCACTTCGAACAGCGAGCGGGCGATGTGCATGCCGATGCAACGGTGGGGGCCCACGCCGAACGCCATGTGAGGGTTGGGGGAGCGGTCGAGGATCACCTCGTCGGGCCGATCGAACACCTTCTCGTCGAAGTTGGCGGCGAGCCAGCTGAGGATGAGGAACTCCCCCCGCTTGAGCTGCTGGCCCCCCAACTCGACGTCCTTGGTCACCGTCCGGCTCAACGTCTCGTTGACCGAGGTGAAGCGGAGGAACTCCTCGGTGGCCGGGATCAGGAGCTCGGGGTCGTCGACGAGGCGCTGGCGCAGGTCGTGATGGGCATCGAGGTGGTAGAGCGAGAGAGCGGTGAGCGACGTCGTGGTGTCGAGCCCGCCCCCGATCAGGTTCCACAGCACGCCGACGAGCTCGTCCTCGCGCAAGTGGCGGCCGTCCTCTATCTCGAGCGCGACCAACTTGGAGAGGATGTCCTCTCGCGGGTCGTGCCGGCGCTCTTCGGCCACCCGCAGCAGCTCGATGATCATTTCGCCCATCATGGTGCGGGCCCGGGTGAACTCCTCGGTGCCCGTGTCGTAGGCGTTGACGGCGTGGAACACTTCGGCGTAGTACGTCCAACTCTCACACGGCAGGCCCACCATCTTCATGGTGAGGATGGCCGGCACCGGGTTGGTGAAGTCGCTGACCATGTCCATCTGCCCGGCCGCGATCTTCTGATCGAGGAGCCAGGTGGCACACTGCTCGACGAAGGGGAGGTACTCGGCCACCGCCGAGGGCAGCATGAACGGGTTCAAGACACGCCGGAGCGCCACGTGGGTCGGGCCCTCCACCTCGGCGATTTTCGCTGATGGCACACCCGGCATGCGGGGGACGCCCATGATGCCGATGTACTCGATCCCGTCGGGCGAGTCCTCCTCGTACTTGGAGGAGAACGTGGCCCCGTCGCGCGACACCGCCACCACCTCGTCGTAACCGCTGACCACCCAGAACCCGCCGTAGCGGGAGTTGTGGGCCACCGGGCACTGCCGGATCTTCGCCCACTCGGCGTGACGATTCTCCCCGAACTCGTCGGAGTACTGGTCGAAGTCGACCTGGGGCCGCTCGACCCCGCTCACTGCGCCCACCTTTCGCTCCGCTCGCTTCGGGTCAGGACCTTGGGGCCGTCCTCGCCGATCTGCACCACCTCTCGCTGGAGGAAACCGCCGGTTCCCTCCGACCGCACCCAGGCCTGCACGCTGAGCACGGCGCCTTCCTCGAGGGTCGCCTCGCTCCCGCGTCCGAAGCCCACCATCGGCGCCTCGGTGCCGATGCCGACGCCGGTCGCCAACGCGATCTCGGCCGGTGGTTCGCCGGTCGAGTCCCAGGCTCGGTAGAGGTCTGCGCCGGTATTGCCGGCTCGGCAGGCCACCAACAACCTTTCCATGGCGCCGCGGCACCGCATGGCCAGACGCCGGGCCTCCGGCGAGGGGGCAGCCCCGGCGGTCCTGGTGCGCGCCACCCCGCCCTCGTATCCCGCGTAGAGGGCACCGGGGGCCAGGACCACCAGCTCCCCATGTCCGATGGTGCGCTCGCCGGCCAGGTAGCGGAAACGGACGGGGCCTTGGCGCGGGGTGGCGAAGACCACGCTCTCGCTGGGTGGCGTGGGCGCCCCGAGGCGGGCGACCGCCTCGAAATACGCGCCGAGCAACGCGCGCTCGGTGATCCCCGGTCGCAAGGCCTCCTCCAGCGCGGTCAGTCCGGCCTCGGCCAGCGACACCGCGACGTCAATGGCGGCGATCTCGTCGGCCGTCTTGTGCGCCCGCGCCTGCTGCAGGAGGGGTGAGGCGTCGACGAGCTCGAGCGCGGGGACCAGATCGTGCAGGACCCGGCCGAAGAACGGGGTGAGCGAATCTGTGCCCACCCGACGGGCCCGGGCGAACCCGGGGATCTCCCCGAGGGCGGCGATCAGATGGGCCGGGTTCCAGAAGAGCCCGAACAGATCCTCGTGTTTGATCTCGGAGGGAACACCATCGTCCCACGACGAGAGCAGATGCACCTTCTCGGTCGCACGGATCACGACGCACAGGGGTGCGAAGGGATGGGCCCCGGTGCGCCAGAGCTGGCGTGCCCCCGACGCATAGTGCGCGTTGGCCGGCCGCCCGAGGACGAGCACCTCGAGGCCGGCGGCGTCCATGCCGTCGAACAGCTTCCGTCGCCGCACTTGGCGGAGCCTGGTGAAGTCCACACGGCCGCCCTCTTCGAGAGCCATGACCCCGGTCACACTGCAACACCCTCAACTGCCACCTCGAACGGGTCGTAGCGATCCCCGCTGAGCGGGACCCATCCGGTGTCGGTGACCGCCACAATGTCCTCGGATCGGTACCCGGCAAACCCGTCGTCCCAGATGACCGGTTCGAAGACCAGGACCATGCCCGGGCTCATGATCAACGACGCGTCGAAGTCGTCGCCGAGGTCGGTGCCGACAAGGGGCATCTCCGCACTGTCGGTCCCGACGCCATGGGCGAGGTAGAAGTGCTCGAGCCACGGTTTGTTGCCGTTGTTTGCCGCGATGGCCGCCTGCCCGAGCTCGAGGGCGGACACGCCCGGCTTGAGAATGTCACGGGCGGCGTCGACCACGGCGCGCCACCGTTGGAAATGACTGGCCTGTCGTTCGGTGGGTGAGGGATGGTCGCTGGTGAGCCAGGTCCGTCCGTAATCCGAGGCGTATCCCTGGTGGCAGATGCCGGCGTCGACCCAGATGACGTCGCCCTCGCGCAGTATCCGGTCGGTGGTCGAGGTGGGGAAGGCGAGGTCACCATGGATGGTCCACGGGCCCTGCGCCCTGGACGGCGCCATGACCTGCCAGATGGGATCGATTGCGTTGGCGGTCGCGCCCAGCTCGAAGAGCCGGCGGAGGAAGATGCCGCTGAGGTCCGTCTGGCGTAGGCCGGGGCGCAGTGCGGCGCGCGCGCTCTCCATGGCCACTTCGGTGAGGCGCTGTGCGGCGCGGATGGCGGAGACCTCGTCGGGTGTCTTGATGATTTTGGCGACTCCCAGCACACTGCTGGCGTCGGTCCATTCGTAGTGGTCGAGGGCCCGCAACATCGGATGGGTCTGTTCGTCCACCCCGAGGCGGGCTCCCGGGGCGACATGTCGGCGCAGGGCTTCGGTGAACTGCACGATGCCGTCATCGAGGTCGGGGAAGAGCGGTCCGTGCACATGATCGGCCGCAAGCTCGCCGGGGACCCCGTCCCAGTAGGCGGTGTAGATGTGCGGTTCGCTCTCGCCGCGCACGACGACGGCCACGGGGCGGAAGAGCCCGGCGCGGCCGCTGTCCTCTCCGGGCGAGTCGGCGCCGGTCGCATAGGCAGCGTTGCCCGAACCGAGAAGGACCAGGCCGTCCAGCCCCTGAGCGTCGAGTTGGGTCTGGATCTTGGCGTGCCGGTCGGCGCGTAGGCGGACCAGGTCGGGCTCGCTCGGAATGACCTGGCCGCCGATCGATGCGCCCCCGGCCCAGTCTTCGCCCATCGCCTCCCCCTTCCCGCAGCCACCCCGAGATCCCTCTCCACCACGAGATCCGTCCCCACCGTACTGCGGGTGCGATCGGGATTCGATTTCCCCGCCTAACGTGGCCGCCGCCTCAGCAATGACAACCGACGATGAAAGCGTGGTGTGCATGGAAGCCAGCAATCCCGGTGCGACGCCGTCGGAGCGCATCCTGGCCGACGGCCACGCCTTTGAGGCGTTCGAATGGAGGATCGTCACCGAGGAGGGAGCCGACTGGGTCATGGAGATGGAGATCACCCCGCGGGTGGTGAACAGCTTGGGCGCGCTCCAGGGTGGACTTCTGGCCACGCTCATCGACAGCGTGGGGGGTATGGCGCTGCTGCAGGGGGACCTCGCCGGGCCGCGCCACGTGACCAGCGAGCTGCAGATCAGCTTCCTCGCCGCCGCCAGGGTGGGTCCGGTGCGGGCGGTGGCCCACGTCCTGCATCGAGGGCGGAAAAGCGCCGTGGTCCGGGTGGATGTCCGGGACGTCGGGGCCGACGACCTCTTCGTGGCCACCGGCACACTGAGGTTCGCGCTGATGAGTGGCGAGGCGGCCGGGACGGCGCGTGGCGAGGGGGCCAGGAGTGCGGACGGCAGCGCGGACGGCAGCGCGGACGGCAGCGCGGACGGCAGCGCGGACGGGAGTGCAAGTGGTGCGGACGCCGCCGCGTCCTAGACCAGACGATCAGGAGCCGAAGCGGTCCCAGTCCCAGGTCATCATCGATTCGAACGGAGCGGCGAGCACCGGCCGGGCCGGTGCGTCCTCCCAGATCCGCTCGAGCACCGGCGCCAGCCGCTCGCCCACGGTGGCCGGGTCGTCGTCGAGGTAGCAGGTGGTGATGCGGTAACGGCCGGGACTGAACGACGGCCGCCGGATCGCCGCCGTCGTGCCGAAGGCGAGGGCACCGGCCACGCCGGGGACGGACACCAGCGTGGGAAGCACGTCGGTGTGCAACTGCTGGAGGTAGTCGTCCTGGGTGGCCACCCCGGTCGGCTCTTCGACGATGAGGTAGATCCCCCGATGGGGGCGGTAGGGCACGGCGTCGTCCGAGACCAGCGTCCGCGGCGCAGCCAGCGCTTCGAGTAGCCGCAGCCCGGCGATGTACTGCCGGGGCAACGCCGGCGACCTCATGCGTCCCTTGTCGGCCAGAACCCCGCCCAATGTGTAGAACTCGTCGAGGGTCTCCTCGACCGGATTGCCCATGAGGTAGCACACGACGTGCGCCGTCTCGGCCCACTCGTCGACGGCCGCGGCGCGGACCTTGTCACATGCCGCGGTCGAGACCCACCGTTGGCCGAGCAGGAGGCCGGGAAGCTGGTACTGCTCGGGCATGTGGTCCAGCTGGTGCCACTCGATGTAGCCGCGGTCATCGCCGTCGGTCGCACGGTGCGACAGCGAGAAGAATCCGACTTTGATCTTGTTCATCGCTCCCCGGTGTCGAGAGGAGCACCCTCCAGGGCGGCCAGTGTCGGCCGTATCCGCTCGTCCAAGAAGGTGACCACGGCATCGGTGAAGGCATCGTTCTTGTCCCCGGCGATCATATGTGCGGCCCCCTCGACGCCGACCACGGTGGCGCCGGGAATCCGGGACACCAACTCGTCGGCACCCTCCTGGGTCACCACATCGCTGAGGAGGCCGCGCACCAGAAGCGTGGGGACGTGAATGTTGTTCATGGCGACATCGAGCAGTCCCGCCAGCCGATTCGGGACGACCTCCGTCCGGCCGCGGCCGATGAAGGCGGGATCCCAGTGCCAGAACCACCGTCCGTCGCGTTCGCGGAGCACCTTTTTCAACCCGTCGGGATTGACTCGCTTCTCCCGGTTCGGCGTGTAGGAGGAGATGGCCGCCGCGGCGTCTTCCAGGGTGGCGAAGCCGTCGAGCCCGGACTCCATGAAGCGTCGAATGCGTTCGATACCCTCTGGGTTGGAGTTCGGGGTGATGTCGACCAGCACCAGCCCGCAGGAGACGGTGCGGTCGCTAGTCCCTTCGGCGAGCATGGCCGCCATGCCGCCGAGGGAGGCCCCCACGAGGACGGGCGGCTTACCCAATTCGTCGCAGACCGCCACGGTGTCCGCACAGAACGAGGTGAACGAGTAATCCCCGTTGGGGGCCCAATCGCTCTCACCGTGGCCACGCTGGTCCAGGGCGATGGTGCGCCACCCCTCCTGCGCCACGATCTCGGCCGTGCGGCCCCAGGCGAAGCGGGTCTGACCTCCACCGTGGAGGAAGAGCACCGGCCAGGCGTCGGGATCGCCGCGCACGTCCGCCACCAGGTGCACGCCTTCGAAGCCCTCAAAGATCGTTCGTTCGGAATCCATGGGCCCCATCGTCACATCTTTTGGGCCGGCGCACCCATATTCGGCGGGGGAGAGGGCCGGCACCGGGCGCCGCACCGGGCGCCGCACCGGGGTGACCGAGGCGGCGAACTGCCGTTCGGTTCAGCGGCCCTTCCAGCTGGCGGGGCGCTTCTCCAGGAAGGCCATCGCCCCTTCCTGGGCGTCCTCACTGGCGAAGATGCCCGTGAGCTCCTCGGGCGTGGCCCACCCGGTCCTCGGGTCGTCGAGCACGGCGCGCCGGACCAGCTCCTTGGTCATGCGGATGGCCAGGGGGCCGTTGGCGGCGATCGTCTGGGCCAGGCCGAGGGCGGCGTCGAGGAGCTCCGCCGCCGGCACCACCCGGTTGACCAGCCCCCAGGACTCGGCGCGTTGGGCATCGATGAGCTCTCCGGTCAGCGCCACCTCGAGGGCCAGGGAGAGCGGGAGCCGGGTGCCGAGCAGGGTGCCGCCACCGCCGGCGATCAGGCCGCGCTTGACCTCGGGGAGCCCGAACCGCGCCGTGTCGGCCGCCACCACCAGGTCGCAGGCCAACGCCAGTTCGAAGCCACCGCCCACGGCGGCGCCGTTCACCGCCGCGATCACCGGCTTGGCGGGCAACGTCCGGAAATTGAACGAGGCCGGGGCGTCCGGGTCCGCAGTCGCCGCGCCCCCGCCGCTGCCGCGACCCGGACCCTGGTCGCTCTCGCTGAAGGCGCGCAGGTCCATGCCGGCACAGAAGATCCGCTCACCGGCGCCTGTGAGCACGAGCACCTGTGTGGTGTCGTCGGTGTTGCTCTCGTGAAAGGCCCGGCCCAGTTCCCTGAGCATTTCGGGATTGAGCGAATTGGCCGCTTCGGGCCGGTTCAGCCGGAGCACCTGGACCAGGCCGTGTTGTTCGCGCTCGAGAATCATCGTCACCTCGTGTGTCGTCCGCCGTGTGGTGCGACACGGTAGCGGGCGCCGCGTCGCACCGGGGATTTGGCGGGGATTGGCCGGGGATTGGCCGTGGGTCGGCGGTGGGTTGGCGGGGATCAGCAGTGGGTTGGTGGGGATTGGCGCGGATCAGCCCTTACGAGGACGCGGCAGGGGCGAGGGCCAGCCTCGTCGGGCCGAGAGCTCCGTGCCGGATGACGGTGGACGCCGTGACCAGCGGGGGTGGTGCACCGGGCGGGTTGTCGACCGGTCCCAGCGCGACGGTCTGGGTGATGTCGCTGGTCCCGTTGCAGCGACCGTGTGCATCGGGCACGACGGCGGCGACGGTGACCGTCGTCACTTTGGCGGAGCCACCGCTGCTGATCCCTTCGAGCTGGCCGCAGGCGGGCAAGCTGGCCCGCACCTCGAGCGACTCGTTCTCCACGCCCGTCACCGCCTGCCACGGCACCGAGACGACCTCGGTTGCCAGGGCGAGCGCCGCCGGCTGCACGGACCCACAGAACAGACTCGGGGCGATATAGGTGACGGCCGGCGAACCGTGCCCGGCCCCGATGACGACGACGGCGTAGCCGCTCGAAGGAACATCTTTCGCCGACAGGCCCTCGGAGGTCGAGGTAGATGGGCGGAGGTCGAGGTCGGCAGGTCGAGGTCGAGGTCGAGGGGGCGTGGACGTGGGCGATTCTTCCGGACAGTTCGCCATCCCCGATGACTTGGCGAATCCGACCCAGGCGGGAAGCTTCGTGACGTGCGGCACTCCTTTGACCCGGAGCGAGATGGTCACCAATCCGTAGCCGAGCGGCCCCTGGGTGCGGCTCTGCACCACGGGGCTGGCCCAGATCTCCTGCGCCGCCTGCGCCTCTGGGACGTGCGGTCGATCACGGGCGGGTGCCGGGACCACCTCGAGAGTTCCCGCATCGAGGGCGACCGGTGCCACGAAGCGCCCCCGCACCACGTCGCCCGGGCCTGGTAACGGTGCCGCAAGGTTCACCGCACCCTGGGACGCCCGCGTTGCGGCCGCGGCAACGCCGGGGAGGGATGCCGTGGCCAGGGCGGCCAGGGCGCCCGTGAGGGCAGCCACCAGGGTCGCCACCATCATCGGCACCATGATGTGAGTGGTTTTCTTCGCCATCAACCGCCTCTGACGCTTTCCGGAGCGAAATGGTTCGCTCGCGCCGCTTCCGACGCCCTCGCCCCGCCGACGCCCGTGCCCCCGCTCGGAGTCCTCAGCTGTCCATGGTGAAGGTGCGCCGCACGAACCTCCAGGTGCCATCCTCTTTGGACAAGGTGTCGTCGTAACCGCCGATGGCGAGCACGGTCGACTGGGCGGGCTCGCCGCTCATGATGGAGAGCTGGAGGTATGCCTTCAGGGTGGCGAAGTTCCCGTCGCCGTCGATCACCAGATTGGTGATGACGTGCCGGGGCGCCTTCACCGAGCCGGCGAAGGCGCGGGCGTAGTCAGCCAACGCGGCACGCCCCTCGGTGACCTGGCCAGCGGCATTGAGCACGCCTCCCTCGACGAAGGCCGCCGCGAAGGCGTCGCCGTCTCCGGTGTCGATGGCGAAGTTGTAGCGGGACGCCAGCCCCTGAATCGCCAACTGGTCTTCGATTGTGAGGCCCATGGTTCGTTCCCCCATCACTCTTTCTGGTCGGGGCTGGGAAACCGCTGTTTCCCAGCCGGGTCGTTCGAGTCCACGTTAGGTCACGTCCGGACGGCCGATGATATAAAGGCCGTCAACTCGGGGAGGGGTCGATGTCGATGCTGGCAGGCCGGTCGCAGGGGAGGATGAGATGGCGGCGGTGATGCCCGGCGGTGCGGTGCCCGACGGCGGGCGTGCCCGACGGCGGCGTGCCCTACGGCACCCAGATCCGGCTGGTGGCCGAGGCAGAGCCCGACGCGGTGGCCATCATCTTCGCCGCCGAAGACGGGACCGAGCGCCTGGTCACCTTCCGCGAGTTCGACGAGCGGTCCACCCAGATCGCCCGCGTCCTACAGAACCATGGCCTCGAGGTAGGGGACTTCCTCTGCGTCTCGCTCCGGAACTCCCCCGAGCATCTGATGTCCTCCTTCGCCGGCTGGAAGTCAGGGGCGGTCGTGGTGCCGATGCGCTGGGATCTGCCCGAATGGGAGCGGGGCCGGGTGCTGGCCACCATGGGTCCCAAGTTGGTGGTCGACGCGGCCCATTCCGAGTACTTCGACGAAGCCGAGCATGCCTCGACGGACCCGCTCGATGAGGTCGTGTCGCCACGGGGACTCGCCGTGTGCAGCTCCGGCTCGACCGGGTCGCCCAAGGTGATCGTCCAGAAGGCGCCGGCGTTGTACTACCCCGAGGTGGGACTGAACATGGTCGTCGAGTCGTACGGGGCGCTGCCGCAGCCGCAGCGCGTCCTGGTGCCGGCACCGCTCTACCACACCAACGGATTGACGGCAGCCAGGAACCTCATGGCCGGCGAGCGGATCGTGCTGTTGGAGCGGTTCAACGCAGAGCGCATCCTCGACCTCATCGAGAAGTACCGCATCACGGGGTTCATCGGGGCCACGCCGATGCTCCAGCGCATCGCGCAGGTCCCCGGGATTGGGGAGCGTGATCTCTCCTCGCTCGATTGGGTCCAGCAGGGCGCGGCACCGCTGCCTCTGTGGCTGGGCCGGCGCTGGTGCGAGCTGGTCGGCCCCGAACGGTTTTACCTGAGTTACGGCGCCTCGGAGATGCACGGCCTTGTCGTCTGCCGAGGCGACCAGTGGCTGGCGCATCCGGGGACGCTGGGTCTGCCCTTCGGGGACGCCGAGTCAAGGGTCCTCGATACGGACGGCAAGGAACTCCCGCGGGGCGAGATCGGCGGCATCTACATGCGGACCCCGACCGGACCGGCGGCCTCGTACGTGGGTGACAACGTCACGCCGATGGCCCGCACGGACGACGAGTTCTACTCGGTGGGCGACCTCGGCTGGATGGATGAGGAAGGCTTTCTGTACATGGCCGACCGCCGCGTCGACATGATCGTCACCGGGGCGGCCAACGTCTTCCCGGCCGAGGTCGAGTCGGCATTGAGCGAGCACCCGCAGATCGCCGACGTGGTGGTGGTCGGGTTGCGGGACCCCGAATGGGGCCGTCGCGTGCACGCCATCGTCCAACCAAAGGACCTGGCCAACCCCCCCGACGGAGCCGACATCATCGCCTTCGCCAAGGCGCGCCTGGCCTCCTACAAGGCTCCGAAAACCGTCGAGTTCGTCGAATCCCTCCCCCGCAGCGAGGCCATGAAATTGAGCCGGGGAGCCCTCGTGCTGGAGCGGGACGGCCCCGAGCCGGCCGACGAGTCCCCCGGCGCCGCCACCGCCTGAGCCCGCTCGGGACCAGCGGGGCGGTCATTCGTGCCTGGCCGGAGGGACGGTATAGCGTACTGCTCGCCGATCGGGGGGCCTTGGCCTTGGACCTGCGGGTGGTGATCGGACATGGCCGCGGAAGAGAGGGACACGTCAATGCCTGAGTACGAATTCGTGAAGTACGAGGAACTGGAAGACGGCAAGATCGTTCGCATCCTGCTCGACCGCCCCGACACGCGCAACGCCCAGAACCGGGGCATGCTGGTCGAGCTCGACGATGCCTTCCGGGAAGCCGAGAAAGACGACAACGTGCGGGTGGTCATCCTCGGCGGCACCGGCCCGCTGTTCTCCTCGGGGCACGACATGGGCTCGGCGAAGATGATCGAGGAGCAGACCTCACATCCGACCAGCAAGATCGACGGCGCCACCCGGGAGGGCGCCGAGAACCGGATGTTGCAGGAGTGGCACTACTTCTTCGAGAACACGCTGCGCTGGAGGAACCTGCGGAAGATCACCGTGGCCCAGGTGCAGGGCACCGTCTACGCCGCCGGGCTCATGCTCATGTGGGCCTGCGATCTGATCGTGGCGGCGGACAACGCCCTCTTCGCCGACGTGGTGGGGACCCGGCTCGGCATGTGCGGTATCGAGTACTTCGGTCACCCGTGGGAGTTCGGTCCCCGCAAGGCGAAGGAGCTCATGCTGACCGGGGACGCCATCAGTGTGCAAGAGGCGCACCAGCTGGGCATGGTGTCGAAGATCTTCCCGACCGACGAGCTTCCCGAGCGCACCCTCGAGTTCGCCAAGCGGATCGCCCAGGTGCCCACGATGGCGGCGCTGCTCATCAAAGAGTCGGTGAACCAGACGGTCGACAACATGGGCTTCTACAACTCCCTGCAGTCCTGCTTCACCCTGCACCAGCTGAACCACGCCCACTGGGCCGAGGTCCATGAGGACAGGTACCCGGCGGCGCAGGTCCAAGACGGGATCGCCGACTGGAGGAACCCGCCCCCGGTCCTGCTCTCGGTGCCCGACGCCGTGGAGGGACCCTCCACCAAGCGCCAGAAGGCCTAGCTCGTCACAGGGCGGGGCGAGCGGTGTATATCGCGGACTTCGCGGAGTCGGCACCCGAGCGGGCCGCCATCGTCATGGGTGGCTCCGGTCGTCGCATCTCCTACCGCGAGCTGAACGAGGGGTCGCTCAGGTTCGCCCGCGTGCTCCACGACTGCGGGCTGCGCCGGGGCGACCACTTCGCCGTCCTGCTGGAGAACCACCCGTCCTATTTCGAGATCGTCTGGGCCGGCATGCGGTCGGGTCTCTACATCACCGCCGTCAACGCCCATCTCACGGCGGTCGAGGCCGGCTACATCGTCGACGACTGCGGGGCCAAGGTTCTGGTCACGAGCGCCGCGCTCGGTGAGCTGGCCGACGCCTTGGTAGAGATGACCCCCGGCGTGGAGCATCGCTTCATGGTCGACGGCACGACGCCGGGCCACGACTCCTATGAGGCCGCGGTGGCCGCGGAGGCCGCGGTTGCCGCGGGAGGCCACCGCGCTGGCGGAGCAGTCCCGGGGGATGGTCATGCTCTACAGCTCGGGCACCACCGGGCGCCCCAAGGGGATCAAGTTCCCTCTTCCTCCGGCGGACTCGCCCCTGGGAGAGTGGGAGATCGGCGAGCACAGCCGGGCCCGCTACGGCTTCGGCGAGGAAATGGTGTTCTTGAGCCCGGCCCCGCTCTACCACGCCGCCCCGCTGCGGGTGGCGATGGCGGTCCAAAGTGTGGGCGGGACCGTGGTCGTCATGGAGCGGTTCGACCCCGCGCTGGCCCTGGCGCTGATGGAGCGCGAGCGCGTCACGCACAGCCAGTGGGTACCCACGATGTTCGTCCGCATGCTGAAGCTGCCCGCGGAAGAGCGAACTCGCTACGACCTCTCGCAGCACCGGGTGGCCACCCACGCCGCCGCGCCCTGCCCCGTGCATGTGAAGGAGCAGATGATCGAATGGTGGGGACCCATCATCGAGGAGTACTACTCGGGGACAGAGAACTTCGGGAGCACGGCCATCACCTCGCTCGAGTGGTTGGCCCACAAGGGCTCGGTCGGTCGTCCCGCTAACAACGTGGTCATCCACATCTGTGACGACGCGGGCGACGAGGTCCCGGTGGGGGAGACCGGCGCGGTGTACTTCGAGGACCCCGCGGCGGCATTCGAGTACCACGGCGACCCGACCAAGACGAGCTCGGCGCAGCATCCCGCCCATCCGACCTGGCGCTCCCTCGGCGATATCGGCAGGGTCGACGAGGACGGGTACCTCTACCTCACCGACCGGCGGGCCTTCATGATCATCTCGGGCGGGGTCAACATCTATCCCCAGGAGATCGAAGATGTCCTGTTGGCCCACCCGAAGGTCCTCGACGTCGCTGTCTTCGGCGTGCCGAACGCCGAAATGGGCGAAGAGGTCAAGGCGGTGGTGCAGCCGATAGCGGAGGCCGAGCCGGGGGAGGCGCTCGCCGCCGAGCTGCAGGCCTGGTGCGAGGACCGCCTGGCCCATTACAAGTGGCCCCGCAGCATCGATTTCGACGCCCAGCTGCCGAGACTCGACAACGGGAAGCTGTACAAGACCGCGCTGCGTGATCGCTACTGGGAGGGGCGGGCCAGCCGGGTGGTCTGACCCCAGCACGCCCGACTGACACCGTATTGCCCGTACACGCCACCAAGTCAGCCGAACGGATGACTGAGCGGCCGCGGCCGTTGTGGGCGGCGTATCGACTCAGGCAGAGCGGGATGCCGCTGCCTGCTCGGCGAACCGAGTAAGCCCGCGCTGCCAGCCGTCGGGTGATCCCACGGCATCGCGCATCTGCTCCCAGCCGGGACCGTGGCGGTTCAGATGGCGGTGGGTGAGCTCGACCCGGGTTTTGGTATCGCTCTCGGGAACGAAGGTCACTTCGATCTCACTGACCTTGCCGGGATCCGACTCGAGCTGCCATTGCAGGCTGATGTTCCAGGTGATCACGAACCGATTCGGCGGTTCATAGGCGAGCACCCGACCCCAACGGCACTCGGTTCCGTCGGTGGCTCGATCGTAAACGGCACCGCCGACGTGTGGCTCGAAGACCATCTCGGCCAGCTCGCCTTGGAGGATGTGGTGGTCGGGCGGCCACCAACTCCCGATGCCTTCGGTGAACACCGAGAAGGCGTGCTCTTGGGATGCCGAGACCACCACCGAGGTCCGGACGGCGGTGTCAGTGGCTTGCGATGTCATGGGTTCCTCCTGTGTTTTCGACAACGGTTTTGAACGAGGTCAGCGCCAGGCTCCAGAAACGCTCCAGATACGCCCGCAGCTCGGCGACGCCGGACGGGTCGACCTGGTAGAGGCGTCGAGTTCCCTCGGGCCGGTCCATCACGAGTCCGACGTCCTTGAGCACCTTGAGATGCTGGGACACCGCGGGTCGAGACACCGGTAGGTGAGCAGCCAGCTCTCCGACCGGAAGGGGCTGCTCGGCCAGTAACTCGAAGATGGCCAGCCGGGTTGGCTCGGCCAGAACGCCGAGAGGCGATCGTTCGTAAGTTCTCACTTACCGTAAGTTATTGCTTACCTTAGCCGATTGTCAACTGCGGATCAGGCCGATTGTCAACTGCGGATCAGGCATCGCGCGACAGCACCCGCCAAAAAGCGAAACCGATAAGGGCGATAGCCATCACGATGAACCCAGTCGCCTCAATGCCCTGAAAGGCCCAGAACCGGCTGTCTGGCTGGTACGTGATCAGTTGGTGGAAGCCATGCGCCGCCATGCAGCTGTTCGAGACACTTCCCCCACCGGGAAATGTCGTCCTGCATGCTTTGGGGACGTCACTGAGATCGAAACTGTTGCCGTAAAAGTGGCCATGAGGGCCTTCGATCCCGCTCGAGATGATCCATGAGCCGATGGGTCCGTTGCTCTGGGGGCCCGACAAAGGGAGCACCCTGGAGATGGGCGTCATGTAGTGCGGACGCAGGTAGACGCCGATGGCCACTCGAATGGCCACGAAGACGCCGAGCGTGGTGGCGATCGCCGGAAGGACTCGTCTGAAGATCGATCCGACCGCGATGCCCAAGGCCACCGCGAAGACGGAGTACGCCACGGGCACGATTCCCTGCACGTCGAACGCGGCAAACCGAGAGTCGATGGCGTTCTCCGGAACGCGCCACCAGCTGACCAGCGCCGCCATGGCGGCGCCCCACACCACTGCCGCCACCATTGCCCATATGACATGGGACTCCATCCATCTACGCCGAGTCACGCCTTGAGTCCACGCGAGATTGTGAGTCCCGTCCTCGAACTCTTTGGCCAAGAGTGGGGCGCCCCAGAACAACCCGAAAAGCAGGGGTATCACCAGCGTGAAGTTGACGAGGTCCATTATGGAGCCGTCCCCGCTGAATAGCCGGGCCGCACCTTCAGAGCAACTCCGTGTCGCCGTGCAGTTGGCCAGGAATATGCGGTAGTCGTGCGCCATGGTGACGCCGGTCACCAAGAGCAAGATGCTCAGGGCGGCCAGTGCGCCCACGGCGAAGTACACCTGGGTGCGATGGAGGCGCCACATCAGTTGATGCATTACAACGCTCCGATGAGGGAAAGAGGGCCGGCGGAGAGGGAATCGTCCTGGTCCATATAGGCCATGATGATGTCTTCGAGCCCCACCTCGGACACCTCCCAGACCGGATCGAGCAGCGGCCCATTGAGATGCACCAGCAAACGAGTCTGCTTGGCGGTGTGTGTCGCCTTTATGACATCGAGCGTGGGCTCCACATTTTCGATGTTCCGGCGGGGCCCCACCAAGACCCGGTGCGAGATCAAGACTTCGTCAATGTCCTGGCAGATCTGCGTACGTGCGTTGGCGAGAAGGATGACGTGATCGCAGACGCGCTCGAGGTCATGGAGAAGGTGTGACGACAGCACGACTGAGAGGTGTCCGTCGGCGACCGCTTCGGCGAGCGAACTCAGAAATTCACGGCGGGCCAACGGGTCCAATGCGGCGACGGGCTCGTCAAGGAGGAGAAGCTGCGGACGTTTGGCCAACGCCAGCCCCAGCCCCACCTGAGCCCGCTGGCCACCCGAAAGGGTTGCGACCGGCCGGTCAGTGGGGATCTTCAGCGCAGTCAGGCGCTCCCGGGCTGCCGTGGCGTCCCAGCAGTGATTGAGGTGGGCCCCCATCAAGAGATGGTCTTCGGCGCTCAATCTCTTGTACAGGGGGACGTCTTGGGCCAGGTAGCCGATGCTGCTCAAGAAATCTTCGGACTGTTTAGGAGCTCGCCCGAGCACGCGGGCTTCTCCGGTCGTCGGCGCGCTCAGCCCCGCCAAAATGCGGAGCAGCGTTGTCTTGCCTGCGCCATTGGGCCCAACCAGAGCCGTGACCCGCCCTTGGGGCACTGTGATCGCGCACTCCTTTAGCGCCCACACCGATCCGTACCGCTTGCCCAGTCCACTTGTTTCAATCGCAGGAGCCCTCTCCAGACTGCTCATGCGATCCCCTCGAGCCGCGAGGACCTCAGGGTAGAGCGCAAGAGTGACTCGATGGACTCGTCATCGAGTCCCGCTTGACGGGCCGTCTGCACCCACTTTTCGAGGCTGCGGGCGAGGCGCGTCTGTGTACCCGGTGGCGGTCCAGCCGGACGATTCGACACGAACGTCCCTACGCCCTGTCGACCCTCAACCAGGCCCTCGTGCTCGAGTTCCCAATAGGCCTTCATCACAGTGTTGGGATTGATGGCCACCTCGGCCACCACTTCCTTGACGGTGGGGAGCTTGTCGCCCACGTTGAGGATCCCCATGCGCATGGCCTGCTTGATCTGCTGCACCAGCTGCAGGTACGCCGGCACGCCGGAGTCGGAACTGAGCTGGAAGCTGATCGTCTGCCTCAGTACTTCTCTAGTCATCTAGAGAACTCTATATCTACGGAGAAGTTTGTCAATGCAGGGAAGGCCTGGTCCTGATGAACGCCCGTCCCCGGACGTGAACGCGTCCCCGGCCGCTCTGTCATTGCTGTATGCGGGTATCGCTACTACGTCTTGCGTTACTACGCATCACGTAGTAACCTGCGTTCGTGACACGCAAAACCGTCGACGCCACACGACAAAGGCCCAACGATCCCCCCCTATTGATTCTGACCAGCCTGGCCGGCGGACCCAAACATGGGCACGCCCTCTCGCGGGACATCGAAGGATTCGCCGGAGTCGTGCTCGGTCCGGGCGCCCTGTACGGCGCCATCACCCGACTGGAAGAGCGAGGCCTCATCGAGCCTTTGGAGTCCGATGACCGTCGGCGCCCCTATCGGATCTCAGCCACGGGCTCGGCCTATCTCTCTGAAGCCGTGGATGAGATGCAGCGCCTGGCCGAGGAAGGTGCTCGACGCCTGGCAGTGGCAAAAAGAGCTTCCGTCTCCGAGCGCGGCCCGAGAATCATCGGCAACCCCGCATGAGCACCGAGCACGAGCAGACAAGAAATGAAGCGACGAATCGTTCCATGCTGCGTTGGTATCCGGCCCGGTGGCGGGATCGATACGGCGACGAACTCGCCGCCATGATCGAAGATGACCTCGAGGGAGAGACACCGACGCTGCGCTACCGGTTGGCAATCGCCCGGTCCGGCCTGAACGAGCGGATGCGCGACGCCGGCCTGGTCGGCGATTCGGCCTCACCGTCGGAGCGAGTCCGCGGCGGCGCCTTGACGGTGCTGTGCGCATTTGCGCTCTTCGTTGTCTCCGGCATCGGCTTCGCCAAGGTCAGTGAGCACTGGGATCAGTCGATTCACGGAGGTTCCCGGCATTTGCCGGCCATCTCCTTCAATCTGTTGGGATCCTTGGCCGTGGCTTGCGGGGTGGCGGTGGTGATCGCGGCAGTTGCCCTCCTTCCGACCTTTGTTCAGTACCTTCGGACTGCAGGGTGGTTGGCGATCAGGCGGAGGGTGTGGTGGGCGGTGACGGCAACAGCGGCAACGGGCGCAGCTATTGGGGGCTTGGCCATCTGGGCCCGGCACCTCACCAATCACCAACGAAACGTCGGATTCGGGTGGTACCAGGTCGCGTTCGCCATCGTCGCGATCCTGTTCGCCGCCACCGTTGCCACCTGGACGGCAGTAGCCGTTGCCGCGACGCGCCGCATCAACATCGGGTTCGGCCAACTCAAGGTCGTCGGCATCCTGGCCATCTCGGTGGCCGCATGCATGCTCATCATGACTGCTGCCGCGGCCGTTTGGTGGGGATCCATGGCCACAACCGCTCCTTGGTTCCTCACCGGCACGCCAGTGGGAAGCGCCGCCTCACCATGGGCGACCAACCTGTTGACCGTGCTTATTTTGATGGCGGTCGCCTCGGGGACCGGTGCAGTTGGGTCGGCGCGGGTGCTTCGTTCGTGGCGCCTCTTGAAGAGCGCCTGACCTCGTCGCGACCCGGTCCAGGAGAGCTTCCAAATCAAGGTCTTCGCTGGAGGTCGCGGGTGGCGCCTACGATTACCCTTCGGGCCTCGGGGTGGGGTCCCGGCCGCGCCGGCCGGTTGGCCGGTTGGCTGGTTGGAAAGAGCGAGGGCCTCGGGCCGACGCAATGGGGAGGAGCCTGCTCGGTGGACCTGAATCTCTCGGACGAGCAACAGCAGCTGGTCGACTCCTTCGGCGCGCTGTATGCCAAGGATTCGCCGCCTGAACGTGTGCGGGCGGCCGAGGCGGCCGAGCCGACCGGTCACGACCCCGAGTTGTGGCTCCGGCTCTTGGAGAACGGCGCCGTCGAAATGGCGGTGGACGAGGACTCCGGAGGCTGGGGAGCCTCGCTGCTGGACCTGGCCCTGGTGGCCGAACAGCACGGGCGCTACCTGGGCGCGGCGCCGCTCATCGAGGCGCAGGTCGCCGCCCGCCTGCTGGGCCGGCTGGGGCCCGACTCCCGGGCCGCCGGACTGCTCGAGCCGGTCCTTGCCGGCGCCCGTCTGGTGACCCTGGCGCTCCGCCCGCCCGCGGGTGCCGTGCTCGGCCTGGTGCCGGCGGGTGCGGTGGCCGACGACGTGATCTTTTTCGACGGGGGCGCCCTGCGGCACATCGCGCTGGACGAGTTGGGGGGCGAGCGCCGGGCGGTGACCAATATCGGCTCCCTGCCGCTGGCCGACATCGCGCTGCCGGCGGCCTCCACCACAATGCCCGCCACGATCACCGAGCTGGCGTCGGGAGCCGAGGCCCAGCAGGCCTTCGATGAGGCTGTGAACGAATGGATGATCCTGATGGCGGGCGCGTTGGTCGGCATCGGGGCACGCTCCCTTGAAATAGGGGTCGAGTACGTCAAGGAGCGCAAGGCCTTCGGTGTGCCCATCGGGTCCTTCCAGGCGGTCTCCCACGGATTGGCCGACGCCACCACGGCGCTCGACGGGGGCACGCTGTTGGCCCGGGAGGCCGCGTGGTCGGCCGAGGTCGAGCCCGCACGCACGCCCGAGTTAGGCCCCCTCGCCTTCGGGTTCTGCGCCGAAGCGGCGCGAGAGGCCAGTTACCGCAGCCTGCACTATCACGGCGGCTACGGCTTCATGCTCGAGTACGACATCCAGCTGTACTTTCGCCGGGCCCGGGGTTGGCCGGCCCAATTCGCCGAACCGGACGCCGCCTTTGGGATGGCCGCCGCCCGCCGCCTGTCCGCCCGCCACGCGGCGGCTTCCGAGGGGGAGGTCTGACCATGGACTTTCGACTGGGCGAGAAGAGCGAGAAGGTCCGTCTGGAGGCGCGGGCCTTCCTGGCCGAGGCCCTCACGCCCGAAGTTCGCCAGAAGATGGAGGAGACCGGCGTCCATCACAGCTGGGACTTCCACCGCAAGCTGGTCGAGCGCGGCTGGCTGGCCCCGGGCTGGCCAAAAGAGTTCGGCGGTCAAGGTCGGGATCCCCTCGAGATCTATGCGTTCGCGGAGGAGCTCCAGCGGGCCGGTGCCCCGACCTACGGGGTGGGCACCACCCTCATGATCGCGGGCGTGATCCGACACATCGGCACCGAAGAGCAGAAACGGCTGATCCTTCCGCCGGCACTCGCAGGGGAGATCATCATCGTGCTCGGGTTCACCGAGCCCGAGTCCGGGTCCGACGTGGCGGCGGCGCAGACCCGGGCCGTGCGCGACGGCGACCAATGGATCATCAACGGTCAGAAGATGTTCACCACCAACGCCCAGGAGGCGGACTACGCCTTCATGCTCACCCGCACCAACACCGACGTGCCCAAGCACCAGGGACTGACCACCTTCTTGGTGCCGCTCAAGCAACCCGGGGTCGAGATCAGAGAGGTCCGCACCATCTCGGGCGAACGGACCAACCTCACCTTCTATACCGATGTGCGGGTGGACGACGGCCTGCGGATCGGAGAGGTCGACGGGGGTTGGGACACCATGGCGGTGGGCCTCACCCTGGAGCGGGCGGGGCCCCAGGGCGGGCAGTCGTTCCGTCTCCTGGCCGCCATGGAGCACTGGGCCGCCACTGCCACCGCCACTGCCACGCGCGCACTGCCAGCGCGCCACTGCCAGCGCGGTTGACGGGATCGGGCCGCCGGCCCGCCGACGATCCGACCGTGTTGGCCCGGCTGGGGCGGGCGGCCGCCGAGAACGAGGTGAGCAGCCTGCTGGCGCGCCGAAGCGCCTGGATCCAGTCCGTCGGCGGGCTCCCGGGTGTGGAGGGATCGATGGCCAAGCTGTTCGCCTCCGAGGCGCTCACCCGCCAGGGGGGCGATTTCGTGGACATGCTCGGTCCCGACGGGGTGCGCAGCACGGGCGATCCCACGGCGGTCGAGGGCGGCGCGGCCGAGTTCGCCCTGAGATTCGCCCTGGGCGCTACCACCTACGGCGGCACGAGCGAGATCCAGCGCAACATCATCGCCCAGCGCGGGCTGGGGCTTCCCCGAGCCCGCTGAGCCAATGAAGCTGCGCGCCACGTATCGGGCGCCCGACGCCGGCCGCTATCGCGCCCCGGGTGGGGCCTGGGACGTCCCGGTCCTCGACGACGTCATGCGGCAACGACCGCCCGGAACCGGTGCCGTCCTAGTCGACGGGGAGCATCGGTTCGACGGGCCCCAACTCGAATCGTTGGTCGCAGGTCTCGCCGGCGGGTTGCGCAGCATGGGGGTGCGCCGGGGGGATGTCGTGACGTGGCAGATGCCCAACTGGTGGGAGGCTCTCGTCCTCTACCGCGCCTGTTGGCGGTGTGGTGCGATCGCCGCACCGCTGCATCATCAGTTCGGGGCGGCCGAAGTGGCCTACATGGTGGAGCTGCTCGAGCCCACGGTGGCGTTCTCGTCCCCGGTGCTCCCCTTGGCCGAGCGGGAGGGCACCATCGGCGTCCGAACCGAGGGCTCTCGCTTCGATGCCTTGCTGGCGGCGAACCCGCTACACCGGGCCGGCCGCGGCCCAAACGCTACCCCCAGCCCGAGCGCTACCCCCAGCCCCAATCACCCGGCCGATCTGGCCGTGGTCATCTTCACCTCGGGATCGACGGGCCGGCCCAAGGCCGTGCTCCATACACATCGGGGCTTGGCCTACAAGGCGCAGAAGATGACCACCGTGCACGGCCTCTCCGGCGCCGACGCCGTGCTCATGCCGGCGCCCTTGGCCCACATCTCGGGGCTGCTCAACGCGGTACTGGTACCCGGTGCGGCGGGCATGCGCATTGTGCTGATGGATCGCTGGGACGTCGGGAGGGGGCTGCGTCTCATGGAGCAGGAGCGCATCAGCTACATGATCGGGCCGCCGACCATGTTCACCGCCGTGATGGAAGACGCCGACTTCTCCCCGAGCAAGGTCGCCAGCCTGCGGGTGATCTCCAGCGGGATGATGGGCGTCAGCCCCGCCTTCATCGCGGCGGCCCGCCAGGGCCTCGGCGCCATCGTCAAACGGAGTTACGGGTCGACCGAAGCACCGACGGTGTCCACCTGCACCAACGACGACCCTCCCGAACGGTGCCAGGAGACCGACGGCCGGGCGGTGGGTGACGTGGTTATCCGCATTACGGACCCTCAGACCGGACGCGCCCGGCCGGCGGGGACGGAGGGGGAGGTGTGGATCCGAGGGCCCGAGCTGTTCGCCGGGTACTCCGACCCGGCCGAGACGGCGGCCTCCATGCACCGGGGCTGGTTCCGCAGCGGCGACCTCGGGGTGGTGGACGATCAGGGATGGCTGGCCATCACGGGCCGCATCAAGGAGCTGATCATCCGTGGCGGCGAGAACATCTCCTCGTCCGAGGTGGAGCGCGCCCTGGAACTGCATCCGGGGATCAAGCAGGCGGTCGTGGTCGGCCGACCCGACGAACGGTTGGGTGAGCGCGTCGTCGCCTTCGTCGTTGGTACTGGCATCGGCGGCGGCACCGGAGGCACCGGAGCCACCGGTTCCGACGTCATCGACGTAGCGGAGTGCCGGCGTTGGTTCGCCGAACATGGAGTGGCCCGGTTCAAGACGCCCGAGCTCGTCGTGCAGCTCGACGAGGTGCCGCTGCTGGCGGCGGGCAAGCCGGACCGGACTGCGCTCAAGGCACGGGCGGCGACCCTGAGCATGGCAGGCTGATCCGATGGCTGATCCGATGGCTGATCCGATGGCTGATCCGCAGGCTGATCCGATGGTGGCGCCGTGAATCTTGCACTGACGGCCGAGGAACAGGCCTTCCGCGACGAGGTCCGCAGCTGGCTCGAGGCCAACGTGGAGCTCCCCGGTCGCTTCCTGTCGCTGGACGACGAGTTCGAGTGGGGCCGTGAATGGCAGGCCCGCCTGGCCACTGACCGCTGGGTGGGCATCCACTGGCCGGCGGAGTACGGCGGGCGGGGGGCAACGCCACTGCAGGTGGCCATTTTCAACATGGAGTACGCCCGTTCTCGGGCACCGCAGCCGGTGAACCGCAACGGCATCAATCATGTGGGGCCGACGCTCCTCGCGCACGGTACCGATGCCCAGAAGGCGCGCTGGCTTCCCCGCATCCTCAGCGCCGAGGAGATCTGGTGCCAGCTCTTCAGCGAGCCCGGGGCCGGATCGGACCTGGCCTCGCTGCGCACTCGGGCCGTCCCCACCGAGGGTGGCTGGATACTGCAGGGCCAGAAGGTCTGGACGAGCTATGCCCAGTTCGCCCGGTGGGGGATCGCGCTGGTGCGCACGGACCCCGATGTCTCCAAGCACATTGGTCTCTCGTATCTCGTGGTGGACATGACCTCTGAGGGCATCGACATCCGACCCCTGGTCACCATCACCGGCGAGTCCGAATTCAACGAGGTCTTCCTCAATGACGTGTTCGTCCCGTCGGACTGCCTGATCGGCGGGTTGAACCGGGGCTGGTCGGTCGCTAACACGACGTTGGCGCACGAGCGGGGCACGACGTTCCCCTTTAAAGAGCAGGTCGTGCACGAGGTCTACCTGCACGAGCTCTATGCCCTGGCGGCCGAGCTGGGCACGCTGGACGACCTCGAGGTGGCGGATGCGCTGGCCGAGGCAGCCGTCAAGCTCCGCGTCCTTCGCCTGCACAACTGGCGCACCCTGTCCCGGCTGACCAACGGGGAAGAGCCGGGGCCCGAGTCCAGTGTGGTCAAGCTCACCTGGGCCGACATGACCCAGACCCTCTCCGATGCGGCGCTGCTCGTGCTCGATTCCGCCTCGCCGCTCTGGGGCGAGGCGACGGACAACCCCATGGACGGCAAGTGGCAGCGGCAGTGGCTGTGGTCCAAAGCGGCCACCATCGCCGGGGGCACATCGGAGATCCAGCGCACGATCATCGGCGACCGGATTCTGGGGTTGCCTCGCTGACCTGGCTGGGCTCCAACACCTGCGCCCTGCCTCCGCCCCATTTTCCCTAGCCAGCCGCCTCCAAAACAAGACCTCAACCTAAAGTTGAGCCTTAGGTTTGTTCCTGCCGCCTGCTAGCCCACCCGGACCGTGTCGAGGACAGCCAGGATCTCGTCGCCCCAGCGCTCGAGCCGGATCTGCCCCATTCCCCGGCAGGCGGCGAGCTCGCCGAGCGTGGCGGGATCCCGGGCTGCGATCCCCGCCAGCTCGGCGTCCTTCAAGATCACATAGGCCGGCACCGCTTCCTGGCTCGCCAGGGCCGTCCTCCAGGCGCGCAGGGCCTTCTCGGCCTCGGCGCCCGCGGCGACCGAGCCCGGGGCAACCAGAGTCACCGTGCGCCCCTCGACCCGCACGTCGGAGCCGAACGCCACCTTGAGCCGCACCGTACCGGTCGAGAGGATGGCCGCTTCCGGCGTCACCTCGACGACCGTGCCCACCGTTCCCCGGTCGTCCACCACGAGGCCGGGGACGGCCTCCACGGTCGGGCAGCGCGACCTCGGCGAAGACGCGTGCAGCTTTTGTCCTTTGCCGCCCGGCGTGTCCGGCTGTTCGTGGCCGCCTTGCGGTCCGGTGTGCCGCCACTGCCGGTGCCGCTACGGTCATTGACGCTTCCCGGCGCCGGCCGCACGCGCGTCCCGTCGAGTTCGGCGAGGAAAATGGATGGTGCGTCCACGTCGGCCAAAGCGACCACCTGAGTGCGGGCCCGGGTGAGGGCGACGTGGAAGACGCGCCGCTCTCCTTCCTCATCGTTCCCGAGCCGGTGGGGAAACAGGCCTCGCGATGCGTCGAAGATGATGACGTGGTCCCACTCGCGCCCCTTGATGCGATGGATGGTGGACAGCAGCACTAAAGGCCCCTGGCCGGCCGTGCGGGTCAACGCTTCGCGTAGCCATGGCTCGAAGGTGGTGACGTCGGGGTGGAGGGCCGCCACCGACTCGAGCGCTGCCAGGTCGTCGGTATGGGTGGAGCGGTCGGCCTCGCTGCGCGACGAGTCCAGTACGTCCATGGTCTCGCCGAGGCCGACTTCGAGGCGGATGGCCTTGAGGGCGGCCAGCGACGAGCGTTTGCAGCCCCTCACGACGGTGTCGAGATCGCTGGCGTAGACGCCGAGCTTGGGGACGTCGCGGCCCGAGAGCCGACCGGCCAGGCGGCGGATGTCGCTGATTGACGTGGTCGGCCGGCTGGTGAGCATGTCGACCACCTTGGGCGCGATGCCCCGGGAGGGGCGGCGGACCGTTTCGAGAATGTCCTCCCGCGTAATGTGCTCGGGGTCGGCGCCGATGCGTAGGTAGGCGAAGGCAGTGCGGATGCCGGTGCGCTGCAGCACCCCGGCCGACAGTGGGGTGCTGCACGGAACGCCGGCCTCCATGCAGGCCACCTGCACGGGGAGGAGGGCGGAGTTCACCCGGGCCAGCACGGCGATGTCGGTGGGATCGACCCCACTGGCGCGCCAGGCTGCGATGGTCTGGACCGCCAGGCCGGCGAGCGCATCGGCCGGCGCCGTCAAGACCGCGACGGGTCCGCAACCGGCCAGTGGCGCGCCGAAGGTACCGGGCGCGTCGGCCTGACCTTCCGGAGGGTGGATGTCCTTCTCGACGCGGCGTGCGTTGTAGGAGAGGAGGTGCCGGGCGGCATCGATGACTGCGGGAGGGCATCGGTAGTTGACCGTCAACGCGTGGGCGCCCGCGCCGGGGAAGTAGCGGGGGTAATTGATGAGGAATTCCGGGGTGGCGCCGGAGTACCCGTAAATAACCTGATCGTCGTCGCCGACCCCGAAGCAGTCGTACGACGGTGACGCCACGAGTCGTATGAGCAGGAGGTGGGCCGGATTGAGGTCCTGGAACTCGTCCACCAAAAGGAAGCGGCACCTTGCCTGGACGGCCGCCCGTGCCGCCGGATCGGTCAGCAGGATCTCTATGGCGCGGTAGATCTGCTCGTCGAAGTCGACGGCGCCGGCCTCGAGCAGCGCGGCGCGGTAACGGTCGAAGCCTTCGGCGATGCCCGCCGCATCGGGGATGTCCTCTTCGACCAGGTGTGGCGCCGTGAGGCCGAGCCGGATGGCCGAGAGCGCCTCGATGTAGGGGGCCACGGTGTCGGTATTGGACTGTCGCCGGATCTCGATGAGCCGCTGCAGCAGGTCGCGTACGGCCGGCTCTTCCAGAACACGTAGGCGGCCATTTGTCCCGAACTCGTTGCAGATCCACAACCCGAGGCTGTTCAAGGTACGGATGTTGAGTCCGGCGCCGCCGTCGACGTCCCCGCAGCGCTCCCGCATTTCCGCGGCCGCTTTGTTGTTGTACGCCAGCGCCGTGATGGTGGCCGGGTGCACGCCGCATTCGGTAACCAGATGCCGGAGCCGCTCGGTCAGCACCCGGGTCTTTCCCGAGCCCGCCGGGGCGATGACCCGAGCCGGCCCGGCGCGGTGATACACGGCAGCCAGTTGGTCGGGCGCCAGATCGGACGATGTGTGAACACGGCCGGTCGGTCGCAGCCAACCCGCCTCGGCGTTCCACCGGTGGACCACCTCGATCCCTGATCCGAGTTCCGGCGGCTGGGGTGGCCCCCCGTCGATGAAGACCGCGGAGCCGTCGGGCATGACGATGTCGCCCATCCTGTCGCCGGCCCCAGTGGCGCCGGCCGCCGTGGCGTCACCGGACCCGTCGTCCGATTCCCGTACACCCTCGGCTGCCCCGGCCCGCGCCGCCTTGCGGCCATGCCACCAGATGGGAACGGCCCCCCGGGCGTCGTAGTTATTCGCCCAGACCAGGAATTGCAGGCGCTCGCGACTGAACTCGAAATGAGGGGTCAGCTCGTAGACGGGGCGCCCGCAGTGCTCCGGCGTCCGGAGGGCGGCCTGGTCCACGCCCAGCTCGACCACGACGGGCCGACGAGTGAACCAGTAGCCGTGGAGCTCCTCCGCCACCGGTCCCGGATCCTCCAGCGAGGTGTCGTCGATGACGACCCGCGGGCATGATGCCCAGTTCAGAGGTGGTTCATCCCCGGGGAGAACCACCACCCCGCGGCCCAACCCGGCCGCCCCGTCTGAAACCATGCGCCACCCTACCGATCCGGTGTGTCGCCCCAGCCACCCATGCTCTCGGCGGAGGGCTACCCGCCACGCCCGCCCCCGTCGCCCTCCGCGCGCCACCGGTAGGGTCGGCGCATGGACGACCAGCTGGAGTTGGAGCTGAGGAAGATGCTGGCCGAGCGCGAGATACGTCGCCAGCTCTTCGATTACCACGAGGCCATGAACCGGGCCGACTTCGAGGCGTTGACCGCGCTGATGGGTGACGTCGTCATCACCGTCTGTGACGCGCCGCGTCACCGTGCCCGAACTGAACCTTTGTCGGCCCTGCGTCCTGAACAGCGGGTTGCGGTTATCAAAGGTGGCGAGCAGTTCGTGGCCGGATGCCGGGCCACCTGGCTCACCTACGACGGCGACCCCCGGATGCAGTTCGGGGCCACCAACGTCGTCGTGGACGTGGCGGATTCGCTCGACTCGGCGACCTGCCACGCCTACTTCTTCCTCTTCCAGGGTCTCGGTGCCCGCGATCGGCCCGACCAGCCCGACCAGCCCGACCAGCCCGACCGCACCGACCAGCCCGACCGCACCGACCGCACCGACCGCACCGACCGCACCGACCAGGAGGTGACGGCTCAGCTCAGCTTGGAAACGTCCTCCGAGTTCCCGCTGCAGGTCATCAGTTGCGGCCGCTATTTCGACACGTACCGCTACCAGAATGAGGCATGGCGCATCGTCACGCGGGCGATCTACGCCGACTTCGCCGGCGATGCCTCACGCCACATGCGCGCACCGGGGTCGTGAACCGAGTGCGCACGATCGAATCCTGCCGGGGGCTCCGGGAAAAACCAGGTCCCGAGTGGGTGAGCCACTGGACCGGTGGCGCCCCGTCACTCCACCCGAAGCAGCCGGGCGGGCCGCGCCCGTGCCGCCGCCAACGCTGGGCCGATGGCCAGCACGGAGGCTCCGACCAGGACGGCCGCGCCGAGGCCCACGATGACCCAGGGATTGACGACCGGGTCAGGGACGACGCCGACGTTGAGGGCGAAGGCCCTCCAGATAATCCGACCGAGCGCAATACCGACGGGGACGCCGACCACGAGGCCCAACACGGTGACGGTCGTCGCCTGCCAGTACACCGTCGTTCCTACCTGGCGGCTCACGAACCCGAGCGCCTTGAGCAGTCCCATCTCCCGGCGCCGCTGACCCACGCTCACGACGAGCAGGTGGGTGAGGGTGGCGGCGCCGAAAATGGCCAGGATGAGCCCGAGGATCAGTGGGAAGTCGACCGCCTCACCGAAGTTCACGAGCGTCGTCGGCGTGAAGGGGGTCCCGACGTAACTTCCATCGGCGGAGATTATGTGCTCGATCGCCTCGTGCCCCGAAGCGCTCCGCGTCGCACTGGCCAGCACGGCGGTGTTGGCCAGGATCGACCCGACGCCCTTCTTGTTGACCGGGCCGTGCGGACACACCGCCTGCTCGTACCCGCCGAGGGTCAACACGGCACCCGTGCCCAGCCCTAGCTCTCCGTCGCCAACACCGGTGGGGAGTGCCGCCGTCCCTACCACCCGAAACGGCACGGTGCGCGCGCGACCGGTCGGCGATGCGAACCGCACCGGCACCACGGCGCCCGCGTGGGCACCGACGAGGCGCATGCTGGACGACCCTTCCCCCTTCGGTCCCGGTGGCCGGCATGGCCTGCGCGTCGCTTCACCAGATCCATCCATCCATGTCGACTGCCGTCGAGCTCGATTTTGCACGCCAACTGCGTGGCGCCACGGTGCGCCTACCAGGCAGGCTAAGGCGAGGAGGTGTCACGTTCCAGGGTGGCACCACCCCACGACCCTGGTGGTATTCCCACTACCGTCAACCCGGCAATCTGAATCGCCCGGGTTCCGCGACTGATCGGGCTATTGGGTAACCGCTCGAAGGCGCGTTGTGTTTGACGGTGACACACGGCTTCGAATTCTGCCGGGATGAGGTAGGAACGGCCCTCGATGATCTCGCCGTGGAGCTTTCGAGGGTTCAACCAATCGATGTAGACGGGCGTGGCAAACTCGACGTCGGCGAGTCCCGCCCAAATTCGACCGAATAAAGCGGGGTGACTGGATCCAACTGGTTCATGGAACGCTCTCCTGAACCGGTTTCCTGATCCTACGAAGAGCGGACCTCGACATCGGCGTCGGTCGTGATGGGCTGCTTGAACCAGCGGTCCGACGTGTCCTCAATGAAGGCGAGCATATTGGGCATACCCATGAACGACTTCTCGATACGCGAGACGATCACCACGTCACCCGACTGTATGCGCACGGTCTCCCCGGCCTTGACCTGCTCCGCCTTGACCTTCTTCCAAGTGTCCGCCATCGTGAACCTTTCCCCTTTTTGTGCAACTGTTAACGCGTTGTGCGGCTGTTACGCGGCAGGACCGCTTCGACGGCACCGACGAGTTCTTCGGCATCCGGCGCCACGGTGGGTCGGAAACGCTCGACGACCTCCCCGTCCGGAGAGATCAGGAACTTCTCGAAGTTCCACTGGATGTCACCCGCTTCGCCCTTGGCGTCCGGCTTGGCGGTCAGCTCGGTGAAGAGCCCATGGCGCTTCTGGCCGTTCACGTCCACCTTCTCGGTGATGGGGAAGGTCACGCCGTAGGTGGACGAGCAGAAGGTGGCGATCTCCTCGGCCGAGCCGGGTTCCTGGCCCCCGAATTGGTTGCACGGCACCCCGAGGACGGTGAAGCCGCGTGACTCATAGGTGCGTTGCAGCTCCTCGAGTCCGGTGTATTGAGGGGTGAGGCCGCACTTGGAGGCCACGTTGACGACCAGTACGGCCTTCCCATGTAGGGCGTCCAGATCGAACGGTTCGCCATCGAGTGAGGCAATTGGGTGCTCGTATATCGACATGGCCAAACCCTAATCGGCCGACCCGACCAAGTCACACGACCCGCGTGGCCGACCCCGTGTGGCTCGCCGTGTAGCCGCCGGATGGGCCGCCGCCCGAGCCACGGATCTGCGACGGACGGTTCAGATCGCCGTCCCCTCGCGGTCACCGGACGTTAAAGCGGATGGGTCACTTCCTCTTAGTCGCGTCGAGACGCTGGCCCACCGGGAGCAGAGGTTTCCCCCTACCCCGTCTCGACGAGCGATGGCGTTGCTGGCTCATGGCTCGCCACAGATACGGGTCGCTCCGAATTGCTCAGGTGCGCCGATCCAAGAGCATTGGCCACGACTATTTGGTTGCGCCCGCCGGATTTCGCCTGAAGGAGGGCCTCGTCAGCCAGAGTGACCGCGCCGTGAAAATCGGGAGCCTGGTCTGATGACGCCACGCCGAAACTCACGGTGAAATTCGGGTGGTTGCCAGCCGAGAGTCGCTCAGCGGTTCGTCCCATCACTCGCTCGAGCACCTGGACGGCTTCGGGGACGCCGCATCCGGGCAGCACAATGACAAACTCCTCTCCTCCGTAACGAGAAGGGATGTCGGCGGGCCGTAGCGAATCACGCAAGACTTGGGAGAAAGTGCGCAATGCTCGGTCACCGGCATCGTGGCCGTAGACATCATTGAGCTGCTTGAAGTGGTCGAGGTCACCGTAGGCCACCGCGTAGGAGATACCACTCTCCTGCACTTCACGGACGCTACTTTCCAAGCTCCGCCGAGTCAGAAGTCCGGTGAGCGAATCGGTGTTGGCCTGGGTGTTGGACAGCTCGAAGGCCCGCAGCATGGCCAAGCGTTCCGAGGCCCTCCTTGCGATGACCTCGACGTCCTGTCGGATTGATTCCGAAGGTGGAACGCCCTCGGTGTCGGTCACATGAAACACTCCGACGGAGTTACCACTGATGCTCACCGGCACACACAGCGCCGAGCATCCCCGACCTCGCAGGTGGGGACAGGCATCCATGGAGGTGCTCGAGGCGAAGGTCATAGTCTGTCCACGGGCGGCAGCCGGACAATCGTTGGGTGACACCACACCGCATCCCATGGAATCGGCGACCGCTCCACTCACCAGTACCTGGCGAAAATGGGCTCGGCTCGAGTCTGCTAGCAACAGTTCGGCCCGGAGTTGAGGGGCGGCTTCATTGAGCGCCTCCGCCACGAGTTCGAACACTGGCTCTTCGTGCTTTGACATCTCCAACGCCCTCTGCAGGCGCGACTCGAACTCATTGCGATCGGTGAGCACCAGCTGCGCGGCGTCTCGGTCGGCCACCTCGCGCTCGACGTGGATCGCCTTGCGCGCGAACAGCGCAGTCACAGCAATGGCGAAGGTGCCGCCGACGACGAGGCACCACAAGAGCTCTCTCCGAGCCGCGTCTGATGCCGCTTGGGCTTCATCGGCTGCGTGCATTAGGCGGTTGGTGAGGGTTGCCTGAAGCGAGGCCAGCGTGGCATCCAACTTCTCGTCGGCAGCCTGCTCGACGGCCCCGAGGTGGACCGTGGCAGCCGATACCTTCTCACCAGCCAAATACGCGCCGAGCTTTGAGCGCGCTGCGACGTAGTTCGCCACTTGTCCCGACAGATGCGGTGACAAGCGTGTCGTTCCCGGGCAGTGTGAGTAGATGAGTGAGTGTCAGATAGTCCTTGTCGAAGGCGTCCGAATCAGCCACCGCCGAGTCGATGAGCCCGGTATCGGGCGTCGAACCCGCAATCACAGGACCGGCGATCACTTGAAAGGCCGCGGCCGCCGCCCGAACGTCGCGCACGGGAGGCTGCAGTACTAGGTAACGGTCGTTCAGTTGGGAGATCTGTTTCTCGGCGCTTGGTCGAATTGACAACGCCGAGTAGCCCGCCGGTGACCGCCACGACGGTCAGCAGCGCACCCAGGGCGATGATGGCCCGGTGCGGCGAGTACCACGCCCGCGGCTTTCGACCCACTCGGCGTGGGTCCACTGCGAAACCGTCGGACTGCTTCATCTTCCCTACTTCGGACCGGTTCCCACGAGTCTCGAGCCCACGACGTTGCCTGCCGAGGCGCTCCGGAGAGCGGGCGTCGCTCGTCGCTTCGAACGGTCGATTGCCCCCAATCATCTCCGACGGATCTCGACCTACACCCAACAACGGCCCAACTCGGTCGTTCCGGCCCGGCCATCTGGCTGGAACAGTGGTTGCGCCATGATCTGCGTGTGGCGATGGCTCCGACCGGGCGTTCGCTGACCTCACGTTGGTTGACCGCCCGGACATGTGACATTCGTGCCACCAGTCTCGCGGCCGCCACAACCTCTGCACTGCGCTGAACTCACCGCGTTCGTCGATAAACGCCGTCGGCGCCACTGCGTGGGCGCGACTAAGCGGAATATCCGTTGTGCAAATGCATCGTTGCGGGCGCGCCAGATACCGGCGCGAGTGCGCCAAATAGCAGGCGAACGCGCCAGATACCGGCGCGAGTGCGCCAAATACCGGCGCGAGTGCGCCAAATAGCGGGAATTGGAGAACTGGACCCGCCGAAGAAGTCGATCTCGGCGGTAGCCATGCGCGGTGAGGCGGGTGGGCTGGATACTGCAAGGGCGCCGTGCCGTTGTGGGGCGCTGCCGTGCTGCCGGCGGCCCCAGCCTCTACCCCCCCGGCGGGGGCCGCTCGTAACGCATTCGGTTATGTGCGCCCGCACAGAACTTGGCCGTTCTCCTGCTCGGTGAGGCCGCCCTGGCTGTAGGGCACGATGTGGTCGATCTGGCACCGATCGGCCGGGAGGTCGCAGAACTCGTGTTGGCACTGCCGATCACGCACTTCGATGATTCGGCGGGTGGCCCCTTTGAAAAAGCGCGAGGTGACCGAGCACTCGGCCCGCTTGCCCGGGGCAAAGATGATGCGCTCGAAGGTGGCCTGGTCCACGTAGGGCAACAGCGAGCCCGGGGTGACCACGGGGCCCTGCTCGAGCTGGCAGATGAGCCCGGCCGCCGTCGGGTAGTCGATGACCACGCTGAAGAGGGGCTCGGGGCGCCGGGCGCCGGCGGAGGCACTGGCCGAGCGCACGGCCATCTCGATCATGGCGTCGGCCCGGCGCTGGGCCGGGGTCCGGCACAGCTCGTCGGCGTGGGGGTCTCGCCCGAGCCGCTCTTTGGCCTCGGCCCAGTCGGCCGCGTAGAACTCGTCTTCGATCGCCTTGAGCTCTTTGACCACGATGGCCCCGCCGATGGGGTCGAGGTTCATCTGGCCCAGGTAGCGGCCGGGTGTCGGGACCAGGTAGACGTCGCGCTGGGCCTTGCGGGCCTCGGCGGCCTCTTCGCTCCCGTCTTGGTCGGCGTGCTGCTCCCAGTAGTCGAGCACGGTGCAGAACTGGGCGAACTTCAAGGTGCGGGCGTGCTCGACCAAGATGGCCTCGTCGCGCCCGAGCGCCTCTTCGGTCACCGGGCGCTTGACCCGCAGCACGGCGTCGACGTGGGCGGCCCCGATGTCGCCCTCCTTCCAGGCCTGGGCCAGTAGCGGCAAGGCGGCCAGGGCGTGGCCCCGGCGCAGCTCGGCCCGGGCCTGTTTCTTCGGGATATGGCAGGTGGTGTCGATCCACGCCGAGGCGCTCAGGGCCCCGTCGCGACCCCACTGTCCCCACTGGTCGAACTCGGCCCCCGACGTACTGAGGGTGTAGTCGATCTGGGACCGTACGCGCTGCAAGAAGCTGATCGTCTCAGCATCGCAACGAAGGGAAGGTGGGGTCTCGATCAGCTCCTTGAGGCCCGCGCTCAACGTTGCATAGCGAACGTCGGGGGCCAAGGTGTCTTGTTCCATGGCTCCAGCATGGACTCCGGGTGTGACACTTCCACCAAGATCGAGAGGGCGCATAAAGGAAGTCCAGCGTACGGACCATCATGTGAATTTCCTCAGAAAAAACGTACTGGATCGAGTTCTGGGGCGACCGTTGGCAGCGCTGCCGCGGTGGTTCCGACCCCCGCAGCCATCCCGCTCAGCCGCCCACCGACCCACCGACCCCACGCCCACCGACCCCACCGACCGACCCCACCGACCGACCCCACCGACCGACCCCACCGACCCACCGACCCACCGACCGACCCCACCGACCCACCGACCCCACCGCCAAACCATTAAACCGCCTCGAGCCCCCACGCCTCCGCCACCAACGTCAACGACCGCACCCGCGCCTCATACGAGTGCATGCGCGTCGAGATCATGAGCTCGTCCGCCTGGGTCCGCTCCTGCAACCGCACCAGGCCCTCCAACACCGTCGAGGGCGTGCCGATGACATGACTGCTCATTTGTTCGTCGACGATGGCCCGCTCCGCAGCCGTAAATGGGTACGCCTCGGCCTCCTCCGGGGAGGGAAGAGCGCCCAAGCGTCCCGTCCGCAGCTGCAGGGTGCTCAAGGCTGAGGACCCTGACAGCCAGCGAGCTTCGTCCTCGGTGGGCGCGCACAGGACGGTGACGGCGACCATGGCCCGGGGCGAGTCGTGGAGGATGGAGGGGCGGAAGTTGGAGCGGTAGGTATCCAGGGCGGCATCGAGGAGCTGGGGAGCGAAGTGGTAGGCGAAGGAGAAGGGGAGACCGATCATGCCGGCCAGCTGGGCACTGAAGAGGGAGGACCCGAGGAGCCAGACCTCGGGGAGGTAGCCACTCCCGGGAACGGCCGCCGGGTGCCCGGGAGCACCTTCGCGGGGGAGGAGGTACTGGATCAGCTCGACCACATCGTCGGGAAAGGTGTCCGCCGCATCGCGGCCGCCAACAGCCTGTACGCGCCGGAGCGCACGAGCGGTGACCTGGTCGGTTCCGGGCGCTCGGCCGAGTCCGAGGTCAATCCGCCCTGGATGCAGAGCTTCGAGGGTGCCGAACTGCTCGGCAATGACGAGTGGCGAGTGGTTGGGGAGCATGACGCCTCCCGATCCGACCCGCAGCGTCGAGGTGGCCTGGGCCAGGTGGGCGATGAGGACGGCGGGAGCCGAGCTGGCCACCGCGGGCATGCCGTGGTGCTCGGCCACCCACATCCGGGTGTAGCCGAGCCGCTCCACGACGCCGGCCATGCTGATGGTGTCGGTGAGGGCCTGGGCCGGAGTGGAGCCCGAGGCGACAGTCGCCAAGTCGAGAACAGAAAGCGGAATCATGGTTAGTTCAACCCCGCCACCCCGCCATCGCTTCCCTCACGCATGGCCGGGCTTCCCTCACGCAGAGCCGGGCCTCCCTCACGCAGTACCGGGCCTCGTTTCGGCTCTCCTCCGGAAGGCCTCGTCCGCCGCCAGTCGCCTCCACCAGGAGGCCCTCACCCGGCGCCCCGCCGGCCCAGCCGTGCCGCGGCTGCTGCGGCTTTGACTGCCCTCCCGGTAGGCATCAAGAGATCCCAAGGGGACCGTGATCTCACGAAGCGCTGAACCGGTTCGGCAGGAGGGCCCGACGGCTCCGACCAGGTAGTCTGCCCGTAGCGCCTTGGGAGGGCACCCGGATCGCAGGCAACGGTCCCGCTACAGCAAGGGGCGCGAAAGAAAGGGATTTCACTATGCGCTACCTGGTAGTCATCGATCACACCCTCGGGGGGACGGGATTGACGTGGGCCGTGCGGGCACACGCCCAAGAAGAGGGCGACATCGAGGTGGACGTCCTCGTCCCAGCCGAGCAATCCGAAACCGAGGCAGCTCAGGGACGCCTCGAAATGGAGCTGCAGAGGCTGGGAGCGGAGGGAATTGTCGCCAGTGGGGTTGTGGTCCAAACCGATCCCTATGAGGGAATAATCGACGCCGCAGGACGTCAACACTACGACGGCATAATTATCGCCACGCATCCCTCGACTGTCTCACGATGGATGCATCACGACCTTCCCCGGCGAGTGGAGCGGGAACTCCAGATTCCCGTGGAATGGATCGACGCCCAAACTGATGATCCTTCGGAAGAAGCCGAGATCAATATCGAATTGCCGTGGGCCGCTGGCGAGAACCGGGACCGAGGCCCCGTTATATAGGGCAAGCACCCTCACTGCGTCCGACCGGTCAGTCTGAAGGTCGGGCATCCATCCCGCCACGACCTTGGGGTCAGCGCCTTCACCTCCGCCTAACGGTTGCAGCGGGCAGCGCATGCTCGGGGGACTCGGTGTAGCGTTCGCCGTGCTACTCCAAACAGCGAACGGAGACCCAAATGGCCGTGCTCGTGAGGATTACTGCCCCTGGAATGGATCAAGCGGCCTACGACCAGGGTGCGCCCGTACTCCATGAACTGGTGAAGAAGCAGCCTGGCTTTATCATGCACGTGGCGTATCAGACGCCCGGAGGATTCAGCGTTGGCGAGGTTTGGGAGAGCCAAGCGCAGCAGGAATCATGGTTCAACGAACACGTCAAGCCAAATCTTCCGCCTGAAATCGTCGCTGCCGCGTCGACGGAATACTTCCCGCTTCACGCCGTGGTGCAGCCATAGTTCGACGACGCCGAGGTTCGTGGAAGCAACTGTTCGAATGGATAGCGGAACCTCTGGGACTCCCCGAGGGCGATAATGAGCCCTATGGCCGACTCGTCTCCACCACCGAAGCCCAGCCATCAGCCAACTCGATCAACGGAGGGACCGCCGAACAACGGCAAGATTGAGGAAGGAGTCGGTCGGCCGGGCAAGATCGAATCGTTCATACGTCGGGTCGACAAATTTCAGCAGGATCACGGTATTTTCGGCTTTCCCTTTGCGGTTGTGCAAAAGTTCGGCAACGACCAGGCCGGCGCCAAGGCGGCGCTTGTCGCCTACTACGGCCTCTTTGCGCTGTTCCCGCTCCTGCTTGTGTTCACGACCATCCTCGGTTATGCCCTCCATGACAACAAGAAGCTGCAGGAAGACCTCATCAACAGCGCCCTGGGAAACTTTCCGATCATTGGTCCTGAGCTGAATTCGCACACCCATGCCCTCACTGGAAGCGTAGGAGCAGTGGTCGTCGGGAGCATTCTCCTCGTTTATGGCGCAGTTGGGCTCGGGCTGGCGACCCAGAGCGCGATGAACGTCGTATGGAACATCCCCTACGTTCGTTGGCCCTCGATATACCTGCGTTACCTGCGAGCACTGGGGGTCCTCGTCCTGCTCGCACTCTCCACCATTGGGGTCACGGTACTCACCGGGTTCGCGACCCTGGTCTCCCACGGTTGGATAGCGAGGGTGCTCCTGGTGGTCGGCTCCCTGGTGGTGAATTTCGGGCTGATCCTCCTGGCGTTCAACCTGACGACTGCCGTCGCGCTCAAATGGCGCGACATCTACTTCGGCGCCGCGTTGGCGACCGTGTTCTGGCAAACCTTGCAGGTGATCGGAAGTTGGTACATAGGTCGCGAGCTTCAGCACGCCACGAACACCTATGGATTCTTCGCGATCGTCATCGTCCTGCTCAGTTGGATCTACTTGGGTGCGCAGCTATTCCTGCTCGCAGCCGAGATAAACGTCGTCAAGCGCTTTCGGCTCTGGCCACGGTCGATGACCCAACCGCCCCTTATCGCAGCCGACCGACTCGTCTTCGAACGTCTGGCGCAAATGGAAATTCGCAGGCCCGAAGTCCAGCTCGAACTCGTCTTCAAGCCCTCGGCCGATTTCGATCCGCTTACTGCGACGTCCATTTTGCAACCGAACGATCCCGATCACTGAGGCTGCGGCAGCCGGCACTCGGGAGACCCTGAGGGTCATCAAACTGGGGCTTCGCCCCGGGGATGCCCGCGGCCTTCGTGGATCTAGGCTCGGCCATTGGAGCAAGGAGGACGAAAGTGGACCGTGAGCAGCTCAGAGCGACTCAGGCACCACTGAAGGCCCAATACCGGGACGACCCAGCGCGTGCGTTCATCACGCTTCGCGCTGACGGAAGACTCGGGGATGAGGATGTCTCATGCTCGGTAGCGACCGGTCGGGCGATGGTGGAGGCGGGATTGCATCCTGCAACCGGTGGCGACGGTGGTCTGGCCTGTTCCGGTGACATGCTCCTTCAGGCACTCGTCGCTTGCGCCGGAGTGACGCTGCGATCAGTCGCGATCAACCGGGGACTGACCGTCGGGGGAAGCATCCGGGCCGAGGGCGACCTTGATTTCCGGGGTACCCTCGGCGTCGAACGGGACGCTCCGGTCGGCTTCACGGCCATTCGGCTGCACTTCGATCTCAACACCTCGGCCACGCCGGAGGAAGTAGCCGATCTCGTCTCCACGAGCGAGCGCTATTGCGTCGTGTTGCAGACCTTGGCAAAGGCCCCCGAGATCACGGTTGACTCCGCGGCTGCATCTCTCTAGAGCACTCTCGTCACAGACCCGGCTTTATGCAAGTGCGGCTGACAGAGTCCTATGACGTTGATCCTGCGGGAGACGACGTGTGTAATCGTATCCTGATGCGCGTGCGCGTTCGTGCCGATTCTGATCTGTCAAGCTGCGTCCGAATCGCGGAAGAGGTTCATCGGCTTGACGGGTACCCCGTGTACCTGCCTACCGATCTCCGGCAGTTCCTGGCGTCCCCCGATGCCCTCTCGGCCTGGGTGGCTGAGGAACAGGGCGATATTCTCGGTCACGTCGCGCTTCATCAGCGCAGCTCCGACTCCGTTCTTGCGTTGGCAAGCGAGGCCCTTCATCGCCCGGCAGATCAATTTGGAGTAATCGCTCGGCTACTGGTCGCCCCGGGGGCGCGGCGGAATGGCATCGGGCGGCTGCTCCTCGAGACAGCCGCCATGGATTCATTACGTCGTGGCCTTTGGCCGATCCTCGATGTGGTGACTCAGCACCGCGGAGCGATCATGCTCTACGAACAGGCGGGGTGGGTCCGCGCCGGTCAAGTGACAACAAAGTTTGGCGATGGCAATGAGATTGAAGAGGTCGTCTTCCTCGGACCACGACCAACTACTCCCTAGGAACCATACCGGCTCCCCGCGTTTGGCTGCATTTCGAGGCCGCAGGTGCACCCCGCCGGAAGCGTCGGCGGCCTTTGTTAGGGACGTCCGCTGCCTTAGGGGCGGCGACCCGAAAGGTCGAGAAGCCGATTCTGCAACGGTGCGTCTTCGCCCACTTCGCCGCTCGGTCCCGAGCCGAAAAAGCCACTTGTGCCAATGAAGCCTGCCATCGGTGACATGCCGCTCCAGACCTCGACGACCAGCTCAGGTGCAAGCTGATCATCCGTACCGATGGCCCGCGCCAAATCCCAAGCGTGGAGCAATGCATCGCCGACTCGCATCCCTAGAAACTGAGAGCACGGGATGTCGCCCATCACGGGGTGGCTCACTGCACGGTCGAGCGCGCCAAAGGCCGCGAATCCGGCGCGCTCCTCGGCGGTGCGCCATTCCCACTCAGCCCTGAGGTCGGAAACGGATGACACCTCCTCCACGACCGCCTCGCGGGTCCATGGCTCGCCAGACAGGATCTGCCGAGCCATGGTGGCCCCCACGGCCATGTGCTGCGCAAGGTCCCTGACCGACCAGCCCTCGCACGGGGTTGGGAGGGCCCACTGCTGCGCATTCACCGACTGGAGACGAAGCCGTACTTCCCCATGGGCACGCTCGAGTGAACTGGGGTCCATCGAGTCCCTTCTCTCTGGTCGAATGGACAGGGAATTCCATCGTATCGCTGGCACGGTGGAGCACCAAGACCATCATGACCAGGCTCCGGCCTTCGGGGCTCGCTCCTCCAAGGTTGATGGTCGTGCGCAGTGGTCCCCGTGGCTGACCGGCGGCCAACGCCGTCCGGCTCTCAGATACCGCAGGCCTCCGAGTTGATGGCGGACACATAACTTCCTCGACATGCGAGCTCGCTCAAAAAATCCGGGCGCAAATGACCCGATCCTCCAAGACAGCGACCCCCTCGGTATCCTCGATGGTCAGAGCCGTCCTGATGAACAGGCCGCTTTCCCGAGCGCGCGGCCAGACGGCTGGCACCCCTCGGTCCACCATTACGGCCGAGGGGATCGTGGTACCGTCCGCAAGTTATGGCACTGGTGAGCTTCGATATCGACGGCACGATGGAATTTGGAGACCCTTCCGGCCCTGTCTCCCTGGAGATGGTCCGCGAATCGAAACGACGGGGGCATGTCGTGGGAAGCGCCTCGGACCGGACGTTGCTCGATCAGCGTCGCTTGTGGGAAAAGGCGGGGATCGAGGTGGATTTCGTCAGCCACAAACACTTCCTTGAGGAGACCAAGGCGAGCTTTCCCAGCGATCGGCTGATCCATATTGGAGACACGGATGTTGATAAGTACTATGCCCTGTTGGCGGGCTTCGAGTTCTTTCATGTCAACTCCCTGCCGGCTCCTGCTTCGCTCAATTGGGTGTACTGAAGCCCGAGCGGGGGAGAAAGGGTCTTCGCAACTCCCGGTCAACTCTTGACGTCCCGTAGGCCGATCCTCATGGAGGACGATCGATTCCTCCGCCAATTTCTCCACTGGCGCCGAACCGCCGTTATCGGGGGCGGAGCGGGTGATAGGGATCACAAGCCGCAGAGGATGTCGCTTTCTTGGCGCTCCCGACGTGTCAATGCCCGCAGCACAGCCAGGTCGCCGGCCCGTTGCCGGGCCAATTCGAGAAGGGTCGTCGTCGCCACCTTGGCGGCATCGGGAGGTAGATCCAAGGGTGGCAGACCCACGCTGACGGCGAGGTCGTCAGCGTGCACCAGCATCTCGATCGTCCGAGAGCCCAGAAAGTCGTCAAGTAGCATCACCGTACCCGGCGTCGATGCCACCACGAGTCGCCCCGGTGGCTCGTCGGCCAGGCGCGATCGCAGCCGATCGAGGAGCTCGTGGAACTTCCCGGCCACCGCGACCGGACCCCGGCGGGCGACGTACTCGCCATCGTATCTCACCCCCCGGTGGACCTCATCGTCCAGCGACGCCGTGTCGACAATGCGGATGTCCGAGTATCGCTCTAGGGCATCGATGACCTCGGGTTCCTCCGGAACCTCTGTCTCGAGGCGACGTTCGAGAATACGGGCGGCGAGATAGGTGTGGCCGGCTATGCCTCCGACACTGAACTCGGCCAGTGCGCTCGGATCGCGCCATCGCACGGCGACCCCCGACGAGGAGACCACCTCGCAAGCTAAAGCGGCGGCCGACAAGAAACTACTGCGCCGGACTGTCACTTCCATGTACTCCTCCCGAACGTTCGCGGTTCCAGACAACAGTTTGCAACTTGGCTCGAAGACGGTCCGGTCACACTCGCAGTCAGACTCTGGACGGCGTTGGAACTCCTTCGCCCAGAAGCCTCGGATCCGCTTCTAAGTTGGAAGAATGACCGAGCAAGATCGCGTGCACTGGGATGAGAAGTACTCCAGCGAAGGATACGCGCCCCACCGCGCTCCTGGTCCTCCAACTGTGCTCGGCGCGTATCAGGATTTGTTCCCGAGATCGGGATACGGGATCGACCTCGCGTGCGGACGCGGTATGGCGGCTGTCTGGCTCGCAACACGAGGGCTCACGGTCCATGGAGTAGACGTGTCTCCCGTGGCGGTGCAGTTCGCCCGTGACTTGGCTGAGCGTAGTGGGGTCGGCGACCGCTGTAGGTTCGATGTGTCGGATCTCGACGTCGGACTCCCCGATGGGCCGCCAGGCGATGTCATCGTCTGTCACTTGTTCAGGGACGCCCGTCTTGACAAGGCGGTGATCGAGAGGCTCGCACCCGGTGGATTGCTGGCAATGGCTGTCCTCAGTGAGGTGGACCACGGGCCGGGACCCTTTCGCGTGGCACGCGGTGAGCTACGGGCTGCGTTCAGCGCTCTAACGACCATTGCTGAGGGCGAGGTTGGCGGACGAGCGTGGCTATTGGCCAGGGCGTGACAAGAGCTGTAGCGCGCTGATCACCGCAAGCGGGCGGAATGGAGCACCTTCTTGTCCGCCAATCTGGGGTGGCCCAACCGGGTGCTCTGTGACGCATCCAGCTCGTTGGCATCAAGAACCTCAGGCAATCGCCTCTCCGAAGGTGAACCACCGCGTTGCATCGAGCTGTGCGGTCCACCCTTCGTGCCCAAGAAGCGACTGCAACTCCTCGGGCTCGTAGAAGACCTCGACGACCTGGTACTCGCTCCCGTCGTGCAAGCGCCGCAGGTCCAGATCCGAACCACGATGGACCACGTAGGAGTCCTTGATTTCGCCACTTGGATGCGAGTCGTTGCGATTGTCGATGAGGAACACCCGGCCCTGCGGCGCAAGGCAGGACCGCACTAAAGACCAGAAGGCCGAGAATCGTGACCGCGGTACGTGAGAGAGCCAGAAGGAGAAGAACACCACGTCATAGGTCCTGTTCGGCTGCCACGTGAACAGGTCGGCCACTAGGTAGTCCACATCGGGGCGCCCTACTCGGTCGCGGTTTAGGTCCAGAGTCTCGGGTGAAGAGTCAATAAGGGTCAGATGCCCAGCAGTGCGGGCGAGACGCTCGGTCCACCATCCGGTGCCCCCTGCCATTTCCAAGACGTCGCCCGTGGCGCCGAAGGTGTCGAGCGCAGTTACGACCTGTGCGACCTGCGTGTCCCATTCCTCGGCCAAATTCGAACCTCGGTCGTAGCGGCCACGGCGCTGCCACCACTCGTCATACTCGGGCGCACGAGCTCGGTAGTACGCCCGCTGCTCAGCGAGGAGCCCCTCGTCGTTCACCGGCAAAGTCTCTCACCTCAAGCTGTTCGGATGGGTCGTCGCGCTCGAAACGAATCTGGAATTCGGAGAGCATTTCTTGGCGCGCCGGCACCAAAACGAAGTCCCAGTTCCGGAGTGATCTGTAGCCTTCGACGATGACCTCTAGTCACTATCCTCACTACCGGGTCCTGACCGGTCCCGACGATGACGTATTCTGCCACCGGGTGAGTGAAGCACTCGACCTCGGCTACGAGCTTCACGGCGGGCCTGCGATCACTGCGGTCGGGGAGACCGTGCGGGTCGCGCAAGCAGTTGTATGGCGAAGGCAAGAGCCAACTCCCTTGCGGGCCCCTACCCATAGTTGAGACCCTTGTGTCCACCGTCCGTTCCGCAAAAGTGCGGAAATGACCCAGACGCGCTCGGTAGCGGCATGTGGGCAGTGCAAGCTTCACTGGTACGCGGAGGATGAACCAGCTAAGCCTCGAAACACCGCCTGACCATCTGATCAGAGGCCGCGCATCCGCGGAAAATGCCCCCGATGCTGGGAGAATTGCGGTTACTGACGCCGTAGTTCTCAACAACAAAGGAGGCACTTTCTGTGAAGCCAGTATCGCGCGGAATCAACCGGATTGCGGTGACCTTCGATGACCCAAATCTGGTGGCCAATGCTGGCCTGTTGCTCATCGCCACCGTGGTCTCCAAGCTGGGGCTCGAGGACCTGTGCAACTCGACCATCCGTCTTGGTACGCGCACCGGTGGCTTCCAACCCGGGCGCAAGATCTTGACCCTGGTGCACGCCATGGTGGCGGGCGCCACCCACATCGACCACGCCGACATGTTGCGGGCCGGGTCGACGGCCAGCGTATTGCCCCACCGGGTGATGGCCCCCTCCACGCTCGGGACCTTTTTGCGTGCCTTCAGTTTCGGTCACGTCCGACAGTTCGAAAAGGTGATCGGTGACACCCTTCAGCGCGCCTGGTCCCTCGGGGCGGGCCCGGGGAGCAACCAGCTGGTGGTCGACATTGACTCAACGATACGCGAGGTGTTCGGAAAGCTGAAACGTGGCGCCGCGTACGGCTACACCAAGGTGCTGGGCTACCACCCGATCCTGGCCACGAGGGCCGACACCGGCGAGATCCTCCATGCCCGGCTGCGCAAGGGCTCGGCCAACACCGCTCGCGGCACCAAGCGCTTCGTCGAAGAACTCGTGGCTCGTCTGCGCCGGGCCGGGGCCACTGGCAAGATCATCATCCGCTTCGACTCGGGGTATTGGTCCAACGAGACGATCAAGGTGCTCGGGCGCCTGGGGGTCTCGTTCACCATGGCCGTGCGCACCGGGACCAAGGCCGTCGACGCCGCCATTTCGAAGATCGACGAGTCGGACTGGGTCGCCATCGAGTACCCGACGGGCGGAGAGGCGATGGTGGCCGAGTGCATCTACAAGGGCCGCCGCCTCGTCGTGCGCCGCACCCGGCTCACCGGTCCCCAGGCAACTTTGTGGCCCAACTGGCGGCACTTCGCCTTCTTGACCGATCTCGAGGGCACGGCCGTCGAACTCGACGCCTTCCACCGCGCCCACGCCGTCGTCGAGCTGTGCATCGACGACTGGAAGGAAGGGGCGGGCATGGAGCACTGCCCTTCTGGTGACTTCTCGGCCAACGCGGCGTGGATGTGCTGCGCTGTGTTGGCCCACAACCTGATCCGCTGGAGCGCCAAGCTCGGGGGGCTCGTCGAAGACGACACGCTGGTGGTCGCCCAGACCCTGCGCACCCGCTACTTCTCGGTCCCCGGTCGACTGGTCAACCGCTCTGGGAGACCAACACTGCGCGGGCCCACCCACTGGCCCTGGGCCACGCCGTTCACAAGTGCACTCGCCAAGCTCCGGGCCGTCACATTCGCCCCCACCTGAGCGACCCCCGCGGACCGGCGTGGCCGCAGATGAACACCAACGCGCTGACAACCGAGAAGGACACGAACTCTTGGCCTCGCACGCCCGTGGGTCAGAACTCACCGCCCTCCGGGGTGTCCGCACCATGTGACCGGCGGCGCTGTGCCTTCAAACCCGTTCAGCTGGGGCCGGTCGGTGGATCGAGGCTAAGTGCACTGATGCCGACCACGAACATCAACGATTCGACGTGCATCAGCACTGTTCGGTCGTCGTATTGCCCGACGGCACCGAGGTCACCGCCATGTCGTTTGATGCCAGGGACCCCTACGCTCGCGAGGTCCCGCCGGACTATGGGCTGTATTTGGACGAACGGTGGCAGCCGCCTTGGCGTTACGACCATCTCGATTGGCCGGACTTCGGTGTGCCCGAAGACGCGGCCCGGGTCGTCGTTGCGCTGAGGTCGTTGTTCGATAGCGCTCGTGCTCAAGATCGAGTGGAGGTGGGGTGCCTCGGTGGCCATGGACGCACAGGAACTGCTCTGGCGTGCCTCGCCATTCTCCGTGGCCACGCTCCAGACGAGGCCATCGCCTGGACCCGCGCCAACTACTGCGCTGACGCGATCGAGACAGTAGAACAGGGGGTGTTCGTGGCCAGGTTTGTCGGATGACACCTGACTCAATGGTGCCGCACGGCCACACGACGTGCTCGGCGACAGGGGTCGCCGGGAGGCGTTGAACCCGAGCCACGTGCCCAACGCACTGAGAGAGCCCATCCGAGCCTGAACTGGCACAATGTCGTTGTGCGGTCGAAGGATAGGGGCGATCAGCTTGAGGGTCCGACATGCCCTGAGTGTCGAGAGTCCCTGCGTTCCAATCTACGGGTGAGCCGCCTCGATGCTCAGGGTATGTCCAACTCGGGAATCCCCGAGCGCGTCTCGGTCATCTATTGCGGGTCATGTGGACTCTTGCTTCATGTCGAGCCCCTCCGGTCAACACAGGCCTCTGCCGTCGCTCCGGTAGCCGATCCCGTCGATCCAACAACGCTTGATGGCCTCTTCCAGGATCGATGTAGGGAGCTCGTGGCTCAAATCAGGACGATGGGTTTCGAGCCTCATGTTTGGGTCGACATGATCAACGACCTAGGAGCCGCGACTGCCGCAAAGAGAATCCTCGCCGCGGGGATGCCCTTGGTTGCGACTCGATGGCTTGTCGATCAGGGTCGCCCCGAACTTACGCTGGAGCATGAAATCGCGGAGATGAGGTGGGCCGACCTCTTCGATGACGATGAACGCACCGAAGCGGAGCGCCGCTTGCTGAATCCTGGGTAAGCCGACATGTCGAATTCCGGGTCCCGGGTTATGCGCCTTTGTCGGCGGGATTCACGTTGAGGGTGACTGTTGATGGCCGGGCGGAGTCGGGCTTCCCAGACGCGTCCCACACTCCCGGCGGGTTTCTCCAGCCGGCGACTGGGAACGGATCAGGTCGGGTGATCGGGCTCACCCAAGTCCTCTGGCGTCAGTCTCCGACGTCGTTCTACGAGTCCGGCTCCAAAACGACGTTGACCGTGACTTTTCCTCGAGAATCTCGCACGGCAGTGGCTTTTCCATTTCGCTCGACGCCTCGAAGTCGAACGGAAATGGGGCCGCCATCAGCAAGGAAGTTACGCCACCATTTCTTCTGATCGGGAAACTGGACCCCGATCGTCATTTCCTCACCGTGCCGTTTGTACGCGACGGGTGTTGTGAATGTCCGACCTGACCGTCGCCCGGTGTAGGTGATCACTGTCATATGGCCCTCCACGAAGCGTCCCCACCGCGGGGAAAGCACCAGGGGCTGGACCACCGAATTTGCCACAGCTGCGAAGCGCTGGAATGTACCCACAACGACATCCTCCCTTTAGTTTGGTGAGAGTAATCTTCGATGATTCTCTCAGTGAGGGCCGCGCGAGCGCCACGGGTTGGCTAGACGACCCACCGTCCCGGCGCTGGCGGCACTCCTGCCGCTCGGAATGTCGCAGTTCTTCATCCGCTTCCGTCAACATGTGGAAACAATGATGGTAGAGGTACTGCTTCTTGACGCACAACCCGGTGGGGTATTCGAGGCTGTCAGCTACACGGTGTTCGCCGATGGACGGTTGGAAGTTCACCTCGCTGATGACACGATCAGGACTTGGCACGAAGAATGGATGGACGTGGGCCGCCTGGTTCCATTAGTACCTTTCTGGGGCGACCCCGACCCACCTGAGATTCCCAACTACCTGGCCCACCGAATGGCCTACTCGGCGTCATCCATAGTTCGTAGTCGCAACGAAAATCGCGCGGTGTCGATCGAAACAGTATCCGCACCGGCAATCAGGCTAACGGACCGTCCGTGGATACCCCAGCCAGAAAGTGCCTCATTGTCTCAGGTGGCTGAGCACCCGAAGCAGGCTCTTGTCGGGCGTCGCTGTGTCGGGTTCAGCGCGCTGCCGTGGCTTCGATCTCGATCTTGAGCTCTGGAAAGGCCAGCCGAGCCACGCCGAGAAGCGTTGAAGCTGGGAGATTGTTGCCGAAAAACTCTGATGCATATGGTCCGAGCACGGTGATCAACTCGTCGACGTCCGTCGTGTAGTAGTTGACCCTGACAACGTCACTGGCGGTGAGCCCAGCCGCCTGAAGGACACCACCGAGATTCTCAAAGGACTTCTTCACCTGGTCGCCCATGTCAGAGGAGGGAGGCGGCGATCCATCCTCTGAAATCCCGGTCTGCCCGGAGCAGACGAGGATACGCTCAGCCCCTCTCACCTCCACGGCCTGCGAGAAGCCGAAAGCCTTGGACCACTCCCAAGGGTTCACATCGTTTCGATCCATTGGGTTCCCCTCGCTCGCAATCGGGTCAGCGGCTGTGACTTTAGGCTTACAACGCTTCGGCGGCCAAGGGGCCGGTCAGCCACCCTTCCTGCCGGCCGCCTGGGTCACTCCGAGTCCCGAGCCGTTCCGTCAGCTAGGACTTCGAACGAGCTGTAGCGACGGTGAGCGGAGACCCGAGTTTGTATCTGCCAGGCTGCAGTTCGAACCGAGGCAATCCCGTCAGTGAAGAGCTTGAGGCACCGTTTCACGATTTGGAACTGTGTTGATCCACGGCAATTCGCGCAACGGCGTTGTATCCGGTTCGTCGCGGAGACTGCAGCGCTGACTCGAAATGCGACACCCAGTACGAGAACGAAAATGCCCCAATGGATATAGGGCGTATAGCTTTGGCAAGACGCAACTATGCCCGGCCCAGTGAGCCGCTGAAATCGACTTTGAAGCGACGCCGGGAGAGGTGACCCCGATACCTACGACCATGAAAATTCCTGTCAGGCTGGCTAGCCGCAGGTCGAGCTTGACAGGTGGGTCAGTCTCGAAGCGACTGACCGTCGACTGTCACCTCGGTACGGCCGGGGTAGAAGGACAACATCCCTCTCACTTCGGCCGCCTGATCCGTCGGCTGCTCGTAGCTCCACACGATGCCGTCATGGATCTCTCCGTCGATGTCGACGGACCAATATGACGCCTCACCCTTGAACGGACAATTGGTGTGGAATGTCGTGGGCCTCAGAAGATCCATCTGCACGTCTTCTCGCGGCAGGTAGTAGCGGGCGGGCAGTCCGGTCTCGTCGAGCTTCATGGCCCGGTCGGTGGTGGCGAGCATTCGGCCGCCAAGCCGGACTTCCACATGGGCGACGGTCGGGACGATGCTGATTGTGTGGCCTGGCGTCATGTCTTGTTCAACGGCTCCGGCGGCAATGCTATTCCTTCGTCTGTCGGTTTTGGCCCATGCCAGTCGATCTGGAGCAATTCTCGACCGGGACGGCGCCCCACGGAGGCAGAACCGGGGGTGGAGGATGAGTTGCTACTTGCCCATTTGTGGGAGTCTGGCCGTCGCCACGTTCTCAAACCGCTCTTGCCCTCGTCGGATGCATCCGGCAGATTGAGTCTCGGTGGACGAGACGACCAGTGCCCTACGCAAAGAGATGGTGGACCGCCTGGTAGAAGCCGGGACCATAAAGACCCCCTCTGTCGAGAACGCGATGGGTCAAGTTCCCCGTCACCTCTTCGTCCCACAGATCAGTGCTCGAGCCGCATATGTCGACGAGCCCGTGATGGCAAAGCGCGCCAAGGACGGGTCTCCGATCAGCACAGCTTCTCAGCCGACGATTGTGGCCACCATGCTCGAACAGCTTCAGGTGTCTCCGGGTCACCGTGTACTTGAGGTGGGAACGGGCACCGGATACAACGCCGCGCTTCTGGGAGCGTTGTGTGGATCAAGCGGAGTAGTGGTCACCATTGAGCTTGAGCCGGATCTCGCCGAACGAGCAGCGCAGGTCCTGATCCACCTCGGTCTCGACCAAGTCCAAGTGGTCATCGGCGACGGGCGTGATGGCTATCCGCCGCAGGAACCGTACGACCGAATAATTGTCACGGCGGGCGCACGCGAAACCGCAATGCCATGGTCGAAACAGTTGGTCGCTGGAGGGCGACTGGTTGTACCGCTCGTCGATGACAACAGAGTCGGATCGATTGTCATGTTCGAACACATTGGGGGCGCGTTGAGAAAGTGTGCAGAGTCACCTTGTCGATTCGTCCCTATCAGAGACGCTGCGGTGTAGCTGTTTCGTCATTCGGGTGCGCATGGCCACTGGTCAACGGCTGCTCAATTATGCGACCGACCTGACAAGCATCTTACGTCCAGCCGACTCAGGAAAGAGTGCTCTCGACACTTTCGATCGGCCTTGGCACGACGGTCGCAGCCGATGACGCCCGTCGCTCGCCAGGCATTGTGGTCGAAGTTGAACCACCCTCCGGAACTGAGGTGAAGGGCTCGCAGCAGGCAGCCATGGTCGCCATGATGGCGGCCAGCTCCCCGTCGTCATCACCTGACTCGGCCCGAAGGTCATCGACTTCGACGGTGATGGCCGTCAGAAGCTCGCTCGCCTCCACTACCTTGTTCTGTAGGTCCCGCAGCCGGGTCTCCCGGTTCCTCGATAGGAGCAGCTCGGCCTCCGCACGCACGGTCCTACCGCTCTCTTTGGCGAGCATCTTCGCCTGAGTGATGAGCGCATCGGCCTCGGCCTCGGTGTAGGTCACCTCCTTTTCCATCAGAAGGCCGATCACATCACGTCGGGCAGTCCTGGCCATCTGACGACTGTAACGTCTCCGCCGTTACGGCCGTGTCCGAGAACCGACAAGGTTCTGACGGTGGCCTCCGTCGGGGGTCGCCCCCCGCCATTGCGGGAATAGCCGGCGGAGGAGGGCAGGCCCATGATGTAGAAGTGGTCTAGCTCCAGAGGGGCGCGAGGGCATTCGCTCTTTGTCGCACCCGAGCCCCACACGAAGCGTTTCATCCATTGTTTGGCCCGGTTGGTTTGCTGAACGCAGCCCCCTTTCGTGAGTGATGATCTTGCCGTCATGCGAATCGTGGTGTTGGGACCTGGAGCGGCTGGCAAGTCGACCTTCTCAAAGTCATTGGCCCAGGCCACCGGACTGGCGTGGGTCGAGCTTGATGAGCTGTTCTGGAACGCGAACCTCGATCCGATGCCGCCAAATGAGTGGGCCGACGTGCAGCGAATTCTCATAGGCGAGGAGTCGTGGATACTCGATGGGGACTTGGGACCGTATGACGTCGTTGATGTTCGCCTCGACGTGGCGGACATCGTGGTGCTGTTCGACCCTCCTACCTGGCGGTGTGTGTGGCGAACGCTACGGCGATCGAGGCAGCGACTTGACTACTGGCGCTGGCTGCTGACATGGCGACGCCGATGTTTGCCTGGGCTGATGAAGCAGATCGCTGAACGTCCGGACGTTCGGGTGTTGACCATCCGTAACCGTCGTGACATCGAAGAGGTCAGAAGCGCCTTGGGAGTCGGTCGGATGAAGCCTGACGTGTAGCTTCCCGACGGGGCGTGCGGGGTCTACCCACTCGGACGAATGGGCTCAGCGGGCGACGGCCAAGACGATCTGCGATGTCAGGTACGAGGTGACGGCTCCGCTGCGATCGGTCAGGTTCTGCAGCCTGTCGGCCATAGCGGAGGCCAGAGCAGCCCGCATATCGATGCCGAGAGCACCTATTTCCGCTGCCAACCCTGAAGCGGCCAAGCTGCGGTCAAGCTGCGCGGCGCCGCCCTCAAAACGTACTGGTCGAGCTATCTCGTCTACGGATACCTCGCCAAACCCTGCGGCAGTCACCATGTCCGCCAAAGCCTGTGGTGCATGCAGGCCCCACGGTCCCCCTGCATAGTGTTCTGCCGCGTCGCGGCCCATGACCTCACCGATGGCGTCCCTGATGGCGGCGAATGGAGGGCAGGCCTCCACGCCCGACCATACGCCCAGACCCATTCGGCCACCGTGGCGTAGCGCTCGACGCATCTCTGCCAAGGCGCCCTGGCGGTCGGGAAAGAACTGGAGCCCCTGCTGGCAACAGGCCACATCGAACGAGGCCCCTGCAGCGGCAAGAGGCACTGCAGGGCTGAGACGGTATTGGATCGGGGATCCGTCCGCGACAGACCCCTTCGCCTCGGCAATCGCAAGCATCGCTGGACTGAGGTCGGTGGCCAGCACGTGACCGGCTTGGCCCAATCGAGCCGAGGCCAGCCGGGCCACGGTGCCAGGCCCAGTGGCCACATCCAACAGACGCTCTCCGGGGGCGACCGTCAGAGCGTCGAGGAGATACTCACCCCAAGGCGTGAACATTGGCCCCACGAGGGCCTCTTCGTAGGCCTCCATCCCAACGGTCGACGCTGTCGCAAAAGCGGCACTCCACTCGTGTGCCTCATCGTCGCTGGCCGCCGACATGCGATCCTGACCTCCCTGCCCGAACGCAATCGAGGTGATCCTAGATGTGTGGGTGCCGTCATCACCTCAGTGACGCTCGGTCCGGTCGGGATCGCCACCAGGCCGGCAGACGGGGGCAGCCTTGGACCTGGCCAGAAACGGCAAAAATACAGGATGGTCCACGCCAGTGCGACGATGATGATGGAGTTGAGATCCGGGTGGCATGCGAGGTCAGGCCGAGCCTCCAGGGTTTGACCAATGGGAGAAGACAATGAACTTTCAAGAGAACAAGGACCTCGTCAGCCGCTTCACTCAGGAGGTAATGAATGACGGGAATCTGGGGGCTCTGGGGGACTATCACCCCCGAGTCGGAGTTTGCCGCGTTCCCCGCCCCCAGTGCTCCCGAGCGCTCAGCGCCCCGGAGCCAATCAAAGCGCCGGCGCAACCAGGTGCTGCTCGCAGCATCGCTCTCCTTTGGTAGTCTATCTGCGTGGATACGCAGATAGATGTGATTCCCTCCCACGGGGAGTTCCAGTCCGCCGTAGGGATGCTCAAGCTCCTTGGTGACGAGACCCGTCTGCGCATCATTTGGGCCCTGCTCGACGGCGAGCACTCGGTCAATGAGCTGGCTGCGCTGGTGGGGGCCCATCCGACAGGTGTCTCTCAGCACCTGGCCAAGCTGCGGTTGGCGCGGCTGGTTCGGACCCGCCGCGATGGAACCCGGATCTACTACGTGGCCGACGATGCCCATGTGAGGCGACTCGTTGAAGAGGTTCTCTCGCACGCAGACCATGTGACACGGGCTGGAAGTGACGCGGCCGGACCGGGTGCCGCCTCCAGGACGACGGGACGGTCCCATGACTCCCAATCCTGAGAGCGACCATGGCCGCGATGCCACCGGCCACGATGCCACCGGCCACGCCGCCGCCGACCACGCCCACGCCAACCACGACCACGCCAACCACGACCACGCCCATGCTCAGGGTCACACGCACGCTGTCTCAGCGGAGTCCGATCACAAGTACCTGACCATCACTCTGTGCCTCCTCACCGCCTTCATGGCTTTCGAGGTGGTGACGGCGATCCTCTCGCATTCGCTGGCCCTGCTCGCCGACGCCGGACACATGCTCGCCGATGTCGGTGCCATCGCGGGATCCCTCATCGCGTTGCGCTTGGCGGGGCGACCCGAGACGGGTTCGCACACGTTCGGCATGAAGCGGGCAGAGATTTTGGCGGCCGCCGCAAACGGCATCACGCTGCTCGTTGTCGCAGCGCTCGTCGCCGTCGACGCCATCGAGCGACTCGTCCACCCCGTTTCGGTGCACGGCGCAACGCTCATCGTCGTCGCCGGCGTGGGCGTCGGCGTCAACGTGGTGGCCACCATGACGCTGGCCAAAGCCAACCGACGGTCCCTCAACATCGAGGGTGCCTACCGGCATGTGCTCACCGATCTCTACGGGTTCATCGGTACCGTGATCGCCGGGATCGTGATCGTCGTATGGGGCTTCTCCCGGGCCGACTCCATCGCCTCATTGGTGGTGGTGGTCCTCATGCTCAAGGCCGCGGTGGGGCTCCTGCGCCCGGCGCTCCGCATCCTTTTGGAGGCCACCCCGGATGACATTGACCTCGATGAGGTGCGCCGCCATCTTCTCGAGCTGACCGAAGTGGCGTCGGTGCACGACCTCCACGCGTGGACCCTGACCTCGTCCCTGCCGATTCTGACGGCGCACGTCGTGGTGACCGACGACTGCATCAGCAGCGGTGAGATAGGGCGCGTCCTCGATCATCTCCAGGGATGCCTCGCCGGCCATTTCGACGTCGCCCATTCGACCCTGCAGCTCGAGGCGATCGGCCACCTCGATCACGAGCTGGGGGGCCACGCCTAAGGGTTCGTCATTCGTCGTCATCGCCGGTCTCGCTCTCCCGGCGGTTCGAGCGTCGCCACCAGCTCGACGTGTTCGGTCATCGGGAAGATGTCGAAGGCCCGCAATGAGGTGAGGGACCAGTGCGAGTCCAGGAGGACGCGCAGGTCCCGGCTGAACGACGAGGGGTCGCACGACACGTAGACCAGCCGCCGCAGGGTGGTCGCATGTCCGCTGAGGGCCGCCATCACCGCCTTGCCTGCACCTTCTCGTGCCGGGTCGAGCACCAGGAGATCGGGTCGGCCGATGCCGTGCTCGACCAGGTTGGGTGTGATCGACGCTTGCCGTACCCGTAGTTGGGCGCGCCCGTGCCCGTTGTACTTGGCGTCCGCGCAGGCCCGACGGTCACGCTCGACGGCGAGGACCGATCCGGTCGAGCCCACGTCGTCGGCCACCAGTACCGAGAACAGCCCGGCGCCCGCGTAGAGGTCGACCACCTTGTCACCCGGCACGGCGCCGAGTGCGGCCCGTACGGCACGGGCCAGAGCCTCCGCCGCCCCGACATGGACCTGCCAGAAGACCCCCGCCGAGACGCGGAACGTCACACCGGAGACCTTTGTGTGCACAGCGCCGGACCGCTGCTGGGGGCGCCCGTTGACGACGAGGCGGGCGGACACCGGTGGCAACTTCGGCGCCGCTTTTCGGCTCAGGTCGACTGCGATCAGCGACTCGCCGGTGTCGGGCGCCACGATGATCTCGAGCTCGTCGACGCCCGACCAGTTGGCGTCGAAGGTGCCGGACTCCATGACCGGATCGCAGGCGATGGGGCAGTGGTCCACGAGCTCCAGCGCGTGCGACCGATGCCGGCGGAATCCCAGTTGTCCGGAGCGGTCGACGCCCAGCCGGACCCGGGTGCGCCAACCCAGACCGCCCTCGTCTCCTGCGACGTGGTCCACCCGCACTGCTCGAGTGACGCCGGCCACCCGCTGGAGCTGCTCGGCGATGCGGGAGGCTTTGAGTCGTCGTTGCGCCGCCAGGTCGATGTGCTGGAAGTCGCAGCCGCCACACCGCCCCGGGCCGGCGTAGGGGCACGGAGGCGTCACCCTGTCGGGAGAGGCGCGCAGTACCGCGGTGGCATCCGCCCGGATGAACGACGAGGTGGTCGAGGTGACGGTGGCCACCACCCGTTCGCCGGGCAGCGAGTGCCGTACGAAGACGACGCGCCCGTCGGGCGCATGGGCGACACATCCGCCGCCGCCGGCAATGTCACCGATCTCGAGATCGAGCTCGGCCCCTACTTCGAGGGCAGCGGGGCCGGCGTCCGTCACGGGCCGAACTCTACGCGCCGGAATATCGCCTCCTCACTGCCGGTTGGTCACAGGTATGGTCACCAAGGTCGTCGCCACCGCGTTCGGAGGGCCTGAGGTCCTCGCCGTCATTGATGAAGAGGTCGGCGAACCGCGCCCCGGGCAGGCCCTGCTCGAGGTCCGGGCGGCCGGCACCAACCCGATCGACTACAAGCTGTACGGGGGAGCCAGGGGCAAAGATCCATCGCTGTTGCCGATGTCTCTGGGACTCGAGGCCTCAGGGGTGGTGCTCGCACTCGGCGGCAATGGTGCTGACGGCGGCGGCGACGGTGCCGAACGGCCTGCGGGTACGGTCCATGCTGGCGACGAGGTGATCGCCTTCCACGCCCCAGGGTCCTATGCCGAGCGCGTGCTCGTCTCGGTCGAGGCGCTGGTGCCCAAGCCGCCTACGGTCACATTTGAGGAGGGGGCCGGCCTGATGCTGGCCGGTACGACCGCGGTCCACGCGTTGCGTGCCGTGGGAGTCACGCCGGGCGAGACACTGGTCCTGCACGGCGCGTCCGGCGGGGTGGGCCTCCTGGCCGTCCAACTCGCGGTCGCGCAGGGGGTCCGGGTGATCGGCACCGCCAGCGAAGGAGCGTTCGCTGAGCTCCGGCGCCTGGGCGCAGAACCGGTGCTCTACGGCGACGGGTTGCTGGAGCGGATCAGGGACCTGGCCCCGGACGGGGTGGATGCCGCCATCGACAGCGTCGGGACCGATGAGGCGATCGACACGTCACTCGAGCTGGTGGCCGACCGCCGCCGGATCGCCACGCTGGCGGCCGTCCAGCGAGGTCTGGCGCTCGGCATTCAAGCGCTCGGGGGCGCTCCCGGGGCGGACCCGGGCTGGGAGATCCGGTCCCAGGCTCGTCTCGAGCTGGCTCAGCTGGCCGACAAGGGCCTCATCGAAGTCCGGGTGGCAGCGACCTACCCTCTGGCGCAGGCGGCCGAGGCTCATCGGCAGCTGGCCACGGGCCACACGCACGGAAAGATCATCCTCATCCCCTGATCCGAGGGCAGTCGACCCGAGGGCGGCCGACCCCTGATCCAACGGTGGTCGGCCCGTGATCCATATGGGAGAATTGGATGTGGGCGAGCGCCGGCGCATCACTTCCGGCTCGCCTTACGAGTCAACTATCGGGTTCAGTCGCGCCCTCCGGGTGGACGACCGCATCTGGGTATCGGGGACCGGCCCGGTGTGGCCGGACAATTTCTGTCCCGATGACCCGGGAGCGCAGGCCCGCCGCTGTTTCGAGATCATTCTGGCCGCATTGGCCGAGGCCGGGGCGCGCAAAGAGGACGTGGTGCGAACCCGCATGTTCTTGACCTCGGCTGCCCACGCGGACGCCGTCTCGGCCGTGCACGGCGAGCTGTTCGGTGACATACGGCCCGCGGCGACAATGATCGTGATTGCCGGGCTGCTGGACCCGCGCTGGAAGGTGGAGATCGAGGCTGAGGCGCTGATCCGACCGACCGACTGAAGCTATCCCAACGCCTTCATCGTCTCCTGCAAGATGGTGGCGCCCCGCTCGTCGCCCACCACGCCGGACTCCATGCGGTTCATCACGTACGCCACGGCGACATCTTTGTCCTGGTCGACCACGATCAGGGATCCTCCATAGCCGCCCCAGTAACACGCCCTCGGCCCGATGGGCATCTCCTCGTTACTCAAGCCGTAGCCCATGCCGAAGCGGGTGGGTAGCCCGATCACCAGGTCGGTGCCGTTGGCCTGCTCTTCGAAGATCGGCTCGGTGCCAGCATCGGAGAGCAGGCGGACACCGGCTGACTGGCCCTTCCCTGCGATCACCGACTGCACGGCCGCAACTGACCGTGCATTGCCCTGCCCGTTGGCGGCCGGTATCTCCGCCCGGCGCCACCAGGCCTGATGGGCCATCGTGGCGTCCAGGGGCGGGTTCATGAAGGTCTTCATCGTGATCTCGGTCACCTCCATGCCCTCAACGTTGATGGGCGGGGGCGGGATCACGTTGGAGACCCGCCTGTCTTGGTCTTCGGGCAGTCCGATGAAGAAGTCGGCCCCCAGCGGCTTGGCCACCTCACTGGCAAACCAGGTGCCGATGGAGTCGCCGGTGATGCGCCGCACGACCTCTCCGATCAGGTACCCCTGCGTCAGGGCGTGGTAGCCGGAGGCCGTTCCGGGCTCCCACCACGGCTCCTGGGCGGCCAGCGCCGTGATGCAGAGCTCCCAATCCGCCAGCTGCTCGGCGGTGATCGGCTGCTCCCAACCCGACAGTCCCGCCGTGTGGCCCATGAGGTGGCGGACCTCGACCGCCTCCTTGCCGCCTTGCGCGAACTCGGGCCAGTAGGTGGCGACCGGCGCGTGGAAGTCCAACTGCTTGCGGTCGGCCAGCATCAGGGCGCACACGAAGGTCATCGTCTTGGTGGTCGACCACACGTTGGTCAGGGTGTCTCGTTCCCACGGCGCGCTCTTGGCCTCGTCCACGTACCCGCCCCAGATATCGACCACCGGCTCACCGTGCAGGTAGACGGCCACCGAGGCTCCCACATCGGCGCCTGAATCGAGGCTGGCCGCGAGCGCCTTTCGCACACCATCGAACTGCGCCTCGCAGGTACCGTCCACATCTGCCATGCCACTGCCCCCTTCGGTAGTCGGAGATCGCCGGAGCACTCTGCAACCTACGCACAGGACGGGTGTGTGTGCCACTGCCAGGCGCCTTTTGCCGCTCCTACACTGACGCGCGACCATGAGGCCGCCATCCGACCCGCCTTCCGACCCGCTTTCAGACCCATCTTCCGACTCCGGGCAAACCGACTCTCCGCCGGCGCAGGAGAGACCGACCGTGCGCCTCAGCGAGCCAATCCACACGGAGCGGCTCATACTTCGTCTGTTCGCAAAGGGCGATCTCGAGGCGGTCTACGACATGCAGTCGCGGCCGGAGGTCGCTCGCTACCTGTACTGGAGCCCCCGAGATCGGCGCGGGGCGGCCGAGTCGCTCCAGGAGAAGCTGAAGTGCACACGCATCGAGGCCGAAGGTGACATCTTGAACCTGGCCGTCGAGGTGGCCCCTGGCGGCCCGGTGATCGGCGATCTCATGCTCCACTACGTGAGCGCCCTGCACCAACAGGCGGAGGTCGGCTACATCTTCCACCCCGATGCCCAGGGCCGGGGACTGGCGACCGAAGCGACACGTGCCGTCATCGACCTGGCCTTCCGGGCGCTGAAGGTCCGCCGCGTCTTCGGACAGATCGATGCCAGGAACACCGCGTCGGCCCGTGTCCTGGAACGATTGGGCATGCGGCGCGAGGCGCACCTGGTGGAGAACGAGTGGGTGAAGGGGGAGTGGACCGACGAGGTGATCTACGCCGTCTTGGCCGCCGAATGGGCCCAGCCCAGCGACGGGGGCCACTGAAGCATCCCTAGCCCCCTACTAACCTCGCGGAGGAGGGCCACGTCGGCCGTCCCGTACGTAGGTTCAGGCCGATAACGCTCGGTCCGCCGATAGCACTCAGTCCAAGGGGGCCATTTTCCGATGCCGATCGCCATCACCGACGACCACCAGGAGCTGGGCGCGACAGTCCGCGGCGTCCTCACCGCCCATAAGGCGCTCCAGGCTGCCCGCGCCCTGCTCGAGTCCGATGAGGAGCCCCGGCCTTCCTATTGGGGCGAAATGGCTGATCTGGGTTGGCTCGGGATCCACCTTCCCGAGGAGTACGGAGGGTCCGGGGCGGGATTGTCGGAGTTGGTGGTCGTGCTCGATGAACTGGGCCGCCAGGTGGCCCCCGGCCCGTTCCTCCCGACCGTGCTGGCCTCGGCGGTCATCGAGCAGTGCGGCAGCCCCGAGCAGAAGCGACGGCTCCTGCCCGGGCTCGCCGACGGCACGACCACGGCTGCGCTCGGGTTGGGCACGGCGGACCTCGCATTGGGCGATGGGACGTTGCGGGGCGACGCGGGGACGGTCCTCGGAGGCCGGGCGGCTGACCTCCTCCTGCTCCGTGTGGGCGACGACGTCGTGATCCTGGCGGCCGGAACGGCCGGGCTCACCTTGAGCGCTCCGCCCGACCTCGACCCCACTCGCCGCTCGGTGCGCGTCACGGCGGATGGTGTCGCCGTGCCGGCTTCCGATGTCCTGTCCGGCGCGGCCGAGCGGGCGGTGGCGCTGGCCCGCACGCTCGGAGCGGCGGAAGCAGTCGGGGGCGCAGCCGCCTGCGTGGACGATGCAGTCGACTACGCCAAGCAGCGCGTCCAGTTCGGCCGGACCATCGGCACGTTCCAAGCCATCAAGCACCACTGCGCCGACATGCTGGTCGCAGCCGAGCTGGCCACCGCGGTGGTGTGGGACGCGGCCCGGGCGTCAGCCGACGGCAGCGCGGAGGAGTTCTCGCTCGTGGCGGCGATGGCCGCCACGCTGGCCTTGGAGCCTTTCGTGCACAACGCTCAGATGAACATCCAGGTGCACGGGGGCATCGGCTTCACATGGGAGCACGATGCGCATCTCTACCTCCGCCGGGCACTCGTGCTCAACGCGGTCCTGGGCACGCCGAGGGACGTCGAGGACGTCACCACCATTGCCGGCGAGGGGACGGCGCGCGAGGTGACGCTCGAGTTGCCGCCCGAGGCCGAGCAGCTCCGGGCCGAGCTCCGCGTCGAAGCCCAGCGACTGGCCGCGCTCAGCGGGAACGAGCAACGCAAGGCGCTCATCGACACCGGCCTCATGGTGCCGCACTGGCCCCGACCATGGGGCCGGGACGCCGGTGCGGTGGAGCAACTGCTCATCGATGAGGAGCTCAGGGCGGCCGGGGTCAAGGTGCCCGGTTTCGGCATCACCGGGTGGAACATCATGACGGTCAACCAGTACGCCACACCGGATCAGGTCGACCGTTGGGTCGAAAAGACGCTGATGGGGGAGTTGGTGTGGTGCCAGCTGTTCAGCGAGCCCGACGCCGGCTCTGACGCCGCCGCGGTCAAGACCCGGGGCACCCGCGTCGACGGCGGATGGAAGGTCAACGGGCAGAAGGTATGGACCTCCGGGGCCCAGCACTGCGATCTCGGGCTGGCGACGGTACGCACCGATCCCGATGTGCCCAAGCATGCCGGCATCACCACCATGGTGATCGACATGCATGCGGCCCGGAGTTGAGGTACGGCCGCTGCGCATGATCACGGGCAACTCGGATTTCAACGAGGTGTTCTTCAACGACGTCTTCGTCCCCGACGACGATGTGGTCGGTACGCCGAACGACGGCTGGACGGTGGCGCGATCCACCCTGGGCAATGAGCGTGTCTCAATCGGTGGCGGGACGGCCGGAAGCTTCCTGCCGGGCATGGACCTCTTCGACCAGTTGCGCCGCCACGGCGACCGGGTTCCCGGTGCGACGGCCCGGGTCGGAGGAATTGTGGCGATGGACCACGCGCTCAAGGTGCTCAATCTTCGGCGCGCCCAGCGCGCCGTGAGCGGGTCTGGTCCCGGCCCGGAAGGCAACGTGACCAAGCTGGTGTTGGCCGAGCACGGCCATCGACGCGCTGCCCTGCAGGCCGACCTGGTGGGGAGCGATGTCGCCTTCCTCGAAGGGGACGGCTTGTTCGCCGGCATGTCGCAACTCGCCACCCGTGCCATGTCGATCGCGGGCGGGACGTCAGAGATCACCCGCAATCAGATCGCGGAGCGCATCCTCGGACTACCGAGGGATCCACTGAACAAGTAGGGCCGCGGCACGGGTGTACCAGGCAACCTCGCCTGTCGGTGTGCCGCCAGGTAGTGAATCTCCGGACTTACTCGACGACGGAAAGTGAGACGTCGATGTTGCCCCGGGTGGCATTGGAGTACGGGCACACCTTGTGTGCGGCCTCTACCAACGACTGCGCCGTGGCCCGGTCGAGTTTGGGCGCGTACACGACGAGATCGGCTTTGAGGCCGAATCCACCCTCGCCGAGCGGGCCGATGCCGATGCTGGCTGAGACCTGGGTGCCCTCCACATCGAGCTTCTGCTGGCCGGCTACCAACTTCATGGCCGAGTGGAAGCAGGCGGCGTAGCCGGCGGCAAACAGTTCCTCGGGGTTGGTGGCACCACCGGAACCGCCCATCTCCTTCGGGATGCGGAGGTCGAGGTCGACGAAGCCGTCGTCACTGGCGACGTGGCCGTTGCGTCCGTCCCCGGTTGAGTGCGCGGTTGCTGTGTAGATCGGGTCCATAAAAAGTCCAACCGCGACCCGACATGCGCTATTCCCGTTGGCTTTACTCCATCACCGTCGTGGCGGCTGCATCCTGGAGCGCATCTTCCGCATCGAGGGCGGCGTTCTGGGCCTGATTGGCGCCGTGTGAAGGAAGGAACAAGGCGGGGATGAAGGCGAGCAGGATGACCGCCACGGCCCACCAGAACGTGTGGGCGAACGCCTTCGCCACCTCCTCGGCGATGGTTTGCGGCAGCTTCACCGACTGTGACAGCAGTGCGGCGTCACTGTTGGAGTGGGCGTGGGTCTGTTCGAGTATCTGTCGCTGCAAAATGACTGCGAAGAGCGCGGTGGCAATCGAGGCTCCGATCTGGCGCACGATGTTCAGGATGGTCGTAGCGCTGGGAATATCGGCATGGGACAAATCGAAGTAGGCCGCCGCCATGATCGGCATCATGCACAGTCCGAGCCCCAGGCCCCGTATGAACAAGGTGCCGGCCAACAGGAATTGATCGGTGGTGGAGGTGACGAAGGCGAAGGGGACAGTGGCCGCCGCCATGATGAGGATGCCCGGCGGGACGACTCGACGGGGACCGAGCCGGTCGGTGATCGCTCCGGACTTGCGCATCATGAGGGCGGCCCCGATGCCCTGCGGTGCCATGAGGAGGCCGGCTTGCCATGGGCTCTGCCCGCGGGCGATCTGGTAGTAGAGCGGCAAAATGAACATGGAGCCGTACAAGGTCGCACCCAGGACGAACAAGCAGGTGTTGGCGATGGTGAAGTTGCGATTCTTGAACAGGCGCAGGTCGAGGAGCGGATTTCGGGCCCGCAGAGCGTGGACGACGAATCCGCCCGTGAGCACGACGCCCAGGACGAAGCTCACCACTACAGGCGCGCTGGTGATCTTGCCGGTGACCCCCACCTCGGAGAGCGAGTAGACGAGCGCGGCCAGACCAGGTGAGAGGAGGGCGAAACCGCCGAGGTCGAAGCTGCGCGTGACCTTCTCCTCGTGCCCCTTGAGGAACCGGCTCGCCAGCACGAGGGTGACGATGCCGATCGGCACGTTGATGTAGAAGATCCAGCGCCAGCTGAAGTTGGAAACGATCAAACCACCCAGCACGGGCCCGAGGATCGGGCCCAGCACGGTCGGGGCGCCGATGACGCTCATCACCCGGCCCATGCGTTGCGGCCCGGCGGCACGGGCCAGCATGGACTGCCCGACGGGCAGGATCATGCCGCCGCCGAGTCCTTGCAGGACGCGGAAGGCGATGAGCGAATTGGCCGACCAGGCCAGACCGCACAGGCTGGAGCCGATGAGGAACACGGTGAGCGAGAGCATGAACATCCGCTTGTGCCCGAACCGGTCGATGGCCCACCCGGTCACCGGGATGACCATGGCGAGCGCCAGGAGGTAGCCGGTGGTCACCCATTGGATGGTCGAGACGGAAACGCGGAAGTCGCGACCCAAGGTGGCGAGGGCCACGGCGACGATCGTCGTGTCCAGAATGGCCATGATCGACCCCAGGACCACGACGACGGCGATGCGGGAGATCTCCGGTGTCATGACCGAGGACGTGGATGTACGACGGGGCAAGGCGGTTCCTCTCGAGCGAATACTTCATAATACTCAAAGATATGGATCTGTCAAAGAGTTTGTGCGACACTGGAGGTCATGGGGTTGGCCGAAGAGGCATTCGACCGTCTTCGCCGGATCGCGTTCGAAGGCGAGCACATCGAGAAGATGGCGGCGATCGTGGCGCAGACCGAATTGTCTCCCGGCGTGATCAAGACCTTGATGCGGCTGTCGCGCAGTGACGGCGTCTCCATGGGGGAGATGGCGCGGAGCATCGGCTGCGATCCCTCCTACATCACCGCGCTGGTCGACGATCTGGCCGACCATGGGTTGGCGACCCGCGAACCAGGCCGGATCGACCGCCGGGTCAAGATGGCCGTTCTGACGGAGAAGGGAAAGGAGCTGGCCGAGGAGATCCAGTCGGTCCTTTCGGTGCCGCCGGCGTCCTTCGGGGCCTTGACTCGGGCCGAGCTCCAACAGTTGCGTGATCTCTTGGACAAGATTGTGGAGGCAGATCCGACATTTTCAGCCGAGTCCGAGACGTTGCCCCCGGCGTCCAAGGCCGCTGTGCGATGAGCGGCGAATCCTTCCACGCCAGGCCGGCTGGACGGCTGCTGAGCAGAGTCCGGTGCGGATCCGCGACGCCGACGTGGAGGACGCCGCCGCGATCAGCGCGCTGTACAACGCCACCGTGTCGAGCACGACCGTGGCGTGGACCGAGGAGCACGAGTCGGTGGCGGCCCGTCAGGAGTGGTATCGCAAGCAACGCGCCGCTGACAATCCCGTCCTCGTCGCCGAGGCCGACGGCCGCGTCATCGGTTTCGCTTCCTATGGTGAGTTCCGCGACGCCACCAAGTGGCCCGGTTACCGCTTCACCGTGGAGCACACGATTCATATCGACGCCGCGCACCAGGGAGCAGGCGTCGGCGGCGCGCTCCTCGAGGCGCTCGTCGAGAGGGGCACAGCGGCGGGTCTGCATGTCATGATCGGCGCCATCGACGGCGAGAACGACGGCTCCATCCGCTTCCACGAACGTCACGGCTTCGTGGAAGTGGCCCGGATCCACGAAGTGGGCTTCAAGTTCGGTCGCTGGCTGGACTTGGTGCTGGTGCAGCGAACCCTGTCCTAAGAACGGTCGCACGCCTTCCAGAGAAAGCGACAGCCCGGTGATCTGGGTTTCCGGCCAGCCCACCAGGTGCCAGTGATCGCTGGAGGGTCGGCCCCGACCGTGACCTTGCCGCCGCCACCTCTTGACTTTCCAACTGGGAAAGTCACATACTTTCCTACTAGGAAAGTGAGGTCGTCCGCATGAGTATCCCCATCGATGACGCAGAAGCTCGATTCGCTCTCAGTTCCATCGAGGAGCGCCGCAGACAGGTCATCGCCGAAATCGACGTGCCGCGCTGGTATTGGCTCGCTCTTGCCGCCGGTTGGGTGGCGCTCGGCGTCATCGCCGACTTTGCGCCGCCGTGGGTGGACATCGCGGCCACTCTGGCGTTCGGGGCGGCCCATGCCTCCATTGCCCCTCGAGTGCTCTCGGGTCGTCGAGCGTCCTCACAGCTGAGCGTGCGCGGTGAGCTGGTGGACCGCCGCATACCGGTCATGATCATCGGCCTTCTCGTCGTCATGGTGGCGGTGACGGTCGTGCTTGCCCTTCTTCTTCACGCCGACGGGGCACGGCACCCGGCAACATGGGCCAGCGTCGTGGTGGCCGCGTTGCTTCTCGTGGAGGGTCCGGCTCTCATGGGCAGGGTCCGTCGACGTGCCGAGCGCACGCAGCGTAGGTGACCACGCCCCGCTTTGACGAGATCATTCATCCCAGTACGCGGCTCTCGATCGTGGCGATCCTGGCCTCGACGGATTGGGCGGAGTTCTCTTTCGTGCGCGATCGCCTTTCCATGTCGGATTCGGCGCTTTCCAAGCAATTCACGACCCTCGAAGACGCTGGGTACATAAGGATTGAGCGCACACTGTCCAATCATCGGCGGCGAGTTCGGGTGGCGTTGACCGATGCGGGAAGACAAGCCTTTGCAGAGCACGTTGCCGCGCTGCAGGCCGTCATTGCGAACGCGCAGAGTTCTGCGTCCTGACTACCGGAGACCTGACTCACGGAAACCACTGGAAAAACATTCCCCGCGCACGCCTATCCCGCGCACAAGTGTGCCGATGAGTTTCGATGTGCCACCCCGTCAACCAATAGGCTTTGCGTCTCGCCGGCTCGCCCCGACCCATTTCGCCGCCACGACCAGACGGACACCGACACCGACACCAACACCGACACCCACGAACCAACACCGACACCCACAAACCGACACCGACAACCCAGGGAGGGACGCCGAGTGCCCGCAGTGAGCGTGCGCCATCTGGCCAAGTCCTACGGCGACAAACAGGCGGTGCGTGACGTCTCCTTCGACGTCGAGAGGGGCGATGTCTTCGCGTTGCTCGGGCCCAACGGGGCCGGGAAGACCACCACCATCGAGATCCTCGAGGGATTCCGGGATCGAAGTGGGGGAGAGGTGGAGACGCTCGGCGTCGACCCGGCCAACAAGAGCACGCAACGGTGGCTGCGGACCCGCATCGGTGTCGTCCTCCAGGAGTTGGCCGTCGAGCCGTACTACTCGGTGCGCCAGGTGCTGAGTCGCAACGCGGGCTACTACCCGAGCCCGCGTCCCGTCCCCGAAGTGATTGAGCTGATCGGGCTCAAGGAGAAGGCGGACGACAAGGTGAAGACTCTCTCCGGTGGTCAGCAACGCCGGCTCGATGTCGGCCTGGGCATCATCGGGAATCCCGAGCTCCTCTTTTTGGACGAGCCGACCACCGGGCTCGACCCGTCGGGCCGGCGCGACACGTGGGACCTCATCCGCCAGCTCACCTCCCTCGGCACCACCGTGATGCTGACCACCCACTACATGGACGAGGTGGAAGCGCTGGCCGACCGGGTGGCCGTGTTGAACAACGCGGAGATCGTGGCCGCCGGCACGCCCACCTCCATCGGGGGCCGTGACTCGAGCGAGGTGACGATCCGCTTCCTGCTGCCCGAGGGGACGGCCGTGTCGGATCTGCCGGTCGCCGTCGACCGGCTCGACCAAGGGCTGGTGGAGATCCGCACCCGCGACGAGCTGCGGCTCCTCCACGATCTGACCGGGTGGGCGCTCGAGCACGACCACGCGCTCACCGGGCTCTCGGTGGTCCGGGTCACCCTCGAAGACGTCTACTTGCACCTGACCAGGGATGCGATCGAGCCGGTGGAGAGGTCGGTCAAGTGAGCACGACGAGCCCGCCCACCCCCAACCCGACCCCGTACCCGTCCACTCCCACCACCGGATCGTTCCACGGGGTCAGCGATCTGCGGCTGGTGGGGCGCCAGGTCTGGTACGAGCAGCTCAGCTTCTGGCTCAACCCGCTGGGGGCGTTCTTCACGCTGGGGTTCTCGACCATCTTCTTGGTCCTGCTCGGTTCCATTGCCGGCAGCTCCAAGATCGGCTCGGGCTACGGCGCCGTCAAGCTGGTGCAGTACTACCTGGCCAGTTTCGTCGCCTACGCCATCATGGCGGCCTGCTTCACCGTCTTGGCCTCGACCCTGGTGAACCGGCGCGAGATGGGATTGCTCAAGCGGCTCCGGCTGAGTCCCGTCCCCACCTGGTCGCTCCTGAGCGCCATCTTCCTCAGCACCATGCTCGTCGCCCTGCTGCAGGTGGGGATCCTGCTGGCGGTGGGGACACTCGCCTTCGGCGACTACCTCCCGCCCCACGGCGTGGCCTTCATCTTGACCATCGTGGTCGGGATGTTCAGCTTCACCGCCCTGGGGATCGGGATGAGCACCCTGGTCCCCAATCCCGATGCGGCCGGCCCGATGATCAGCATCGTGTTCTTCCTCTTGCTGGCCTTCTCCGGGCTGTACTTCCCGATCAAGCCCGGGAGCACCCTGGCCAATATCTCGGGCTACTTCCCGGTCCGCCACCTCATCAATGCGACGCTGGCCTCGTTCAACCTGCCCCCCGGTGCCAATCCCTGGGCCTGGCACGACCTCTTCGTCATGGTCATCTGGGGCGTGGGGGGTGTCCTGGTGGCGGTGCGACGCTGGCGCTGGGCCCCCCGTCGGGGCTGACGTCACCGCTTCGGTGGGGGGATCCGATCCTCCGGCAGCCCGATCACCGGCGTCGCCGGATCGGGCCGGATGGCCCGCAGCCCGCGCAAAAGAGCCGCCAGTTCGGCCTCCGGCAGCGCCGCCAGCTCGGCGGGCGGGCGGTTCATGATGGCCCGGGCCTGACGCGCCGCCTCCTTCCCCAGGGCGGTCGTCTCCACCAGCTTGGCCCGGCGGTCGGTCGGATGGGGCTTGCGCTCGACCAGGCCCTGCTGCTCCAGGTCGTCCACCACAATCGTCATGTAGGGCGGATCGGTGCCGAGGATGGCGGCCAGCTCGCCCATGGTGCGGGGGGCCACGTCGATGCGCCGCAGCGCCTTGAGGCGGCCGAAGCTCATGCCGAGGGCGTCGCTCACCTCGCGCCGCCGCTCGTTGTCCAAGACGAGCTCGCGCATGATGTCCCAGGCCTCGTCCGCCGCCGCCGAGGCCGACTCCGATGGCGCCTCGGCCGGGCCGCGTTCGGGCTGGCTCATCGCCCGAGCCCCTCGAGGAACTCGGGGTTGATCTCTTGCGCCGTCCGCCGGGCGCTCTCGAGGGCCCGCTGCGAGGTGGCCACCAGGCCCAGCACGAGGACGACTGCCCCACATCCGGCCAGGACCCACCACCCGGCCCGGCTGGCCTCGGCGAAGTCGATGTTCACCCCGCCGGCGACCGTGCCGATCTTGCTGGTGACCAGGGCCCCCACGACGGCCACCCCCAACGTGGCGCCGATCTGGCGCGAGGTGGAGGCGATGGCCGAGGCCACGCCGGCCTGGGCCCGGGGCATGCCCGAGACGGCCGCATTGGTGATGGGTGCGTTGACGAACCCGAAGCCGATACCGAAGGCGACGTAGGCCGCGAAGAGCCAGGAGAACGGGGTGGAGTCGCTGATCGTGACCAGCATGAGGCAGCTGACCAGGAGGGCGACGCCGGCGATGACCAGCGGGATGCGGGCGCCGCGGGTGCCGACGATCCGACCCGAGATGGTCGGGAACACCAGCGCCATGGCCGCCATGGGCAAGGTGTCGATGCCGGCATGGAGAGGGGAGAGGCCCCGTACCTCTTGCAGGTACAGCGTGTTGAGGAACAGGAAGCCCCCGAGGGCGGCGAAGGCGGCGATGGCGATCACGGTGGCCCCGGAGAAGGGAATGGAGCGGAAGAAGCGCAGGTCGATCAGGGGCTCGGCCCGGCGCGGCTCCCACAGGAGGAGCCCGATCAGAGAGGCGATCGTCACGGCGAAGGCGGCCAGGATCACTCCCGACGTCCAGCCGCGACTCGGCGCCTCGATGATGCCGTAGGTGAGGCTGGACAAAAGGGTGATGACCAGCACCTGCCCGACACCGTCGATGCGGCGCGGTTTGGGGGCGCGGGACTCGGGGATGTAGCGGAAGGCCAGGACGGCGGCCACGAGGCCGATGGGGATGTTGATCCAGAAGATGGACCGCCACCCGACGGAGCCGACCAGCAGCCCTCCGATGACCGGGCCCAGCGCCATGCTGAACCCGATGACGGCGCCCCAGACCCCGATCGCCTGCGCCCGCTCCTTGGGGTCGGTGAACGTGTTGGTGATGATCGACATGGCCACCGGGTTGAGCATCGAACCGCCGATGGCCTGGACCATGCGGAACACCACCAGCGTGGTCAGGTTGGGGGCCAGGCTGCAGAGGAGGGATCCGGCCACGAAGGTCCCGAGGCCGACCATGAAGGTCTTGCGCCGGCCCAGGCGGTCCGCCGTCGATCCCGACAGCATCAACAGGCTGGCCAGGACCAAGGTGTAGGCATCGATGGTCCACTGCAGGCCGGAGACCGAGGCGTGCAGGTCCTTCCCGATGGAGGGGAGGGCGATGTTGACGATGGTCACGTCCAGGCCCACGATCAGGAGGCTCATGGAGCAGATGAGGAGAATCCCGATGCGCCGGCTGCGACTCAGCTCGTTGATCGCCGTAGGGGCCGCCGCAGTTACTTGTAGATTCATAACAATGTTGACTCTACAAGGAGATGGGGCCGTGCGCTACACCCTCGGCAAGAAATTTCGGAAAGTTCTTGACCTTCACACCATGTGATGCGGTCGAAATAGAGGCGTCATGTTGACCATCGGTGAGTTCGCACGGCTGGGGCAGGTCTCGCCCCGCATGCTCCGGCATTACGACGAGACCGGCCTGCTCAGGCCCACCCACGTCGACCCGCAGACCGGCTACCGGCTCTACGACGTCGGCAGCGCTGGGTCGCCTCCACCGCCTGCTGGCCCTGCGCGACCTCGGGTTCACGCTGGAACAGATCCGTCCTTTGCTCGACGACGATGTGCCCGTCGAGCAGATGCGTGGGATGTTGCGGCTGGGCCGGGCCCAGATTGAGCAGAACGTGGAGGCGGAGCAGGCCCGCCTGCGCCGTGTCGAAGCCCACCTCAGAGCGCTCGAAGGGAGCACCACCATGCAGTTGCACGACGTCGTCATCAAGCAGGCCGAACCCATCCGCCTGGCCGAAGCGGAGGGCACCGCACCGGGATACGGAAGCGAGAATCTCGGCCCCCTCTTCGCCCGGCTCCTCCCCGAGGTCCTCGACCACCTGACCCGGGCCGGCGCCAAGCCGGGCATCTCGGTGGGCCACTACGAGTGGCCGCGGGACGACGGCAGCGTCGTCCTCCATGCCGGCTTCGACATCGGAGACCAGGACGTCCCCTCCACCGAGGCCATCCAGGTGGTCGACCTTCCCGCCGTCGAGGTGGCCTCGGTGATCCACCGGGGCGCGATGGAAGGCATCGAACCGGCCTTCGAGGCCTTGGTGGGCTGGATCGAGGACAGTGGCTACCGGATGGCCGGCCCCAGCCGCGAGCTCTACCACGAGTTCCATTTCGAGGATCCCACCCGTCATGTCACCGAGCTGCAGATACCGGTCGCTACCTGACCCCCCGACATCCTCGGGACGTTTTCGAGCTCAACTACCGTGGGCCTCCGTGGATGCCGCTCTTGAGGAGAAGTTGGAACGTGATGAGCGGCGTCGCTCGTTCCTGACCTCCCTCGACGAGCTCGAAGCGGCGGACCCCACCTCTGAAAAGACTAAGCGGCGAGCGCAGCGCCGTGCTTCCAAAATCCGGGATGCCGTCTCGGCGTGAGTGAGCCCGCTGTCGTATTCGACTCCGGCGTAATCGATCAAGCGGCGACCAACGGAGAATTCCGGTCGGTACTCCGCGAGCTTCTAGAGAAAGGCTGGAGTCCCGTCATTCCCAAAGTTGCGCCGCACCCGAGACGACAGTGAAACCACCCGGAGTGTCGGGCTGCCGTATCGATGGTGACCGGCCATCGAGTCCCAGGGCACTAAGAGAGAACGTTCGACTCAGGAACGACGTCGATGGGTATCTTGGGGCAGGTCAAGGTGGGTCAGTCCTCGTGCGAAGGGGCCTTTACGGCCCCTTTTGCGCGCCGGAGCGGATTTCTACGACTCTTGGAACATCGGGGAGGTTGGCGAGTGGCGCCGCGCCTACTGCGACAGCGCCACTCCGAGCCCGCCGGACTGCGGCAGGGGCGGCCGGACGTCGGCGTACCACACGAGGACCAGGGCGACCCCGGCTCCGAAGAGCAGCACGGCGGTGATCCCCACCGCGCCCACCACTGGTCCCACCAGGAGATTGCCCAGGGCCACCGTCCCGCCGAAGCCCATGATCCACAGGGCCATCACCCGGCCCCGCACGGCATCGTCGAGCCGGGCTTGCATGGTGGTGTTCAAGGCGGTGATGAAGGCGAAGTAGAAGGCACCCACCAGGGCCACCACGAAGTAGGCCGGCGTGGCCTGGCGCAGCAGCGCGAAGGCGGCGAGCGCCAGGGCGTAACCGAAAAGGCAGGTCCGCACGATCATCGGTTTGGAGGTCCGCGAAAGGACAGTGCCGATGGAGATGGCGCCGAGGAGCGCGCCGATGCCGAAGGAGGCATAGAGGATGCCGTAATGGGTCGACTTGGGATTGATGCCCAGGTTGTGCGCCGCCACCACCGGCATCTGGCCGATGAAGGCCAGGGCGAGCAGCGAGAAGACGAAGACGGTGACCAGGCAGCGCCCCACGATGCGGTCGGCCCGGGCAGTGGCCACACCCGCCCACAGGTCGCGCCAGCGGCCCGCCGGACGGCTGGCCCTGGGGAGGGCGGGCAGCGTGACGACCATCAGGGCGGAGATGACGAAGAGGTAGGTCACCGCGTTCCCGGTGAAGACCCAGGCCGGCCCGACGAAGTGATACGCCACGCTGCCGATGACGGGGCCGATGACCCTCGAGGCGTTCATCTGGGCCGAGTTCAACGCGATGGCGCCCGGCATGTCCTCCCGGCCCACCAGCCCCGGGAGGATGGCCGAATAGGTCGGCGCGTACAGGGCGTTGCCCACGCCCACCATGACCACCATCAGCACCAGGAGGACGCGAGAGGGAGAGGGGGCCGCCACGACCAGGGCCAGGCCCAGTGAGAACACGAGTTGCTCGAGGGAGAGCACGATGAGGAATTTCTTTCGGTCGACCTTGTCGGCCAGCAGACCGCCCAGCGGGGCCAACACGAGGGCGGGACCGAGCTGGGCGAAAATGATGACGCCCACGAACGTGCTCGAATGCGTCGTGTTGTAGGCGTACGCACCCAGGACGACGTTCTGCATCCAGGTGCCGATGTTGGAGGCGAAGGCGCCGAAGAACACGATTCGGAAGGTGCGGTGCCGCAGCGCAGATGCCGACGTACCGGTGGAGATGGGGCTGTCCCCGTCGACGACGGCGTCCTCAATCTCTTCGAGCGTGATGTCGCGCAGGCCCTCGTCCCCTCCCGGTCCTGGCGTCACCCCCGCATGGTAGGAGAGATGTGCGCCCGTCCCTCCGTCCTGGGCTCGCCCACCGTGGTTTGTCCGATCAGGTAGCGTCGCAGGCCCGAACCTCCGAGGAAGGGAGCGGTGCCTCCATGATTACGCTCGTCCTGGGCGGCGCCCGCTCCGGCAAGTCGACCTATGCGGAGCGGCTGGTGGGGCGACTGCCCCCTCCCATCACCTATGTGGCGACCATGCAGGTCGGGGACGACCGGGATCTGTCGGACCGGGTGGCCCGCCATCGCCAGCGGCGCCCGGCCGAGTGGCGCACCGTCGAGGCGGGCCTGGACCTGCCTGGCGTCGTGCGGTCGTTGGAGGGCTCCCTCCTCGTCGACTCGCTGGGGCCGTGGGTGGCCCTCAATGGTGAGGATGGCACCGTGGACAGCGCCACCCTCTGCCGGGCCTTGACCGAGCGCACCGGCGCCAGTGTCGTGGTGTCCGAGGAGGTCGGCCTGGGGGTGCACCCAACCTCATCGGCCGGTCGACAGTTCCGCGACGCCTTGGGCACCATCAACCAGGACGTGGCGGAGGTCGCCGACCAGGTGCTGCTCATCGTCGCCGGCCGCGCCCTCCCCCTGCACCGCGCCCCCTGACGTGCGGGCCGCGCTCGCATTTCTCACGCCGTTCCCCGGATCCCGCCAGCCGACGCCACGCGCCTTGCGTTGGTTTCCACTCGTCGGCGTCCTGCTCGGGCTGGCGCTGGGCGGCCTGTGGTGGGCCACCGCGAAGATCTGGCCGTTGCCGGTGGCCGCGTTCATTGTGGTGCTGGCCGACCTGGCGTTCACCGGGATGCTGCATCTCGACGGGCTGGCCGACACGGCCGATGGCCTTTTGCCTCACCTGAGCCGCCAGCGCAGGCTCGAAGTGATGCGGGAGCCGACCGTTGGCAGCTTCGGGGTGGGGGCGGTCGTGGTCATCCTGCTCGGCCGCTTCGCCGTCTTTGCCACCCTGCGTCCGGCCCCCCTGCTGGTGGCCGCCCTGTGGTGCGTCTCGCGCACAGCCATGGCCGCTGTGGTGGACCGGGTGCCCTATGCCCGCCGCGAGCCCGGGCTGCCCGGTGCGTTCATGGGGGCGCCCCTTTCGGTGCTCGTGGTGGCCCTCGTCGTCATGGCGGCAGCCGCCCTGGCGGCGGCGTGGAAGGTGCCGGCAGGACCGGTGGCCGTCGGGTCGTCCGTGGTGGCGTTCGGAGCCGTGATGGTCTTGTCGGGCCGGCGCATCGGGGGCTACACCGGCGACGTCCTGGGCGCGGCGGGGATGGTGGGGGAGACCATCGGCCTCCTCGTGGCTGCCGCCCGCTGGTAGGGCCCGGCACCTCCGCCGAGATATCCCTGGGCGGGGCGCAGCCGAGAATTTGAGCGCCTGTTGAGACATCGTTGGGTCTTCTGAGACCTGGAACCTGCATGCTTGGATCGCCTCGCAGTACGGGTTTGTCATTCGTTGGTCCGCCCTCGCGAGAATTCCGAAAAAGACGGGAGGGCGATGGCCAACTACAGCCTGGAGGAGCGCTACCTCCGACAGTTGCTCGACCACGTGTCCGACGCCGTGGTGGCCACCGACACCCATGGTCGGGTGACGTTCGCCAATCCGGTGGCCCAGAACCTGTACGGGATCGCCGAGGAGGACGCGGTCGGCCGCGGGCTTCTCGAGCTGCTCGACATGTTCGATGCCGGCGGAAACACCGACGTCGACGAGATCACCGAGGTCGTGGCGCGGGACGGTCGCTGGCACGGCGAGTTGATCCAGCGGGCCCTCGACGGCCGCGAGCTCGTGGTCGAGGCTTCCGTTTCCATGCTGGCCGATGATGACGGCACGGTGCTGGGGTCGGTGAGCATCATCCGCGAGATCAGCGGGCGGAAAGAGGCCGAACGACGGATCTCCTACCAGGCCACCCACGACGGGCTCACCGGGCTGCTCAATCGGACGGCGTTCATGCGCCAGCTGCACGAGTCGGTCACCTCGGGACGCCAGCCGACCTTGGTCTTCCTCGACCTAAATGGGTTCAAGAGCATCAACGATCTCCATGGCCACGATCGCGGTGACGAGATTCTCCGGGTGATCGGAAGTCGGCTCGCCGGCGGGCTCCGTCCCGGCGACACCGCCGGTCGCTTCGGCGGCGACGAGTTCGTGGTCCTGGCGCACGGGCTTACGGACGAAGTCGCCGCGGGGGCCTTCCTCCGGCGGATCATGTCCCTCTTCACCGACCCCATCAGGTGCCGGGGTGAGGTAAGCCACAGCGTCGGGGTGAGCGTCGGCCTGGCCCATTCGTCGCCCGGGGACGATCCCGATGAGCTCATCCGTCGGGCCGACCACGCCATGTACGAGGCCAAGCGATCGACCGAGGTGTCTTCCGCCTTCCGCACCGCCTGAGCGACGGCACCTCAGCTCTGGAGTCGTGCCCTCCTGAGTCGCCGCAGGCTGAAGGAGCACGCCCCGATCCAAATGAGCATCAGCCCGGCGAACAACAGCTTGTCGTCGACCAGGAGGTCGATGGCCAGCGCGATGCCGAGCACCATCAAGAAGCGCCAGTACCAACGCTTGTCGGAGTGTCTGCTCACCGCGGGCTGAGCCGTTCCATTACATGACCGTAGTCGAGCGCGTTGCGCAGGGAATGGGCGCCACCGCGGCATCTAAGCCTCGAAAGGCGGACAAGGCGCTCACATGGCCCCCGAGAGGGCCTTGAAAAAGTGTGTCCGGCATCCGCCGGCGTCAACCCCACTCGCTGGCGCTCGGGGGTGGGCCTACGCCCTTGACACCATCGGAGTGCCAACGTCAGCGTCGCCTGGGGGGCGGACGTAAGGACGGGATCAGGCGCGCGGCACCACTCAATCGAGGTGGAAGGGTGTGAAGTCCTCGAAGGCCGGCTCGGCGCGTGGGTCCGGGACTCGAAAGGCGCGCAGCCGTGTCTGTGTATGGAGGACCACCGGTTCCCATCCGGTGTTGACCTCGAAATAGCGCGCCGCGGTGGCAACCGAGGGCCACTGGCAGTCATCGAGAACGATCAGCCCCCCGGGCCGTACGATCTCGTGCAGGTACGCCAGATCGACGAAGACGCGGTGGAAGATGTGGCTCCCATCGACGAACGCGGCGTCGGCCACGAACCCCTAGGCCGCCAGCCGCGGCAGGGCGACCTGCGAACGCTCGGCCAATAGTGTGGAGATTTCCTCCAGACCCGCCGCGATGATCGCATCCCATCCGGCGTCGTGGAACGTGTGCTGGTAAGGATCGATGACCACATGGTTCGACCCCCCCCGTGCCGATCCCTTGCAGAACGAGAGCCTCCCCGATGGCCAGGGCCGAGCTGCCATAAGCGAGACCGATCTCGATCACGGTCCGGGCGTGGTCGTCGACCAGGAGGTCGCGCAGGACGTCACCGTCCTGATCGGACAACGAGATCCGGGCGAAGTCGCCGTCCGCCCGGGTGAACTCGGGTCCCACCTCGGCCAGTCTCCGGCGTGCGGTACGGACGGTATGCAGGCGCGCAGATCGATCCGGCACTCGAGAAGTCTCGCAGAGAGGGCTGCGCCACCGCAGGGAGGGCGGCGGTCAGGATGACTCTGAACGAGGCCTCAACGGTAGACTCTCGTTGTTGGAAGGAGCCTGAAATGGCTGACGAAGAGAATAAAGCCCAATGGACTGCAGCTGAATGGCAGGGCCAGATGCTCATCGATGTCAACGGTGAGAAGATCGGGAAGCTGCAAGATGTGTACGTCGATGTCGAGACCGATGAACCGCAGTTCGGCACGGTCAAGGAAGGATTCATCGGTCGGCATCTGACCTTTGTGCCGCTGGGTGTAATCCAGATCGGTCCCGACTACCTCCAGGTTGGAGTGACGAAGGAGCAGGTCCAGTCTGCGCCCGACATTGAGATTCACGGCGGGGAGCTTTCTCAGGCGGACGAGTCCACCCTCTATCACCACTTCGAGTTGAACTACACGCCGATCAACACCGAAAGCGGACGTCGTCTCGCTCGGCGCTGACCACATGGACGCGACCAAAGAGGCACTGCTGGGGACCCTGGACTCCCAGAGGGAGCACGTTCTGGGCAGCCTGGAGGGACTGGATGCGGCGATGCTGGCGAAGCCGACGCTGCCCACCAACTGGAACTGCGTCGGGATGGTGCAGCACCTCGCCCTCGACGTGGAGCGATTCTGGTTCCGCCAGACCGTGGCGGGGGAGCCATTCGAGGATTCGGGAGATGCCACGTCCGCCTGGGTCGTCGGTGCCGATACGCCACCTGAGGAGATCCTGGCCCTCTATCGCGAGGAGATCGACCGGGCCAATACCGTCATCAGGGCGACGCCGCTCGAGGCTGCGCCGAATGCAATGGGCGGGCCACTTCGGGTCCTGGCGGCTACCGGACCTACGCGCCATCCTCCTGCACGTCATTGCCGAGACGGCCTGCCACGCCGGCCATCTCGACGCCGCCCGGGAGTTGCTCGACGGCAATACGTGGCTCATCCTCGATGTGAGCTGATACTCCGACGGGGGTAGGCACCACGCCGTGAGGTCGTAGTCTTGCCCAGTGCACGTCACCGGCCACGAGTCATGGAGGATAGGGATTGGAGGGACGCAAGCCGTGCATTCGCTCCTCTTCATTCGAGATGCGTGGCGCCTGGGGCCCTCGGGTGCCGACGTACCCCCGGCACTGGTCGGCCATCTCCCCGAGATCGAGCCCGAATTGAGTGCATCCGAACGCGCAGAAATGTCCGCGGCCTGGCTCGACTGGTGGCGCCGGTTCATTCAGGTCGAAGGGGCGACGGAACGTGGTGACTACGCCAGAGTGGCCGATAGCGACCTCGGGCGAGCGCAACAACGGGCCGCCGTGTTCGCGGTGTTCGACCCACCCGAGTTCGCCACTCTCGCCGACAGCCCGTCACTGCAGAAGGCGGCGCGACAAGTGTGCAACCAGGCTCTCCAATGGAAGGTCGAGCATCGGGCTGTCACTCCCGACAGGAAATCGGCCTGGCTCGCACAGAAGGCCGTGGCAGAATCGGTCATTGAGGAGTACCAGGTCAGCCCGAGCAGGGTCGCCGCCGGCGTCATCGTCCTGGACGTGAGCGGACCGTGGTCGAACATTCCCGAACCGGGGGTGCTTCTCTGCTCGAGCGAGTTCTTCGTAGACAGCGAGCTGTTCCTCCCCGCGCTGAAGCGGACATTCGAGACGGGACTGCGCCGGCCGTCGACCACGTAGCGCCTCGGTCGCTCGCCCCTTCTCGGGCCAGTTTCGCCCTCTCACCCCTGACCGTAGAGGGTGATGAAGTAGTTGAGCACTGCCGTGCAGGTGGCGTGCTCATCCTGCGGGAGGGTGCACGTGTCGAGATAGAAGCCGGGCCCCTCGGCCGGTGAGTACGTCATGACCCCATTGGCCGGGTCACGCCCGCCGGAGGGCTCACCAGTGCCTTTTGCCCCCGCCGGGTCTTCGAAGTCGACGACGGTCGCACTGACCGGATCCACCGTTTCAGAGGGCGGGCGGGGGGAGCATCCGCGGCCGAGATCGCTCTTGTAGGCGGTGGCGGCCGCCGGGAAGAAGGCACACGCCGGCTGCCGCGGCCTGCACCGGGCTGCCTCCGGTTTCGGTGGCGGAGATCGCCTCATCCGAAGGGTCCGGCTCCTGCCCCGGGAGCGGAAGTGGGTCTCCCTTCGGCACGACGGTGATGATGCCACTGCCGTCCGCGCCGTACGACGCCTTACAGCTCCAACCCGCCGGGGCCAGCACCCGTATGATGCTGTCGCTGTCGGCGTAGACGGCCAGAGTCGCCGCCTGCGCGGTGGGGACATCGACGGTCACCGAGGCCGGGAGCGGAACGGTCGGCGGGGGAGTGGCGAGTGCGAACGTGGTGGCGCACGTGACGACCGGGACATTCGCCGTTTCATCGACCACGGTTGAGGTCGTCGTGGTCGCCCTGGCTGTGGTCGATGTCGTCGTTGTCGTCGTTGTCGTCCTGGCGGCACCTTGGGGCGCGCCATGCCCACATCCCGCCAGGAGCGCGGCGCAGGCCCGCCGATCCGACAATTCCCCACACCTCCTTCTTTCCCACGCCCTCACTTTCCCACTGTGAGAGGCGGAAATCGATCAGCCGGGTCGTCGGACGCCGGTGCATTAGTTTGTGGCGTGCGCGTTCTCCCTAGGCCCAGTGGGCCATCGCGGCTCACCAGGTCGACCCTCTCGACCAATGCCTTTGCCGCCGCCGTCGGGATCGTGGCGGATCTCGTCTTCGGCGAGCTCGCCACCGAGCCGCACCCGGTGGCGGCGTTCGGAATGGCCATGGAAAGGGTCGAACACGTGCTCTTTCGCCCCCGGCGTCTTTCCGGTGTCGTCCATGCCCTCGCCGGCCTGGGTCTGGGGATCGCGGCCGGTTCACTCGTCCGCAACACCGCTTTGGCTACCTACATATCGGTGGCGCAGCATGCCCTTACCGACGCCGGCCTGGAGGTCGCCGGGGCGCTCGAGGACGACGATCTCCCCCGGGCGCGCCGGCTGCTCCCGGCGCTGGTCGGTCGCGATCCGAGCGATCTCGACGTCGGCGAGATCTCCCGAGCGGTGGTGGAGTCCCTGGCGGAGAACACGGTCGACGCCGTGGTGGCCCCGGCGTTGTGGGGGGCGCTTCTCGGCGCCCCCGGCACGCTCGGGTATCGAGCGGTCAACACCATGGACGCCACGGTGGGCTATCGCAACGAGCGCTATGAGCAGTATGGCTGGGCCAGCGCCCGGCTCGATGACGTGGCGAATTTCATCCCGGCCCGGGTGACCGCTGCGCTGGTGATGGTGGCACGGCCCGGAGCGGCCCGCGAGGTGTGGCGGGCGGTACGCCAGGACGCGCCGTCGCACCCTTCCCCGAACTCCGGCGTGGCCGAGGCGGCCTTCGCCGCCGCACTGGGTGTGCGGCTCGGCGGCGTCAACACCTACGGGAACCGCACCGAGCACCGGGCGCAGCTGGGTCGTGGCCGGCCTCCCGAAGCCACTGACATCGTCGCCGCGGTCACGTTGTGTCGCGACGTGACCTGGGGGTTGATCGCGTCGTTGCTCGCGCTCGCCGCGGTGACATGAACAGCCGCCTTCCCGCGCTGGGACCCCACGGCGGAGACGGCGAGCGGATCGCCCGGGCCCTCGGCCTGGAACCCGAGTCCCTCCTCGACCTCTCGGCCAGCCTGAACCCGGTCGCCCCCGATGTCATGACGTTGGCCGCCTCGCACCTCGGGTCGCTGCGGCGCTATCCCGACGCCGCCCGGGGCCGTGGGTTGTTGGCCGAGGCCATCGGCGTCGAGCCGGAGCGCCTGCTCCTCACCAACGGGGGAGCGGAGGCGATCTCCCTACTCGGGCAGCTGATCGGGGGCAGGGTCGAGGAGCCCGAGTTCTCCCTCCATCCCCGTGGGACGCCCCCGGCTCCGCTGTGGCGGTCGAATCCCCATAACCCGACCGGCCTTCTGGCCGCTCCTGAGGAGCAGGCCGACGTGTGGGACGAGGCCTTCTACCCTCTGGGCACCGGGGAGTGGAGCCGTCATGACCGCGCCGCTGTCGCCGTCGTGGGCTCGCTGACCAAGCTCTTCGCCTGCCCCGGTCTGCGGTTCGGCTATGTGATCGCCGAACCCGAGCTGATCGAGGCACTCGAAGCCCGGCAGCCGCAGTGGGCGGTCGGCGGCCTGGAGCTGGCGCTTCTGCCCGAGTTGCTGGACGGAGCCGACCTGCCCGGGTGGTCAAAACAGGTCGCCGTCCTCCGAGCGGAGTTGACCACCCTTTTGATCCGGTACCGGGTGATACCCCACCCTTCCGACGCCAACTTCCTCCTCTGCGAGGCTCCACCGGGGTTCCGTGACAAGCTCTTGGCGCAGGGGATCGTCGTTCGCGACTGCACCTCGTTCGGACTTCCTGACCAGGTCCGGATTGCGGTGCCCGACTATGAAGGGATCGAGCGCCTGTCGGGCGCACTCGACGCACTGAATCCATGACACCGCACTCCACATGACACCGCACTCCACATGACACCGCACTCCACATGACACCGAACCCCTCGACACCGAAGCCGGCACCGAAACCGGATCTGACCAACCCCACGGGAGCGTTCGGGCCCGAGGCACGGCAGGCCCTCCGCGAGATAATCGCCGCCCGCCGTGACGTCCGCCGGCGCTTCCTGCCCACGCCCGTCCAAGATGATGTCCTGTTCCGTGTGCTGGAGGCCGCCCACAAGGCGGCCTCGGTGGGCCTGTCGCAGCCGTGGGACTTCTTGATCCTCACTGACCCCGCCGTGCGAGGCCAGGTCGCCGCCCATGTGGCGGAAGAGAGGCAGCGATTCGCCGACTCCCTCCCGGGCGGGCGGGCCCAGACCTTCGACACCCTGAAGATCGAGGCCATCCGGGAGTCGCCGTTGAACATTGTGGTGACCTCCACGCTCGAGCGGGGAGGGGCCCACGTGCTGGGGCGCTACACCCAGCCCGAGATGGCGCACTACTCGACTTGCCTGGCCATCGAGAACCTCTGGCTCACCGCCCGGGCGGAGGGATTGGGGGTGGGATGGGTGAGCTTCTACCGTCCGTCCGTGCTCTCGGGACTCCTGGGCCTTCCCGATCACGTCGTACCGATTGCCTATCTCTGTGTCGGCTATGTCGAGGAGTTTGACCCGGCCCCCGAGTTGGACTTGCGAAACTGGGCCTCGGCCCGGCCACTGAGCTGGGCCGTCCACCGCGAAAGTTGGGAAAACCGCATGCTGCACCCCTTCGACGATGCGCTGGCCGCCATCACCGGCGTGGACCTCGTGGCCATGGCAGAGGCCCGGGAGCACCACGGGCGGCTCACCAAGCCGGCCGGGTCCCTGGGGGAGCTCGAGCACCTGGGTGCCCAGCTGGCCGGCATCGCCCATGTGAGCCCGCCCCCGATCCCCCAACCGGCCACGGTGGCGGTGTTCGCCGGTGACCATGGCGTGGTCGCGGCCGGGGTCACCCCGTGGCCGGCGGAAGTGACGCGCCAGATGGTGGGTAACTTCTGCGCCGGCGGGGCGGCCATTAACGCCATCGCCCGCCAGGTCGGCGCCGAGGTGGTCGTGGTGGACGTCGGCGTCAACGGCGATCTCGATCCAGCGCCCAATCTCCTGCGCCGCAAGGTCCGCCACGGCACGGCCGACATCGTCGAGCAGCCGGCCATGACCCGCGAGGAGGCCAAGGCGGCGCTCGACGTGGGGGCAGAGGTCGCCCGCGAGCTGGTGGCGTCGGGGGCACGGTGCCTGATCACCGGTGACATGGGGATCGGGAACACGACCCCGTCAGCTGCCCTGATCGCCTACTTCACCGGCCGGCCGGCCGGCGACGTGGTGGGGCGGGGGACCGGGATCGACGATGCCATGTTCACGCACAAGACGGCCGTGGTCGAGGCGGCGCTCGGTCGCACCGCCCGCGAGGTGGCCCAAGACGACCCGCTGGGGGCGCTGGCCTCCCTGGGCGGCCTGGAGATCGCCGCCCTCGCCGGGTACATCGTGGGCGCTGGCGCTGCGGGGGTTCCCGTTCTGATCGATGGGGTCATTGCCGCCGCGGCGCTCCTCACCGCAGCCGCGCTGTGCCCCGAGTCGGTCGGCTACTGCATTGCCGGTCATCGCTCGGCCGAGCCGGGGTCGTGGGCCACGCTCGAATTCCTCGGCCTCCGACCACTGCTGCGACTCGACCTGCGCCTGGGCGAAGGCACCGGGGCCTGTCTCGCCCTCCCGTTGGTCCAGGCGGCCGCCCGCATCCTCAACGAGATGTCGACGTTCGACCAGGCCGGCGTTACCGGGAAGGATGGCTGAGCGATCCCCGGCAATCGTACGCCTCAGTTGCTGTAGATCCGGCGTGGGGGTGAACAGCACCGCGGTGCGTCCCTGTTCCGCCATCGTCCGGTCGTAGGCCTCCCAATCGTCGTGACTGCCGCCGGCCGCGGTGAAGACCTGGCGCAGAAGGAGGCGAAGCCCTTCGGCGTCGACGGCGGCATGGGGGTCGTCGGGGCCGATCAGCTCTGCTCGGCCCTCCACTGCAGCCCACTCCCAGCCGGATCGGAAGGTGACGCTCAGTTGCGGTCGCGCCCGCAGGTTGGCCAGTTTCGCCTTCCCGTAGGTCACGAACCCGACCACCTCGGCGCCGTCGATCGGGTGGGTGAGCACGCCGGCGTTGACCACCGACGACTGGACGGACCCATCGGCGCGCACCGTCGAGACGACGGCCAAGAACCGGTCCCGGCTCCCGATGTCGATCACCTGCTGCAGCGTGGTCATGGTGTGCTCCCTCCGGTCGAGATCGTGCGCCGCCCGGCGCGGCGAATCGAATTCGACACTAGGCAGATCGACGTCGACGCCGCACGCCGGTGCGATACTGCTGCTCCGTGGGGGTCACTCGGGCACCCCAGTCGCCAAGAAGCTCGGCGTCGCCGAGGGCACCACGCTGGCGCTTGTGGCCGCTCCCTCCGGGTGGGCGATCGATCTTCCGCCCCGGGTCGCCGTGCGGCGTCGGGCCGGGAGCCACGTCGACGTCGTGGTGGCCTTTTTCACTGAAGCACAGAAACTGGAAGCCAGGCTGGACGGGTTGGGCGCCATGATCTTCCCGGCCGGAGGCCTGTGGATCGCCTGGCCGAAGAAGGCGTCCGGGCGGCCGACCGACCTCAGCGACAACGCCGTCAGGGCTGCCGCGTTGCCTCGTGGGCTGGTGGACAACAAGGTGTGCGCCCTCGACGAGACCTGGTCGGCGCTGCGACTGGTGTGGCGGCGCGAGAAACGGGTGGGGCCCGGCAGAGATTAGGACCGGCCTCGAAAACGTGGCACGATCCCTCCGTGCGGGTGCATCGCAGCTTTGCCTTCGTCGACGTCTCGGGCTTTACGGCTCTGACCGAGACCGAGGGGGACGAACATGCGGTGGAGGTCCTCACCGCGTTCCGGGCACTCCTGCGTGAGATCTGCGCTCGGCGGGGTGTGCGCATCGCCAAATGGTTGGGCGATGGGGTCATGCTCGTGTGCGTCGAGACCCCACCACTGCTGGCTGGCATTCTGGAGTTGCACCACGTCGTGTGCACCGTCTCCAGCCCGGCCCAAACGGTCTCCATCCGGTCCGGCGTCACCTCGGGTGACGTGATCCTGATGGAAGGTGACGACTACATCGGTCACTGCGTCAATGTCGCGGCACGGTTGTGCGATCTGGCCCAAGCGGGAGAAGCGCTCGCGTCCCCCTCGGTGATGGATCACCTGCCCCGGTGGGGCATGGTGGTCGCCCACAGAGATGTCGCGCTACGCGGCGTGGAAAAACCGATCACGGCCTCGGTGATCGCGATGCCCGGCCCCGGCGACACCGCCTCGCTGGACCCCATCTGCGGCGTCCCACTCTCTGCGGAGACCGCCGAGGCGACGGCGCGGGATCACCGGGACCGGGTGGTGCTTTTCTGCTCACCCGGATGCCTCGATACGTGGGAACGCCGTCCCCCGCACCCACGCACCACCGTCAGCGGGAGCGAAGCCACGGGGTAGTGCGAGACGCGAATTAGTCGAAACGAACCGGTAGCCGGTTCGGACCCTGCAGGATTTGGTTGAAGCTGCCGGTCACCCGGACGTCTTCGCTGTCGTGGAGGCGGATCCGGGGGAGGCGGTCGAGGATCACCCGGATGGACGTCTCCATTTCGGCCCGGGCCAGGTGGGCCCCGAGGCAGAAGTGGATCCCGAAGCCGAAGGTCATCGTGCCGGCCGGCCGCCGGGTGACGTCGAAGGCGTCCGGGTTGTCGTACACGGCCGGGTCGCGGTTGGCCGCCAGGACACCCAGCATGAGCGGGGCGTCCTCGGGGATGGCGACGTCGTGCCAGACGACCTCGCGAGGGTTGCGCCGGGGGATCCAGGCCGTGGGCGGGTACCAGCGCACGCCCTCCTCGGCCGCCCAGCGGCATTCGGCCTCCGGGTTGGCCGCCACCCGTTCGAGCTGATCGGGGTTGCGCAGGAGCCCTAACAACGAGCTGCCCAGCCCCAGGTACGTGGTGTCCGCCCCGGCGGGGAAGAGCAGGCGCAGAAAGTTGAAGATCTCCTCATCAGTCAGGCGCTCGCCGTCGACCTCGGCCGTGGCCAGCTTCGAGATGAGATCTTCCCCGGGCTCGTCCCGGCGCTGCTGGAGGATCGGGTCGACGAACGCCATGAATTCGTGCGAACACTGCAGGGCGAAGTCATAGTTCTGCTGGATGTCGAGCATGGCCATGGCCCACTGCTTGACCTGGTCCTCGGAGTGACGGGGGAGACCCAAGAGGCGCGTGATCACCAGGAACGGGTAACGGCTGGTGAAATCAGCCACGAGTTCGGCTGCGCCCGCGCCTTCGAAGCGATCGATGAGCTCGTGGGCGACGGGTTCGAGGAGCGGTCCGATGAGCCCGGGCATGAGCCGCTGGCGGAAGGCCGGGGACACCAGGGCGCGGTTACGACGGTGCTCGGCGCCGTAGAGGCACTGCAGGTTGCGGCCCAGGACGTCGGTCACCACGTAGCCGTAGAATTCGGCCGAGGGGAACGTGTCCTCGTCCATGAACGAGTCACGCACGAGCTCGTGGCTGAGCAGGGCCAGGGCCGGGCGGCCGAACATCCGGCCCCAGGCGACCGGTGCCCGTTGGCGCAGCGCCGCCAGCTCGCCGACCAGGTCCTCGACGTCATCGAGGGCGAAGTCGATCTCGGTGTCGAGCTGACTCGGGAAGGTGATCGTCATCGATTCCTCCGTTCTCGAGAGTCGGCCGCCAACGGATCGGCGGCCTGTCCCCCCGCCACCAGTGTCCTGGCCAGGGGAGGACTTCCTCGGTCAGCACCAACGCGCGCGACACAACCCCCCACCGCTTCCGAGTATTGCACTCCCGTGGTCGGCCGGGCGGGCCTGCGCTCGACGCGGGAACCCGGCCCAACCAGCACGGTCCTGGCCCCTTTCAGCCTCAGCGAGTGGAGTGGGAGGGAGGATCGCGCTCGTCGTCGATCTGGATACCGAGTTCGGACAGCACGGAGAGGGCGACCGGAAGCACCTGGGACGACTCGATGACCGCTCCGGCCAGGCCTTGTCCGCCCTTGAGCCCGGTCAGGGTCGAGCCGTGAAAGCGCACGGAGGTGGTGCTCGCTTTGGAGAACTGGGCGGCGCTCAGGTTGCAATCGAAGAACCGGGTGCGGTCCAAGCTGGCCTCGTAGAAGTCGCTCTCTCGGAGGTCGCAGTCTGCGAACACGGTCGCCGAAGCCTCCGACATCGCAAAGTTGGCCTGATTGAGCCGGCAGCCGGAGAAGAGCACGTCCCTGAACGAGCATCGCGTAAAGACGGCGCCCGACAGCCGGCACTCGTGGAAGACGACCCGGGTAAAGGTGGACTCGTCGAAATCGGAACCGGACAGATCCGAGCCCTCAATGCGCACATCTAGGGCGCGCAGGCGGCCGCTGGCCGCTCCGACGAGCTGTGCCTGCGCCATCTTCGATCGCTCCAGCGACCGGTCCTCGCCCCACCAATCGGTGAGTTCGCCACGCAGGAGAGACTCTGCGATGGAGTAGGCATCATCGACGGCCGTCCCGCTCAACTCGGCCAGCGCGGCGGGTAGCCGGGGCGGTTTGGGAGCTCCCGCTTGCCCCTCGTCGCGAGGGCGTGCCGGACTACTCCGGGAAGGAATGGGAGGTCGTCCCCGCGCCGTCCGGCGAGGGGGTCTCGATCTCCACCCGCACACCGTCTTTCTCGTGGTAAACGCCGAGATGCCCCACCAGCCCGGCCACCTCGGGGAACGGCGTGCGATACGTCCAGAAGATGTCCTCTGCGGCCGGATCGGATGCGATGAGAGTCCAGTAGTCGGCCTCACCCTTGAAGGGACAGATGGTGTGGTGATCGTTCGACTCGAACAGGTCGAGCTTCACATCGGCCTCTGGGACATAGACCCTGTCGACGTGGCGAGTCTCCTTGACCCGAAGGGCGGCCTTGCTCTCGGCCACTAGTAGGTCTCCATGCCAGACCCGGACGATCCCCGGGATGACTTCTTGGTCGATTTGGTAGCCGGGATGGCTGGGCCACGCCGATTCGATGACTGTCACTGTGTGGCCTCCCTTTGTCTCGATGCGCTCTTCGTCTGTCCCAAGCTGGACCGCATGTGCTGCCCGAGCGTACCGGCACCAACCGGCCGATCGAGCCGTCGCGCACTGACCTCGTCACGCAGAGTGGTCGGTCACCACACTCATGCCGGCTCTGCGATCGGCAGATTCAACGAAACGACGATGGTTGTCGAACTGGTATGGCGCCCACGAAATCTTCGGCTCTGACGCAACGCTCACTTCGGACTGACACGCCGATGAGCGGGGCGACGAACATATGGCCATACGTCGATAGGCGTCCCACTGCTCCTGCCATATGCAAAACCGAAGGGTGCGGATCGAGTTGTCGCATAGTGGGGCATCAGATTGGCGGACGATTGTCACACTTTCTCAATGAAACAAGCCACACGAGGCGGCGTGACATCAGTGGAAACACGCCACATTCAGGACTTTACGGCCACATTTAGGCCTTGACGGGCCGAAGACCTTGATCTAACAATGACCTCGGCCGGTCTCTATCTGTTGGCGGGATTGGCCAAAAGCAACGAAGTGGCCAATTGGTCGGGATTGGTCGAAAACAATGAAGTGATTGATCGGTATGGATTGGTGAAGGCGGACCGGCGGACGTAGCGATTCTGTTCTCTTTCCCCCTTCTCCTTCCGCGCCGAATTGGTCGCACCCACCTATAGATCAGGAGAAACCCGTTATGTCGATGTCCCTTGCAGAACTCGATGCTCAGGACGTGAAGCTTCTGCCGGAGCGGGCCACGCTGCACCGTGGTGGCGGCGTCACCATTGTCAGCATCCACCAGACGGCCATCGCTGGCGTCTTTGACTTCGGTGGCCTCGGCGACACCAACGTTGCTGTCGCGGCCATCATCAACCTGTAGTAACTGGTTTGTGTGACGGGAACGGGTGACTTCGGTCACCCGTTCCCGTGGCGCATTCCCGCACGTCAAGAAGGACTTGTTTTGCTGCGGCATTTTGTCGCGCCTACCCAAAGATCAGGAGAAACCCGTTATGTCGATGTCCCTTGCAGAACTCGATGCTCAGGACGTGAAGCTTCTGCCGGAGCGGGCCACGCTTCACCGTGGCGGCGTCACCATTGTCAGCATCCACCAGACGGCCATCGCTGGCGTCTTTGACCTCGGCGGCACCTTAGACACCAACGTCGCCGTCGCAGCGATCGTCAACCTATAACTGGTGGGTGTGACGGGAACGGGTGACTTCGGTCACCCGTTCCCGTCATCCCTCCGATTCACAACCAAAAGGAATCTGCGTTGCCGCAACTAATGCCTGCGCACCCCATAGATGAGGAGAATCATTATGTCGATGTCCCTTGCAGAACTCGATGCTCAGGACGTAAAGCTTCTGCCTGAGCGGGCCACGCTTCACCGTGGCGGCGTCACCATTGTCAGTCATCCACCAGACGGCCATCGCCGGCGTCTTTGACTTCGGCGGCACCTTAGACACCAACGTGGCCGTCGCGGCCATCGTCAACCTGTAGCTGATTGGGTGACCGGGAACGGGTGACTCTTGTCACCCGTTCCCGCCACCAGTCTCATTCACGCCAAAATGGAAGCAGCCCTCCTCGACTCGAGCGATCTCGCGGACCCAGTGATGGACCCCGCCGACGGGTCCTTCGCTACCGTTCCGCCCTCGGCTGAGCCGGAGTGCGCCGCGCCAGCGTGCGCTGTCGAGCTGATCGGAAGTTTTCAGGGGTCAGGCCGCACCGACGACACCTACTTGGCGAAACGCAGCGACGGCCAGTGGGTGCAGTTGTCCCCCTTGTTGTGGCTGACCCTGTCGAATCTCGATGGCGTTCGGAGCTCCACTCAGGTGGCAGATTGCGTCACGGCCGCATGGGGCCACCCGGTCGCGGGCGAAGACATCGACTACCTCATCGACAAGAAGCTGCTCCCTACGGGTTTGGTGGGGACCACCTCGGACACGCTCGAGCATCCGGACCTCGTTTTATCATTGCGCGTCAAGAAGGTGCTGATACCCGGCAGGGTGGTCTCCGCCATCTCTCGACCGTTACGATTCCTCTTCTGGCCGCCGATCGTCCTCTTCGTGACGGGGTTCTTTCTGGGCGTCGAGGCATATGCCCTTACTTCCGGCAAATTGCTCGCCGGGGTGCATCAAGTTCTTGCCACTCCCTCCAGTTTGCTGTTCGTGGCCGCATTTCTCATTTGCTCAATCTTCGTGCACGAGTCGGGCCATGCATCGGGTTGTCGCTACGGGGGGGCTACGCCGGGCGACATGGGCGTCGGCATCTACGTGTCGTCCCCGGCGTTCTACACCGACCTCTCGGACGGCTACCGATTGGGTCGATCGGGCCGGGTCCGAGGCGACCTCGGGGGGGTTTACTTCAACGCGGTGTTCGCGGTAGCGGTGTTCCCGTTCTACCTGATCACCGGGTCCACACTCTTGCTCTTGGTGATTGCGGCCATGCTCGTGGAGGTGTTCGAGCAAATGCTGCCCTTCGTGCGTTCCGATGGCTATTGGGCCATCTCGGACCTGGCCGGCGTGCCGGATCTCTTCGCGTACATGGGCTCCGCGTTTCGCCGGGGCCAGCCCGGATCGCAGGTCTCCAAATTGACCAAGTCGTCGCGCCGACTCGTCAGGGTCTGGAGCGCCGGTACCTTGATCGTGTTGCCATTCGCATTGGTGATGTTCCTGCTGGCTCTGCCCGTACTGCTCGTGACATCGTGGCGCACCATTTTTCACCACATGGACGTTGTCTCCCAGGGAGGAGGGGCGGCCACGGTCGCTGCGGCCCTCTTCGGGATCGCGTTCACTTGCGTCATCATGTTCGCCATGACGTATGGGGCCGTCTACCTGACCCGGCGGGTTGTACGCCTGACCAACAACAGCATGTCTGGCCCAGCTCATTCGACGGGGGGAGGTCGGCGCATCCGTCGACTGGCCCGGACGTCGTTGGTTCTCGCCGCCCTCGCTGTCCCGGTGGTCTGGTCCGCCGCGCACGTTCACATCAACTGATCAACAAAAGAAGTAACACAAACCATCAATGGAGGGAGAAATATGAAGGGATTCGTGGGGAAGACAGCCCTAGCTGCTGCCGTCGTTGTCGGCCCAATAGTAGGGATAAGTGCCGCCACTGCTGATGCCACGCCGGTGTGGGGCGGAGCGTACGCGATTGCCTATCCGTGGTGGCACACCAACGCCGAATGGAGCGACCTGCAGATTGCACAGGCATGGGGTCCGAGCAACCTGACCAACAACGTCAAGGCAGAGTCGGCTCGTGGCTGCCAGGGCTGCAATGCCCTGGCTGTCAATGTCCAGGTCGACCTGGTCTCGTACGCCAACACCCCGCCGAACGAGACCGACACGGCCCTCGTGGACGACTACGGCAACAGCAACGACCAGAACCTAGCGGCTGCCGCCATGTTCGTCGTCACCTCGCCGGGCGTGTGAGCCTGTCGGGATCGGGTTGGTGGCAGCTCGAAAAGCATCAACTGGCAGCTGCGATCTCTCAACCTCAAGGGATCGGGGAGCGCTGCGGTCCAAGGGGAGATAAACACCCTCCTCAACGAGGTGGTAGGGATCCTCGAGAGTGACGTCACCACCACCACGCCTGCTCCTGCGCTCACGCCGGCGCCGGCGGCGGCGGTCAGCCCGGCAGTAGGCACTGTCACTCCGGCCGTGGCTCCGCTCGCCGTCGCTCCTGCGCCATCCAGCGGGATTCAGGTGACCAGCAACATTCAGATCAACACCTGAGCTGAGCCTGATCAGTACCTGACACGTCGGCGCGGTCGCACTAAGCGATCGTGCCGACGTGTCGCGTCCGGCTCAGCGGCGACAGCGCCGCTTACCAGGGCTTGGTTTCGAAGAGACGCTCACTGAATACTTCGGTGATCTCCATGATCACCAATCCGCCCGAATAGGACCGAGTAGCGACGCCACCGCATCTGGTCGTCGGCCTCTCCGCCGAGGATACCGGCGATTGCTCGGATCGGGCGAGCGCCGCGCTCTTCAATCTGGCGGAAATCCTCGAGTCGATGCTCCCTGAGCACCTTTCCGATCGGCACGTTGGTCTCCGAGAGTTGGGTTTGTACCGGTGTCGCCAGTCGCTCCGGGAACAAGTGTGTATGGGCGAAGATGTACGGCAGACCAGTTGTCTTTCCACGCAGCAACACGTCCCGTATGACCGGCCCGGGACTTGCGTCGACTTCTGGCCAGTCGCACTCGGAGGAATACAATCCGGGGTGGAGTTTGTCGATGAGGATGTTCTCGCCAGTGAACAGTTCGAGCAGATCGGTGACCGTCCCGTCCGTCCTCAGAAGCGTCTCTTGAAGAAGTGTGGCGAGTGGGCTCCTTGTGAGCAGGCCGGTTCCACCATTTGTCCTAGACATGGGACGCATCCTTTATCATCTGAGGGGCCGAGAGTCGTCGCTGGAGGTGCGCGGCGAGTGGCTTGACGTGAGGCTCGCCCAACATCGTGTGATGACTTCCGGGGCAGTAATGCTCTTCCCAAGGACCGAGAAGCAGCGGTTCGAAGTCGTAAGCCTCGTCTCTGACGAGGTTGGACTCTGCCCGGTAAATCACGGTCGGGCCATCCCATGGAGAAGGCCGATATCGCCATAAGAGCATTTCTCCGTAATCGAAATAGAGCTCAGCCTTCGTCCAACGCATCGGGAGGAATCCCGCAAGGTTGATCATCGCGAACAACCCCACCGTCCGCACCGGGCGTCGAAGAGACTGACGTACCTTCCCAAAGCGGGTGGTCTCGGAGCCCCCCCTGGTTCCGTCTCTGTGCGTGCCGAGCGCGGGTGAGGTCGGAGACAAGGTATCGATCAGCACAAGGAGGGCAACCTCCTCTCCATCATCTTTCAGCAACTGTGCGGCATCCCAGGCCAGCAATCCACCAAAGGAGTGTCCAGCGAGGTAGTAGGGACCATGCGGCTGGATTCTCCGGATCTCACGCATGCAGCGCACGACCCAGTCTCTTTGTGTCCAGTCCGGTAACCCGCGACCTTCGAGGCCCCGCGCCTGGAGTCCGTAGACGGGGCGGTCGAGATACCGCGCCAGATGGAGGAACGCACCGGCCAGACCGCCGGCGCCGGCGAAGCAAAAGAGAGGTGGATCTGCGCCTGTCACCACCAAAGGAACGAGCACGCCCCCGCGGGCCATCTGTGGCTTCCTGGCCCTTTCGGCAAACTCTCCGAGGGTCGGACACTCGACGAGGTCTGATGAGTAGAGCGTGACGTGATGTTCGTCGGCCATCGCTGTGATGAGCTCGAGTACCGCGAGTGAGTCTCCACCCGATGAAAAGAAATCGCTTTCGACGCTGACGGAGTCGAGTCCAAGCACGGAACACCACACCTCTGCCACTGATCGTTCCCATTCGTCTCGAGGTGGTGTTGCACTCGACCCGGTCTCGGCGATGGGTTTCAACAGGGCACGATCGATCTTGTTGTTTTCGTTCTTCGGTAGCTCCGCAACGGCGACGAACGACGTCGGAACCATGTGTTCGGGCACACGCTCCCTGAGCGCTCGGCGAATGGCTGACGTCGATGAGCGGAGACCATCCATGGGCACCACGTAGGCCCACAACGACGTCTTCCCCTGGTCGTCGGTCGCACCGAACGCCGCCGTCTCGTAGACCAAGCCTGTATCGAGCAGCGCGGCCTCGACTTCCGACGGTTCGATCAGGTAGCCGCGGATCTTCACCATCCCATCGCTCCGACCAAGATGAAGGAGGGATCCGTCGGCGAGCCAGCGTCCGAGGTCGCCGGTGTTGTAGCTCGTACGGCCGTCGTCGGCAATCGAGAATCGACGTGCGGTCAGATCTGGTTGGCCCCAATACCCATTGGCGTTGTAGGACGACGTGACGATAATTTCACCGGTGGATCCCGACTGGACGGGCTTGCCTTCGATGTCGCATATAGCGATCTCCTTTTGGGGTGTCCCCGTTCCCACGGGGACGATCCCCTCCAGCCCGCGTCCGCCCGACGGGATCTGGAAGAAGGCGTACGCGCCTGTTTCCGACGAACCGATGCTGTTGCGGAATACACACGTAGAAGGAAGGTGTCGACTGATCTCCACCGCATCACGCGCAAACAGAGGCTCGCCGGCACTCTCGACTATGCGCAGTGAATCGAACACACCATCCGTGCTCCCGGCAATGGCTCGGAGCAGCGAGGGCGTGGCGTCCAGAACCTCGATTCGATGCTCTGCGCACCAGTGTGCGAACGAGGCGAGTCCGAGCTCCCGAGGATCGTAGGGGAAAATGGTGGCACCCATCAACATCGTACGCCAAAAGACGATGGCGCCATAGGCGTAGCTCATCGGGATAACGAATCCGACGCGATCATCGCTGCTGAAACGGCGCTCCTCGCAGGTAGCCGCGTGCCAGGCGTAATAGCCGTGCGACGTGACGACCCCTTTTGGAACGCCCGTCGACCCAGAAGTGAAGACGACACTGACCGGAGTTGTCGCCTCAACCGAGATCGTCGGTCGATTTGCTGCCGTAGCACCATCAACCCGGTGGAGCGACAGGCCGGCCGAATGCAGGGCATCGCCGAGCTCGGAGCGTGCGTTTCCGATGACTGCAGCACGGGCTTCTGAAAGCGAGATGATCTGTAGCGAGCGCGACGGTGGAGAGGCGGCGTCGATCCACGTGTAAGGGCGCCCACTCTTCAGTATTGCAAGGGGGGCGATGACCATGTCGGTGCCTGTGACACCGACGATCGCGATCGGTTCGGGACCGGGCCCGAGGTCAGCGTGCAGCCGGAGAGCGAGCGCATTCGAGCGCTGATCCAGTTCACTCCACGTCAGATCGCTGCCGGCGACGTGGGCGGCGCGGCCATCGGGATGGTCTCGTGCGACCGCGCTGAGTCGATCGATGATGGACGACGACTCGCTATCAGTCAGTGACGAGGATTGCGGTCTCTCACCGATCACTTGGGGTGCCAGGCCAGGCATTTATTCCTTTCACCACGAGGAAAAACTGATCTGCGAGGGAGAGCAAAAGGCATGGTACAGGCGAAGATTCGTGAAAACTGTGGATTTCCTAAAGCCGGGTTACGTTCAACCAACTCGCAACCGTGCAGCAACCAATCGCGACCCGTGGTTCGCCTCCACTTCGACTTCGATGAACACGGCGCGGCCTACCACGACCCGGTGACATGGCATTGCGCTTATCGCGCGCGCTCTGAGCTTGCAATTAAACGTTCACGCCCTATTCAGGCGGCCTTTTTGACCGCCGGATAGCGTTTTCTGGGTGGTTTTCGCGTTCCTTTGGGTCGGCCCGGACCCGGCGTCGAGGATTTCGGTGGACGGGCGGGTGTGCCCAGGGTTGCACGCAGTCGCCGAAATCCCTCGACGGACTCGCGCCGGGGTCAGCTTGTTCGGTTCGCATTTCTGTTCCCAAGGCAGTCGGAGATCGTCGACGAGCGTCACGAGCAAGACGGAGCTGGGTGTAGGCGGCCAGGACCAACCAGGTCCAACGGTCGGCCTGTTCGGGCATCTGCAGCGACGGTGTCGTCCATCCCAATGTTCCTTTCATGAACCGGAAAGTGTGCTCGATGTCGAACCGGCGGAGGTAGGCACGCCAGCACAGGTCGAGGTCGGGTTCTCCTTCGCCCGACCACCACAGCCACAGGGTCTTTTTGATCCGTCCCGTCGGCTTGGGCAGGTGCTCGACCTCGACCCGGATGACACTGCCTTTGACGATCGGCGGTTCGTCACAGTCGCGCCAGCGCCCCCGCCCGTGGAGCTTCGGATGCAGGTTGTGCCAGGCGGTCACCTTCACCTTCCCGTAGCGGGGGACGGTGGTGGTGAGTTCGCTGTCGGGAGTGGGCCAAGTCTCCTCGTCCGAGAGCATGAAGCGCTGACCGTGGCGTGGCGGACGGCCCCTGCCCCGGTGCTGGGGCTCGGGATCAGGATGGAAGACCCGTGTCGAGGCGATCCGCACCAGCACCTGCGCCCGGGTGTCGGCCAGCCCATGGCCGAGGGCGATGCCGTCGTAGCCGGCATCGAAGACAAAGAGCGGGACCTCGCTGCCATCGGGCAACAGGGCGACGAGACGCTTCACCTGTTCGACGGTGGCACCCACCCCGTCCATCGACGGTGAGATGCGCAGGGCGTCGAGTGGAGCCGTCCAGCTGTCTGGGGCCCAGTTCAGCTGGCAGATCCACTGATAGGACCACCCGGCCACGATGGGCTGGCCGGCGGAGTGCTTGGACGCCGAGTAGTGGAATCCCCGCTCGGGGCTGCACTCGGCGTCACAGCGGTCCCAGGTCGAGGCGTCGACGGCGAACACCAAGGGCCACTCCTGCGGCCGGTGCTCGACCAGCAGCTCGCGGAGCCGCACCCCGTCCACGTCCCCCTCGGCCAGGGCCTTGTAGAGACTGCCGTGGCTGCGCCGGAACTCGGGTTCGAGGCTGAGGGAGGGCACTGATCCGACCGGGGCCGGCGAGCACAGGGCGGCGTCGCAGAGCTCGAAGAGGGCATCTCCCCACGGGGAGAGGCACTGGCGGAGCAAAGAGCGAAAGTCCCTCAACTCGGTGACGGCCTGCCCGGAGGATCCCATCCAGACAGTATGATTACTGTCTGCTCTCGAATGAGGGATGCTTGTCTTGACACAAGGAGCGCAATGGCAAGGACGACCGTCGAGGACCGGCTGGCCGAGTACGACCGCCGACACCGGGAGCTGGCGGCCCAGATCGCCGAGATCGGGATCGTTGCCGCGGGCAGTGTGACCCGCCGCTTCACCCGCTGCACATCGGTGGGCTGCCGGTGCAACGCTGACCCGCCCACTCCTCACGGGCCCTACTGGCAGTGGACCGCCAAGGTGAACGCCAAGACCGTGACCAAGCGATTGACTGACCAAGAAGCACAGCTCTATCAGGAGTGGATCGGCAACGACCGCCGCATCAAGACCCTGCTCAATCAGATCCGAAAGGTGGATGCCAAGGCCACCGAACTGCTGTTGAAGGAAGCCGTCAGCGGGTAGGGCGAAGGTTTAATTGCAAGCTGAGAGCATGAGCTGCGGTCCGTGCAGGAAGACCCTGCGCGAAGTCAGGCGGGGTCAGCCAGCCGTATTGGGCTTGCGGAACCTCAGCCCGTTCAAGCTCGGGCTGCCGTGCAAGGATTGCGGCCGGCGAGCCAAGGCCGAAGGTCCTGCTTGCTGCTTACGCCGGAATGGTTCGCATCATGTAGTCACCGAACATTGGAACGGTGAAGTCGATGTACTCCGCCGGGGCACGAAGCAGGGAGAACGCTTGAGCAGCGCTTCCCGGATTGGGGTGATAGCCGCCGGTTGGCGCCCGAGCGCGCCTGCGACATCAGACGTTCGCACGGGACCCGGTCCGAGCTGTCCCATGGCCCGGATGTACCGTTGCTCGTTGCGTGTCGAGGCGCCCGCCCGGACCCTGAAAAAACCATCGTCGAGCTCGGCCATGGCGAGGGGGATGCTTCGTCGCACGTCGTCGGCCGTGATCTCCTTCGATCCATCTGCAACATCCCGTGCCTGTAGCCCGAATTGCTGAATCAAGTACGGAGAGCACTGTGTCACCTGGAGGATGAGGGCCAGGGCCTCGTCACTCCAGACGACGCCTTCATCCTTCGCTGGCTGCTGAAGGGCTTCGATCGCCTGGGGGTCGTGAGGGAACCGATCTCCGGAAAGGTGAACAGCCGCTCGGCATACGCCTTGGCCTGTCCGGTGGTTGCCGCCAGCGTTGGCAGGCCCGCTCCCGCCACTGCGATGGGCAACGCGAGCTGGGCAGCTTGATGTCAACCCTACGACGAGAGATTCGAGGGTCCCCCGGTCGACGCAGTGGAGCATCCATCGGGCCGCTCCTTTACTCGCCCTTTGCTAGCTCCGATCATTCACGCGGCCGCCTGACCCGATAGGCGCGTATCCGCGTACGTGCCCTTCCCACCTGGGATTCTGAGGATTGCGAAGTCTTCAAGAACCAGGAGAAGAAGGGCACCTACGAAATGGAAACTACCAGCACGCTTCCCGTCGTTGTGGAATCGGGAGGCGACCAGGTCGTGGCCCACGTCGGGCTCCACGCATTGGGTCATTTTGCCGACCGATTGGGGCTCGGTGAGCACCTCTCCGCGTGCATCCCTATTCCCGCCGAACGAGCCCCGTTGCACGACCGGGGCAAGGTCTTGGTCCACGCTGCGTTGATGCTGGCCGGAGGGGGCGAGAGCTGTGCCGACATCGAGCATCTGCGCGCCCAGGGCGACCTGTTCGGGCACGTGGCATCGGACTCGACGCTGTACCGGACCTTCCACGAGATCACCCCCGAGGTGCGAAAGGCCATTTCCCTCGGCGTCGCCGAGGTACGTCACGAGGTATGGCGCAGAACGGCGGCCACCAAGGGGGTGGGTCCGATCTATCTCGACATCGATGCGTCGCTCATTGAGATCCATTCGGAGAACAAGGAGCTGACCGGACCTCACTACAAGGGGGGCTTCGGGTTCCATCCAATGCTGTGCTTCGCCGACTGCACCGGTGATGCGCTCTCTGGGCTGCTTCGTCCGGGCAATGCCGGCGCCAACACGGTCGCCGACCACGTCGTGGTGCTCGACGATGCCATCGCCCAGCTGCCCGAAAAGATCGCCCTTGGGCATCGCCCCGGTGACGACCCCTCCCTCGTGCAGCGCACTGTGGTCGTCCGGGCCGACTCGGCCGGGTGCTCCGAGAAGTTCGCGGCCGCCTGCCGGTCACGCAATGTCGGGTTCTCCGTCGTGTGCCGCTCGAATCGTCAGATTCACAGTGCAATCTTCGACACCTTGGGCTTCGAAGATCTCTGGGACCAGGCCGTCACGCAAAACGGCGAGGACCGACAAGGTGCCGCGGTGATCGAGCTCACCGAGCTCGTCGCCCTGCCCGACTGGCCCGAGGGCACCCGGCTGATTGTCCGGCGCGAGCCGCTGCACCCCGGTGTCCAGCACAGCCTGTTCCCGAGCCTCGAGTACCGCTACTGGGGCTTCTACACCGACCAAGACGGTGACCCGGTCGAACTCGACCGCATCATGCGGGCCCACGCTCATGTCGAGCAGCACATCTCGCGCCTCAAGGACTCGGGCCTGTTGTCGTTCCCCTTCACCAAGATCGAGGCCAACCGCACCTGGATGGCGACAGTCCTTTTGGCCGCCGACCTCGTCCGCTGGTTCCAGCTGTTGTGCCTTGACGGTTTCTGGAGCAAGGCCCAGCCCAAGGCACTGCGCTGGGGCTTGTTCCACGCGCCCGGTCGACTGGTGCACAGCGCACGCAAGAGGATCGTGCGCATCCTCGACGGCTGGCCGAGCGCGGATGCCCTCATCGGCGCCTACGCCAAGATGGCGGCGCTCTGCTGAGCGATCTCATCGCCCGTCAGTCGGCACCTGCTTGACGACGCGCGCCCCGAAACGTCTCGAGGATCAAAAACCACCACCCCAAATCGAGCAAATGGCGAGTCTGCAATCTCCAACCCGTCGAAATGGCTCCGCCAGACCTTCTGGGGCTCCGATCAATGAGCGACGGGCGACCTCATGATTTCTCGTGAACGATTGGAGCTATAGGACGGACACCTCGCCTCGCCCCAGGCGCTTTATGCCCTTCTATGGGCAGATAGCCATAGAACTCTTGGGGACAGGATTGGCTTCGGGTCTATGCGGTTGTTATAGCGCAGTTGCAATAGAACTCGCACGCCCAGCCAAGGGGGCGGAAGCACGCGGGGACCGGAGAACGCTCAACCTCAACAAGAGATTGAGACTTTGAGATTCAGTGCGTGCCCGAGGAACCGCCTCGCCCCCGCAGCGTGCTGACGACGAGGAACGCCACAGTCGCCAGGGGCAGGATGACGACGGCGACGTCGTGCTGGTGACGGAGCAAAATGGCCATGACGATCACGACCACCGTGGCCGCGAACAGCTCCGGAGCGTCGCCGATGAGGAAGTCCCACCAGAAGTGCCCAAAGGCACGCGCCCCGCGGCGAAGCGGCTTCACTGTTCACCCGGCTGTGACGCGGACTGTCCCGCCGCGGGTACCACGGGCAGCGCCGGTCGCAGGGAACGGAGGACCACAACCAAGGCCAGCGTCACGGCGGTGAACAGCCCGATCAGGGCGATGATGGCGAGGTCGCTGCCCGGCCAGTGCACTCCTGCGCCCTCGCCGACCCAGAACAGCCCGAAACTGGTCAGCATGATGCCGACCACGGTCTTGATCGTGTTTTCCGGCACGGAGGAGAGTTGTTTGGCCACGAAGAACCCGACTGCGGCGACGATGAGCACAGCCGCAGCCGCGGCGAGTGCAGCGATGCCGAGGCGGTGCTGGCTGGACCCGAGGCTGACCACAATGAGCACGACCTCGGTCCCCTCGAGGAACACGCCCTTGAAGGCCACGGCGAAAGCGACCGCGTCGCGCGCCGCTCGCTGGGACGGCCCTTCCGTGGCGAGCGCCGCCGTGGTGGCGGCGAAGATGGCGTCCTCGTCGTGCATCGCTTTGTAGCCGCTGGAGCGCAGGATCGATTTACGGAGCCAGGAGAGGCCCAACACGAGCAGCAACCCTCCAACCACCACGCGCAACGCGTCGATCGGCACGTAGTGGATCAGCGGCACCCCTACGGCGGCGACGAGCACGGTGAGCACGGCGACGGCCGCGGCGGCGCCCTCCAGCGCGGAGCGCCAGCCCCTCGTCGCGCCCGCTGCCACGACGATCGTGAGTGCTTCGACCATCTCCACCAGGCTGGCCCCGAAAACAGCCAGGATGAGTACCACCGTCGACGTCGTGTTCATGCCGCTCCACCGGTCGCGAAACTGCATCTTGGCACGGCCAGGATGCCTGCCTGGAACCGCTTCGGCCTGCCCGGGCGCAGCTCGACTCGGAGTGACAGGACCTTGTCTCGTCGATCTGGCGGGGCGGGGTCACCTCAACGCTGCCAAGACATTCAACACCAGGGCACTGATGAGGAAGGCGTGGACCGTGTTTCAGGCGCTCACCGGACGATCATCGATCCCGGGCGAGATCGTACCCCTGCGTCGTTGGGACGGTTCCCAGGAGAACACGGGCACGGGAGTGCTGTCGGCATGCTTGTTGGCAGTCGGCCACGCCATCGACTGACCACACAGGTCACACGAGATCACATGGCCCTTCACCGACACGCTCTCGAATGTACCCAGCTGTCTCACGTAGTACTCGTCAGGCCCACCCGACCCTGCTGACCTGCTCGGATCTCCCGTAAGGAGGAGCCGAGGCGCACTCCTGTCGGCCGGATCGACTCACCAGGGGTCGACGAAAGGACGCCGCTTCCCTTGTGGCAACGGGGGTGTGGGCGCCGACCGCAGGGCATGGACGATCCGGTCCCTCGAGTGCGCCGGATCAATGACGTCGTCGATCTCGAAGTGGGCGGCGACGTTGAGCGCCTTGCCGTGTTCGTACGCCCGCTCGACCATTTCTGTATAGGCCTCCTCACGCGCCTCGGGATCCTCAATGGCTTCGAGCTCGCGCCGGAACCCGAGACGCACGGCGCCCTCGAGACCCATGCCGCCGAGTTCACCGGTGGGCCAGGCGACCGTGAAGATCGGTCGGCGAAAGCTCCCCCCGGCCATCGCTTGTGCTCCCAGCCCGTAGCCCTTGCGCAGAATGACCGTGCAGAAGGGCACGGTGAGGCTGGCGCCGGTGACGAACATCCGGCTCACGTGCCGCACCAGGGCGGTCTCCTCCGCCTTGGGTCCGACCATGAAGCCCGGCGTGTCGCAGAGGAACAGAAGCGGGAGGTCGAAGGCCTGGCACAGCTGCATGAAGCGCGCTGCCTTGTCGGCACAGTCGGCGTTGATCGCTCCGGCCAGGTGAACCGGGTTGTTAGCCAACACGCCGACGGGTCGCCCCTCCAACCTGATCAGTGCCGAGACCATTCCGGGCGCGAACTGCCGCCGTAGCTCGAGCACCGATCCCCTGTCGGCGAGGAGCTCGAGCACGGCATGCACGTCGTAGGCCCGGCGCCGATCTTCGGGCACGCAGTCACGGAGGAGTTCCTGGTCGGCACGGGACCATTGCGTCAGGGTGCCCTGGAAGTAGGAGAGGTACTGCTTGGCCAGGCGGACGGCGTCGGCCTCGTCGTCCGCTTCCACGTCGACCACGCCGTTGAGGACTTGGACGTAGCGTGGGCCGATCTCCTCGGGTGCGAAAACGCCGAGGCCACCCCCCTCGATCATGGCCGGACCTCCCATCCCGATGTTGGCGTCGGGAGTGGCGATGATCACGTCGCAACAGCCCAGGAGCGCCGCATTTCCGGCGAAGCAACGCCCCGAGACGATGCCCACCAGCGGCACTAGGCCGCTCAGCCCCCCGAAGAGGGCGAATGCCTCGGTGTCGAGGCCCGTGACCACCGCTGTGTCGGTGTCACCCGGTCGACCCCCACCCCCTTCGGCGAAGAGGACGACGGGCAGCCGCAACCGTTCGATGAGACCGAAGATCCGGTCCTTCTTGCGGTGGTTCATCTGGCCCTGGGTGCCGGCCAACACGGTGTAGTCGTAGGCAACGACAGCGGCGCCTGCGTGCGCATCGTCGAAGTAGTCCCCGTTTATGCGACCGATCCCGGCGATCAGGCCGTCGGCCGGAGTGTTGTGGATGAGATCGTCGAGGTCGCGGCGCGCCCGCTGTGCCGCCACCACCAGGGCGCCGTACTCCTCGAAACTACCGGGATCGCACAGATCGGCGATGTTCTCTCGGGCCGTCCTCCGACCGACTTCGTGACGACGTGCCGTGGCATCGGGGCGACCGGCATCGAGGGTGTTGTCCACCCGTGCCCGCAGCTCAGACAGCTCGGGCCGCACCGCGGCGGGGGAGGGGACCTCAGAGGTCTGCTCCTCGGGTGCGCTGACCACCCCCTCCTCCACCTCGACCAACACAGCGCTTGCCGCCACCGCATCGCCGGGTCCGACCGCCACTCGACGGACCGTACCCGAGTGCACCGCGACCACCTCGTGTTCCATCTTCATCGACTCAACTGTCAGGAGCGACTGCCCCACGTGGACCCGATCACCCGGTCCAACGGCCACACTGAGGACAGTGCCGGCGAACGGCGCGACGACGGTCGAGGTGGCCACCTCTACGCAAGGGTTCTGAGGCGGATGATGGCATTAGCGATTGCCTGCGGCTGAGTCTGGATGAGCGCCGTCCGCCGCCCGTCGCCGCCCCAGTCCATGACCGGAAGTCGCGCGTCGCCTCGAACGACCATGCGCCGCACCTTCGTCACGTCGAGGCGGGCCACAGCGGTTCGGGCACTGTGAATCCGACATCGTCACCCCACGCGTTGCGATAGGCCACGTGGTCACAGGGGTGCCGCTCGGCGACTCCCCACTTCCCGGTCGGATAGCCGAAGCTGACGGTGGCGGCCAAGTTCCAGCCCTTGTCATTCGGCACGCCGAGTATTTCGAAGGTCTCGGTCGGGTGGAAGAACTGCAGTAGGGCGGTGATGCAGCTGCCGACCCCCTCAGCGCGCGCCGCCAGCATGGCACTCCAAACGGCCGGGAAGATGGAGCCGCCGCTCGGATCGTGCTGGGCGAAGGGGAAGAGAAAGAGCGGGACCTGGGCGAAGTTGTCGGCGAGCCATTGGGCCGACCGCTGCACGCGCAGGAACAGTTTCGACTCGGGGCTATCGGGGTCGGCGTGGGCGGCATCGAGCTGGGGCTTGTAGATCGTCTCCCAGAGCTGCCCCATGGCGTGTTGATAGAGAGGAGCGAGCGCCGCCTTCTTGTCCGGGTCGTCGAGGAGCAGGAACCTCCAGTTCTGCTGGTTGCCTCCGCTCGGCGCTCGCACCGCAGCATCGAGGATTTTGGCCTGGACGTCGTACGGGATGGGGTCGGGCTTCACCCTTCGCATTGCGCGGGTCGTATACAAGGCTTCGTGGAGGTCCATGACTAGGCAGACTATGCCCGTCCCTTAGAGAATGTCAGGAATGGTGTGGATGGAGCTCGACCACGACTATCCGACCAGCGTGGGCCGCGTGCCACTGCCTCGATGCGACTCCTGACCATTGTCGAGCAGGACGGTCCCCGCACCTCGCGGCGCAGTCGTACTTCGGCCCAGCCGCAACGCGGGCTCGGTGTCGGCGGTTGAAGTTCAGCGTCGGACTGCCGCACTCGAGATACCGCGGACACTCGTCCGCACGTCGGGATCTCCATATGCTCGCCTATCACGGTTCGCTTCCTCGGCGATGAGGCACAGCGAGCCGATCCATGCGCTGAAGGCGACGGCTCCGAGGACGCCATCCCACCGGCGTCGGTCCCTCCTCGACGAGGAAAACCATCCTAGTTTGAGTTCCACTGGTCGCCTGAGGCCGTCAGACCGGCGGCGGCTGGGGCCCGCCGTGCTCCTCGTCGCCGGACTCCTGGTCGGCGAACTGAGTGCGATAGAGCTCGGAATACAGCCCCTGTTGGGACAGCAGGCCGGTGTGGGTGCCGCGCTCGACCACCCGTCCGTTGTCGATGACCAGCAGCAGGTCAGCGTCGCGGACGGTCGAGAGCCGGTGTGCGATGACCAAAGAGGTGCGACCGCTGAGGGTCTCGCGAAGCGCGCGCTGCACGGCGGCCTCGGACTCAGAGTCCAGGTGCGCCGTGGCTTCGTCGAGCACCACGACGTCCGGTGCCTTGAGTATGAGGCGGGCCAGGGCCACCCGTTGCTTCTCGCCACCCGAGAGTCGATAGCCACGTTCGCCGATGACGGTGTCCAACCCGTCGGGGAGCTCGGAGGCCAGGTGACCGATTTGGGCGTGGGCCAGAGCGGCCAGTACGTCCCCGTCGCTCGCCTCGGGACGGGCATACAGCAGGTTGGAGCGCAGCGTGTCGTGGAAGAGGTAGGGATCCTGGGTGACCACTCCCACCACGTCTCGAATCGATTGCATCGTGCCGTGACGGACATCGATGCCATTCAGCTGCAGTGTGCCCGCAGTGACGTCGTAGAGCCGCGGAATCAGTGACGAGATGGTGGTTTTGCCCGCACCCGACGGCCCGACCAGCGCCACCATCTGACCCGGTTCGATCCGGAACGAGACGTCGTGCAGCACCTCGTCGCGGGGGCCGGACTCGAGCACGACCACCGATTCGAGCGATGCGAGAGAGACTTCCTCGGCTCCGGGGTAGGTGAAGTGGACCCCTTCCAGCTCGATGGAGACGGCACCTCGGGGAATGTCGACGGCATCGGGATCCTCTTGAATCATCGGCACGATGTCGAGCACTTCGAACAGTCGATCGAAGGAGACCAGCGCTGTCACCACATCCAGCTGAAGATTGGAGAGCTGCGTCAGCGGCCCATACAGCCTAGTCAGGTACTGGGTTAGGGCGACGAGGGTGCCAACCTGGAGGGCGCCCCGCACGGCGGCCACGCCGCCGATGCCATAGACGACTGCGGTCGCCATCGACGCAGTGAGGGTCAACGCCACCAAGAAGATACGCGCGTAGGTAGCCTGGAGGATGCCGATGTCGCGCACCCGGGCTGCCTTGGCATCGAACGACTCCGCCTCCACCTGGGGCCGCCCCAGGAGCTTTACGAGCATTGCGCCGCCGACGTTGAAGCGTTCCTGCATGACCATGTTCATTTTGGAGTTAAGGTCGTAGCCCTCCTTGGTGAGCGAGCCCAGGTGTCGTCCCACCATGCGGGCCGGGACAAGGAAGACCGGAAGAAGTATCAGCGCGGCGAGGGTGATCTGCCAACTGAGATAGAACATCGTTGCCAGCACGATGACCACCGTGACCAGGTTGCCCACCGTGTTCGAAAGGAGATCGGTGAAGGCCTGTTGCGCGCCGAGAACGTCGTTGTTCAGCCGGCTGATGAGGGCGCCGGTCTGGGTCCGGGTAAAGAAGGCCAGGGGCATGCTCTGGATGTGCCGGAACACCTTTGAACGCATGTCGAAGATCAAACCCTCGCCGATGACCGCAGAGATGCGGCGCTCTGTGAGCGAAAGGATGGCGTCGACCAGAGCCAGGCCGCCGGCGAGACAGGCCAACCCGATAACCAAGTCGGCGTCGTGCTGCTCGATACCGTTGTCGATGAGGGCCCGCAGGATCAGCGGGTTTATAGCGGCGACTACCGCGTCGAGCACTACCACGGGCAAGAATACGGCCAGGATCCTTCTGTAGGGGACGGCGAACGTCAACATCCGACGCGCCGTGCCCTTCTTCACGCGGTGCTGCAGAATCGATCGATCCCGCCGGAGGGAACGCATGCCCGACATACCGCCCCCGCGTCCTCCACCCATGGCGTGACTCGGCATGCCCATCAGCGACAACCTGCCGGGCCTGGGTCTCTCTCATCCATTTGATCCAAACCTAATGGGAGCGGACCGTCCTCCACGACCCCACCGCCGATGTGCGAAGGTAAACGGCATGGTCATGGTGCTCTTCGTCTGCACGGGGAACCTGTGTCGCTCGCCTTCGGCCGAGAGACTTCTGGGCCGCCGCCTGTCCGAGTTCGGTCCGGCCGATGTCACGGTCGAGTCGGCAGGTACTTCGGGAACCGTACTGCAGGTGCCGTCCGACCTGCGACGCGAGGGTGCATCTTTTGGGTTGGACCTCAGCTCCCACGCGGTCCGAAGAATGGACGCCGGCACAGTGGCACGGGCCGACATGGTTATCGGCATGGAACGGTCACACGTACGAGAAGTCGTCCTGGCCGACCCTCCCGCATTCGCGAGGTCCTTCACCCTCCGCGAGATCGTCCGCCGGGGTAGACAGGGTGGCCCGCGCGGCCCGGAACAGTCTCTGGCCGACTGGCTTACGCACATAGGTGAGGGAAGACGTCATGTGGACCTGATGGGCGACTCGCCGCTCGATGACATCCCCGATCCCATGGGAGGCAGGGCTAAGGACTATCGGGTCATGCTCAATGAGCTGGAGATGCTCACCGGCACGCTGCACTCGCTCGTCTGGCCCTGACCAGTCGCGGAGGTCTCTCGGTATAAAGCACCATCACTCATCAAAAGAGCGACTAGTGGTGGTACTGCCTAGAAGCTCCAACTCATCGTGGTGGTCTTCGTCAGCGTGGTCTGAATGGTGGATCGTGAGCCGCTTTGCAGCCCGTTGGCCACGACGTGCACGCTCAGGGATTCCGGAGTGAGGCGCGGCTGCGGTATGAAGACGAGATTGAGCTTGCCATCTCGAATGGCATTCGGGATCGTGGTTTCGAAGTGCGCCGCGGCCGACTGACCCGGCATCACCGGAACGTCTATGGGAGCAGCCAATGAGAGCCCCGACTCTGCGACACTTCCTTGCTCCGCGGATCCGCGAGGGCCCCAGAGAACCACTCGGCCTACGTAGTCCCCGGCCACATGGGAACTGAGCCCGTCCGGACCGAGTTGGTAGCTCGGTGCCTGCCCTGCCGGCGCGTGATTGGTCAGCTGCACAGACGTGTCCACTTGGGCGCTTCCGTCCGGTGTGATGGTGACTGTGTCCGATATCGCGACGTCGACGAAGTAGTCGAGCTTGGTCCTGGTGACGTTCTCCACCGCGACGTGGAATGTACGGGTGGGATCTACCGTATCGATGTCGCCGGACGCTCCCATTGCGCTAATCGTCCGCTCGTATTGGGGGTTGATGTCCCAGAGTTGCAGATGGCGCCCGGCCACAATGGTCGCCAAAGTCCGCGCCAGCGCGGCTACGTCGACCTTCCCCACATCGAGTTGGTGGAAGGCCGCCGAGGCGACCGCTGAGAGCTCTTCGCGTTCGCGGAACCTGGGAAGATTCGGGCGGGAGTCCCGCATAAAGCTGGTTCAGCAAGACGTCGGACGCGTTCTGGGCCGTCACCGGTTCCGGTATGCCGGGCGCTGCAACGGGACCCGTCAGCTTCAGTAGCGCCTGGAGTGCGACGACGTCAATACCGATAACGCCATCGACCTGGGTCCCGGTAGCGGCGGAGAACATGGCTTGCATGTCACTCCCGCTGAATGAGAAGTCGGCGCTGGCGTTCACGGACTGCCAGTTTCCCGGCGGGTACAGCGCGCCGAAGACGGCCTGGGTTCCCTCAGGCAGGGTGACGCCGGGAGCGAGGCCCGACAGCTCAATGGTCCCCACCGTCCCGCCAGTCGTCTCAGTGATCGCGCCATTGAGAGTATGCATCAATGAGTAGGAGAGGACCGAGCCTTCGTCCCGCATCTCGGCGTTGTTCTCCGCCGCGATCAGGTAGGTCCGAGGACCGTCGGCACCCAGGAAGGGGAGCGCGTAGGAAATCACCCGATTCCCATCGCCTAGGAGGTTGGTGATCTTGGCGTCCTCGTGGTCGAACTGCCGTTGAGCCGTGCCGAGTGGCCCCCACAGACCGGCCGTCGGCCGGTCGAAGTCAGCAAACTGTTCGTGGGCCATGGCGACGGTCGTCTGGAGCTGGCGAAGTTGGGGGATGCTGACGTCGGTACCGCTACTCGTGCTTGCCAGGGCGTTCACCTGTCGGAGCAAGGTGCCACCGGTCGTCGCCGACGCTCCCAAGTTGTCGACCAGTTGGAGGAGTCCCCGACGTTGGGTGTGGAGAAATGGCAGCACCCCGAGGGCCGAGAGACCGAACGAGGAACGAAGCTCCTGGTCGGCCTCGCTGGCTTCGGCCGACACTTGGTCGAGTCCAGCCAGGGCCGATGCGCGGCCGGCGGGGGAGACGAAATCGTTCTCGTTGCTGATGGAGCTGGTGATGGTGGCATGCGCCTCGTTGAGCAAGGTGCGGGCACTGCTGAGGGAACGGTACGCAGAGAGTCCGGCCACGAGAAGGAAGACGATGGCAACCGCCACCACAGCACCCGCCACCATGAGGACCGTTCGCCGCGAGCGCTTCGCGTGGTGTCGGGCGCGGCGTCGGTGTCCGTGCTGCGTTCGGAGCCGGTGCTTCCGCCAGTGGCTTACCCCGTGGCGGTACGCGTGGGCGCGGCGTTGTCCGCGGTGGCGGTAAGGGGTGGACTCGGAGCTTGAACGCTCGACTACTCGCGTGGAAGGTCTCCATTCCGCGGGGGAAACAGTGTCGGCTCTGTCGGCTCCGTAGGCGATCTCCCGACCTTGGCGTGTCGGCCCGTGTATGTCCAATCAATGTCTTCCAAGTGCTTGAGAAGTAGTTCGACCTGGTGGGCGCTGTTCATGCCGCCGTTGCCGTTGCCGTTGCCGTTGCCGTTGCCGTGGCCATTTCCATTGGTGGACGCAGAAAGCGTGGAATCGATCGATGTCTCGGTCGCCTTCCTGTCCGCCTTGGCGGGCTTCTCCGACGAATTCTCGCCGTAGCCGTAGCCATAGCGCGAATACGCATACGAATCTGCCTCGGGTGATCGATTCAACACCGTGCCGACGATCGGGGCATTGATTTGCTTCAGCATCTCCACGGAACGGACGACGTCACGGCGCTTGTCCACCCCTGCGGACACAACGATAAGAACAGCATCGGCGTGAGTCGACAGCACTGCGGCATCGGTCACCGGAAGGATTGGCGCGCTGTCCACGACGACGATGTCTGCGAGATCGCTGAGACTCTGGAACACCTCATGGGCCTTGGCGCCCGACAGGAGCTCAGACGGGTTCGGCGGAACCGGGCCGGACGGAAGCAGGCGGAGTTGAGGTTGTCCGGGGACCGCAACGAGAGCGTCCTGGAGGGTGCTTTCTCCCAACAAGACGGAGGTGAATCCCACGTCATTCTGCAGCCCGAAGAATTCGTGTATTCGCGGCCGCCGGAGGTCACAACTCACCAACACCACCCGCTGACCCGCTTCAGCCATGATCCACGCGATATTCGCTGAGGTCGTGGTCTTCCCGTCACCGGCCGAAGGACTGGTGATCTGGAGGATCTTGGTCGGATTCGCCAACGCCATGAACTGTACGGAAGTGCGGAGTCCTCGGTAGGCCTCGGTAGGTGGCGACTTCGGGTGCGCTTGGGTCACGAGGAAAGGCTTCTTGCGATTGTGCCATTCCTTGATCACGGGAATGAGCACCGAGCACGGGAATCCCGGGAACGAGCTGCTCGAGCCCGACCTTGCCCCGGACCCGGTCGTCGAGGTTGTCGCGGAGGAGGGCGAACCCAATGCCCACTAACAAGCCGGCCACGATCGCGATGAGCGATATCACGGCCGGTTTTCGGCGAAGAGGGGACCTTGGACGCGACCGCAGCGCTTACCACCTGCCCCCCGCTCGAGGATTGGGCGGTGACGAGCTGGATCTGGCTGAGCTGTGTCTTCAGCGCAGACTGCTGCTGGTAAAGGCCGGTCAGCTGCGATTGGAGACTGCTTTCCGCGCCGACGTCGACGCTTGACGCCTGCGAGAGCTGGGTCTGGACGGAGTCGATCTGCGTTTGCAAGGTGTTGATCTGATTCTGGACGGATGTCTCCGACGCCAGTTGGTTCAGAACGAACTCATAGTGAGTCTGATCTATGTACGCCTTTGCGTATTCATTGGCCGCTCGGGCCGAGAAGTCGGGGTCAGTGGACTGGACTGTCAGGTCGGCCACCTGTGTCGTCCCGACCAGGGCCACCGATACCGGCGGCGCGGGCGCGCCCAACGCCTTACTCACGGCCGCCGCGACGGGAGCGCTCTGCACGAGCTCCACGTCGGTGGCGAGTTGCTGCGCAGTGAGGGAGGTAGAGGCGCCAGAGTTCGGATCGACGCCCTGAGCCAGGAAGTACAGCGTCGCGGTGCTCTGGTACTGCTTCGTGCGCGTCTTATCGATGCCCGCGGCCGCGCCGACAGCGACGAGCACGATGAGAAGGATGAGCAACTTTCGCCGCCAGAGAACGGCGACGGAGTCGAAGAAAGTTGGTGTCGCGGCAGAACCCGTTGCGGCGCCTGGCACCTCATCATTCTACCGTGTGCAATTCGAAATTTGTATGTCGCGATACAGGATGCCGGCGCGAAGATTGAGTAATGCGACTGACGCTGAGTGCCGGCCGCCCGGGAGCACTCGGACCGATTGGACGTCATGGCCTTCTTCCTGTCGCGGCGGTGGGCTGGGCGGTCGTCGTGGGAGCGCTGATCGGAGTCGGGAGCAATTTCGGGGTTCGTGCTGCGCTGCTGGTTTCGGCGCTCCCTCTCGTCATCGCCGTGGTGGGAAGGTCAACTCGAGGCACGCTCATCGGCCTGGCCGTGTGGTTGATTGCCCTCGGCCTGATTCGGCGCCTCATTCCGAGCGGGAGCTGGGGGAGCCGTCTCGGACGACCCCCTTCTTCTGGTCGGCCCGGCGACGCTGGGGGCGTTGTTCATCATCTCGGCTGGCCGGGGAGCGTTTCGCCGAAGAACACCGCTGGCGTCTTCGGTGCTCATGCTCTCGGTGCTCGCCCTGGTCGAGGCTTTCAATCCGCTGCAGGGCGGCCTCCTGATCGGATTTGGGGGCCTCCTTTTTGTGCTGTTGCCGATGCTCGCCTTCTGGGTGGGCCGCGTCCTCGTCAATGGGCATGATCCTGCGACAGCTTCTTCGGGTGATTTCAATTCTGGCGGCGTTGGATGCCGTCTATGGCCTGATACAGCAGTTTGCGGGGTTTCCTTCATGGGACCTTCGCTGGATTCATTCCTCTGGCTATTCGGCCCTGAATGTCGGCGGGTTCGATCGGACGTTCGGGAGCCTCTCGTCGGCCCAGGAATACGCCGTGATACTCGGAGTCGGCCTGGTCCTTTGGGTGGCATTGTTCACGCCAGGACGGTTCGTGTGGACGGTGATCCAGATCGTCGCGGTGGCGCGTTATGGTCACGGCACTGGTGTTCGAGTCCGAGCGGACGGCGCTCGTGTTGGCCGTGTTCGCCATCGGCGCCATGGCGGCCGCTCGGACAGGAGGCGCCCCACTGGCGCTCTGTTAGTGGGCGCTCTGTTCCTGCTGGTCCTTTACTTTGGAGTCAGCCAGTTCGCCTCGGGCAATGGCACGCAGGCGACTGCGACGAATTCGGCGTCGGCGCTGACCACGCACCTGGTATCCGGCCTCGCCGATCCCACGGGGCAGCAGTCGACCCTGCCGGGGCACCTCTCGAGAGTGGAGTCGGGTATCGCGCCGGGCTTCACTGAGCCGATCGGATCTGGGACGGGATCGATAACGCTCGCGGCCAGCCACCTGGGCAACGCAAATCTGCTGGGGACCGAGTTCGACCCGAGCAACGCGGCGGTCGCGTTCGGCTTTGTCGGGCTCATGCTGTATCTCCTCGTCGCCGGAAGGAGTCTGGGGACGGTCTACAGGCTCGCTGCCGCCGCCGGGATGCGTTGAGCATCGCCGTGCTAGGGGTGGCTGTCGTCACCCTCTTCCAGTGGTTGAACGGGGATCTGTACTCCGTCGCCTGGCTGTTCTGGCTGACGCTGGGTTGGGCCGATCAGCAGGATCTGCGATGAGCGCGGGGAGCTGATCGACTCCGAGCGCAGGGCATGACGCACGAGCGAGTGGAGATGGCGGCCTGTCGCTCTCACGAACCGTGTCCGCATGATCGGTCCGGCTGATGACTAGGGCTCTCCGCCCGGTGGTGGGTCTCGTAATCGGAGATCTCTCCGGCAGTGGTGGGATGGAACGGGTGCATTGCGAGTTGATCCGCCGATTGAGCGGGCGATTCGATTTCGTCGTGCTGTCGCGTACGGTCGAATCCGACCTGTCCGAATGTCGTCACCTGGCACCGCATCCCCACCCCTCGACGGCCGGCCGTAGTGGCCATTCCCCTCTTCTTCGCTGTTGGGTCGTTGTATGCGGCGAGACTCGATGTCGACATCCTGCATACCTGCGGCGGAATCGTCGGGAATCGAGCGCAACTCTCCACCGTCCATTTCTGCCACGCGGGTTTTCGGCTGGCCAATGGAGGGCTTGGTCCCAAAAGGGCGTCCATTCGCACGCAGGGCGAACACGGCGCTCATGCGGTTGTTCGCCATTGCGGCCGAACGCTGGTGCTACCGAGGACACCCGGACCGAGGTCTTGGGCGCCGTGTCGAAGCAAACGGCAGAGGAGCTGAATGCCCACTACGACCATGCCCGCGTGGTGGTGACACCCAACGGCGTGGATGTCTCGGCGTTTCGCCCGGACCGGGCGTTCGTGCCGCCAGCCGAGCGAGTCGACGTGTCGGTCCGGACGATGTCGTGGCGCTCTTTGTGGGGGGCGATTGGGATAGGAAAGGGCTTGCTGTGGCGATCGCCGCCATCGGAGAGGCGCAGCCGCCAGGGAACTGCTGTTCGGCTGTGGGTCGTAGGGACTGGGCGACGACGGAGCGGTTCCGACGCTATGCGAGCGACGATGGGGTGGAACATCTGATCGACTTCATCGGGCCCGACAGCGAGCCGGCCCGCTGGTACCGGGGGGCTGACCTGTTCCTCTCCTGCAGCGTCTATGAGACCTTCTCGCTGGCCACGGTCGAGGCCGCAGCTGCGGGACTTCCCGTGGTGTCGACGGCGGTAGGTGTGGCGCCGGCGCTCGTCTTTGGGGACCGACACCGATGACGAACGTGCCGGCGTGGTCGCTGGAGAGAGACCCGCTGGAGTTTGGCCGTGTCATTGCCGTACTCGCCAGCGATCAGGAGATGCGGAAGAGGATGGGCGCGGTCGCATTGCGCCGCGCCCAGGCGTATTCGTGGGACCACGTGGCGGAGAAAGTAGGAGAAGTGTACGAAGAGATTTTGACGAGAAGTGGCACGTGGCGGGGATCGGGTCGCTCACGGAATGCAGGGAAGGCAGTCGCCGTCATTGCCTAGGGGATTGGCGTCATGACGGTCGCTCGGAGTCTGGTGGACTTGGAAGCAGGGAAGATGGTCCATCGATCAAGCTCAGGCTCCTCGAAGTGGGTTTGGAGTCGTCGTCATTTCGTCGGGGGGGCCTCAACCGGTACTTCACGCACTTGGTCCGGTCCTTGGACCAGATCGGATTACCGGTCCGAGCGATCACGATAGGGCAGGAGGATCCCGCCGACGAGGAGGCGGCGAGGGAGGTCGTGGTTCCGGCTCGTGGTTCGATCTTCCGTCGCCTGGCCGCCATTCGTTCCGCCGGCCGCGAGGAGATGGCCGGTGCGGACATCGTCGACGCGCACTTCGCCCTCACGGCTTTACCGTTCATAACGGGTCTGCTTCGCCATCGGCCCATTGGTTGTTCACTTCCAAGGCCCTTGGGCCGATGAGAGTGCGGCGACGGGCCAATCGGTGGTGGTCTGCGGACTCAAAAGGCTGGTCGAGAAGGTGGTGTACAGGAGGGCGTCGGCCTTTGTGGTCCTCTCGCAATCGTTTCGACGGCTGCTTATCGAGAGGTACGGGGTGAGCCCTTGGAGCATCGAAGTCATTCACCCGGGAGTGGACCTCGACCACTTCAAGCCCGGCGACAAGGAGGCTGCTCGGGCCCGGCTCGGCCTCCCGGCTGATGGATCGGTCGTCGTCACCGTACGTCGGCTTGTTCCGAGGATGGGATTGGATGTCATGGTGGAGGCCTGGGCGAAGGTCACGTCCGAGCGGATTGCGATGCCCACTGGCTCGTGGTGGGTGATGGTCCCAGCCGTGCCAGCCTCGAAGCCCAGGTTGCCGCACTGCATATGGAAGGCCTCGTCCACTTCATAGGCGAAGTGGACGAGGATCTCCTCGTCGAGTGCTACCGGGCCGCCGACCTGTCAGTTGTCCCCTCCGTGAAGCTGGAGGGATTCGGGCTCTCCACCCTGGAGTCCCTGGCCTGTGGGACACCTGTGGTGGTGTCGGACGTGGGTGGACTGCGTGAGGCGCTCGGCGAGTTGGCGGACGGCCTGCTTGTTCCCCCCGGGGACCCCGACATTTTGGCCGAACGGCTGGAGGGCGTGCTCAAGGGCACCGTCGCAGTCCCCGGGTCCGGTCACTGCCGGAGTTACGCCGAGCGGTTCTCGTGGGACATGGTCGCGCAAAAGCACAGAGCGCTCTTTCGCGAAGTGCTGGCGCGGCATCGACGTGGGAAGGCGACGGGGACGCAATCGACGGACCGCGGGGCGATCAGGGTAGTGGTGGTCGGACACACGGCGCAGCTATCCGGGGGCGAATTGGCGATCAGCCGGTTGATCTCGACGATGGTGAGCGTGGCTGTCCATGTTGTGCTGGCCGAGGACGGACCCCTCGTCAATGTCCTCGAGCGGGCCGGCGCCACCGTGGAGGTGTTGCCGATGGACAGGCGGGCCCGGAACTTGAGAAAGGATCGGATCCGGATCGGTGGCGTCCCGTTCTCCGCGGCGTGGGCGACCGTCACCTACACGATCAGGCTCGCTCGACGTCTGCGCCAGTTGAAGCCCGACCTTGTCCACACCAATACACTTAAAGCCGCCCTTTATGGCGGTGTGGCGGCGCGTGCGGCGGGCGTTCCCTGCCTCTGGCACGTCCGGGACAGGATCGCTGAGGACTACCTTCCCCCGTTTGCCGTCACGCTGATTCGCATGGCTGCTCGGTTTTTGCCGACCGAGGTCATTGCCAACTCCCGAACGACCTTTGCCACCCTCCGCCTCGATCAGTATCGGTGGAAGAGAGTCGTGTACGACGGCGTGACGAAAATGCCGCCAAGTCCGGTGGTGCCCAGCCCGGTCGAGCTAATGCAGTTGGAACTCGGTGAAGATGCACACTCCCAGAAATCGGATCCGGATCGCCATGGTGGGTCGTCTGAGTCCCTGGAAGGGTCAAGATGTCTTCCTGAGGGCCTTCGCCGAGGCATTTGCCGGCGGTGTCGAGGTAGCCCTATTGGTTGGATCCGCGATGTTCGGCGAGGAGGAGTACGAGCAACAGTTGATCGATCTCGTCGAGGAGCTCGGTATCGGTGACCGTGTGGAGTTCTGTGGGTTCGTCCACGACGTACCGAAACTATTGATGGGAGTGGACGTGTTGGTGCACGCGTCGGTTATTCCCGAGCCGTTCGGGCAAGTGGTCATCGAAGGTATGGCGGCCGGCCTGGCGGTGGTCGCCTGCGATGCCGGAGGTCCGGCCGAAGTCATCACTCATGATGTCGACGGATTGCTGTATCCGCCCGGGGATGCCGGCGCTCTGGCCGCACACCTGCGAAGGCTGGCGGATGACCCGACGGCGCGGCTGCGGCTGGCCAACCACGCGGTGCGTACGGCGGAGAAGTACGAGCTGGCGAATGTGGCGGCACAGTGTGTCGAGATTTATGAGTGGACCATGAGTCGGCAAGGCCGAATGTCTCCCGAATTCAGCCCCGGATGACTCTGGCGGGGCCCAGAGAGACGCACATGAGAGGAGGGCAGCAGGGACAACCTTCGGACTCGATCTCTTGGTGGTGAGTCACGCCTGTGTCGTCCCCAGCAATCAGGAGGTCTTTCGTTGCCTCCGGGAACGGGGCACCCTACTGAAGCTCGTTGTGCCCGATCGATGGTCCGACGCCTACCGGCACGAGGGGTTCCGGCCCAATGCCCTGGGCCGAATGGAAGACGCCTTGGTCCCTGTGCCCACGGTGGGCGTGGGACGACCGCAGCGACATGCCTACATCCGCAATCCGATGCGGATCTTGCGCAGGTTTCGACCGAAGCTGGTTGTCATCGAAGAAGTGCCCTATTCGTTGGCGGCTCTCCAGTGGGGAGCAGCGGCAACCATTTCGCGAGTGGGGTTCGGGGTTCAGGCGGCGGAGACGATTGATCGCTCCCTTCCGTCCCCGGTCCTGAAAAGCCGGGGATACGTCTTGAGGAGGGCTGCGTTTGTCATGGCCCGCTCGCCCGGGGCTCAGCACCTCGCCGTTCAGTGGGGCGCCCGTGGCGAGGTGGCCCTCGTTCCTCATGCCATTCCGTCCTCTGGAACGCGCCCAGGGAAAGGAAGTCATCCGGTCCATTTACGGTTGGCTATGCGGGCCGATTGGTAGTCGAAAAGGGCCTCGACGATCTGTGGCGGCCGTGGCCAGTATGGAGACCTCCGCCCGGCTACTGATTGTGGGGGACGGGCGATGCGGGAGCAACTTCGGAGGAGCGCGCCGTGGGTTGAAGTCGTGGTGGGCCGGCGACACGAAGAGATGGACCAATTGTTCGCAGAGATGGACGTCCTTGTTCTGCCCTCGCGCACCACGGCGACGTGGGAGGAGCAGTTCGGGAGAGTTCTGGTGGAAGCCCTCTGGTGCGGTACGCCCGTCGTCGGAGCGGAGAGTGGTCAGATTCCATGGGTGGTGGCCACGACTGGTGGTGGTCGCACGTACCCCGAGGGGGATGTAGGCGAGCTCTCGAGGATCCTCGACGAGCTGGCCGTTGATCCGCTCCAACGACGGTCGATGGTGGCTCGTGGGCGCAAGGTGGTCCAGGAGACGTTCTCCACCGAGGCGGTGGCCACAACTCTGGCCGGCGTCTTGGATCGGGCAGAAAGCCTCCGACGCTACGGCTGACCCGCGTCACGCAGACTGATTCCGGCACGATGAGCGGGTTGCGAGTTCCTCTAGTAACGCTATCGAGCCGCGGCGCGGAGTCGATCACGACCCGAGCAGACCTTTTCCTTTACGGCTGTGCTGACGAGGTGGGTCACGGCGGACAGGCGGGAAGGGGGAGGGGGAAACGCCCACACCAATTTCTTTCCGAGTACCTCCTGGGTCCCGTGGGGGTAATGGGTGGTCTCGAACCATGCTGCCAACTGGTCTGCCAGATCCGTGGGCTGGACGGTGGCGTAGAGTTTTATCTCCGAGAGGCAGACCGGGAAGAGCCGATCTTCGACCACGGCCGCCCAGGCGGCCGCAGCGACGCCGGGAGTGTGCATGCTGCGATAGTCGTCCAGCACGATCACCGCTTCTGGGTCTGCCAGGTCCAAAGCCGCCTCGATGTCGCTCTTGATGAACTCATAGAGGTGGGAGCCGTCTATGTGGATAAATCGGCAGCTGTGCGGTTTGACGTGGTCGCGGATGTTGAGTGAGGAATCGTCTACGACGTCCGGCAGCTTCGAATGGAACCGAAGGTAGTTGGTCTCGAACTCGCCTCGGGTCAGGCCGTTGTATCCGATTGCTCGAAAATGTCACAGACGGTGAAGCGCTCTCCGGCGCGCTGATGACCGCCTATCGGTACGGCGCTCTGACCCTTGAATACCCCGATCTCCAAGAGGTCGCCTGGCTTGCGCTGTTGGGACAAAAACCAATCGAACAGATCGAAATCGAGAGGCGAGAACCACCCGGGTAATGCCAGCACTTGTCCTTTGTCAACCGCCACCGCTACCCCTTCTTGCAAGAAAATCGGTTGCCTCCGTTCCTAAATCATAGGCGAATTGCCACGAGTTCAACAGGAAATCAACTCGTTCCCGGCTCTCGAATCACCCGCGATACTCTCATCCGCAATCGATCCGTCTGCGCCTCGGTGACCAGCGAGACCGCGAATGCGATCAGCACGACACCGATCACCATGGTGGCGGCGATCATCAAGTGGGTCACGGTTGGCTGCCAGAGTCCGGGGACGCCGTGGTCCTGTAGGCCGGCCCGAACAAACACCAGAACGGGCAGATGGACGAGGTACAGCGTGAAGGAGAACGCGGCCAGATGGCTGGCTACCGTCCCAGTCCTTGTCCCGAGGTCGTCGCTGGCGCGCCGGGGCGACTGGATCACGAGATAGATCACGCCCGCGAAGAGGATCCCGGTGACAAGATCGCTGGGCCGGATCGCGACCAAATTCGCCACGCTCAGCCAGAGGGCGCACATGCCCAGGCTGACAACCATGCACACATGCCACACCGAACGCGAGGACAACACCGCGAGGGGCGGCGCGACGTAGACGGCGACACCTAGGAGCCAGATCAAGAAGTAGAGGGAGATCGTCGATCCGACGAACACGACGATTCCGAGCGCAGCGAGACCGGCCAGAGCCCTGGCGAGGGGCGATTTCGCGAAGGCGACGAGCATCACCAGCGGGAACAGCAGGTAGTACCAAAACTCATAGGTCAGGCTCCAAAGAGCCCCGTTCGCTCCGAACGTCGGAACGTGTATCCCCTGCAGAAAGAAGATATTCCCGAAGAAGTCCGCCACCGTGCTTTGCGGCTGCACCGGGCCTGGAATGATTCCATTTGTGTTGCGACCCGTCCCGTAGATCCCATGCAGGCCGAAGACCGAAAATCCAATGTGGTCAATCAGGGCACAGAGCACGAGAGCCGGGATCAACACGATCCAAAGACGGGTTAGACGCCGGTTCAGATAGTGGCGCCAGCTCCAATCCTTCATTCCGGAACGCACAATGCTCGAACCGACCAGGTATCCGCTCAGAACAAAGAAGGCCATGACGGCCTGATGGCCGAGCGACGTCACCAGGTAGAAGGCCCGGTAGACGATGTTGTGAGATTCCACCTCGCTTCCATGCACGAAGAAGAGCCCACGCACGTGGTTGAGTACGACGACGAGTGCAGCCCCGGCCCTGAACATGTTCAGCTGATCGGACTGCCGGCGGTGCAGCCGATCTCGGACGAGCAACATCGATGTGACCGCCACTTGGTGATTTTCCAACGGACCTTCGGCGAGCGGTGGTGCCATTTGGCGAAAAGACCGTTGAGAGCAGCGCGGACTTTGAGCTATTCGAAGGCTGAATTGCTAGAATTCAGAGGAATGGAGATGTCGAAGTACCCAAAGAAGGCCGCCGAAAGAGTCGCTCGGGCACGCGATCGCGAGGGAAAAAGGCTCATCACTCAGGTCCAGGACGAGAAGCTCACCTACCTGGAATGCGAAGCCCTGTGGGATCTACGTCAGCGAGCGAAGAACGCTGAATTGCAGGGAATTCCGGGGGCCATTGTCGAAGCGGGATGTGCTCTGGGTGGATCCGCCATCGTTCTGGCTCGCTCCAAGACCCCGGACAGGGCTATGTACGTCTACGACGTATTCGGAATGATCCCTCCTCCGGGTGACCACGATGGGGACGATGTCAAGCAACGGTACGCGACGATTGTGGCAGGAGCGTCAGAGGGAATCGGTGGTCACCGATACTACGGCTATGAATCGGAGCTTCTGTCGAAGGTGGAGGCGAACTTCGACCGCTTCGCCGTCAGTCCATCGGCGCACAACATTCATTTGGTAAAGGGACTCTTTCAGGAGACACTGCATCCGGATTGGCCGGTCGCACTCGCTCATATCGACGGCGATTGGTACGAATCGGTGAAGGTCTGTCTCGATCGACTCTGGCCCGTCATATCCGAGGGCGGTGTCATTGTCGTGGACGACTATGACGCCTGGACCGGATGTCGCCGGGCAGTGGACGAGTTCATTTCAGCTGCCACCGACTGCACTGTGGAGCGCCGCATCCGACTCCATCTGATCAAGCAGAATGACGTTCGCTCGCCCGTGGCCGTGAGGAGTGCTCACTGAACGGTGAGGGAGAGGAGGCGGTCGCAAGCCGATCCGCTTTCCAGATGTCCCATGCGGCAATGACGTGAGACGAGACCATGAGGTATTGCGCCGTGGCCTCGAAGAGGTCGCCACGGAAGAGTTCGCGACCCACGCATTTGATCATGCGTGCACCGTGAAAGGCGGTGAACTTCACCATCGAACGAGGTCGTTCGACGAGATCGGCGTGATAGCGACCGACCTGTCGCATCTTCCGTGCATATCCTCGCCAACCCTCCGGATTTTCGTGAAGCACCACCGCTTCGGGAGCCCAGATGAACGAGTAGCCGGTGCCGCGGGCCCGTATCCCAAGCGCCGCGTCTTCAGCCGCGAATCGTGACACCGGGTATCCGCCCAGAGACTGCAACGCAGAAGTCCGGTGGGCATGGTTGCAGCCAACGACATAGGAAACGTGACCTGACTCGTCCACGCCGCTGGCCGGCGTCAGATCCTCGCGCTGCGACCACCGGTCATGGGATGGCATTGGAACTACCGGGCCGCTGATACCCAACACCTCGCAACTGGCCGCAGTGAGGCCGCGAACGAGCACTTCGGCCCAGCCAGAATCCCTGGGACACAGTCGGCGTCGATCGAGAGCACGAACGGGGTGTCCACTTCTTCAAGTCCTCGTTGCTTGGCATAGGGAATGCCCGCCGCGACTCATTGACCGCCACATCGGCGTACCGTTTCGCGACGTCGAAACTGTCGTCCGTCGATCCGTTGTCGACCACGATGATCGTCATCCGGTCCCGCAGCGTCTGCCCATCGAGTTGCCGGAGCAGGCGCTCGAGCTTCGGGGCGGCATTGAGTACCGGTATGACTACCGAGGCCAACCGGGGCGGCGGCGATCATTCACTGGTCGGTGCCCTATGCCGCAAGCACGCGAGCTCGGGCCAGTGGGTCGTCCGGGGCGGTTGCCAGCGTGTTCAGCTCGCCGGGCAACCAGGATGAGATGACAGCAGATATCTTCTCGTACTTCGTATCCATGACGACATGCGGTACATCCAGCAGCACACTCAAGATCCACGCATGGAGTCGATCCACCACGACGACATTGCTGCTCTGTGAGTTGGCGCGCCGCTGATTGACCATGGAGGCGTGCGTAGGCATGGAAGAGCCAGCCTCGCAGCCTCATTCTCGGCCGGCGCGGAAGAGCTCCGCTCGCGCTCGATGGCGAATCGTAAGAGACGACGGACCGCCTTCTCCACGAAGACACACTCCCAATCCCGGACCGGGATGACGCCGTTCGCGGCATCTGCCAGCCCGGTACCCTCCCTGTCCCTCCGGGCGAGCAGGGCGACGTGTCTTGGCGCGCAGAGTCACCCGTGGCCGACGAAGCGGGAAGAGGCAAAACGCGGCATCGGGAACCAGGACCGACCGAACTTCGGGGAAGAGGGTGAGACTTGTCTCGAAGCTCTTGCGGTCACGCCACATCAGCGTCACGTCGGAATGGTTCGCCAGTACGGCCCGGGTCTGCTGTCGGCATTCCTGATCCATCGTTGTCATTGTCTGGGGGAGCATCACTGCCTTGTACGATCGCAGCTGCTGCAGCTCATCGTTCCTGCGTATGTGGGGGATATCCCAAAGCCCACCGAAGTTCCCACCACCGTGGAACAGCATGACAGTGTCGGATGGAAGCGAAAGGTAGTGCTCCGGCCGGAATCCCTCAGCGTCGCTCACGGCGAGTATGTCCACGCCGATCTCCTTGAGCGCGGCTAGCTCGCCGAGGTAGATCAGTGAATCGCCGCAATTGGGATGAAAGGGAAAATCAAGGAGCGCCACGTGTGTGGAGTCTCCTATCGCGTGCCGGAGAGCCGCGACGAACTGTCGCTTGAGAGCCGCAATCTCGTCGCAGTGAACTCCCTGGGGCGGTGTCACCCGACGGCTCTCGCCACGTAGATGAGCTGGTGAGCGAGATAGATAGCCGCCCGGAACGTAGCGAGGCAGACGAAATTGCTCCGAGACTGTATCGGAGAGTGAAGGTTCCTCCATTCCAAATCGGGTGACGTACCGAGCCTCCAGCTTGAATCCGGATGCATTGAGCAGATGCCCGAGTGATCGGGGTGAGTAGAACCCTCTCCAGCCCGGGTGCACGTCGAAGGTGCGCCCGACCGCCATCGCAAAGATCCGCGAGAGATGGTTCATGTTCAAATAGGTGGCGACCAACCAAGCCCCTGACCGCATGCGGGCGCGGAGCTCGGGCAAGAAGTGCGGAAGATCATCCACGTATTCCAAGAGTCCGGAGCACGACACAGCTGAGGCATCCTCTATCTGCTGAGGCAAGCTGTCCTGATTCACGTTGCAACAAGTAAAGGGAAAGGAACTGCCGGATCCGTCGATCATGTCACACCCGCTGTAACTGACCCCCGGGAGTAGGGACCTGAGATGTCCGTGACCGCAACCGATATCGAAGACGGAGTCGACAGAGAGCGACTTCAGAATCGCTGCGACCTGGCGCAATCGTAAGTGATCGGCATCGTACTGCGCGATCTCGCATTCCCAACGGGCTGTTTCTGTGTCGAACATCAGGCACTCCATTCCGCATTGTCCAGGTTGCGGAGTCGTCGGTCAGTGGCGGAGGCGAGGGAACCCTTGGAATCGCAACGTGGCTGCCACATCTCGAGCGGCGAGGACGCGGAGAGTCGATAGGCACGTAGGATTTCCGCCCACGTGCTCAGAAGCCGGCGTGTGACACCCTCTTCCCGACGGATGAGGCCGAGCAGGCTCCGCGCCGCCCCAGGGCTCGCGGTGTCCCCGATTGCGATGTGGTAGAGCAGATAGGGGAGGCGTCGCTCCCGGGCGAGCGAGAAGATGGTGAAGGCCTCGTTGAAGGTGCCGTCCAGCTGGGCGCGACGGGTAGGTGTGGAGCGACCATCCTCGTCGTGCCGCTCGCCTGGGTAGTGGTCGACAACGATTGTCGGGTCATACACCACCCGGCCACCCGACCTGCGCACCTCGAGGCAGCTCGCCATGTCATTGCACGGTTGGGCGCCGCTCCCGAGGAGGCCTGTCGGGATCTTGAATTGCTCCTTGCGGAATGCGAAGTTGCAGCCCTTCAAGAAGTCGACGTCCCGGGCGTCGCCATTGCCGAGATGATGATTGCCTATCGGTCTGCCGTACCACGTCAATCGGCCCACGATCAGGTTCCCATCCGTCTTCGATCTCACTGCCATGGTGCACCACGTCCCGCCCGCCCACTGCACCCACGCCGTCATCATCGAAGCCGGCCTCGAGGCGTTCCAACCAGTCGTGGCGCGGGAGGGTGTCATCGTCGGTGACCGCGACGAGGTCCCCGGATGCCTGCGACAGCCCCGCACAAAGGGCGGCGACCTGGCCGCCTTCGCTGGCGACGACCTCGTGCACGGGATGTTCGAAAGAATGGATCACGCGCGCCGCTCCCTCGTCGTTCTCGCGGCGAACCACGATTATCTCGTGCGGTGGATTTGATTGGCTGAGCACGGCCTCGAGGCAGCGCCGGAGCTCCTGCGGCCGGCGATAGGTGGGAATCAGGACGCTGAGGGCCTTTGACGGGCGCTGGAGTGGTGGCCGAGGTGCCCCGGCTCGCCGACAACTCTTGGGGGGGGCACGGGTCGCTCAATTGCTCGTCCCTCATGAACCAGGCCGCACGTACGGCCCTGCCGAACCCATAGGAAACTGTCGGGAGGGAGGCGAACTGGCGCTTTTTAACTTGGAACCCAAGAATGTTGGCCAGAGACAGAACGAGAAAGAGAATGAGATTCGCCCAGCTCCGCTCATAGTCTCGATATCGACGTACGCCGAAATACACCCGGGAAACTATGGCGGCTTCGTCGTTGCCCTCACGGCTGCTCTCAACGTGAAGGTGTACGTTCCCTTCGTCGACCTCGACGATCCTGAGCCCTCGCTTGGCCGCGCCGAACGCGATATCGAGCTCCTCGGACCCGAAATTTATAGAAATCGTCAAAACCACGGGATCGAAGGAATGCGGTCGGGAACAGCGTTGAGTTGATCACAATCCCTTTAGGGGTCCCGGCCCGGTGCGAGACGCTGGAAGCCGAGAAAATCCGGATCGTGGGGGGTGACTCTTGCGTTGTTGCGCAGCTCCCACCCGGTGACCAAACGGTCTGGAGCGGCCGCCGAGAGTGCGACTTCGACGAAGGAGGCTGAGAGCCGGGCGTCATCGTCGAGAAAGAGCACGTAGTCGGAACGTATGGCCGCGATGCAGTTGTTTCGGTTGGCGGCCAGTCCGCAACGCGGGCCCCTCAGGAAGCTGAAGCGCCGGAACTTTCCGTCGACGGACAGTGCAACCGTCTCGGTTTCATCGTCGCTGCCGTCAGACGACACGATCACCTCGTCCACCAGGTCCGATGACTCAAGTGAGTGAAGGCACTCGGCCAACTGCTGGGGCCGGTTCCGCGTGCAGATAGCGACGCAAAGCATCATCGGCGTGTCTGCGCGTGCTTCCAGAGCCTTGCTCATACCGGTTCGCCTTGGGGAGTCAGGATTCCCAGATCGATGGCTGCCTCGGCAACCCGTCGGAATGCCTCCCCCGTGACCACCTCGTCTCGCGGCCCGAAATCAGTCCGTCGACCCTTTTCGAGCACCAGAAGGAGATCACAGTCCTCCACCGTCGCCAAACGATGGGAAATGACAATGACCGTCACGTGCCCACGAAGTTCGGAGAGGGTGCGGCGGATCAGGTGCTCTGACCGGCCATCGAGGGCACTCGTAGGTTCGTCGAGGACGAGCACCCGGGGAGATCCGACGAGGGCCCGAGCAATCGCCAAACGTTGCCGTTGCCCTCCTGAAAGCGCACCACCGCCCTCGCCGACCAGAGTGTCATACGAGAGTGCCATCGTCGCGACGTCCTCATGAAGATGGGCCGCGCGCGATGCGTGCTCGATCTGCTTCTTGGGACACGTCTCGAAAGAAGGAGATGTTCGACGCAATGGAGCCCTGTAGGAGGATCGGTTCCTGGGCCACGAGGGCCACCGGGCTGACCCCGCTTCCTTTGGCCACTGACGCCGCGGGTACATCACCGACCAGGACGCCTCCGGCAGCGGGGCGTCGCATTCCAAGCACCAACTGGCTCAGGGTCGTCTTTCCGCTCCCGGACCTACCCACGATGCCGAGAATCTGCCCGCTGGGCACGTGGAACGAAACGTCCTTGAGAACGTCCGTCCCTCGGTCGTAGGCGAACGAAACCTCGGTCGAAGGTGATATCGAAACTCCCAGGAGTTCTGGCGTCATCGGATTCGGGTGTCCGGGCCCGATAGCGCTCGATGTCCGCCTGGATGCCGTCGAGAAACCCTTCGAAGGAGCGTAGTTGCTGACTGGTCGATTGGATCGTGGATCCGTATGTGAGTGATCGCAGTGAGAGCAAAAGTACTGCGCCAGTGGCTCCCAGGTCACTTCCCTGGGTGACCGACGAGAACGGCGAGACCAACCACGACGAACGCCAGAGCGAACGATTGGTACACCACGGGACTGGTCTGTCCCAACAGCCGGCTCTTTCGAAAGCTGATGGCCGCCTGGTGGTTTCTTGCCGCGAGACGGTCCGTGGCCGCTCTTTCCACGCCGAAGACGCGAAACTCTCGCGTCAGCCTCGTATATTCGGTGACTTGGACCGCCATCCGTTGGCTGTCATTCGAAAGCCGGGTTGAGGCCCGGCGACTCCACTTGAGGAAGGGTCGCATAGCGGTCGAAAGCAGTATTCCGGCCACGAGAACGACGCTCGAAGTGATCGGGTTTACGAAGAATGCGGCGATCAAGAGGGCAATTACAGAGAAGAAGAGCCTGCACCCCTCCGGAAAGCCCCAAGGTGACCCAGCCAATGTTCTCGCAATTCACCGTAAGGAGCTGTTGGATGTGACCAAGGGGCTCCGCTGATTGGATCCCCCAACTTGCGTTGAAGAAGGAGTCGATGACCTTGGCGCGGCCGGCCTCTACGGCTGTGCTCGACATCGCACTACCGGCAAATGCAGCAGCCATGCTGCTGGCGGAAAAGAGCATAAGCAAGAGGACGCATATGTAGACCGAGTCATGGAGTGAAAGCGATAGGCCGTGAAGCTTCAGGCGATTCCCACCCTGCGCGCTGCTTACCGCCAGTTCGCTGACGACGACGAGAAGAGCGGCCTGGGAAAGACCTGAAACGAACGAGCAGCTCGCCAGCCACGCGAGTCGTCGAGTCAACGAGGTCAGGCCGAGCGACTTCAACATGGCGAGTATGCCGAAGATGCTCCTCCTCTTCTTTGGCCGCACGATGTGCCTGAGGCGTTCTCCGTGGGCGAAGGCACTGTGCGGTCGTCGCGTCATTTGCCACAGCTGCTTGTAGCCGGGGATAGATGTCATGAGCCGGGCCGTGATACGAGAGCCGTGTCGACCGATTGAGTGGGAGCGAGGTTGAACAGTGGTCTCCTCTGCGACGATCTGGCGGATCCGGCGCTGGAACGATTCGGAGGGAGAACCTCTCGGCGTGTGACCGCAAGTTCGCAGGCATCCCAGTTTCGCCGGATAGCCGTGCTCATGGCGAAGGCAACCTTGTCGAGATCCGGCGAATCGAAGAAGACACCGGTTCTTCCTTCCACGACCGTGTCGAGAAAGCCGCCGGCCCGCAGGACGACCGAGGGGCGACCAAAGGAAGCGGCCTCCAGCGGGGTGAGGCCATAGTCCTCGAAGGAGGCGGAGACGAGGGCGGCGGCAGTTTCGATAAAGGCCGCGAAGTGTGGCATCGTCGACCCGGCCCATGAATCGAACGTTGGGGCCGGCGACGCGTTCGATATCCGAGCCGGGCCGGGCCGTCACCCACGATCACCAATCGGGCATTCGGGCATTGTTCGAACCGCCTGCGCCACGACCTGCACGTTTTTGTAGGGGAGGAGACGCGCGATGCACAAGAAGTATCCGGGGTCCAGGTCTTCCACTTGCCGTTCCGGGCCTCCGGGCGCGAGGCAGGGTGGGGGGTACAGCACTTCCGCCTCCAGTCCGTAGGTGGCTCGGATCGCCTCGGGCACGGCCGTCGAATTTGCCAGGTAGCGATGGGCCGTGGTGGCTGCATGTCGGTCCCAATGCCGCAGGGGCCGGCTGAGTGCACGCAGAGGAATGGCCTGAGCGTCCGCGGCGCAGGGTGTCGGTCCGGCTCAGGCGCGGAGCCTTCCGTCGTCATGCGACCGAAGGCCGAGCGTTACCGGGGCTTGGCCCAGGTAACGCTCGGCCTGATATAGCCACCGCGCCGGTGCATGGCAATAGACCACCTTGCGACCGTGAGTACGGGTTCCGTGGGCCCATCCACTCGAACTGCAGAGCAGCACATCCGCATCAACTCGCAGGGCCGAGAACGATGGCGCCAGAACGGGAAGAGCCAAACGATGCTGGTTGCGCAGGAGCGGGATCCTGTTGAGGGGTGTTGTCCGGATATCGAGTCCGGCGAACTCCGGGAACGTGCCGGCGGGATGGTAGAGAGAGGTGTAGATGCGAGCGTCCGGAAACGTCTCGGCCAAGAGCAGAACGACTCGCTCTGCGCCGCCCTCTGTGTGAGGTAGTCGTGGACGATGGCGACCGATGGTGACCCTGGTCGGAGGCGATGATCAGTACGCACCGAACCCCCGAGCCATAGCCGTAGGTGTCTCCCAGACGATCTTGACGTCCCACCAGAGGGACCAGCTGGCCACGTAGAGGTAGTCGAGCCGACGGAGATCGTCGATGCAGAGGTCGTTTCGCCCGCAGACCTGCCACAAGCCCGTAATGCCAGGTCGAAGATCGAAGCGCCGAGCTTCCCATCCAACCAGAGTTTCGGACTCGCTCTCGGTGAACGGGCGCGGTCCGACCAGGGACATGTTTCCGAGGAGCACATTCAGGAGTTGTGGGATCTCATCGAGCCCAGTCCGGCGCATGAATCCACCGATCGGCGTGATACGAGAAGCTTCGGCCGCCTTCTTCCGCAATTCGTGGAGCGGGATCGATGTGCCGGGCTCGTCGGGCTCGTTGGGCTCGTCGGTCTCAGTCGGGTCGCGTGGCACCATGGTCCGGAACTTGTAAATCGTGAAGACCTGGCGGCCCCGACCCAATCGTTGTTGTCGGAAGAGGACCGGCCCGGGCGAACTGAGTTTCACCAGCACCGAAAGGACCAGACCGAGGGGCAGAAATAAGAGAAGGAGAATTGAAGCCGCCATAATGTCGAATCCGCGCTTGAGTGAACGGTCCCACCGACTGAACCGTGCCGGTGCCACCTCAATGAGGGGAAGACCGTAGAGGTCGGTCATGCGCGACCGCCACGAAACCAGCTCGAAGTAGCGGGGCACGATTGTGATGTGAACGGAGGCGGGCAACGAGCGGAGGACCGTGACCGAGTCGTGCGACATTGTGGTCGGGAAGGCGACGATGATGCGATTGGCGGGATACTTCTCGCAAAGCTGAGGAAGGTCGCTCACGGTTCCGAGCGCACCCTCGTCAGCGGTTGGCGCATCGACTACTCGTCCGACCACCTCGACCCCCTTTGTGAGGCTGACATAGGCGGCGATTCGATCGACGAGAGGGTCCGAACCGACGATGATCACGCGAGAGCGTGCTCCACGGGAGAAGGCATTGAGAGTCGTATGTGCACCCGCGATGAGACCCATGACGACGATGGTGGCCAGGAACAACTGCGTGGAGTTGCTCTCACTGACGTCAAAGGCGCTGTGCAGCACCACACTGAGGCCGATGGATATGACACACCCGGCACACAGAGCGATGGCCAGTTCCTTAAGTTCCGAGAAACTGGATTCATAGGGAGCCCTCCGATTTGAGCGGTAGAACCCCCCTAGGGCCAACGCGGCGATTATTGCCAGTGGAAATAGAGAGTCCTGCTCGGCATTCCTCCAGAAATTGCTAAGGGAGTTGCTCGAAACCGGAGAACCAATCGAAAGAAGGATCAGGGCAACGGGAACGGCGGCAATCGCAGCGAGGAAGTCGGCCGCCAGTAGCACGACGATGGACCACTGGTCGTTGGAGAGCGCAGTGGCGGGGGGCTCTTCGGTGACGTCAAGACAGGGCGGGTCGAATACGTCCATTAGGTAGCCGCCATTGGACAACCGACCACGATCACCGGATCCCGTCTACGTGTGCGTCGAGGAATAATTCGTCACTGCCGAGGTTGGTGTTTTTGCTTTGAACGAGGCCATGAGACGCGTCTGGATTCGCACCAATTCCCTCAGGTCCGTGAGCGAATTCATCGTACCAATGGAAGCGTGAATCGAGCGCATTTATTTCGCGGTGCCCGCATTTGCGATTAGGCGACATGCAACGAGGATCGACCACGCCAACGCGCAACAACGCGGGACGCTCGAGGCGCCCGACGCGACATCGCACAAAACGTGCCGGCGATAACGGTGACCGTTAACCTGCGCAGAGAAGCTGTTCCGACGCGCGTGACGTCGCGGTATCGAGTGTCGCGTCAGCAGCCGCGCTGGAGTGTCAGCGCCTTGGCGAGTGCTCCCCACTCGTAGATGACGTTGTGGACCCAACTGCCGAGACCTCCGGGACTAACGGGATCGAAGAGAAGGGTGCCGTGAAAGCAACGGTCGAAACGGATCCGCGCCCTGGTGGTCTGCGGTGTGCCCGACACCACAATGATCTCGTGCCAGTGATGCGAGTCGGCCAGCCCCGTCACGGCCCTGGCCTCTCCCTGCGTTGTATCGGGGTGCGGGGCGAAGCAAATTACCCGAACACCGTGTGGTGCTGACGGACACACTGTGTGATCGCCACCCGAGACCGCGAGGTACGGGGCATACCCGGCGCGGGCGAGGTCGAGACCTTTCTGGAGCCTTGGTCCCGACCCACCGAGTACTACGATGGCGTCAGAGCGCCTCGGCGCATTGGTGCTCGGCCAGACAAAGAGGACAGCCGTGAGCGTCAGAACGACCGCTGACCATCACGCCGAGCACCGCCAGACACCAACGCAGGCGACGCCGGCGCCTTCGGTGCTTCATTGGGTGGTGCCCACGCTTCGGTCCACGCGGACACCCGGAGTGGAGGCGATCGCTAGGAGCTCTGAGATCGCCGGTTCAGTTGCCTCGCTCGCGCCTCGAGGGACTTGGCGAACCTGGTCCACTCAATGGCACGGGACTCCGCGTCCGCAACTAGCTGAGGGATGCGGCCCAGTGGAATCTGTGTGACGACAGCCTCCCACTGGTTCGAATTGATTCTGGTCTGCTGGAGCCACTTGGCCAGCTCACTTCCTCCGGGTAGGGCGAGAATCGCTTGATCACTGCTCCAGTCGACGGCTTTGCTGGATGCAGGCCTCGTGCCGTCCGACCGGAGTGGGCGAATCGGAGGAGTACCCTGCGCTGAGGCTCGCCGGTCCTCTGCCGCGACGCGCCGGTCCGGCCGGACCGGGTCATCGCCCCTCTGCAGTCGTTTGTGTACGTCGCGGACCGTGGAGGCGGAGGTGGACAGCGATGCCGCGATGTCCTCGAGCTTGGCGCCCGGCTTCTCGCGAAGCGCCGCCGCGATCTGGTTCCGTAGCGGTTGCGGATCGGTGGGGCGTTGCCGACCGTCTCGCCCGATCCTCGCCGACAACTGCGGAATATCCGCAGTTGTTTTTCGTAAGCGACCGACGGTCTTGTCCGACAGGCCACAAATGTCACCTATTAGTCGATCCGACCAATCACTATGAAGTCCGAGGACCTTCTTCGCGGCGGCTTCCCTCTCCGCCAATGTGAGCGGCTTCCCGTGGGCGATGTTTGATCGCACGGCCTCTAAGAATGCCTCTTCGTGGGTACCTTCGAAATAGCGCGCCACGATAGTGGTGCGACCGAGCATCCTGGCCGCAAGGACACGATGGACGCCGTCAATAACGGTTGATGTGCTCCGTTCAACCAGGATCGGCGGGCAATCGTCCAGGCGGAAGGCAAGCGCTTGGGCATGGTCAATGTCCTGCCCACCGAAACGGGGCGACATGCCCAGCTTCAAGAGCTTGACATCGACGCGAGTGGTCGCCTCAGCTGTTATTCCGGTCGTCACATTTGTCATCGTAAGTGCCTCGTATTGGCTAAATGAACGGTGGGCAAGATCCTAAAGAGGAGTCATCCGGAAGGCACGCACCTCAAGTGAAAGGCGGCGGGACGTGGTGCAACGTCCCGAGCTCTCGCGCGTCGTCCCAATCTTCCTCCCTGCTCCAAGAAAGGGGATCGCTACGAAACGGCCGCTACGGCCATTGCTGCTTCGGCGACCCGGCTGACTCGGAGAGTCCCGTGGCTTTGCGTCCCCCTCTCGCGAGAGGTTTGCCCTTGTCGACTGCTTACTGAGCGAAGACTGCTGTACTTTTCAACCAAGTCAATGGCGATTGCCGAAGTGGTGTCGTCTTCAACCAACTCGCAACCGGAGAGCAACCGAGCGTGCGCAAGTGTTCATAATTCGTTCACGCTGCGACACAGAAAGTGCCCCTGTCCATCAGGTATTACCGCCGCGGTGTCAGCGACGCCTGAGTCGGCCGGCGAGGCCAACAACTGTTTGGCAACCTCACCGAACCGAGTGCACGCCCCCGTCGACATGAAGGATCTCACCCGTGGTCATGGGCAGGAGATCGCTGAAAAGGGCCAAGCAGGCGCGCGCCACGACGTCAGAATCGTTGACGTCCCAGCCGAGGGGGGCCCGGTCGGTCCAGCTCTCCTCCAGATCGGAGAATCCGGGGATGGATTTGGCGGCCATGGTGCGAATCGGACCGGCGGCGACCAGGTTGACCCTGATGCCGTCGGGGCCCAGGTCCCGGGCCAGGTAGCGGGTCAGCGACTCGAGCGCCGCCTTCGCCACCCCCATCCAGTCGTAAATCGGCCAGGCGACGGTGGCGTCGAAGTCGAGTCCGACCACCGAAGCCCCTCCGTGGCGCCCGGCACTTGATCAGCAACGGCTTGAACGCCTCTATCAGCGCCTTGAGCGAGTAGGCCGACACGTTGAGGGCGACGGAGACCTCGTCCCAGTTGGCGGCGAACATGCCGCTGCCGAGGCAGTTCGGGGGAGCGAACCCGATGGCGTGAAGGATCCCGTCGAGTCGGTCCCATCGTGCGGCGAGCGCTGCGCCCGCCCCGGCCAGCTGCTCTGGCGAGGTGACGTCTATTTCCAGCACGTCGGGCTCCGTCGGCAGTTTCCGGGCGGTCCGTTTGGTGAGGGAGAGGGCCCGCCCGGCGCCCGAGAGAACGACCTCCGCTCCCTCCTCCTGGGCCAGCCTGGCCACGGCGAAGGCCAGGGAGGCGTCGGTGAGCACGCCGGTGATCAGGAGCCGCTTGCCGTCCAGGAGTCCCATAGGGACCCCGAGGTTATGCGACAGTAGGTGGCGTGCACGTCGGAATACTTGGTGGTACGGGCCCTGCGGGGCGAGGACTGGCGGTCCGCCTGGCGGCGGCCGGGGTTCGGGTAACCCTGGGCTCGCGCGAGGCGGAGAGGGCGGTTGGGATAGCCCACGAGGTGACGGCGAAGTGGCCGGACCTGCACCTCGACATCGTGGGCGCGGACAACGCGGGAGCGGCCCGGGCCGACGTCGTGGTTCTGGCGACCCCCTGGGAGAGCGCCATCAGCACGCTGAAGCCGCTGCGGGATCTGCTGGCCGAAAAGGTGGTGATCTCCATGGCCAATGCCCTGGTCAAGGAGGGCCGCGAGATGCTCGCCCTGATCCCCCCGCGGGGGTCGGTCGCCGCCGCCGTGCAAGCGGCGCTACCCGACTCTTTCGTAGCCGCCGTCGTTCCATCATCTGCCGGCGTCGGAAATGGAAGACCTGGAATCGGGGTTGGAAGCGGATGTGCTCGTGTGTTCCGACCATCCTCGTGCCGCGGCGGTCGACCGAGGAGTTGATCGGCCTGATGAGCGGGTTGCGCCCGCTTAACGCCGGGAGCTTGAACCAGGCCGCGGCGATAGAGGCATTCACCGCCGTCTGCATCACGTTGAACATCCGCTACAAGGCGCACTCGACCCTGCGCATGGCTGGGATTTGACAGTGCGCCTCTACGACACGGCCCGGCGGGAGGTCGTCGCCCTTCGAGCCCGGCCCCCTGGTGACGATGTACTCCTGTGGCATCACCCCCTACGACTCGGCCCATCTCGGGCATGCTGCGGTCTATCTCTACTTCGACATGCTACAGCGTCGACTGCAAGATGCCGGGCACATGACCGGTGCGTCCGCAACGTCACCGACGTCGATGACGACATCCTGCGCAAGTCCCGCGAGCTTGGGCGTCCACTACCTGGACCTGGCGGCCGAGGAGATGGCTCGCTTCGACGCCGAGATGGGGATGCTGAATCTGTTGCCGGTGTACTCCGAGCCCCGGGCGACGTCGGCCATTTCGGAGATCCTTTCGTTGATCGGGTCGGCGCTCGACAGCGGCAATGCCTATCGAGTCGGGTGGGTCCGTCTACTTCGACGTGCGCACCTTCCCGCGGTTCGGTCGCATTAGCGGGTACGGCCGATCCGAGATGCTGGTGCTGGCGGCCGAGCATGGGGGCAATCCAGAGGACCCCTTCAAGAGGGACCCGCTGGACTTCGTGTTGTGGCAGCCGTCGCTGCCGGACGAGCCGGCCTGGGAGTCGCGCTGGGGTCCGGGCCGGCCGGGGTGGCACATCGAGTGCTCGGCGCTGGCGCTGCGTGAGTTGGGCGAGACGATCGACATCCACGGCGGGGGAAGAGACCTTGTGTTCCCCCATCACGAGTGCGAGACCGCGCAATCCGAGGCGGTGACCAAAAAGCCCTTCGTCAGGTTGTGGTTCCATGTCGGCCTGGTCCGCCTGGGTGGCACCAAAATGTCCAAATCACTGGGCAACCTGGTCTTTGTCGGTGAGATGTGCAAGGAGTGGGAGCCGGCGGTGCTGCGACTGGCTCTTTTGGGGCATCACTACCGCCAGGACTGGGACTGGGTGACCATGGAAGACATGCCCCACGCCGCCGCGAGGCTGGCGCTGTGGCGCTCCGCCGGCGAGGGTCCGGCGGGGTCCAGGTTGGCCGATGTGCGGGCAGCGCTGGACGACGACCTGGACACCCCTGGTGCCCTCGAAGTCCTCGACCGGGAGGCGAAGGCCGGCCGGTCCGTGCAGGCCGGGGCAGCGCTGCTCGGCGTGGAGCTCTGACCCGAGGGCGTCTTGTACCCTGGTTGAGCACACGACCCGGAGAATTAGCTTTCCGGGTGACCAGGAAAGGTTGCACAATGGCAGGCGTCATTTCGGTACGGCTTCCCGACGGTTCGCAGCGGGAGCTCGCCGAGGGGACGACGGCCGGCGAGTTTGCGCAACTGATCGGTCCCCGCCTGGCCAAGGCGGCGGTGGTGGCCACCGTCGACGGCCACCAGGTGGATCTGAGCTCGCCCTGGTCGACGGCTCCGAGGTGGCCATTGTCACCGCTGACTCCGAGGCCGGGCGTGAGGTGCTGCGGCATTCGACCGCCCATGTGATGGCGCAGGCCGTGTTGCGACTGTGGCCAGGAGCCATGTACGCCATCGGCCCGGTGATCGAGAACGGGTTCTACTACGACTTCGCCCTGCCAGGCGGTGCCCACTTCAGCGACGATGACCTAGGCCGGATCGAGGCCGAGATGCGCGCCATCATCGCGGAGGACCAGCCTTTCGTCCGCCACGAGCACGGACTGGGCGAGGGGTTGAAACTATTCGCCGATCAGCCCTTCAAGCGTGAGATCATCGAGGCGGTCGGGTCAGGGGCGGACGAGGTCGACGCCGGTGGGACGGTGGTCAGCACCTATAGGAACTCGGAGGACTTCGTTGACCTATGTCGCGGGCCCCACGTTCCGTCGACGAGTCGGCTGGGTCATTTCAAGCTGATGCGGGTGGCCGGCGCCTACTGGCGCGGAGACGAGAAGAACGCCCAGCTCCAGCGGATTTACGGGACGGCGTGGGAGTCGGAGAAGGCATTGAATGCCTACCTGCACCAGCTGGAGGAGGCCGAGCGCCGCGATCACCGCAAGCTGGGCGCCGAGCTCGACCTGTTCAGCTTCCCCGATGAGATCGGGTCCGGTCTGGCCATCTTCCACCCTAAGGGCGGGACGATCCGCCGGCTGATGGAGGACTACTCCCGGCAACGCCACGTCGAGGAGGGCTACGAGTTCGTCACCTCGCCCCACATCACCAAGGGCGAGCTTTTCGAGATCTCCGGCCATCTGGAGTCGTTCGCCGAGGGCATCTTCCCCCGATGGAAGTTGACGGGGGAGCGAAGTACTACCTCAAACCGATGAACTGCCCATTCCACATTCTGGTCTACCGCAGCCGACAGCGGTCCTACCGGGATCTCCCCCTGCGATTCTTTGAGTTCGGGACGGTCTACCGCTACGAGAAATCGGGTGTGGTGCACGGCCTGACCCGGGCCCGCGGCTTCACCCAGGACGATGCGCACATCTTCTGTACCCGGGAGGAGATGAGGGGGAGCTGGTACGGACGACGCACTTCGTACTGGGCCTATTGCGGGACTATGGCCTGAATGACTTCTATCTGGAGCTGTCGACCAAGCCGGCGGGCAAGGCCATCGGCTCCGACGAGGAGTGGGACGAGGCGACAGACGTCCTGCGGTCCGTGTCCGAGGAGATGGGCCTCCAGTTGGTGATGGACGAGGGCGGCGGTGCGTTCTACGGTCCCAAAATCTCGGTGCAGGCGCGCGACGCCATCGGTCGGTCCTGGCAGATGTCGACGATCCAGTTGGACTTCAACCTGCCTCGGCGCTTCGAGCTCGAGTATGTCGGGGCCGACAACGCCCGACACCGGCCGATCATGATCCACCGGGCCCTCTTCGGCTCGGTCGAGCGCTTCATGGCCGTGCTGATCGAACACTATGCCGGTGCATTACCCACCTGGCTGTCCCCCGAGCAGGTGAGGGTGCTCCCCGTCAGCGAGGCCCACGCGGCCTACGCCGAGTCGGTCCGGGTGGCGTGTGCCGACGCCGGGCTGCGCGTCAGCGTCGACGACGCTGCGGACAACTTGAAGGCCCGAATCCGCAAAGCCAAGTTGACCAAAGTTCCCTACATCTTGGTCGTGGGGCCGGACGATGTCGCCGCCGAGACAGTCGGCGTCAACCCGCGTTCGTCGACTGACAAGCCCCGGCGTGGGGTCGACCTGACGGCATTCATCGCCGACGTCGTGGCTGAAGTGGCGCGGCGAGGCTCACCCGAGGACGCACTGGCCGTGAGTTCGGACTCGTGAGCCTGGAGAATCTCTGGGCCGGCTGGCGGCACGAGTACATACAACGGGCGACGGAGCGGGAGAGAGCCGAGGGCTTTGCGTCAGATCCGCTGTCATGCGTGTTCTGCCGGCTGGCAGAGAGCGGCCCCCCGTCGCTCGACAATCTGGTGGTCTGGCGAGGTGACTGGTCGTTCGTCGTGCTGAACGCCTACCCCTACGGCAGTGGGCACGTCCTGGTGTTGCCTTTGCGCCACGTCGGCGCGCTGGGCGCGCCTGACCGACCTCGAATCGGCGGAGATATGGGCCGCCACGCGTGACTCGGTGAGCGCGATCGAGAAGGCTTACGAGCCCGACGGGCTGAATATGGGAGCCAACCTCGGGCGTGCGGCGGGGGCCGGGATCCCTGACCATGTCCATCTGCACGTCCTGCCGCGCTGGTCAGGTGACACCAACTTCATGACCTCGGTCGCCAGCACCCGTGTGATGCCCGAGACCCTCCAGGCGACCTGGCACAAGCTCCGCGCAGCCTGGCCCGACGCCTGAGGCCGGTTCCCGACCCGCTCGACACGGGGCCGGCGAGCGGGAGAGTGGACTTTCGGCCCTATTGGCGCACCGCAATCGGGTCCACAATCGCCAGCGGAGCACTGGTGTACTCCGAGACGAAACGGCAAACCCGGGGAAATCCGGGGACGCAAAGCTACGGGCCTACGTCGCATGGTGCGGCACGGTCGCCTGGCTACCGAAATGTGAGGACGTGCCGTGATCCCGACGCCGAGACGAGCGATGCCATGAAACTTCGCCGCTACTGGCTGGCGCTCGCCGTCCTGCTAATCGTCGCCGGATCGGCCGGGTCGGTGTTCGGGGTAAGTGTGTTCAGCCGCCTGCACGCCCGTGAGTCCCGCCAAGCCTTCGAGGCGTCCGCTCATGCGATTTCATCCGTATTGACGCTCTCCATCCAGCGCCAGCAGGACCTGGCCATTAGCGTGGGAGCGCTCTTCAGCGACAATCCCAACGTCACCCAGACCGAGTTCCTCCAGTGGACCAGGGCCGAGAGTGTGTTCGCTCGCTTCCCGGCACTGCAGAGCATCTCCGAAGTGCAGATGGTCACGACTGCCGAGCTCAGCGCTTATGAGGCGTTCGAGACAGCGAACCCGTCCGGCTTCTTGAACGCCAATGGGGGGTTCACCATCACTCCGGGTGGGAACCGGCCGTACTACTGCTTGGCCGCGGCCTCCGCCATCCGTCACCAGACGTTGGAAGCCCCCGTCGGCGTCGATTATTGCCAGACCTGGCTCGGTCCGGATCTCCTGGCGGCCCGGGACTCGGGCCAGAGCGCATTCGTGCCCTACAAGCTGGACAAGGTGTCCGAGTTGGCGGTTGGCTCGGCCATCTACCGAAGTGGTGTCGTGCCGGGAACCGTGGCAGTCCGGCGGGCCGACCTGATCGGCTGGATCGGCATCGCCACCCTCCCGGGCGTGATCCTGCACACGGCCCTGATCGGGCATCCGTCGACCGCCGTGGCACTCGAGTACGGATCGGGTTCGTCCAGGGTGACCTTCAAGGCGGGCACCGCTTCACCGGGCGCGGCGACGACGACTATCAGCCTGGCCAGCGGTTGGCGGGTCAAGGTGTTCGCGCCCGTGACGGGCGTCGGCCTGCTGGCCAACGCGGACAGTGTCGCCCTGTTCATCAGCGGGATCGCACTCTTTTTGGCACTCGGGCTGTTGATGTATGTCCTCGGGACGAGCAGGGCCCGGGCATTGGCCATAGTCACGACACGCACTGAGGAACTGCACTACCAAGCATTCCATGACGCGCTGACCGGCTTGCCCAACCGCGCTCTCATCTTCGACCGGATCGGTCAAATGCTCGTGCGAGAGCGACGGGATCGCGGCCGGGTGGCGGTGCTCTTCCTTGACCTGGACAACTTCAAGGACATCAACGACAGCCTGGGTCATCGGGCCGGCGACCAGCTCCTCGCCAAGGTAGGCGAGCGGTTGACCGGTGCACTCCGCGAGGCTGACACGGTCGGTCGGCTCGGGGGCGATGAATTTGTGGTGCTGACCGACGGACCCGCCCGGGAGCTCGCCAATCGGGTCCTCGCCGCATTCGAATCCCCGTTCGAGGTCAAGGGAAGTGACGAGCCGCTCCGGGTTACCACCAGCATCGGTGTGGCCACCGGTGGCCGAGAGAGCCCGGAGGAGTTGCTCCGCGATGCCGACATCGCGCTCTACCGGGCCAAGGCGGCCGGGAAGAACCGGGTCGAGTTCTTCGCCCACTCGATGCAGGAGTCGGTCGACGCCCGTCACTCTCTTGACGTGGATCTGCATGGCGCGCTGGAGGCAGGCCAGTTCTTCCTCCTCTATCAGCCCTTCGTCCACCTGACGAGCGGCACCCTGACCGGTGTCGAGGCGCTGCTGCGTTGGCGCCACCCCACGCGGGGCGTGTTGGCGCCGAGCGAGTTCATCCCGGCCCTCGAAACGAGCGGCCTCATCGTGTCAGTCGGGCAGTGGGTTCTGGAGACGGCATGTCGACAGGCGGCACAATGGCAGCGCGAGGGCCATCCGCTGCGGGTCGCGGTGAACGTCGCCGCCCGACAGTTGCAGCGCGATCTGTTCGTGGAGGATGTCCTCGAGGCTCTCGGTGCCAGCGGACTCGATCCGTCCCTGCTGATTTTGGAGGTCACGGAGAGCACCCTGATGCGTGACATCGACGCCACTGCGTCGCGTCTTCAGGTGGTCAAAGCGTCCGGCGTACAGCTGTCGATCGACGACTTCGGCACCGGCTTCTGCTCTCTGTCCTACGTCGACAAACTGCCGATCGACATCCTCAAAATCGACCGGTCCTTCCTGACCGACGTCGGCAAGACGGCGAAGGCCCTTGCCCTGATCCGCACTTTTGTGCAGTTGGGCCGGGCACTCGGAGTCGAGATGCTGGCCGAAGGGATCGAGACGGAGGCCCAGCGTGTTCTGCTCACCCGGGAGCTTGTCGAAACCGGGCAAGGGTACCTGTTTGCGCGCCCCTGGAACCTCTGGCCGTCGAGCGCATTCTTCGCGATTCCTTCCACGTCGCCGGCGAGGCAGTGCCCGTCTTGGCCTCAGATGCCGCCCCCTATGGCGTGGCGTCGCTGGCAGCGAGGTGTTCCGGCACGGCGTCGTAGTGGTCGTAGGCCACGGTGAATGAGCCCCGGCCGCCGGTCAGCGCCCGGAGGTCCACCGCGTACCGGGTGAGCTCGGCAGTGGGGGCGAGCGCGATGACGATCTGGAAGCCGTCGTCGCCCTGATCGGTCCCGACGATGCGGGCCCGCCGCGAATGGAGGTCTCCCAGTACATCCCCCTGGCTGTCGGCCGGGATCGTCACCTCAAGGCGTGAGATCGGCTCGAGCAGTATGGGACCCGCCTCGTGCATGGCCTGGCGGATGGCGGCCGCGGCCGCCATCTTGAAGCTCACCTCGTTGGAGTCCACCGAGTGGGCCTTGCCGTCGTCCACGGTCACCGCGATGTCGACCACCGGGTAGCCGAACACGCCGCCGCTGGCCATGGTCTCGATGACGCCTTTCTCGACGGCTGGGATGTATTGGCGCGGGATGGCGCCGCCGACGACCTCGTCATGGAAGGCGAAGCCCTCGCCGCGCGGGAGCGGTTCGAGCCGCAGATGGCATACGCCGAACTGGCCGTGGCCGCCCGACTGCTTCTTGTGCTTGCCCTCGGCCTGTGCCGGCATGGTGATGGTCTCGCGGTAGGGGATGCGCAACTCCTCCCGTTCGACGTGGACATTGCACTTGCGGTCCAAGCCGCTCCAGGGTGACGGCCAAGTGCACCTCACCGCTGACGCCGAGGATGGTCTGATGGGTCTCGTCGTCCCGCGTCACCGAGAGGGACGGGTCCTCATCGCACAGCCGCTGCAGCGCGGACATGAGCTTGTCGTCGTCGGCTCGCGTGGCCGGCTTGACCGCCACGGCGAGGGCCGGCGAGGGGATGCGGGGCGCGGGACTGTGACCGGTTGGCCCTTGGGTGCCAACGTGTCCCCGGTGCGTGTCCCGTTCAGGCGGGGGATGGCGACGAAATCGCCCGCGACCACCGAAGCGGTGGGTGTGGTGGCATGCCCGGAGAGTGTCTGCAGCGCATGGAGGCGTTCCTCGCCGCGTGTGCGGGTGTTGATGAGGACGGTGTCCGGGGTCAGTGTGCCCGAGATCACCTTGCACAGCGACATCTTCCCGGTGTGGCTGTCGGTGAACGTCTTGGTCACGCGTGAGCAGCACGTCGCCATCGGCGTCGTAGGGAATCTCGGTCGTGGTGGACCCGGCCAGCACGGTGACGGGCGCCACCGAGCCGGGTGCCGGGCAGAGCTCCTCGATCAGCCGGGCCAACCGGTCCACCCCGACGCCGGTCAGGCCCGAGCAACACAAGACGGGAAAGACATTGCCCGAGGCGACGCCGCCGGCCAAGCTCTTCGCCAGCTCGCCGTAGTCGATCGACTCGCCACCGAGGTAGCGCTCCATGAGGCCGTCGTCGCCGACGACTATGCCCTCGACGAGCTGTTCGTGCACCTCGTGCTCCTCGTCGACGAGTTCGTCGGGGATGGGGCCCTCGTGGCCGACCGGAGGGACGGTCCCGTCGACCGGCGTGTTCGGCGCCGGGGTGTCGTAGTGGGTGGCCGTGTCACCCAGTAGGTCGATGACCCCGTGGAAGTCAGCTTCGGCCCCGATGGGCAGTTCCACCGGCGCCACTCCGGCTCCGAAGCTGGCGCGGATCTCGGCCAGGGTGCGATCGAAGTCCGCCCGTTCCCGGTCCAACTTGTTGATGACGATCACCCGGGGCAGGCCTAGCCTGGCCGCGGCGCGCCAGGCGTCTTCGGTCTGGGCCTGGACGCCGTCGGTGGCGCTGACGACGACGACGGCCAGGTCGGCGCTGCCAGGGCGGTCAGCATTTCGGAGGCGAAGTCCGCGTAGCCGGGAGTGTCGAGCAGGTTCACCTTCACCCCGTTGACCGTGATCGGTGCCAGGGCGGTGGAGACGGACAGATGGCGCGAGATCTCCTCGGGCTCGAAATCACAGGTCGTGGTCCCTTTTTCCACGGAGCCCCGGCGGGCGAGGGCGCCCGTCGCCGCCAGGAGGGACTCGGCGAGGGTCGTCTTGCCGGCGCCGTGATGGCCGACGAGGGCGACGTTTCGGATTGCGGTCGGGTCGTGTGGCACTGGTCCCTCCGTCCGTGCTGCCCTGGTGTGGCTGTACTGTGGCGTGAGCTCTCTGCTCGAGTGTACGACCGCTCGCGCCGGCGTGCTCGGGCAGCGAAACCGTCCACCTCTGGTCGCTGATTCGGGTGCATTGGGAACAGACGGCGTCGAGGCCCGGCGGCCAGTTGAGGTCGCCGTCCGCTTTGCCGGTACTGGGGCGTAAGTGGTACGAGGCCGTGCCTCCAATCTGTCCAGTGACCTCAGCGTGAGCGACGGTCGGACATCCGTTGGGGGACCAGGGCGAGACCAATGTTCAGTAGAGGGGCGTAGCCCAATATCTCGCCCTCTACTAGATTTCCGGTTCGGACATTTTCCTCGTTGTTGCTCGTGCGCTTATCTCGTGCGAGACAACAGGAGGCCAAATCCCCGTGGGCCCCGCGGCCCGAAGCTTTTTCTCCCTTCGTCATCACGTCTGATTGGGGTCAGCTTCCCCGGTAGGCGATGGGACGGCACGGCCCATGTGATGAAACGGGGCGCTTTGGGTTCGTTAAGGCGGTCCCTACGCCGTCTTTTTTCCCCCCCCCCCCCCCCCCCCCCCCCCCCCCCCCCCCCCCCCCCCCCCCCCCCCCCCCCCCCCCCCCCCCCCCCCCCCCCCCCTCTCCTCGCCACGGCGAGCTCAGGGATCATGACCATCGATCCCGGCCCGCTGAGCCCGTGGCGGTTCGTGTTTCTCGAGCGCCAACTGCTCGCGACCCTGAGGGGGGCCTCTCAACGAGCGCCCGGATGTGGCACCCCGAGCTGCGAGGGTGCGTGGGCATAGGCGCACGGTCGCCCCGATATGTGCCTGTCGACATCGGCAGCAAAGACCCGCAGGGCGCTCCTGACCATGGCGACGGCTCCGTCGGGGTGCCGGCACGCCCCACGTCCGTCCACCTCGTCGAGGCGGCGGTGGAGCCGGGTCAGAAGGTTGGGATCGGGACCTCCCGACGCCAGCCGCCACAGATCGTCGGCCATGGCCGGCAGGCCGCGGGCAACAGGGGCCGCACTGTCAGAGCTCTCGGCGGCCAGAGGTTGCTATGCGGGCCGACTCGGCCAGGCCGCATGCGGCGGCGCCGAGCACGACCATCACCCCCACGCCCGTGGCGACCCCGATGGCACCGAGCGTCAGGGGTGCGTAGGGCGTGGCGAAGTGCGTGGGCGTGTCCCACATGCCCCCGTAGCCGCCGACGAGGAAGGCGGATGGGTTGTCGCCGGGCAGCGCCCGTTGGGCGAGGTTGTGCAACGGTGTGCCCCAGTCGACTTCGACCACGCCGGGTTGGGTGACCGCACCACCGATGGTGACGAGGCAGGTCCCCGGTTGTTCCGCCGTTCCCCGGGGCGTGGAAGGGTTCCCATCCGTACCGGGCGATCAGTGCAATGTGGGCCAGCGTCTCGGTGTTGTGGACCAACGTGGGAAGGCGGCGAATGCGCAGCGGCACGCTCTTGTCGGGCCGGAACACGGGGAGCTGCCTTCCCGTGTCAATCCATTGCGCCAATGCGGACTCCTCCCCGCCGACGAACCGGGATGGGGGCCGCACCAGGTATTCGCGGACAGGGGCGCACCGGTATGTGGCCCGTTCGTACAGGGCACGGCCCAACCCGTCGGCGATGGCGTCCCTCCCCTGCGGGATGCACACGAGAATCTCGCTGCGCGCCGCACGCAGCGGCCAGCACCTGGGCTCCGTCGAGGACCAGGTGGGGAGCCCAGGTCAAAAGGACCTTGTCCTTGTCGCTGGCCGGCTCGCTCTCCATGCCGTTCACGACGAGGATGCCCCCCCTGCCATCGGCAGAGGCGGCGGCGAGTTTCGCCCAGGCCGGGAAGGCCCCCCCGCCTCGCCCGGTCAGTCCGGAGGACTCCAGGGTGCCGATCAGCGTGTGCTGCCATTCGAGGTTGCGTCCGTACCCGTACCGGACCGTGGGTGGCGAGGTGTCCGGCCAGGTCGACCGGATGGCCGAGCAGACTGTACCGGGAGAGGCCGGGGCAGCGCCGGGCTGGCCTCCGGAGGACTCCACTAGGCGCCACCCTGGGCCGACGCCAAGCCCGGCGAATACCCGTCCTTAGAGAACTGGGACTTCCGGGACATCTGCGTGCGCATCCGGCTCGGTCGTGTCAGCTTGTCGTCGAGGACGTGTGCACGACCGTGCTGGATACGACCACGTTGACGTTCATGCCCAGCATCTTGTGTCCGGGGACCGGGCAGAAGATGTCGTACTTGCCCTTCTTGAAGGTCACCTTGAGGTTGACGCTCTTGCCGGGCGCGATGTCGGGCGTGGCCGCGTTGTGCAGGCCCGGTCCGGTGATCTGCAGGGCGTGGGTGACCTTCCCTTTGTTCTCCGCCACGAACGTGTAGGAGCCGGGGCTGAACGTCTTTTTGGAGAGCGCGATGTGGAACTCGGTCTCGACCGCCTTCACCGTGGTCGTCTTGGTGCTCGCCCCGGCGGGGTCGGCGACACCCCCGCGGGCGACGACAGCCAGGACAAGGAGGGCGACGACAGCCAGGACAAGGAGGGGAGTGAAGGCGATTTTGGTTAGGGTCGAGCGTAGTCTCATCGGATTGTCCTTCGCTGGTTGTCGTGGGGCAGGCCCTGTCGGTCGAACCGATGACAAGGAGTACCGATCGGGGGGCCGGTGGGATGGCCGAACCGCCATCCTCGCAGGGACTCGCGGTGTTGCCAGTACGCCGCCCTGGCCTCCTGGGCACGGTTAGGAGGCCGCCGTGAGGCTGCAATCCACGTTGAGGCCGGCCGAATCCCCGGAATGATAAACTTTTGTATCTGTTGTATGCCGCCGCCTCCGGGGTGGTGCAGGACGAGGAGTTCTATGTTCGACGGTCGCTGGCGCGGTGCGGTCGACCGGTCTACCGGGCCTGTCGGTAACGCACTCCATCGCCGAGGCATTACCGCTGACGTCCTTACCGCTACCGGCTTGTTTCGGCTAGCGCTACCGCGGTGGCGGTCGCTACCGGCCACCTGCACATCGCCATCGTCCTGTTGATCCTGACCGGTCTCCACGACCTGCTGGATGGCCGGTGGCCAAGGCGGCCGGCACTGCGTCGGTACGCGGTGCCTTCTTCGACTCGGCCACCGACCGTGTCGCTGACGCCGTCCTCATGGGCGGCGTGGCCTGGTACCTGATCGGGCGCCACGAAGGGCATCTCGCCCTGTTGCCCCTGGCCGTCCTGGGGGTGACCGCCCTGGTCTCCTACGAACGCGCCAAGGCCGAATCGTTTGGGCTCTCGGCCAAGGGCGGCCTGATGGAGCGGGCCGAGCGGATGATCCTGCTCGGCGTGGCCTTCTTCGACTCGGCGTTCGTGGTCCCGGTGCTGTGGGTCATGCTGGGCCTGATCTCCATCACCGCCATCGCCCGCTTCGTGAAGGTGTGGAACCTGGCGTCCGGGCAAGGACGTGGCCACCGCCGCCGCGTCGCGGCCTGGCGGGAGGGCAGGGTCGATCCCGCTGGCGCACCTGGCGTGAGGGCTCGGCCGTGCCGCGTGGCCTGTCCGAGCAGGACAGGGGCCCCCGTGGGCCGCTGGCGGGCCCGTCGCCAGGAGTCGCTGAGCAGTCGCTCCGGCCGCACGCTGCGGGCCCGGCGACGGGCATCGGGCGCGCACACCCGTGCCGGCCGTCTTCGAGCGGGATGGGCGGCTCCGGATCACGGAGCCGGCGCGCTCGCCTGGCCGGCCCTCTACCTGGCCTGCGCCCGGCGTAGCCGGAGCCGTGTGGGGGAGTCTGGACGTGCCGTCGGCGTGGCGCGCCAAGGCGAAGTATCTGACCTACAGGGGCCTGGGCGCGGCCATGGGCCATGTCCCCGAACCGGTGCCCGGGTGCCGCCGGGGCGTGGGCGCACCATGGCGCGGTGGGGCGGCGCCCTGGCCATGAACGAGCGCCACATGCGCCGGGTCCTGGCGTCGGAATGCGTCGGGTCGAGCCTGATCGGCCCTGGTGCGCCGGTGGAGCCGGCGGAGCTATGGGGCCTACGCCCGCTACTGGGCCGATGGCGCGCGGCTGCCCTTCGCCGCCGATGCGGTCCGCCTCGATGCGCTTCGACGGCGAGAGCGAGGAGCTGCTGCGGGCCGCCATGGCCGAGGGCCGTGGCGTGGTCATGGCCCTGCCCCACGTTGGGAGCTGGGAATGGGGCGGTGCCTGGCTGGCCCTCGAGGACATGCCGATGACGGCGGTGGTGGAGACCATTGAGCCCCCGAGCCTCTTCGAGTGGTTCATTAGCAGCGGGCATGGGCTGACCGCGGTTCCCTGGGCGAGGGTTCCGGCCGGTGGTGCTGCGGGCCCTCAAGGCGGGCCGTGGTGGGGCTGGTCAGCGACCGCGACCTGGTCGGCAATGGTGTCGAGGTCGAGTTTTTCGGCGAGCGGACCACCCGCCGGGGGGAGCGGCGACCTTGGCCTTGCGCACGGGGGCGGCGCTGTTGCCGGGCGGTCAATGCCGGCCCCGGGAATTGGCACACTGGGGTTGTGCTGCCGCCTCTCGATACGACTCGGACGAGCTTCGTTGCGGGCCGAAGCGTTGGCACGCCTCACGCAAGAGCTGGCGACCTGTTTTGAAGCCTTCATCCTTCGGCGCCCGCCCGAGCAGTGGCACCTCTACCAGCCCAATTGGCCGAGCGATCGGGCCATCAATGCCTGAGGACCGGTTGCCTGAAGATCCGCTGCCTGAGTCCGAAGTCATGCGCATCGCCATGCTGTCGCCCTATTCGCTCTCCCGGCCGGGTGGTGTCCAGGGTCAGGTACTTGGACTGTCAAGAGCACTCCGCAGACTGGGTCACCACGTCACGGTGCTGGGACCAGACGACGATGTGGTGAAGGATACTTTTATCGGGCATCCCATGGCGGGGGAGAAGGGGCCAAGGAAGAACTCGTCCCCGACGATGTGTTCGTGGTGGGCAGCCCGACCGGCGTCCGTTCCAACGGGTCGGCGTCACCGGTCTCCATTTCATTTCAGCGGCCGCCACCGAGCCGAGCGCTTCGTGCGCAAAGGCGAGTTCGATGTGCTGCACATCCATGAACCCCTGGCGCCCGTCACCCCCTACGGTTTCATCCTCGGCCCGCGCCGCTGCCCATGGTGGGCACCTACCACCGCGTCGCGTCAGCCGCTGGGTGCCCATCCTCAAGCCCTTGGCCAAGCTGGTCGGCTATCGCATGCAGATCCGAGTGGCCGTGTCCGAGGCGTTTCGAGACACGGCCCTGCTTTCGAGTGGCGGCGAATTCGAGGTGCTCTTCAACGGCGTCGACATGGAGCGGTTCGCCCGGGCGGAACCGATGCCGACGGACGGCCGACCGTGTTGTTCTTGGGACGGCATGAGATCGCAAGGGCCTCAGCGTGCTGTTGGACGCCTTCCCTTGCTGGATCGACCGGCCGTGCTGTGGGTGGCCGGGGACGTGCCGCAGAGCGAGGTGCAGCGGCGCCGGCATCCTGAGTCGGATCGGGTCAGATGGCTGGGCATCTTCACCGACAGTGAAGTGGCGTCCCGCCTGTCTGGGGCGGACTCCTGTGCGCGCCGTTATTGCGTGGTGAGTCGTTCGGCATGGTGGTGATCGAAGGCATGGCGGCCCGCTGCGCCGTGGTGGCATCCGATTCGAGGGCTACCGCTTGGCCGCCGGCGGGCATGCCGCCCTGGTCCCTCCGGGCGACGTCGGTGCGCTGTTCCGTGCCTTGGGAGTGGCCTTGGCCGATGTGGCCGAAGGCAGTGGGCGATCGTCCCCTGATGCGCTGAAAGCAGCCGAGAGCCATGCCAAGGGCTGGTCGATGGAGTGCCTGGCCGAGCACTACGTCGACGTCTACGAAGGGCCATCGCCATCTTTGCGAGGAAGCATTCGTAGGGATACCGGCCCCTACACTCGCGGCGATGGCGACCGTGACCGTGATCGGGCCGTCAGGTGGAGCAGGGTCCGGGCACGACGGGGGCGCCGGGCACCCGAACGGCCGGCCCGGATTGACGCCGTCATGGACGGGGTGGCGGACGTGGCCCGCGAGCTCGGGAGTGAGCTGGAGATCGTGGCGCCCCGACCGGCCGACCCGGCGGCGCTGGCACGGGTCCACTCGCCGACGTACCTGCGCCAACTCGAGGAGTTCTGCGGGACGGCGGCGGCTCCCTCGACCCCGACACCTTCGCCCGCCCCGACTCTGGCAGGCCGCCCTCCTCTCGGCCGGCGCCGGGCTGCAGGCGATCGACGTCTCCGCCGCCGCGGCGCGGGCACCGCCTTCGTGGCCACCCGTCCTCCCGGCCACCACGCCCTGGCCGACCGTGCCATGGGCTTCTGCCTCCTGAACAACGTGGCGGTGTCGGCGGCCGCCCTGGTGGCCGAGGGCGAGCGGGTGCTGATCGTCGACTGGGACGTGCACCACGGCAACGGGACGCAGGCGCTGTTCTGGGACAACCCGTCCGTGCTCTACGTCTCGACCCACCAATGGCCCTTCTACCCGGGCACGGGCGAGGCCGGCGAGGTGGGCGGGACGCGGCGCGCGGGACTGACGGTGAACGTCCCGCTGCCGGCGGGCGCCACCGGTGACGTGGTCCGGCGTGCCCTGGACGAGGTGGCGGCGCCGGTGATCGAGGATTTCGGCCCGACGTGGGTGCTGATCTCGGCCGGCTTCGACGCGCACCGGGCCGATCCGCTGGCCGATCTGGCCCTCTCGGGCGGTGACTTCGCCGCCTGGGCCGCACGGTGGCCGGCTACGTGCCCGGTCCCGGACGGGTGGTGGCGTACCTGGAGGGGGCTATGACCTGGGAGCCCTGCGCTCCTCGGTGGCCGCCACGCTGGGGGCACTGGCCGACGTCCCGAGCCGGCCGAGCCCGAGCACCCCACCTCGGGCGGGCCCGGGGCCGAGCTGGTGGACCGGGCGGCGACGGTCCGCCGGCGCGCCTTGGACCTCAGCGAGGCCTGACCGGCCCCCCCCTTCGGCGTCAGGCCGGCGTCAGGGCGACGGTCAGGCCGAGGCGGAGGACGAGGTGTCGTACACCGTGTCGGAGCGCCGGATCGCCCGCGTCCTTCCATTCCGAAGAGCCGGTTCTTCACCACACGGTTGGGTCGATCCCAGCAAGAGCCCGGACGGGTGACGACGGACATGGCGTCGATGAGCAGCGTGCCGCTGCCCCTCAATGATCAGTTCCTGGCCGACGGTGTGGAGTCCGCCGACTGCGCCAGTGCGCGAACCGTGGCGCAGTGACGCTCGCGCCCTGCCCCATCTCGCTATTGCTGACGATGCCCACGTGGTCGAGCTGCAAACGCACCCGGGCCGGCAGGCGGAGCAAGCCCAGCGGCGCGGCCAGGTTGGCCAGGCGCCGGTAGGCGCCCATGTTCGAGTGATGGATGAACGCCACCCCGTCGGGGGTCAGGACCCTCTCCAGCTCCCTGCGAGTAGCTGGCCAGCGTCTCGTCCTCCACGTGGACGAACGAGTCGAAGCAGAAGACGAAGTCCACCGAGGCGTCGGCGACCATGGGCAGCGTCACGCCGTCGTTGGTGGCGAAGGTGGCCTTCTCGTGGGTGGCGAAGCGCTGCGTGCACGCCTCGATGCACCTGGTCGAGACCTCGACCCCGTGATGTAGCTGTCGCAGTGGGGCAGCAGGTGGGGCCCCGACCGACCGCCCGTAGCCGGGTGCCAGCTCTGAGGATCCGCCCGCGGGCGGGCAGACAAAGCGCCCGATCCGGGGCTAGACGCAGCCGTACCACTGGGCCGTCGAGTTTCCCCACTCGACCACTCCTCGCCTTCGTCATGCCATTCGACGTCGTCGTCCCAGATACCGACGTTCTCTTCAACACTGGGCAAGCGGAGCCCCCTCGAGGCTGTGTCCGTGAGCGGCGTAGACCGAGCTAGGTAAAATTTTACCAGGCCGAAGATCCCGGTTGCCTGTCCCAGACCATCAGCCGAGCAGGTGCCCAGTAGGCTCACCGGTCTGATGGTCGAAGAGCCGAAAATTTCCGTCCCTCGCCGGCGGCAGGGACCCCCGGGGGGGCGGCAGCTCCAACCGCAACAGGAATCGCAACAGGAATCGCAACCGCAGTCGAGGCGGCAACGCGGGGGGCGGCGCCGGAGCTGCCACTGCCGGAGCCGGTGCGAATGGCGCGGCCCCCAGGGCCGCGGGTCCGGCAAGGGCGGCGGCGGCACCCCGGCGGCGGCCGCGGCGGAGGGGGCCAGTCGAACAGATCGGGCGGCGGCCAGTCGAGGTCGGGTGGCGGATCCTCTAACAGGACATTTCAACCGCGGCCAGCGCTCGTCGCGGGCGGCGCCCCCCGGTGGGGTGGCCGTGGCGCCCGAGCCCCTGGCGCCGCGGATCATCGAGCCGGGACCGGGGGCGACCGAGGTCCTGCCCGCCGAGGCGGCGGCCAACAGGCGCCACGCCCTGAAGCTGGTCGCCCTGGCCGCCGTGGTGCCGGCGGTCGTCGTGGCCGCGGTGCTCGGCGTGGCCGTCTCGTGGCTGATCGGCCTGGTGGCTTTCGTGCCTGGGCGTCGGCCTGGCCTACGGGCTGTGCGGATGGCGCCGGGCGTGGCCCTGCGCCAGCGCGCCGCGCCGCTGCACGAGCGCTACGACTTGCGTCTGTTCAACGTGACCGAGGGCCTCTGCGCCACCTTCGGGCTGCGGATGCCGGACCTCTACGTGGTCTACGACGCCGTGCCCAACGCCTGTGCGCTCGGGCCGCGACGCCACGTCGGCCGCCCTGGTCGTGACCTCGGGTCTGCTGGACACCATGGGCCCCATCGAGCTCAAGGGGTGATCGCCCGGACCGGCCGGACGTGAAGCGCCACGACAACACGGTGTCGGTGGTGGCGCTGACCCTGGCCCTGTTCGGGGGGTCCGGGCTGTTGCGCCGCTGCGTGGAGGAGAACCGCGAGATACCGGGCCGACGTCGTCGGTGCCTCCGCCGTCCGCTTTCCCCGCGGCCTGCTGGACGCTCTGCGGCTGATGGAGCACGCCCCGGCGCCGGCCGGGAACTCGGTGTTCGGTCCCTCCCGGCTGGCCGCCACCCGCTACGTGTGGATCGATCCCTCGGTCGGCCTGCGGGACGCCCCGGCGCCGGTCGGGGATCTGGACGACACCTCGGTGCGGGCCGCCGCACTGAGCCTGTGGTGAGCAGGGCGGCGACCTGCCCATCTGAATTGGGCGGTTGTTGGGTTGCAATGGACGCTCCCTAGACGCTCTGCGTTCAAGGTGGCCTTGTGGATGGCGAAACAGCGGTGTCAGTGCCTCCGGGTCGCGCCCCGACGAGTCGCGTGCCCCGCCTGCGGGGGTGGGGGTCGAGATGCCGGCCGGCGTGCGGTGGGTGTTCTTCCTGGCCACGGGGCTTGTCGCCGCCTTCTTGCTCTCCCTGCTGGCCCGACCCAACGGCTCCTACGTCACCGCGGTGGACGGGTGGGGTGTCGACCTGTTCGAACTGTCTATGGGCACTCTGTGCGTGCTCCGCTACTACGACAGGCGCTGGCGCTTCGCCGACTCGGCGGCCTCGGTCTTCCCGCTGGTGCTGGGCGTGGCCTGCGTGGCCTGGGCCCTGGGCGACGTTGCGTTGACCTTCGAGTCGCTCGGGGGCGCCTCGGTGTCCGTGCCGTCGGTGGCCGACGGGTTCTATGTGGCCTTCTTCCCGCTCTGCTACCTGAGTTTCATGCTGCTCATCCGGCGCGGCAACGACCGGTCGCTGGCGGCCACGTCGTTGGACGGATTGATCGTCGGGCTGGCCGTGGCCTCGGTGACGGCGGCGTTCCTCTTCGACACCGTCCTGCACGCCACGGGTGGCGGCGATCTCTCCACCGCCACGAGCCTGGCCTACCCGGTCGGCGACATCCTGCTGCTGGCCCTGGCGGTCGGTGCCCTGGCCGTCCTGTCCCGGGATTACCGCCGTTTCTTCGCCATCGCCGCCGTCGCCATGGCGGTGAACGCGACCCGCGACATGTTCAACCTCCTGCAGCCTGACACCAAGGTGGGCTACGTCACAGCCGTGGTCTGGCCGATCTCCTCTGATGTTGGCCGTGGCGGCCTGGGTGCAGCCGGCGCGGCCCAAGACGGTGACCGGCGACGGTGCCCTCGACGCCTCGCAGCTGATCATGGTCAGGCGGGCCCGGTTCGTGCTGCCGGCGCTCGGGGCCTGCGTCGGTTTGGCCGTGCTCTTTTGGACCACGGTGGGGCATATGGACAAGGCGGCGGTCGCCCTGGGCGCCGGGACCCTCCTGGTGGCCGGCGTGCGGCTCGTCCTCACTGTCCGCGAGGCGCAGACCGAGGTCCATCGGGCCACGGTGCAGCTGGTCCTCGCCCGCGACGAGGCGCTGATGGCATCGAAGGCCAAATCGGAGTTTCTCTCCACGATGAGCCATGAGATCCGCACGCCCATGAACGGCGTCATCGGGCTCACCGAGCTGCTGCTTGAGACCGCCTCGACGACGAGCAGCTGGAGCTCGCATCGGGGGTGAAGGTCTCGGCCGAGAACCTGCTGGTCATCATCAACGACATCCTGGACTTCTCCAAGATCGAGGCGGGCAAGCTCGACCTCGAGGAGGCGGCGCTCGACGTGCAAGGTGTGGCCGACGACGTCGGCCGCATCCTGGCCGGGACAGCGCACGCCAAGGGACTCGAGCTGCTGATCGACGTCGATCCCGATGTCCCGGCGACGCTGATGGGCGACCGGGTCCGGATCCAGCAGGTGCTGCTCAACCTCGGCTCCAACGCGGTGAAGTTCACCTCCGAGGGCGAAGTGGTCATCCGGATCTCGGTGCTGCAGCGAGACCCGCAGCGGGTGGCGCTGCGATTCGAGGTCGTCGACATGGGCATCGGCATCGCCGAGGAGGACCAGCAGCGCCTTTTTCGCGCCTTCGCCCAGGCCGACTCCTCGACCACCCGGAGGTTCGGCGGCACCGGTCTCGGCCTCGCCATCTGCCGCCAGCTGGTCGAGCTGATGGGCGGCGAGCTCGGTCTCGTCAGTGCCCCGGGCGAGGGTTCGACGTTCTGGTTCGAGCTCTCGTTGGGCCGCCCCGAGACCGTGGGGCACGAAGAGACCGGTGCGGCCCGCGAGCCTGACCGGCCAGCGGGCCCTGATCGTCGACGACAACGCCACCAACCGCATATCCTGCGCCAACAGCTGCGCGCCTGGGGCGTCGAGCCGGTCGAGGCCGCGACGGCTACCAGGCCCTCGGCTGGCCGCCGCGGCGGCGCAGAGGGAGGTCTTCGACTTCGGCGTGGTCGACCTCAACATGCCGGGCATGGACGGCATCGAGCTGGCCCGCATTCTGAAGGCCGATCCGGCGACGGCGTCGACGATCCTGTTCTTGCTGAGCTCCTCGGGGGAGCGGCTTGGCGCGGCGGAGCCATCTCCGGGGCTTCGCGGCCAGCCTGACCAAACCGGTTCGCCATCGGAGCTCTTCGACTGTCTGGTCCAGGTCTCAACAGCGACCTCCGTCGGCCGGCGAGTGACCGAACCGACGGCCCCGACGCAACGGAGATGACGGGCATGATCCTGCTCGTCGAGGACAACAAGATGAACCAGCTGGTCGGCTCGAAGGTGCTCGCGAAACTGGGCTTCGCCTTCGATATCGCCAACCACGGCGGCGAGGCGGTCAGCGCCGTCGCGGCCAAGCACTACGACGCCATTTTGATGGACTGCCAGATGCCCGAGATGGATGGCTACGAGGCCACCGCGGAGATCCGCCGACTCGAGGGAGCCGGCCGCCACACCCCGATCATCGCCATGACCGCCGCGGCCATGGAGGGCGACCGCGAGCGCTGCCTGGCCGCCGGCATGGACGACTACATCACCAAACCGGTCCGCCTGGAGTCCGTCGCCGGCGTGCTGGAGCGCTGGATCGCGCCAGCGGCCCACGAGGAGGCTGGCGGCGAGCAGCCCGGGGCGTCGTCGGAGGACGGGGCGCCCGATCCGCTCGACCAGGCCCAGATCGAACTGCTGCGCAGCCTCGACGACGGGGAAGGTGCCGTGCTCAGCGAGATCATCGAAGAGTTCTCGCCCAGACGGACGAGGCGCGGCGAGTTGGCCCGGATTGTCGAGGAGGGCGACAGCCGTGCCCTGGAGCGGGCCGCCCACACGCTCAGAGGCGCCAGCGCCAACGTCGGCGCCAGCGCACTGGCCGCCGTCTGCGCGGAGATGGAAGTGCAGGGCCGGCTCGAGCAGCTCGACGCCGCGGAGCAGCTGATGGAGCAGTTCGACGCCGAGTTCGCCCGGGTCCGCGATGCCCTCGACCACCTCCTGGCGGCGGTGAGATGACATGCGGGTCCTGATCGCCGACGATGACGCCACCAGCCGGCTCCTGCTGAAGGCGATGGCCTCCAAGCTCGGTCACGAGTGCCTGGTCGCCCAGACGGCGAGCGCCGCATGGGAGCTGCTGTCGTCGGAGCGGATCGACGTCCTGCTCACCGACTGGATGATGCCCGGCATCGACGGCCCGATCTGTGCCGGCGGGTGCGCGAGGAACTGGGGGACAGCTACGTCTACGTCGTGTTGATCACCGGGCTCGGTCACACCGAGCGGGTCCTCGAAGGGATGAACGCCGGCGCCGACGACTACCTGATCAAACCGGTCGATCCCTTCACGGTGCAGACCCGGCTGGTGGCGGCAGAGCGGGTGACCGCGCTGCACCGCCAGGTCGTCGACTTCCAGGCCCAGCTGGAGCAGGCGAACGTGGAGCCACCCGACGCTCGCTGACCGACGCGCTGACCGGGCTCGGGAACCGTCGCCGCATGGAGGAGGACCTCGCGAGCGCACACGCCCGGGCGCTCCGGGTCGATCGCAGCTACGGCGTGGCCCTGTTCGACATCGACCACTTCAAGCTCTACAACGACCGCTACGGCCACCTGGCGGGCGACGAGCTGCTGCGCCAGTGGCGCACTGCCTCGACAAGTCCGTGCGGGCGGGCGAGACCGTCTACCGCTACGGCGGCGAGGAGTTCCTGCTGCTCTTGCCCGAATGCAACGTCGAGGGCGCCCTCGTGGCGGCCGAGCGGCTCCGCCAGGCCGTGGCCGCCATCGCGCTGCCCCACGCCTCGCGGCCCACGCAGCCCAGCGTCGTCACCCTGAGTGGCGGGGTCGCCTGCTGGAGTCCCGGCGTCCCCTCGTCGGTGACCGATCTGCTCCATCAGGCCGATCAGGCTCTTTTTGCGGCGAAGTCGGCCGGGCGCAACCGGGTCGTGGCGGCTCCCACCCACGTGCTGGCCTGAAGTGCGCATCCTCATCGCGGACGACGACGTCACCAGCCGGCTCGAGTTGCTCGCCATCACTTCCAAGCTGGGCCATCAGTGCCAGGTGGCCACCGACGGCTCGCGGGCGTGGGAGATCTTGGTCACCGAGGAGATCGATGTCCTCCTCACCGACTGGATGATGCCGGGGATCGAGGGCCCCGAGCTGTGCCGGCGGGTCCGTCACCAACTGGGCGACGAGCGCTACATCTACATCGTCATGATCACGGTGCTGGGGCAGCAGGACAAGGTGCTCGACGGGATGCAGGCGGGCGCCGACGACTACCTCATCAAGCCGATCGATCCCTTCGCCCTGCGCACCCGCCTGGTGGCGGCCGATCGGGTGACCGCCGTGCACAGCCAGCTGGTGCAGAGCCAGATGCAACTCAAGGGCGCCAACCGCGAGCTGCTCAGCCTCTCGCTCACCGACACCCTGACCGGTCTCGGCAACCGCCGCCGGATGGAGGAGGACCTGACGCGGACCCACGCCCGGGCCATCCGGGTCGGCCGCTCCTACGGCATGATGCTGCTGGACATCGACCACTTCAAGCTCTACAACGACCACTACGGTCACCAGGCGGGCGACGAGGCCCTGCGCCAGCTGGCATTGTGCCTGGGCGAGGCGGTACGAGAAGACGAGAGCATCTACCGCTACGGCGGCGAGGAGTTCTTGGTACTGATGCCGGACTGCAGCGTGGAGGACGCCGCCCAGGCCGGTGAGCGGATCCGCCATGCCGTGACCGATCGGGCCATACCCCACGGCTTCCGGCCGACATCGCCTCCGGTGGTGACCCTCAGCGGCGGCGTGTCGTGCTGGGCGCCCGGCTCGAGCCACTCCGTGCCCGACCTCTTGCACCGGGCGGACAAGGCGCTCTTCGAGGCCAAGGAGGCCGGGCGCGACCGGGTGCACGTGGCCGGTCCCGAGTGCGAGGTCGACTTCGCAAGCATGTGGGGCGACGCAGCGTCGTAGACCGCGAGTGCCGTGCTCTTGCCAGTAAGGTCGGTTGTGGACTGCGGCTGAGTGGATCTTTTTTTTTTTCTTCTTCCTCCCCCCCCCCCCCCCCCGCTGACTCCCCCCATCAGCGACGTCGCGCTCCTGACGGGAGGTGGCACCCGCCGGCAGGTGCTCTGCCAGCATCATCGGTCGTGCCCCCCTTTTTGGAGCCCTCTCGAGGACCCGTCACGCTGCGGCTGGGGGTATGAGGACGGCAACCCCGTGGTGCAGTGGAGGAGTGTCGTGAAGACGACCCCGCCCCGGGGAATGGCCGCCGCCCCGGCAGCGTTGCATAAATAGTTGAGCAGTCAAGTATCTCTGAGGATGTCCGGGAGGAGTGGTTGGCAGTGGCCAAGGACAAGGTGGTGGAGCTGGGTCTCGACACCTTCGGCGACGTGACCGAGACCGCGGATGGGGAGTTGGGATCACAGGCCCAGACCATCCGTGACGTGATCGCCGAAGGAGTCCTGGCCGACGAGGTGGGGGTCGACTTCTTCGGAGTCGGCGAGCATCACCGCGCCGACTTCGCCGTCTCGAGCCCGGAGATGGTGCTGGCTTCCATCGCCTCCCGGACCGAGAAGATCCGGTTGGGGTCGGCCGTCACCGTGCTGAGCTCGGACGACCCTGTGCGGGTCTACCAGCGTTTTGCCACCCTCGATGCCGCCTCGGACGGCCGGGCCGAAGTCATCCTGGGGAGGGGCAGCTTCACCGAGTCGTTCCCGTTGTTCGGATTCGACCTCGCCCACTACGACGAGCTGTTCGAGGAGAAGCTCGACCTCTTCGTGGAGCTCATGAGGGAGCAGGAGGTGACGTGGTCCGGGTCCACGAGAGCCTCCCTTGAGGGCCAGCGAGATCTTCCCGACCACCGAGTCGGGTTCCCTCAAGACCTGGGTCGGAGTTGGCGGAAGCCCGGAGTCCGTCGTGAGGGCGGCGCAGTTACGGGCTGCCGCTGGTGCTCGCCATCATCGGAGGCGACCCGCGTCGATTCGGTCCGTACGTCGACCTGTACCGCCGGGCGCTCTCGGAGTTCGGACACGGGGAGCGGCCGATCGCCGTTCACTCCCCGGGATACGTCGGCGAGAGCGATGACCAGGCCCGTCGAGGAGCTGTGGCCGTACTTCAAAGAGGTCCGGGACCGAATCGGAGCGTCGCGTGGCTGGCCTCCCATGACCAGGGCCCAGTTCGATCAGGAAGCCTCTGCCGACGGTTCGCTGTATGTCGGGTCGGCCGAGACCGTGGCGGCCAAGATCGCCCGGACGTGGCCGCGCTGGGTGTCGACCGGTTCGACCTGAAGTACAGCTCGGGCCGCCTTCCCCATGAGAAGCTGATGCGCAACATCGAGCTGTACGGCACGGAGGTGGTGCCCATGGTCCGCGAGCTCCTGGCAGAGGAATCGGAGCTCCTCGCGGGGTGACATTCCACACGACCCCCGGGTCTACGCATGCGGCCGCCCCGTCGGGCAGACTCGCGGGCTGTGGAGTTGATCATTGTGGGCAACCCTGATCCCGACAGCACGCTGCCCTATCTGGTGCGAGTTCCGATCTCGGGCGGACTCGTCTTTCGCACCAAGGGCACCTGGCCGCGAACCAGCGCTTTGTACTGCCATCCCGTTCCGGCGACCGAGTGGCCCGATGCGCCGGAGGTCGTCGAGCGGATCCCCTTGCAGGCCTGCAGCCGCCGGGGCGTGGCGATCGACATCGTCGCCGAACGGGGCCGCGAGAAGCGCTCCCAGATCGTCTTCACCCGGGCCCGGGGCCGGGACATGGTGTTCTGGCAGTCGCCGCGTACGCGAAAGCAGGCTCGACCTGATGTGCGACTCCCGACCGCCAGGGCCGCCCAGCTCACCGAAATGGAGATCGTGGTCGATGCGCACGAGCGGTACGCCTACCGCTTCGCCTCCCAGCAGGCCCGGACCGTCACCCGGGGCCTGCCCTGTGGTGACTACGCCGTCACGTTCGCCGGCAACCTCGTCGCGTCGGTCGAACGCAAATCGCTGAGCGACCTGGTCTCGAGCCTTACCAGCGGGCGCCTGCGCTTCGCCCTCGCCGAGCTCGCCGCTCTGCCGTGTGCCGCGGTGGTCGTCGAGGACCGCTACTCCCAGGTGTTCGCGCTCGAGCGGATCCGTCCGGCCGTGGTCGCCGACAGTCTGGCGGAGCTCCAGGTCCGCTGGCCGAGCATTCCCATCGTGTTCTGCGAGAACCGCAAACTGGCCGAGGAGTGGACGTACCGCTACCTGGCCGCGGCCCGGCTCTGGGCCGAGACCGAAGACCTGGCGCTGGCTCGGATGGGGATCGACGAAGAGCCCCGCACGTCCACGGCGCCGGAGCCCGAACCCTCTTCGGCCGAGGTGCGCGCCTGGGCCCGCAGCACCGGCATGGCCGTCACCGACCGTGGGCGGCTCCGGCCCGAGATCCTTCAGGCCTGGCGCGTGGCCGAGCGCGGCGAGGCCGCGGAAGCGGTGGATCAACGGGGGCAACCTCAAGGACCACCGTTTTGATCAAAGAGACCGTCAACAAGGCACTCAAACGAGCGACGCAGGATCGGAGGCGCAGGCTCACCGAGGCGCTGGACATCCTGGCCAACGCGGACCTGGACGCTCGAGTCAAGGCGTGGCGCTGAAGTTTCTCATCGACACCAGTGTGTGTTGCACGACGTCCGCGCCCGCGTCCACCGCCGAGGGCCGCCGGACCGGGCGGGTGGTGAGAAGGGGCGGCCCACCCTCGTAGACTGGAGGTATGGGAAGCCCTGAGGTGCCGAATTCCGAGGTGACGGGCACGTTCACCGTGAAGCGGGGACTGGCCGACATGCTCCGCGGTGGCGTCATCATGGACGTGGTCAACGCCGATCAGGCCAAGGTGGCCGAGGATGCCGGTGCTGTGGCCGTGATGGCCCTCGAACGGGTGCCGGCGGACATCAGGCGGGACGGCGGCGTGGCCCGGATGAGCGACCCCGAGCTGATCGAGGGCATTCAGGCGGCCGTGACCATCCCGGTGATGGCCAAGGCCCGCATCGGGCACTTTGCCGAGGCGCAGGTGCTCCAGAGCCTGGGAGTCGACTTCATCGACGAATCCGAGGTCCTCACCCCGGCCGACGAAGCGCACCACATCGACAAGTGGGGCTTCGGGGTCCCCTTCGTGTGCGGGGCGACCAATCTCGGGGAGGCGCTGCGGCGGATCTCTGAAGGGGCGGCGATGATCCGTTCCAAGGGCGAGGCGGGCACCGGGAATATCGTCGAGGCGGTCCGGCACCTGCGCTCCATTCTCGGTTCCATTCGGGCGATCGCCTCGGGCGGCGACAGCGCCGAGCTCTACGGCTGGGCCAAGGACCTGGGCGCGCCGATCGGCCTGGTGCAGGAGATCGCGGCGTCGGGGCGTCTGCCCGTGCCGTTGTTCTGCGCCGGCGGCATCGCCACCCCCTCCGATGCGGCCCTGGTGATGCAGCTCGGTGCCGAAGCCGTCTTCGTGGGCTCGGGCATCTTCAAGAGCAGCGATCCGGCCCGCATGGCCTCTGCCGTGGTCGAGGCGACGGCCCACTTCACCGACGCCGACCACGTGGCCAAGGTGTCGCGGGGTTGGGCGAGGCGATGCGGGGGCTCGAGCTGAACGAGACCACCGAACGCCTGGCCGATCGAGGGTGGTAACTGCTCCCACCGGGGGGCTGTTTGTGGTGACGATCGGGGTACTCGACCTCCAGGGTGACGTGCGCGAACACGTGGCGGCGCTGGGCGAGGTCGGAGCGGACAGCCGGCTCGTCAAACGGCCCGATGATCTGCAGGGAGTGTCCGGCTTGATCCTGCCCGGTGGCGAGTCCACCACGCTCTCCATGCTGCTCACCTCGACCGGGCTGTTCGAGGCGGTGTCCGAGCTGCTCGACGCCGGGCTGCCCGTACTCGGCACGTGTGCCGGTCTGGTCCTGTTGGCCCGAGAAGTGCTCGACGGCAGGCCCGATCAGCGATCGTTCGGTGCAGTGGACGCGGTGGTGCGGCGCAACGGGTTCGGGCGCCAGGTGGCGTCGTTCGAGACCGAGTTGGAATTCGGGGAGGGCCCACCGCTGCCGGCGGTGTTCATCCGGGCGCCCTACGTCGTCAGTGTGGGGGCGGAGGTCGACGTATTGGCGACGGTGCGCCACCGTGGGGTGGCGTCGGACGGGCCGAGGGGTCCGTGGGGTCGGTGGTGCAGTCGCCCGCGCTGCTGCGCCAGGGGAGGGTGTTGGCCGCCTGTTTCCATCCGGAGCTGACGGGCGACCGCAGGGTGCACCGGCTGTTCGCCGATATGTGCGCAGCCTGACGGGCGCGGTTCCGCTCGAGGGTCAGGGCTGGACGCACCCGCTGCTCGAGATGGTGGACTCCGCGGTGGCGGCCGACTTGGTGCCGATCCAGTTGGTGCCGGTGTAGGCGGCCACCTCGAACCAGTAGTTGGCCGCCGTCAATGTGCCACTGGTCCAGCTGGTGGTGGTGACGCCGGTGGCCAGGGAGCTGTAGGTCCCGGTGGCCGAGGTCGTGGCGTCATAGACGGTGTAGCTGGTGGCCCGGGTCACGGCCGTCCAGCTGACCTTGACCGTCTTCGCACTCGCGCTGGTGCACGCCGCCGTCGGACCACTGGGGGCCGACGGCACGCTCTGGGCCTTCCCCTCGCCTGCGCTGGCGGCGTGCAGCGTCGGCACCCAGTTGGTGGCCCACGCCGTCCCGGTCATCCCGCACAGCAGTCCTATCGCGACGGCCCCGACGAGCCCGCGCCGGGCGGGGCTCGTCGGGGTGTCGCCGCGAGTCGGTTGCTGCACAGGGGGTTCAGGCTCCTCCTCGGTCGAAGAGGGCCGATCAGCTGGTCCAGGCGTCCGTGGCCGGCGTCGTGGTGGACGTGGCGGATCCGCCGGTGGCGGTGACCCCGGTCAACGACGGCATGGAGAAGTAGGTGTTCGCGCAGGCCGCCGGTGCCGCGGCCGTCATGCTGGCGTCGTTGGTGAAGGTCACCACCAGCGGGTTGTTGGCGGCGCCGCTGGCCCCGACCGTCACCGCACTGGTCAGGGTGTGCGAGCTCCCGCTGGTGGTCGTGGAGTAGTTCCAGATGACGTCACTGGGCGTCGACGCCAGACAGCCCGTCTGCGTCGTCGTGAGCGCGCTCGTGGTGTACCCCGTGGCATAGGTGGTGCTGGTGGGCAACTGCAGGGCGGTGATGGTCACCGGGTACGGGTTGGGGTTGCTGATCGTCACCACCACGTCGCCCGTGCCCCCCGGATAGAGAAGATTGGTGGGGGCGGGCGAGGCCACGGCGCTGATCGTCAGGTTGGAGATGTTGGCCGACTGGCCCTGACCGCTCGAGCCGGCGCTCAGTCCGACGATCCAGTTCGTGGCGCCGAATGCGGCCCCGCCGGCCAGCACGACGCCGAGCACCGAGCGGCCACCTTCATCTTCGAGGGTCCGCGGTGGGCGAATCCTTTTTCGGCGCTGTTTGGCATGCGCACCGTGGCGCGCCCGCGCAATTCAAGAACCCTCATGATGGACCTCCCCGTCCTGACGACTCCCCTCGTTGTTGGAGATTGCCGCTGTAACGAGAGTACGAGGGCGCGTCTAGTTCACCCGGTCAGGGGCGTACCGGAATTGTGTCCGTAGGGTACGGAGGTCGTCTACGTAACGACGGCGGGAGGTTCGGCGTCGGGGTTGGGTTCGAAGCGCTCTACCAGGTTCTTCATCCGGGTGTACTCCTCGATGGCTTCGGCCCGGGTCCGCACGCCGAGCTTGCGGTACGCATGGGAGAGGTGCGATTCAACCGTCCGAGTCGGAGACGAAGATCTGCGCACCGAGCTCGGCCGCCGTCGTCGTCTCGTCCAGGAGTTCGAGCACCTCGACCTCCCGGGCGTCAGACGCGGCCAGCCTTTCCTTGGCGAGGACGGCGAGCGAGGCCAGCTCGCGCTCGAGTCGCCTGCGCTGGGTGTTGTCCTCCACGGCGCGCATGTCGTAGAGCGGCTTGCCCTCTTCATTGAGGATGGTCGTGGCGGCGACCGTGCCATAGACCTCGCCCCCTTGCTTGGTCACGTAGCGCAGCCGAAGCCGGTAGCTGGGCACGGTCCCGGCGGCGAGCTGCCGCGCCTGCTCGAGGTCCGCCGCCACGTCGTCGGGGTGGATCAGCGACGAGTACGGCGTGCCGAGGAGCTCGTCCCGGGCGTACCCGAGGAAGTCGCAGAGTGCGTCGTTGGCGTTGGTGATGCGACCGTCGTAGTCGATGAGGGCGACGCCGAAAGGGGCCTGCTTGAAGGCCTGGCGGAAGCGCTCTTTGGCCGCGCTGAGCTCCTCCTCGGCGCGCTTGCGCTCGGTGATGTCGTAGATGACGCCGACCATCTCCACGCCCTGGTCATCCGACGAGAGCGGCACCACAGTCGACTCGGTGAGGAGGTAGTCGCCGCTGATGGCGCGGATCCGCACCTCGTGGTCGTCTATCTCTTCGTTGCGGACGAATTGACCGAGCGTGGAAAGCGCGTCCGACAGGTCGTCAGGATGGACCAGAGGAGCGAAATGGGTGCCGATCAGATCGTCCCGTCGCCACCCGGTCTGTTTCTCGAATTCCCGGTTCACCGACCGGATCACCCCGTCGGGCAGCAAGGAGAACATCATGACCGGGGCGGCTTCCACGAAGCTCCGGAAGCGCTCCTCGCTGCGGCGGAGCGCTTCGTCGAGCTCCTTCTGTGAGTGATGTCCCGGACGGAGGCGATGACATAGAGCCCCGTTCCGATTTCGATCGCGCTGAGCTGCACGTCGACCGGGACGCTCGATCCGTCTTTCCGGCGCAGGGATACCTCGAGGCCGATTCCCATCGGTCGTCGATCCGGCTCGTCGAAAAAGCGGGCGCGATGCTGTTGGTGCGGGCCCGCGACATGATCGGGCACCAGGTCCTCGATCGGGCGGCCGATCAGCTCGTCGGCGCGATAGGCGGAGAGCTCCTGGAGGTGGTGGTTGGCGAAAATGATGACACCGTCGGCGTCCACCATGGCAATGCCGTCCGGCAGGGCATGCAGGACGGCACCCAGCTGTCCGTCGAGCTCCGCCGCGATGGCGTCCATAGATTCGAGCGCCTCCATCTGCACTGTCTAGTCGCCGGGGCACGAAAATTGCTGATGGTCGGGTCAAGGAGCATGACCCTCGCAGGCGCGTGGATCTCGTCCTCCATGGCGCTCGGTTGTCCATGCCAGAGCGTACGGGATGCCTTTCCGTCGGGCACTTGCGCGCAGTGCCATACTGACGGTTGGTTTTGCCGTATGACAGATGACGTGAAGGATCAATTTTATTAATAATAAATACAAATCAAAAAATTAATGCTCATGTGGAGAGGAAGTGTGGGAATGGATCCGACCGGGCACCCCGTGCCAATAGTGCCTACGTGATCGCAGGAACGCCGCCCGCCGTTGATCGGCGATTCTGGGTCGCCATGGTGATAGGTATTTGTTTGGAATTTGCTTTGGGCGTCGCTTGTGTCGTGCTTGTTCCGGTTGGTCGCGCCGATGAGTGGGTACCCCTACAGGGGAGAGCTGTCTATCTCGCGCATGCGGCTGTTGGGGCAGTGCTCGGCGTAGGAGCGCTGGCCTCCTGTTTCGTTGCCGCTAGGGAGCAAGGAACGAGTTTTCTCGGGGCGAGGATCGGGCTCGCCGGGATTTTGCTCGGAGCCGGTGGAGGGATGCTGGCGGTCTACCACCCATGGAGGCTTGCCGGCATGGCGCTTATGTTCGGCGGTAGCTTCGTTGCGCTGTGCGGGTATCTCATTGCGCTCAAAGACCCGATGTCGAACGAAGAAATGGAGTAGGGACCGAGTGGTGTTACTCGGTCTAGTGAATCTGGTTACTGATCAACACGTCGCCGGCCATCGCCACGAAGAGCGCCGTGAGGTACATGATGGAGTAGCTGAAGACCCGCATCGCCTCTTTGCCTGTCGCCCGATTGTTCCGGGCGAGTTGCCATAACCGGGTGGCCATGAAGATAAAGCCGGCTCCGAGCACAGCAGCAGAGACCATGTAGGTCAAACCCAAATGAGCAACAGGTCCGAACAGGAGGGAGATTGCCACCAAGGCGCCGGTGTAGAGAAGGATCTCACGAGTGGTCCTTTTCATTGTGGCCACGACGGGCAACATCGGCACGTCGGCGGCGGCATAGTCCTCTCGGTAGCGGACGGCGAGCGACCAGAAGTGCGGCGGCGTCCAGACGAAGATGATGGCGAAGAGAACGACGGGCGCCCACGCGAGGCGATCGGTCACGGCCGCCCAACCAACCAGGACCGGTACCGCTCCGGCGGCGCCTCCAATAACGATGTTCTGCGATGAGCGGCGTTTGAGCCACATGGTGTACACGAAGACGTAGAACAAGGTGGCGGACACCGCAAGGGCCGCCGAGAGCAGGTTCACGGCCAGCCACAGTTCGAGGAACGCCGCCACCTCCAGAGTGATGGCGAAGACAAGGGCGGCCTGTGCCGTCATCGCACCAGTGACCAGAGGGCGGTTCTTGGTCCGGTTCATCAGGCGGTCGATGTCACGGTCGACGACCATGTTGATGGCGTTCGCCCCGCCGGCGGCCAATGCGCCCCCGAAAAGGGTGGCGAGCATCAGCGGGATCGACGGAATCCCATGCCGGGCCACAACCATGGTCGGCAGCGTGGTCACGAGCAGCAGCTCGATGATGCGGGGCTTGGTCAGGGCAATATAGGAACCGAGGGTCGACCGCAGCGCGCTCTGACGCGTCAGCGGTAATCCGACCTGTAGGGACATGCCGCGTAGCATAGGACTTTGTGCCGCATGTCGGAGGGTTCGCCCCGATCGAGTAGCCGCCCGCCCTCTCGTCGTTCAGGTCGGCAGATAGCCTCATCGCGTGATGTGGACATCCTCACGTCCCGAACGAAACTGAAGGAATGGTCTGATCCGTGCCAGGCATGGGCCGTGGGCTCCAGTCGAACAACCCGACGATCGTTTCGGCGTTTCACACCGCCCTCCTGCACCAGCTGTTGGTTGTGCTCGTGATCGGGGCCGTGTTGGCGATTGCGCTCAACGTGATCCGCACCGTCCAATTCCGGCGGTTGGCCGCCGTGGGACGAACGCACATTTCCCGCGGGCATACGCCGGGAGTTTGCCGAGCCTCCGGCCCGACGGATCGTGCGCATCGGATTCGGCATCTTGTGGGTCTTCGACGGCTTGTTGCAGCTGCAGTCGTCCATGCCGCTGGGCCTGCCCTCGTCGGTGATCCAGCCGGCCGCCAGCTCGTCCCCGTCCTGGGTACAGCACCTGGTCAACAGCGGTCTCAACGTCTGGACGCTGCATCCGGTGGGGGCGGCCGCGGCAACCGTGTGGATCCAGGTGGGCTTGGGATTGTGGCTCCTGGTGGCCCCCCGGGGACTGTGGTCGCGGGTCGGCGGCCTGGCCGGCGTCGGCTGGGGACTGGTCGTCTGGGCCTTCGGGGAAGCCTTCGGCGGCATCTTCGCCCCCGGGCTTACCTGGCTCTTCGGCGCACCGGGGGCCGTGCTGCTCTACTGCGTCGGGGGCCTCCTGGTGGCACTGCCGGACCGTGCCTATGCCACGCCGCGGCTCGGTCGCGTGGTGACGACTCTGGGCGGCGTCTTCTTCCTCGGCATGGCACTCCTGCAGGCATGGCCGGGACGCGGCTTCTGGCAGGGTCACCTGAACGGGGGCGCCCATGTGGGGACGTTGACGGGCATGGTGGCGCAGATGGCGAAGACCTCCCAGCCGGCCTTCCTTGCCTCATGGGTTTCATCGTTTGGGAATCTCGATGCCGCTCACGGGTGGGCGGTGAATCTCGTTCTCGTCGTGGTCATGGCCGCTATCGGGGTTGCACTGTGCACGGGCCGCCCGCGTGTGGTGGGGCCAGCGGTTGTTGCTGCCGTGGCCCTATGCCTGGCCGACTGGGTCTTGGTCGAAGACCTCGGGTTCCTCGGTGGCACCGGTACAGACGTCAACAACATGGTGCCGACCGCGCTGCTGCTGGTCGCCGGCTACGTGGCCATGGTCCGGCTCCCCGCGCCCACCGCCGCGTTCGCTCCCGCCGAGATCGCCGCGCCGCCACTCGGCGTCGAAGCGGAGGAAGGGCAGACTTCCCGGCGATGGTGGGAGTGGGCCAGCCCCGGCTATCTGGTGGGGATGATGGCCGCGGCCGGCGCCGCCGCCATCGTGCTGGTGGGCGTGGCGCCGATGGCCCTGGCGGCCGCCAACCCCAACGCCGATCCCATCGTGACGCAGGCCCTCAACGGGACACCGAACGTGATCGACACCCAGGCGCCCGCATTCTCGCTGGTCGACCAACGGGGGGACCCGGTCACCCTGTCCAGCCTGCGCGGCCATACCGTGGCCCTCACGTTCCTCGACCCGGTGTGCACCTCGGACTGCCCCCTCATCGCTCAGGAGTTCCGCCAGACCGACGAGCGCCTGGGTGCGGACAGTGCCCATGTCGATTTTGTCGCCATCGTGGCGAATCCGATCTACCGCTCCATCGCGTTCACTGACGCCTTCGACCGCCAGGAGGGGCTGTCCCACGTGGGCAATTGGCTGTACCTGACCGGATCGGTGGCAGCGTTGCAGCGGGTCTGGAGCTCGTACGGCGTCCTGGTCGAAACGGCCGGGGCCGGGGCCATGATCGCCCACAGCGACCTGGCCTTTGTTATCGACGCCCAGGGGAACGAACGGGCGGAGCTCGAGTCCGATCCGGGGAATGGGAACACGGCGTCGACGTCGTCGTTCTCGTCGCTCCTGCTCGATCGCCTCGATCTCGTCCTGCATTCGTGAGGCATCGATCCTGGAAGCTCGCCCTCACCGCTTCCATCATGACCTTCGCGCTGAGCACCCAGGCGTTGCCCGGCGCGGGCGAGGCGGCGGTGGGGACCACGACGCCGGCGCTGCAGATGCGCGCTCGCCAGCGCATTCTCCTCGCAGAGCGGCTCGTGGGCCGTCGTGGCCATGGGCGAGCGGGGCCACCCTCTCAACACCTTCTGGGAGCTCTTCTTCCGGGCACCGACCGCGGCGACCTGGAGTCTGGTCACCCCGGCCGGGGTGGCGGACAACGGGGGATTGACGGTATCGGTCACTTCCGCCGGGAGCGCCCTTGTCGGCTTCGAGCCGAGCCAGCGGCTCCGATACTCCCCGGCCGCGATCAGCCATGACGACGGGGCGGCATGGGATCCGGCCCTGGTCCCGGTCTCGCTGGCGCCCGTGCCCGACGCGCTCGCCCTCGGGTCGAGCGGGTCGGGCACAGCCCTGGCCCTGGTCCGACGGGGATCCGGGGAGCTCCTGACCTCGGGAGGGCCTCTACTCCAGTGGCGGTCGTTGCCGGGGATTTCGGTGGCTGGCCGCGGTCCGGCCCGCTGTGACCCCTCCGGGCTGGACGCCGTGGCGCTCAATTCGTCGGACGACGCAATGGTTGGTACCGGGTGCCGTCGGGCCGGCAGCCATTGGCATCTTCTCCCTGGTTGGTGGGCACTGGCAGCTGGATGGCCCATCCGCTGGACGGGTCGTTGGCCCAGGCCAACACCCAGGTACTGCGGCTCGACTCTTCGGGCCCTACGACGACGGCGTTGGTCGCCGAAGAAGACCACGATCAGACGGGCCTCCTCGGACTCTGGAGCTCCGCCGCCGGCACCTGGACCCAGACGCTCCCGCTCCCGCTCGGAGCGGTCGACGACCGTCCTGGCCAGCGCGGTCGGCGCCAGCGGCCAACAACTAGTTCTGCTCAAGAGGGGTGGCTCGTCCGACTTGCTCGAGGAGACGGCGGGACCCGACCGACCGTGGGTCGAGCTTCCCGTCCCGCCGGCCGGCACGGTCACCGTGTCGCCTCTGGCCGACGGAGACACTCGACGCGTTCAGCGTGGCCGGGTCTCGTCTGCGCGTGTTCACGTTGACCCCGCAAGGTGGCAAGTGGGTGCTCTCCCAGCGCATGAATGTGCCCATCGCCTACGGTTCTTCATGATGCCGCTCGCCTCGCTGATGCATCCTGGACGTGTGCACGATGCCGGCGCTCCTGCCCGAACTGCCGGAGCGACCGTGGCCACGCCGTGACGAAGGGGAGGAGTGGCTCGTGTCCTATCTGACCCAGAACTGGAGCTTCGATCCGTTCGTCGTCGTCGTCGCTCTGGTCGTCGTCCTCCACGAGTTCGGTCTGGCCCGATTGCGCCGCCGGTCGGTGGCGTCCCGGACCGCCAAGCGGCGACACCGTTCGGTTTTCTTCTATGCCGGTCTTGGCATGCTGCTCCTGGCCGTCATGTCGCCTATCGACTACTGGGCCAGTCGCTACTTCTTCGTCCACATGATCGAGCACATCCTCATCGCCTTCTTCGCCCCTATCCTCATCGTGATCGGGGCACCGTGGATTCCGCTCCTGCACGGCCTACCGGTCGGGGTGCGCCGCCGTTGGGGGAGGGCGCTTCTCCTGGGGCGTTGGTCGTCTGCATGGCGGACCGTGGGCCGGTTCGTGACCAACCCATGGACGGCGTTGGTGTCATTCAACCTGGTCATGGTGCTGTGGCATGTACCCGTGCTCTTCGACGCAGCGGAGAACAACCAGCTCGTCCATATCTGGCTGATGCACGCCAGCTTCTTCGTGACGGGCGTCCTCTTCTGGTTGACCATCATTCCGTCGCACCCCTTCCGGATCACCGTGTCACCCCTCTGGCAGATGGGGGCGATCATCGGGACCAACGTGGTCATGTTCGTCCTGGCCATGTCCCTCTCCATCTTCACCGCCACCAGTTGGTACGGCGTCTACGCGCACGTTCCCGGTGTCACCCTGTCCCCATTTGCCGACCAGCAGATCGGCGCGGCCATCCTGTGGATCTGCGGGGACTTTTGGGCCGTGCCCGCCCTCGGCTACGTGATCAAGAGGGGCATGACCCGTGAAGGTGGATTCTCCAACGCAGTGGATCGAATGTTGCACCGTGACCTCGGGCTGACGTTGCAGCAGTTGCGCAGCCCCAACCCCCCCATCCCCGAGTAGGGATCCACAGGCTGAGGGGGGTTTGCCGCCGCGTGGCCGTGAACCAATGGGGTCGCTCCCCGGGCGGAACGGTGATTGACGAGGACCTCCATTGACCGTAGTGTCACACTCTTGAGATTCGGCTGTGAGGGAGGGCAAGCAAGTTCTCTCGAGCTGGGCGCTGCTGTCGGCCCCAGCTCGAGGTCTTTGATTTTGGAGCAGTAAAGGATCGGGGCATCGGTGTCGAAACCGTGGAGAATAGCGACGGCGGTGGGCGTATTCGTCATCGCTGCGTTAGGCGTCATGTTCGCAGTCCTGGCGCTCGCCAAGGAGCCACCCACGGTTGACTACGCCGCCGGGCATCAGGCGGGACAGCCCGTCGACGTCACGCTGCAGACCGTGGGCGCCTACGGGTCGGCGCCCCATCCCACCTGGGTCTCGTACATGACCAAGACGCCGCAGGGGCAGTGGGTGCACACCACGCTGTGGCAGATTCCGGCCCACACCCGGATCAACGTCACCATCTACAACTACGACTCGGGCAGCCCGCTGCGCAATCAGCAGATCGGCCTGGTCCGGGGCACGACCGGCAACATCGCCACGCTGAACGGCAAGCCGTTCCGCCTGATCAACTCGAATGCCGGTAATGGGGTGGGCCACACCTTCTCGATCCCGACACTCGGCATCAACGTCCCGCTCTACGGGAACAATCGCGAACGCCAACCTGTGCGCGGCGGCGCCGTGCAGCACCAAGTCCCCCAACCAGGTCATCAGGTTCTCCTTCATCTCGCCGGGCCCGGGACAGTACCCATGGCAGTGCTTCGTGCCCTGCGCCCTGGGATTCCTCTACGGCAACGGGGGGCCGATGCAAACCATCGGCTACATGGACGGCTTCATGAAGGTGGTGTCGTGAGCGACGCCCATGCCGAGGAGGTCGCCGACCCGGCGGGTGCTTCCGCCGGGCGATGCGACCGCAGAGACGCACCACTGGTGGCGCCTGATCGCCGTCTGGGTCGTCCTCTCGGCGATCCTCGATCCTCTGTTCTACATATTCGCGGGGCCGCACGTCCCCCCGGGGCGGATGACCAACATGGCCGGGGGGGCGCAGTTCGACTTCAACGTGCTCTTTGTGATCGCCTTGCCGGTCCTTCTGGGCGTATGGATCTTCATGATCTACGCCATCGTGATGTGGCGTGCGTCACGGGGTGGGCCGGAACCGGTCGGCGGGCCGGCCGCCCGGGGCAACACATCGATCACGGTGGGGTGGATCCTGACCACGACGGTGATCGTTCTGTTCCTGTTCGGTTTCGGAACCTACCAGCTGGTCCAGCCCGGCGGCGCCGGCGGCGGCCAGGGACCGAGTCCCATCTGGACGCCTGCCTCGCACACCGTCCTCCCCGTGCAGGTGATCGGACAGCAGTGGAAGTTCACCTACCGCTATCCCACCTACGGCGGCATGGAAACCACCCAGCTGGTGCTCCCCGACAACACGTCCATCGCCTTCCATGTCACGTCGCTCGACGTGATCCACAGCTTCTGGGCCTACCAACTGGGAGTCAAGGCCGACGCGAATCCGGCGCAGGACAACGTGGCCTTTACCACCCCTGAGCACACGGGGTCATTCATCGTTCGTTGTTCGGAGTTGTGCGGTCTGTGGCACGGCGCCATGTACAACTCGGGAGTGGTCGTGTCGCCCACGGCCTTCCAGGCCTGGGCCACGGCCACCCAGATCAGGTTGCACGCCAACACGAAACTGCTCCCTCCCTTCTCTTACACCTACATTCCCGACGCCAACGGCGCCGACGGCGGGTACTACCCGGACAACGTCGACCCCTACTCCAAAATCGAGAGCTACGGCGCCACGCCGGCCAAGCCGACGCCCAAAGGTTGAGGAGAACATCATGAGTGTGAGCACAGGTTTCACCCGTCCCGATGCAGCGAGTAAAGGGTGATTGAGCACTATGGCCATTGACGTCACCGAGCAGTCCAACGACCCCTTCCCTGGAGAGACGGCCACCCGTCAGCACCCGGTGGGCACGCGGCCGGAATGGCAGCGCCCCAACGTGTTGTGGGCGATTGCCGGCGGCGTGGCGGGCTACCTGATCGGGCACTGGCTGGGGAACGTGATCGCCAGCGGCTACGTCAATGTCCAGGCCAGCGGGCAGAACGATGTGGCCAACGTGCTGGCGCTCTCTTTCGCCGTGGTCGGGTGGATGGGCGGTATCGGCGCGCTCAACTACCCGCTGGCCAAGCTGCATCGGCCGGGAGCCGCCCCCGGCCGTGCCCGAGCAGAGTTGGGTGCGCTACTTCCGCATGACCGAGGATCACAAAGTGGTGGGCATGCAGTACCTGGTCGGCGTCCTGCTCTTCCTTTTCACCGGTGGCCTCTTGGCCATGGCCATCAGGACCGAGCTCCTGAGTCCGACCAGCCATGTCTTCGGGCCCGGCACCTACATCAACATCGTCGGCGAGCACGGCACCATCATGATGATGATGGCGTCGTCGGCCGTTGTCGGGCCGCTGGGCAACTACCTGGTGCCGCTCATGATCGGCAGTCGCCGCATGGCCTTCCCCCGGGTGGAGGCCTTCTCCTTCTGGATCTTCATGGCCGGCTACGCGGTCATCCTCACCGCCCTCCCGCTCGGCGGCTTCCCGACAGGTTGGACGGGCTACGCCCCGCTGCAGACGCAGGCCTCAGGCGGCATGGACTCCTACCTGGTGGGCTTCGCCGTCATCGGCATCGGAATGATCCTGGCCGGGTTCAACCTGGCCGCCACCATCATCCATTACCGGGCTCCCGGCATGACCTGGAACCGGGTACCCATCTTCGTCTGGTCGATCCTGGCCACGTGCGCCCTGCTGACGCTGGCCACGCCCACCCTGGTGGTCGCCGGCCTCTTCGGTGTGTTGGATCGGACGGCGGAGACGGCATTCTTCGTCAACGAGCACGGGGGCAGCAGCTTCCTGTGGGAGAACCTGTTCTGGTTCTTCGGGCATCCCGAGGTGTACATCATGGCGCTGCCCGGTTTCGGCATCGTGATGGAGATCATGCCGGTGTTCACGCGCAAACCGCTCTTTGCCTACAGAGCGGCGGCCGCCGGCATGCTCGGCGTGGCGCTTGCTGTCGTTCTTCGTCTGGCAGCACCACCTGTTCCAGAGCGGCATCAACCCCGACATGCGGCCCCTGTTCATGCTCACCACCGAGCTGATCTCGATCCCGACGGGATTCCTCTACCTGGTGACGTTGGGGACGCTCTGGAAGGCGAAAATCCGATTCGATCCCCCGATGCTCTTCTGCCTGGGCATGCTGTTCAACTTCCTCATCGGCGGCGTGACGGGCGTGTTCCTCTCCGACGTCCCGGTCGACGTGACCGTGCACGGGAGCTTCTTCGTGCTGGCGCACTTCCACTACACGATCATGGGGGGACTGATCTTCGCCCTCTTCGGCGGCGCTGTACTTCTGGCTGCCCAAAGTCACGGGCAAGACGATGAACCGCAAGCTGAGCGTGTGGCACTTCTGGACCTTCTTCATCTTCTTCAACATGACCTTCTTCCCGCTCTTCCTGGTCGGACTGCTCGGCCAGCCACGGCGGGTCTTCGAGTACGCCCATAATCTGCAGCCCTTGAACGACATCTCTTCGATCAGCGCCTTCTTCCTCGGAGCCTCCTTCTTCTTCTTCATCATCAACTTCATCTGGTCCGTCTACATCAATCCCCGCAAGGCGCCCGACAACCCGTGGCACTCGAGGGGTCTCGAGTGGCAGACGGCGACGCCGGTCCCGTGGTACAACTTCGAGCGAATTCCGGTGGTGCTCGACGATCCCTACCACTACGGTGAACCGAACGCTCCGGCGGTGGCCGACCTCGGGAAGGAACTCATCGCGGCCGGCCGCGTCTCGCAGGAACCGGTGGATCCCGATGACCTGTCCCCTGGCGGTGCGGACGACCTCGACCCGAGACCCCCGATCCTGTGAGTGGAGATGCCGTGACAGGCCAACCAACGAAGAAGACCCAGCGTGAAGAGGGGTTCCTGCATCTCAACGAGACGCCGGAAGAGATCGCCTTCGAACTGAGGGCCCAGGAGGGCGCGCTCTGGACAGGGGGGCGCCTCCTGATCGGGATATGGGCCTTCGCCTTTGCGGCTCTGGCGTTCGCCTACTTCTATCTTCGATCGGCCAACAACCAGAACCTGTGGCGCCCCCACGGCATCACGGCGCCGACGGGTGCCGGCGCCGCGATCTTCGCCCTCAGCGTTGGTTCCGCTCTGCTCTGCCTGTTCGGGGCGCGGCGCTTTCGGGCCGGAGTGTCCTTGGATTGGGAGGTGGCCGGCTGGACGGCGGTCCTCGGCGGTCTCCTGGTCATCGCACTTCAGGTGTGGCAACTGACCGACCTGCCGTTCTTCCCGGGCTCGAGCGGATACGCATCGTGCTTCATTGGCTGGGCGGCGCTCAACATCGCGCTGATGTTGAGCGGCCTCTACTGGATCGAGACCTTGTTGGCCCGCCATGCCAGGCTTCGTCGCGCCTTGCGCGAGGACGGTGGCACGGCCCAGTCGACGTTGCCGGCGGCCCGGATGTTCCGGGTCAGCCTGGAGGGCTGTGCCTACTACTGGGGCTTCATCGCGGTGGTCGCCACCTTCTTCTGGGTACTGTTCTATGTGCTCTAGGTCACGAGAGGTGGACAGTTGATGCTGGCATCGGACATCGCCGCAACCCAGGCCCTCACCTTCGCCATTCCCCTGGGGACGCTCTTCGTCGTGTTGCTGTGGGGATTCTTCCAGCGTCGCTCCGCTCGGTGATGGAGCGGGCCGTCCCCGGATGGCCCGCTCCGCATGCCAGAGGGCTGCGCCGGGGGTTCCTGCTTCGCCGCCGCACTTATCTGCCTCCTGGCGTTTGTGCCGCCCCTGTCGTCCTTGGCCGGGCGCTATGAGTCCGGTGAGCTGCTCCGCTTCGGACTGTGGGCGATCGTCGTGCCGCCCCTCGTCGTGCTGGGGACGAGATGGCCCAATGCGGCGTCCCTCGCGGGCGCTCGGGTGCGGCACCCCGAGCTCGTGCGTGTGACGGGCTTCCTCCTGCGTGGACTGGTTGGTCGTGGTGTGGTGGTTCACGCCGCTCGCGGTCAGGACGACGGCGACAGATCACTGGCTCGTGCCGGTGGAAGCGCTGACCCTGATTGTGGCCGGGGTCGGATTCTGGCTGGAGTTGGTGGAGTCCCCACCCCTCGTGCCGAGACTCGGTGCGTTCCGACGGGCTGTGCTCGGGGCCTTGACGATGTGGTTCATCTGGATCGAGGCGTACCTGGTCGCCATGTCCCAGTCGGGGTGGTACCGCAACTTCAGCCATGTGGCCGGTCACGGTCTCAGCCGAGCGGCAGATCAGCAGGTGGCGGCCGTGGTGCTGTGGTTCATCGCCTACGGTGGTCTTTGTGCCGGTGATCTTCGTCAATGCCCTGCGCTGGCTGCACGGGGACGAGGAACCCGACGCCGAGCTCAGGAAGCTGCTGAGGGAGGATCGGCGGGGCGTGGGCCCCTTCCTGGAGCAACGTGGCACCGTCGCCGGGGGGGAGGGTGGGGGATCGGCGGCCTAGTTCGCCTTGGGCGTGGGCATGGCGGGCATGTCCGGGCGGGTGAGCTTGGTGTCGAGCACGTGGTCGGCGCGCTCCAACTCCCGCAGCCCTGCCGCGCGGTCTGCGGCCATGGCGTCCTCGGCGTGTGCCAGGCTGGTCAGCGCGCTCTGATCCTGCCCGTTGACCATGAGGGTCTGCACGGCTTCGATGGCTTTGAGAGCGTCGGAAGTGGTCCACAGTATGGAGGTCGCCACCAGGTCTCCCATGTCCCTGCCGGCAGGCGAGCCCGGGACCTCGATGTTGGAGAGGTCGAAGATGGACTCGTCGGTGAACGAGCAGGCGTTCTGATCGTCGCGGAGGAGCGAGGCGGACTCTGCCTGATCCGCCTCCGAGAGGGTGTGTGCGGACTGGTCCCCCCAGATCTGGAGGGCCTCGTGCACCGCGAGTGCGCACGGGGCCAGGTCCGGGTTGAGCTCGGCCATGACGCCCTGCTCGCTCGAGATGTCCGACGCCCGCGACGTGTGCACTGGGAGATCCGTAATGACGGTGATGGCCGCAACCACCGCCACGGCCACCGCCACGAGCGCCGCTCTCCGGCGATACCAACGCGGCTTTGCGCCTGAAGCACTTTGGTCATTGCTCATGGCGAGGTCACCTTGACAGCGTAGGCGGCCATGCCGGTTGCCCACCGGTCCATATCGGCCGAGGGGAGCGAGTACGTGCCACTCCGGCTTTCGTTTGCGAACGGGGCAGCGCGGTAGACCTCCCTTCCCTGCGGGTCGATGAAGTAGACGAAATTGTTGTGAGCCTCAACGCCGGTCTTTTGAGCCACCGTGATGGTGATGCCGTAGGACTTCCATACGGCGTCAATTGCGGAGAGGGATCCGGTCACGATGGTCCAGTTGGACAGGGAGGACAGCCTGGACGCGGCTTCGGCTCCCGCCAGTCCCGACACCGAGAGTGCCGAGGGATCGGTGTTGACGGTCACGAATTCGACGTGCGCGGCTTCGGCGCCGAGGTCGGCGTCGGCCTGGGCAATCTCGGCTGCCAGCACGGGGCAGATGTCGTTGCACGGCCCGTTGAAAAATGTCAGCACGGTGGCCTTGGTGCCACTGGTGGAGAGCGAGTACGGCTGACCGGACTGGTTGATGAGATCGATGGGGGGTGCGGGAATCTCTCGCATGCTGGTCAGATCCATGAAGGATGCCAGGGAGGCCCCCAGCTGGTCCTGCTGGCCCGAGGGCAGCGGGACCAGCGCGGCCGGATGTGTGGTCGTGGTGTCAGTCGTCGAGTGGGCTGGTACCGGATTGATCCCGGCCGCCGAGAAGAGATGCTCGAGCCCCAAGCCGCCCAGACCCAGCACAGCGGCGCCGGCCAGGACCCAGTACACGAACTTGCGGGGGACGGGGGGTGCGTTCGCAGCGAAGGCCGCGGCCCGGTCGACAGCCGGCTGTCCTCCGGCTGACGCCTCGCTCACGAAAGTTTGTTCCGGACCGTCTCCAGGTTCCGAGCCTCGTCCTTCGACTTCGACGTTCATGGCGAACCCGACAATCGACCGACCCATCGGCGCAGCGAGGCGACGCTCTGCGGCCCCAAGGCCGAACCCACGATCCGGCCCTCGGCGTTGACGAAATACGTTACAGGCAGCGCCGTGAGGAGGTACTCGGACGCCACGTGTGCGCTGGTGTCCAGGCCCACTGGGTAGGCAGCGTGCGCGGCGGCAAGCAGTGTTGCCGCCGCGGTGCCGTTCCCGTCGTTGGAGTCGATGCCGACGACGGCCACACGGCCGATGTTCTGGTCAGCGACTGTCCCGATGGCGGCCAGTTCTGATCGGCAGTCGGGACACCACGAGGCAAAGAAGTTGACGATCACCGGCGACCCCCGAAGGGACGACAGGACCACCGGGGGACCGCCGCCCAGACGTGGCAGGGAGAAGGAGGGTGCCGGCGCTCCGGGGTGCAGGACCGGGGGCGGCGCAGCCTTGAGACTTGCGACCCCCAGGGTCCGGCCGCCGTTGGTCGGACCTCGCACCGCCACGTAGACGATGAACCCGATCAGGCAGAGCCCGGCCAGCAAGACGATAATTTTGAAGGTTCGTTCGGATGAACCGGATCGGCGCCCGGCCTCTGGCCCCGCGATGGCTACCCCTTGTTCCCCCGGCCCCACCAGGGTGACACTAGTTGGCCCGCTTGGGCGCGGCGGGTGCACTCGGCGACCTGTGCACGCCCGTGTTTCCTCAGCCGGGGTTTGTCCGGGCACGTACACTTTTGGAGTGCACGAGCGTTGGTTCTCCCGGAGGGCGTTCACTCTTCATACCGAGTTCGCACTTCTCGTCGCCGCGTGCGGCGCAGCAACCTGGTGGCAGGCGACGCGAGCGCTCGGGGGGCATTTCCTCAGCTGGTTCTACACGTTCGAGTGGCCCATTCTGGGCCTCATCGCGCTCGCCGGGTGGTGGCACCTCATCCACGAAGACCCGGAGAAGTACCGTGCCCGCAAGGCGGGTCTCGACGACTGGTTTCTGGACGAGAACGAGCGAGCTGCGGCGGTCGAGGCTGGCACAGAAATGACCGAACCCGGGCTTTAGTTCGGCAGCGGGCCGCCCAGCCGGCGAGCTGGTAGGGCTTGCCCCTGAGCGCGATGCGCCAGCGGGCGAACTCATAGGATTCGAGGGGCAGAGGACCAGGAAAGCAAACGCCGGTTGCAGGGACGAGCCTGATTCACCATACGGCTTCGTTCGGGCACCGCGACACTCGGTCACCGCGGGTTGGCGCCGTGCACAGGTCGGCCCTTGCCTTCTCGCGTGAGGTCCGTGACTGTGATTTCTGGGTTACCAGGGCACGGTGAAGGCGACAGTCACGAACGCCGCCGCAATGAGCAAGTACACGGCGATTATGAGCACGTCGAGCAGCACTCCGTCGAAGGGATGCGTCGCACGACGCGAACGGCCCCTTTCCGCTGCGCTTCCGCCTACGTATGGCGCCACAGCGGGGCCTAATGGTCCCGGCCTGCGGGCTGAACGACCTTCAGGTGCCGGCGAATGCAGAGGAAGTCGGCCACGTCTTGCAATCTGGATGGTCACGAATACACCTGTGCCTTGCAGCCGTGCAGGGTTGCAGCAACCTGCCAGCCTCCATTCGTATGAGGTCCAACGGTCAGCTCTCCGCCGAAGGCGGCGGCCCGTTCGCTCATGCTCGCCACTCCATGTCCTCCCACGGTGGCCCAACTACCGGCTGTCATGTCGGCATGGGGCTCCAACTGCCCATCATCGACCACCTTCACTGTCAGTTCCGGATCACTGAAGCCGAGGGTGACCCGTGCGGAACGCGCCGTGGCCGCATGTTTGAGTGTGTTCGTGAGTGCTTCCTGTACTATCCGGTAGACCGTGAGCCCGGCCGCTTCTGAAAGCTCGAAAGGTTCGCCCGTGTCACAGAGGGTCACGGCCAATCCGGTCGTGCTCACCCGGTTCACCAATGCGTTCAATTCTCTCAGGCCCGGCTGCGGTGCGAAACTGTCCACACTCGGATCAGGGTGTCCTTTGAGGCCAGGGGTGGTGTTTGCGTTGTCGTCGCGCAACACGCCGAGCAATCGACGCATATCACTCAACGCCTGACGGCCGGTCCCGGACACTTGGCGTATTGCCTCGAGGGCTCGCTGCGGCTCCAGACGCTGTGCGACTTCGGCCGCGTCCGCCAACGTGACCATGACTTGAATGTTGTGGGTCACAACGTCATGCATCTCCCTGGCGATGCGCGCCCTTTCGGCCGCGGCAGCAAGAGAAGCTTGTTGGTCGCGCTCGCATTCGAGGCGCCGGGCGCGTTCGGCCAATGAGGACATCTGGCTGCGCAGCGCCCGTATCACGATTCCCGCCAGGAGTGCAGCGGAGACCATTCCGGTCAACAAGACCAACGACTTGAAATTACTCCCCACCAGTGCCCAGTGCACGGTGGCCAAGAGGACGCCGATTTCGAGGACCAGCGTCGCCACGACCACCAGGATCCATTCGGAAGCAACGGCCACGGTGTAGAGAGCTACCAGGAGAGCTGTGTCGGCAAGAAGAGGTCCGCTGGCGAACCATTGGAATAGCGCAACCATGGACAGGACCATGAACACGCCCGCCGGGAAGCGCCTCCGCAGAATCAACGGCAACGTCAGAGCAGCGACGATCGCAATGTCGAGATGAGGTGTCCGTGATGCCTGTATGAACCACCCCGAACAGATGAGGAAGAGCCCAATCGCCCACGCGGCGTCTACCTCGACGGCAAATCGCTGATCCCAACCGTGTAGTCGCTCCCACAGGAGCCAGGCCCCGTCGACTTGGTTGCCCCCTTCGCCAAGATCAACGGATTGATCGTGCCGACTCCGGCTCGGATCAGCGGCGATCGTGGCATGGTCCATTGACCGGCGCAGGAGAGAAAACATCACCATCATGCTTATTCGACGAAGGAGCTGATGACCTTCATCCGTGAGGATGAATCACGATTGTTGGGTCTCCCTCTGTGGTAGGTGGGCGGCGCCCCGCGCTGGTACCGGTGAGCCCCAGGACCGGTGGGGTCAGGTTGCGGTCTTTTTCCGGGTCAGGGTGATGGCGCGGCGGGGGCAGTCCCGCATGGCCCTTTTGGCAACGACGGCGAGCTCCGCAGGCAGCGGCCGACCGTCGACGATCGGGTAGCCCCATTCATCGAGAACAAGCGCTTCGGGGAGGAGCTCGGCGCAGTAGCCGTAGGCGTCGCAGGCCACAGGGTCGATGGTGATGTGCAGCGTCATGTCAGCGTGACCGGGCGGGGGAAGGGCAGCGACGAAAGGTGCCGCCAGTGCGCGCATGGCTCTCCTCTTTCGTGGGCCAGCACGTCCCTGGAGAAGACGTTGAGGGCGCTCCGTACGAGACTGACGGCCCCGTCAGGGTGTCGACACGCGCCGCGGCCGTTGACCTCGACGAGTCGGCGATGAAGTCGTGTCATGAGGCCTGGGTCAGTACGGCCCCGGGCGAGGAGGGCCATGTCGTCGGCAATAGCGGGAAGCCCCAAGACGCACGGCCCGCACTGCCCCGCACTCTGCCCGGCCAGATAGCGAGCAATGCGGGCAGTTTCCGCTAGTCCGCAGGCGTTCTGGCCCAGGACAGCGATCACTCCAACTCCCGCAGAAGCGCCGATGGCGCGCGAGTGGGACGGACGCGTACGGCGTAGTGAAGGAGCGAGGCCCCACCCAGTTCCCGCCGTATCCCCCCACGAGTAGCGCCTGGGTCGGCTCAGTTGGTGTGCCGCGCAGAGCGATGTCCCATAGCGAGGTCCCACGGTCTACCTCGACCACCCCGGCATGCGCTACGGCGCCGCTCACGGTGATGAGGCACGTCCCGGGGTCGTCGGCCATCCCTCGGGCGAGGAACGCGTGAGGGCCATGTCGCGCAATGAGCGCCACATGAGCGAGGGTTTCGGTGTTGTGCACCAGCGCCGGTCGCTTCCCGATGCGCAGGGGCACTCCCTTGTCCGGCCGGAATACCGGCAGGCCATCTCGACCGTCAACCCAGCTGGCGAGGGCAGATTCTTCTCCGGCTACGAAGCGGTCGGCTGGTCGGACGATCTCTTCGGACACCCGGCAATACCCTGTCGCAGCACGTTCGTCGATGGCGTACTGGACCGCAGCGGCGACGCCGTTTCGGCCTTTGGGAATGCACACGACTATCTGGCTGGCCCGGCACATCGCGGCCAGGAACTGGGCGCCGTCGAGCACCAGATGCGGTGCGCGAGTCAGGAGCACCTTGTCCTTGTCGCTTGCCGGTTCGCCTTCCATGCCATTGACCACGAGCGTTCCCCGACGCCCGTGCGCGCAGGCAGCGGCAAGTTTGATCCAAGACGGAAACCCCCCGCCTCCTCGTCCCGACAGTCCGGACGCTTCGAGGCTGGCCGCGAGCGAGCGTTGCCACGAAGTGTGGTCACCGAGGCTCACGGCGAGGGGGCCGTGGGTGGCAATGTGCCCGGCCAGATCGGTGGGGTGACCGAGAAGGTGGTGGAGGTCACTCAGGGGAGGAGCCTCGCTGACACTACTGCTCACGATAAGACCCCTTCGAGGATGAAGTCGCGAGAAGGCGGGCGGAAACGGTCGTCTCTACGTTGACCGAGAGTGTGGCGGCCCGCTTGGCCGTGCTGCGCAGGCGCCAGGAGAGGGCGACGAGAACGGAGACAATGCACGCTGTGCCCAGTGCAATCACCCAACCCTGTCCTCCATCAGTACCGACACCGAAGGTGTGGGCCAGGGCGACCGGCCAGCAGCCGTAAGCCAGCCAGTGGATGCCTCTCCATACCTGTGGTTTGATGCGAGGTCGCAGAAGGCTCGAGATGAAAACGGCTGCCATGAGATCCAAAGCGACCGTTCCCATGCCTACCCAGAACCGGCTGTAGGGCGACGTAAAGGGAACCACGACGGCCGCCCATCCGATGTGCACGTATGTGTCCAGAATGCTCGTCACCACATGAATGGCCAAAAAGACCACAGACAGCATGGAGATCCGACGATGGAGCTCCTGGTGGGCGAAGCCGGGCCAGTTGCGCGCCCGTGCCCGACTGGTGGTCGTCAAACCAAGCACCATCGTCATCGTGAGCAGGACAAGAGTGACGATCCCGCTCGCTCTCGTGATGTACCAAAAGATCGACGAACTCACGCACCATCACCGGGCCATCCTCCGAGGGTGAGCACCTCGCCGTCGTGGCGGACGAGACGTACGGCCTGGTCGAAGGAACGCAATCGTTCGACGGCCTTTGCCCCCCACACGACGGCGGCGGTTGTCAACGCGTTGGCATCCACGCAGCTCGTACCCGTGGCGGACACCAAGGTCCAATACGGAGTGGAGCAGTTGCCCGTGGATGGATCGATGATGTGGTGGACCGTCTCGGACCCCACCCTCCATTTGCGTACGGCCGTGCTGGAGCTCGCCAGTCCACCTTGCCGGATGGCCACCACCTGGTCCACGTCATCACCAGGGGTCGATGAGTCCATGGCGATGCCGATGGGCCAGCCATCAGGCGGCGGCGGGCCAGCCACCGCAACGTCGCCACCCACGCTCACCAATGTGCCGGTGCCGAGGTGGTCGGCGATACGCGCGACGGCGTGGTCCACGACCAGCGCCTTCGCCGTGGACCCGAGGTCGAGGCGTACGCCACGCGGGATGCGCACCGCCCGTCTACGGGCGTCGAGATGGATGTGGCCGAATCCGGCGACAGGTCCGAGTGCAATGGAAGGAGCGCTGGATTCCAAATCGATTTCTTCGAAATCGCGGTCGTAGCCCAGCGCGGCTATGGCATTGCCGACGGTCGGATCCACCGCCCCCTGGGTCTTCTCAGCCACCGCAACGGCAACGGTGAGGGCATGAAATAACAACGGCGATACCTCCACGACCCGACCCGCATGGTCGTGGAGGTACTCGAGCTCAGAATCGGGACGGAAACGGCTACACGCCAGATCTATGGCTTCTAGTTCGTCACGCATGATGGCCTCGGCCTGGTCGGCCTGATCGGGACGGACAACCACGACCGTGGCCGTCGTGCCGATGGCGCGAAATGATCGTGTGGCGAAACAGGGGAACGGAGCGTGAGGAGCGGTGATCTCGGTCATCCCGACGTGCCTCCGGAAGTGACGACCGGACGGGTCGTGGTCGTGGTGGGCGGAGAAGTCGTCGTGGTCGTGGTCGGAGGGGCTGTGGTCGGAGGGGCTGTGGTCGGAGGGGTCGTGCTCGGAGTCGCCGGCGGGGTGCCCGTGGATGGGGTCGACTCCACGGTGGGCGAGGTAGTAGGTGTCGTGGTTTCCGTCGTAGGTGATGATGGCGATGTCGAAGGGGTCGTGGTTGTCGTCGGAGGAGGCAAGGTCGCGTTACTTTTCGCCGGGTGCTCCTTGGCCACGACAACCCCGATGAGCACCGTGGCACCGGTGGCGGCGATGAAGGACGCTCGGGTCAGACGACTCACCCGCATATGGGCGCGTCGTCTCGTCTCGGGGGAATGGTGAGGTTTGGGTCGTGGCCTCATCGGCGGCGCAGGCGCTCCGTGGTTGAGGCCATCACATCCAAGCTGCTGAAGGTGCCGATCTGCTTAAGGATTCCTGCGACGTGCCCGTGAAATGATCGGGCTTGCCGGGAGATGGTGCCGAGGAACGCTGGCCCAGGATGGAGCCGTATCCAGGAAGAAACTGGCAGAATGGAGACCCTGGACACCCCCCAACCCTATGAACTGAAAATTACGTCAGCATGAAGGCGACCCGGATTCTCAACAGATCCTTTGATCAGGGTCATGCAACCCCAGTCGCGATCATTGTGCGGCCGTGTCGGGCCGCGTCATCCCCGCGTCACCTTCGACAGGTAAAACAGAGAGCGTGCGAGTCCTGGTAGCCGAGGACGATGATGGGCTGCGCTCCGTTTTGGAGCGGGGCCTTCGCGAGAACGGCTACGCCGTGGATGTCGCGGAGAATGGAGAGAAGGCTCTCCAGTATCTCGACACCTACGAGTACGAAGTCGCAATTCTCGATTGGCGGATGCCCAAGGTCTCAGGTCTCGAGGTTATTCAGCGCCTCCGCCGTCGGGGATCTTCCTTACCGATCTTGATGCTCACCGCGCGAGACGCAGCGAGCGACAGGGTCACCGGCCTGGACGAAGGTGCCGATGACTACCTCGTGAAGCCCTTCGATTTCTCCGAGTTGTTGGCACGCGTCAGAGCACTGCAGCGACGCGGGGAAGCCATACAGTCACGCGAGATAAGGGTAGGGGAGCTGACGCTCGATACGGTGACCCGAGAGGTGCGGATCGGTTCCACCCGCCCTGCCCTCACCGCCACCGAACTGGCACTTCTTAGAAGTCCTGCTGCAGCGATCGCCGGCGGTCGTCTCCCGGCGTACCATCGCTCTGGCCGTCTGGGACGATGAGGCGGATGCCCTTGGCTCCAATACGCTCGATGTCCACCTGGCTCGATTGCGGGCAAAGATCGTCGCCAGCGGGGCCAAGATTCAGGCGGTAGGGCGCTGGGATACCGGATCGTGTCCCCGTGAGAGCCATCCGCTGGTGGCGACGCCCCTATGTGGCGCACGCCGCCAGGGTGGCCGCTGTAGCCACGGTGATCATCATGGCTGTGTACGTCTGCGTCTGTGTCGGATTTGACGTCGTCGATCGGCAACGACTGGTGGCGCAGATCGACACCAAACTCCAAGCACGGCTGGACGAAATGGTCGCCAATCCGTCTGCAGCCGCCCCTCGTCGCCTCCTATGCGAACGCGCATGACGCGGACGATGCCCCGGTGTTCGCGTGGGCTGTCGACCAGTCGGGATCTTCCCGGACCCTCACACCCGGGGCACCCTCGCTGTCAGCGGCTGCCTGGTCGCCGGGGCACCAGCCCGCCGCGGCCCGCCTCGGCGGTCGCGACTTCCAGCTGGAAGCGCGGCGCGTCGGCCGGACCTGGATCGTGGCCGGACAGAGCCTGGCTGAAACAGATCACGCCAGATCCGACGTGGTCGCCCTGGAGCTGATAGCCGGCCCAGTGCTCCTCTTCGCCGTCTTCTTCGGGACCCTGCTCATCGGGGTCAAGGCGGCCGGCCCGGTAGAGCTGTCCCGCCGCCGCCAGCTCGAGTTCACAGCCGACGCATCCCACGAGCTCCGGACACCGCTGAGCGTCATCGAAGCTGAAGTCAGTCTGGGCCTCAGCGCTCGCCGCAGCGTCGATGACTACCGCGACACATTGGGACGGGTCAGCCGGGAGGCTCTGCGTCTCCGCCACATAGTTGAGGACCTCCTCTGGCTCTCTCGTTTTGACGCGGAACCGCCGCCACCGGGAGACGAGCCGGTAGACCTTTCGGCGATCGCCATGGCGTGTGCCGACCGATTTGACGGCATCGCCCAGCAGCGCGGCATTTCGCTTTCGGTGCTCACGCAGGGTCAAGGGCAACCGTGGATCAACGCCCCTCCCGAATGGATTGACCGCCTCACCGCCGTCCTCGTGGACAACGCCTGCCGCTATGCCGGAGACGGTGGGAGTAGTAGTGATTACGGTCAGCGTGCAGGGGCACCGGGTGAGCTTGGCGGTCGAGGACGACGGGCCTGGGATCCCGGCCGAGGAGCGCGCCTCGCTGTTCGACCGATTCCACCGGGCTACCGACGAGGGTAATGGCGCCGGACTCGGTCTTGCCATAGGTGACGCCGTCGTGCGGGCCACTGGGGGCGAGTGGCATGTGGGGGCCGCGGCGCTGGGCGGGGCTCGCATGGAAGTGCGCTGGCACCGCTCTCCGGGTGCACCCGAACTCGGCGAACGGACCGAGCATGTGTATCAGGCAGCAGGCAGCCCTCTAGCGCAGGAAGATCTTGCCCCTCTCGACTCGCAACCTTCATCGCACGCCAGGTGACAACCGTCCAGTAACGTGGCGGCAGTGCCTCACTCCTGAAGTTGGCTAGGCTGGCGAGGCCAACGGAAAATGCTCTGTCCATCGTAACGTTCCATCGAATCCGATTATGAGCGCTTCGTAGTCGTCGAGAGTCTCGACAAGCCTGAGGCCCGCTTCTCCGGCGACCGCGACCGCCGTTGCCAAGGCATCGGCAAGACCGAGGTCTGGCCCACTGACGCTGGCGGAGGCGACCCGTGCCGTCGGGCGGCGAGAGTGGGGGTCGATCAGATGGTTGCCACGTTCGGCGGTCCCTGAGGTTGCGATGGCTCCGGTGAGCTCGACGACGCAGGCCAGTCGGCTCGGTGAGAATGGATCGACAATGCCGATCCGGAAGGCTTGTGAGTGCTCCATTGCGCCGAAACTGGCAATGTCACCTGCGGCGTTCACGATCGCTCCGCTTATCTCGGTCGACGCCAGCGCACCCAGTGCGCGTTGCGCGGCCCATCCCTTCACGTAGCCTGTGGGGTCAAGGCCACCAGGCATAGCCCACGGATCGAACCAGCCGTTGGAGATCTGGCGAGCTTTGGCGCACTCTTCGAGGACTTCGGTCACCTCTGGCGGGGCCTGCTCCCTTGTGATCTCTCCTCGGCGCAAGCGGCTCATGGGACTGTTCGCCTTCCATGTGCTGAAAACGGCGTCGGCACGCTGGAGGATGTCGCGCGCCCGCGCGACCTGCACGATAGATGTGGTCGCTCGCCTCACCGTCCTCGGAGTAGATATCGATCGTCACGACGGTGCCCATCACCTGTTCAAGACAATGGAGGACGGGCCGACAATCCTCGTGTCTCGCGGTGGCCGGTGACGGCGAGGTCATCAGAGACCGAGCTTTCCGAGTGCGGACTGGAGCGACTGTTCAAATCCGGCGCTCGTGTAGCTGGCACCCGATACGCCTTGGATGTTGGCATTCTGAGCCTGAAGAGCCTGCTGCTCGAGTATCGGAATCGACTGCTGGTCGATGGACTGGGAGCGAAAGTTTCCACCGTCGTTGATGGACCCGATGGTGACTTTCGTAATCCGCTTACCCGAAGCCGTGACGGACACTGAGAGTATCCCGTATTGGTAGTTGACCGCAGCGCCGGTGGCGCTTCGGGTGGCCGAAGTCCCGGATGTCGCCGTGTTGGTCGAAGGAGCAGTTGAGGTGCCGGTGTTCGAACCGGATTTGGGTGGAGAACTTGCACCACCTGAATTGCTCCCCGCTGATGATCCGGTGGTCGAACTTCGAGCCCTGCGTCGCGGAGGTTCCGGATAGAGAACCAAGGTTGATAGGTGCGGATTTTGTGTGGAAGGTCAACACGCCGATGAGCCCCACGACGGTGGCGCCGATGACCACCGGTGCCCGTCTCATAAAGTCCTCTCAATTCTTCACGTACATAAATGTTCGAGTTCTCATGATTTAGAATGCGAATGCCTCTTGGTGAATCCGGTCCCGCTGCGCTCCTAGCTTCAATGCTGCGGCGACGATGCTCTCGCTGAAGGCATTCGGACCACAGATATAGAGGTCTCGGTCTGCAAAGTCGGGCACGAGCCGTCGCAGTGCCTTGGCGTCGAGACGGACGTCGTGGCGCGAGCCGATGACCTCGTGGAACTGCCCGCCACGCCGCTCGACCAGAGATGCAATCTCGTCTCGGTGCACAATGTCCTCCGGGGTCGAGGCGCGGATGATCATCGACACCTCAACCGACATGGGTAGGTCCTCCAGTAGGGCGCGTAACGGGGTGATGCCTACTCCGGCGCCAATGAGTGTGACGCGGTCGGTGTGACGTGCATGCTGGGTGAACGCGCCATACGGTCCCTCAATCGCCACGCGGGTTCCAGGCTTGAGGGCGGCGACGGCGCTGCTCTGGTCGCCCAACCCCTTGATCGTCACTCGCAGGTACGGCGGTTGAGGGAGGGCGGAGAGGGAGTAGGGGTGCGCGTGCCACCAGAGCTCCTTCGTAAGGAACCGCCACTTGAAGAACTGGCCGCCCGATACGGCGAGGCGATCGAGGCGGCGGCCCGAACAGATGACCGAGTAGACACCCGGGGCCTCTTCGCACACCGTTGCTACCCGCAGTTGATGGCGGAAGCTCCGGATGATCGGCTGTGCGACTCGAAAGACGATGACCACCCCGGCGGTCAAGATCCAGATGGCGATCCACACTGCCCTGGTGAGGGGGTGACCTATGAACGAGCCCCCCGTCGTGATCTGGTGGGCGAACGCGAGCGCGAGGGCGAGGTAGGTGTAGAGGTGAACGAACCACCAGGTCTCGTACTTGAGATGGCGCCGGGCGATCTTGATTGAAGTGATTCCGGCCATCACCAGAAGGCAGAAGCCAACGGCTGCGGCGAGGAGGTCAGGGTACGAGCTGAGGAAAACCCAGAGCTGACGGAGTGCTCCCACCTTGGCCAGTTGGGCATAGCCGAGTGTGATGAGTACGACATGGGCCGTGATAAGCCCCAGTGGCCACGGACCGATGCGGCGGTGCCACCGCACGAGTCGGTCCTGGCCGACTGCTCGTTCCAGCCAGGGCAGTCGACCGATCAGCACGACCATCACCAACATGAGGTACGCCCCGGTGAAGCCGGCCAGGCGGCCCCCGGCGATGAGCCAACCACCCGGGGCGGCGAGCGAACCGCGTGTCTCCCCAGTGATGACGAGACCGAGTGTGACCCCAAGACCGAGACCGGCGAGGGCTGTGAGCGCATCGGCGACCCGACGCCGGGGTGGGTGGCCGGGCCGAGACCGAGACACCTGTGCGCTTGGTACTACGGTCTCTTCGCCGGTGGGAACGACCTGAGTGACGCCCGTCATGGCACAATTCTCATAAGCCGAAATGAGAGCAAGCGTTGCATGGGCTGTGTGCTCACTGTCAGAACTTCGTTGCCTGCGGTCATCATGATTAGGCTATGTGTTGGACCTTACGGCCCGATGAAGCCCGGACCCGCATCTGCAGCACGTCATGACACCTTCCTCCACGTACCCGGCGGGACAGAAGGTAAAAAGGCGGAGTGCGGGCGACCCACCCCCCTTTTGGGAGATGGAACGGCGTGACTGTGCTGACCGTTCGACCTACCTCGATGCGATGGAGGTGTTCTCGGCCAAGGCCGGAAGTGTGTGGCGATCGAAACCCGTGAGCGCACTGCGATAACCGCCCTCTCGGTGGCGTCGGAGGGCCAACATGAGGACCATCCCGCCGAGGAAAAGAAGCATGGCAAGCGTGTAGGAGTTGCCTACCAACATCTGGGCCAGCGTGTCGTGGAGCTCGGTGCCGCTGCCGTGAGGAATGCGCCAAATGGCGCCGTACCAGAACCACGCGGTGACCAAAGCAGCCCAGACTCGACCGAAGGCAGGCCGGTCATCGGCAAGGGCAAGCCACAAGATGATCGGGACAACCCAGACCAGGTGATGGGCCCAGGTTATGGGCGAGACGAGGAGACCGGTCACAGCACAGAGAAGGATGCCAAGAAGGGGCGACGACTTCCGGTAGGCCCAAATCGCCGTCGATAGGCCTACGGTCCCAAGCGAGAGCACCAGCAGGATGAGAAGGCCCTCGGGGACGTGTCCGTGGCTAAATCGATAGATCGTGCTGCGAAGGCTTTGATTCGAAATATAGACGACGCCACCAACTCGGTGAGCATCGAAGACGTACCTCGTCCAGTAGGACCATGATTCCGAGGGCACGACGATCAACAGGACGATTCCGCACAGGGAAAACGTGATCAGAGCCATGCATCCGGCTCGAACCTGCTTCGTGGCGAAGAGGAATGGCACGAAAATGAGCGGGGTGAGCTTCAACGCCCCGGCGAGACCGGTCATGATGCCGCGAGGAATCGGCTGACTTTTCAGCCCCGGAAGGATGGCGAGATCGGCGAGCACAAGGAGCGCCACGAGAATATTGATCTGTCCAAGGCCGAAGGTCATGTCGACTGGATTCAGCGCCATGGCGGGAAGCGTCAAGAGGAGTGACCACTGGACCAAATCCGCCCTACGCCACCCTGGACGGACTGCCCTAAGGGAGCAGTAAAGAAGGCCGATGAGCAAGAGCGTCGATAGGGCTGCCCATATGGCCTGAGCGGTGACGCGAGACACCGCGGTGAACGGAATAAACAACAGCGCGGAGATCGGCGGATACGTGAAAGGTTCCTTCGGGGAAGCCAGGTAGGAGGTGTAGAGATGGCCGGTGAAGACGTGTTTCGCTCCCATCAAGTACGACGCCAAAATCAACCTGATGAGTGGTGAGTCCACTATCAAGCGCCCTGCCCATCGTGATGGCCACGGAGACAGCTCCGAGGCCCCACAAGGTCGTCCGCAGCCATCTGGTGCGGGAATATCGGGTTAGTTGGTTGAGAATGCGGCGACGTTGATACAGGGCGTGTGAAGGTCTCGCTGCGTTGGAGGAGCTATTCGTGTTTCGGCGAAGCCGCCCTTCCTGGTCGACGGTGCGTGAGCTCACGATTCGCCTCTCGAGCTCGGCGGCGTCGCGGAGACGCGCCGTGCCGACTGGCCTACCGATCCACGGTCGATGCGCCTGACGACGTCGGGTAGTCGACCAATCAGGATCCACGGCGACGGCACGGGCGGAGGATACATAGAGACGATCGCTGCTCCCCTCATCCGGAAGGATGAAATCGGAGTTCCCGCGATACCGCAACGGCTCGCGGGGTGCGATCTCGGCTCACCGGAGGTCGTCCGTCGTCATGGTCCCTTCATCTTCGAGGAACATGATCGAGAAATGGCAATCGGGTGCGGTGCACGCACTTTGGCTGGACCGTCACCGGTCGCATGATGTGACCGGTGAATATCAGCCATCTCATTGAGGTCTATGGCTACTTGGCGGTATTCGTTCTGGTTGCCGCGGAGAGTCTGGGAATCCCCGTCCCGGGCGAGACCGCGCTCATCCTGGCCGGCGCCTACGCCGGGCACACCCATCGCCTTTCGCCTTGGTTGATATTCGTTGTCGCGGCCGCAGCGGCGATCATTGGTGACAACATCGGCTTTTGGATCGGGCACCGATTCGGCTATGCCTTGGCGCGCCGCTATGGACGGCACGTCTGGCTCAACGAACGGAAACTCAAGATCGGTCGCTATCTCTTCGACACCCATGGTCAGGAAGTGGTGTTCTTCGGCAGGTTCGTTTCCATCCTTCGTACCTATGCCGCGTTTCTCGCTGGCTCGAGCCGGATGCGATGGAGCAAGTTCTTGCCCGCCAACGCCGCGGGCGGGATCGTCTGGGCCGGTGCGTTCACCTTTGCCGCCTATCTGGCCGGAAATGCCATTACCCATCTGTCGGGCGTCATTGCTCTTGTCATTGGGGGAGTGGCGCTTTTCGGGATCGCGACCGTGTTCATCGTGGTCGGTCGTCAGACAGACCGTCTGGGCCCCGCAGCCGAAGCCGCCTACCCGGGACCACTCGAATAGGGACCGAGATGTCCGAGTTCGCGGCAATCTCGACCCGGCGGGCCTGGCGGCTGCGTCCGCTAACTACGGCCCATCTGCTCTTGCTCGGGCCGGCGTCGGGGGGTTACTTCTCGACGCCGAGCCAGATGCCTGGCGCCGTCATCGAACCGTTCTTCCTTAGCGACCCCTTTGAGGGATCGGTCGCCCTCAGTATCAACGGCCAGGAGGTGGTCGCCATGGGGATCGGCTCGGCTGTCGAGCAGTACTTTGTACCCGCTACTACGACGTCCGCGGTTGGTCCGCCAGCCGCGCCACTCGGGAGCATCTCAAGCCCCCGAGTTCCACCGCCGTTAAGGGGATCGTGATGTCCATCTTCGCTCCTCCTCCAATCAGTCTCAAGTCTGATGTTGCGCGAGGGCATGATCGATACGATTTATCGTGGCCCTGGAACTTCCGCTCATTGAGACAGCCAACGGCGGAGAAGAGTCGATCGCCGTGGCCCTGCCGGCAGCGACGGTGTCCCAACCTTCGGGTCTCCAGAAGCATCGCCAGGTGAATTCGATGGAACAGGACAGAGAGCATCGTCGACGTCGCTCTTCACGTGAGCAGGAGCCGGATTCGGAAATCGGAACCGTTCGGTGGATCGCGAGTTCCACCGGGCGCGAACCGAGTCCTCGGCCGCATCGAAAGGAGTTCCCGCGGTCCTCGGTTTCAGCCTGGGAGGCTGCCGTTACTCGGGGGAGGCAGGAAGTCCCGCCAAGGGCACCTGTCGGGCCGGACACTCCGGAACGGCGGGGCACCCCAGAAAGGCAGGAACTACCTGAAACGGATGCATATGACGCCGACGAGGGCGTGGAGGCGAATGCCCGGTTGACTGGTATGACTGCGGCGGTATTGCTGGTCTTCTTGGCCGTCGAGGGGTTCACCATCTTGCGGATCGGCAGGCTACTCACCCTTCATGTCCTGATCGGCATGGTAGTGGTGCCGCCCGTACTCCTGAAGATCGGCAGCACCTCCTGGCGCTTCGCCCGCTACTATCTCGGCTCACCCCAGTATCGGCGGAAGGGCCCTCCGCCGGCGATCCTGCGGCTTCTCGGTCCGTTCCTGGTGGTGCTGACGCTCGCCGTCTTGGGCAGTGGGATCGCCCTCCTGCTCGGTCCCTCCAGTGCCCGGAGCGAACTGTCGACGATTCACAAGGCGACATTCATACTTTGGATCGCCGTGATGGTGGTCCACGTCCTCGGACACCTGGTCGACACTGCCCGTCTCGCACCCAAGGACTTCTACCGACGGACCCGGCGGCAGGTGAGAGGGGCCAGCACGCGACAGTGGGCGCTCGTCGGTGCGCTCTCTCTCGGGCTCTTGCTGGCAGTGATTGTGGCGCCGAAGATCGGCCCCTGGAGATCGGGCGGGACGCCCGTGCATCTCATAACTCCAGCCGGCAAAGTGGGCCCCGTCACGTCGACCCCGGGGTCGGGGGTACACACCGGCAACTGAGTCACCGTGATGCGGGCTAACCGCGGAGGCGTCGCCAGACGGAATGAGGCAGCAGTCGAAAGAACAGAAACACCATGCGGAGGACCGTCGGAGTCCAGATCACCGGCTGACCACGTTCCATGCCTTGTATGACGGCAGCTGCCACCACGTCGGGTTCGACTGCGAATACTGCCGCGGGGCGGCCTCTGGTCATTTTGGTTATGACGAACCCAGGTCGTACGATATGCACCGAAACCCCTGAGTCGCGGAGCGATTCGAAGAGTCCCTGGGCATACGCGTCGAGTCCTGCTTTGGCAGAACCGTAGATGAAATTGGCGCGCCGGACTCTGACGCCGGCGACCGAGGAGAGCACGACGATTGTTCCGTGCCCCTGTGCCCGCAGCCGTGCGGCAGCCGCACTCAAGGCGACCACTGGCCATGTGAAGTTCACCGTCACCATCCTTGCGATGCGGTCGACATCGTTCTCGTCGCTGAGTTGCTGACCCAACTCACCGACGGCCATGATCACCAGGTCCACATGGCCCTCGGCCGCCTCGAAACACTGAGCGACCGTTCCCTCCGCCCGTTCGACTTCGGTCGCATCGAACGTCACCGTTTCCACAGCGTTCGCCCCCGCGCCGCGCAATGTCTTCCCAACGTGCTCCAACGCGCCCTCATCCCGACCAGCGAGCACGACAGTTCGACAGCGGTCGGCGACAAGTAACGCCATGATCTCTCCGGCGATCTCGGAAGTTCCCCCAAGCACCACCACCGATTGGGGATGGCCGAATGCATCGTTCATACCTTGTGCGCTCCCGTCAGACCGAGGCGACGGGAGAGATCAGATTCGAGAACCCCATGAGGGTCGACGCGGCGACGCACCGTGGCAAGTTCACCCAGCCTCGGGTACATGACTGCCAGAAGTTCGGGGCGCAATCGCGCATCTTTGGCGAGATAGACGCGTCCGTCAACGGCGGCGACCAGTTCATCCAGCTCATCGAGAAGCGATGGGAGATTGGCGGGTCCAACTGGAAAGTCGAGAGCCAGCGTCCACCCTTCGATCGGGAAGGAGAGTGGTCCGGGGCTACCTGGACCGAATCGCTTGAGCACGGCCATGACAGACGAAAGGCCCGAGATGCGCAATGATCGAGATCGCTGCACGGACGACTTCGGCGTGGCGTGGAGCGACCACGAACTGGTACTGCACGAATCCACGCTTGCCATAGAGGAGATTCCAATTCGCCACTCCGTCGAGCGGGTGCAGAAAAGAGGTCAGGGGGACGAGGGCGCCGCACTTGCGCCGCGGTGTCTTACGAAACCACGCCTCATTGAATACGCGCGCCGTACCCGAGTTCACGAGGCTTCTGGGCGGCGTGATGGGTACCCGCTTGGGAAAATGGCGGGCCACGGCGAGCGGGCGTTCTTTCAATGCGGGACCCAACGAGCTAAGCGGGGCGTGATCAGCGCGGGAAAGGATCGATCGTCCCAGACCACCTCGGTGAGAACTGCAGTCGACCCATGCCACCGAGTATCGATAGGCGTGATCCATCGCCTCCATGGCCGACATTGTGCCGTCGAGGTCGTTGAATCGTTGGGTATCGACCTCCACCCATGCAGTTTCCACTCGAGTGAGCCGCACGGTGGCCTTTACAATGACGCCGGTGAGCCCCATCCCACCGGCGGTGGCCCAGAAGAGTTCGGGATCATTTTCAGGAGAAATGGTCAGGACACCCAGCGGCGTGACCAGAGTGATCGAGCTCACGTGGGAACAGAAGCCTCCCTCGCGATGGTGATTCTTGCCGTGCACGTCGGCGGCAATCGCCCCGCCCAATGTCACCTGTCGAGTTCCCGGAGAGACCGGGATAAACCAACCCAGGGGAAGGGAGGCCCGGATCAAGGCGTCAAGGCTCGTACCGCCGCCAACCTCGACCCATCCTGTGACGGGATCGATTACTCCGACGGAGTCGAATCCCGACGTGTCGACAACGGTTCCCCCCGCACACTGGGCGGCATCGCCGTAGCTGCGCCCCAACCCTCGGGCGATCACCGAGTTCTTAAAGCTCGCGGATTGTCTCGACCGGAACGAAGGGGTCACCGGGGAGGGTGTGCCCGGGCCATTTGAGATCAAAAGAGCAGAGACCATCTCGACGCTTTGGGGTGCCGTTACATTGCTCGCCGAAGGAGAGGTGCGTCCCCAGCCGCTGAGAAGGCGAGGGTGCTCCATCTCCTCGCGACCAGGCTGGGGAGATGGTCGGGTGGTCGGAGTCGTCGCGATCTTCGGGTAAGGGATGGAGTCCCTCGACATCGTGTGAGAGTTGCCCTGGCTCATCCGTAGATACCGATCGAGAACGCTGCGACCCAAAATGCACCAAGGACCTGCAATTCATGGTCATGAAAGACCAGATCTTCGGGTGCGTCGACGAGTCCGGCGTCCACCAGCCTCAGCATGTGGAGAGTTCCCAGGATGATGGGGATCACCGATAGCTGGATCCAGACAAAATGGTGACTCGCGTGGGACTCCAAGCCACCCTTGTCGAACGCCCAAAGGCAGTAGGCGGTCACCGTGACGGTGGCCGTCAGCGTCAGCGTCGATCGAAGGAACGACTCGGTGTACGTGGCGAGGACTGCTCGATGTTGTCCCCGGGTCGCGCCAAGTCGACGATATTCTCCCGCACGCTTCCCTGTCACGACGAACAACGCTCCAAAGGAAGCAACCGCCAAGAACCAGCTTGAAAGGGGAATGCGGGTGGCCACCCCTCCCGCGATGGCGCGAAGAACGAAGCCCGATGCAACCGCCGCCAGTTCGATCACTGGCTCACGTTTGAGGCGGAACGTATAGGCGAGACTGATCACGGCGTAGAGGCCGACCACGAGGACCAGCGCCCACCGGGCGACGAACCAGGCAGAAACCAGTCCCAGGGCCATGAGCAATGCCGCGGCGGCTACTGCATGAGTGCTCGTGAGGGCGCCACTGGCGACCGGACGGGTCCGCTTGTCAGGGTGCAAGCGATCGGCTTCGGCATCCACTACATCGTTCAGCAGATAGACGCCGGAAGCCACCGCGCAAAAGATTCCGAAGGCGGCTAACGATCGCAAGAGGTCGAGTGGGTTGGTCAAGACCCCTGCGGCGGCCGGAGCTACGAAGACGAGCAGGTTCTTGACCCACTGGCGCGGGCGCATGGTCAACACGATGTTTCGCAGCGTGCTGCGCCAGGAGGTCCGGCCACCGTCATGATGAATCGACGGCGGTGCAACTTTCACCGCGTTCGTTCACGACGGAGCCCGGAACTGGCCGTACCACACCGCTTGTGGTGTTCACCTCAGCCGCCCAGCGTCGATGACATGGTTATGAAGTCCCGGGCCCACCAGGACTCGAAGTATCGGGACGGGGTCCCCGTCATGTTCGAGAGCATCTCTGTTCCATTGGCCGGACTGGCCGGTCCTGTCGGAGTAGACGGTTGGTAGGTGCTGAAGTTCACCCAATCGGTATTGATGTCGAGTTCCATGGCGCGGACCGCGCCAGCTCGGACCAGCAGGTTGGCCAGGTCGGTGATGTTCAGACCCGGACCGCCCACGTAGACGAGGGCACCGTCGGACGTGACCCCGAGTCCCGAGCGCCAGACGTAAACCGCGTTCCCCAAAGTCGCACCCCACTGCGTCGTATCGTTGGCGTTCAAGCCAGGCACCGGTCTGGCCGTTGTCGACCACCAGATCCAGGTTCTGGCGGACCGAGACCACGTTGGGGGCCATGCTCACATCGCGGCCCCATTCTCCGACAGTCGAACTGCCGTTGCTGTAGACGACAAAAGACGCCGCACCCGATCGGAGGGGGAGGACTGTCTTGCCATCGGTGTAATACCCACCGTTCGCGGCCGACATCAAGAACCCCGCGTTGAACGCTGCGACCAAGCTCGTCGCCGCCGTGGGCTGAATCGGAGCCGTGTGCAGGTAGGGCCGCCACCAGGGATTTGGCTGCCCGAGTACAGGGTCGCCTTCAAAAGCTTGGTGTCCATCCAAGCCACTCCCACCACGTAGCTGGTATGGATGGCGTCTGGACGGAGCGTGGTCTCGTAGATTGCCGGTATTCCCGCTATCAGGCGACCCGCCGGTGACCACTGCCCTTCGCCCGCTACGGCCGGGCTGGCAAAGGGTTGGATCGGGGAGGGTGGTGGCAAATGAGCCGGTCCGGAGGCCACCGGTGACTGGAGTCGAGTGGGCGGGGCGAATCGCTCCCGCTGGAAGCTTTCCTCCTACCTTGGGCGGGTGATGGCTGTACCACTCATTCTCGATCCAGTTCACGGCGCTTGCCCCCCCGTGGCCCCTTGCCCATTCGGCCGCCCGGCTGGTCAGAGAACTTCCCAGGGCAGGATTGACAAGGGCGCCACCGAGCGAGAAGGCCAGCCAGAGCGATGCGGGCGACGAGTCCTAGCCCAACGACCGCCTTGAGCCGGCGTCGCCGGTTGGATCCTCGTTTCCATGACCGCCGCAGGGCATCGGGACCCGGTCCGTACTGAGGGTCAAGGTCAGTGTGCGGGTCGCTCAACAGTGGATCATCGGAGTTGATGTCATTCCGCAAAAGGTCCTGACTCATCTGTGGACCCCGCTCACATGGATGCCCAAACGCGGACATGTGGCGACTTGCTCCCGCTCATGACCGGCTCGGATGGGGTCTGAGAAGGACGTAACGGTGCGAGTGCCATGGCTTGAATATACGAATCGATCCTGACGTGAACATGACGGAGGAAACACCGGCTGGAAAAATGTCAGATCGGCCTCCGTCCGAGGTGCCGGGCATCAAGGCCATTAGGCGGGCTGCTTTCCCCGGCGCTGCTCGAAGGAGCGGGGACCTGCTCTTCTGCGATGATGCTGATCGACCCCACCCAAATGCGCGGCTTGATGGGCGTCTGCGAGCGTCGTCACCGGAGAAAAATCTGGGATACCGGGACGGACGAGACCCGATCACCGGGTCAGAATCACACGGACCAGTGCATGACTGCACTGGGCACGACAAGCGCGGATATCAACGCGACGGTGACTGTCCAGCGACGTCCAAGATCGACGAACTGCTGGCATCTCGTGCGGACGGCGCCGCCCCTGACCCTTTGCGCCCTCTTGATGAGGGAATGACCGAAATGTGTGCGCCTTCTTTACGGACACCTCTCTATTGACACCGGAGAGCTCGAATTGCGGGGTCGTCGCCCCTTCCGACAGTTGGTCCCGTACCGATCTTGTTCACTCTACGGATCAAACCTGACGCGGACGTGAAGGCGCAGCGTCGGTCACAGTCTCGTGCCGCACAAGCTTTCAGTCGACCCCGTCGATCGCCCGGCGAACGTGCATCACGAGTCGATCTGTGATTGGCGAGAGGGGTCTGTGACGCTGAAGGGTTGGAGAGACCGGAGCTGCCCCCGGCGTCAGCTGGTGGCAGCTCCGAGCAGGCGGCCGACGCCGAAGGTAACTCCTGCCGCCACTACGGCGGCCAGGAGCTGCCTTATCGCCGTCCTGACGACCCCGCGTCCGGTAAATGCCCCTATGACTGCGCCCAAGGCCGCGGCAGCGACGGCTCCGATGCAGATCGAGATGACGACGGCTTTGGTACCACCGAAGAAGAGCCACGGAATGAGGGGTAAGAACGCCCCAACAGCAAACGATAAGAAGGACGCAATGCTGGCTTGCCACGCCGATCCAGTCGACTGGGGATCGATTCCGAGTTCAAGACGGGCGTGAGTGTCAAAGGCAACGGATCCGTATTGCGAGATGATCCGGGCGACGGTGTCCGCGTCTTCGGCGCTCACCCCTTGGGCTCTGTACATCCCGGCCAGTTCCCTACGTTCAGCATCTGGGTGCTCGGCCAGTTCTTGGCGCTCGACCTGCAATTCTCGTTGAACCAGCTCATCTTGGGCACGAACCGAGACGAGTTCCCCCGCAGCCATGGAGAAAGCGCCGGCGAGGAGGCCGGCCACGCCAGCCAAACGCACGGTAGACGCCGCCGTACTGGCGCCGGCCACGCCGAGGATCAAGGACACGTTGGTGATCAACCCGTCGCCTGCTCCAAGGACCGCGGCGCGGGACGTCCCACCTTGCACGTTGCGGTGACGTGTGTGGTTGGTCATATCCCCGCGAGTCACCCAGGCCGTGATTGCGCGAAATAGCCGCGGACGATGGCGTGCGATGCGTCTTCACGGCGTGGTCTTTCCCACTCCCAAGAGTGTGACACGTCCCCGAAGGAAAAGGGAGAGCCCTCTTTTTTCATAGTCCATCTCTTCGGGATCGGCTCAATAGGCCACTCCGTTCCAGGTTCGCGATCCTGAATTGCTGGGAGTTCGCACGTTGACGCAGGCTCTGCCCAGGTGTCTGGCGGGTTTGTTCCCCGAGGTCCCGCAGATGTCAGCTGAGAAAATGCCTATACCCTCGCGTGTCCATCCCCCGTGCCATGCAGTGAGAACCGCGTCGCGACCACGTTTTCCAGATCGTCGGCAGTCGCGCATGACTCGTAGGCGCAACGCGTCCCGAATCTCACTTTCCGAGGGAACATTGTCACAATCCAACGTGTAGACGCCGTTCAGGTTGCCGAAAAGAGTGTGCGACATCGCGCCACTCCATTGTCGTGATTCGAGCCCTGAGTGATCAAGTAGTTCGTCGACTTCATGCCTTGCCCTTGGGCCGGTCACTTTTCCTTCTGCTCCTCTCGCAAGGAATCGCCAGCCGGTTCCTTGCCCAATCATCTTGTGGTGACGACCTGGCGGCTTCCTTAGAGCCTTCCTAGTGCGAGCTGAGATATCCGGGCACCGGCAGACCTGTCTGGAGCCAAGGCGCTGGTCATACCAACATCTAATGCGATGAAGGTGACGGAGACATGAAGCTGGAGGGGAGTCCGCGCCCGCCCGGGGGACCTAACTGGCGCTCCGGGTGTCCATGATGAGACAGCTGCTGGTGGCCTGGGCGAGCAGCTTGCCCGCAGGATCCGTGACCTCGACGGTGGCGTAGGCGATCTTGCGGCCCGGCTTGGTGAGGCGGCCGGTGGCCCGGATCGGGCCGCTGTCCTTGGTCACCGGTCGCAGGTAGGTCACGTTGATGTCGATGGAGGTGTACGCCACGCCGGCGTCGAGCGAGCTCTGCACCGCGCACCCGGCGGCGCTGTCGGCCAGCGTGCAGACGAGGCCGCCGTGGACGACGCCGATCGGGTTGTACGCAGACTCGTCCGGGGTGCATTCGAAGACGGCCAGACCCGGCGCAACTTCCACGAGCGTGAAGCCCATGAGCCCGGCGATGGGGGCGCGGGGGAGCGTGCCGTCCCGGACGGCGGAGAGGAATTCGAGGCCGCTGAGGGTGGACGCGGCCTTGACGTGGACCATCGGGTCGTACCAGGACACCGTCTTTGACCGCGGGGCGCCCCAGTCGGTGTCCTCTCGGCTGCCCTCTTGCGTGTCGCCCACGGTGACCCCTTTTGCCGGTGGGCCGGGAGAGACCCGGCACCCATCACACGACTTTATGAGGCGAGGTCTCCACTCAGTTCCACACCCGCACGTAGCGCACGTCCAGGGTGGCCGGCAGCACGGTGGGGTCGACGCTGCTGTAGGAGTTCTCCATGCAAAAGAACATGGGGCGGGTCATCGATTCGGTCAAGCTGCCGACGTCGGCCCCGTCGTAGACGAAGGTGACACCAGTGGTGGTCCACAGCAGCCCGTAGGTGTGGGTACCGGAGAGGTTGTTGACTGTCTTCCCTTGGGCCGTGCCACTGCCGCTGCCGTAGTGGATGTGGTAGGCGGTGTAACCGTACCCACCCTCCATGACGTCGATCTCGCCGTCTTCGGGCCAGGTCTGCCCGGTCAACCACAGGGCGGGCCAGTTGGCCACTGTCCCGGCCGCGTCGGCCGGAAGCGTCGCCTTGAACTCGATGTAGACGGGCTTGCCCGGGGTCGGGGCGATCTGGAACCCGGTGTGGCCGGGCTGGGCGTCGTCAGGGTTGGAACAGGCGATGCCACCGATGGGCGTGCCGCCGGCGGTGGGGTTGGCGCTGAGGGTCAGGGCCAGTCCATTGGCCCCGACCGAGACGTTGCTCGACGACATGATGGTGCCGTTCTGCACGTTTCCGTTGCCGAACCAGTCGGGTGACCACAGCTTGGTATTCAACGACCCCGTGTTGAACTCGTCGTCGAGGACCATGCTGGTGGGGGCGCCGATACTGGCCGGCGCAAGGGGGACGGCCCCATTGGTGGTCGCGGCGGGCGGTGCAGTGCCCGTGGTGGTGGTGGTCGTCGTCGTCGTTGGCGACGTGCCCCCGCCGACTGTCGTCTTGGAGCCCGATGTCGGCTTGGTGGTGGTCGTGGTGGTGGACTTGGGCGGCACTGGACGCCGGTACTGCCTTGGCGTGACGGACTTCGTGACGGCCTTGGAGCTCACCTGCGCGCTGCCAAATGCGGTCGCGGTCGGTGTCGCCCCTGCTGTGGTTGCTGTGGTTGCAGTGGTTGCTGTGGTTGCTGTGGTTGCTGTGGTTGCTGTGGTTGCAGTGGTTGCTGTCGTTGTGGGCGGCGTCGTGGTCGGGCTGGCGGCGTTGGCGGTCACCGGGCGGCGGAGCTCTCTTTGCGCGAGAGCCTTCGTGAGCGCCGCGGTGTGCAGGTGGGGGACGGTGAATGCAGAGGCGCCCGTTTGGAGGCCGACCACTCCGATCAGTACGCCCAGACTGGTGGCGGAAGCGGCAATGCACTTGGGCGCGATGCTCGTCTTTGACTGGTTTTTTCGGTGTTTTCGCATATCTTCCCTTCGGTCCCTGGGACTGGGACCGCCGGGAAATAGCTACGTGTGATCGCTACTTCGGTGGCCCGGCTGACTCAGGGAGTCCCGTGGCTTTGCGTCTCCCCCTCACGGAGGATTTGCCTTTTCGATTGCTTTCAGGACCCTAACGGCCGGTCCATGGGAGTGAAAGGCCGAAGGTCCAATGTCGTCGACGGCAACCGTCCTGCGACCCGGGTGCAACCGGGGCGGAGGCGCCGATACTCCTCGATACTCGCCGACACTCCTCTACGGGTACTCGCGGACCAACTCTCCGTCGACGAACGCCTGACAGGTCTGCTTGCGGGCTCCTCCAAGGAAGCGATGGCTGACCTTCTCGATGACCACGGCATGCACTTCGTGCTCGCCGACGGAGAACTCGAACTTGCGGCGCGCGGTCGACCCGAAGAGCACGGGCCGGTTGCGCTGCACGACCTCGACGTCGTCGACGGTGATGCGGACCCGGCCGAAGAGCTGGCCCCAATGGAAATCCACCCGGTGCTTCTCTTCCTGGCCGACGTCGAATGCGAAATCTATGTCCAGACCCATCGGGGGATTCTGCCGCATGCGGTCGCGCCGCCGGGGGATGCGGACCAAAGGCGGCGGCTACGTGGGTGCGGTTCCGCCCTTGACGGCGCGCACGATCTCCTCGGTGACCGCTTCGGCATCTTCGAGGGGAAGCATGTGGCCGCGGCCGGGCAGTGTGACGAGGCGGGCGCCCGGAATGGCGCGCACCATCTGATCGGCGCGGGCGGGGGAGGTGAGCCGGTCGCGTGATCCGACCACCACGGTGGTGGGGATCCCGATGGAGGCGATGCCCTCCAACAGGTTCATGGTGCTCATGGAGGACAGGAACCCGGCGCGCACGTGGGGCATGGTGTCGGCGAAGAGCGTGCGGGTGAGATCCATGTGTGCCCGCGCCGGATCGGAACCGAAGGCGCCGCGCACGAAACGGTGGCCGGCCGCCGACCGCAGTGCCGCGGACACCGCGGACGAGGCGATGAAATTGGCGGCGAACCACTCGGCGCCCAGGGTGCCCGATCCCAGATCGGCGGCGGCGGTGGCAACCAGCACGATGGCCTTGGTGCGCGCCGCCAGGACGTCGGGGTGGTGGGCCGCCAACCCCATGATGGTCATGCCGCCCATGGAGTGGCCGGCCAGCACAGCATGATGGACGTCGCGGGCGGCCAGAACGGCCGCGAAGTCGTCGGCGAGCGTCTGGATGGTCAACGGCGCCGTCCCCCGACCGCTCGCCCCGTGGCCCCGCTGGTCGTACAACACGACACGGTGACCGGATTCGACCAGACGGCGGGCCACCGGGATCCAGACGGCGTGGGTGCAGCTCCAGCAGTGGGGGAGAACCACCGTTGGCCCCTCCCCGATGTCCCAGAGGGCCAACTCGGCACCGTCCTCAGTCTGCAGGCTGAGCAAAGAGGGCGGCTCCAGCGTGCCCCACCCGAGCTCATCGAAGTCCGAACCGGGTGACGCGTCCCCGTCGGGCAGCGTCTCCGCTGCCCGGTCACGGCTCCGCGAGGCAGCCACCTTCTGGTAGGCCACCGCACCTCCCACGAGGGTGGCGGCGGCGCCGAAGGCCAGCAGGCTGCGACGGCTGCGGGGGATGTGGAGGGATGCCATCAGGTGCGACCGCTCAGGCGGGCGACGAACTGCTGGAAGGCGATGGGCGTGAGCCGGTGGGCGTACCAGCCGAGCACCGCTTCGAACCCGACCGGCACGAGGGCCCGGTTGGTGGCGATGGCCTTGACGATGGCGTCGCCCACCTTCTCCGGCGGGCGGGCGCGGGCGAAGCCCTTGACCAGTCGGGCGCGCCGGGCCGGGTCCTCCTTGCCACCGGTGAAGCGGGCCGAGTGGACGATCGGGGTGTTGATGAAACCGGGGCAGACGGCGGTCACCCCGACGCCACGAGCGCACCAGTCGGCCCGTAGGCACTGTGAGAGCTGGAGAACGGCGGCTTTCGTGGCGCCGTAGGCGGACTCGCTGGCCGTGGCCATGAAGGCCAGCCCCGACGAGACGTTCACCACCTGGCCCCGGCGCTCCGCCAGCATGGGCGGAGTGAAGGCGGCGCAGCAGTTGACGACGCCATCGAGGTTGATGGAGCGGATGAACGTCCAGTCCTCGGCCGTCATCTCGGAGAACGAACCGGTCATGCCGACGCCGGCGTTGTTCACCAGCACCATCAGGGCGCCGTACCGGTGCTCCACGGCCGCCGCCACGGCGTCGACCTCGTCCCGATCGGCCACATCGAGGTGGTAGGCCCGGGGGGCGGCGCCAGTGCGGGCGCCGGCGCGCTCGCCGCACTCGGCCGCCGTTTTCTCGGCCGCCGCCTCGTCGATGTCGGTGCACAGCACGGTGGCCCCGCCCGCGGCCAGCGCATGGGCCGTGGCCCGGCCGATCCCGCTGCCGGCGCCGGTGACCAGAGCCGTGGCTCCGGCCAGGGTGAGCGCAGGCCGTTTCACGACGGGCGGGGCGACAGCACGTAGTCGGCCGGGTCGAACGTGCGGGTCCTGCGGATGAAGCGAAAGGTGTAGTCGGGCCACAGCGTGGTGTTGCGGCCGGCGTCATCGAGGTACCAGCTCGAGCACCCGCCCGAGTTCCACACCGTCGGCGCGGCCTTCGCCTGCACCTCGGTGCTCCAGCGTTCGAGGACGTCGGGCCGCACGTCCACCACGTCCGCCCCACGGTCGCGCAGGGCGCGCAGGGCGCCCACCATGTGCGCCACCTGGGCCTCGATCATGACGACCAGGGAGGTGTGCCCGATGCCGGTGTTGGGGCCGGCCATCATGAAGAAGTTGGGAAAGCCGGGGATCGTCGTCCCGCAGTAGGCCCGCATGCCGGTGGCGGCCCAATACTCCTTCAGCGAGCGGCCGTCGGCGCCATGGACCTTCTCCGCCATCGGGTTGTCGGTGATGCGAAAGCCGGTCCCGTAGATGATGGTGTCGACGCGATGGAGGGTACCGTCGGCCGTGACCACTCCTTCGGGGCGCAGCTCGATGATCTTCTCCGTCTCGACGGTCACGTTGGGACGTTGCAAGGCGGGGTAGTAGTCGTTCGATTGCAGGAGCCGTTTGCACCCGGGCGTGTAGCTCGGGGTGAGCTTGGCGCGCAACACGGGATCGGGCACCTGGCGGGCCAGGAAGCGCTCCGCCAATTTCTCGAGCCGTCCCAGCCTCGGGCTGTTGCGGATGAGCATGTTCCCCAGCAACGCCTCGGCCATCCAGTAGTTGCGCGCCCTCGACACACGCTGTGTCCACGGCAGCAGCCGGAAGGCCGTGCGCTCGAAGGCGGTGGTGGGGCGGTTGCGATGGGGGAAGACCCACGGGGGCGTGCGCTGGAACAGGATCACCTGGCCCGCCGACCTCTGCACGGTCGGCAGGAACTGGATGGTCGAGGCCCCGGTCCCCACGATGGCCACCCGGCACCCGGTCAGATCGTGCGCATGGTTCCACTGCGCCGAGTGGAAGGTCGTCCCGGCGAACGACGATGCGCCCGGGAGCTGCGGGGTGAACGGCTCGGAGAGCAAGCCGCCGCCGTAGATCAAGAAGTCGGCCGTCAACGAGCCCCGCGAGGTCTCGAGGCGCCACACCCCGTGGTCGGCGTCCCACCGGGCCTGCTCGAGTGGGGCATCGAAGGCGATCTTCTCCAGGACGCCGAATTGGCGGGCGGTCCGTTGGAGGTAGCGCTCGATCTCGGGCTGGGCGGAGAAGGTCTCGCTCCAGTTCGGGTTGGGGGCGAACGACAGGGAGTACAGGTTCGAGGGCACGTCACAGCGGCAGCCGGGGTACGAGTTGTCGTGCCAGGTCCCGCCGACGCTCGACCGGCGTTCCAAAATGAGCAGGTCGTCCCCGTAGCCCTCGTTGGAGAGCGCAACGGCCACGCCCAGCCCGGAGAAGCCCGAGCCGACGATGGCGATCTTGATGTGGGCCGGGAGCGGGAGGAGCGCCGGCGCAGGCCAGGGCCGGTCGGCCGCGTCGGCCTTCGTCGAGGGAGGAGCCGAGGCCAGATCACGCAGCACAGAGGCCGATTTCGTCATGCTCGGCAGATTAAAGGAAATAGGCCGACCTAGCCCTCGATGGCGGTCCCCTCGGCGAAGTCCGGGACGGCGGGGTGGGGATCGTCGGCGCGCCCCTTGGGCTCCTCCCAGTCCTCCTGGCGGCCCAGCGCGGTGTGGTCGAGGATGCCGTAGGAGTCGCTGCACTCCTCGGTGCCCCGGGCGAACGTCGAGTTGGTGTGGAAGATGGCGTCACCGTCGCGCAGGAAGAAGCTGAATCCGGGGTTCTCGAACGGCTGCTCCTGCTCGAGGATCCAGTGGAGCTTGCCGGCCTCGGGTGCCTCCAGGTCGGCCCGGGAGCGGTAGTTGATCTCCAGCGGTGCTTTGGACTCGTCGATGGTGGCGTGGAAGTCGTAGTTGAAATCAGAGCCGTTCGACGAGAAGAAGGGAAACGTCCATCCCCGTTTCTCCTTGTAGGCGGCGATCTTCTCGTAGGGTGCCCGGGCCACGACGGCATAAGCGGTGCTCCTGGCGCCGAGGTGATCCAGCAGGCCGGAGGCGAGCTCGTCGCAACCGGCGGTGCAGGCGGGGCAGCCCTCGTCCCACGCCGGATCGAACATGAAGTGGTAGAGCACCAGCTGACGCTGCCCGTCGAAGAGGTCAGCCAGCGTCATCGTTCCCATCGGCCCCTCGAACGTGTAGTCCTTCTCGATGGCCACCATGGGGAGGCGGCGGCGGTCCGCATTGAGGACGTCCTTCTGGCGCGTGAACTCCTTTTCGCGGGCCAGGAGCGCCTTGCGGGCTTCCAGCCACTGGGCCCGGGTGGCGACGTCAGGCAAGTTCATGAACTCTCCTCTCCGACCGGGGGCCACTGTGGGCGACCCGGTCTCACTGAAAGTCAGACGGCCCCGCCGTCCCGAACTCATCGCCGTCCCGACCAGCCCTCCCCGGCGCAGGCTGCAGGTACAATCCATTTCTCGTACGGTTTGAGGAGGAAGATGTCGGGTCACTCCAAGTGGGCGACAACCAAATATCGCAAGGGTGCGCAGGACAAGGCCCGGGCCAAGGTGTTCGCCAAGTGCATCCGCCAGGTCGAGGTGGCAGCCCGCGAGGGCGGCGGCGACATGGACGCCAACGCCACCTTGCGCACCGCCTACCAGAAGGCCCGCAGCTCGTCGGTCCCGCTGGACACCATTGAGAAGGCGATCAAGCGGGGGACAGGCGAGCTCGAGGGCGTGCGCTACGAGGCCATCAACTACGAGGGCTACGGCCCGGCCGGTGTGGCCATCATGGTCGAGACGCTGAGCGACAACCGCAATCGCACGGGCTCGGAGATCCGCAACGTGTTCAACAAGAACGGCGGCAACATGGCCGAACCCGGCGCGGTCGCCTGGCAGTTCGAGCGCAAGGGCATCGTGAGCGTGGCCCGCACCAACGACGAGGACAAGGTGATGGAGATCGCCATGGAGGGCGGCGCCGAGAACCTGTCGGACAACGGCGAGCATTGGATCGTCACTTGTGCGCCGGCCGACCTCGATTCGGTGCGTCAGGCCCTCGACGAGGCCGGCATCACGCCGGAGTCGGTCGACCTCTCGCTCGAGCCGACCACGTTGGTCCCGGTGCCCGACGAAGGTGACGCCAAACGGGTCCTCCGGCTGCTCGAGGCGATCGACGACCACGACGACGTCCAGGCCGTCCACGCCAACGCCGACATCTCCGACGAGGTCCTGGCCGCCTTCGAGGGCTGAGCGGACGGCATTTTGCCGTACGGGATCATCATGGGGACCGGGGGGCACCGGTAGGGTCTTCTCGTGGCGGCTACGGAGCGCGCATTCGCAATTGAGGATGGGACGGTGCAGGTCCGCATGGCCGGGGATCCGGAGGGATTTCCCGTCGTGTATTTCCACGGCACCCCAGGCTCACGGCTCGACCTGGCCAATGCGGACGACGTGGCGGCGGCCGCGGGTGTCCGGTTGATCTCGTTCGACCGGCCCGGTTACGGCGGGTCGTCACCGGCTCCGTTCGGTCTGGCACGCGTGGCGCACTGTGCGCTCGGGCTCGTCGACCAGCTCGGCGTGGAGAGCTTCGCCACGCTCGGGCTCTCGGGTGGCGGCCCGTTCGCCCTCGCCACCGGTGCGATCGGCGGACCGCGGGTGCGGCGCATCGGGATCGCCTCCGGCGCCGCGCCGTTCCAGGAGGTCCCCGGGGCGATCGAGAGGCTCTCGGAGATCGACACCAGGGCGCTCGCGCTGCTCCCGGACCACCCGGCTCAGGCGGCACGGATCTTCGCCTCGGGCTTCGCCCCGCTCCGGGTGGCCACCCGCAGGGGCGACGACGCCGTCCGGTCCGATTTTCTGCCGTCCCTGAGCGCGCATGATCGGGAGCTCTTCGCCGACCCGTCGGTGAGCGGCACCCTCATCGCCTCCATGCGGGAAGGGCTCCGCCAGGGTGCCGGTGGCGGAGGGTGGGACAACGTGGCCTGGATCGGGGTGTGGGACATCGACATCGCGGCCATCGTGCAGTCGGTGCTGCTCTGGTACGGGGACGAGGACCGGATGGCGCCGCCGGCGCATGCGTATTGGCTGGAGGAGCACCTGCCCCAGGCGCGCCTCGTTCTGCGTCGAGGCGAGGGACATCTCGGGATCTACGAACACCTCGAAGAGATGCTCGTGGCGCTCGTGGGGGAGTAGCAGGGCGGCCGCGCGGCCGCGGGCGGCCGCGCCCAGGTGTGCGTCCGTATGCGTCCACCCTGTCGGGGGTCGAGCCGACTACGCTGCGAACGCATGTTCGTATTGGGGATCGACCCCGGCCTTTCTCGCTGTGGTTACGGGCTGGTGGGCCGGGGGGAGACCGACAGCGCGTTGAGAGCCCGCGCCGCCGGGGTGATCGAGACGGACCCTGCCGCACCGCTGCCCCAGCGCCTCCTCATCCTCCACACCGAGTTGCGGGCCCTGGTGGCCGAGTTCGAGCCCGATGTGGTCGCCGTCGAGCGGGTCTTCTTCCAGGTCAACGTCAAGACCGCCATGTCGGTCGGCCAGGCCAGCGGGCTGGCTTTGGTGGCTGCGGCCGAGGCCGGCTGCGAGGTGGAGCAGTACACGGCCAACGAGGTCAAGCAGGCGCTGGTCGGGTACGGGGCCGCCACCAAGGACCAGGTGCAGCGCATGGTGGCCAACGTGCTCGGATTGGACGTGCCCCCGAACCCGCCGGATGCCGCCGATGCCCTGGCCCTGGCCGTGTGCCACCTGACGACGGTGCCGTTGCGGCGTGCCATGGGGGCCGCTCTGGCTCGCGGGGCGAGTCCGGCATGATCGGTAAACCCGAATGAGGGGACAACCAGGATGATCGGAAAAAGAGAGAAGCCGCCCCGGAAGGGGCCCAGCGAGAAAGAGGGACTGCGGTGATCGGTCTTCTGCGCGGCAATGTCATCATGCGCTCCGGCGACGGGGAGGTGATCATCGACGTCTCCGGCGTGGGGTACCGCGTGGCGGTGACCCCGGCGACCGCGGTTGCCCTCATGACCAACCGCACGGCCGAGGCCACCCTGTACATCCACACCCATGTGCGCGAGGACGCCATCGTGCTCTACGGCTTCCTGCACGACGACGAGCGGCGCTGCTTCGAGGTGCTCCTGGGCTCGCACGGGGTGGGGCCGGCGCTGGCGCTGGGCATCATGGCGGTCCTCTCCCCGGCGTCCCTCTCCACGGCCGTGCTGGAGGACGACCTGGACACGTTGTGCACGGTTCCCGGCGTGGGCCGCAAGACGGCGGCGCGCCTCCTCATCGAGCTCAAGAGCCGGCTGGACCTGCCCGACCTCTCGTTGGAGCGCAGTGGCACGTCGACCGGAGGCGGCGCCAGCAGCCGCACGTCACGGTCCGAGGCGCGGGCCGCGCTCACCGAGCTCGGCTACGCCCCCGAGGAGATCCGTGGTGCGCTCGACGGCCTGCGCGACGATGTGGGGGTGGAAGAGATGTTGCGACTGGCGTTGCGCGAGCTGGCGAGTCGGTGAGCCCCAGGGCTCGCCGCGAGGTTCTGGCCACGGCGGACGAGGACGCCGGAAGTGATCCCGATGCCAGGCTGGTGGCTCCGGTCGTCGCCGGCGGCGGGGAAGAGGTCGAAGAGGCCGGTCTCCGGCCGCGCTCGCTCTCCGAATTCCTGGGGCAGGCGCAGCTGGTCGAGCATCTCGGCATCGTGCTGCAGGCGGCGCGCCAGCGAAACCAAGCGGTCGACCATCTCCTCTTCGCCGGGCCCCCTGGGTTGGGCAAGACCTCCCTGGCCGGCATCGTGGCCACGGAAATGGGCGCCGGACTGCGCATCACCTCGGGCCCCGTGCTGACCCGGGCCGGTGACCTGGCCGCGCTCCTCACCGACCTCCAGGACGGCGACGTCCTTTTCATCGACGAGATCCACCGCCTGCACCGCTCGGTCGAGGAGATGCTCTACTCGGCCATGGAGGACGCCAAGCTCGACATTCTGATCGGCAAGGGGCCGACGGCGCGCTCCATCCGCCTCGACCTACCCCGCTTCACGCTGGTCGGCGCCACCACCCGCACCGGCCTGGTGTCGGGCCCGTTGCGCGACCGTTTCGGCTTCGTGGGGCGGCTCGACCTCTACGCACCGGTCGACCTGCAAGCCATCGTCGAGCGGTCGGCCCGGATACTGGACGTGGAGATCGACCGGGAAGGGTCGACGCGGATTTCGGAACGATCGCGCGGGACGCCTCGTGTGGCCAACCGTCTGCTTCGCCGGGTGCGCGACTTCGCCGAGGTCCGGGGAGACGGCTCCATCAACGGCTCCACGGCGGCCGAGGGCCTCGACCTGTTCGGGGTGGACGAGCTCGGCCTCGACAAGGTGGACCGGGCGATCCTCGAGACGTTGTGCAGCCGGTTCGGGGGCCAGCCGATCGGGCTCACCACGTTGGCCCAGTGTGTGGGGGAGGAGACCGACACCATTGAGGACGCCTACGAGCCCTTCCTCCTGCAGTGCGGCCTGATCCTGCGCACCTCACGGGGGCGGGTGCCCACCGCCCGGGCCTGGGCCCACCTCGGTCTGACCCCACCGTCCGGGTCGGCCCTACCGGGGACTCCGACGCTCTTCGAGCCCTGAGGCCGGCGTGGCTGCGGATACTCCGCGGCCCGCCGAGACCGTCAGCGCACGCTGAGCACGGTAACTACGGTCGGCCGGCGCCCGCGAAGCTCTCGCCGTAGCCACCCAAGCGAAGTGGCGTGATGTGCACCACCTCGCCGGTTTCGGGTGCCTCGATCATCATTCCGCCCCCGACATACATGGCCACGTGATCGCTCCCACTCGGACCGTAGAAGAGGAGGTCGCCCGGTTCCAGATCGGCGATGCTGACCGGCGTGGAGGCGGCAAACTGCTCTCCCGAGGTGCGCGGCAGGCTCACGCCCGCTTGCCGCCACGCCCACTGCACCAGCCCGGAACAGTCGAAGCCGGCGCCGGGCGACTCGCCTCCCCAGACATAGGGCACGCCGAGCTGGGTCTCCGCGGCAGACACGGCTCCGACACCACCGGGTGCCACGGGTAAGGGAACGTAGGGAGCGGGTGCGCTGCTCCCGCCACCGCTTCCGCTTCTTCCGCCTCCAGTTCCTGCGCTCCGTGTGGCGCTTGCACTCGGCGAGGTGGCCTGCTGGGTCGAGGCGGCGGCTTTCTCGGCGGCTATGCGCTGGGCCTGGGCGGCGGCGGCGCTCGCTATCTGGGCCCGGGCCGCTTGCGCTGCCGCGGCGGCTTGTGCCTGTTGTTGCTGTTCCACCAAGGTGGCGATCTCGCCGTTCTCTTGCGCCAGAGCGGAGCTCTGTTGTTGTTCGACCAGTTGATTGGCCGAAATGGCGGCCTGTTCCGACGAGACGGCGCCCTGCGCTTGCCGCTCCTGCGCCGTCAGCTGTGCTTGTTGCGCTGACAGCGTGTTCTTTGCGGTATTCAGGTTGGCGACGGCCTCGTTGATGTCGCCCGAAGTGATCTGCCTGTACTCGTTCGCCGCACCCTGTGCCGTCTCGTTGGAAGAGAAGAGAGGGTTGTCCGCCACCGCCGAACCGTCGGACACGTAGGCGGAGACGGCCGCTTTCACCAACAGCTGTTTGTCATGGGCGACCTGCCGCTGTTTCTGCTCGACCGCAGCCTTGGTGGCGACAATTTCGTTCTGGACCTGACCGAGCTGATTACGGGCGGCGTCGTACTGCTGGCCGAGGGCGGACATCTTGTTCTGGGCCGCCGCCAGGGTGGCGGCGATGGCTGCGGCCTTGGCCCGCGCGCTTGCCACGCTGTCCGCTCCGGCCGTCGGGGAACTGACAACCATGGTCGCCCCCACCGTCACGAGGGACAACACGCACAGGAGCGCCCGGGAGAGCGGACGCACGCGGGAATGGGAATGACGGAGGTGCCCTGCAGCGTCATTCACGGGGCGCCATTCTTACCGCCCGAGAAGCGGCGAGGAAACCACTCCCTCTTTTGGTGCCCTCACGCCGGAGTCGACTGCACGGCCAGGGTGGAGTCGGCGGAGGCCCGCAGGGGGAGAAAGACCCGGAAGGTGGTCGACCAGCCCGGTGTGTCCACAATGTCGACGAAGCCATCGTGGGCCTCGGCCACGGACTTGGCGATGGCCAGCCCGAGGCCGGTGCCGGGCACGCCCATCTCCATCGCCGCCGCCAGGCGGTAGAAGCGCTCGAAGAGCTGGGGGCGGTCGGATTCGGGGATGCCGGGCCCCTCGTCCTGCACGAGAAGGCGGGCGAAGTCCTCGAGCACGTCGACCACCACCTGGACCCGCCCGCCCCGGGGGGAGAATTTGATGGCGTTGGACAGCAGATTCCCCAGAAGCTGGTGCAACCGGGTCGAGTCGCCGAACACGGGCACGAAGGGGCCGGGCTTCAAGGAGACCTTGACGCCCGCGGTGGTGGCGGACGTCTGGGCGGCGTGGACCGACTCTTCGGCCAACTGGCGCAGGTCGAGCTCACTGAAGGCGACCCGCAGCCCGTGGCCACCGCCGGGGTCGGCCAAGAGGTCCTCGGCCACCCGCTGCAGCTGGGCCGAGTTGCGGTCGATGGTGCGCAGCATGCGCATCTGGTCCTCGCTGAGCTCGGGCACCCCGTCGAGCAGGAGCTCCACGAAACCGCGGATGGAGGTGATCGGCGTGCGCAGCTCGTGGGAGACCGTGGCCACGACGTCGTCCTTCATCTGGGTGAGCTCGCGGAGGCGGTTGTTCTGCTCGACCAGCGACTGCGTCACCTCCCGCTGCACCGAGTAGAGGCGCTCGCGCTCGGCCGCCAGCTCCTCGCGCTCGGTCACGTCGATGGCCACGACCACGTAGCCCCCGCCTCCCGTCGCCCCGCCCGGCGTGTCCGCGCCGCCGGCCACCGGGAGGGTGCGGACCCGCACCACGCAGCGGCGCTGCTCACCGTTCTTGCGGCGGGCGGTCCAGGGGACTTCGGCCACCGTCTCGGGATCGACCTGGTCGAGCGCCTTGCGCATGGCGTCGATGCGCGAGCGGCGTTCGTCGATCTGGGCCGGATCGATGAAGTCGGCGATGGAGCGGATGCCCACCACCTCGGCGGCGGTGTAGCCGAGCATCAGCTCGGCGCCGGCGGAGAAGAAGGTGACCGTTCCTGCCGGGTCGACGCCCATGATGGCGCTCCCGGTGGCCGCCCGCAGCAGGGTCTCCAGGCGGTCACGGGCGTTGTCGGCGTCGTCCGCGTTGCGCTTGGCCAGCAGGGACTGCCGGGCCAGATCGCTGACGTAGACCCGGTCCCGGTGGACCATGGTCGAGATGGTGGAGGCCACCAGGGTGGTCACCACGATGAGAATGATGATCTGGCGCCAGGTCGAGAGCGGGTAGTCGGGGGGCCCGATGAGCAGGACGGGCACCATGAGGGCCAGGTCCATGCAGAACAGGCCGACGAGCAGGTGGAGCCGTTTCCCGTAGAGGGACATCCAGACGATCGGCAACAGAAAGACGATCACCAACGCGGAGTCGCCCCGGCCCTGGGCGTCCCTGATCAGGGCGATCACGGTCATGTACCCGATCGGGATGATCAGCCAGGCTCCGCTGGGGAAGCGCTCCCAGGGCAGGACGAAGGCGGCCGTCAGGAGGAGGAAGAACAGGAGGAGGGCGATGATGATCTCGGGGCGGGACCCGGCGGGGAAGGGGATGACCCCGATGAGGACGGTGCCCAGTGCGACGAGGGCGAAGAGCGGGAGCCGCACCCGCGTGGGACCGGAGAAGCCGGGAATGCCGGAGCCGCCCTGTTCCCCTTGTGCGCCGTGCGGATCGGGCGCAGCCAGCACGGCGCGATCGCCGGCCGTCGCTCGGGGGGACGAGCTCATGACCGAACTGCGCTCACCTGGCCCGGGCACGGTAGCGGTAGCCAAAACCGCGGACCGTCTCGATCGGACCATCGTCCTGATCGCCCCAGCCGAGCTTGCGCCGCAGGCGCAAGACGGCGTACTTCACGCGCGAAGGCGCCAATCCACTGGGGTCGTCCCAGGCCAGCTCGATGAGTTGGTCCGAGGAGAGCACCTGGCCCTGGTGGCGGACCAAGGTGGCCAAGAGCCTGTACTCGGTCGGGGTCAGGACGACGGGCACGCCGTCCACCGTGACCTGCGACTCGGAGAAGTCGACCCTGATGGTGCCGTCCTCGAACGAGACGATCGGTTCGTTGCGCTGGACCTGGCGGCGGCTGATGGCCTGGATCCGGGCCAGGAGCTCGACCCGGCTGAACGGCTTGGTGAGGTAGTCGTCCGCCCCGGCATTGAGGCCGCGGACCTTGTCGCGCTCGGTGGAGAGCGCGGTCAGCATGAGGACGGGGACGTCGCTCATGTCCCGGATGCGCTCGAGGACCTGCCACCCGTCGAGGTCCGGCATCCCCACGTCGAGGATCACCAGGTTGGGCTGCTTCTGGTGGAAGAGGCGGACCCCGTCCCGGCCCAGCATGGCCTCGGTGACGGAGAATCCCTCGCGTTCGAGCATCGTCCGTAGGAGCTGCCTGATGTCCGCTTCGTCCTCGATGACGAGGACTGAAATAGTCCCATTGCGCATGTAGCAGGCAACTGTACTGGCACCACCGGGTGATTTAGTGGTTCCTCGCCAGCGGGTCCCGTGGGCGCGGCAAGACGGGCGCCGCCGGTGTGCCACCATCGGCTCCCTCTCGGATGACTCCGACCGATGGTGGCCCCTGCCTGACCGGCGTTTTGCTGTAGCCATTGTCCTCCCGAAGTCCCCCCACAAGAGGGCCCATGTACCCCTACGTGGCCCCTCTTGTCCTGGTCGCCCCCCTCCGGGCGACCTGCATCGGGCGGTCATGACTTCGTGTTGCTGCGAGGTCCATGGTGGTGGAGAGATGGTGCAAAGTCGGCGCTTTCGCGTTGCTGTCCGGTTGCGTCGGCGGGAAAATAGGCCGGCGCCCGCCACCGGGCCGGTGACCTGCGGCCGGGGGCCACCGGTCGGGTGGCCGAGATGAAAAGTCTCGAAGCGTCACGAAAAGCGCAGATGCAGGCGATAGGGTGTCCCCTTCGCATGCCCACCCGGCTCAAGGACCTCATATGACGCTTTCTCTCGCCCTGCTGAACGTGGTCGCGGCGACCAGTTCGAAGAAATCAGGGAGCCCCGCTTTCCTCATCATCCTTGTCGTGATCGCCGTGGCCGGCTACTTCTTCTTCTTGCGGCCCCAGCAGGCCAAGGCCCGGGCCGCCCGGGCCAACGTGGGTTCCGGCTACGCGGTCGGGGACGAGGTGCAGACCATCGGGGGCGTGGTGGGGACGATCCTCGAGATCCACGGCGACCGCTACACGCTGCTCACCGGGAGCGTGGGAAACGACGGCAATCTCGACGGCGCCCAGCCCACCCGCATCGTGTTCGTACGCCAGGCGATCGCGCGCAAAATTGAGCCGGTGGTCAACGTGGAGCCCGACCACGAGGACGTTGAGATCGACGGTCATGACGGGGAGGCTGAAGAGGCGTGAGCCCGGCGTCGTCTCGAGCCCAGACGCGGCAGAGGCGGAACCTTCTCGTCAGCGTGGTGGCGGTCGTGGTGATCTGCCTGGGTTCATTCGCCGCGGTGTTCGCGGCCGAATGGTCTCCCAAGCTCGGCCTCGACCTGGCGGGAGGATTATCCGTCGTCTATCAGACGTCCAAGTCCGTTTCGCAGTCCGAGCTGCAGGAAACGGTGGACATCCTCAACAACCGCGTCAACGGGCTCGGCGTGTCGGGCGCGCAGGTGAGCACGACGGGAAGCAACGAGATCTCGGTGTCCATTCCCGGCGTCAAGGACGCCGCCACGGTGCTGGCCGACATCGGCAACACGGCGCAGCTCTATTTCCGCCCGGTCCTCTGCACCGCCTACCCGCTGACGCTCAACAAGGCCACCAAAGCGACCAAGACGGCCAAGGCCCAGCCGGCCCAGAAGGCGATCTCGGGCAACGGCACGCTGCCCGCCTGCGGCGCCAATTACGCCACCAATCTGGCCAATCTCGCCGTCACGCCCAACAGCTCGGTGCAGGGGTATTCGTCCAACACCCCCCAGCCCGACCCCACGTTCGCGCAGTACACCAGCACGAGCGTGAACGAGCCCAACTACGAGCGCAGCACCGTGCTCCTGCCGAGCCTGCCCGGGAGCGGCACCACCTTGCAGACCTCGCTGCGCTACGTGCTCGGCCCGGCGCAGATGACCGGGAACTCCATCGGGTCGGCCCAGGCCCAGCAGAGTCAGACCGGCGCCTGGGAGGTCAACTACACGCTCAGGGGCCCGGTCGGGTCCAAGCTATGGGACAAGGTGGCCGAGGAGAACTTCCACCTGCTGCTCGGGATCGAGCTCGACGGGGTGGTGCAGTCGGCCCCGCTCATCCAGCCCACCCAGGACACGTTCACCTCCTTTGACGGCCAGGGCACCATCAACGGCGGGAACATGACCGAAGCCGACGCCAAGTCGCTCGCCCTGGCCATGCAGTTCGGCTCCCTGCCCGTGCGGCTCAAGGAACTGACCACCCAGACCGTCTCGCCCACCCTCGGCAAGTCAGCCCTCAAGGCCGGCCTGGGCGCGGGCATCGCCGGGCTGGCCCTGGTACTGCTCTACGTCGTCTTGTACTACCGGGCTCTCGGCCTCGTGGTGATCTCCGGACTGGCGCTCACGGCCGCACTGCTGTGGGCTGTTATCTCTGCGCTGGGCCATACCAATTTCAGCCCAAGTTTCGATCTGGCGGGCATCACGGGCCTCATCGTGTCCATCGGTATCACCGTGGACTCCTACATCGTCTATTTCGAACGATTAAAAGACGAGACGCGGGCCGGGCGCTCCATCCGGACCTCCGTCGACCGCGGCTTCAAGAGCGCCTGGCGCACCGTGTGGGCAGCCGACTTCGTCTCCCTCCTGGCGGCCGTCGTCCTCTACGTGGTGGCCGTGGGCGACGTCAAGGGCTTCGCCTTCTTCCTGGGCCTCTCGACCATCTTGGACATGGCGATGACCTGGTTCTACACCCGTCCGCTGGTGATCCTGCTCGGACGCAGTGAGCGTCTCACCAGGACGGGGCGGTTCAGCATCGCCCGCGGCCTGGGTTCGGACGGCGGGGGCACGGGGTCCGACGGTGGTGCTCCGGGCGCCGGCGGCTCGAGCACGTCCAACGGGAAGGGCGCCGCCAAGCCCAAGCCCGGCGGCCTCATCCGGCCCGGTGGGGTGCCGGCGCAATGAGTGACGACACGGTGGACGGCTCGGTGGACGACTTCGACGAGGTGGACGGGCTCCACGAGGACACGACTGACGTCGAGCCGGATGACGAAATAGCCGACGACGATTTCGACGATGACTTGTTGGACGATGACGACGGCGACGAGGACCTGGACGACGCCGACGACGGTGAGGTGGACTCGGCGGACGACGCCATGCGTGCCCTCATCCGCGGCAGAGAGCGCAAGGACCGGGCGTCCGGGGCCCACGGGCCCCTGCAGCGCCTCTACCGCGGTGAGACCCGTTTCGACTTCGTCGGTCGCCGCAAGCTGTGGTTCACCATCTCCACCGTCATCATCGTGGCAGGGATCGTCTCCATCATCCTGCGCGGCGGGTTGAACCTCGGCATCGAGTTCAAGGGCGGGACCGAGTGGACCGTGAAGGCGCCGCACGTGACGCAGACGCAGGCCACCGATGCCATGCAGGCGGCCGGGCTGACGTCGCCCATCGTGCAATTGCTCGGTCAGGGGAGCAATCAGCAGCTCAACGTGCAGGCCGACCTCAACAGGCTCTCGCCGGCGGCACAAAAGGCGGAGTCGCTCAGGGTGGAAGAGGCGATCGCCAAGCTGGTCGGCACCACAGTGGAGAATGTCCAGAACGGTGTCCAGACCGTGGGACCGACATGGGGCTCGTCCATCACCAACAAGGCGATCGAGGCGCTCATCGTCTTCTTCATCGCGGTGGGTATCTACATCAGCATCCGGTTCGAACCGAAGATGGCCCTGGCCGCCTTCATCGCCATGGTCCACGACGTGCTGGTGGCCGTCGGCGTGTACTCGATTTTCAACTTCCAGGTGACGCCGGACACCGTGGTGGCCATCCTGACCATTCTGGGGTACTCGCTCTACGACACCGTCGTGGTGTTCGACCGCGTCCGGGACAACACGAAGAACATCGGGTCGAGCGGGCGCATGACCTACGCCCAGCTGATCAACCTGTCCATGAACCAGACGTTGGCCCGATCCATCAACACCTCGGCCGTGGCCATCATCCCGGTGTTGGCCGTGCTGCTGGTCGGTGCGGAGCTCCTGGGCGCGTCGACACTGCAGGAGTACGGACTGGCCCTCTTCGTCGGCCTCTTGAGCGGGGCCTACTCCTCCATCTTCATCGCGGCGCCGATCCTGTGCATGTTCAAAGAACGCGAGCCGCGCTGGGTCGCCATCGAGAACCGACTGGCCACGCGCGGTGAGCGGTCCGGTTCGTACTCCGCCACCGATGCGGCGCGGCTGACCACGGAAATGAGCATCGCCGCCGGCGGGCAGGCCCACCGGCCCGGCCCGGCCAAGCAGACGGGCCCGGCCAAGCGGACCGGGCCCATCCGTCCGGGCTCAGGCACCGGGAACGGCCGCGGCCCTGCGCCGGGTACCGGCACTGCGGTCATGGACCGACCCCCGTCCAGTGGGGGCGGCGGTTCCCAGGCCCCGCGGCCCCGCAAGGGGAAGCGCAAGCGCAAGCGCTGACGAGCTCGGTCGGTTGACGGGCCCGGTCAGCCGCACGATCGCGCCGAGGTCAGGGGGGCCGGCCGGCGGTAGGGCGACGGTGGCAGCGTGCGCCGGGCAGCAGTGCCTGGGCGGGTAGCGTAGAGGGATGGTGACCCTGGCTCGGGTGACTCCCGTCGCTGAAGAACGGGAGCGCGCGCTCGAGGACATGGTCGCTCCCTTGCTGGCCGAGTTCTCCGGCCACCGGCCCGAGGACGAGACCGCCACCATCGAGGCGGCCGCTCGTGTCGCCATGTCGGCCCACGACGGGCAGTTCCGCCGCTCCGGGGAGCCGTACATCACGCACCCGATCGCCGTGGCCACGATTGTGGCCGAGCTCGGTCTCGACGCCCAGACCGTGGCCGCCGCCCTCCTGCACGACGCCGTGGAGGACACCGGCCTCACGCTCGAGTCGATCAGCGAGGCCTTCGGGCCCGGCGTGGCCAAGGTCGTCGACGGCGTCACCAAGCTCGACCGGCTCCAGTTCGACTCCAAGGAGGCGCAGCAGGCCGCCACCATCCGCAAGATGCTCGTCGCCATGGCGGACGACTGGCGGGTGTTGCTGATCAAGCTGGCCGACCGGTTGCACAACATGCGCACCCTGGCCGTCATGCCCGAGTGGAAGCAACGGCGCACGGCGCAGGAGACCTTCGACGTCTACGCGCCCTTGGCACACCGCCTGGGCGTGCAGCAGGTGCGCTGGCAGCTCGAAGACCTGGCCTTCGCCACTCTGCACCCCAAGCGCTACGCGGAGATCGAGCAGATGGTGGCGGCCCGGGCGCCCCAGCGCGAGGAGTATCTCGCCCGGGTCCTCGTCCACGTGCGGGAGCGTCTCGAGAGCATGGGCGTCGAGGCCGACGTCACCGGGCGCCCGAAGCACCTGTGGAGCATCTACGAGAAGATGGTCGTGCGGGGCAAGGAGTTCGACGACATCAACGACCTGGTGGCCATCCGGGTCGTGGTGAACAGCGAGAAGGACTGCTGGGCCGCCCTGGGCGCCATCCATGCCATCTGGGCCCCCGTCCAGGGGCGCTTCAAGGACTACATCAACACGCCCAAGTTCAACATGTACCAGTCCCTGCACACCACGGTGATCGGGCTCGACGGCAATCCGGTCGAGGTGCAGATCCGCACCACCGAGATGCACCACCGGGCCGAGTACGGCATCGCGGCCCACTGGGGCTACAAGGAGCAAGAGGACGCCTCCTCGGACATGGCCTGGCTGCAGCGGATCGCCGACGTCGACCGCCAGACCGACGATCCGATCGAGTTCCTCGAAGCGCTCAAGCTGGACCTCGAGCAGGACGAGGTCTACGTGTTCACGCCCAAGGGCAAGGTCATCGCGCTGCCGGCCCGCTCGACGCCCGTCGACTTCGCCTACGTGATCCACACCGAGGTGGGCCACCGCTGCATTGGCGCCCGGGTCAACGGGCGCCTGGTCCCGCTGGAGACCCAGCTGAACTCGGCCGACACGGTGGAGATCTTCACCTCGAAATCGCCGACGGCCGGCCCCTCGCGCGACTGGCTGCAGATCGTCGCCTCCACCCGGGCCCGTCACAAGATCCGCCAGTGGTTCAGCCGGGAGCGCCGTGAGGACGCCATCGAGAACGGTCGCGAGGAGCTGGGCCGGGCGCTGCGGCGGGAAGGGCTGCCGCTGCACAAGCTCCTGGGCTCCGCCGCCATGCTCGAAGTGGCCGAGTCGATGCACCTGGCCGACCTCGACGCGCTCTATGCCGCCATCGGCGAGTCGCAGGTGTCCGCGCAATCGATCGTGCAACGGCTGGCCCGAGCGCTGGGCACCGGAGAGAACGAGCAACTCCCCACGACAGCGCTGCGTGGCCCGCGCAGTCCCCGCCAGGGCCGGCGCACCTCGGCCGGCGTCTACGTCGAGGGCCTCGACGACATCATGATCCACCTGGCCCGCTGCTGCACCCCGGTGCCGGGTGACCAGATCATCGGCTTCGTCACCCAGGGGCGCGGCGTGTCGGTCCACCGGGCCGACTGCGCCAACGCGGCCTCGCTGGCCGATCTGTCGAAGGAGCGCCTCATAGAGGTCGAGTGGGACCGGGGCAGCGACGGCGTCTTCGTGGCCACCATTGAGGTGCAGGCGTTCGACCGCTCCCGCCTGTTGGCCGATGTGAGCCGCGTGGTGTCCGAGCACCACCTGAACATCGTCGCCGCCCGTACGGCCACCACGCCGGACCGGGTCAGCCGGATGGCCTTCGACGTCGAATTGGCCGACCCGAACCACCTGCACTCGCTCATCAACGCCCTCAAGCACCTCGACGGGGTGTTTGACGCCTACCGCCAGCTCCCCGGCAAGAAGGTCTGACCGTGAGGGGGAGCAGATGAGCCGAGGTTCTGACGCGCCCGGGGACGGGCCTCTGCGCACGCCCAAGGGGATGCACGACATCGTGTGGCCCGAGTCGTCGCGCTGGGAGCGCCTGGTGGCGCGGTTCGCCGCGCTGGTCGAGGGCGCCGGCTACGGGCTGGCCATCACCCCGGTACTCGAGCACGTGGGCATCTTCAACCGCGGCATCGGGGAGGGGAGCGACGTGGTGCACAAGGAGATGTACACCTTCGCCGACCGTGACGGGCAGATCATGGCCCTGCGCCCCGAGGGTACGGCGTCCATCGTGCGCTCCTACGTCCAGCACCACCCGGTGCCGCCCTGGAAGGCCTGGTACGCCGCCCCCTCCTTCCGCCACGAGAACCCGCAGAAGGGCCGTTACCGGCAGCACTTCCAGTTGGGCGTGGAGGCGCTCGGGCCCTCTGACGCCGATCTCGACGTCGAGGTCGTGTCGATGGCGTTCGACTTCATCGCCTCGCTCGGTCTGCACCAGGTCACCCTCAAGCTGAACTCCATGGGCGACGAGAACTGCCGCCCGGACTACATAGAGGTGCTGCGCGCCTTTTTTGCCGAGCGGCGATCCACGCTGTGCCTGTCGCACCAGGAGCGCTTCGAGGAGAACCCGCTGCGCGTGCTCGACTGCAAGACCCCCGAGTGCGAGAGCGCCACCGAGAATGCGCCCCGGTTGATCGACAACTTGTGCGAACCCTGCGCCACCCACTTCGCCCGGGTGCGGGCCGGTCTCGACGCGCTCGACGTGCCCTACACCATCGACCACCGTCTGGTGCGTGGGTTCGATTACTACACCCGCACCACTTTCGAGTTCGCCTCGGGGGCCATCGACGCCGCCCAGAACGCGCTGGGCGGTGGCGGCCGCTACAACGGCCTGGTCGAGATGTTGGGGGGTCCCCCGACGCCGGGCATCGGCTTCGGCCTGGGCGTCGAGCGCATCCTGATCGCCTGCGACGCCGAAGGGGTGTTCCCCACCGAGGCGCCGCCCCTGCACGCCTACGTGATCGACCTGACCGGCGGGGAATCGGCCGTGCTGCTCACGGCCGAGCTGCGCCGGGCCGGGTTCCGGGTCGACCGGGGTTTCGACGACCGTTCCACGAAGTCCCAGATGAAGACGGCCGACCGCTCCGGGGCCCTGGTGGCCCTGATGATCGGGCCCAAGGAACTGGCGGAGGGTACCGTTAGCCTCAAGCAGCTCCGCAACGACGAAGAGCAGCGCACGGTGCCTCGAGCAGACATCGTGGCCGAATTGCGTGCGCTGCTGTTCTGAAGACCGCTACAGGCATTCCCGAATTTCGACATTTCGACGGGTACCGCACCCCGTTACCGATACCGATGACAAAGGACCTCGCTCCACCCCATGACTGAGCACATCGCCCCCGCCGGGCCAACGGAGAACCGCACGACCGCGCTGCGCACGCACCTCTGCGGGGTCCTGCGCCCGGCCGACGAGGGGACCAAGGTGACGGTGTGCGGGTGGGTGGCCCGCCGGCGTGAGCACGGCGAGCACCTCGCCTTCATCGATCTGCGCGACTACTCGGGGGTGGTCCAGTGCGTCATCGACAACAAGGTCGACGTGCGCAGCGAATGGGTCATCGCCGTGGAGGGGACGGTACGGCGCCGGCCCGACGGGCATGGAGAACGCGGGGATCGAGACCGGGCGAAATTGAGGTGGGCGACTGCACGGTGGTCGTCCTCAACGAGGCCGAACCGCCGCCGTTCTCGGTCGACGAGCGCGACGAGTCCGACGAGCAGGTCCGTCTGCGCTACCGCTATGTCGACCTGCGTCGCCCCCGCCTGCAGCGCAACCTGCGCCTGCGGGCCCGGGTCAACGCGGCCATCCGCGCCGCCATGGACCGCCAGGGGTTCTGCGAGGTCGAGACCCCGCTGTTGTGGGCGCCCACCCCGGAGGGCTCCCGCGAGTTCTCGGTGCCCAGCCGCCTGCACCACGGTTCCTTCTACGCCCTGCCCCAGAGCCCGCAGCTGGCCAAGCAGCTCCTCATGGTCGGCGGCTTCGACCGCTACTACCAGATCGCCCGGTGCCTGCGGGACGAGGACCTGCGGGCGGATCGCCAGTTCGAGTTCACCCAGCTGGACATGGAGGCCTCGTTCGCCAGCCAGGACGATGTCATGGCCTACGTGTCCGAGGCCGTCCTCGATGCGGCCGAGGCGGCCACCGGCGAGCGACCGCCTCCCATCATCAAGATGACATGGGCCGACGCCCTGGACCGCTTCGGGACGGACAAGCCCGACCTGCGTTTCGGCATGGAGCTGGTCGACCTCACGGCCGATTTTGCCGGGAGCGAGGTCCGCGCCTTCTCCGGCTCCCACCTCAAGGCCCTGCTCGTCGAAGGCGGAGCGGGATCGATCTCCCGAAAGCGTCTCGACGAGCTGACCGAGCAGTCCAAGCGGGTCGGCGCCGGGGGACTGGCGTGGTTCCGGGTCACGGCCGGCGAAGGGGCGTCTGAGACCGCCGGGCCGGCCGGCGCACTTGCGCTCGACTCTCCGCTGGACCGGTTCTTGTCGGAGTCCGAGCGGGCGGCTCTCCTGGAGAAGACCGGTGCGGAGGAGGGGGACCTCATCCTGGCCGTCTCCGACACGCACCGGATCGCCTGCACCGCGCTCGGTACCCTGCGGGCCGCCCTCGGTTCGCCTCCGGTCGGCCAGGGACCGCACCGTTACGTCTGGGTCACCGACTTCCCCATGTTCGACGGCGTGGACGGCGAGGGGAACCCCCAAGCGGCCCATCACCCCTTCACCATGCCGTACCCCGAGGACATCCCCCTGCTCGACACGGTGCCCTTTGCCGTACGCTCGCAGGCCTACGACCTGGTGCTCAACGGGTGGGAGCTGGGCTCGGGCAGCGTCCGTATCCACCGTCGCGACATCCAGTCGCGGATATTCGACACCTTGGGCATCAGTGTCGAGGAGGCGGAGGCGCGGTTCGGTTTTCTCCTGAGCGCCTTCCGCTACGGCGCCCCGCCGCACGCCGGCTTCGCGTTCGGCATCGACCGCTTGGCGGCGGTGCTGGCCGGGGAGGAGAACATCCGTGAGGTGATCGCCTACCCCAAGACGCAGTCGGGTGCCGACCTCCTCACCGGCGCGCCGTCGCCCCTGCCGGCCGTCGCCCTGGCCGAACTGGGCATCCGCACCGTTGCCCCTCCCCCCGTCCCCCCGGTCCCCCCGCCCGTCCCCCCGCCGACTTGAGCCTGTTCGCCGACGCCGCCCATCGGAACCTGGAACGCCAGGCTCCGCTGGCCGCCCGGTTGCGTCCCCGGACGCTCGACGAGATGGTGGGACAGGAGCACCTCGTCGGGCCGGGGGCGCCGTTGCGCGTCCTGGCCGAGAGCGACCGGGTGGGCTCGGCCATCTTGTGGGGGCCGGCAGGCACAGGCAAGACCACGCTGGCGCGTTTGCTGGCGGCGACGACCGCCAAGCATCTCGTCACCCTTTCCGCCACGGCGGCCGGAGTGAAGGACGTGCGGGAGGCGCTGACCGAGGCGTCGCGGCGCCTGGGGGAGCACGGGCAGGGCACGATGCTCTTCGTCGACGAGGTCCATCGCTTCAACAAGTCCCAGCAGGATGTGCTCCTGCCGGCCGTGGAGGACGGACTGGTGGTGCTCATCGGGGCTACCACCGAGAACCCGTTCTTCGAGGTGAACCCACCCCTTTTGAGCCGGTCCTCCCTGTGGCGGTTGCGCCCTTTGAGTGCGGAGAATCTGCGCACGCTGGTCCTGCGCGGGCTCGAGGCCGAGGACGCGGCGGCCGAGGACGATGCCGTCGATGCCGTGGTGGCGGCCTGCGAGGGGGACGCCCGCGCCGCGCTGACCACGGTCGAGGTTGCGGTGGCGTTGGCGCGGGCGGGGGCTGGTGGGAGCGGGGCGAGCGGTGGGTCGGGGGCGAGCGGTGGGTCGGGGAGGTTGGTCCTGACCATGGCCGATATGGCCCGGGCCCGCGACGGCCGCCTGTTCCACCAGGGCGCCGACGAGCACTACGACCAGATCAGCGCGCTGATCAAGAGCGTCCGCGGCTCTGATCCCGATGCCGGGCTGTACTGGATGGCCCGCATGATCGAGGGCGGCGAGGACCCGCGTTTCCTGGCCCGGCGGATGGTGATCCTGGCCAGTGAGGACATCGGGCTGGCCGATCCCCAGGCGCTGCTGATCGCCGAGGCGGCGGCGCGCGCCGTCGAGTACGTGGGCCTGCCCGAGGCGGCGCTCAACCTGGCCGAGGCGGTCATCTACCTGGCCCGGGCCCCTAAGTCGAACTCGGTCATCGTGGCCCTCGGCCGGGCCCAGGAGGACGTACGTTCGGGGGCACAGCAAGAGGTGCCCACACATCTGCGTGACAGCCACTACAAGGGCGCCGAAGCACTGGGGCACGGGGAGGGTTACGTCTATCCTCACGCCGACCCCTTGGGCGCCGTGGCGCAGCAGTATCGTCCTGATGCGCTCGAAGGGCACGTGTACTACGAGCCCTCACCCAATGGGGCGGAAGGAAGAAAGGCGGAGGCGTGAGAAAGGACCACCTGGGCTCCACGCCGCCCGCCGAGGTGCAGCGGTCGAATGTGGCGCGGTCTCTAGTGGCGCGGTGGTTGGTCGTGCCGGGCGCCGTCGTGCGGGGCGCCGTGACGCGCTATGGCGTAGTGCTCGGCGCCTGCGTTCTGTGCGTGAGCGTCTTCGCCCCGCTCCTCGCGGCCGGTCCGGCTGCCGCGGCGCCGAACGGGGTAGCCAGGGTGGCCCTCCAGGGCGAGCTGCCGAAGCTCCCGTCCGATGCGTCCCGACTGGGCGCCGTACCCGACTCGCAAACCCTCCATCTCGACGTGAGCCTGGCCGGGCAGGATCCCGCCGGCCTCTCCGAAGAGGTCGCCGCGGTCTCGACACCCGGTTCGCCCTCGTACCACCACTACCTCTCCTCGGCTCAGTTCGCCGCCGCCTACGGTCCCAGCTCGGCCGAGGTGCAGCAGGTCAGCACCGCCTTGCGCGCCGAGGGGCTGACGGTGGGGACACCGACCTCGGGCAGCACTCTGCTCCCGGTCACTGGCACCGCCCATACCGTGTCGACCGTCTTCGACACCCCACTCGAGTCGGTGCGTCTGCCGGGTCACGTCACCTCAATGGTGAACACCGCCGCCCCCAAGATCCCGGCGACGTTGGCCGACGAGATCACCGGCGTCGTCGGCCTGAGCGGGCTGTCCCAGGAGCATTCGCTTCTCCGCAGCGACGCCCGCAGTTCGGCACTCACGATCGGCGCGCCCCCCGTGGTCACGAGCGCCAGCACAGGAGGCCCGGGCAGCGGCCCCCAGGCCTGTCCGGCCGCCGTGAGCGCGGCGTCCACCGAGGACGGGTACACCTCGACGCAGTTGGCCGGCTACTACGGACTGAACCAACTCTTCGCGCAGGGTCGCACCGGCGTCGGCCAGACCATCGCCATCGTCGAGTTCGAGCAGTTCTCCGGTGCCGACGTGGCCGCCTTCCAGGCCTGTTACGGCCTGAGCAACCCGGTCCGCACCGTCGTCGTCGATGGCACGCCCAGCGGTTCGCCCGCAGGATCCGGCGAGGGCGCCCTCGACATCGAGATGGCCGTCGCCAATGCGCCTTCCTCCTCCATCATCGTCTACGAGGCCCCGAACGAGACGAGCGACGGCACCGCGCTGGATCTTTACAACCGGATCGCCACGGACGATCTGGCCCAGGTGGTCACCACCAGTTGGGGTGAGTGTGAGCAGCTGAACACTCCCGAGTCGGCCGCCTCGGCGGAGAACACCGTCTTCGAGCGGATGGCCGCGCAGGGGCAGACGATGGTGGCCGCCTCCGGGGACGAGGGATCCGAGGACTGCTACAGCCCGTCGACCAACCAAGGCGCGGCCCCATTGGCCGTCGACGACCCGGGGAGCCAACCCGACGTCTTGAGCGTGGGCGGCACCTCGCTGGTCAACGGCGCCGTGGCGAGCCAATCGGTCTGGAACAACTGTGAGGGGACCGCTCTGGGCGACTGCCAGCAGAACGGGGGGAACGGCGCCACCGGGGGTGGCTACTCATCGGTCTGGACCAAGCCGACGTGGCAGCCGGCCGGGCCCACCGCGCGCGTGGTCCCCGACCTGTCCTCGTCGGCCGATCCGGCCCATGGCGTGGCGTTCTATTTCGGCCGCAACGGCGGCTGGTCGTCCATCGGGGGGACGAGCGTCGTCTCGCCGGAGATCGGGGCCTTCCTGGCCGACGTCAATCAGGGCTGTGCCTCCACCGTCGGGTTGGTGGCTCCGACGCTCTACGCCGCCGACAACGCCGCCAACTTCACCGACGTGACGACCGGCAACAACGACTTCACGGGGATGAACAACGGAACCTACGCCGCCACGGCCGGGTACGACCCGGCCACGGGCCTCGGGACGCCGGTGGACCAGAATCTCGGCATTGCGCTCCAAGGCGGCCACGGGCTGCCCCTCGGTCGGCGGTTTGAGCGCGTACTCGGGGGCGGTCTCGGACGGCCAGGCCATCACGCTGACCGGCGGCGGCCTGGCCGACGCCACCAAAGTCACCTTCGGTTCCGCCGGGGCGGGGACGATCCTGTCGCGCTCGGAGAACTCCCTCGTCGTCGTGCCACCCTCGCCGGGGCAGGCCCTCTGTGCCGCCGTCACCGTGACCAACCCCCTCGGGACCTCGCCCACCTCGCTGGGCACCACCTTCGCCTTCGGCAGTTCGGGCAGCTGTAACGGCTATCGCTTCGTCGCCTCCGACGGCGGGATCTTCGACTTCGGCTCGGCCAGCTTCGAGGGCAGCGCGGGGAACGTGGCTCTGGCGGCACCCATCGTGGGCATGGCCACCACGTCGGACGGGAACGGCTACTGGCTCGTGGCCTCCGACGGCGGCATCTTCAGCTACGGGGACGCCACCTTCTACGGCTCGACCGGCGCGATCCATCTCAACGAGCCCATCGTGGGCATGGCGGCCACACCCGACGGCAAGGGCTACTGGCTGGTGGCCTCCGACGGCGGCATCTTCAGCTTCGGCGACGCCACCTTCTACGGCTCGACCGGCGCGATCCAGCTCAACCGGCCCATCGTGGGCATGGCGGCGACACCCGACGGCAAGGGCTACTGGCTGGTGGCCTCCGACGGCGGCATCTTCAGCTTCGGCGACGCCACCTTCTACGGCTCGACCGGCGCAATCCAGCTCAACCGGCCCATCGTGGGCATGGCGTCGACACCCGACGGCAAGGGCTACTGGCTGGTGGCCTCCGACGGCGGAATCTTCAGCTTCGGCGACGCCACCTACTTCGGCTCGACCGGCGCGATCCAGCTCAACCGGCCCATCGTGGGCATGGCGGCCACCCCCGACGGCAAGGGCTACTGGCTGGTGGCCTCCGACGGCGGGATCTTCACCTTTGGCGACGCGCCGTTCCTCGGATCGATGGGCGGGGTGCCCTTGAACAAACCGATCGAGGCGATGGCCGCCGGCTGAGCCTGCCCCCAGGCGGCCGCCGGCTGAGCCCCGCCCCCCAGGTGGCCGCCGGTAAGCTGGGCCAATGGACGCCAATGAACTGAGGGCGGCCTTCACCCGCTTCTTCACCGACCGGGGGCATACGGCCGTCCCCTCCGCCAGCCTGATCCCCCACGACCCGTCGGTGCTGTTCACCATCGCCGGCATGGTGCCCTTCAAGCCGTACTTCGTCGGTGACGAGCAGGCGCCCTGGCCCCGGGCCACCAGTGTGCAGAAGTGCTTCCGCGCCCTCGACATCGAGATCGTGGGCACCGATACCTACCACTGCACCTTCTTCGAGATGCTGGGCAACTTCAGCTTCGGCGACTACTTCAAGGAAGACGCCATCCCGCTGGCCTGGGAGCTGCTGACCGACGTGTTCGGCCTCGACGGCGACCGCCTGTGGGTCACCGTGCACGACAGCGACGACGAGGCGGAGCAGATCTGGATCGACAAGGTGGGATTGGCGCCCGAGCGGATCCAGCGCATGGGCGACGACGACAACTTCTGGGCCATGGGGCCCACGGGGCCCTGTGGACCGGACTCGGAGATCTTCATCGACAAGGGGCCCGAGTACGGCGAGGGCGGCGGCCCCAAGTACGGGGACGAGGACCGCTACGTCGAGATCTGGAACCTGGTCTTCATGCAGTTCAACCAGGCGGCCGACGGCACCCGGACCGAGCTGCCCGAAGAAGAACATCGACACCGGGGCCGGCCTGGAACGGATCCTCCCCATCCTGCAGGGGCGCGACTCGATCTTCGAGACCGACCTGTTCGCACCGATCATCGAGGCTGCCGCCTCGACCGTCGGCACCCCCTACGGCCGCGACGAGAAGACCGACATCGCACTGCGGCTCATGGCCGATCACGGGCGGGCCATGGCCATGCTGGTGGCCGACGGCGTCCTCCCGGCCAACGAGGGGCGGGGCTATGTCCTGCGCCGCGTCGTGCGGCGGGCCGTCCTGGCCGCCCGCCGGCTCGGAGTCGAACGCCCCATGACGCCGGTGTTGGTCAAGGCGGCCACCGACGTGCTGGGCGGGGCCTGGCCGGCGCTGGTCGAGAACAACGACGTGATCCTCTCCGTCCTCGAGCGCGAGGAGGCCGGCTTCGACCGGACGCTGCGCGCCGGGCTGGGGCGCTTGGAGGAGGCGTTTGCCACCGGCGACAAGGTGCTCGGGGGCGACGTGGCCTTCACCCTGCATGACACCCACGGCTTCCCGGTCGAGCTCACAGAGGAGCTGGCGCGGGACGCCGGGGTGGAGGTCGACCGGGAGGGCTTCGACGCCGCCATGACCGCGCAGCGCACCCGTGCCCGTGCCGCTGCGCGGGCGTCCAAGGTCGGCGATGAGTCCGCCTACCGCAGCGTGTTGGAGATCGAGGGGACGACCCACTTCGTGGGGCGTGACGCGTCGCACTACGAGGTGCCGGCGCGCGTGGTGGCCGTCATGGACGGCGACGCGGATGGGGGCGGCGACGGCGATGGCGATGGCAACGGCGATGGCAACGTCGTCGAGATCTTCTTGGACCAGACCCCCTTCTACGCCGAGGGCGGCGGGCAGGTGGGGGATACCGGCACGATCGTCACCGAGACCGGCCGGGCCGAGGTCTTCGACACCGTGTACGCGCTGCCGGGCTTGATCGCGCACAAGGCGCGAGTGTCGGGCGAGCTCGTGGCCGGGCAGGATGCCCTGGCCTCCATCGACGTGGCGCGCCGCGAGGCCATCCGCCGGAACCACACCGCCACCCATCTGCTCCATGCCGCCCTCCGCACGGTGCTCGGCGACCACGTGCGCCAGCAGGGCTCGCTGGTGGCGCCGGACCGGTTGCGCTTCGACTTCTCGCATCATGGGCAACCGACCCCCGAAGAGCTCGAGGAGGTCTTCGATCTGGCCAACGCCGCCGTGCTCACCGACGACCCGGTGCAGACCACCGAGACCTCGCTCCAAGAGGCCGAGCGCATGGGTGCGCTGCGCTTCTTCGAGGACAAGTACGGCGAGGAAGTGCGGGTCATCCAGGCCGGCGGTGGGTCGCTGGAGTTCTGCGGCGGTACCCACGTCGACTCGCTCGGGCAGATCGGGCTCATCTCGCTGGTGTCCGAAGAGAGCATCGGGTCCAACAAGCGGCGCATCTTCGCCGTGACCGGGCGCGCCTCGCTGGATCGGGTCAACGCCCGTGAGCATCTGGTGCGATCCGCGGCCGAACTCCTGCGCACCGAGCCCGACGAGTTGGTCGCCACGCTCGAGCGCCTCTTGGCGCGCCAGCGCCAGAGCGACAAGGAGTTGGCGAAGTTGCGTCAGCAGTCGAGTGAGTCGTTGGCGACTGAGCTGGCGGCGGGCGCGGTGGACGGCACCGTCGTGGCCCGTCAGGACTCGGTGGAGCCCGACGCACTGCGCGCGTTGGCCCAGGCCGTGCTCCGTCATGACGGCGTGCAGCGCGTCGCCCTGGCCGGAACACCCGACGGCACCAAGGTGGCACTCGTCGTGGCCACTGACGGAGAGCCCAACGCCACCGAGATTGTGCGTGCGGTCGGTGACCTTATCGGCGGCGGTGGAGGCGGGTCGGCTGCCTTGGCATTGGCCGGCGGCCGGAACGTGCCCGGGATAGATGAGGCGCTGGCCGAGGTGCGACGGCTCCTCTCGGCGTGAGTCAAGTCGAGGGACACGCGCAAGACGCACGCGGGCCGGAGTCGGCCGGGTCGGGCCGGGTGGTGGCGCTCGATCTCGGGGCGCGGCGCATCGGCGTGGCCTACAGCGACAGCCGCCGCACCCTGGCGTCCCCCTGGGGCACGGTGGAGCGGAGCGGCGACGCGGCGCGGGACCAGGCCGCCGTGACGGCGGCGATCGACGAGATCGAGGCGCGCACGGTCGTGGTCGGGCTGCCCCTGAGCCTCTCGGGCGCCAGCGGTCCGGCGGCGCGGGCCGCCCTGCATGAGGTGGCCGCATTGCGCCAGACCCTCGAGCCGCTCGGCATCAAGGTCGAGACGGCGGATGAGCGGTTCACCACGGTCGAGGCGCAACGCTCGTTGACGGCGGCCGGCCGCAAGGGCCGGGCCTCGCGCTCGGTCATCGACAGCGCGGCGGCCATGGTGCTGCTGCAGGCGTGGCTGGACGGGCGGGCCCGGGCATGAGTGAGGAGCGGGAGCAAGGGCCGGAGGCCGGTCAGGAGCCCGGTCAGGAGCCCCGTCAGGAGATGGACACGGGCGAGGTCGCCGGCTCGGGTGAGGCCGCCGCCGCCGACCCGGGCGAAGAGACCCGGCGCCCCGTCCGCCAGGGCGAAGGATCGAGCACCGTCGGCCGCCGCGAACTGCGCCGACAGCGCGTCCGGAGGCGACGCATTCTGGCGCTGCTCGGCGGGGTTGTCCTGGTGGTCGTGTTGGCCTTCGCCTTCTGGTACGAGTTGGAGTCACACGCACTCGGACCGGCGGGCCGGCGCGAGGTCGTCCAAGTTGTGCCCGGTGAGTCCATGGGCTCCATCGCCTCGCAACTGGCTGCCCATCACGTGATCGGGAGCACCCTGGCCTTTCGCTTCTTCAATCTGGTGCACGGGAGCCCGACGGTGCTTCCCGGCGACTACGCGCTGCACGGCAACGAGACCTTCGCCCAGGTGCGAGCCGCTCTGGCGGCCGGACCCAACATCTATGCGGTGACGATCCACCGTGGCCTGACCCTCCAAGAGGTGGCTACGCAGGTCGATGGCCTGCCAGCGCATGCCCCCGGAGGATTCACCCGGGTGGCCAACAGCGGCGCCGTCCATTCGGAGTTCTCGCCCGCCGGTTCGGACGACCTGGAAGGCATGCTGGGCACGGGGACCTACCTCGTCTTGCCCGGGGAGAGCGACACCACGTTGCTCACCGACATGGTGCACCGCTTCGACGGCCAGGCCGAGGCGGCGGGATTGAGCGCCACCTCGGCAGCCGGCCTGGGCATGACCCCCTACCAGGTGATCACCGCGGCCTCCATCGTCGAGAAGGAGGGTTACTACTTCAAGAACATGCCCGATGTGGCCCGGGTCATCTACAACCGCCTCGCCACCGGCACGCCGCTGCAGATGAACTCCACGGTGCTGTACTCGCTCGGCCAGGACGGCGGTCCGGTGACGTCCAAGGACCTGGCGCTGCAGACGCCGTACAACACCTATTTGAACACCGGGCTCACGCCGACACCGATCTGCAACCCCTCCCCGCAGGCGCTCACCGCGGCGGTGCACCCTCCGCCCGGAGCGTGGCTCTACTTTGTGCTGGTGAGCAAGGACGGTACCGAGGCGTTCTCCGACACCTACGCGGAACAGTTGGCCAATGAGCAACTGGCCAAAGAACGCGGCGTCGGGTGATCGACGCGAACACCACGCTGGTCGGGGTGATCGGCCACCCGGTGCGGCATTCGCTCTCGCCCCTCCTCCACAACACGGCGTTCGCCGTCTTGGATCTCAACTGGACCTCCCTCGCCTTCGAGGTGGTGCCGGGACGGGTTGCGGGTGCGTTGGAGGGAGTACGTGCGCTCGGTTTGGCCGGGATCTCGGTGACCATGCCCCACAAGGCCGACGCGGCCGCGCTGGTGGACGAGTGCAGCGCCGTAGCCACCGCGCTGGGGGCGGTCAACTGTGTCGTCAACCGGGACGGAATGCTGCGGGGGGAGAACACTGACGGCGCGGGATTCTTGGCTTCGCTGGCTCGGGGGGCCGACTTCGATCCCGCCGGGAGCCGTTGCCTGATCCTCGGCGCCGGAGGGGCGGCCCGGGCGGTCGCGGTGGCTCTGGCCGGCGCAGGCTGCGCCGATGTGGCGGTGCTGAACCGGACCGTGGAACGGGCAGGCGTGGTGGCAGCCCTCGCCGGCAAGGTGGGCCGGGTGGGACGGTTCGACGATGACGCCGCTGTGGCGGAGGCGGACCTGGTTGTCAACGCCACCCCCGTCGGCATGGCCGGGGCGGGGGCGGAGAAGGAGGGTTGGCTCGTGCACCCGTCATTGCTGCATCGTGGGCAGGTGGTGGCCGATCTCATTTATGCCCCGCGGCCGACCCCGTGGCTCGCAGCTGCAGCTGACGTGGGCGCCCTGACGGTGGACGGCCTCGGGATGCTGGTGCACCAGGCGGCGGCCCAGCTCGAACTGTGGACCGGGCTCCCGGCACCGGTGGACAGCATGTGGGAGGCGGCGAGCGCCGTCGTCTGACGGTGGGCGTGAGGGCGACGAGGGGTGGGGATATGGCTGCGGTCCCGTGGCCGGAGTCGGATCGTCGCTCAGTCGCTGGACGCGGGCCAGAGCTGAGCCCGGTTCAGCTCGACTACGGCCTCTTCTCGCAGGGCACGCGTGAGCGCGTCCCGCTGGCTGGGCACGCTGTTGAGGGTGACCCGCAGGGTGAGCGTGTCCTTGGTGGAGTCGACGAACGTGACCAGGGTCGGCGGCTCGGTGCAGTACGCCGCGAACTGCTCGGATCCGGCCACCCGCCGCGCCGCCTGCTCAACGGCCGCCCGCGCCTGTGGCAGCGCGGAAGCCGAGGTGCCGGGGAGTGTGAGGTCCACCACGGCATGGGCCCAGCCGCGTGAGGTGTTGGCCAACTGGCGGATGTCACCGTTGGCCACGAAGTAAACGGTCCCGTCGCTGGCCCGCAACCGGGTCACCCGGAGCGTCAGGTCCTCCACGATCCCGGTCACCGTCCCGATCGTGACGGTGTCGCCGATGCCGTACTGGTCCTCCACGGTGAGCAGGAATCCGGACAGGTAGTCGCGGATAATGAGCTGTGCGCCGAAACCGAGCGTCGCCCCGATGATGGTGGCGCTGGCCAGCAGCGGCGTGAGATCGACCCCGAGCATGCCGAGGATGATCGCCACCGCGATCACGAACACGAAGAATCGCCACAAGTTGGCCGAGAGCGCCGACATGGTGGACATCCGGGCGCCGGTCCGTTGGGATCCCGAGCGCGCCGCGGCCTGATCGGCCACGCGCTGGAGGACCCGGCGCACGGCCTTGCTGCCCAGGTGGGCCACGATCACGGCCACCAGAATCACCAGGAGCACGGCGACGGGCCGGACGATCAGGTCGGTCACCGTCTTGGCGGTCTCGTCGCTCACACCCGCCTTTGTCAGCAGGTTGTAGAGCCACCCGCCTCCTTCGGCCACGGCGCCGACCAGCGGGTAGACGCCGCCCAGGGATGGAATGAGCATCCCGGTAATCTAGAGGTCCCCGCGGCGGAGCCCGTGAAAGCCTGACGCGCCTGCGTGGGGCCGCGTCACCCCAGGTCAACAGGGTCGATGATGAGGCGCCCGGGTCTCGGGGTGCAGATCAGCCCAGGTCAGGGGCCGTGCCGGATGTTCCCGCAGTGGACCTGTGGCGGCCGCTCGTGGATCGTTTGCGACCGGATGTGTGCCGATCCGACCGATGTGGCGCATGCGGGTCGTGTAAGTATCGCGACCAGCATGCAGCCGTCCTCTAACCTCGACGCACCAATGCCCCTTCCCGCCACATGACGATCACCGCCAGATCGGTCGCCCCGCGGCGGAGCGGTCCCGTCTTCGATGTGATCTTGGCGGTGGCACCGATATTGGTCGCCATCGTGGGGGTGGTGATGGTCTACACGGCGACCCGGGGCGAGCTGTTGGCGGCGGGGGAGAGCACGCACACCTACCTGAAGAAGCAGGCCCTCTTCGTCGTCATCGGGGTGATCGTGATGGTGGCGGTGGCACTCTTCGACTATCAGCGGCTCGAGCCCCTGGCCACGCCCATCTACATCATCACCCTGTTGGCGCTGTTGGGAGTCTTCGCTGCTGGGCATACGGCCCAGGGTGCGGCCCGCTGGTACAGCCTCGGGCCCGTGCAGCTCCAACCGTCTGAGTTCGCCGTCATCGGGCTCATCATCGCCATCGCGGCGTACTGCGATCGGCGGACCGAGGAGGGGCTGGCCTGGAAGGACGTCTTCAAGCTCTTGATCATGGCCGGCATTCCGATCGTGGTGGTCTTGAAGCAGCCCGACCTGGGCACCGCCATCATCATGCTGATCGTCCTGTTGATCATGTTGGCCGTGGCGGGTCTGCCCTTGCGCATTCTGGTCATGCTCCTGCTGGGCGTTGCGGTGGTGGCGGTCGTGGCCACCAAGGCCGGACTCCTGCACTCTTATCAGATCGCCCGTCTCACCACCTTCTTGAACCCCAACAGCACCAGCAAAAACCCATTCGTCCAGAACGCCATCTACAACCTGACCGAGGCCAAGACGGCCATCGGATCCGGAGGCCTCCTCGGTTCGGGGCTCCTGCACGGCGCCCAGACCAACCTGGGCTACGTACCCGAACAGCAGACCGACTTCATCTTCACCGCGGTGGGGGAGCAGCTGGGGTTCGTCGGCGCGGCCGGGCTCCTCGCTGTGCTCGGGGTCATCGCCTGGCGCCTCCTGCACGCCGCCGGCCAGTCCCGCGACGTGTTCGGCCGCCTGATTTGCACCGGGCTCTTCTCCTACGTGGCGTTCAGCGTCTTCCAGAACGCCGGCATGACCATGGGCATCATGCCCATCACCGGTATCCCGCTCCCCTTCGTCAGCTACGGCGGCACGGCTGTACTCTGCTTTTTCGTGGCGATCGGGCTGGCTCTCAGCGTCGGCGCCCGGCGGAGACAGCACCGTTGACCGACGTGACCGCCGATCCGACGCTGACACCATCGCCCCCGGCGTTCCGGGTCATGGATGTCGACGGCGTGTCGTTGGAGCTCCCGGCCCAGTTCCCCACGCGTCACCCTGGTCGAGTCCGAACCGCCCCTGCGGAACCTGGTCTTTCCGATCGGCCTTCCCGAAGGGACGGCGCTGGCGCTGGCCATGCACAAGATGGCGTCGCCCCGCCCCATGACCCACGAATTGTTCGTCCAGGTGCTGGCGCGGGTGCACGTCGACGTGATCGCCGTGCGCCTGATCGGCCGGGAGCAGGGGAACTATCTGGCCGAGCTCGATCTGATGGCGCCGAACGGGCGGGAACGCATTTCGTGCCGTCCCTCGGACGGGCTGGTCCTGGCCTTGCGCATGCCCGTGCCGGCGCCGATCCTGGTGGACGAGCGCCTGCTGGAAGGCTCGGGCGACGTGGAACCCCAGGAGGGCTGACTCCCTTTCGACCGCCAGGCCGCCTCAGCCTCCCTCCCGCCTCAGCGGGTCGGCACCATGGGTCGTTCTCCGGGTTGGGCCACGCCGGACGCGATCTCGGCCTGCGTCTTCTGACCCCCTTCGTCGGAGATCCGCATGAGGAGCGCGATGAGGACGTAGTTGGCCAGGAGTGACGACCCCCCGTAGGCGACGAACGGCAGCGTGATGCCGGTGAAGGGCAGGATCCGCAAGATGCCCGCCATGATGAAGAAGGCTTGGAATCCGATGATGATGGTCAGGCCCGTGGCCATCAGCCGGGAGAAATCGGAGCGGGCGGTCTGGGCGATGCGCAGGCCGGCGCCGACCAACAGGGTGTAGGCGAAGGCGACGGCGGCCGCGCCGATCATGCCCATTTCGACGGCGATGGCCGCGAAGATCATGTCACTGGTGATCTCGGGGATGATCTGGGGCGACTGGAAGAGTCCCAGCCCCGTGCCTCCGAGGCCTCCCGTTCCCATGTAGAACCAACCGTCGCTGAGTTGCTCGCTGTAGTGGGGGTTGTTGTTCGTCGCCCACGGATTGAGCCATGCGTCCACCCGGAGATGGACCTGGCTGAAGAAGTGAGCGGCAAAGATGGCGCCGACGGCAAAGAGCACGAACCCGAAAACCAGGTAGCCGGCCCGGCCGGTGGTCACCCAGAGCAGGCCGATGAAGAGGGTGAAGAGCAGGGCGGCGAAGCCGATGTCGTCCTCCAAGCCGATGATCACCATGGCGATACCCCAGGCCACCAAAATGGGAATGAGTGGTCGAGGGTCGAGCACGAGCCGGTTGCCCAGGCGGGCCGAGGGGATCGAGAGCAGCTCCTTGTTGGTCGCGAAGTAGGAGGCGAAAAAAACGCAGAGAAGGAGCTTGGAGAATTCGACGGGTTGGAATTCGAACCCGCCGAAGTGGATCCAGAGCTTGGCGCCATTGATGGGGCTGAAGAAGAGAGGCGCCACAAGGAGGATGCCGCCGATCAGCAGGAGCAGATAGCGGTAGCGCTCGAGGTCGCGCGAGAAGCGCACCACGAGGAGCGTGAGAACGTAGAAGACCACACCAAGAGCGGCCCAGCCCGCTTGGGACTTGGCGTTGGCGGGATCCCAGCGGGCGATCACCACGTAGCCGATCCCGTTGAGCAGGACCGCCAAGGGGAGTACGACGGCGTTGGCCTGGGGGACCAACCATCGATTGGCCATGTGCGCTACCAGCGAGAGGCCGAGCACGATGGCGAGAAATGGGCCGATGTGTGGGGGGATCTTTGACTTGTTGGCCAGCTCGGCTATGACATAGAGCGCCACGATGATGAGTGCCGCAAAGATGAGAAGGCCCAGCTCAGTGCGGCGTTTGGGTTTGGGGCCGACCGTGTAGCGCGGCAGTATTGCGTGACGACTGCGTGAGGGCACTCTGCGAATCGTAGTGGTGCCAAGTAGGATGGGGTGTGATTCCATGGCCTCCGATCCTTCTCTGATGACGCCCCCACCCGACACCTTCGAACGCATCACGCCGCCGACTTTTCAGCAGGTGGAGTCCTTCGGATACCAGCGGTTCACCAATCGTGAGCAGTCCCGCCTCGACTTCGGCGCCCGCCTGCTCGACCTGGCCGAAGACGACTCCGTCCCGTTGCTCGAGCGGGCCAAGTTCATGGCCATCTTCTCCGAGCTCCTCGACGAGTTCTACCAGGTGCGCGTCGCCGCGCTGGAGGATCAGGTGGCGGCGGGGGTGCGCACCCGGTCAGTCGACGGCCTGCGTCCCGGCGAACAGCTGAAGATGATCCGAACCCGGGTCGAGGAGCTGGTGCACCGCCAGGACAGCATCTTCCTCGACCAGATCGCCCCCGCGCTGGCCGATGCCGGCGTGCGGCTCTCCGACTGGTCGTCGCTGGACGACGACGACCGCGTGGTTCTGGTCGACGTCTTCCAGCGCCAGATCTTCCCCGTCCTCACCCCGCTGGCCGTCGATCCCGGCCATCCGTTCCCCTACATCTCGAACCTCTCGCTCAACTTGGTGGTCGAAGTGCAGGACCCCTCGACCGGCGAGCGTCGCATTGCGCGGGTCAAGATCCCCGCCGTCTTGCCGCGCTTCGTCGTGATGCCCGACGGCGAGCGGTTCGTCCCACTGGAGCAGGTGATCGCGGCGCATCTCGACACCCTGTTCCCAGGGATGAGCATCGGCGAGCACTACGCCTTCCGCGTCACCCGCAACGCCGACCTGGCGCTCGAAGAGGACGAGGCGGACGATCTCCTGGTGGCCATCGAGATGGAGCTGCGCCGCCGCCGGTTCGGTCGCGCCCTGCGACTCGAGGTGGGCGCCGACATGACCGAGGAGCTCGTCGAGTTGCTGGCCACCGAGCTCGAGGTGGGGAGCGACGGCGTCTTCCGCGTGGCAGCCCCCCTCGACCTGAGTGGCCTGTGGGGGGTGTACGCCCTGGACCGCCCCGACCTGCAAATCGAGACCTGGACGCCCATGACGCCGACCCGCCTGGCCACGGCGGCCCTCGAGGAGAACGAGCTCTTCGCCATACTGCGCGAGCGCGACCTGTTGGTCCATCACCCGTACGACTCCTTCGCCACGTCGGTCGAGGCGTTCATCGCCCAGGCGGCCGAGGACCCCGCCGTGCTGGGGATCAAGCAGACCCTCTACCGCACCGGCGGGGACAGCCCCATCGTGGCCTCGCTGATCCGGGCGGCCGAGAACGGGAAGCAGGTGGCTGCGATCGTCGAGCTCAAAGCGCGCTTTGACGAGGAGGCCAACATCGGCTGGGCCCGCGCCCTCGAAGAAGCCGGCGTGCACGTGGTCTACGGGATCGTCGGCCTCAAGACCCACTCGAAGACGGCGCTTGTGCTGCGGCGTGAAGAGGACGGCGTGCGCCACTACTGCCACGTCGGTACGGGGAACTACAACTCGAAGACCGCGCGCATATACGAGGACATCGGCCTGTTGACGGCAGATCACGACATCGGGAGCGACGTCGGGGAGTTGTTCAACTACCTCACCGGCTTCTCGCGGCACGCCGACTACCGCCAGATCCTCGTATCGCCGGTGACCGTGCGCAAGCGGGTCATGGCGATGATCGAGGAGCAGACCGAGGCTGGTCCCCGGGGCCGTATCGTGCTCAAGCTCAACGGCTTGACCGACGCCACCATGATCGACGCCCTCTACCGCGCCTCGGGCGCCGGCGTTCCCATCGATCTCTCCGTGCGGGGGCTCTGCCGCCTGCGTCCCGGTATTCCCGAGCTCTCCGAGAACATCAGGGTGCGCTCGTTGGTGGGCAGCTTCCTCGAACACTCCCGGATCTACCGCTTCGGGGGGGCGCCGAAAGACCCCTCCATGGGGGAGGGCTTGCCGCTCAAGATCTACATCGGTTCCGCTGACCTGATGGGCCGGAACCTCGACCGGCGGGTCGAGGTCCTTGTGCCCATCCACGATCCGGAGCTGCAGGCCCGCCTTTTCGAAGTGCTGGACCTGGTCTTCGCCGACGAGACCAATACATGGGAGCTCGGTCCGGACCGCCGTTGGCGGCGGGTGGAGAACGTGCACGGGGTCAGCGCGCAGGGTCGCCTGAAGGAGTTGGCCATCGAGAGGGGCCGCCGGCGCCGGGACGGCGAGCTCCGGGTGAGTGAGCTCGACCAGCCCGAGGGGCAGCAGCAGTAGCTGGGGGTCGGAGCCAGTTGATCACCAGGGCGACGACGACCGCCCTGAACATGTAGGACAACAGCGCGTGGCCGAGGGCGATGCGGCGGATGGCCTTTCTCGTCAGGTTCGTGTCCGAAACCTGGAACGTCATCCCGATGGTCACGGCCAGGTAGGCGAAGTCGAGATACGTCGGTGGGTCGTCCTCGTTGAAGTCGATTCCCCCCACGGGCGCGCCGTAAGAGGCGCGGGCGTAACGAAGTGCGGCCGAGACGGGGCGGCGCTCGAGGGTAAGGGGTGTACGATACAAAGACCTTCGACAGAGAGGGCATGAGAGGGTCGGCCTCAGCTGGCCCTCACCCCTGGAGGAGACGGCCTCGTGTCGAGCACCTCACCGTCGGCCTTTGAGCATGGCTCACGCTCCACGCTGGGCATTTTCCGGCTCTATCCAGAGTCGCGGTGGGCCGACTCGGACCTGACCGTCCAAGCACCAGGGCTGGAGCGGTTCTCCCGCCCATCGAGTCCTCCGGGCAGGCGCGCATGACCGCCGGCGACGGTGCGCTCGCCGACTTTTCGGTGGCCGCCAGTTTCGCGGACGGGCAGGTGATCCTGGCCCTCGAGGGCGAAGTGGACGTCCTGAGCGCTCCGGAATTTGGCGCCTTCTTCGAGACGATGATCGACCGCGGCCACCGATCGGTCGTGCTGGACCTGGCCGGGCTTCGCTTCATGGACGCGTCGGGGCTGGCCGTGATCGCCCGGGGGGCCGATCGGCTGGAGGTCACCGGAGGGACGCTCACCATCCGCACGCCCGCGGCGTTGATCGGCCGCATGCTCGATATCACCGGCTTCGCCCGCCTGGTGCAGTTGGAGCCGCGACGAGTCCGCCTACGCGCATCTTGGTCTCGAGCAGTCGGGCAGGGGAAGCGGACGACTCGTGGACGACCGGTCCGCGCAACCCCCCCACGGCGTGACCAAAGGCATCACGAAGTTCACCTCCATCCACTCCGACGACGAGCTCATCGACGGTGTGCTGCGCATGGCAGTGTCGTTGGCCGGAGCTGCCGTGGTCGGTGCCGATGGGGTGAGCGTCTCGCTGCGCCGCCGGGGGATCCTCTCCACCGTGGCCGCGACGGACCAGACGATCTCGAGCATGGATGCCAATCAGTACCGGACTGGCGAGGGCCCCTGCGTCGACGCCTCCAACACGGGTCAGTGGTTTCATGCCGAGTCCCTGGACAGCGAGAGCCGCTGGCCCGCCTTCACGCCGCGCGCGCATGCGCTCGGGATCCGCGCCATTCTTTCCTCGCCACTTGTGGTCAAGCAGCACCCGGTGGGGGCGCTCAATATCTATTCGCTCACCCCATCGGCCTTCTCGGTTCGGGACCAGGAACTGGCTGCGGCATTCGCAGCCCACGCCTCGACACTCCTCAGCGACGCCGCGATGAACCTGAGCGATGACGATCTGTCGATCAGGTTCCAAGGGGCACTGCGGGCGCGCCAGGTGATCGCGCAAGCCCAGGGCATCCTGATGGAGCGCGAGGGCATCTCCGAGATCGACGCGTACGGGGCGCTCCGGCGATTCTCCTTGCACAACGGGAGACCACTCATCGAGAGGGCGGAGAACATCGTCGCCTCCGCTCGCCGGGGCCCGACCGATCCTGATGGCTGATGCCCCTGTTGACGCGCTTGATCTCTTCCGGATCGATGCTGCGCTCTCCCATGGGGAACTATGGCTGCGCTACTTCGAACTTGGGGGCATGAGCACGGGCCTGCAACTCGAGGCCTTTCTCTACGGAGCCCTCCGGCCGACCCGACAAGACCACGACATCATCGCCCATGCCCTCAACGAGCGCTTTGTCGAACTCGGGGGCAACCACCCGGTGCCCTATGCGCAGGACGACCCGGAGGAGGACGACCATCAGTTGACCAAGCCGGGCGGCAGGGCATCGGTGTCGGGCATCCCGGTGCCTGTGGTGCCCGTGTTGCCCGTGGTGTCGCCGGTGCCGGTGCCGGTGCTGGTGCTGACGGCGGTGCCGTTGCTGCTGGCCGTGCCGTTCGTGCTGCCGGTACCCGAGCTGGAGCTGGAGCTGCCGCTCGGGTGCAGGCTGGCGGCGAGGCGTGCTCGATTCCGCCACAAGGTGAGGTAGGAGACCCCGCCGAAAGGGATGGGAAGCCAGAAGTTGACCAGGCGCCAGCAGAGGACTCCGGCCGTGGCGGCCCCCCCGGGGACCCCGAACCCGGTGAGCGTGGAGATGGCTGATGAACTCGACCACGCCAAGGCCGCCCGGGGTGATCGGGATGACCGCCAAAATGTTGGCCAACCCGTACGCCACGAGCAGGTCGATCGGGGAGACGTGGGCCCCGAAGGCGAAGAGGAACACCCACAGCGAGCTGGCATCGAGGAGCCAGTTGGCCGCGGCCCAGATGCTGGCCCGGTAGAGGAGCTGCGGGTTCTCGGCGAGCACCTTCGTGCGGTCGGCCACCTTCTTCACCAGCGCCGCCACGCTTTCGGGCTTGACGAAGGGAATGTGGGACGCCACCCGCAGCAGGAAACGGTCCGCCTGCTTCTCGCCCCGGGTGAGCAGCGCGATCAGGCCTCCGAAGAAGGACAGGAGCAGAACACCGAGGATGGCGGCGAAGCCGTAATAGGGGTTGTAGCCATTGAGCGGGATGGAGATGAGCAGCGCCAGCCAGAACAGCACGTTCAGGACGACGGCCGAACCGATGCCCTGGGTGGCCAGTCCGAAGGCCGCCGTGTTTCCGGGCACCTCGGCCTCGGTGAGGAGGCGGTAGCTGACGGCGGTCCCGGGAACGGTGCCACCGGGGAGGACGTGGCTGACCGCCAGGGCCCACATGTTGATCCGGAAGAGCCTGGACCGTTTCGGCGCCCCCGGGGAGAGCACCGTGTGGGTGAGCTCGGCGTAGGCAGCGAGGGACGCCAGCTCGAGCACGGCACCCAGGATCAGCCAGAGGAAGTTGAGGTGGTTGAGCTGACGGAACTCCTTGCGGGCGCTGTGCAGCTCCGGCGGCAGCACGACCTCGACCACGAAGAACAGCAGCAGGACCAACAACGTGATCTTCACGTTGCGGGGGATCCAGCGTCGTTTTACCCGGGGCTCCTCTCCCGGTCCGGCCGTGTCCATCGCCCTCATGCTTTCACGTCTTCATCTGGGCGAAGCTGTAATGCTGGTCACATGGCGGAAGAACCTCGCGAGACCTGGCGCTCCCGCCTGGGGGCCGACGCGGGCCGCCGTGGGGTGCCGTTGACCACCATCGTGGTGGCGGTGGCGGTCGCCATCGGGCTCCTCGACCTCAACGCGGCGCTCATCGTCGGACTGTGGATGCTGCGCAAGATCGTCCTCTACGTCGTCATCGCCTTCTTTCTCACCTTGCTCTTCACCCCGCTCATCCGCCTCCTCCGCCGGCACGGTCTCTCGCAGGGTCTGGCGGCCACGGTGGTCTTCGTCGGTGGCTTCCTGATCCTCCTGGGGCTGGTGTACCTCTTCGTGTCGCCGCTGGTCAGCAGTGCGGTGCACTTCGGGCACCAGATCCCCGACCTCATCAAGAACACCCGCAAGGGCCGGGGCCCGCTGGGCCGGCTGGTCTACCGGCTCCATCTCCAGAAGTACCTGTCCGAGGGTTCGGCCAAGCTCACCTCGCAGCTGACCAAGGTGCTCAAGCCCGCCACCGCGCTGTCGGTCGGGGCGGCGGCGCTGTCGGATCTGGTCACCGTGGGCGCCATCGCAGTGCTGACGTTCTTCACCATGCTCGAAGCACCGCGCCTGTGGAACGGTTTCCTCAACCTGTTCCGCCCGTCGACGTCGTTGCGCCTCGAGCGTGTCGTCAACGAGTCCATCCGATCGGTGAGCGGCTACATGCTGGGGAATGTCCTGACGTCGCTGATTGCGGGCGTGGTCTCCGGGGTGACCCTGGCCATCCTCGGCGTTCCCTTCGCCCTCCTCTTGGGCGCCTTCGTGGCCCTGGTGGACCTCCTCCCGCTGGTCGGAGGCCTCCTGGCCGGGGTGCCCGTCGTGGTCATCGCCGCCATCCATTCGGTCCCGGCCGGTATCGTGATGCTGATCGTCTTCCTGGTGTACCAACAGATTGAAAACCATGTCCTCAATCCCGTGATCATGAGCAAGACGGTCCGCCTCAACCCCTTCTGGGTCCTGCTGGCCGTGCTGGTCGGGGCGGCCCTGGGGGGCAAGGTCGGGGGCGATCTGGGCACGTTCGTGGGTGCGCTGATCGGGATTCCCGTCGGGGGTGCGCTGCAGGTGGCGGGGCGGGAGATCCGGCGGGGCCCCGCCGCACTGGAGGAGGGCCTCCCGCCGAGCGCCGCCTCGTAAAGCGGCCTATACCGTACAATGAGCGCAATGCGGCCTCTCGTCATCATTCCGACGTATAACGAGGCCGAGAACATAGAGCGCATGTTGCATCGGATCGCCGACTCCCTCCCCAATGCGGGCATCCTGGTCGTCGACGACGGGAGTCCGGACGGGACAGGAGACCTGGTCAAGGCCGCTGCCGCCGAACTGCCCGACGTCCATCTCCTGACCCGGTCGGAAAAATCCGGGCTGGGCAGCGCCTACCGTGCCGGCTTTGCCTGGGGGTTGCAACATGATTACGACGCCCTGATCGAAATGGACGCCGACTTCTCTCACGACCCGGCCGCGCTGCCCGACATCGTGGGTCCCTTGAGCGAGGGCTTCGATCTGTCCATCGGGTCGCGTTACATAAAGGGGGGCACCATCCCCAACTGGGCCCGCCACCGCCACCTCCTCTCCTCGGGCGGGAACCGCTACGCCTCGGTGGTGCTCGGCCTGGACGTGGCGGACTCGACCGCAGGATTCCGGGCCTACAGCGCCGGCATCATGCGCAAGCTCGACCTGAACGCCATCCGGGCCGAAGGGTATGGCTTCCAGATCGAAATGACCTATCGGGCCAAGCAGCACGGGGCGGCGATCGTCGAGGTGCCCATCACCTTCGTCGACCGCGCCGCAGGCGAGTCCAAAATGTCCTCGCGGATCGTGCTCGAAGCGCTGGCGCTGGTGACGTGGTGGGGGATGGGCCGGGTGGTGCGCGGGCTGCAACGGGAAGGTCGCCAGTTGAGCCACCCGTCGTCGAGCAGTCTGGCGTCGAGCAACGGCGCGTCGACGTGCCGCAGCACGGCGTCCACACGGGCGCGTCGGTCAGCCGGGCGGAGTCGAACGATCCGGTCAGGTCGTCCTAACCATGGCCACCGCTGAAATTCCGCGTACCGCGCATCCTGGTGGTCGACGACGAGCCCAATATCTCAGACCTGCTCTCGGTCGCGCTGCGTTTCGAGGGGTACGACGTGATGGCGACGGGCACCGGGAGCGAAGCCTTGGACCTGGCCCGCACCTACCGGCCGCACCTGGTCATGCTCGACGTCATGCTGCCCGACCTCGACGGCAACGAGGTGGGTCGGCGCCTGCGCCTCCAGGGTGACCAGGTGCCCATCGTCTTCTTGACGGCGCGGGACACTGTGCAGGACAAGGTGGAGGGTCTGGCGCTCGGCGACGACTACGTCACCAAGCCGTTCAGCATCGAGGAGTTGATGGCCCGGGTGGCCGCCATCCTGCGTCGGGCCGGGGAGGTGGAGACAGCCGACGCGTCGATCCTGCGCTTCGCCGATCTCACCATGCACGTCGACACGCACGAGGTGTGGCGTCATGAACACGCGATCGACCTCACCGCCACCGAGTTCAATCTCCTGCGTCACCTCCTCGAGAACGCCCGCCGCGTCATCTCCAAGTCGGAGCTCATCGACAACGTCTGGGGCTATGGGTTCGCCGGCGACCCCAACATCGTCGAGACCTACATCAGCTATTTGCGCAAGAAGATCGACGTGATCGAGCCCGCGCTCATCCACACCATCCGACGAGTGGGGTACACCCTCCGGTTGCCCAGAGAAGGGTGAGCCTCCAGCGGCGGCTGGTCGCCGTCATGTCGATTCTGCTGGTGGTCGGGTTGCTCGTCGCCGATGTCGTCACCTACGTCTCGGTGCGCTCGTTCCTCTACGGGCGGGCCGACGTCACGCTGGCCTCGTCCGAAGCGCTCGCCTTCAACTACGTGGCCTACAACACCGAGCGCAAGACGCCCCTGTCGGCGGCCGACCTGTCGCGCCACGTCTCGCCCGACGTGTACGTGCTCATCATCGACCACGCGGGCAAGGTGGTCATGAGCCGGCCTTCGGGCTCGCCCACCAGGCCCGACCCACGGCCACTCGTTTCCGCCTCGGTCCCCGTGCAGCGACTCCCCGGACATCACGAGCCGGGAGTTCGGCCGCTATGGCGGGACCTTCCGTCCCAACCCGAACGCGGTCATCGTGGGGAGCACGCGGGACCCGGACGGGCAGCTACCGGGTGGTGGCCGTGAGCGTGCCCCAGGGCACCATGTACATCGCGCTCTCGCTCAACCCCACGAACGACACCCTGGCATCGTTGCGCCGGGTGGAGGGGCTGGCCACCGTCGTCGTCCTCGCCATCATGGTCGGGCTGGCCCTGTGGCTGATCCGGCGCGGGCTGCGGCCCTTGCGCAAAATGGCCGAGACGGCCGACGCCATCGCCTCGGGCGACCTCACCCGACGGGTGCCCGAGGAGAAACCGACCTCCGAGGTCGGACGCCTCGGCACCGCGCTCAACGAGATGCTCACCCAGATCGAGGAGGCCTTCGCCGAGAAGTCCGCCTCCGAGGAGCGCTTGCGCCAGTTCGTGGCCGACGCCTCCCACGAGCTCCGCACGCCCTTGACGTCGATCCGGGGGTACGCCGAGCTGCTGCGCCGGGGCGGGTTCTCCGACGAGGCGGGCACCAACAGAGCGCTGCAGCGAGTCGAGGAGGAAGCGACGCGCATGGGGGGCCTGGTCGAGGACCTCTTGCTCCTGGCCGAGCTGGATCGGGGCCGCCCGCTCCGGACGGACCCGGTCGATCTCCATCGCATCTGCGCCAACGTGGTCGAGGACTCCAACGCGTCCGATCACGCACACGACCTGACGATGGCCCCCGGCCGTGAGGTCGTCGTCCTCGGGGACGCAGAGCGCCTGACCCAGGTGGCCCACAACCTGGTGCGCAATGCCCTGACCCACACCCCCCCGGGTTCGAGGGTCACGGTGTCCGCGCACCCCGAACAGGGCATGGGCGTCATAAGGGTCTCCGACAACGGCCCCGGCATCGATCCCGCCCTGGCCGCGCGGGTCTTCGACCGCTTCTCGCGTGGGAACCCGGGCCGGACCGGGCCGGGGAGCGGGTTGGGGTTGGCCATCGTGCGCGCCATCGCGGAAGCCCTCGGTGGGTCGGCCGAGGTGACCTCGTCCACGACGGGGGGAGCATCGGTCGTCGTGCGGATCCCGCTGGCGCCGGCCGCCGTGCGCCGGGCCACTGTCGCGGCGCCACCGCTCAGCGCAGGTGTGCCGAGCCTCCGGGGACCAAGGACTCCAGGACCGACGTCAGCTTGACGTCCGTCTCGGCCGCCTCGGCCTCGGGGTCGGAGTCGGCCACCACGCCCGCTCCGGCACGCAATGTGATGGTCCGGCCGTCCAGATGGAGGCGGGCGCTGCGGATGCCGATCATCCACTCGCCGTCTCCGTTGGCGTCGGCCCAGCCGACGGGGCCGGCCCAGTAGCCCCGGCGATCCCGCTCCAGGGTCGCGATGGCCGCCAGGGCCTCGTCCTTGGGCGTGCCCCCGACCGCCGGGGTCGGATGCACGATCTCGACCAGATTGAGGACGCCGACCGGACGGCCGTTGTCCCGCAGGTGCCCGTCGATACGGGTGCCCAGATGGGCCACCGAACGGAAGGCGACGAGTGAGGGCTCGGCCGGCACGGTCAGCTCGTCGCACAACGGGCGGAGGGCCGCGCTGAGGCCGTCGACGACGAAGCGGTGCTCGGAGCGGTCCTTGGACGAGCCGGCCAGGCCCCCTTGGGCGTCGGCGTCGGCCCGGGCGGTCTGTCCCCGGGCGACCGTCCCGGCCAGCGGGTGGCAGGTGATGCGGCGACCGTGCCGGGCCATCAGCAGCTCGGGCGAGGCGCCGAAGAAGGTCCCGTCGGGCACCGGGAGCGAGAAGATGGTGCAGGCGGGCTCGTGCGCCCGCAGCCGGCGCAGGACGGCCGACAGGGGGAGGGGGCCGTCCAGTTCGGCCGTCACGCGGCGGGAGAGGACGACCTTGTCCAGCGTGGCGTCGGGGGCCCGCATGATGGCCACGGCGCGGGCGACTGCGTCCTGGTACTCCGCCCTGGAGAGGTCCGCGGTGAGCGCCGTGATGGCGACGTCCCCGCTGGCGGCCGACTCGGGCCGGGAGCCGTACTGCCATATGACGGCGTCGAACAGCTCCTCGGTCGCCGGCAGGGGCAGGTCGGTCGGGCCGACCGCGGTGGCCCAGCGGTGGGTGGCGCCGTCGGGCTCCTGGGCGATGCCCATGGGAAGCGGGGGACGATGAGATGGCCCTGGCCGGAGGCGAGGAAGGGGAGCGCCCCCAGCGCCACCACGCCCGTGCCCGGGCGCTGCACGGCATCGTCACAGGGGATGGCCGCCAGGACGCCCTCCGCCTCGTCCGCCTCCACCAACAGCGCGGTACCCCATCCGACCAGGGTGAGCCCGGGGCGGTCGAACAGAACGGTGGGGCTACCGTCGAACTGGAGCGCATCGGGCCCGTACTCGAGGGCGACGGTGCGGGCGTGCAGGCCGGTGTCGCTCACCGGGCCACGGGCGCACCTGTTCGAGTGGCGTAGATGAGCTGGCTCAGCCCTCCCGCGAGGGGGCGGATGCCGACACCGGAGTAGCCGGCCTCGGACAGCATGCGGCGGAGCACCGGCGTCGGCGGCAGATAGGCGACCGAGCGCGGCAGGTAGTCGTAGGCGTCGCGGTCGGACAGGGCGGCCCCGATACGGGGGACCACGCGGGTGAACCAGATGTCGTAGCCGGTGCGCAAGACCGGGGACGTCGGGGCATCGACCTCGAGCAGGGCCAACCGGCCCCCCGGGCGGAGCACCCGTGCCGTCTCGGCCAGCGCCGCCGGCAGGTCGGAGAAATTGCGGAGGGCGTACCCGCACACGAGGCCGTCGAAGACCCCGTCGCGGAAGGGGAGCCGGCTGCAGTCGGCCTGCAGGAGGGGGGCTCCGGTGTGGTTGGCGTCCAGCATGCCCCGGCTCAGGTCGGCCCCGATCACCCGGTAGTGCCGGTGTCGGGCCAGGCGGGACAGATCACCGGTGCCACAGGCCACATCGAGCAGGAGCGATCCCTCGGGCAGGGCGAGCGCGGTGATGGTCTGGCGTCGCCACGACTGGTCGAGCCCGAAGGTCATCAGCCGGTTGACCAGGTCGTAACGGGGCGCGATGGCGTCGAACATGGAGCGGACGCGGGCCGTCTTCTCCTCGCCCTGGGGAAGCGGCTCGGCCGTCACGCTCAACTGAAGTAGCGGTAGACCACTTGGGCCACGCAGGCGGGCTTGGGTGCGTCCTTGAGCTCGAAGACGAGGTCGAACACCACCTGCACGCCACCCCCGACGTCTTCGGCGCTCGCCACCGTGACCCCCATGCGCAGCTCCGCCCCGACGGGCACCGGCGAGGGGAAGCGGACCTTGTTGGCGCCGTAGTTGATGCCGTAGGTCATGCCGGGGATGTCCAGGATCTTTTGCAACAACACGGGGCCGAGGGACAGGGTCAGGTAGCCGTGGGCGATGGGGCCGCCGAACGGGCCGGCCTTGGCCGCCTCGGGGTCGACGTGGATCCACTGATGGTCGTCGGTGGCATCGGCGAAGAGGTTGACCCGTTCCTGCGTGATCGTCTGCCATTCGGAGTAGCCGATCTGCTTTCCGACGAGACCGTGGAACTCGTCGAGCCGCTCGACGGTGGTGGTGGTCATGGTCCGCTCCTTGATGATCGCGAGAGTACGTAGCCATGGCACCCTATCGTTGGGCGGGCTCCCCCCGACGCTGTCACTACGCTGGTCGAGGTGTCAGATCGATCCCAACCGGGCCACCCGGTCGCCCCACCCCACCGCCACCGCGATGTCCGCGGTGGGAGCGCCCGGGCGGCGGTGTTCGGACTGAGCGACGGGCTGGTCACCAACATCTCGCTCGTGCTGGGCGTGGCCGGGGCCAGCCCGGGGGGCCAGGTCGTACGGCTGGTCGGCGTGGCCGGTCTGGTGGCCGGTGCGTTCTCCATGGGAGTCGGGGAGTATCTCTCCATGACGGCACAGCGCGAGCTCATGGAGCGCGAGCTCGAAGTCGAGCGGGTCTCGCTGCGCCAGAGCCCCGAGGGCGAGGCCCTCGAGCTGCGGGGCATGTACGAGCAGCGGGGCATCGATCCCGAAGTGGCGCGGGACATGGTGCACGAAGTCATGGCGGATCCTCAGCTGGCTCTCGAGACCCACGCCCGGGAGGAGTTGGGCATCAGCCCCGAGCATCTGGGCTCGCCGGTGCAGTCGGCGTTGTCCTCCTTCTTCACCTTCGCCCTCGGCGCGTTCATTCCGCTCGTGCCCTGGCTTTTCCTCAAGGGGACCGCGGCCATCGTGGCCTCGGTGGTGCTGAGCGCGATCGCCGCCATCGCCATCGGCGTGGTGCTGGCGGCGTTCACCCACCGGTCGGTGTGGCGCTCCGCACTGCGACAACTGACTCTGACCGCTGGAGCGGCGGCGGTGACCTACGGGGTGGGCCGCGCCATCGGGACCGGGCTCGGGTAGGTCAGCGCGAGCTCGGCGTGAGCGTGGCTCGGGTCAGGTTCTTTTGAGCACATACGACCGGTCGACGTGGTCGACGGTGAACCCGAGGGACTGGTAGAGCTTCACCGCGCCGGCGTTGGAGCCGGTGACGTAGAGCATGCCGACGGTCACGCCCTGGCTCGCCATCCACTGCAGCCCGGCCACGGTCAGCGCCCGTCCCCAGCCCTGGCTGTGGAGGGCCGGATCGACGGAGATCACGTAGATCTCGCCGAGGACCGGCTCGGTGGAGCGGTGGATTTTGGTCCAGCACGAGCCGAGGAGGCCGTTCCCGTCGGGCCGATCGGCCACCAAGAAACCCTCGAGGTCGAACCAGTCGAACCCCATGTGCTCGGTGAGATCGTCCAACGTCCATCGGCCCTGCTCAGGGTGGTCGGCGAAGGCCTGGTTGTTGATGGAGAGCCAGGCGGCGTCGTCACGGCCCGGCTGGAACGGTCGGGTGGCGACCGGGCGGGCGCTCGCCACGATTTCGGGGGCGAGGGGGAGGGGAACGCGCATCTGCACCAGGTCCCGCTCGGGCACGAAGCCGAGGTTGTGCGCCGTGGTGTCATCGGCGGCCGTGGCCTGCATGACCCAGAGGCGCACCCCTCTCGCTCTCGTCTCGCCGCCGGCCGCCTGCAGGAGCGCCGTCCGCAACAACTGGCGCTGAATGCCCTCGTTCTCACTGCGGTGCGCCGGATCGACCGCCACGTGCAATGCCGTGGCACCGTCGAGAGCTGGAGTGACGAAGGCGCAGCCGACCAGGCTGGTGTCGTCGTAGGCCAGCACGACCTGGGCCCCGTGTCCGCCCAGGTCCGCGCGTGCCGCTGCGGCCCGTTGCGGTTCGGCGAGCGCGGGGTGGTGATCGGCCTGCTCGCAGCGCGCCAGGAGCGCCGACAACTCGGTGCGTTGCACCGGGTCGAGTGCGCGGAGGACCAGCACATTCATGCGCGCACCCTAACCCGGTACCGTGGATGCATGGGACGCCCGAGAACGCCGATGGGGCGGGCGCGCGTGACGGCCGAACGCCTGGGCGAGGAGTATCCCGGCACGGCCGCGGAGCTCTGTGCCCTGCACTTCGAGACCCCCTTCCAACTCCTGGCGGCCACCATTCTTTCGGCGCAGACCACCGATGTGCGGGTCAACATGGTGACGCCGACCCTCTTCGCGGCCTACCCGGATGCAGCCGCCCTGGCCCGGGCCGATCCCGAGAAGGTCGAGGAGATCGTTCGCTCGACAGGATTCTTCCGGGCCAAGACCCGCAGTCTCATCGGGATGGCCTCGGCGCTCGAAGAGCGGTTCGGCGGGCAGGTCCCGACCGACCTGGCCGACCTGGTCACCGTGCCCGGTGTGGGGCGCAAGACGGGCAACGTGGTGCGCAGCGTTGCCTTCGGCCTCCCTGGGCTTCCGGTGGACACGCACGTGCTCCGGGTCTCCAAGCGGTTGGGGCTGACCGAGCTCGACGACCCGGTCAAGGTCGAGCTGGCACTCAATGCGCTCATTCCTCCCGCCGGGCGCGGCGCCTTCAGCCTCCGGGTGATCCTGCACGGGCGTGCGACCTGTGTGGCCCGGCGGCCGGCCTGTGGGCGCTGCGTGCTCGCCGATTTCTGCCCGTCGGCGTTCCTGGGAGCCAGCTAGGAAAATTGAAAAAGCATCGTCACCATGCCGCACATTGGAAAAGGGCGGAGATTAGAATGTTCGGCGGAACCGGTTCCCGCCACCTGGTTCCACAAAGGGTCGTCGCTGGGATCCGCCTCCCGGACGACCCGCCGATGCCGACCCTCCGGGGTCGGCATCGGTAATTCCTAGCCCACTCCGCTCCCCGGTGCCCGCCTAGCCGGCTTGACCAGCCCGACCAGCCCGGTATTACTCCAGGTGTTACCGAAATGCCTAGTAGGTGTTACCATTTTTCTCATGGTGACGAAGCGTTCGGTGTCGTTGGTCGATGAGGTGGCGACTGCGGTCGAAGAAGCGGCTAAGCAGGACGGCGTCTCCTTCAGTGCCTGGCTGTCGAATGCAGCCGAGAAGCAACTCCAGGTGCGGCAGGGCCTGCGGGGGGTGGCCGCCTGGGAGGGTGAGACCGGTTCGCTGAGTGCCGAAGAGGTGGCTGCCGGCGAGGCTTTGCTGGCCCGACTCCGTTCCGGCGTTTCGGGCGTGGCCTCCCGGGTCCGCCGGCGGTGAGCCTGGCCCGTCGGGAGGGGCTGGTCTACGGGGTCGGCGCGTTGCACGCGGCGGCTCGAGGGGATCGCATGATGTGGGCGCTGCACCGGGCCGCGCTCTCCAATGGGATCGTGCCGGTCATCCCGGCCCTGGCGGTGGCCGAGGCCTACCGGACCGAGGCGCGGGGTGACCGTATCGCCGAGCTCCTCGACGGGACCGAAGTGGAGCCGTTCAGCAGTGAGGCCGCCCGCCGTTCAGGGGAGCTCGCCGCTCGATGCGACACCGCCGAGCTCGCGGTCATCGCCGTGATCGAGCTGGCCGACCGCCGGAACTGCGCCGTGGTGGCCCAGCGCCAAGCCGTCCTGCGCAACGCCGCCGCACTGCTCGGGCACGAGCTCGTGCTCTACGCGGTCTGAGAGGACTACGCCGTCTGAGAGAACCGCCGCAGCCGGCGCAGCGCGCCCCCGAGGGCGCGCTCGACTGCGAACAGCTCGCGTGCCATGTCCTCGTTCCCACCGGCTTGGGCAGATTCGGCCATGGCCGATACGCGGTCGTTCAACTCTTTGAGGGTCGAGGAGAGCGACGAGAGTTCGGCATTTGACGGCATGTCCGGGTGAACCTACCCGAACACGATCGTCTTGCTGCCGTTCAGCAGCACGCGATCTTCGAGATGCCAGCGCAGGCCCCGGGCCAGCACGGTGCGTTCGATGTCCCGCCCGACTCGGCGCAGCTCCTCGGGGCTGTCCCCGTGGTCGATCCGGCGGGTGTCCTGCTCGATGATCGGACCCTCATCGAGGTCGGCCGTGACGTAGTGACAGGTGGCACCGATCAGCTTGACGCCCCGGGCAAAGGCCTGGTGATAAGGGCGGGAGCCGGCGAAGGAGGGGAGGAAGCTGTGGTGGATGTTGATGATGCGCCCGCCGTAACGCGCGCACAGCGAGGGCGGGATGATCTGCATGTAGCGGGCCAGAACCATCACGTCGGCCCGCTCAGTCTCGAAAATGCGGGCGATCTCCCCGAACGCCTCCTCCTTCTGTTGTGGTTCGGCCGTCACGGGCACGTAGTGGAACGGGATGCCATGCCATTCGACGAAGGAACGGAGATCCTCGTGGTTGGAGATCACACACGGGATGTCGCACTCGAGGTCGCCGCTGCGCCACCGGTGGAGCAGGTCGGCCAGGCAGTGGTCCTCCTTGCTCACGAGGAGGATCACCCGCTTGTGCTGGTCGGTGTCGGTGAGGTCCCACTCCATGGCGAACTCCTCGGCCACCGGAGCGAAGGCCTCCCGGAACGTCTCGGGCCCGAATGGCAGGCTTTCCGCCGTCACCTCAATGCGGAGGAAGAACTTCTCCGAGCTGAGATCACCGTGCTGGGCGGCCTCGAGCACCGATCCGCCATGGCCGGCGATGAATCCGGTCACGGCGGCCACGATGCCGATCCGGTCGGGGCAGGTGATGGTCAGGACGTAGCGACGCATCCAGTGATTGTGGCCCAGGATCAGGCCTCGTCGGGACAGCGCGACGGCACCCGGTGCCTCAGCTGCGCTGCGGTCGGCCGGCGGGTTGGAAGAATCCTGAGAGAAAAGAAGAATCCGATGGGAAAAGTGTGCGTGGGGAAAATCCGGGCTCCTAGGGTGGCCCTATGCCAGGGATAGGCAAATAGGCCGTGGCCGCTGCACGCTCGCCGGACTTTCGAGGCAGAGCCGCCGAGCGGGACCAGTTGGACCGCTTGCTGCAAATGGTCCGCGGCGGGGAGAGCGCGGCGCTGATCGTGCGCGGTGAGGCGGGGATTGGCAAGACTGCGCTCTTGGATCAGTGCGCCGGGCGGGCTGCGGGTTTTCGACTGGCCCGGATCGCCGGTATGGAGTCAGAAATGGAGTTGCCGTTCGCCGGGCTCCATCAGCTCTGCGCGCCGATGCTTGCCGCAGTCGACAGTCTTCCCGAACCCCAGCGGGACGCGCTCCACGTCGCGTTCGGCCTGACATCGGGGGACCCTCCCGACCGCTTCCTCGTGGCCCTGGCGACGCTCAGCTTGTTGGCGGAAGTGGCGCGGAAGCGTCCACTGCTGTGCCTCGTCGATGACGCCCAGTGGCTCGATGCCGCGTCCGGGCAGGTGCTCGGCTTCGTGGCCCGGCGGATCCTTGCCGAGTCGGTGCTGATGCTGTTTGCCATACGGGTGCCCAGCGAAGAGCGCTATCTGGCCGGACTGCCCGAGCTCATGCTGGCCGGTCTCACCGACGAGGACGCCCGCGCACTTCTCTCTGCTGGGACTCCTGGTGGGGTCGATGTCAACGTCCGGGATCGAATCGTGGCGGAAACCCGAGGCAATCCACTGGCGCTCTTGGAATTGCCTCGAGGAATGACCGCGGCCGAACTGGCCGGTGGATTCGCCGTTCCCCCTTCGAGAGATCTTCACGGCCAGCTCGAGGAGCACTTTCTCAGGCGTCTCGAGGCCCTGCCTGAGGCCACCCAACGGCTGATGCTGGTGGCATCGGCGGATCCGACCGGGGACGCCGGGCTGCTCTGGCGCGCCGCGCAGACGCTCGAAATCGAGCGGGGAGCGGCCGCGGCCTTCGGAGCTGAACAGCTGGTTGATTTCGGGTCGCCGGTACGGTTCCGACACCCCCTCGTTCGGTCGGCGATCTATTCGGGGGCGTCGTTGGAGGACCGGCAGGCGGCGCATCTGGCCCTGGCCGAGGCCACCGATCCAGAATCCCATCCCGACCGTCGGGCCTGGCACCTCGCGTCGGCGGTGGCAGGACCCGATGAAGCGGTGGCATCCGAACTCGAGCGATCAGCCGATCGTGCCCAGTCGCGGGGTGGCCTCGCCGCGGCCGCCGCCTTCCTCCGACGTTCCGTGGCGCTCACCGAAGATCCTCAACGGCGAGCCGACCGGGCGCTGACCGCGGCCCAAGCCCACGTTCGTATCGGAGCGCTCGACGAGGCCAGTCGACTCTTGGCCGTGGCACAGTTCGACGCGCAGGACGAGCTACAGCACGCCCGGGTTGATCTCATGCGGGGACGAATCTCGCTGGGCACCGATCCGCGCGCCAAAGCCTCGGCCCTGCTCCTCGACGCGGCGAGACGGCTCGAGCCGTTGGACATCGGCCTGGCCCGCGAGACCTATCTCGATGCGTGGATTGGCGCCTCGGCCGCCGGTCCGTTCGCAACAGAGGGGCAGTTGGTGGAGATCTGCGCCGCCGCGCTCGCCGCACCCGCGCTGTCCGGTCCGCCGCGGCCTTCCGATCTGCTGTTGGAGGGATATGCCAAGCTCGACCTCGAGGGACGTGCGGCCGCGCTACCCGTGCTGCGTGAGGCGGTGGCCGCATTCGTCGCTGACGACCGGTCTCTCGAAAAGACCTTCCAGTGGTCCGCGATAGCCGGGAGGGCGGCGGGCGTTCTATGGGACTTCGAGCACATGGACCTCCTGTTCTGCCGTCCGGTGGAGCCCGCCCGCTCTGCCGGCGCACTCGTGCCCCTCTGTTTCTCCCTCAGTGGCCAAGTACTGATTGTGGCCTGGCGCGGAGAGTTGGCCGCGGCGACCGCCCTGGCGGCCGAGGCGGACGCTTTGGCCGAGGCGGTTGGGATCCGTTTTTTGCAGTTCGGCACTTCTTTGCTCGCCGCCCTCAGAGGGGATGAGATTCAGAGTCCACGCCTGCTCCAGTCGACGATTGACCGCGGGACAGAGATCCAGGACGGTACGCCCTGTCCAGATAGCCATTTGGGCGAACGCCATTCTCTTGAACGGCCTGGCTCGCTACGACGGCGCCCTGTCGTGGGCCCGCCAGGCCATCGAAGCGCCGGCAGCCAATATCGCGGCCTGGGCGCTCCCGGAGCTGGTCGAGGCGGCGGTGCGGACCTCGAACGACGCGCTTGCGGCCGACGCTCTCGAGCGCCTCACCGACAACGTCAACGATACCGATGGGGACTGGGGTCGCGGCATCCTGGCGCGGAGCCGGGCGCTTATCGGCGACGGTGCGACGGCGGAGGAGCACTATCGCGAGGCAATCGAGTGTCTCGGCAGGACGGCGCTCCGGCCCGAGCACGCTCGCGCGTACCTGCTGTACGGCGAGTGGCTGCGCCGTCAGAAACGCCGCCGGGATGCACGGGAGCAACTACGTCTGGCGTACGAAATGTTCGATGAAATGGGAATGATCGCGTTCGCGCAACGTGCCCACCGCGAACTGAGGGCAACGGGCGAGACGGTGCGCAAGCGACGGGATGACACGCGTAACGATCTCACGCCTCAGGAAGAGCAGATCGCCTATCTCGCTCGAGATGGACGCACTGCGCAAGAGATCGGCGCCCAGCTGTTCATCAGTGGCCGGACCGTGGAGTGGCATTTGCGCAAGGTGTTCGCGAAGCTCGGCATCACCTCGCGCCGGGGCTTGGCCGACGCGTTGCCGGCCCGAGCCGCAGCGAGCTAGGGCCCGTCCCGGTCGCGCGGTGAGCCCCTGGCCGCCGTTCGCTGCGCGCTCGCCTTGGCCGCCGCAAGCTTGCGGGCTCTCGTGATGTACTGCGCGCTCTTCGGATGGGCCGGCGCGATCCACTTCCAGCGGCCGGGCTTGCCTTGGAGTCGCCAGCCTCCGAATGTCTTGAGCGCATGGCAATCCGGGCATAAGCGCACCAAATTGTCGAGTTCGGTCGGTCCGTCGGCGCGGTAGTCCACCTTGCGGTGATCGATTTCGAGTCCGAGGCGCTTCCCGCAGCCCGGCCTGGCGCAGGTTCGATCGCGCACGATGAGCGCCATATCGACGGAGCGGGCGATGTCGCGGCTGGCCTTGGTCACCGTCTTGATGTCGAAGCCTTCTTTGACCAAGTAGCGCAGGCCGCCTTCGCTGAGGAGCTCGGTGGCGGCGAGGACCGAGACCGGCCCGATGCCCTCGATCTCACACATTTCGTCATCTTGGGTCGTGCCCCGGCGCAGGGCCGCGGCGTCGATGACGACCAGGGTCTCGACCCTGGCCGTGCCCCCGGCCGGCTCCGTTCCGGCCGGCTCCGCTCCCGGCGGTCCCGCTCAAGAGGTCGATCAGGGCGTCCATCCGGTGGGCCTCCAGGGAGTCGCCCGCCGCGGCGCCGGCCGCCTTCCAGCGCGCCTTGGCCTCGGCCTCGAGCCCCGGGGCCACCCGGGCCCAGGCGATCTCGTCGGAGAAGAACTCACCCCGGATGCCGCCGTTCTCGTCTTGGTGCCAGCGAAAGTACCGCTGGCTGTGCACCCGGGCCCGTCGCAGGCGCTCGGTCTCGCGGCTTCTTTTGGCGGCCCGCAGCCTGGCCGCGGTGTCGGAGAGCTCCTGCTGGGATACTCCCTGCCCGATCAGCTCCAGCAAGGACTCGGTCGCCTCGGGTACCTCCGTCGCCGTCTTGACCACCACCCCGAGTTGGTCGGGGGAGAGCTCGGACTCGTGGAGCGCCTCGGTCAGCCGGGGATCGGCGGCCGCCCGCTCGGCCGCGGCCAGACGCCCCTTGGCCTTGGCGGCCGAGGTGCCCGAGAGCGAGCCCAGCCACTCTTGGGCCGAGCCGTGGCCGCCTTTGGCGAACGAGCCCGTCTCGACCACCCGGGGCGTGAACAGCGCCACCCCCGACGCGGCCGCCCGCTCGATCTCGGCGAAGGAGGCCACGATGCTCCGGGCCTGGTGCCCCGAGACCGAGTAGGGCTCGGCCCCACGCACCAACTGTTGGAGGTCGCTGAAGAGTGCATCGACTCTGTCCGCCGAATCCCGAGCAGTCACGATCCGAGCAGTCACGATCCGAGCAGTCACGATCCGAGCAGTCACGATCGGAGCAGTCACGATCGGAGTCGTTCTCGTGCGGGGATGGCACGACGCGGGGGGTTGTCATGAGCGTCGGTGAGACCACATGGAAACCATACGTAGGGGGTGTGACATCGCCGGTAGCCTGGAGTTCCCATGTCCCTACGCGTGCTTAACCTGCGCGGCACGCCGCCGCCGTTCGATCAGGTGCTCCCGCGCCCGCACGATCCGGGGGCCGATGTCTACGACGCCGTGGCCGAGATCGTGCGCCGGGTCCGCCACGAGGGCGACGCCGCGGTCATCGAGTTCACAAAGCGGTTCGACGGGGTGGACGTGTCCGGAACCGGCGTGGCCGGCGGCATGCGGGTCCCGCCCGACGAGATGGATGCCGCGCTGGCCCGGATCGATCCCGACCTCCGCGCCGCCCTCCAGACGGCCTACGAGCGCATCGCCGCCTATCACGCCCACGAGGGCACCCCACCCGGCGTGTTCGAGTCCGGTGGGGTCACCGTCACCCATCTGACCCGCCCGGTGGGTCGAGCCGGCATCTACGCCCCGGGCGGCCGCGCCCGCTACCCCTCCACCGTCTTGATGTGCGCCGCCCCCGCCCGTGTGGCCGGCGTGAAGGACGTCGTGCTCTGCGTACCGCCGGCCGCCGACGGGAAGGTCGATGACGCCACCCTGGCGGCGGCGGCCATCGCCGGCATCACCGAGGTCTACCGCATCGGCGGCGCGCAGGCCGTGGCCGCCCTGGCCTTCGGCACCACCTCGGTGCCCCGGGTCGACGTGATCGCCGGTCCGGGCAACGCCTACGTGGCCGAAGCGAAGCGCCAGGTGAGCGGGGTCGTCGGCGTGGCCTCCGCCTTCGCCGGCCCCTCGGAGATCGTCGTGGTGGCCGGGCCCGGAGCCCCGGCCGAGTTCGCGGCCATCGATCTGGTGGTCCAGGCCGAGCACGGACCGGACGGGCTGGCCTGGCTGGTGACCTGGGACGAAGAGCTGTTGGCTGCGGTGAGCGCCGAGGTCGACCGCATCGTGGCCGCCTCGCCCCGGCGGGCCGACCTGGAGGCCACGTTGGCCACCTCGGGCATCGCCTGCCTCGTCGACGGGCCCCAGGAGGCCATGGAGGTGGCCAACACGGTCGCCCCCGAACACCTGCAGCTGATGGTGGCCGATGAGCTGAGCGAGAGCCTGGTGGACCAGGTCCAGAGTGCCGGCGCCGTGTTCATCGGCCCGTGGTCCCCGGCCAGCTTCGGGGACTACATCGCCGGGCCGAACCACGTGCTGCCGACCAACCGCACGGCGCGTTTCTCCTCGGCGCTGCGCCCGGACGACTTCCGCAAGCACATCCATGCCGTGACAGTGACGCCGGGGGCCCTGGAGGCACTCGGCCCGGCCGTCATCACCTTGGCCGCCACCGAGGGGTTGCCGGCGCACGCCGAGTCGATCAGCCGCCGCCTGGACCGCCTGGATGGCCTGGACGCGATCTCATGAGCGCCCTCCCTCCGATCCGGCCCGACCTTTCCCTGACCGAGGGCTACCACTCCCCGCAGGTCGAGGCCGAGGTCCGGCTCAACACCAACGAGTCGCCCTTCCCGCCGCCGGAGGGGTGGAGCCGGGACCTGCTGGCTGCGCTGGCCGAGGTGTCCTTCCACCGCTACCCGGATCGGCCGGCCACCGAATTGCGTGCGGCCGTGGCGGCGCTCCACGACGTCACGGCCGAGGAGGTGTTCTGCGCCAACGGCTCCAACGAGGTGCTGCAGTGCCTCCTGTTGGCGTATGGAGGGCCGGGCCGGAAGGCGGCCGTCTTCGAGCCGACCTACGCCCTGCACTCGCACATCAGCCGGCTGACCGGCACCGCCGTCGTCGAGGGCGGGCGCACGGAAGACTTCCGCATCGACCTCGACGTGGCGCGGGCGCTGCTGGACCGCACGCAGCCCGACATCACGTTCTTGTGCTCGCCCAACAACCCGACGGGCCGGGCCGAGCCGCAGGAGACCGTTGTCGGCGTGCTCGAGGCGGCCCCGGGCCTGGTCATCGTCGATGAGGCGTACGGTCAGTTCTCCCAGTGGAGCGCACTCGCCTTGCGCGGGCCGCGGCACCCGGGTCTCGTCGTCACCCGGACCTTCTCCAAGACATGGGCCATGGCCGGTGCCCGGCTCGGGTACGCCATCGCCGACCCCGAGGTGGTGCTGGCCTGCGAGGCCGTGGTGCTGCCCTACCACCTCTCGACGCAGACGCAGCTGGCCGGCCTGCTCGCCCTGCGCTACACGGACGAGATGGAGGCCCGGGTGGCGCTCGTGGCCGAGGAGCGGGGCCGGGTGGCGGCCGCGTTGGGTGCCATGTCGGTCGAGAGCTGGCCTTCCGACGCCAATTTCATCCTCTTCCGCCCGCTGCACGACGATGCGGACAAGGTATGGAGCGGCCTGCTCGAGCGCTCGGTGCTCATCCGCAACTGCGCCAGCTGGGACGGGCTGGGTGGTTGCCTGCGGGTGACCATCGGGACGCCGGACGAGAACGATCGATTCCTGAGCGCGTTGGAGGAGACCCTGCAATGAGTGAGTCCGTGTCATGAGCGAGTTCGCCGCCGAGCTGGAGCCCCGCCGCGCCGAGCGGGAGCGCAAGACCAAGGAGACGACGATCGACGCCGCCCTCGCCATCGACGGCACCGGGATCGTCGACGTCTCGACCGGGTTGCCGTTCTTCGACCACATGGTGGAGCAGCTGGGGCGGCACGCCTCGTTCGATCTCACCGTGCACGCACAGGGCGACCTGCACGTGGACGCGCACCACACGGTCGAAGACGTCGGCATCGTGCTCGGGGGCTGCCTGGCCGAGGCGTTGGGCGACAAGCGGGGCATTCGGCGGTTTGCGTCGATGCTGTTGCCGCTCGATGAAGCCCTGATAGAAGTCGCCCTCGACCTCTCCGGTCGTCCCTTCCTGGCCTACGACCTCGAGTTCGCGCCCGACACGGTCGGGCTCGGCACGCCGCCCTTCGACCCGCAGCTGGCCGAGGAGTTCTGGCGGGCCTTCGCCACCGCAGGGAACCTGACGCTGCACATCCGGCGCCGGGAGGGGAAGAACACGCACCACATCTTGGAGGCGAGCTTCAAGGGAGTGGCCCGGTGCCTGCGCGACGCCGTGCGCGTGGAGGGCGGGGGGATCCCGTCGACCAAGGGGACGTTGTGACCAAGGGCGTGACCGGTCCGAAGATCGCCGTCCTCGACTACGGGATCGGCAACCTCCGCTCGGCCGAGAAGGCGCTGCAGCACGTCGGCGCGGCTGCTCGCCTGGTCACCGATCCGGCCGAGGTCGAGGCGGCGGACGCCGTCGTGCTCCCGGGCGTCGGGGCCTTCGGTGCGTGCGCCCGGGCCTTGCGAGAGAGCGGGCTGGAGAAGGTCGCCCGCGCCGCCATCGCAGGGGACGTGCCGTTTCTGGCCGTGTGCATCGGGTTCCAGCTCCTCTACGAGGGCTCCGACGAGAACACGGAAGGCGTCGCCGGCCGAGCGCGGGGCGCAGAGCGGGGGCCGGCCGACGGGAGCCGGCATAGCGAGGGTTCCGACGAGAGCGGCCTCGGGATCTTCCCCGGCCGGGTCACCGCTCTGGCGCCCACGGTGAAACACCCGCAGATGCAGTGGAACCAGCTCGTTCCCGTGGGCGCCGAGGGCGAGACGAGCGCCGAGGGCGAGAGCAAGACCGCACCGTTGCGCGGCCTCGGTCCCCGCCCCTGGGTCTACTTCGTGCACTCGTTCGCCCCGCCGGTGGGCGCCGAGACGGTGGCCGTGTGCGACTACGGCGGTCCCGTGGCGGCGCTGGTGGAGCGGGGCAACCTGTGGGGGGCGCAGTTCCACCCGGAGAAGTCGGGGCGGAGCGGCCTGGCGCTGCTGGCGAACTTCGTCGCCCGCGCGGCCTGATGGAGCTGTATCCCGCCATCGATCTGCGCGACGGGGGAGCGGTGCGACTGACCCAGGGCGACTTCGAGCGCCAGGTGGCCTATGGGGACCCCCTGGCCCTGGCGGTGCGCTTCATCGAGGGCGGCGCCAGATGGATCCACGTCGTCGACCTCAACGTGGCCCGGACCGGCGTGCCGCACGAGCGGGCGACCCTGGGGCGGATCGTGGTGCTGGCCGAGGCGGGGGATGGCAGCGGCGCCCGCATCAAGGTGCAGACCGGCGGGGGGATCCGGACCGAGGACGACGTGGCGGCCGTCCTCGACCTCGGCGTCGAGCGGGTCGTGCTCGGCACGGCCGCCCTCGAGGACCCGGCGTTGGCCGCCCGTTGCGCCCGGCGCTGGCCCGGGCAGATCGCGGTCGGGCTCGACTACGCCCTGCGCCCTGACGGCGTCGCCGAGGCCCACGGGCACGGGTGGCAGCAGGGCTCGGGGCGCACCGTGTCCGAGCTCCTCGACTACTGGGCCGGCGAGCCCATCGGCGCCGTGGTGGCCACGGCGATCGCTCGGGACGGCATGCTCGGAGGCTCCGACCTCGACGGCCTGGGAGGGCTGCTGGCCGTCACCGAGTTGCCGGTCATCGCCTCCGGCGGCGTGGGGTCGCTCGACGATCTGCGGGCGCTGGCCGGGCTGCACGTCGACGGGCGTTCCCTGGCCGGCGTGATCGTCGGGAAGGCGTTGGTCGAGGGGCGCTTCGGGCTGGAGGAGGCGGTGGCCGCGTGCACAGCATCCGTCTGATCCCCTGCCTCGATGTGACCGACGGTCGTGTCGTCAAGGGTGTGCAGTTCGTCGACCTCACCGACGAGGGCGATCCCGTCGAGTTGGCGGCGCGCTATGACGCCGAGGGCGCCGACGAGCTCACCTTCCTCGACATCACGGCGTCGTCCGACGGGCGCGACACCATGGTGTCGGTGGTGGCCCGCACGGCCGAGCAGGTCTTCATCCCGCTCACCGTCGGCGGGGGTGTGCGGGAGACGGAGGATGCACGCCGGCTCCTGCGAGCCGGGGCGGACAAGGTGGCGGTGAACACGGCCGCCGTCGAACGACCGTCGCTCGTCCGTGACATCGCGGCCGAGTTCGGGGCCCAGTGCGCCGTGGTGGCCATCGACGCCCGGGCGCGTCCGGGGGAGAGCGGCACGGCCTCGAACTGGCAGGTCTACACGCACGGCGGGCGGCGCCCGACCGATCGGGACGTGGTGGCGTGGGCGGTCGAGTGCGCCGCCAACGGGGCGGGGGAGATCCTGCTCACCTCCATGGACCGGGACGGGACCAAGGACGGCTTCGACCTGGACCTGATCCGGGCCGTGGTCGACGCCGTGGAGATCCCGGTGGTGGCGAGCGGGGGCGTGGGGACGCTGCAGCATCTTGTCGAGGGGGCCGTCGAAGGGGGAGCCGATGCCGTGCTGGCCGCCTCCATCTTCCATCGCCGTGAGTTCACGCTCGGTGAGGCCAAGGCCTATATGGCGGCGCACGGGGTCACCGTCCGACCCGTCTGACGGCCGGTTCAGGGGCGGTTCCGGCCCCGCTCCGGCCCCGCCCGGCCCCGCCCCGGCCCGACCCCTCCCGGCGCCGCAATTCGCCTGTTGAAAGCCCCTGACCTGGATCCTGGCATTTCTGCGGTACCGTGCAAAGGTGCCGACGACGACGAAAAAGACGGCCGAGCAGCACGTGCCGCCCGTGATTGACGAGATGCAACCGATTTCGGTCCTGTTCGACCGTGTCCTGGTCCAGATGGGGCAGAGCGACGGGGAACGGCGCTCCCGCGCCGGCATCTTGATCCCGGCCACGGCGCAGATCTCGCGGCGGCTCAGCTGGGCCGAGGCGGTGGCGGTGGGCCCGCACGTGCGCACGGTCAAGGTGGGCGACACCGTGCTGTTCAACCCCGAGGACCGCTTCGAGGTGGAGGTGCACGGCGAGGAGTACGTGATCCTGCGGGAGCGGGACATCCATGCCATCGCGTCGAAGCGCAATGACAGCGGGACGGGGCTGTATCTATGAGCGCGCCCGACGCGCCCAGCGCACCCGACGGGATCGCCCTCACGTCGCACGACGAGCTCGTCAAAGAGGTCGACTTCGCCAAGTCCGGGGACGGTCTCGTGGCGGCGGTCGTCCAAGATGCGACGGACGGCACCATCCTGACCGTCGCCTACATGGACGCCGAAGCCCTCAAGCGCACCATCGAGACCGGCCGCTCGTGGTTCTACAGCAGGAGCAGGCAGGAGTACTGGCAGAAGGGCGAGACTTCGGGCGACCGCCAGTACGTGCGCGAGGTGCGCATGGACTGCGACGGCGACGCGCTCGTGGTGCTGGTCGACCAGCACGGGAAGGGCGCCTGCCACACCGGCGAGCGGAGCTGCTTCTACCGCACCATCGGCCAGGGCCCCGGCGTCCCACGTCCAGAATGACCTGCCCGCTGCGCCTGACCCGCCTGACCTCCCTGACCCTCGCTCCCCTGTGCTGACCTTCCGACCGGACCCCGTCGAGTTCGCCGCCCTGGCCAAGGAGCACCACATCGTCCCGGTGTGGTGCGAGGTCGTGGCCGACACCCTCACGCCGGTCGCCGCCTTCACCAATCTGGTCGGCGACGGGGAGGGGTTCCTCTTCGAGTCGGTCGAGGGCGGCGAGCGCTGGGGCCGTTATTCGTTCGTCGGTCGTCGCCCGCTGGCCACCCTGACCGCCCGGGGCAGCTCGGTGCAGGCCACCGGACGGTTGGGGCTGTCGTCGTCCGACGACGGGATCCTCGAGGCGGTCGAGACCCTCCTGTCCCGCTTCCGGTCCCCGACGCTCGACGGGCTCCCGCCGCTGCACGGAGGGCTGGTGGGGTATCTCGGCTACGACGTGGTGCGCGAGATCGAGCGCCTCCCCGGCGCGCCCCCCGACGACCTGGGCCACCCCGACGCCGCCCTGGTGGTGATCGGCCAGTTCGCCGCCTTCGACCATTGGCGCCAGCGCATCGACCTCATCGACAACGTGGTCGTGCCCGACCCCGAGACGTCCACCGCGGCCGAGCTCGCCGCGGCCTACGAGGCGGCGTGCGCCCGGCTGGTGGAGCTGGCCGCCGACTGCGCCCGCACCCGGGCCGGCGCCGGGGAGATGGTCCCCGCCCCCCGTGACGGCCTCGGGTCGGCCGAAGCAACCCGGACCATGTCCTCGGAGGAGTACCAGGCGGCCATCGGCGTGGCCAAGGAGCACATCACCGCCGGCGACATCTTCCAGGTCGTGCTCTCCCAACGGTTCGACCTGCAGCTGGATGCGGACCCCTTCGACGTCTACCGCTCCCTGCGGCTGCTCAACCCGAGCCCCTACCTGTACTTTCTGCGCTTCCCCGAGGTCACCGTCGTGGGTGCCTCCCCCGAGCCGATGGTGCGCCTACGCGAGGGCATCGTGACGTCACGCCCGATCGCCGGCTCGCGGCCCCGGGGCGAGAACGAGCACCACGACCGCCTGCTGGAGGGCGAGCTGGCCGAGGACCCCAAGGAGCTGGCCGAGCACATCATGCTGGTCGACCTGGCCCGCAACGACGTGGGCCGGGTGGTCCGCTTCGGCACCGAGCAGGTCGACGAGCTCATGACGATCGAGCGTTACAGCCACATCATGCACATCACCTCGCAGGTCTCGGGCGAGCTGGCCGAGGACAAGGGGCCGATCGACGTGTTGCGGGCCACCCTGCCGGCCGGGACATTGTCGGGCGCCCCCAAGGTGCGGGCGATGGAGATCATCGACGAGCTGGAGCTGACCAAGCGCGGCGTGTACGGGGGAGTGGTGGGCTACATCGACTTCTCCGGCAACATCGACACCGCCATCGCCATCCGGACCATGGTGGTCTCGCCCGACGGGCGGGCGCACGTGCAGGCCGGGGCGGGGATCGTGGCCGACAGCGACCCCGTGCGCGAGGACGAGGAGTGCGGCCAGAAGGTGCGTGCGCTGTTGGTCGCGGTGACGGCGGCCCGGGTCATGACGAGCGCCCGCCGGGGTTCGGGAGCGGCGGAATGAGCGTCCACGTGAACGAGGACCTGGCGGCGCAGGTGGCCGCGCTGCGACACGGCGCCGGCGCCTACCTGCTCCCTCGCGACGTCTTCTCCGTCCGGGGCGACGACGCCACGGCGTACCTGCAGGGGCAGCTCAGCCAGGACATCGCCGCCCTCGCCGTCGGCGCCAGCGCCGACTCCCTGTTGCTGCAGCCCGACGGGAAGCTCACGGCCTTGCTGAGGGTCACCCGGGTCGATGCGAACGGCTACGTGCTCGATACGGATGCCGGATTCGGCGACACCATGGTGGCCCGGCTCAAGAAGTTCCTCCTGCGCTCCAAGGTGCAGATCGAGCGCCTGGAATGGCGCTGCCTGGCCCTCCGCGGTGCGGGTGTCGACACCGCGGCCGCCGGCCTCCGGGCCGCGCTCGGAGAGGCCGGCGTGCTGGATCTGCCGTTCGAGTGGAACGGATGGGCCGGGGTGGATCTGTTGGGGCCCAAGGATGTGGTCCTCGACCCGACCGCCGGACCCCTCCCGGAGGGGATCACCCCCTGCGAGCGCGACGCCACCGAGGCGTGCCGGATCGCCTCGGGCATCCCGGCCATGGGCAGCGAGCTCACCGACAAGACGATCGCCGCCGAGGCGGGCCTGGTCGAGCGGTCGGTGAGCTTCACCAAGGGCTGTTACACCGGTCAGGAGCTGATCGCCCGCCTCGATTCGCGGGGCAACAATGTCCCCCGCCGCCTCGTCGGCGTGATCGCCGACGCCGACGCCGACGCCGACGCCGACCGGCTCGCGTTCGGCATGACCCTGCACGCCGGGACGGAGCGGATCGGGTCGACCGACGTGGCCACCGACAAGGTGGTCGGCACCGTCACGTCGGCGGCGTGGAGCCCCGAGCTCGGCGCCTGGGTGGCGTTGGCCTACCTGCACCGGACGGTGGATGCTCCGGGTCCGGTGCGCGTGCGTTCGGGCGACGGCGTGGGTGGGGATTGGCCGGCCCGGGTCGCCCTCGTGCCTCTGACCGACCCGCCGAGTTAGGGACCGATGCGCACCCACTCCGCGGTACTGCTGGCCGGCGGGGTGGCGTACTCACTGATCGCGGCCTCGACCACGGCGTTCACGTTGCCGGCCGACATCCTCACCGCGCTCCCCATCGTGGCCATGGCGGTACTGGTGTGCGCGAGCTGGCCCCTGGGGACCCGGAAGGTCCGGGCAGCCGCGGCCGCCTCCTCGTCCGCTTCGACCGGCCGCCCCTATCTGCCCTGGATCGTGTTGCTGATCGTCTTCGTCGTCTGGGAGCTCTTCAACTATCTCGTCCACGGCACCCGGGCCAATCACCCGACCTTCAGCTCCATCACCGACGCCATCGATCGCTTCTACCTACTCAAGACACTGATGTTCCTGGGCTGGCTGGCCGGCGGCCTGTTCATCGTCCGCCGGGGCTCCCGGGCCGGAGCGAGGCGGTCGAGACCCACGGGGCCGGCGGCGCCCGCCAAGCCGGTGCGGCCGTGAGCGTCAGCACCATCTCCTATGTCGTCTGGGCCGCCCTCGGCGTGGCCGTGCTGGCGCTCTGGGGGCTCTCGTACCTGCGGCCGACCGCAGTGGCCCACCCGCGTGAGGTCGTGGGCCGGCTGGCCACCCTCCCGATCGTGCGCGTGATCCTCGTCCTCGGGTACATGTGGCTGGGCTGGCACCTCTTCGCGCGCTAGGTCCCCTACGACCGCACCAGGGCCACGACCGGGATGACGCGGTCCGTCTTCTCCTCGTACTCGGCGAACTGGGGGAAGAGCTCCTTTTGCTTGCTGTAGACCGCGTCGCGCTCGGCACCGGCGAGGGGCGTGGCCGTGGCGGTGAAGCGGTCGGTGCCGAATTCGACCTCCACCTCGGGGTGTGCCACCAGGTTGTGATACCAGGCCGGGTTCTTGGGTGCGCCGGCGTAGGAGGCGAAGACGTAGAGGGTGCCGTCGGGCTGGGGCTGGCTGACCAGCGGGGTGACCAGTTTCTTACCGGACTTGGCTCCCGTCGTCGTGATGAGGACCAGCGGCGCGTCACCGAATGCCGCCGCTTTCCCGCCGTTGGCCCGAAACTCGTCGATGATGCCCTGATTGAAGTTGCTCATGTCGCTCATGGGCAGAGCGTAGTGGTGGGCCAGGCCGTCGGGAGTACCCCGCTACGCTGGTCTGCTATGCCCTCCTACCTGGCGGACATCCTCGCATCGCACCGAGCGCAGGCTCGGGACGACCACCGGGCCCCCGATGAGCTCGCCGCGCAGGTCGAGGAGGCGACTCGGGCTGGCTCGCTGCCCGTGCCCCGCGACTTCGCCGGAGCGCTGAGGACACCGGGTCTCTCTTGTATCGCCGAGGTGAAGCGCCGGTCGCCGTCGAAGGGTGACTTGGACCCCGACCTCCAGCCCGACCTGGTGGCCAAGGAGTACGTGGCGGGTGGTGCGTCATGCCTTTCGGTCTTGACCGATGAGGAGTTCTTCGGTGGGTCGGTGCTCGACCTGCAGACGGCCCGGGAGGCCTCCGGTCTTCCCGTCCTGCGCAAGGACTTCACCGTGACCGAGCTCGATGTGATCGACGCCCGTCGCATGGGAGCCGATGCGGTGCTGCTGATCGCGGCCGCCCTGAACGACGAGGAGCTGGCCCGCTTCTTGGCCCGCGCCGTCGCACTCGGGCTCGCCGCTCTGGTGGAGGTGCACGACGAGGAGGAGCTCGAGCGCGCCCTCACCGCCGGGGCCCGTCTGGTCGGGGTCAACCAGCGCGACCTCCGCACCTTTGCGGTGGACCACGAGCGCGCCTGTGCGTTGGCGGGCCGCATTCCCTCCGACGTGGTGGCGGTGGCCGAGTCGGGCATCCGGAACGGCGAGGACTCCCGCCGGCTGGCCGAGGCCGGCTACGACGCCATTTTGGTGGGGGAGACACTGGTAAAAGCGAGCGACCGTGCCGCCGCGCTGCGGACCCTCATCGGGCACCCGGTCGCGGCTCGATGAGTGGCCCGATCAGCGCACCGATGAGCTCGGCACCCACCATCCCGGACCCGACGGACCGGAGCCTCTTCGTCAAGATCTGTGGCATTACCTCGGAAGCAGACGCCCTGCTCAGCGTGAGCCTGGGGGCGGACGCGGTCGGCTTCATCTTCGCCCCGTCGGTCCGGCAGGTCTCCGTGCAGATGGCCGGTGACATCGCCAAGCGGCTGCCCCCGGAAATCCTGACCGTCGGGATCTTCCGTGACGAGGCACCGCAGCGTGTGGTGGAGATGGTCCACCAGGCCGGCCTCGGTGCGGCCCAGCTCCATGGGCACGAGTCGTCGCAGGAGTCGGGGTGGGTGCGGGCGCGGGTGCCCATGGTGATCAAGGCGTTCCCGGCCGGGGATCGGACCATACGCCGTTTCGCCGAGTTCGGTGCCGACTATCTGCTGATCGACGGGAAGAACCCCGGATCGGGAGAGGTGTTCGACTGGCGGTTGGCCGAGGGCGTGTCCGACCCGAGCCGTCTCATCGTCGCCGGTGGGCTGGGCCCGGAGAATGTGGCGCAGGCCATCGCCCACCTGCGCCCGTACGGGGTCGATGTCGACTCGGGCGTCGAGGCCAGCCCGGGGCGCAAGGACCCCTTGAAGGTGCGCGACTTCATCGTCAAGGCGCGGGCTGCAGCGGTCGAGGCGGAGTCGCGGGACCCGCTGCCGGTTGCCGCCGGCGACGACGAGCCCTATGACTGGCGCGATGCCTAGTGGCCGAGAAGATCAGAGCGGGAGCATGACATGAGCCTCATGGCCGAACCGGGGTCCAACGGCCGTTTCGGGGATTTCGGCGGACGCTTCGTCCCCGAATCGCTGATGCCCGCCTGCCTCGATCTCGAGCAGGCCTTCAAGGAGGCGTGGGCCGACCCGGCGTTCCACGCCGAGCTGGACGACCTGCTGCACCATTACGGAGGTCGCCCGACCCCGGTGACCGAGTGCCGTCGCCTCTCGGAGAGGCTGGGCGTGCGGGTCCTGCTCAAGCGGGAGGACCTGGCGCACACCGGCTCGCACAAATTGAACAACGTGGTGGGGCAGGCCCTCCTCACCCGGCGGATGGGCAAGACGCGCATCATTGCCGAGACCGGCGCCGGTCAGCACGGTGTGGCGTCGGCCACGGCGGCTGCGCTCTTCGGTCTGGAGTGCACCGTGTTCATGGGCGAGGTCGACACGAAGCGCCAGGAGCTGAACGTCTTCCGCATGGAGTTGCTGGGCGCGGAGGTGCGGCCGGTCACGTCGGGGAGTCGCACCCTCAAGGACGCTGTGAACGAGGCCATGCGCGAATGGGTGGCCACGGTGGAGCACACCCACTACTGCCTGGGTTCGGTCATGGGCCCGCACCCGTTCCCGTACATGGTGCGCGAGCTGCAGCGGGTGGTGGGCGACGAGGCACTGGTCCAGAGCCGCGAGATCCTCGAGGGCACCGAGCCCGACGTGGTGGTGGCGTGCGTCGGCGGGGGCTCCAATGCGGCCGGCACCTTCGCCGGCTTCGTCGACACCGGGGCCCGGCTGGTCGGGGTCGAGGCGGCCGGCGGTGCGGCCATCACCAATGGGATTCCCGGGGTGCTGCACGGGATGCACTCACGCCTCTTGCAGGACGAGGCGGGTCAGATCGAAGAGGCCCAATCGATCTCGGCCGGACTCGACTACCCGGGCCTCGGGCCCGAGCACGCCCACCTGGCCGCCATCGGGCGGGCCGAGTACAGCACGGCCAACGACGCCGAGGTGCTGGACGCCTTTCGCCTGCTGAGCCAGACCGAGGGCATCATTCCCGCGCTCGAGTCGGCGCATGCGTTGGCCTGGGTGGCACGCGTGGCGGGCACTGCCGCTCTGCCGAAGGGGTCGACCGTCCTGATCACCTTGTCCGGGCGCGGCGATAAGGACGTGGCCCAGGTCCGGGAGATCTTCCGTCGTGCCCATGCTTGAAAAAGCGTTGCGAGACCAGCGGGCGCAGGGGCGCAAGCTCTTGATCCCGTACCTGATGGGCGGGATGACAGAGGATTGGGGTCAGACCTTGGCCTCCGTGGCCGCCGCCGGCGCGGACGCGGTCGAGGTGGGGATCCCGTTCTCGGACCCGATGATGGACGGCCCGGTGATCCAGGAGGCGGGACTGCGCGCCCTGCAGCGGGGCACGGTGCCTGACCAGATACTCGATGGCATCGCACGCGCCGAGGTCACGGTGCCGGTGGCCGTGATGACCTATTACAACATCGTGTATCGCGCCGGCCACAAGCGCATGGCCCGCTCCCTGGTGGCGGCAGGCGTGAGTGGGGCCATCATCCCGGACCTCTCGCTCGAGGAGCTCGAGCCGTGGAAGCTCGAGGCCGACGCAGCGGGGATCGAGACCGTCCTGCTGGTGGCTCCGTCGAGCCCGGAGGACCGCGTCGGGAGGATCTGCGCCCGAGCGGGAGGATTCGTCTATGCCGTGTCCCGGATGGGGGTGACGGGCGAGCGGGCGGCCATAGGCGCCGAGGCGCGGCAGGTGGTGGAGCGGATCCGTCGTCACACCGACATGCCCGTCTGCGTCGGGGTGGGGGTCTCGACCCCCGATCAGGCCGCCGAAGTCTGCGAGGTTGCCGACGGCGTCGTCGTCGGTTCGGCCCTGGTGCGTCGCCTGCTCGAGGGCGGGGGTCCCGACGGCGCGGCGGAGTTCGTGGGGTCGCTCCGGCGCGCCATCGACTGAGGCCGACGGCGGAACGGGGCATCGGGGGATCGAGATGGCGGCGCACGGTGCAGAGCGGGTGGTCCTGGTCACGGGCGCCTCGGCGGGAATCGGCCGGGCGACGGCCGATCGGCTCCAGGGCCAGGGATGGACCGTGGTCGGCGCCAGCCGCCGCGCCACGGCGTCGGGAGGCTGGTTGCCCTTGATGATGGATGTCGACGACGACGACTCGGTGTCCACCGGGGTGGCGAGGGTGGTGGCCGAGCGCGGGGGCATCGATGCCGTGGTGGCGTGCGCCGGATGGGGTCTGGCGGGCGCGGTCGAACAGACGCCCATCGACCAGGCCAAGCGCCAGTTCGAGACCAACTTCTGGGGTGCGGTCAGAGTCGTGCGGGCCACCCTCCCGCACATGCGGCGCCAGGGCGGCGGCCGGGTGGTGCTGGTCAGCTCCATCGGGGGGATCGTCGCCCTTCCGTTCCAGGCGTTCTACAGCGCCAGCAAGTTCGCCCTGGAGGGGTACGGCGAAGCCCTGGCCTACGAGGTCGCACCGTTCGGCATTGAGGTGACATTGGTCCAGCCGGGCAACGTGCGCACCGATTTCACGCAGAACCGACTCGACGTGGTGGCGCCCGACGGCGAGGACGTCTACGCCGACATGGTGGCCAAATCGGTCGGCCTCATGGAGCGCGACGAGCAGAACGGAGTGCCCCCCGATGACGTGGCCGCGGTGATTGCCCGGGTCCTCGACAGCCACCGCCCCCGTCGGCGCGTGTCGGTGGGGAAGCCGGAGGAGCGGGTGGGGATCATCGCCAAGCGCCTCCTGCCCTCGCGGCTCTTCGAGCGGGCGGCCAAGGGCAGTCTGGGGGTGTGATGCACCCGTCGACCTGCCCTCCGCCCGAATGACGGGCTACGTTGCCCGGGCGGCCCTTTGGTTGCTGACGGCCCGGATGGCACAGGCGGCACTGACAGGAAGCCGCCCGGGCAGCACAGTTGGCCCGGACAGAACAGGAAAGGTTGGGCATGGCTGAGAGGACGCAGTTCATCATCGGGGCGGAGGTCAACTGCACCGACGGACATTGTGGCGAGGTGATCCGGGTCGTGGTGGATCCGGCGGCCGAGGTCGTCACCCACCTGGTCGTCGAGCCGACACACCGAGAAGGCCTAGGCCGCTTGGTGCCGCTCGAGCTCGTCGACCTGGACGCCGTCGGCGGCGCCTCGGGCGACGTGACGCTGCGCTGTCCGCTCGAGGAGTTCGACAACTTGGAGGCCGCCGAGGAGTCCTACTTCCTCCCGGGCGGCAACGTGGGCAACATCACCCCGCCGATCATCACCGATACGCTCCCGGAGGGCGAGATCGGCATACGGAAAGGCCAACAGGTCCATGCCACCGACGGCGGGATCGGGCGTGTGCAGGGGCTCGTCATTGACCGGGCCACCCACCATATGACCCATGTGCTCCTTCATGAGGGACACCTGTGGGGCAAAAAGGAAGTGGCCATCCCGATCGGTGCCGTGAAGGGGATCGCAGAAGGCATCCAACTCACCCTCACCAAGCACGAGGTGCAGGAGCTCCCCGCGGTGGACCTGGACGACCCGAGCGGGCTGGCCTGACCCGACCGGGCGTCAGCCGGGCGGGAGCAGGACGAGGCAGCCGTTGTGGCCGCCGAACCCGAAGGAGTTCGAGAGCGCGGCCGACGGGTCCCATGGGAGGGGCTCGCCGTGGACCACCCGGATGGTGATCTCGGGGTCCGGCTCTTCATAACCGGCCGTCGGGGGAATGAGACCGTGGTGGATGGTGAGGGCGGCGGCCGCGGCCTCAATGGCGCCGGCCGCGCCCAGCCCGTGCCCCGTCACCCCCTTGGTGGAGGTGACCAGTGGTCCGGGCTCGCCGAAGACCTTGCTGATGGCCCTTGATTCGGCCAGGTCGTTCAGCGGGGTCGACGTGCCGTGCGCGTTGATGTGCCCGACGTCGGCGGTGGAGATGCCGGCATCGCTCAGGGCGAGCTCCATGCAGGCCACGGCGCCGGCGCCGTCCGGTGCGGGCGCCGTGATGTGGTGGGCGTCGGCCGTGCTGGCCGCCCCCGCCAACTCGGCGTAGATGGTGGCCCCGCGGGCCACGGCGCGGTCCCAGTCCTCGAGGACGAGCGCGGCAGAACCCTCGGTCATGACGAACCCGTCGCGGCGGACGTCGAAGGGGCGCGAGGCCCCCGAGCTGGACAGGGCGGTCATGTTGGCGAAGGCCGCGATCGCCGTCGGGTGCAAGCTGGCTTCGGCCCCCCCGCTCAGGACGACATCACACCGGCCCGAGGCGACGAGGCGTCCGGCCGCCGCGATGGCGTGGGTGCCGGCGGCGCAGGCGGTCACGATGACTTCACAGGGACCGCGCCAGCCGAGCCGCATCGAGATGCCCGCCGCGCCGGCGTTGGCCATCATCATGGGGACCAGGCGAGGGGAGACCCGCCGGGCGCCGCGCTCGTTGTAGACACCCACCTGCTCCGCCAGGCTCTCGAACCCTCCCACGCCGGTGGCGAAGATGACGCCCGATCTGTTCGGATCGGCCTCGAGGGCGCCGGCGTCGGTCACCGCCAGATCGGCCGCCGCGATGCTGAACTGGGCGAAGGGGTCGAGCTGGCGGACCTCTTTGGGCCCGAACCACCGACCGGGGTCGTAGTCTCGCACCGGGCCGCCGACCACGGACGGGTGGAGGAGGCCGTCCCACAGGGCGTCGATCCCTACACCACAGCAGGTGACCGCCCCCAGACCGGTGATGGCGACCCGCCGCCCTCGGATCGGCCCGTCGGGGCCTGTCCCGAGCTGCATCAGAGCTTGGAGGAGATCAGGTCGAAGGCCTGCCCGATGGTCGTGACGTCCTCCAGTTCGGTCTCCTCGACGGTGATGTCGAAGGACTCCTCGAGCGCCATGACCAATTCCACCAGGTCAAGGCTGTCAGCGTCGAGATCCTCCGCGAATTTTGCCTCTTTGGTGATCTTGTCCGCCGGCACCTGCAGCACCTCTACGGCGCACTCGCGAAACTTCTCGAACGCTGCGTCGCTGTCCACAATCTGCTCCTTGTTTGGGTTGGTCTACCTGCACGTTACAAGGGCTGTGCCTACTAGAGGCCCATGCCCAGCCCACCGTCGACCGGCAGCACGGCGCCGGTGACGTAGGCGGCGGCGGGGGAGGCCAAGAATCCCACCACGCCGGCCACGTCCTCGACCGAGCCGATGCGGCCGAGGGGAACCTGGGTGGTCATGACCGCGACCCGCTCCTCGCCCAGGGCGTCGGTCATGTCAGTGGCGACCAGGCCGGGCGCCACGACGTTCACCGTGATCTGACGACTGCCCACCTCACGGGCGATGGCACGCGCCATGCCCACCAGGCCGGCCTTGGAAGCGGCGTAGTTGGCCTGACCGGGCAGGCCGACGTAGGCGCTGACCGAGGAGAGGAAGATGATGCGGCCCGTGTGGAGGCGGAGCATTTTGGCCACGGCCCGTTTGGCCACCCGGAACGAGCCGGTCAGATTGGCGTCGATGACCTCGGTGAAGGCGTCCTCGCTCATGCGCAGGAGGAGGCCGTCCCGGGTGATCCCGGCGTTGGCCACCAGCACCTCCACCGGGCTCCATGTGCTCTCGATGGCCGTGAAGGCCGACTCGATCTGCGCCGGGTCGGTCACGTCGCAGCGCACGGCCAGGAACCGCTCGGCATCGGCGCCTTCGGGCAGGGGCGGGGGATCGGCGGATCGATAGGTGGTGGCCACCTGGTCCCCATGGTCGAGGAACCAGCGGACGCAGGCGGCGCCGATGCCGCGGGTACCTCCGGTGACCAGGACGACTGCCATTAGGGACGATCCGACATCAGATGCGGTCCGGGACGCGCATCCAGACCAGGGGCTGACCGTCTTGGACCCGCTCACCGGCGGCGGCCAGCCATCCGATCACCTGGCCCGCGAAAGGGGTACGCACCTCGGTGATGCCGACCCGCCCCATGAGATCGCCCACGGCGACGACCGAGATGGCATCGGCGTCCGGCCCGCCGTCGGTGCCCGGGAGCAGTCCCGTGCCGGGCGCCCGCAGCGATTCCTCCGGAGTGAAGATCCCGCTGCCCGGGCTGACCACGACCCGTTCGGACATATAAAGGTGTTCGCCCTGGTGGAGCGCGGGTTCGGCTTTCCAGGTACCGGCCTCGGCGATCCGATCCATCAAGGTGTCGAGGTCGGCCGGCTTGGCCACGGCCAAGGACTGGATCTCGGGCAGGCTCCGTTTGGCCAGGCCGCTCAAGACCCCACCCGGACCGAGCTCGATCAGCGATGTGAGGCCCAGGCTGGCGAACGTCTCGAGCGTCTGGCGCCAACGGACGGGGCTGCAGAGCTGGGCCGAAAGCAGGCCGGGCCAGTCGGCCGGATCGTCGTGTACGCGGGCGTCGACATTGGCCACCACACGCACCTCGGGCGCCCGGAAGGTGACGTCGGTGAGTGCCTTGCGGAGCGTGGCGCGTGCGCCCTGCATGAGCGGCGTGTGGAAGGCCCCGGAGACGGGGATCGGCATGACCCGTTTGGCGCCCAGCTCCTTGGCCAGGCGGCCTGCCACCCCCACCGCCTCGACGGTCCCGGCGATGACGACCTGGCCCGGTGCGTTGTAGTTGGCCACCCAGACGTCGCCTTCGGCCCGTTGGCAGGCGGCCTCGGCGTCGTCGTCGGAGATCCCGAGGATGGCCGCCATGGTGCCGGGCGCCTCGTCGCCGGCGCGGGCCATGGCGTCGCCCCGGGCCACGACCAGCTGGATCCCGTCCTCGAACGTCAGGGCGCCGCTGGCCACCAGTGCCGTGTACTCGCCGAGACTGTGCCCGGCGCACGCAGCGGGGGAGAGGCCCAGCCGCTCCACGGCATCGAGGACGACCAGGCTGAGCACCGTCGTCGCCAATTGGGCGTTCTCGGTCCTTGTCAGCTCGTCAATGGGGGCCTCGAGCAGCAGATAGGCCAGGTCACGCCCAGCCGCCTCCGAGGCCTCCCCGACGAACTCCCACGAGGGGTGGTCGACCCAGGGCTCGCCCATTCCGGATTTCTGCGAACCCTGTCCTGGGAAGGTGAAAACCAACACTTATTGCGACGTCTCCATTCGTCGGGTGGCTGCGAGCCCACAGTGTTGCACGCCCGCACCCGCCCTCACCGCATTTGGCTTGCATGTTCCTACCAGCGGTACGACCAATTGGCCGCGGAAGGGCCATTTGCACGCGGGCTGAACCTGGACGACACCCCATTTCCGGTACGACCAGCGGCGTACCGGGGCGCCTCAGCGGCTGCCGAGGCCCTTCCGACCGTGTGTCGCCGCCCTGTCGCCGCCCCTGTCGCCGCCTCGTCGCCGCCCTTGGACACCCACCCGACACCCCTCGATACCACTCCTCGATGACGACGCCGCCAAGACCGCCCCAGCCGGACCGGGTGAGCGGAAGGACAGTAGCGGAATGAAGGATTCCGCTTCCAAGTTAGACTGGCGATGACATCCACGACGGACGAACGAACGGAGCGAGGTCGCAGTGGCTGGTCACAGGGCAGTCGAACCGAAACGGGCGCACTATCAGCTGACCTTCGCTGTCCTGACCCTGTCGGCGCTGGCGTTCAGCGTCATGCAGTCCCTCATCATCCCGGCCCTTCCGTCCCTCGAGCATTCGCTGCACGCGTCGGCCGACGCCGTGGCCTGGCTGCTCACCGGGTACCTGCTGAGCGCCGCCATCTGCACGCCGATCCTGGGCCGGGTGGGCGACATGATGGGAAAGGAAAGGGTCCTGGCGGCGATCTTGGTCGTGCTCACCCTGGGCACTCTGATCAGCGCCCTCTCCACCACGTTGCCGATCATGCTGGCGGGACGGATCATCACCGGCGCCGGGGGCGCGGTGTTCCCACTCGCCTTCGGCATCATCAGGGACGAATTCCCAAGGGACCGGGTCGTGGGGGGAATCGGGTTCCTCTCGTCCATCCTCGGCGTGGGGGTGGGTCTCGGCATCGTCCTGGCCGGGCCGATCATCGTGCACCTCAACTACCACTGGCTCTACTGGGCTCCGCTGATCCTGTGTGCGGTCGCCACCGTCATGACCATCCTGTTCGTCCCGGAGTCCCCCATACGAACCCCGGGACGGATCAACACGGCCGGGGCGCTCCTGATGTCGGGTTGGCTGGTGGCCGGGCTCCTGGCGGTCTCAGAGGGACCCACCATCGGCTGGGGCAGCCCGTGGGTGATCGGTCTCTTCCTCCTCGCCGCCCTCCTGATCGTGTTGTGGATCCGCTCGGAGAACCGTTCCACATCGCCGCTGGTGGACATGAAGATGATGCGCATTCCCGAGGTGTGGACGACCAACCTCTGCGCCATGCTCTTCGGGTTCGGGATGTACGTGTTGTTCACGACCGTGCCGCAGTTCGTCGAGACACCTGTCGCCGACCACTACGGATTCGGCGCGTCGGTCACCCAATCCGGACTCGACCTACTCCCCTTCGCCGCCGCCATGCTCCTGGTCGCTCCGCTGACCGGCCGCTTGTCGGTCGCCTTCGGTGGACGCCGGGTGCTGCTGTCCGGCTGCCTCTTCTCCGCCTCGTCCTATGTCGTGCTGGTCTTCTGGCACGCACATAGCTGGCAGATCCTCATCGCGGCGGCATTGCTCGGGATCGGGATCGCCATGGGCTACGCCGCCATGTCCAACCTGGTGGTCGAGGCGGTCCCCCAGTCCCAGACCGGGATCGCCACCGGGATGAACACCAACATCCGCAATGTGGGCGCTGCGGTAGGGGCGGGTGTGGCCACCAGCATGGTGGTGAGCACCTTGCTGCCCAACGGCGTCCCGGCCGAGCACGGCTACATCTTGGCCTTCGTCGTCTCGGCGTTGGCGCTCCTAGTGGCCGGCGGTACGGCGCTCCTGATCCCCCGGCACCCCGTGCACGAGCCGACCGGGGCCGAGCTGGCCAGTGCGATATCCGGTGGCACGGCAGCGGTGGTGGGCTCAGCGTCCGGGGTCGAATGATGGCAGCCCGAGTGGGTCTGGAGCCTCTGCCCCGCCCTTTGCGCCGTGACGCTGAGCTCAACCTGGAGAGGATCCTGGTGGCGGCTCAGGACGTCTTTGCCGAGAGTGGGTACGAAGCGTCGATGGAGCGGATCGCCCAGCGAGCCGGCGTCGGTGTCGGGACCCTCTACCGCCGCTTCCCCAACAAAGAGAGCTTGGTGGTGGCCATCATGGAGATGGCCGGCCAGCGCTCCTTGGAATTGGTCTCCGAGGTGCTGGAGAACGCGTCGCCAGCCGAGGGGATCTTCGAGTTCTTGCGCCGTTGTGTCGGTCTTCCCGCCAGCCTGCGAGCCCTGGTCTCCCGGTCACCCCACTTGGCAGAGACCCACCTGGCCATGGTCGAGAGCCTGGCCGGGCCGGTCACGCGCCTCCTCACCAACGCAAAAGCCGCCGGTTCCATCCGGACCGACGTGACCTTCAGCGATATCGCCATCATCTTGCTCTCGGTACGGGCCGTGGAGGACCGCTACGAAGCGGGCGATGCCGCAGCCAGGATCGGGCGCCAACAAGGTGAGCGCCACCTACAACTGCTCTTCGACGGGCTCCGGGCCACGGGCTCGGTGTTGCCGCATCGGCCCCTCTCGAGGGCCCAGCTTTACGATCTGCTCGTGCGGGCCTGAGAACCCGGTCCGCCGGCCCCACCGCCTCGGGCGGTCGGACCAACCCGGCGCCGGCCGGCATCACCGTCGCCAGCAGGGATTTAGACGGTTCGACGGGCGCGACGTGATGTTCCGTCTATGTGCTTCGAGGCCATACTGCTTTGGCCCGGTACCTCCACCCCAATCCCGGGCCCAGATGCTATGGAAGGGACGGTTTTGGAGGGTTTTTCCCCCACAGTGATGGGGACGCTCGACCCCAGTTGGCGTGTCCGCCGCATCAGTGTCGAGGTAACCGATGTGCTCGGTTTCGCGCTAGAAGACTGCGTGGGCGTCCCTGTACTCGATGCTGTCCATCCGATGGATGCACCGACGGCGCTGTCACACATGACCTCGCTGGCGCTCAACGAGGCGGCGGTCGCCCTCCACCTGCGGGTGCGAAGGCGACCACGCGGCTGGCAACTCTCGCGGGTCGTCGTGTGCACTCTCATCGATTCGAAGAGCGCGCCGTTTGCCTTTTCACTCACGCCGCTCGATGTCCTGCCGCCGCCGGCACCCGGCCTCGAAGCGGCTCGCGTGCGCGAGCTCGAATACCGTTTGCGACGGATCGCATCGGAAGTCCGGACCGCCGGTATCACGCTGTTCCCCGCCGCCCCGGCCGACTCGAGGGATCTCGACCTTTTGGCCGAACTCTCCCCGCGTCAGCATGAGATCCTCCAGCGACTCGTGGCCGGCCAGCGGACCCCTGCCATCGCCAGCGACCTGTTTCTCAGCCAGAACACCGTGCGCAACCATTTGTCCGCCATCTTCCGGCGTTTCGGGGTGCACAGCCAGAGTCAGCTCCTCGAGCGGCTGAAATCGCTGCAGTCGTCCTCGACAGCGGCCACAGAGCACCCACCGCCGATCGACCCAGAGCGTCACTGACGCCCGGCCACCCATGACTGCCCACCAACCACGTTCCCCGGGACTGCATCCCGAGGAAGACGCCCACGCCGACCTGGCTCAAGTGCTCTCCATCTTCGACTACGTGGCGTCAGCATCTTCGGTGGGCCTCGGGTTCGTCGATCGGAATTTTCGGATCACTTCGATCAGTTCGGTCTATGCCTCCGTCAATGGCGGGGCGGTGGAAGACCAGGTCGGCCGGTTGTTGAAGGAGGTTGTTCCCGGGCTCTGGCCTCAGCTCGACGGGCTCTACCGGCACGGAGAGGAGCGAAACGACCCTGTCGTCACTACTGAGATCGCCGGCGATGTCCCGGGCGATCCCCATCGGACGCACTACTGGTGGGCGAGCTTCTACCCGATGAAGGTCCTCCAAGAGTTCATCGGCGTCGGCGTCGTCGTGGTGGATGTCACCGATCGCAAGGAACTCGAAATGCAACTGCGGGATCAATCGCTCCACGACGCGCTCACCGGCCTGGCCAACCGGACATTGCTCCTGGACCGGGCCACGCAGTTGATGGAGATCGCGCGAAACGACCAGAAGCCGGTGAGCGTCCTTTTCATGGATCTCGACAACTTCAAGACGATCAACGATGGGCTCGGCCAGCATGCGGGGGACGAATTGCTGGTGGCGGTGGCGAGACGATTGGCGGGCGCCATGCGCAGCGAGGAGACAGTCTGTAGGTTCGGCGATGACGAGTTCGTCATTCTGGCCAGCCCCCACTCCGTCCATGCGCCCCCCGAGCTGATGGCGGCACGGGTGATGGATGTACTGCGTTCACCCTTCGAACTGGAAGGCCACGTCATGTCGATCACCACGAGTATCGGCATCGCCAGTGGATGTGACGTGAGCGCCGAGGAGCTCATCCGCAACGCCCACATCGCCATGTACAAGGCGAAGGCGGGAGGGAAGAACACCGTCGTGTCCTTCGTCCCGTCGATGCAGGAGGTGATCGCCGATCGCCTTCAATTGGGAATCGACATGCGGACGGCGATCGAACACGGCGAGTTCACCGTCCTGTATCAGCCCACCATCGATCTCCAGCATGATGCCCTCACGGGCGTGGAAGCGCTCGTGCGCTGGGATCATCCGACCCGGGGTCGCCTCGGCCCAGCCGAGTTCCTGGGCCTGGCAGAAGACACCGGCATGATCCGTGCCATCGGGCGTCTCGTCCTCCGCGAGGCCTGCGCCGCCATGGCGATCTGGCGAGAAGGAGGGTCGCCCCTCTCCCTCGCCGTCAATATCTCGCCTTGCCAGCTCGAGTCGCCCGACTTGATCGAAGACGTCAGGGGTGTTCTGGAGGAGACCGGCCTCAATCCGGCCGCGCTCGTTCTCGAGATAACGGAGTCTCTCTTCATGCGTGAGTTCACCGTGGTCATCGAGCGACTGCACGCGCTCAAGCAACTGGGTGTGCGGTTGGCCATCGACGACTTCGGCACTGGGTACTCCTCGCTCAGTTACCTGCAGCAGTTCCCCATCGACATCTTGAAGATCGATCAGTCATTCGTCGCCCGGCTGGAGGACTCCCCGGAACAACGGGCGATCGTGCATGCGTTGATCGAGCTCGGCCGCGCCCTCGATCTCGAGATCATCGCCGAGGGAGTCGAATCCGACGCGCAGTTGCGGCGGCTCCGAGAGGAGCGGTGTGACTGTGCGCAGGGGTACCTGTTCGCCCCACCACTTCCGCCGCTCCATCTCGCACTCTTTGCGAGGGAATGGCGGCTCCGAGAAGTCGGGTGAGTCGTGCCGTCCTTACTGAGGACGACGAACGTACGCCAGGAGTTCGGCTTGCGAGTGCACGCCAAGCTTGCGGTAGATGGCGGCGAGGTGATTGCGTACGGTGCTCGATGAGACGTACGTTTCGGCTGCGATCGTCGAGACCCGCTGACCCTCGAGGAGCCGGGTGAGCACTTCGAGCTGGCGGCTGGTCAGGTCGTTGACCTCGGGGATGTGTTTGAAGTCGGGCAGATGGCGCACTTGTTGCACGATCCCCGCTGCCTTCAACTCGAGGGCGATGCGCCAGAGCCGGTGCTCCAGGGCGGCGATGCGGTCAGAGCTGCTCCCGTTGCCCTCCGGGGCATCGCTCTCGGTCTCGTGATCCGTCCGAAGGACGAAGGCGAACCCCGGCTCGGGCTCCGACCCGGTCAGCGGGACCAGCACCGCCATCATGGGCAGCCAGCTCTTATTGGCGTGGCGGACGCGGACGCGGACTGTCACGGAGGCAGTGTCCTCGAGGGCTCGGCCGACCCCGATGAGCAGATTGCCCACATCGCCCGGATGCACCCAGTGGGTGAACAGGGAGCCGATGATGGCGCTGGGGTCGTACCCGAGCACATCTTTCACGTCGTTGCTCAGTCGTTCGATGCGCCAGTCCCGATCCACGGTGCCGACCAGGAGCGGCGCGTCGAGATCGTCGAACGAGTAGCTGGCCTCGAGCGCGTCCAGGACGTCCGCCGGGTGCCCGGCAGTATCGCCGCCGTCGTGCCGTGCCAGGAGGACCAGCGCGAAATCGTGGCCCTCGGTGTCGTTCACGCGCTGCGCGCCTACGTCGAGCAAGAGCGGGGAACCGGACGGCGTGGTCGCCGTGCCCGTGAAGTGGTAGCCATCGATCAACCCGCTCTGGAGGAGATCAAGACGTTTCTTGGTCTGCTCCTGGTGCGGCGTGAGGTCATAGGCCCACTCGATGGGTCCCACGAGCGCCTCGGCCGCTTTGCTGCGGGCAACCACTCGCCTCGTCGGAAGATCGATGAGAAACACGGGCCTGCTGGAGCGCCCCACGACGTCGCGCCACGGCAGCGGGGCGGCTGGATCCGTTTCCGAGGCGAGTTGGCTCACCGCGGACGCGACCCTGATCGAGCCCGGGGGAAAGCAAAAGCGTGTGGACCTGGGGTGAACATCGCGGGCGACCGCATGTCGTGCCGCACCTCCCGGGCTCTCGCCCATGGGTTGCTGCCTCTTTTGGAGTGTACCCCCGGGGCCTGACGCCGGGCGCGACAAACTGGTCGGTGACGGACGGCATGCTCGGGCAAGTCGGAGGCGGCGCGCTGCGAATGACGGACGGCGCTGACGGGGGAGGAGCACGATGCCGAAGCGCTCCGCGTGGCAAGAGATCTCGGGGATTCGCTGCGGTGATGCCGCCTCTTCGGCTCGCCCGAATCGCGCGTCGGGGTGACCGCGATCATCGTCTGGCGCGGGTTCGACGATCCGCCGGTCCGGCTGGGGAGCCGGAGGCCGCTCCGGGTCGCCCCGGGGCTCATCGGTGCCGCATGACGACGCTGGCGCGTCGAGACAGCCGACAGCAGCATGGTGGCGAGACCGCTTGCCGGAGCTGGGGCCCATCGGCCTATGGGCGCTGCGCGTGGGTTGACTGCCCTCCTCGCCCCGGTCGTGATCGCTTCGTTGCTCGCCGTCGGATGCCCGGCCGACCCGCCTTGCGAATGGAGGGAATACCTAAAGGTCCACTAGAGGTTGACATCGATACTTCAGTCGCCATTCCGCCGCTCGGTTCGTACGTGTCCGGAACCCGTCACGGAGCGTCCCGTAGTGGCATGCTTGCGTGAGTGACGCAAGAACCTCGCAACCCATATGCCGGCCAGCCCTTCTCCGACGATGACGACGCCATCGCCGCCGCCCTGGCCGATGTCAGTATTCCGACGCTCTTATGCTCGCTTGTGCATATGACCGGGGATCCCGCATGGGTGCGCGGACCCTACCGGCCTAAGTACGCCATGCCGGGGGACTTCCAGGAGGGAATGTCGGAGGCCGAGTGTGCCGAGGTGCGGCGATTGGCGATCCCCGCCATTGCCGCCTTTCGTGACGGCGGATGTGTCCCGCATTCGCTATCGGACGACCTGGTCGCCGAGTTGATGGAGTTCGTGGCGGGTCAGCCGCTCGATGGCCTGCTGAGGGGGATGTTCACGGAGGAGCTGCAGCTCGACGGCATCGATGCCAGGGCGATCACATGGCGTGACGAGATCCCCGAGGACGTCCGGGCCTCCTCTCCGGTGCTGGTGATCGGCGCCGGCGAGTCCGGCATCGTGGCGGGCATCCGCTTGGCAGAGGCCGGTCTCCCGTTCACGATCCTCGAGAAGAACGCGGGACCGGGGGGCACCTGGTGGGAGAACCGCTATCCGGGTGCGCGGGTCGATATCGGCAGTCACCACTACTGCTATTCCTTCGAACCCGCCGACCACTGGAGTGAGTATTTCTGCCAGCAGCCCGAGCTGCGTGCGTATTTCGAGCGTGTGCTGGACAAGTACGAGCTGGGCAGCCACTGTCGCTTCAGTACCGAGGTGCTCGAGGCGAGGTGGGACGAGGAAGGCGAGCGCTGGGCGGTCCGGGTGCGATCCTCAGATGGTGCAGAGGAGACGCTGCACGCCCGCTTCGTCATCAGCGCCGTCGGTTCTTTGAACCTGCCGAGAATGCCCAAGATCCCCGGCATGGACTCGTTCGAGGGGCCGTCCTTCCATTCGGCACGCTGGCCCGCCGGTCTCGACATCACGGGTACCCGCTTCGCGCTTGTCGGGGCGGGCGCCACCGGATTCCAGATCGCTCCAACCATCGCCGAGCAGGTGTCGCACCTCGCCATCTTCCAACGCACGCCCCAGTGGATCATCTACAACCCGGCCTACCACGCCAAGGTGCCCGCTGGGGATGCGTGGGCCATGCGCCACCTTCCCTTTTACGGGCGATGGTTCCGCTTCGTCATGATGTATCCGGGCGTCGGGATTGGCACCGAACGTTTCCGTCGGGATCCGGACTACGACGATGGTTCGGGCCGGGCGATAAACGAATCCAATGCCGAACGGCGAGAGGCCATGACGGAGTGGATCACGTCGTTGTTGGAGGGACGCCCCGACCTGATCGAGAAGTCGATCCCCAGTTACCCGGCCGCCGGGAAGCGGATGCTGCAGGACAACGGGTCGTGGTTGAACTGCCTGAAACGGCCCGACGTCGAACTGGTGAACACGGCCATCGACCGCGTCGTTCCCGACGGGATCGTAACGGTCGACGGCACCTTCTACGCGGCGGATGTCATCTGTTACGCCACCGGGTTCCGGCACAATGAATTCCTGGCGCCAATGACGATTTTCGGTCGCAACGGCATCTCGTTGCGCGAGCAATGGGGTGACGAGCCGTCGGCCTATCTCGGCATCACGGTCCCGAATTTCCCGAATCTCTTCTGCCTCTACGGACCCGGAACGAACCTGGCCCACGGGGCCAGCTTGTTCTTTCACTCAGAGTGTCAGGTGAATTTCACCATGGACGCCATCCGACAGGTCCTCTCATCGGGGCAGCGCACGATCGAGGTCCGTAAGGACGTGCATGACGAGTACATCGAGCGTCACCAGGAGGAGATCAGCCAGCTGGTGTGGTCGCACCCGTCCATCACGCACAGTCATTACAAGAACCCGGCCGGCAAGATCTTCACGCTGTCGCCCTGGAAAATGGAAACGTACTGGGACTGGACGAAGTCAGCTGATTTGGACGACTTCATCGTGACGCCATGACCTGACCGACCCCGACCATGTCGGGACTATGACGTGGTTCCCCGGCGCTTCGCGCATAGTGGGCACCGCATCCGCGCCGCTCTCTAGGAAGACGCCTCCTTCAGTCCGGCGATCCCGAGTGAGCCCCCGGTTTCGTCGGCTGCAGTGGTCGAGCTCGCCGCCCCGGATTCCGTATCGGCTGGAGCTGACTCATCGGCCACCGCCCCGGGCGCCGGCGGCGGGTCGTCGAGAAAGTCAGCAGTCGGCACGAAGAACAGGCATCCCGTGGTCGCCGTCGAAAAATCGAGGATCCGGTCGTAGTTACCGGGGGGATCGCCGATGAACATGTGGTCGAGCATCTCCTCGATCACGCTCGGTGTGGCCGCGTAACCGATGAAGTACGTGCCGAACTCACCCCGACCCACCGTCCCGAACGCCATGTTGTCGCGGAGGATCTGGCGTTGCGTTCCGTCCGAGTCGACGATGGTGTTGAGGGCCACGTGGGAGTTGCTCGGTTTCACATCGTCGGCCAGCTCCACGTTGGACAGTTTTCTCCGCCCGATGACAAGCTCCTGCGCCTCGACGCTGAGGGCGTTCCACGTCGACATGTCGTGGAGGTACTTCTGGACGATGACGTAGCTCGATCCCGTGAAATCCGGGTCTTCGGCTCCGATCGTGACGGCGGCGGTTGCCGCATCACCGGTCGGGTTCTCCGTGCCGTCGACGAACCCGAGCAGATCACGATCGTCGAAGTACTTGAACCCGTGCACCTCGTCGACGACGACGGCCGACCCTGCCAGGCGGTCCATGATCAGCGAGGCCAGCTCGAAGCAGAGATCAGCCTGGGTGGCACGGATGTGGAACAACAGGTCCCCCGGCGTGGACACGGCGTGATGGCGTGCGCCGCGCAGTTCGTTGAACGGGTGGAGCTCGGCGGGCCGTGGCCCGGCGAACAGTCGGTCCCAGGCGTCCGAGCCGATCCCGGTCACGAGGGCGAGTCCAGCGGTCGGTACCCGGAATCCCACGGTGCGCTCGAGTCCGGAGAGATCGGCGAGCAGGTCACGTGTGACCTCCTCGGCCCCGGGCTCGATCGTCGCCACGAGGAAGAGAGCGGCCGCGGTGAGCGGAGTGAGCACGGCTTGGGGCTCCTGGTGCCGGACCGGCGAGCCCGAATCTGTCGGTGTAGTCACCGGCGTAGCGTATATGTGCTGGTCGGATGCGGGTAATGCTCACGTGCGACCGTGAGTGACAGCGAAAGCACGGGCGACCCGGGACTTGAGGCGTGAGAGGCGCAGGTGCGCCGTCAGCCGGCGACCTTGCGTCCCGCCAGGCCACGTTCGATCCATTGCCGCAGCGCCGCCTCAGGAACGGCACCGATCTGGCGGCTGATGACTTCGCCGCCCTCCATCAGGAGCAGCGTGGGAATGCTCTGGACCTCGAATCGACGTGACAGACCGGGTGCATTGTCAACGTTCACCTTCACCAGCTTGATCCGGTTGGCGAACTGGAGGGCCAGGGCTTCCAGCGCGGGGCTGACCATGCGACACGGTCCGCACCACGGGGCCCAAAGGTCCACGACCACGGGGATCGTCGCCTTCTCGACGACCTCGTGGAACTCAGCTTCCGTCGCATCAACGATCCAGGGCAGCCACGCGCCGCAGTTGCCGCACTTGGGGACCCCATGGGCCGCCGCCGGCACCCGATTCTTCTTTCCGCATGTATCGCACCGGACGATGTCGGAAGCCACGTCTGTCATTCTTGCGCACCGAGGAACCCGCGCCCAACCCCGCCCCGTTCCAGCCATCCCGTGCAGAGATGCGCTGGCGCGAATACGCTTTGCTCACGTAGTGCTGGCGGCGCAGCGGGCTTTGGCGAAGGACGATGCGACCTATCCTTGAGGACGTAACAGGGGGGTGAACGACATGACTGACACGGTGCTCACTGAACCGGGGCCGACTCCGGAGACCCATGCCGGGACCGGGACTGGCGTAGGGCCGCCGGCCCACGCGCCCGGTCCCCCCGTGGTTCCGCCGTTTTCAATCGTGCCGGTACGCGGGCTTCCGATCGTCGCCGCCCTTTTGATCGGGTTGATCGTGGCCATATCCACGAACTCCCTGTGGGCGCTGGACTTCTTTCATGTGGGGGGCGGCGGTCTGTGGACCAGCATCGATCTGTTCCTCGGATTCATCGTCGGACCGATCCTCGGGAGCATGTCGGTGCAGGGCCGTATCGAGTTCACGACTCGGTTCATGCCCAAAATGCTGCTCATCATGCCCACCCTGGTGGCCATGACGCTGGGGGCCGGCTTTCAGCTGGCCCGCCACGTCGGCAATCTCGACCCTGCCTACCCCCACCATGGGTGGCTGGTTGCCTCCTACGTCATTGTCGCCGTGATGGCCGTTATCGCGCTCGGTCTTTTGGAGCCCGCCAACTTGGCCGTGCTCTTCGAGCTCAAGAAGCCGCGGCCGAACGGGGAGCGGATCGGCCGGCTGATGAAGATATTCCTCTACACCGCCGGGATCACCGGCGGCCTGCAGATCGCGACCATCGTGATCATGACCTTTATAGCCAGCCGATGACGACGACCTCGGAGACGATGCCCCCGGGGGCGGGTCCGGACGAGGCGGACCTGCGCCAGCGTGGCTTCCCGCCCGTAGCGAGGTTGGGCACCCTGACCTTGGCCCTGACGGTCGCTGGGGGCGTCGTGATGGCGGCAAACTACGGGAAGGCCCCTTCGCTTTCTGCTCCGATCGCCCTGGCCGTGGCGGCCGGCGTCGTGCTCATCGTCAACGTCATCTTGCTAGCCCGCGTGAAGGATTTTGCCTGGACGCCGTTTTTCCGGGTGCTCGGTTGGACGTTGCTCGCCTATTTCGTCATCGCTGGAATCCTCGAGTTTGTCTTCATCTTCGACCACACCCCTGCGCATCAACTCGCCCTGTTCAGCGCGCTGTTGTTTTTGTTCGCCACCGACGTGCCGCTCATCCTCGCCTTTTCGGTGGCGCGTTGGCAGCTACCGGCTGAGGCGGCCTGACGGAGCCGACCGTCGGCCACATCCCCCCCCTCGTCTGGAGTACTCCCGAGGTTCGTCACGAAATTGTGACCGCGGCACCCGGGCCGCATCGAGATGCGCTCCACGGCGACCACAACGGAGGTGGTAACACCCCCGTTGGAGTGCGGCTAACCACCTCGACGGGACCCAGAGGAGTGAGCAAACTCCGAAGGCAGGTCCAATCACATCGTTCAGACCCCATGACATCGTGACGGGAGGTCCGACTAGCGCATGAGGTCCCTCCTAAGGGTCGCTTTCTATAGGTTCCGAGCGACCTTTCGTCGCCGTTGGTTCGGCTACGCCACGATCATCCTCCTGACCGGCCTGGTCGGCGGCGTCGCCATGGGCGCCATCGCCGGCGCCCGGCGGACGCAGTCTTCGTTCCCCGTCTATGCGGCGAGCACGCACCCGGCGCAGATCCGGGCGTTCGGAGCCTTTTTGGACCCGGCGATCGGCATCAAGAACGGGTACGACCCGGCACGGGCGAATGCCATCGCTCACCTCCCCCACGTCAGCGAGGCCGAAACGGTCGTCGGGTTCGACGCCAACCTCGTCCTCCTCAGCCACCTGCACACGCACCCCGAACCCGGTGAGAAACCGCCGGTCTTCGAGGGCTCGACCAACGGCGATTTTACGAATGAGGATCGGGTGACCCTCGTACAGGGACGTCTGGCCGACCCGGCGCGACGCGATGAGGTGGTGATGAACGCCCAGGCCGCTCACCAGCTCGGGCTGCACATCGGCTCGACGGTGCGCCTCGGGTTCAACTCCGATGCCCAGTTGCTCTCCCCGGATTGCTGCTCGGCCAAGGCGACGCCACCCAAGGTGGTGGTCGATCTCCGACTCGTCGGGATCGTCGTGGTGGCCAGCACGGTCGTCCAAGATGATGTCGACGCACTCGGGTCGCAGGTGGGCCTGTTCACTCCGGCGCTCACCCGCGAGTTGGCGAAGTGCTGCGCCACGTACTCGTCGAGCGCGCTGCGGGTCGACGGAGGTGCCCGCGAGATACCCCGCGTGAAATCGGAGGTCGATGCGGTTCTCGGAAAGCGCCTCACGGCCGCCGTCTCGGGCTCCAACGGAGGCGAAGGAGAAGTAGCGGCCGCGGTGGCCACGGCCGAGCGGGCGATCCGACCCGAAGCGATCGCTCTCGCCCTGTTCGGAGGGATCGCGGGCCTCGCCGCCATTCTCATCGCGGCCCAGGTGATCGGACGCCAACTGCGACTCGGGGCCGACGATGCCGACGTGCTCCGCGCGCTGGGGGCGCCGCCGGCCGTGACCGCGGCCGACGCGCTGCTCGGCATCCTCGGCGCGGTGGTCCTGGGGTCCCTGCTGGCCTTCGCGGTGGCCGTGGCGCTTTCGCCGCTCGCACCTATCGGGCCGGTTCGTCCCGTGTACCCCTATCCCGGAGTGACGATCGACTGGACGGTTCTCGGGTTCGGCGTCCTCGCACTTGTGGCGATTCTTGGGGCTCTCTCGGTCGGTCTGGCCTATCGGGCGGAGCCCCATAGGGAGGCGGGACGCAGGCGAGGCGGGGCCACACGGGCTTCGCCCTTGGTCCGGTCGATGGCGTCGGCCGGGTTGCCGGTCTCCACCGTGGCCGGGGTCCGTCTGGCGCTGGAGCCCGGGAGCGGACGCAGCGCCGTCCCGGTGCGCTCCGCCATTTTGGGCGCGGTGCTGGCGATCACGGTCGTGACCGGCACTTTCACCTTCGGCTCCAGCCTGGACACACTGGTCTCGCACCCGTCGCTCTACGGATGGAACTGGAACTCCATGCTCTTGTCGGGCTTCTCCGGCGACGAGGACCTGCCCCAGCACGAGGCGACCACGCTCCTCGAGCACGACCCCTACGTGTCCGGCATCAGCGGCATTTATTTCGGCTCCCTGAAGATCGATGGCCAGACGGTGCCGGTTCTCGGCGGGAGCCCGGGGGCACCGGTGCAGCCGCCACTCCTCTCAGGCCACGGCTTCGATGCGGCGAACCAGGTGGTCCTCGGGGCCACCACGCTGGCTGACCTCCACGCACACGTGGGCGACACGGTGCAGGTGAGCAACGGGGTGACGAAACCCGTCCGCCTCACCGTGGCGGGAACGGCGACGATGCCCGCCATCGGCACGCAAAGCCCGCACCCCGAGATGGGGTCGGGAGCGCTGTTGGACTACGACCTGATACCGGCCACCGCGCGCAACCTCCAGGAAAGCACCGTTCCGGGACCCAACGCCTTCCTCATCCGCCTCCGGCCGGGAGCCAATCCGACCTTGGCCCGCCGCTCCCTGAGTCGGATCGAGTCGACCCTCGACGCGTCGTCCGACGGGGCGGGTGGGGTGGTCGGGGTGTTGCGACCGGCCGAGATCGCCAACTATCGCTCGATCGGGACCCTCCCGGGCCTCCTCGGCGGGGCCCTCGCCACGGGGGCAGTCATCGCCCTCGGTCTGACGTTGGTCGCTTCCGTCCGTCGCCGTCGACGTGATCTGGCCCTGTTGAAGACGCTCGGGTTCACCCAATCTCAGCTGGCGGCCACCGTGGCATGGCAGGCGACGGTGGCGGTCGGTCTCGGGATCGTGGTGGGGGTACCACTCGGGATCGTGCTCGGACGCGCTCTGTGGAACCTGTTCGCGGCCGATATCCACGCGGTGCCGCTGCCGAGCGTCCCCATCCTCAGCATTGTCCTCATCGCCCTCGCCGCGCTCGTGCTCGCCAACGTCGTGGCGGCGATCCCCGGCCGGATCGCGGCGCGGACCCCGACCGCGCTGATCCTGCGAGCCGAATAGAATCTCTAGTCGACCGCCTTCCTCACGGCCGGCATCACCTCGGTCGCCATCGTCTCGTGCTCCTTCTGCGGCACCGCGACGCCGAAGCACCCGACGCCGAGCTCGACCAGCTCGATGAGTCGCTCGGCCACATACGACGGCGGGCCGCCCACGCCGAACCAGTCGGCGAACTCCGGATCGACCATCGCCGTGTTCGCATTTTCGAGCGGTGCGGATTCGTTGTGGAACCGGTAGTCATAGCCGGCACGCAGCTTGGTCGTCACCCGCTGCAGGATCGCCGGCTGTGAGGCCAGATCGTTGCCCGGAAAGCTCGACATGTGGGCCCATCCGGCCGTACGCGACACCAGCGCTTTGCGACCACTCTCGCGGTCCGAGCTGACGGCAATCGGAAGATAGGCGCAGACGGTGATGTCGGCTTGGGTACGCCCGTGTTCGGCCAGGGAGGCATCGATGATCTCCATGGCCCACCGAATCCGTTCGGGGTTGGCGCCGACGCTGAGACCGATACGATCCGCCACCGCGGCGGCCAGGGCGATCGTACGGGGGCCGCTGCAGACCAGCTCCACGGGAACCGGTGCATAGGGCAGATCACCGAGCCACTCCAGACTGCTCCGCTCGTGCGCCGAACTCGCGAGCGCGCCGCCCCCGAGGTATGTCCGTAGGAATCCGAGGTCCCGCACGAGATCGTCATGACGTTGCGGTCGCTTTCCGGCCAGCATGACGGCGGAGTCCCCGCGGGCTATCCCGCAGATGGCCCGCCCTCCGCTGGCCACCTGCACGGCAGCAACTCCCGACGCGATCACGCCCGGGTCCCGGGTCACGAAGTTGGCCGGGCCGGCCAGCAGGCGGATACGTGACGTCGCGACAGCCGCGTCACGCATCTCGGCGAAGACATCGGCCGACTGGGTGTGGTTCTCGCCAAATTGCTTGATGTCGTAGCCGAGGTCCTCATAGAGACGCCCCACGTCGGCTCCGGCGAAGGCGGGACAGAAGCCGATTGCCGAGAATTCAACCTTCGTGTCGTTGCCCATCTTCGGTTGCCTACCCCCTGTATCTGGCTCCACTGCCGGTCTTCGCCGCCTTCGAACCGTAGCCGCCCGGCCTTTGTCCCCGGTCCACCAGACCGTGGCCTATCGGTGTCATGAGCGCCAGTTCTCAAGCAACGGCGCCGTGGGCAACTCGGTTGCGCCTGCGGAGCCAGATGAGGTAGGTCACGATCCCCGGGATGATCGGGAGGATGTAGACCATCAATCGCCAGATGAGATCGGCCGCCAAGGCCCGAGACGAACTGGCGCCGAACGCGGTCATCAGGCTGATGAAGGCAGCATCGAGCGTCCCGAGACCGCCTGGCGTGATCGGAATCGCCCCCGCCAGTCGTGCGATCGTGAACGAGGTGAACACGGCGACAAGCGAGACCTGTCCCGCAGGGATACCCACGGCGCGCACGATGATGAGGACCAGCACGAATCCCACCAGCTGATTGGCCAGCGTCGTCTCCGTGAGCAGCCACCCGCGACGGTGAACGATGTGGGCAGTCTGACTCTTGAACTCCGAAAGGGAGCGCTCGATCCGATCCGTTGCCGGTCTTCGAAAGAAGTGCAGCACCCAGTTGACCACGCGGTCGGCCAGTCGCCCGAGCCAGTGAGCCCCGGCGGTGAACCGGAGGAGCAACCACAGCGCTACCGCGGCGATGGCCATGGCGACGAGGCCGGCAACAGCGGCGTCGAGGACCCGTGCCGTAGGGTGCCCTGTTATCGCCAGTAGCGCGAGAGCGGCGACGGGCAGGCCGAGCTTGGCGGCAAAGTTCCAGATGCCGGTCGCCACGATGGCGGTGGAGATGTCGACGGCGGAAAAGCCGAAGGAGGAAAACATCTTGTAGGTCATGCCGATCGCCACGGCGCCCCCGGCGGGCACCGTATTTGCGATCGCACCGGTGGTCTCTACTTCGAGGAAGCCGTCCCAGAATCGCAATCCGGGTAACGCGGCCTGGTAGGGCCACACGCCCGAGATCTGATTGACGAAGGCAACTCCGGCGATAGCCACCCACCACCAGGCACTGAGCTGGGTCATGGCTGCCCAGGCCCGGGAGTAACTGGCGAACTTGGGGACCACCTCGACGAGAATCAGGACCAGCAGGACGAGGCTCGCGCCGCCACCGAGCACCTTGTGCCAGCGCGCAGTTGGCTCCCGCCGTCCCTGCTCGCCGATCGTCATTTCAGGTGGACATCGAGTAGTTCCGACCAGCGAGAGCAAGGAGTCCCCCGGAGATCAACGCGTGAAGTGCCATTTGGCGCACCGTAGACCCAAACACGGGCTCCGCCACCGAAAAAGCCGTTGCTGGCCGAAGCGCCGGGTGGGCGATGATGTCGCCGTGCGCTCGCCGCCCCTCTTGACCTCGCTGCACGGGTATCGGCGCTCCTGGGCGAACGCCGACCTGATGGCCGGCCTGACCCTCCTGGTGATCGCCTTGCCCGAGCAGCTGGCCACGTCCCGCCTGGCCGGGATGCCGCCCATCACCGGCTTCTACGCCTTCGTGGCCGGGACGGTGCTCTTCGCCCTCCTGGGCTCCAACCCGCAGATGTCGGTGGGCGCCGACTCGACGATCGCACCGCTGTTCGCGGCCGGGGTCTCGGCGCTCGCCGTGACCGGCTCGGCCCGTTACGTCGACCTCGTGGGGATCCTGGCGGTCATGGTCGGGCTCATGGTGATGCTCGTCAGCATCCTGCGCCTCGGCTGGATCGCCGAGTTCCTGTCGACCCCCATCGTCACCGGCTTCCTGTCCGGCGTGGCCCTCATCATCATCGCCCACCAGCTGCCCGACTTCTTCGGTCTCCCCCCGACCGCCGGCAGCGCCCAGCACCGGGTGGCCTACGTGATCACCCACCTCGATGAGGTGAACGGGTGGTCGCTCGCCATCGGCCTCGGGGTCCTGGCCCTCACATTGGTGAGCGCGCGCGCCAGCCGCCGCATTCCGGCTGCGCTGATCGGCCTCGTCGTCTCCACGGCGTTGGTGGGCGCCCTCGACCTCCAGGCCCACGGCGTCGCCGTGCTGGGCACCGTGCACACCGGCGCGCCCCACTTCGGGCTGACCGGACTGTCGTGGTCGACGCTCGGAAGCCTGGCGCCGCTGGCCGCGGTGGTGACGCTGGTCGTCCTCACCCAGACCGCCGCCACGACGCGCGCCTTTGCCGAGCAGGGCGACTATGACGTGGACGCGGGCCGCGACTTCCTCGGGGTCGGCGCTGGAAGCGTGCTGTCCGGCCTGGTGGGGTCCTTCCCGGTCAACGCCAGCCCGCCGCGTACCGGCGCCGTCGCCACGGCCGGCGGCCGGACCCAGGCGGGCGCGCTCGGGGCTGCCGCGGTGATCGTCCTCTTCATCCCCTTCGCGAACGTGCTCAGGGACGTCCCCCTCGCCACGCTGGCTGCCATCTTGATCTTCGTCGCACTGCGGCTGTTCCGTGTCGGGGACCTGGTCGCCATCGCCCGCTTCAATCTCTTCGAGTTCGGGCTGGCGACCGTCACGCTCCTCGCGGTGGCCCTGATCGGCGTGGAGCAGGGGATCGGGGTCGCCGTCGGCCTCGCCATCCTCGACCGCATCCGCCTGAGCGCCCGGCCGCGGCTGCACGTGCTGGGGCGCATTCCCGGCACCACCAGCTGGCAGCGCGCCGCGCTCGACCCCGCTGCAGAGCAGCTCCCGGGCACGTTGGTGGCGCTCTTTGCCACCCCGATCTGGTACGCCAATGCCGTGCATTTCCGCGACGAAGTGTTCGACGTGTTGCGGCATGCCCCTGCCCCGGTCCGGGTGTTCGTCCTCGACACCGTCGGCATGTCGGACATCGACTTCACCGGGACGCGCTCCTTTGGCCAGGTCATCGACCTGTGCGAGCGCGACGGCATTGCCTTCGGCATTGCGCGGGCAGGGGTGCACCTGCACGACAGCCTGCGCCGCGCCGGCCTGGTGGCGCGCATCGGTGAGGACCACTTCTTCACGAGCGTGGACGGGGCGGTCACCGCGCTGGCCTCTGGGCCGCCGCCGGCCTGAGCCCGAGCGCATCGACGGTGGTGTTACTGCGTTATGGGCCATCCTCCGCCGCCCTGCCCACGGTCCCGAGGTTCCGATCAGCCTCGGTGGTGTCGGACCCGCGACAATCCCAATGGTGCCGTTTGTGGCAGGGTCGCCAACCGAAAACGGCCGTAGTTGACCCGGGCATACCCTTGACGAATGGCGCCGCCGACCCCTCGAACAGAAGTTTTGTCGACGGGGACACCCGCGTTTTAGTCGGGAGCCGTTGGTTGGTGCCCGGAGCGGGACTTGAACTCTCGCCCGCTCCATCCGGCCCAGTCCGCCCAGTCCGGGTCAGTCCAGATAGAGGACCGTTTTCGGTCGATGAACGAAGTTCTCATGTTGTCTCGTCCGGCGCAATCCGCAAGCGTCTGTGACCACGTTGTGACCAGCGCGATCATGGAGCGTGACCCTCGTCCTCACGGTGATCGGCACCGGATCGGGTGCATCCGCCAGAGAGAGTCCCGACCGGTGACGGGAAGCGAACGGCACACCCGATACCGTTGGCCGATGCCGGGCATTGTCTCATTTGCCCGGACCGGCATTCCGGTTCGACCCCTCCCTGAACCCTGGCGCTGGGTCGACGCGCCTGTCAGGGTATTGATCATGGCGTCTTACGAGAGCCCTACGAGGTGACCTCGACGGTCGAATCCCTTGGGGCGCTGGAAACGGCCCAGGTGTCGCTCGTGATCGGAGGCATGACGTGCGGAGCCTGCGCCGCCCGGATCGAGCAGCGGCTCAACTGCCTCGACGGCGTAGAAGCGCAGGTCAACTACGCCTCTGAGCGGGCCACAATCCTGCTACCCGACGGTGTCTCCGTGGAACGCCTTATCGAAGAGATCGTCGCCGCCGGTTACTCTGCCGAACTGCCCCAGCAGGCCTCTGGATCTACCGGGAGCGATACGGACGAAATGGGTGAGCGGGTGGCATCGCTGCGCCGGCGTCTGTTCGTGTCCGCCCTCCTTTTCATGCCCCTGTGCGACACGTCGATCGGCTTCTCCGTGGCACCCAACTTTCGGTTCACCGGATGGCAATGGCTGATGATTGCCCTGGCGGCGCCGGTGGTGACGTGGGCGGCGTGGCCGTTCTACGTGGGGGCTCTCCGCGCCGCGAGGCATCGGCTCTCGACGATGGACACCCTCGTGTCCCTAGGCATTATCTCTTCAACCGGGTGGTCTCTTTACGAGATGTTCTGGGGCAAGACCGACGGAGCGAGACAGTCGATTCTCTTCATGCTGACGCATCACTCCGCCGGTGGCGTCTACCTCGACGTTGCGGCCGGCATCACGACGTTTATGCTTGCGGGCCGGTATTTCGAGGCCTGGTCCAGGCAGCGTTCTGGAGATGCCCTCCGCGCGCTCGCTGCCGTCGGTGCCAAAGACGTGGGGGTGATCGATGCCAACGGATTCGAACGTCGACGCCCGGTCGCCGAACTTGGTGTCGGCGATCGCTTCATGGTCCGACCGGGGGAAACGATCGCCACAGACGGGGAAGTCGTCTTTGGCCAATCGGCGGTGGACCGGAGCATCATGACCGGCGAGTTCCAACCCCTCGATGTGAGCCAGGGTGACCTGGTCGTGGGGGGAACTGTCTCGGTGAATGGACGATTGGTGGTTCGGGCCACCAAGGTGGGCGGTGACACGCAGCTGGCCCAGATGCTGGCGCTGGTGGAGCATGCCCAGAACGAAAAGGCCGCGGTACAACGACTGGCCGACCGCGTCGCCAATGTCTTCGTCCCCGGCGTCATCCTGGTTGCGCTGGTCACCTTGGCCGCCTGGCTCCTGCTCGGATACCCGGGTGACCAGGCGTTTACCGCCGCTCTTTCCGTCCTCGTCATTGCCTGTCCGTGTGCCCTCGGTCTGGCCACACCGGCCGCCCTCTACGTGGCGTCGGCCGAAGGAGCCCGAGTCGGGATCTTCTTCAAGGGGTATCGAGCCCTGGAGGCATCGAGGCAGGTCGACACCGTCGTGCTCGACAAGACCGGGACACTGACTGAGGGCAAGATGACGATGACCGATATCGTCTCCGTGCCAGGCCAGGACCCCACCGACCTCCTTCGTTGGGCCGGCGCGCTGGAGCAAGCGTCCGAACACCCCGTGGCCGTCGCCATTACCGCTCGTGCGGTGGCAGACCTCGGCCAGTTACCCGAAGTGCAGTCGTTCGTCGCGGTGGCCGGACTCGGCGCCTCGGGCATCGTCGAGGGCCACAAGATCACCATCGGTCGGGCCGACTGGCACCATGCCCAGTCCACCAATGCGCACACTGAAATCGAAGGCACCCGCTTCGAAAGCGCCGCCGTCAAAGACAGGTGTGCAGAGTGGGAATGGCAGGGCCGCACCGCGGTGCTGGTGCGCTGTGACGGCCACGTCATGGGCGCGATCGCTCTGGCCGACACGATCCGCCAGTCAGCTGGCCCTGCGGTGCGGGAGCTCCAGGGCATGGGGTTGCGCTGCGTTCTCATCACCGGCGACAACGAAGCGACGGCTCGTGCTGTCGCTGATTCGCTGGGCGTCACCGAGGTCGTGGCCGGAGCGCTTCCGGCTGAGAAGGTGGCCTTCATCCAACAGCTGCAGGCCGAGGGTCACTCGGTGGCCATGGTGGGCGACGGAGTCAATGACGGACCCGCCCTGGTTGTCGCCGATCTGGGTCTGGCGGTCGGCTCCGGTACCGACGTCGCGATCAACGCCGCTGATCTCATTGTGGTCCGCGATGACCTTCGCTCGGTTGCCACCGCCATCGACCTGTCGCGCCGGACACTTCGTACCATCCACTCCAATCTCGCCTGGGCCTGTATCTACAATCTTGCGGCCATCCCGTTGGCTGCCTTCGGCTTGTTGAATCCCTTGATCGCCGCCGGGGCCATGGCGCTGTCGTCGGGGTTTGTGGTGTGGAACAGCTCACGCTTGCGCTACGCCGCTCGCCCCAACCAGAGCGACTTTTCCAGCCCCCACACTGCTGCCAGCACACGAGTGGTGGCAGCGGCAGGAGTAGGGAATCATGGGTAATCACCCGTGGGTGTCGGACTTCCTGGCGGTAGCCATGCTCGCAGTCGCCGCCTACTGTGTTGCTCGACTTGTGATCTCGTTCAGGTCTTCGAGGGTGACCCAACGCGACAGCGATGCCGTTCACGCGGTGATGGGCGTTTCGATGGCCGGCATGTTGGTGCCTTCGCTGTCCTCTGCTTCGAATGGTGCGTGGATACTGGTCTTTTCAGGCAGTGCTGTGTGGTTTGGATGGAAGGTGCTGCACGACTCGGACAGGGTGGCCGTCGGCGGCCATCCGCTTGGGTCGCACTTGACCCACCTACTCATGTGCGTCGCCATGGTCTACATGCTCCTCGTCATGGACTGGAGCGGTGCAATGCAGGCTTCCCACGGGGCGGGAATGCTCGAAATGGGCGGAACGAGCACCAGTGGCTTGCAATGGCCGCTGTTCGCCGTCGTTCTGACCATCCTCGTCTTTGGTGACGTGGCGATCAACGCTGCCCTCAACCTGCGCCGCCTCGCGCCGACGGGCCGCGTATCGGTTGGAGAACTTACCATGGCCCGGGGAAGTGAGCCTGGGTATGTGCGAGGCGCCTCAGATGGCCAAAACCAAAATCAATCGAGCAACGTCCCGCCCGATGATCACGCCGGCCCGACGCACCGCCCGAGCGTCTTGGCTCCGCGCTCTGCCGTGCTGTGTCAGCTCGTCATGGGTCTGGTGATGGGATACATGCTGGTGACGTTGGCGTAGCCGTTCTGGCCATCGTCCCGGTCCTGACGTGCGTGTTCGAGGTCTTCTAGGAGATCTGCCCGTGCCCGGGCCACGCGGGAGCCAATGGTGCCTGGTGGGCATGCGCATACTTCGGCCGCCTCTCGGTAGGACAGGCCCAGCAGCTGGGTGAGCACGAAGGCCTCTCTTCGCTCTGGAGCGAGGCGAGCCAGGGCATCGGACACGCCGATCTCCTGCCCGATGTCGTCAACCACCTGCCCATCTACCGAGAGTCGGGCACCCAACGAGGCTTCGCGACGTCGCCTGCGGCTCCGCGTCCGCAGTTCCTCGATGCACGTATTGCGGGCGATAGTCAGGAGCCACGTCCGAGCTGAGGCCTGGCCACGGAAGTTGGAAAGGGCACCAACAGCTCGGATGAAGGTGTCCTGAGCGAGGTCGTCAGCACACTGGTCGTCCACCAATCTGGCGCAGAGCCGCCAAACCTGCTCGTAGATACCCTCTACGAGCTGATCGAGGGCACCTCGATCACCGTCTTTTGCCTTCAGGGCCAGACGGGTCAGTGGGTCCACTCAGGCACTCTAAGTAGGTCAGCTTCGCCTGCGCCACTCGCTCTAGATAATTCGCAGATCCCGGGAACAAAGAGGACCCCCCGACCGTCTACCAATATGCGCCAGCTCGTAGGCGACACACACCCACTGACGCGAGGGAGGCGGGCCGCTATGCCGGGCATGGGCACGGGTTTACGGACGAACGATCCCACCATCGTCTCCGCCTTCCACACCGCGCTCCTTCACCAGGGACTCGTCGTGTTGCTGATCCTGGCCGTGGCCGGGGTCACGTTGAACGTTTTGAGGACGCTGCAGTTCCGGCGCGCCGCCGCCAGTGAGGGCAACCAGGGTGTCAGTCGCCCCGAGGCCCCTCCCGAGTCCGCCGCTCGTCGACTTCTTCGGGTCTCCTTTGGTCTCATCTGGATCTTGGACGGGATCCTGCAGGGCCAGTCCTCGATGCCCCTGGGGATGATCCCCCAGGTCGTCCGGCCCACGACGGCGGCCTCGCCGACCTGGGTCCAGCACCTCGTCAACGCGGGGGCCACCAGCTGGAGCTATCACCCCGTTCAAGCAGCCGCGGCGGCTGTGTGGATCCAGATCGGCATCGGCCTGTGGCTGCTTGTCGTCCCGCGGGGGAGGTGGTCACGGGCCGGCGGCCTGGTGAGCGTCGGGTGGGGTCTCGGAGTTTGGGTGTTCGGCGAGTCCTTTGGGGGAATTTTCGCTCCCGGCCTGACGTGGTTGTTCGGCGCACCCGGCGCGGTCCTGTTCTACTGCGCCGCCGGCGCCCTCATCGCCCTGCCCGAGCAGGCCTGGGCGACCGCTCGGCTCGGTCGGACCGTCTTGCGGTTCATGGGGGTGTTCTTCGTCGGCATGGCGCTGCTTCAGGCGTGGCCTGGGCGGGGCTTTTGGAGCGGACAGACCCGATCGGGAGGTGTGGGCACCCTTACCGGCATGGTCCAGCAGATGGCGCAGACGCCACAGCCTCGGGCTCTGTCCTCGTGGGTGACGAGCTTCGAGTCGTTCGACGCAGCCCACGGATGGGGCGTCAACCTCTTCGTCGTGATCGCCTTGGCCATGATTGGTGCTGCCTTCCTCGACGCCCGACCCCGGGTCGTCCGCGTTGCCCTGTTCGCCCTCGCCGTACTCTGTCTGGCCGACTGGGTCCTGATAGAGGACTTCGGTTTCTTGGGTGGGGTCGGCACCGACCCCAACAGCATGGTTCCGCAGGCTCTCGTGTGCATCGCCGGCTACCTGGCCTTGACCAGGCCTGTAAGGGTTATGAGCGCCGATGTCGTACCGATCGTCCGGGCGCCGGCCGATGTCGGATGCTGGCGCCAGCGCCTGATAGCGAGCCCGGGCTATGCGTTCAGGTTCGTAGCCGCTTCGGCCGCCATCGGGATCGTCCTCGTGGGCGGTATCCCGATGGCTGTGGCCGCAGCCAGCCCCAACGCGGATCCGATCTTGGCCACGGCGGTCGACGGGAACCCGAACGCAGTCAACTTCCCTGCGCCAAACTTCACCCTTGTCGATGAGCATGATCACCCGGTCTCACTGGCTGATCTTCGGGGGAAGACCATCGCCCTCACGTTCCTCGACCCGGTGTGCACGTCGGACTGTCCGGTCATCGCCCAGGAGTTTCTTCAGGCCAATCAGATGCTCGGCGCCCTGTCCAAGAAAGTTGAATTCGTCGCCATCGACGCAAACCCGCTGTACACCGCGCCCGACTATCTCTTGGCCTTCGACGAGCAGGAGAACCTGTCGCACCTTTCCAACTGGGCGTACCTGACCGGTCCGCTGACCCAGCTCAAGCCCATCTGGAACAACTACGGCATCCTGATCGGGTACTCGCCGGGTGGGGCAATGATCGCGCACAGCGAGTTGGCGTATGTCATCAGCCCGAGCGGGCAGGTGCGCTACTCCTTGGACAGTGACCCCGGTGCTTCGACCTCGGCCACGAAGTCCTCTTTCGCGGTGACGCTGGCCAATGCACTTACGCACACCGCCAACGGATCGTGACCCGAGCCCGCTGGCCCCTCGGTCGCAGGTGGCGCGCCCACGCCCTCGTGGCCTTCGCGCTCTTGGCCTCGCTCGGGATCAGCGCACTTGGAGGTGCGCCGGCCGGAGGGGAAGCAACGTCTGGTGTCCCCGCCATCCCGCTACCGCTCGCCACCTCGATCCACTCGGGCGCCGGCACGTGGGTGACCCTGCCGATGGGCAATCTCAGCCAATCGCTCAATACGTTCTGGCAGCTCTTCTTCCAGCCCGCCGGCACGACGTCATGGACGGACAAGGTCGAGGCCACCGCTGTGGCCACAAACGGCGGTCTGGTGTTGGCATCAGCCGGCGATCAGCCGTTCGTGGCCGGTGTGCGACCCTCGCACCTGCTGCACTTCTCCCCGCTGATCTCAACCGACGATGGAGGACACTCGTGGTCCAGCGGATTGCTCCAAGAAGGGCTGGCAGCGAGCCCTGGCGCTCTCTCCAGCGGATTGGCCGGCCAGACCCTCGCCCTCGTGGGCGACGGGATCGGGGCCCGAGTGCTGACGAGCACCGGCGGTCTCTCGAAGTGGAGCACTCTCACCACGGCCCGGCAACTCGCTTCGGAGAGCGGCGGCAAGGCCTGCGGACTGGAGTCGCTGACCGCAGTGGCCTCTTGGGCGAGCAGCGCGATCGTGGGAGCGGGATGCAGCCGACCCGGCGTGGTGGGGATCTTCGCTGACCAGTCGGGGAGCTGGCGCCTCGACCCGATCGCTCTCCCAGGGTCGCTCCGACCAGATCGCGTCGAAGTGCTCACGCTGGAGCAGACGACCCGAGGGATGACGGCCATTCTCGGGATCTCGGAGAAGGCACGGACAGCGGTCATGGCGGCCTGGACCACGGGCAACGGCCCCTGGACGGTCTCAGCGGGACTCACTCTGGCTTCGAACGATCGCCTCGTGTCGTTTGGACCGGCACTAGGCAGCGGTGTCTTTGTCCTCTCCTCAACTCCGTCCGGCTCAAAGAGGTTGTCCGTCATCGATGGCTCGGGTGCCACCTGGCGCCAGATGCCGGCTCCACCGTTGACCACGGCCACGGTCGCGTTCAACCCCACCTCTCCTTCGATCACTGACGCGTTTGCCGTCCACGACTCAACCTTGACCGTGTGGGCATTGGGCTCGGGGTCGAGCGCTTGGGTGAAGGCCCAAGTTGTGCAGGTGCCGATTGAATTCGGTTCGTCGGGATGACGCGCTTTCGCCGATGGGGACGGGCCGAAAAAGTCGGGGCCTTGTCATGCGTCACCGTTCGCGAAGCGATTTCGGCGTCCCTCGATGGTGAGGTCCCCGGAATCCGAACCAAATTGTACGAGACCCATCTCGCCAGTTGTCCAGAGTGCCGGCTTTTCCAAGTGAGGTCGGGCGCTCTTAGCCACCAGGTCGGTCTCGAGTCCTCCCGGCCCGCACCTCATGCGTTAAAGGAGTTGCTGGGGGCCGAGTTGACCCGAAATGTCGGACCTTTACCTCTCGGCTCGCCGTCGCCGGGGCGCATCAAGGAGGGCCTTCGGTGGCGACGCAGCGGCCGTTGGATAGGAGCCTTCGCCCCAGCCCTGGTTGCAGCGGCGCTCCTTCCCCTTGGAGCGCTATCGAGCGCACACGGGCTCCCGACGCATGCGCCCACCCCGTGCACCCTCCATCTCCGATCTCACCCAAGTTCACCGGTTGCGCCACATTTCATCCCGTTCTTGGCTGAGGCAGGGCGGTCGTCGTGAGCTGTGCCGTGCCGAAAGGCGGCGCTCTCGCGAGGACATTTTGGCAACCTCGCTCAGATCGAAGTTATGGAGACGCGGATGAACCCTTGGCCCCGTGGTCATCACGGCCAGGCCGCGGGGTGGCAACGCCTGGACTATCGGAGGACGCGAAATGACGAAAATAGATGAGGACTCCGGGGTAGAAGAGGATTCCGGACCGGCCGTCGCCCCGCCCCGCCGCTCCTTTTCCCTCGTGAGAACCCAGCGAACGCTGCAGATCGTCCTCGGTCTGTTCTGGCTGCTGGACGCGGGACTGCAATTCCAGCCGTTCATGTTCGGGAAGGGGTTCACCACCACCTACCTCTTGAACAATGCGCAGGGGCAGCCCGATGTCATCCGGTGGATCATCACCAACGTCGGGAACTTCGTGGGCCCTCACATGGCCGTCTGGAACACGTTCTTTGCCCTCATTCAGGTGGCGATCGGAGGAGGGTTGCTGTTTCGCCGCACGGTCCGTCCGGCTCTGGCCATATCGTTCTTCTGGGCCTTCGGAGTCTGGTTCTTCGGCGAGGGCTTGGGTCTGATCTTCACCGGATCGGCCTCGGCGCTCACGGGCGCACCGGGCTCGGTCTTCATGTACGGGCTGCTCGGTCTGATGGCATGGCCCCGCCAGGCCAAAAGGCGCTCCCATGAGAGTGCGGTGGTCGATCAGAAGGTGGGCGTGGCGTCATCGGCCGCAGCCCAAGGGATCGGTGGTTCGATCACCCCGCTCGCCGTGTGGAGCGGGTACTGGGCTATCGCCGCCGTTTTGTTCCTCCTCCCGAACAATCGGACGCAGACCTCTGTGTCGAGTGCGATCACCGGCATGTCATCGGGGGAGCCGAGCGCCTACGCCCACTTCTTGACCCATTTCGGCAATCACTTCGGCGCAGTGGGAACACAGAGCGCCTGGCTGCTGGCCATCGCGTCGCTGGTCATCGGCGCAGGTCCCTTGGTGGCGCGACGACCGCGCATCTTTCTTTTTGCCGGAGGACTGCTCTCGCTCATCTTTTGGATCACCGGCCAGGGTTTGGGCGGTATCTTCACGGGGTCGGGTACCGACCCCAACAGCGGACCCCTGGTCGCTCTCCTCGCCCTTTCGATGATGCCGACCCTGGAGGCCGACACCTTCTCCAGTCGCCCCCCGCTGGCGTCGTTGCTGCGTCGGGACCCGCTGCTCGTCGTTGGTGGAGGGGTTGCGCTCGTCGTCGTTCTCGTGCTCAGCGCCGCCTACCCGGCACCGGCCCAAGAGACGACGGCCATGGCGATGTCGGGCATGGCGGGGATGTCCGGCGCGACCCCTTCGGGGGACACGGCCAGCACTGCGTCGTGCACGGCTGGTAACGGGGGGACAGCCAGGTCGGGCCTGGACCTGACCAACACCCCCTACATGATCATGGGCGGCAACAACGGCATGAACATGAACGGTGCCGACGCCTCGGCGGCCGCCGGCCTCAACTCCACCAAGGCGAACTGGAGCTACATCGGGCCGGCGTTGCCCGCCGCGTTTGCGCAGGAATTGCTGGCCGACGGGCAGAACGGCGCGGACCAGATTCACATGGCGGTGACCGGGTGTGCCGCAGAGCCGACCTTCTCCGAGCAGATCAACGCCACCCAGTACGTACAGGCCACGAGCGCGGCTGTGGCGCCCTACACAGATCTCGCCGCCGCGACCGCAGCCGGCTATGTGCCGGTTTCACCCCTCGACTACCCCGTCGTCTACTACGTGAACCCAGGCATCGAAGCGGCCAATGCAGCGGCGAAACGGACGCTGAGTCCCCAGCACGTAGATGGCCTGGTCTATGCCCGGACGCCCTCGGGCCAAGACGTGTTGGCTGCCGCCATGTACGTCCTCCCTCCGACGGTCACCAAACCACCCATGCCGTTTGGGGCTCTGGTGCAGTGGCATCAGCGCACTGACGTCTGTGGACCGCTCACGGGTTCGCCAGACGTCCTGGACATCACCGGCGTGCCGCCGTGTGGTGCGAACTCGGTCCAGCGGCCTACGCCGTATCTGACCATGGTGTGGCAGGTCCCTGTTGCCGGTGGACCCACGGCTATTCAGCCTCCCGACATTCAGATAGTGGAGGCGGCCGTGATGGCGGGAGCGGCCTGACGACGAGTACTTCGTAGGCATGACGTACCTCAATGAGGTTCCAGGGAATTGCATCTGCAATCAGGGTGACGCAAGCTCGTTACGACCAGCGCCGCGGAAGCCCTGCTCACCCGTCAACCAACCGCTGCCCCGTCCTGGAGCTCGAGCGAGACCGGATTCTGTTCACACGGGTCGTACCCTTCACAGCTGCTTTCGGACCTTGTGGCCCTGAGCTCAGTCAGTCGGATTCGGGAGCGAAATGTGGCGTTCTTCCCTGGATAACGTCAAGCACGGCAACCGCCCCTTCGATCCGGTGCCTCATGGCAGCGGTGGCGTCGAGCTCTCCCGACTCGATCTTGGCAAGCATCGTTTGCAGATCAGCAGCGAGCGCGATGACTTCAGCGCGGGTGAGGCTCCGACTCACCGTGCATCCTCAACTTGTGACCACGGACTGCATTTCGTGTCATTACGCTCCGCACCTGCCATCCCATGACCAGCAAAAACGTCGCTGAGAGTCCGTGCCCGGAGCGGGACTTGAACCCGCACGTCCTTTCGAACAACGGCTTTTGAGGCCGCCGCGTCTGCCGATTCCGCCATCCGGGCTGGAAGAGCGATCCTACCGGGTGGAATTAGCGTGGACTGGATGGGCGGAGCGGGCGATGAGGCGGGAGCTGGCGGAATGGGCGGGATGAACGGGCGCGACGGGCGCGAGCGGGCGCGGCGGTTGCGGGCAATGAAGCTGCTCGGCGTCGAGCTGGTGCGGGTCAACGTCCCCTTCCGGGTCGAAATCGGCACCGCCGCCACGGTGCACCGCACCAGGGTCCTCTTGTTCGTACGGGTGGTCACCCCGGATGCGGAGGGGTGGGGGGAGTGCGCCGCGTTGGGTGAGGGCACCTCGGTCGACCCCAGGGTGGACGAGGTCGAGGCCGCCGCACGCGGCCGCGGGGTGCAACGGCTGCTCGACGCCACGGCGGCCCGGGGCGGGCAGCTGCCCCGCGATACCGAGATCGCCCAGCTCTTCGGCAGCTCCCCGGTCGACCGCATGATGGGCGCACTGTTCGAGATGGCGGTGGGCGACGCCGAGCTGCGCCTGGCCGGCCGCTCCCTGGCCGCCGCGCTCGAGGTGGGTGCCGGCTTCGAGACGCTGCCGGTGGGTGCCGCCGTGGGGATCCCTCCGGGTCATGACCTCGGGATCCTGCGGGAGCAGGTGAGGGAGGCCGTGGCGGGCGGCGCCGCCCGGCTACGGGTGAAGATCGAGCCGGGCTGGGACGTCGAACCGGTGGCGGCGATCAGGGCCGACCACCCCGACCTGGTCCTTCAGGTGGACGCCAACGGCTCCTACCGCATGGAGGACGCCGAGCGGGTGGGGGCGCTGGCCGCGTTCGACGTGCTCTGCATAGAGCAGCCGCTTCCCCCCGCCGATCTGGTGGCCCACGCGGAGTTCGCCCGCCGGATGCCCGTTCCGGTCTGCCTCGATGAGTCGCTCACCTCACCGCGTCGGGTACGCGATGCGCTGCGCAACGGGTCCTGCCAGGTGGCGTGTCTCAAGCCTGGTCGCCTGGGCGGGCTGCGGGCGACCCGGCTGGCCCATGCCGCCTGCGCCGAGGCGGGCGTGCCGGTCTTCGTCGGGGGGTTCTTCGAGGCCGGACTGGGTCGGGCGGCCAATCTGGCCCTGGCGGCCCGGTTGGCGCAGGACCGGGCGGGCCTGGTGAGCGACGTGAGCGCCCCGTCGTCCTACCTGGCCCTGGATCCGTGCGGCTACCCCGAGGTACAGGCCGGATGGGTGCATGTCCCGGACGAACCGGGGGTCGGACCGGGGCCCGCGGTGGGCGTGTCCGACGGCCTGGATGCGCAACGTCGATGGTTCCCGGCCACGTACACTTGACCGTTCATGCATCGTGCCCTTTTGGAACGACGGATCCGAGACGTCCATGCCCGGCTGGTGCGCGCCCGCGAGGACCTGGCCGTGCTGGATGAGCAGCTGGCCGTCGTGATGGAGTCGGCCGACGAGGCGCGGGTGCGCTCGCTGGTGGCGGAGACTCCGCTGGCGGCGCACGAGCACAGCGAAGCGGCCCGGCACGCCGACGCCATGGCCAAGGCTCGGGATGCGCTGGCCGGCACGGTCCTCGATCTCGAACACCGCCAGGACGAGCTCCTCGCCGACGTGGCCAGCGCATCGTGACCGACACGGCGGGCACCGAGGTGTTGGCGCGCGTGGTCATCGCCGAGGACGAGGCGATCATCCGGCTCGATCTCAAGGAGATCCTGACCTCGGCCGGCTACGAAGTGGTGGGGGAGAGCGGCCGGGGGGACGAGGCGGTGGAGCTGGTGGCGGAGCACCTGCCCGATCTGGCCATCCTCGACATCAAGATGCCGGGCATGGACGGGTTGCGGGCGGCGCGCGAGATCACCTCGCAGTACCAGGTGGCCGTCGTGCTGATGACGGCCTTCAGCCAGCGCGACCTCATTGAGGAGGCGCGTGACGCCGGCGTGGCGGCCTATCTGGTCAAGCCCTTCCAGGCCCGCGAGCTGTTGCCCGCGGTGGCCGGCGTGCTGTCGCGGGCCCGGCAGGAGTGGGCCCTGGCGGCTGAGGAGCCCGACGACCCTGACGACCCCGCTGCGGCGGCCGAGGACAAGATCGCCACCCGCCGGGTGGTCGACGAGGCCAAGGCCGCCCTCATGGACCGCAACGACCTGCCCGAGAACGAGGCGTTCGCGTTCATCCAGCAGACGGCCATGCAGAACCGGGCCCGCATGCGCGACGTGGCCCAACAGATCGTCGACGGCACGCTCACCCCGTAACTCCCGCCGCCGACGTGACAATCTGGCGAGGTCCGCTGGCGAGAACCGAGGGCGAGAACCGAGTGCGAGGGCAAAGCGTGAGGTCCGTGCGTTCGGCCAAGGGCGGTGATACTCCGGTGTGGGATGGTGAAGATATGCGATTGCTCGTAGAGGTGCGAGTGCCCTCAGAGGAAACGGAAGCAGATCGAGAGTGGTAGAGGGCAAGGCGCCGCGCTCGGGCCCCCTTTTCCTGCTGGATGGAATGTCGCTCGCCTTTCGCGCCTACTTCGCCCTTCCGAACACGCTGACGACCACCTCGGGCATGGTGACCAACGCCGTGCACGGCTTCGTGTCGATGGTCTCCTACATTGTGCGCGAGCATCAGCCGAGCTCGCTGGCGGTCGCCTTCGACCTCCCGGGCGAGACCTTCCGCGACGAGATGGTGGCGGACTACAAGGCCGGCCGCTCCGAAGCGCCCAACGACCTGCCGCCGCAGTTCGAGATGATCCGCGAAGTCATGGAGGCGTTGGCCATCCCCGTCGTCGAAGCACCGGGCTTCGAGGCGGATGACGTCTTGGCGACCTTGGCCACCGAAGCCCGCGACCGTGACTGCGACGTGGTCGTGGTCACGGGCGACCGCGACAGCTTCCAGCTCATCGAAGACCCCCACATACGCGTGCTGTACAACCGCCGGGGCGTGTCGGACTACTCGCTCTACGACGAAGCGGGCATCGTCGAGCGCACCGGTGTGCCGCCGTCCAAATATGTGTTGCTGGCCTCGCTGCGGGGCGACCCGTCGGACAACCTGCCCGGCATCCCCGGCGTGGGCGAGAAGACGGCGGCCAAGTTGTTGAACGCCTACGGCGACCTCGACGGAATTTTCTCCCACCTCGCAGAGCAGACGCCCAAGCTGCGCGAGAACCTGACCAACAACGAGGCCCTGGCCCGCTCGAATGCCACCGTCATTCCCCTGGTGCGCGACGTGCCGCTCGGCGTCCACGTCGATCAGCTCCAACTCGGCGGGTGGGACCTGCGCAGCGCCGAGGCGGTTTTCGCCAAGTTCGAGCTGAAGAGCCAGTGGCGCATCATGGAGGAGCTCTTGTCGGCGGGGGCGTTCGGCGATGCGGCCGAGGGCAGCGACGTGCCCGCCGGCTCGGGAACGGTTCTGACCAAGGACGCCAAAGCGCAACTGGCCGTCCTGCGGGGCCTGGCGCCCCGGACCTACGGGCCCGCCACCGCCGGTGCCGCCGGCGCGGCCGAGGCCGGCGAAGCCGGCGAGCCCGGCGAGGTGCGCGCCGAGTTGGTCGACTTCGGCGAGGTGCGGGTCCCGATCAAGCCGGGGGCGGCCACCGCGGACCTGGGCGCGCTGGCGAAAGGGACGCGGAGCCTGGTGGCGCGCTGGAGCGGTGCGCACGGACGCAGCCCGCTCACCGCACTGGCGGTGGTGGCGACGGAGGGTGGCGGCGACGTGGGGGCGGTCATGCTCCCGGCCGACCTGCTGGACTCGCCCGCCGTGGCCAAGACGCTCACGGCCACACTGGCCGAGCCCGTGCTGGGCCATCAGGTCAAAGAGGTCATGCGCTCGCTGTTGCCGCTGGGCATCGACTGCACCGGCCTGGTCATGGACACGGGAGTGGCGGCGTACCTGTTGGACGCCTCGAGCGGGGAGTACGAGCTCTCCGACCTGCGCGGCAGCGACGAGGGCCAGCTGCAGCTGCGTATGGGGGACCCGACGCCGGAGTTGCTGAGCGAGGCCGAGTCGATGGTGGCCGAGGGGCGCGACGTGGCCGAGCTGGCCGAGGGGTACCGGGGCCGGCTGGAGGCCCTGGAGATGGGGCCGCTGCACGACGACATCGAGACGCCCTTGGTGCGGGTCCTGGCGAAAATGGAGGTGGCCGGCATCGGGATCGACCGCACCGAGCTCACCAAGATCAGCGACGAGTTGAAGACCTCGGCGGTGGCGCTGCAGGCGGCGGTGCAGGACCTGGCCGGCCACGAGTTCAACGTCAACTCGACCCAGCAGCTGCGCACCGTGCTCTACGACGAGCTCGGCCTGAAACCGGGGAAGAAGACCAAGACCGGCTATTCGACCGATGCCCAGACGCTCGAGAGCCTGCGCGGCGAGCACCCGATCATCAACGCGCTGCTCTCCTACCGCGAGGTCGAGAAGCTGCGCTCGACCTACGGCGAGAACCTTCTGGCCGAGGTGGCGCCGGACGGCAGGATCCACGCCTCGTTCCGCCAGACCGTGGCCCGCACCGGGCGCATCTCGTCGGACCGGCCGAACCTGCACAACATCCCGGTGCGCACCGAGCTGGGCAAGCAGTTCCGCCGGGCCTTCGTGCCCGCCGAGGGGTACTCGTTCCTGGTGGCCGACTACGACCAGGTGGAGTTGCGGGTGATCGCCCACCTCTCGGAGGACGAGGGGCTGATCGAGGCCATGTCGTCGGGCTCCGACGTGCACCGGGTGGTGGCCTCGAGCGTCTACCAGGTGCCGGCCGAGGAGGTCACGCACACCCAGCGCGAGTTCTGCAAGATGGTCTCCTACGGCCTGGCCTACGGCATGGAGGCCTACGGGCTGAGCCAGCGCCTCGGCATCCCCGTCGAGGAGGCGGCCGCCATCATCGACCGCTACTTCGGCGCCTTCCCCCGGGTGAAGCAGTACATGGACGAGACGGTGGTCGAGGCCCGGGACCGGGGGGCGACCCGCACCGAGTTCGGCCGCCTGCGCCCGCTGCCCGACCTGCACGCCTCCAACTACCGCCTGCGCCAGGCGGCGGAGCGCCAGGCCATGAACGCCGGGATCCAAGGGCTGGCCGCCGACATCTTCAAGGTGGCGCTGCTGCGCCTGGACGCCTCGCTCGAGGCCGGCAAGCTGGCCAGCCGCCTTGTCCTCCAGGTCCATGACGAGGTGATCGTCGAGGTGCTGGCGGGGGAGGAAGCCGAGGCGAGCCGCCTCACCGAGGAAGCCCTCACCGGTGCGGCCGACCTCAAGGTCCCCCTCACCATTTCCCTGGCGATCGGACCGAGCTGGGCGGCGGCCAAGGCCGGCTGATTAGGCCTCTCCGGCCTGGTATTCTGTACTGTCCAGCTGGCACCGGCAGCTGGACACCCTATTCGTCTCACACCGACCCCGGCGCGGTCAGCTGTCAGATCCGGTCCTGCTCTGCCTCGCAGAGAGCCCGATCCGGCGGCGCAGTTGAAAGCGAGCTTGTTGATGTCCGACGTACGCACCCCCGTCCTCTCCCACGATTTCGGCACCTTCGACGCCGAGGGGAACTACACCCCCCGTGCCATCGTCGACGACGACCTCGGCGATGCCGATCTCGAACAGGCGATGGGCGATTCCATCATCGAGTTCGAAGATGGCGACGTGATCGAGGGGACGGTCGTGAAGATCGACCGCGACGAGGTCCTGCTGGACATCGGCTTCAAGTCCGAGGGCGTCATCCCGGCCCGGGAGCTGTCGATCCGCAACGACGTCCACCCCGAGGAGATCGTCAAGCTGGGCGAGCACATCGAGGCGCTCGTCCTGCAGAAAGAGGACAAGGAGGGGCGGCTCGTCCTCTCCAAGAAGCGGGCCCAGTACGAGCGGGCCTGGACGACCATCGAGAAGAAGAAGAACGACGGCGAAATGGTGTCCGGCCCGGTCATCGAGGTCGTCAAGGGCGGCCTGATCGTCGACATCGGCCTGCGGGGCTTCCTGCCGGCCTCGCTGGTCGAGCTGCGCCGGGTGCGCGAGCTGCAGCCCTACGTGGGCAAGGTGATCGAGGCGAAGATCATCGAGCTCGATCGCAACCGCAACAACGTCGTGCTCTCCCGCCGGGCCTGGCTGGAAGAGGCGCAGAAGGAGCAGCGCGGCGACTTCCTGGCCAACCTCAAGCCGGGCGAGCGGCGCAAGGGTGTCGTCTCCTCCGTGGTCAACTTCGGTGCCTTCGTCGACCTCGGCGGCATGGACGGACTGGTCCACGTCTCCGAGCTCAGCTGGAAGCACGTCGACCACCCCTCCTCTGTGGTGCAGGTGGGCGACGAGATCGAGGTCGAGGTGCTCGACGTGGACCTCGACAAGGAGCGGATCTCGCTCTCCCTCAAGTCGACCCAGTCCGACCCCTGGCAGGAGTTCGCCGACAGCCACGCCGTCGGCCAGCTCGTCTACGGGCGCATCACCAAGCTGGTGCCTTTCGGCGCCTTCGTCCAGGTGGGCGATGGGATCGAGGGACTCGTGCACATCTCGGAGATGGCGGTCCACCACGTCGACCTCCCGGAGCAAGTGGTGACACCCGGCGAGGAGCTGTGGGTCAAGATCATCGACATCGACCTGCAGCGCCGCCGCATCTCCCTCTCCATCAAGCAGGCCGCCGAGGGTGGCGAGGTCTCCGAGGAGTACCGCGAGGCCTTCGGCGAGCACGCCTACGACGAAGAGGGCAACTACATCGGCTTCGACTACGCCGAGGGCGAGTTCATGCCCGAGACCGAAGCGCAGGCGGCCTGGGCCGACTTCGCCGAAGAGCTCGGTACTCCGGTGGTCGTGCCCGAGTCGTTGGCGGGCGGGGAGTCGGCCGGTGGCGATGCTGCGGCAGCCGCTCCGGCTGCACCGGTGATCGAGGCCGCAGTGCCCGACCCGGACGCGCCCGCGGTCGGCTCGGCGCTTGACGGGGGAGCACCCGAAGCCTGACGGATCGGGGCGGGCTCAGTCGGGACGGCGCTGCCGCACACGAGGCCTGCACCGGCGGTTACCCGGACGGCAGCGAGGGCAGCCGTCGGCGCCTGACTGCACTACTCAGGGAATGAGAGCACGGAGCACCTGGGCGAAGCGGGTGGCCGCGACCGGGTCGGTCTCGAAGAAGAGGGCCGGGTCGAGGAGCTCGAGTTCGAGCACCGCCGGCGTGCCGTCGGCCAGATCGACCAGATCGACGCGGGCGTAGGTGGTCGGCTCGGCGAGCCACTCGGCTGTGGCCAGGGCGACGTGGGCCGTCTCCAGCTGGGCCTCGCTCGGCATGAAGGCACCGATCTTCTCGTCCTGGTAGAGGTGTGATTGCGGGCCGGCGCCGAGGCGGAGCAGAGGTCCCTTGCCGATGGCGTGGCTGTAGCGCCCGCCGAGAAAGATCAGCCCGGCCTCCCCGTGGGTGTCGACGGCGGCCTGGTAGGGCTGGATCATGACCGTGCGCCCCGCACTGAGGAGGCGCCGCACGTGCGCCGGGGCGTCGCTGGCAGCCTGCTCGTCACGGCCGGGGTACCGGGCCGTCTCGAAGCCGCCGCCCGACACAGTCGGCTTGACCACGAACTCGCCCTGCGGCAGGAGCAGGGGAAGCTCGCCCGAGTCCGGGCGCCGAGCCCGAGCCCGAGCGAACCAGAGTCCGGGGTCAGCCACGTGGTCGGCACCGTGGCCACACCCGCCTCGGAGAGCGCAGCCAGGTAGCGCTTGTCCAGGTTCCAGCGGAGCACGGCGGGGGAGTTCGCCATCGGTGCCACCTCCGCCACCGCGGCGATCCAGGCCAAGAACTCGTCGGGCCGATGGATGTTGTCCCAGGCCCCGTTGGCCAGAACCAGGTCGAATTCGTGCCACCGGACTTCGGGGTCGGTCCAGATTTGGGGCGAGGCTGCGATGCCCACCTCGGCCAGGGCCTGCCGCAGCAGGGGCCAGTCCTCGCGGAGGTCGGGGGAGTCGGCCGAGGCGGCCACGGCGAGGCGGGCGGGGGAGTGCGCCGGGATCAGGTGCCGATCGGGAAGTGGCAGGCCACCTGGTGGCCGGGGGCGATCGGGCGCAGCTCGGGGACCTCCTCGGCGCATCGTGCCTCGGCCCGGGGGCAGCGCGTGCGGAAGCGGCATCCGGACGGAGGGTTGATGGGGCTCGGCGGCTCGCCCGCCAAAATGACCGGCGTCCGTATGACCTCGGGATTCGGTTCGACGGCGGACGAGAGGAGCGCTTCGGTGTAGTGGTGGGCGGGGGCGGCGTAGAGGACATCGGAGGGCGCGATCTCGCACAGGCGCCCGAGATACATCACCGCCACCCGATCGCTCACGTTCTTGACCACGGCCAGGTCGTGGGCGATGAAGAACAGGGTGAGATTGTGGGCGCGCTTCAGATCCTCGAGCAGGTTGAGGATCTGGGCTTGCACGGAGACGTCGAGGGCCGAGACGATCTCGTCGCACACCAGCAGCTTGGGCTCGAGCACCAGGGCGCGGGCGATGCTGATCCGCTGGCACTGGCCCCCGGAGAACTCCCGGGGATAGCGATTACCGGCGACGGAGGGGTCGATCCCAACCGACTCGAGCATGGAGCTGACCTTGGCCTGGCGCTCCTCCCTGGTGCCGATCTTCCAGATGTTGAGCGGTTCGGCCACGATGTCGGCCACCCGGCGGCGTGGGTTGAGCGACGAGATCGGGTCCTGGAAGATCATCTGCACCTGCGTGCGCAGCAGGCGCAGGTCGTTGCGGTTCAGCCCGGTCACGTCGGTACCGTCGAAGGTGATCTTGCCCGAGGTCGGCTTGTCGACCTGGACGATGGCGCGGCCTGTCGTCGACTTCCCGCAACCGGACTCCCCGACCAGGCCGAGGGTCTCGCCCTCGTTCAAGGTGAAGCTGATACCCGCCACCGCCTGCACGGTGCTGTGGCCCTTGGTGAACGAGACGAAGAGGTCGTCGACGGCGAGCAGCGGGCCATCCGCACGCGCCCCGGCGCCTGCGCCCGGCGACGATGCCCCGGCCCCGGGGCTCACGCCCCCCGAAGTGCTTCCCCCGCTCACGTCCCCCGAAGGGCGTCCCCCGCTCGGTGCGGCCACGCCGGCCCCGGTGCTCACCTCGCTCACGCCGGTTCCCCTCCCCCGCCGCCGGCCCCGGCCGCCACCGCCGCCTCCTGCGTGGGCAGGGGGAACCAGCAGGCGTAACTGTGACCGGGGACGGCTCCTTCGACCAAGGGGGGCTTCTCCTGGCGGCACTTGTCCTGGACGTAGGGGCACCGCGGTGCGAACGGGCAGCCGGGAGGCGGCGAGATCAGGTTGGGCGGTCGCCCCTCAATCGACTGCAGCCGCGTGTGGCTGGGGTCGCCGATGCGGGGGATCGAGCGCAGCAACCCCTCGGTGTAGGGCATGGACATATGGGAGAAGAGGGCCGCGGTCGGGGCCCGCTCGACCACGTTGCCGGCGTACATGACGATGATCTCGTCGGTGCGGGTCGCCACCACCCCGAGGTCGTGGGTGACCAGCACCATGCCCATCTCGCGGTCGCGCTGGAGCGTGCTCAACAAATCCAGGATCTGCGCCTGCACGGTGACATCGAGCCCCGTGGTCGGCTCGTCCGCCATCAGCAGCCGGGGGGCGCACGCCAGGGCGATGGCGATGATCACCCGCTGGCGCATGCCGCCGGAGAGCTGGTGGGGGTAGGCGTCGTAGCGCTCCACCGGAGAGGGGATCCCGACCTGCATGAGCAGGGAGAGGGCCGTCTCCTTGGCCTCGTCCCGCCCCAGCTTCAGGTGGAGCTTGAGGGTCTCGGTGATCTGGTGGCCGATCCGTTGCACCGGGTTGAGGGAGGTCATCGGATCCTGGAAGACCATGGCGATCTGCGTGCCCCAGAGGCGGCGCAGCTCCTTGTTCGGCGCGTTGAGGATCTCCTGGCCCTGGTAGCGGACCGAGCCCGTCTGGGTGGCCGAACCCTGGGGGAGCAGCCCCATGATGGCCCGAGACAGCACGGTCTTGCCCGATCCGGACTCGCCCACAATGCCCAACGTCTTCCCCCGCTCGAGGGTCAGCGAGACCCCTTGGACGGCGCGCAGCTCGCCCTGGGGGGTGGCGAATGAGACCTTGAGGTCGTCGACGGCCAGCAACGGGGCCGTCTGCACGGTCGGTTCGGGCAGCCAGTTCATAGTGTCACCCGGGTCACAGCTTGACCTCGGTCACGTCGAAATAGGCCCGCAGCTTGTCGGCCACCACGTTGAGCGCGAAGAGCAACGAGAACATGGCGATGGCGGGGAAGATCACCAGCCACGGGTTGGTCTGGCCCTTCCCGCCCGAGAGGAGGCCGGCGCCCTCGTTGAGCATGTTGCCCCAACTCGGCGTGGGCAGTGGCACCGACAGTCCCAAGAAGGCCAAGGTGCCCTCCAACACGATGATGGTGGCCACCGCGATCAACCCGAACGAGACGATGGTGGGCAGGATATTCGGGAACAGCTCCCGGGCCAGGATGCGGCGATCACTCGCCCCCAGGGCTTTGGCGGCCATGACGAAGTCCCGGGTGGCATAGGACAGGGTCGACGCCCGGACGACCCGGAAGATCAGGGGGGCGCTGAACACGCCGATGACCACGGTGATCTTCCAGAGCTCGTGGCCCCAGAACTCGCCGATGGCGATGACCGCCACCAGGGCCGGGAAGGCCAGCACGGCGTAGGAGACCGTGTTGAGCACGGTGTCGGAGCGCCCCCGCCGGTAGGCCGAGTACATGGCCGGCAGTCCGCCGAGGATCATGCCGATGAAGGCGCCCCCGAAGCCGACCACCAGCGACACCCGGGCCCCGTAGAGCAGGCGGCTGAAGATGTCGCGGTTGAGGTCGTCGGTGCCGAGCAGGTGGCCCCAGGCGGGCGCACCGTTCTGGGGGGCGCCGAAGTTCTGGTAGTCGGGATTGGGCAGCGGGAGCAGGTTGGCGAAGATAGCCACCAGGATCAGCAGTGCGATCCAGCCGGCGCAGATCCAGAAGAAGACGCCCAACTTCTTCTTGCTCGGTGGCACCATCTCACCTGGGATGAGCTGTGTCGGCCCGTCCAGGAACGCCACTTCGATGCCCTCGTTCTGCGTCGGGATGATGTCAGTCACGGGCGATCCTCGGGTCCACGATGGTGAAGAGGAAGTCGAAGAAGAAGTTGACCAGCACGACGGCCACGGCGACGACCAGGGTGATGCCCTGCACCACCGTGTAGTCGTCCTGGTTGATGGCCGTGATGAGCTGGAGTCCCAGCCCGGGCAGCTGCAAGAGCAGTTCGACGACGAAGGTGCCCGCGATGAGCCCGCTGATGGTCACCCCGGCCGCGGCCAGGAGGGAGACCGATGAGGGCCGCAGTGCATGGCGCCACATGATGCGACGGTCGGTGAGCCCCTTGGAGCGGGCCATGGTGATGAAGTCCTCCTGCAAGGTGGCGATGAGGTCGTTGCGCAGGAGGCGGAAGTACACGACGATCGAGCCGAGGGCCAGGATGATGGCCGGCAGCAGCATCGTATGGATGTTGGACCAGAAGTCCTGGGTCAAAGGGACGTAGGACGCCGGGCCGGGGAAGACGTGCCAGTGCACGGCGAAGATCAGGACGAGGACGGGCCCGATGACGAACGGGGGGAGGGCCAGCATGCCGAACGCGGCGCCGTTGGCGGACTGGTCGAACATGCGGTTCGGGCGCCGGGAGGCCCGGATGGCCATGGGCAGGGCGACGGCGGCCGCGAGCAGCTGGGAGAAGATGATCAGCTCGATGTCGATGGGGAACGACTCCGAGATGATGCTCATCGTCGTCTGATGGGTGGTGAAGGACTGGCCCAGGTCGCCCTGGAAGACGTGGCCGATCCAGATGAAGTACTGCTGCCAGAGCGGCTTGTCGAGACCGAGTTGGTGGTTGAGGATCGCCGCGTTCTGCGGGGTGTCGTTCGGCCCGAGAATGGCGACCGCGGGGTTGCCCGGCAGCAGGTGGACCAGGAAGAACGCGGCCACCGACACGAAGAACACGATGATGACGAGGAGGACGGCGCGTTTGGCTATGTACCTGCCCACCCCGGCGCCCCCCTTCCCGTGCCCGCTGTCGACCTGTGCTCTCTGCGGCGGACGAGCCTAGACCCGGTGCCCTACCATGCGCCCCATGTCTGAGGCCCTCCCTGTACCGGCACTGACCGGCCGTGTGCGAACGGTAGTCGGCATCGGGGTGGTGGCTGTGGTCGCGCTTGGCGTCATCCTGCGCTTCTATACCCACTCGGCCCTGTGGTTAGACGAAGCGCTTACCGTCGACCGGGCCCGCCTGCCCCTCTCGCAGATCGCAGGCTCGGTCAAGCAGGACGGGGCTCCCCCGCTGTACTACTACCTCCTGCATTTCTGGATGCGCCTGTTCGGGCAGTCCGACATGGCGACCCGGTCGCTCTCCGGGTTGATCGGGGTCCTGACCCTCCCCGTGGCCTGGCTGGCCGGCAACCGCTTCGGCGGACGCGTGGTGGGCTGGACGACCCTGGTCCTCATGGCCAGCGCCCCGTTCGCGGTGTACTACTCGACCGAGGCGCGTATGTACGGCCTGGTGATCCTCCTGACCGGGTGCGGGTTCCTCGCCCTTTCCCGGGCGTTGGAGGCGCCCCGACCGGGGAACCTGATCGCTGTCGCGGTGGTGACGGCCGCCCTGCTGTACACCCAGTACTGGTCGCTGTACCTGGTGGGGGTGGTCGGACTCTGGCTGTTGGTCGTGGGACTGGTAGGCCGCCACCGCCAGGAAGCCGCCGTGGCCGTGGCCGTGGGCGTGGCCGTGGGAGCCCCGGTGGCGGTGGGCGTGGGCGCCCACGCCGCACTCGACGCGGACGGGGCGGCGACTGTGGACGCGGACGGGGCGGACGCCGCCGCCCCCGAGGAGGGGGGCTGGACCGGGACCAGCGCCGCCGCCTGGAAGCGTCCGCTGACGGCGTTTGGCGCCGTGGTGGTGGGGTGCCTGTTGTTCGTGCCGTGGCTCCCGATTTTCGTCTACCAGTCCCGGTACACCGGGACGCCGTGGGCCGCCCCACCCAACTTCGCCGCCGTGATCAACGCGGTCACCGGGTTCACGGCCAATCAGGGCTCGCTGTCGACCGCCGGGACCGACCAGGGCCGGCTCTTGGCGCTGCTGTACTTCGCGCTGTTCGCCCTGGCGCTGTTCGGGATCGGCCGGAGCACCCGGATCATCGAGCTCGACACCCATGGGCGCCCGCGGGCCCGGGGCACATCCATTGCCGTCGTGGGGACCCTCTTCGCTGCCATCGCCGGCGGCATCCTCACTTCCAGCGCCTTTGCCCCCCGCTACGCCGCCGTGGTCTTCCTGCCCCTGCTCCTGCTGGTCGCCCTGGGGACGACGACCCTCCTCGCGACGCGGATCCGGTTGATCGTGGTGGCGATCGCTGCGGTGGCCGGGCTGATCGGCTCGGTCCAGAACATCGACACGCAGCGCACCCAGGCCACGAAGGTGGCCGCCGTCATCAACAGCATGGCCAAGCCGGGCGACGTCATCGCCTTCTGCCCTGACCAGATCGGCCCCTCCGTCTACCGGTTGATCGATGACCCGGGCCAGTACAAGATGCTGACCTTCCCGCGGGGGACGAGCCCCCAGTTCGTCGACTGGGTCAACTACGCCAAGGTGGTGCACGCGGCCAAGGCGACCGTCTTCGCATCCCAGTTGGTGGCCGATGCCGGCACCGCCCACCACATCTGGCTGGTCTGGCAGCCGGGCTACCAGACCTACGGCATCAAGTGCCAGGTCATGGCGGCGACACTGCTCTCCCCGCAGCTCACCGCCGGGGGGCACACCTGGGTGACCAACAGCCCGAGCAAGTACTACGAGCCCATGAACCTCACCGAGTACGCCCCGCGGACGTCGTGATCGGGTCATGACGAGCACGATCACGCGGCTGCGCCAGCCGGTGGCCGAGGCCGTGCTCCCCTTCCTGGTGGCGCGGGCGGTGGTGATCGGGGCGCTGGGGCTGGCCCACTTCGCCGTCGATCGGCTCCACCCGTCCGGGCCGGGTGCGGGAGCCGGGGCGGGTGCCCGGGTGCACGAGGGCCTGCTCGGGTGGGACGCCGGGTACTACGAGACGATCGCCCGGGTGGGCTACCACCCCCTCGGCAAGGAGGCGCTCCGCTTCTTTCCCGCCGTCCCCGCCCTGACCCACGCCGTGGGCTGGCTGCCCGGAGTGGACGATGGTGCGGCCCTGCTGGTCGTGGCCAACGTGGCGGCCTTCGTGGCCACCGTCCTGCTCTTCGCGCTGGTCCGCCGCGAGACGGGCGATCCGCTGGTGGCCCGCCGCGCCATCTGGTTGCTCAGCCTCAGCCCGGCGGCCTACGTCCTCGTCATGGGCTACGCCGAGTCGACCCTGCTGTGCCTCTCGATCGGGTGTTTCCTGGCCCTGCGGCCGGCGCCCGGCGCGGGCCCCGGGCACGGCGCGGCACGGCGGCCCAACTTCGCCCTGGCCGGCGTGCTCGGGTTCGCCGGCGCCCTGACCCGGCCCATCGGAGTGCTGCTGGCCCTGGTGGTGGCGGTCGAGCTCGTACGCTGGTGGATCCGCCTGGGTCGCGCCCAGCGCCTGATCGGCCTGGCGGCCACGGCGGCCCCGGTTCTCGGGCTCCTCGCCTTCGGGGTGTGGGCGCATCACGAGGTGGGGGACTTCTGGGCGCCGCTGCGGGTCCAGTTCCAGTCGACCCATCACGGGGGTCTCTCGGACCCCTTCGTCACGCTCGTCCACGATGCCGCGAGGCGTCTTCCACCACCACGTCGGCACCGCCCTCCACGTGCCCTGGGTCATTGTGGCGCTGGGCCTGCTCGTGGTCTGCTGGCGCCGCCTGCCGGCCCCCTACACCGTCTTCGCCGCCGCGGTCCTGGCCGTAGCCGTGTCCGGGACCAATCTGGACTCCTTCGAGCGGTATGCCCTGAGCGCCTTCCCCCTGTCCGTGGCGGCCGCCCTGATCTGCCGCGGGCCCCGGATCGAGCGGGCGGTGCTGACCATCCTCTCGGCCGCCCTGGCCGGGTACGCCCTCCTGGCCTTTCTCAACATCTCGGTCCCCTGACCCGAATCTCGGTCCCCTGACCCGAACTCGGTCCCTGACCCGAAATCGGGTCCCTCGACCCGAGCGCCACCCGAGCGCCCGTCCCCGACCCAAATGCCGGTCCGGCCGGTGACGACCCGGTAACGTGCTGCCCGATGGCTGACGACGTACCGGTGGTGATCGCGGGGGCTGGGCCGGGTGGCCTCACTGCGGCCTACCAGCTCACCAAGCGGGGGGAGCACCCCGTCGTCCTCGAGTCCGACGCCGTCGTCGGCGGCATCAGCCGCACCGTGGTGCGCGACGGCTACCGCTTCGACCTCGGCGGGCACCGCTTCTTCACCAAGGTGCCCGAGGTGGAGGCGCTCTGGCACGAGATACTGCCCCAGGGCGACTTCCTCCTCCGCCCCCGCATGAGCAGGATCTTCTACAAGGGGAAGTACTACGACTACCCCCTCAAGGCCATGAACGCCCTGCGCAACCTGGGCCTGTGGGAGTCGATCCTGTGCGGCTTCTCCTACCTGTGGGCCCGCATCCGGCCGCCGGCCAACGAGGACAACTACGAGAACTGGCTGGTGGCCCGCTTCGGCTGGCGCCTCTACCGCACCTTCTTCAAGACGTACACCGAACGGGTCTGGGGCGTGGAGGTCTCGCAGATGCCGGCCGACTGGGCCGCCCAGCGCATCAAGAACCTGGACCTGCGCAAGGCGGTCATCAACGCCATCCTGCCCAAGCGCAAGCAGACGGAGATCACCACCCTCATTGAGGAGTTCCAGTACCCCAAGTTCGGCCCGGGGATGATGTGGGAGGTGTGCGCGGAGAGGGTGCAGGCCGCCGGGGGGACGCTGCGCCTGAACTCGCGGGTGACCGCCATCAAGCTGGCCGACGGGCGGGCCCGCTCTGTCGTCTACCGTCACCGGCCCGACGGGACCGACCTGACCGAGCCGGTGACCGAGCGCGAGATCACGGCGTCGCACGTCATCTCGACCATGCCGCTGCGCGAGCTGGTGCACACCCTGTCGCCGCCCCCGCCGCCCGAGGTGCTGGCCGCCGCCGACGGCCTGCACTACCGCGACTACCTCACGGTGGCCCTGGTCGTGCCGGCCTCGCGCAGCTTTCCCGACAACTGGATCTACATCCACGCGCCCGAAGTCAACGTGGGGCGGATCCAGAACTACGGCTCCTGGTCGCCCTATCTGGTCCAGGACGGCCACACCTGCCTCGGCCTGGAGTACTTCGTCTTCGAGGGTGACGAGATGTGGGAGATGGCCGACGACGACCTCATCGTCCTGGCCACCAAGGAGCTGGGCGAGCTCGGCCTGGTCGAACCGGGCGACGTCGAGGCGGGCTACGTGGTGCGGGTGCCCAAGGCCTACCCGTACTACGACTTCTCCTACAAGGCCAACGTCGAGATCATCCGGCGCTACCTCGAGACGCAGGCGCCCAACGTGCACCCGGTCGGCCGCAACGGCATGCACAAGTACAACAACCAGGACCACTCCATGTACACCGCCATGCTCACGGTGGAGAACATTTACGGGGCGTCGCACGACATCTGGGCGGTCAACGTCGAGGAGGAGTACCACGAAGGCGGGAGCCGGGGCGGTGGGACGGGGCGCGATGCCCCGATATTGCCCCCGCGCGCACCGTCCGCCGCCGCCTCGTAGGGCACGGCCGTGACCCGTCGGCGACGATGGGCGCTCACTGCCGCGGCCGCAGCGTCCTATCTCGGGTTGGGCCTGGCGCTGTGGGCGCACGCCTGGGCCGACGGTGCGGGCACCCACACGCTCTGCGGGTGCGGCGACCCGGCGCTGTTCCTGTGGTTCTTCCAGTCACCGGCGACGTCCCTGGCCCACCTCCAGAACCCCTTCTATTCCACCGCCATGTTCCACCCCGCCGGGATCAACCTCTTGGACCAGACGTCGGTGATGGGCCTCACGGTGCCGTTGATCCCGGTGACCTGGCTGTTCGGGCCCGTGGCGTCCTTCAACCTGGCCTCGACCCTCGTCCCGGCCCTCACCGCCCTCTCCATGTTCGTCGTCCTGCGCCGCTGGGTGCGCTGGCTCCCGGCCGCCTACCTCGGCGGCCTGCTCTACGGCTTCTCACCGTTCATGCTGGCCAGCCTGGAGTACGGCCACCTGATGACGGCGGCCCTCATGGTGTTGCCGCTGATCCTGGCCGTGCTCGACGAGATCCTGGTGCGGCAGCGCCACCGCGCCCGCCGGGCCGGAGTGGCCCTGGGCCTGTTGGTCTTCGTCCAGTTCTTCCTGAGCGCAGAGTTGCTGGCGGTGGTCGTCGTGCTCACCGTCTTCTCCGTGGCCGTGCTGGCGGCGACGGCGTACGTGGCGGATCGGGAGCGGCTGCGGGTGCTGGCGCCCCACGCCGGCAGCGGCGCTCGGCGTAGGGGCGGTCGTCGGCGGGGTTCTCCTGGCTTATCCGGTCCTCTTCGCCCTCACCGGTCCGGCCCATCTGTCCGGTGTCGTCTGGCCCGACATCGACACGCTCGATGGCATCACCCGTTCGTTGTTGGTCGACCCCGTCCCGAACAACACCCTGTCCGTCGTCGCCGCCTACGGGGGCTATGCGGGACGTCCGCTTCCCTCGGGGTCCTATCTCGGCTGGGGGCTCCTCATCGTGGTGGCCGGCGGCACCGCCGTCTGGTTCCGGGACCGGCGGCTCTGGTTCTACGGCCTGCTCCTGGCCGTCTGCGTGGCCTGTTCGTTCGACCTGCGCACGGGCCCGTGGGTGCCGGCCCGGTTCTTCGCCCACATCCCGCTGGTCGACAACATCCTTCCCCAGCGCTTCATGGCGGTCGGTTTCCTGGCCGCCACGGTCATGGCGGCCCTGATCATTGACCGGGCGCGCGCCAGCCTGCCCGCCCGTCTGGGGCTGCGTGGGCCCGGGGCCAACCTGGTGGGCATCGCCGGCGCGCTGGGGGTGGGGGCGGTGGCCCTGGTCCCTCTGGCCGTCAACCTCCTGCCGGACCTGCCGTTCACCATGGAGGCGGTGGTCCTGCCACGGTGGTACACCACGGTGGCCCCCCACCTGCCCCCGGGCCGGGTGCTGCTCTCGTACCCGGCGCCGTTCTCGGGGATCCAGGTGGTCCTGGCCTGGCAGGCGGTGAACGAGCTGGCCTACAGCCAGGCCGGCGGGGCCGGCCCCGAAGGGACGAGCGTCCGGGCCGGACGGGCCGGACCGGGATTCGACGTGCTGAACGTGCTGTCGCTCGGGTTCTCCCTGACCGAGCCGGACCCGACGCCGGCCAACCTCGCCGCCGTGCGTGGCGCGTTGCGCATCTGGAAGGTGAACACGGTGGTGATCGCCCCGGAGCCGTCGGGCCTGGCCGTCCAACAGGGGCACGATCCCAGCTACGCCGCGGCGTACATGACGGCGGTGCTGGGGCGGCTCCCGGTCGTTCAGGCCGGGGCGTGGGTCTGGGATGACGTCCACAGCCCTCCCGGGTCGGCCAGCGCGGCCGGAGCCGTGACCGACTCGGCGCTGCAGGGCTGCGTGCGCCTCCATGAGACCAAGACGGCCGCCGGGGTGGTCACTGCGTCCATGGGGGTGCCCCGCTGCGCCGCAGGTCACCTGGGCCCTCCCAAGGCCCCGAGCTCATGAAGCCCCAAGGTAACGTGACGAAGATGGACGTCGGCGACTAGTGCGGTGGTCGTGGCAGAAGTCCGAGGAAGCCCTGGTCGACACCATTGCGTTGACCCCTTCCACCGGTATGGTGATCGACCCGTATCCCGAGGCCGAAGCGGCGCAGGGCATAGTCGGCGCCGAGGGCCCGGAAGGCCCGGAGTCCTTCCTCAGCGGGATCTTCCAAGCGGGGCCGCTCGCCGTGGGCGGTCTCATCGCCAACGCCCTGAACGTCGTGGCCACCGTGGTGGTGGCCCGGTTGCTCACGACGAACCAATACGGGGGGATTGCCCAGCTCCTCGGCCTCTTCTTCGTGCTCTCCATGCCCGGCTCGGCCCTCCTGGTCAGCGTGGTGCGGCGGATCACCGCCATGACCACCTCGGGTCACGGCGCCGACGCCCGGGCCTGGACGGTCCGTTTGTACCGCAAGGCCGCGTTCGGGGTGGCCATCTGGTCGGTCGTCTCCGTCGCCGTCGAGGCGCCGGTCTCCCACGCCCTGCGGCTGCCCGACGACGGCGGTGTCGCCTTCACGATGATCGCGGCAGGGTTCTGGCTGTTGCTGTGCCTGGACCGGGCCGTTCTTCAATCCCACCGGCGCTACGCCAGCCTGGGCATGAGCCTGATGGTCGAGATCGGCGTCCGCACGGTGCTCGTGCTCACCTTCGCCGAGCTGGGCTGGGGGATCTGGGGCTACGCGCTCGGGCTTGCTGATCGGTGAGGTGGTGGCCGCCGCCCAGGCCCACCTGTCGAGTCGACGCGCCTGGGACTACGCGGTGCAGGCGGCGCTGCCGGCTGATCAGTCGAGCCTCTCGCGGACCTTGTCGATCGACCTGGCCGCCGCCCTGATCGGCTTTGCCTTCCTCGGCGTGCTCCAGAACGCCGACGTTATTTTGGTGGGCCGCCTGCATCACGCCAACGCCGGGTCCTACGCGGCCATCTCGGTGGCGTCCAAGGCGCTGGTCTTCGGGGCCATCCTGCTCGGAAGCTACATCCTCCCCGAAGCGTCGATCCGCTGGCACCGGGGCGGGCACGCGCTGCGCCAACTGGGGGTGACCCTCGTGTTCTTCTTCATCCCCACCGTGCTGCTCCTCCTCGTGGCACTCGCCGTCCCCCGGCAGTTCCTCACGCTGTTCTTCGGGGCGCGCCTGGCCGGTGGGGCTCCGGCCTTCGCCACCCTGGTGGGCGCCATGGCCTGCCTCGGGCTCGCCGTCGTCCTCACCAACTACCTACTCGGGGCGGCCCGGCGCTGGATCGTGGCCTTTCTCGGCATCGGGATGGTCTGCCTCCTCATCCTGATCCATGTGGCGCACGGGGGGATCATGGGCACGGCGCGGGCGGAGCTGGTGGTGCAGGGGAGCATGGCCCTCACCGTGGTGGTGGCGTTCTCGATCGTCCACCTGCGGGCCCATCACGTGCGGGGCACCGCCGCGCCCGTATAACCGGGAGGCGGCTGGTCGTCGGGACAGGCGCCGACGGGGTCGTTGTAGCGGGAATCGAGCGTCCACGACCCGTATTCCCAGCCCGGCTTCATGGCCGGCAGCTGGAGGTACGGCGTCAGGTCCTCGGTGAGGAAGGCGCCGAACTGGGCGGCGCCGTAGGGACACATGTGGGTGTTGTCGAGCTTGCGGGCCCGCACCCATTTGTGTTGCGGGGTCTGCATCCAGGTGAAGAATCGACCGTGGGGGGCGAACAGCTCGTCGGTGGTCAGGTAGAGGGCGTGGCCCGGAAAGGCCGCCACCACCTGGCGGGCGATGGCGTTCCACGCATTCTGGGCGCGGTTCTGTTTCACCCAGGTCTGCTGGCGCACCACCGGGTCGCTGATGCTGGTGTCCGGGCCGGCCTGGGGGAACTGCAGGAGCACGACGACGTCGACGCCGTCTGGAGGGGCCAGCATGGCCCGCATGAAGCCCTCGAGCAGGGCCCGGTAGGCGACGGGGTCCGTGAGGGCCTCCGTGTCGTCCCACGACCAGCTCCCGATGGCGATCTGTGGGTGGTACGTGACCAGGTTGTGCGCCACCCAGGACGGCCAGGTATGCAGGGTGGTCAGCCCCCATCCGGGAAAGGCGGAGTTGGCCGTGACCGTCACCTCACCGGTGGACTGCAGCGCGGCGAGGATGCCGAGCGAGCTGTCGAACATGACGCTGTCGCCGAAGATCTGCACCCGATAGGGGTCGGCGGGGGTGGCCGGCGGGATGTCGAGCTGGACGTCGGCCTTGGCGGCGGCCGAGGCGGCCGCGGCGGCCGCGGCGGGCGGCGTGGGTGGACACCGCGGCCGTCGACGCCACCGGGCCGGTCACGGTCCCGAGCAGGATGACGGCGGCGGTGGCCAGGACCCCGAGGGAGGCGATGCCCGGAGCCCGGATCCGCACGCGGCGGCCCAGCCCGCCCCAGTCGGCCCGGCGCAGCGGCCGCTCGATCAGGTAGAAGCTGGCACAGGCGGCCGTCATCATGGTGGCGAGCCGGGCCACCAGCAGGGGCCACCCCGACAGCCCGGTCGTGTCGGTGGTCATGAGCACGATCACCGGCCAGTGCCACAGGTACAGGCTGTAGGAGATGATGCCCAACCAGCACAAAGGGGCCCACGCCAGCCCCCGGGCCGACGACCCCGTCGCGGGCCTGCACGCTGCCGACCACCACCATGACGGCGCAGGCGGCGATGGCCACCAGACCGCCGTCCCAGATCCAGCCGGGCGGGCCACCGGCGTGCATGGTCCCGAGCGCCACCCCGCACACCCCGAGCGCGGTGAGCCATGACCACAGTCGGCCGTGGCGACCCCCGCCCGAGCTCCCGCCCTCGGGCGCGCGGCGCGGCCGGGCGGCCAGATCATGGCGGCCGCCCCGCCGAGTAGGAGCTCCCAGGCCCTGGTGTCGGTCCCGAGGTAGGCCCGATTGGGCCCGAAGTGATGGGCCGCCACCCCCATCCACACCGCCGAGGCCACGGCGAGGGTGAGGGTGGCGGCGAGCAGGGCTCGCCGCGACCACCGGCGGTGGCCGACCACGAACAAGATGGCCGCGATCAGGAGGGGCCAGACCAGGTAGTACTGCTCCTCGATGGCCAGGGACCAGGTGTGCTGGAGCGGGCTGACGGAGGTGAACTGGGCGAAGTAGCTGTGGCCGGCCGCGATCTGCTGCCAGTTGGCGACGTAGAACAGCGTGGCGAGGGCGGGGGAGCGGAGCTGCGCCGGCACCAGCCCCGGCCCGCCGACGAGGGCGTAGACGGAGAGCACGAGCAGGAGCACGAGCACCGCGGGCAGCAGGCGCCGGGCCCGGCGTCCCCAGAAGGCCAGGACGTTCCCCGGTGGTCGTTCCACCACCAGCAGCATGGAGGTGATGAGGTACCCGGACAGGACGAAGAACGTGTCCACTCCCAACCAGCCGCCGGGGAGGTACCCGAGGTGGTACGCCACCACCATGGAGATGGCCAGGGCGCGGATGCCGTCCCACTGGGGCTCGTACCTCTTCAATGCCACGCCGGGTCAGTCTGGCACTGCGTATCGGGCGGGCCTCGGCAGCCCGATGGCCGATTGGCCGTGTGCGGCGCCCCGGCGGCGGCTCGGCGCCGGCCGGCCGCCCACCGGCCCGATTGACTACGTGCGCTCGCTGGTCCGGTCGTCCAGATCCTTGCGCAGGAGCGCCACCTCCTCGGCCAGGACGCGCGAGCGGTCCTCCAGGCGACCGATCTCCCCGCTGAACCTCACGCAGACGGTGAGGAGGAAGAGATCGGCCAGCACGCCGAGCAGGTCGGGAGGGTTCTTCACGCCGACCCCGTGGGCTATGGAATTGAACAGTCCCGGGAAGATGGCGAACACCGCGATGACGACGGCCACGGCCAGCCACATGACGGCGTATTTCTCGTGCAGGTGCCGCCGGCGGGACAACTCGACGATCACGCTGAGCGTGACCAGCGCGCTGATCAGGGCGATGATGTGGACTCCGGTCATAGCTCCTCCGTCTTCGGTGTTCTCGTGGAGTGGGAGTGGCGGCGGAATACCGACAGGGCCAGGAACACCACCACCCGCAGTAGGTAGAAGGCGGCGCGCGCCGGGGGCTGACTGGGAAACCCGGCCAGCCGGGCCCGCATCCCCACCGGGACCTGATGGATGCGGCCACCGGCATCGGCCACGATGATCAGTGACTCGACGGTGTCGGAGAGGTAATCGGCCGGGTAGCTCCGGGCGAAGAGCTCTATGGCAGGGCGGTTGTGGGCGCGGAACCCCGAGGTCACATCGGTGAGGTGGGTCCTGGTCACCCGCGAGAGGTAGCGGGCCAGTATCCGCATGGCGGCCCGGCGCGCCCGGGGGACGGCAACGTAGTCCTGGCCGGCGAAGCGGGCCCCGATCACCACCTGGGGCCCCGGCTCGTCATCGAAGGCGGCCAGCAGCAGCCGGATGTCGCGTGCGTCGTGTTGGCCGTCGGCGTCCACCTGCAAGAGGAGGTCGTACCCGTTGGCCTCGGCCACCCGGAATCCCACCCGCATGGCGCCCCCGACCCCGAGGTTGAAGGGGTTCGTGACGACCTCGGCCCCGGCATGGCGGGCCCGTTCGCCCGTCTGGTCGACCGAGCCGTCGTCGACCACCAGGACGGTGGCGTCCGGCACGGCGGCCTGCACCTCCTTCACGACGATGGCCACCGTGCTCTCCTCGTTGAGGGCCGGGAGGACCACGATTATCTTCGGGCTCTGGGGCATCGGGAGCGCGTCGTCCTACGAGGTCAAGGCGTGTTCGTCGAGGCGCTCGCCAGGCGACGGGTCGGGGTCCGGGTCCGAGGCCGGGTCCGCGAAGATCGGATTCGGGGGTCGCCTGGCGCCCGCGACGCAGGGCCGACCAGATGGCGTCGAGCATGACGGCGGCCATCAGGACCAGTGACACCTCGAAGGTGGTCCGGTAACGGGTCTGCCCGAAGGTGAGAGCCACCGAGAAGACCACGTCGAGGCCGATGGCCCAGAGCGGGAACGAGGGGATCCGGCGGCGGCGGAGGACGACGGTGCCCCCGATCGACAGCGCCAGGAGGGCGTAGTACATCCCGAGGCCGACGAGCGCCCAATGGTACGGCCTCGTCTCGATATAGGAGTCCAACTCGATCTGCTGGAGAGGATGGAAGAAGCCGAAGGCCCGACCGATCTTGGCGAGGGTCACGGGTACCAGTCGGTTCTCGTGGCTCCGCACGTAGTCGAGGGCCAGGTGCTGGTATTCGTCTCCCTGGGCGGAGTCATCCGCCTTCGGATGCTCCTTGAACCACGGGTTGTGGGAGATGGCCAGCGCGCAGGGCATCGACCAGTAGCCCTCGGCCGGTCCGGAGTACGTGGCGGCGCAGTCGGCCGAGGCCAGCGTCACACCGAGTCCGGTGGATATGAAGACCGGCTTTTGGAACCGGCTCAGGTTGTACCCGACCCAGGGCGCCACGACGAGTCCCGTGGCCAAGAGGGCGATCCCGAGGACGGCGAAGCGTCGTTTCCAGCTGAGCGCCCGGGCCAGGAGCACCAGCGGCACGACGAGGAAGATGACCAGGAACGTGAGCTCGTCCCGTCCCAGCATGGCGATGCCCATCGCAACGCCGAGCCATATCCCCCGCTTGACACCCGGGTCGTTCCAGAACCGGTAGGCGAAGAGCAGCAGCGTCGCCACCAGCAGGGGCGCCAGCGCCTCCGACAGCGCCAACTCGTCGGTCATCCAGATATTCGGGTACACGGCCAGGATGAAGGCGGCGATGAGCCCTGCCCTCCGCCCGCCGATCTCGCGCCCGGTGTAGCCGCAGACGCCGATGGCCGCGGTGCCCAGAATGCAGCACCACACCCGCGCCGCCAGGAAGCTCTTCAGGCCGACGACCGACGGGATGGCCAGGACGAGGATGAAGAGCGGGGGGAAGTCCGCCGACTGCACGACGTGGTGCGCCCCGTGGGGGATGTACAGGTAAGGGTTGATGAAGCCGTGCCCGCTCACGAGGAGCTTGGCGGCGTTGTAGTAGTAGTAGGCGTCCCCCCCGGCGACCTTGCCCTTTTGGGAATAGACGGTGTCCAGCCGGATGGCCAGGCCGATTGCCATGAAAAGCCCTAACCACGGCCACCAACGTGGTGCCGGCCTCCTCCCGTGGCGCATGACCGGTCAGCCTAGGTCTCCGGCTCCGCGCGGTGCGTCGTTTCAGGCCCGGGAAAGTCCCGGTCAGACCGCAATTGGCGAGAGGGCGCCGCTACGATTGCCCCATGGCCCGGTCCGACGTGCGGCCATCGACGGCCGTCTCGACCATGGAACCCGCACCGGCGGTCAGCAACTCCGAGGTCCGCCTGACCGGCCCCCACATCCGTGGACTCGATGGAATCCGAGCCGTCGCGGTGATCGGTGTGCTGGGATTTCACGGCGGGGTGGCCGGGTTCGGCGGCGGGCTCCTCGGCGTGGACATCTTCTTCGTCCTCTCCGGCTTCCTCATCACCTCGCTGCTGGTCGGCGAATGGTCGAGGACCGGGACCCTCTCCTTCCGCCGCTTCTACGAGCGCCGGGCCCGGAGGCTCCTCCCCGGCCTCTTCATCCTCCTCCTGCTCGTCGCCGCCTACGCCCAGTGGTTCGCCGAGACCGACACGTTGAGCACGCTGCGCGGCGACGCCCTGGCCACGATTCTCTACGTCGCCAACTGGCGCTTCATCTTCTCCGGGCAGAGCTATTTCGTGCATTTCGGTCCGCCCTCGCCGCTCCTGCACACCTGGTCGCTGGCGGTCGAGGAGCAGTTCTACCTGGTCTGGCCGGCGGTGGCCCTCTTCGTCCTGCGCCGGGGAGGACGGCGGGCGCTCGCCGTGGTGGCGGCGGTCAGTATGGTCGCCTCGGCGGTGCTGACCCCGGTGCTCCTGCACCAGGGGGTCAGCGTGTCGCGGCTCTATTACGGCACCGACACGCGCGTCCAGGAAGTGATGGCCGGTGCGGTGCTGGCCATCGCCGCGCCGGCCATCGCCCGTCACGCGCGGGCCTGGCGGTGGCCGGTGACGGTTGTCGGTGGGCTCGGCGCCCTGTTCCTGCTCTGGGCGCTGCACAGCGTGAGCGGTCAGGGGAATTTCCTCTACCAGGGCGGGTTCTTGCTGGTGGCCGCGGCCAGCGCGGCGGTGATCCTGCTCGTCTCGGTCGAGCCCCGGGCGTTGCTTGCCCGACTCCTGGGGTGGGGGGTGCTCGGCTACATCGGCCGGATCTCCTACGGGCTCTACCTCTACCACTATCCGATATTTCTGATGATCGACAGTGCGCACACCGGTCTCTCGGGGGCGGCCCTGCTGGCCGTGCGGCTGAGCGTGACCTTCGCCGCCGCTGTCGTCTCGTACCACGTCGTCGAGATGCCGATCCGTCAGCGCACGTTCCTCAAGGGCGCGCACCTGGTGATGGCCCTGCCCATCAGCGTTGCCATCGTCGTCACGGCTCTCGTGCTGGCGACCCTCCCGGCCCCGTCGCCGGCCGCGCCGGCGCACCAGGCCCTGTTCGCGCTGCCCCGGACGCCGACCGGCCGACCTGGTGCAGGGCAAGGATGTCCGGACCCTCCTGCTCGGCGACTCCATGGCCCTGACCCTGGGGGAGGGACTCCGCATCGACGCAGGACGGTGGGGCGTCTCGCTCGACAGCAAGGGAAAGATCGGGTGCGACCTCGATCCCGACAGCACCGTGAACATCGAAGGGTCGATCACCCGGGCCGCCCAGGGCTGCGCCAATTGGCCGCAGACGTGGCGGCGGCTGATCGACCGGGTGAATCCCGACGTCGTCGCGGTGGAGCTCGGACGGTGGGAGGTCTCCGATCGCATCATCGACGGCAAATGGACCCGGATCGGGCAGCCGGCGTGGGATCGGGTGTACTCGGCCGAGCTGGCCGAGGCGATCCGGATCCTGTCGTCGAAGGGTGCCCATGTGGTGATCTTCACCCTTCCGTACATCACGCAGACCACCGAAGCGCCGAACGGGACGCCCTGGGATATCAACCAGCCGGTTCGCACGAACGACTACAACGCCCTTGTCCGCCGGGTGGTGGCCCGCTTCCCGGGCCGGGCGTCGGTGATCGACCTGAACCGCTTGGTCGATCCGGCCGGGACGTACACGTCGTACCTCAACGGGGTGCGGGTCCGGAACCCGGACAACGAGCACATCTCCGTGCTCGGGGGGATGCTGCTGCGGCCGCAGATCCTTCCCACGCTGGTGCGTCTCGGCCTGGCCCATGAATCGTCTCGCCTGGGCAAGTAGTCTCGACTCTTCGGGCTGCCTCGGCGAGTCGCCCCGCCTGGGGGCGGGCTGGGGGCGCCCGACGTGACCAGGTCACGAATGGGCGCCAGTCCGCGCGCGCGGCTGGTTAGTATCCACCGGGGCGAACTCGGAGGCCGCTGTGGATGACGGTGTGCAACACGGGTCTCTCGGCCCCGGGGTGAGGAATCTGGCCAGGTCCTCGGGTCTCCCACGCGAAGAGGCAGAAGAGGACGTGCGGCGCCGGGAGTTGGCCCAGCGCCGGGTCGAGAGCGGGGAACGCATCGGGCTCATGGCCGAAGCGGCCGGCATCCGCAAGGTCGATGTGGTCGCCTGGAGGGACCTCGATGATGTGGAGGCCGGCGGGTCCGAGCTGCACGCGGACGAGATCCTGCAGCGGTGGGCCGAGGGGGGCATCGACGTGCGCCTCTGGACCTCGAGAGTGGACGGGGCGGCCCGGCAGATTGTCCGGAACGGCTACACGGTCAATCGTCGGGCGGGCCGTTACGCCGTGTTCCCGCGCACTGCGGTCGCCGGATTCCGGGGCAAGATCGGGACCGGGGACGGGCTGGTGGAGATCTGGAACGGCATGCCGTTCTTCTCGCCCGTGTGGAGCCGGGCGCCGCGGATCGTCTTCCTCCATCACGTCCATGCCGAAATGTGGGACATGGTGCTCTCGCCCCGGCTGGCCCCGCTCGGACGCACGGTCGAAGACCGGCTCGCCCCTCCCTTCTACCGGCGCACCGAGATCGTCACGCTGTCGAACTCGGCCAAGCACGACCTGGTCAGCAAGCTCGGGCATTCGGCCGAACGGGTCACGGTCGTCCCGCCCGGGGTCGACCCCCGCTTCGCACCGGCGGGAACCCTCAGTCCGACCCCACTGGTGATCGCCGTGGGTCGCCTGGTCCCGGTCAAGCGGTTCGACCTTTTCATCGAGGCCATGGTGGCGCTGCGGAAGATCCACCCCGACCTCGAGGCCCTGATTGTCGGGGAGGGGTATGAGCGGCCGGCGCTCGAGGCCCAGATCGCCGCGGCCGACGCCGGCCGATGGTTCTCCCTGCCCGGCCGACTCTCCGATGCCGACCTGGTCGACGCCTACCGGCGGGCCTGGGTGGTGAGCTCCACGTCGTCCCACGAGGGGTGGGGCATGACCCTGACCGAAGCGGCCGCGTGTGGCACGCCGGCCGTGGCCACCCGGATCCCCGGCCACCAGGACGCCATCATCGACGACGAGTCCGGATTCTTGGTCTCCACGCTGCCCGAACTGATCGAAGCGACCGGGTCGATCCTGGCCAACCCCATGTTGCGCCGCCGGCTCAGCCAGGGCGCGCTCCGGCGCGTCGAGGGAATGACCTGGGAACGGGCGGCTTTTCTGACCCTCGAGGCGTTGGCCTCCCAGGTGACTCGGGGCAGATGACGCCGGCGTCAGTCGAGGCGCCGTCCGGCTTGTCCTGCTCGCCGCCATGAGCACGGCGCTCCCACCGATGCGGCGCGCCCTGCCATGAGCAACCCCAAGCACGCCGTCTCGAGCCAACCCAAGGTGATCGCGCCGGGGCCCGAGTCGGCCGTCGTGCGCCGCCCGCCCCGGTTCCCCGCCTTCGACGGCCTGCGGGCCATCGCGGCCATCACCGTCGTGGTCGTCCACGTCGGTTTCGTCTCGGGGCTCACCCCACGGAACCCCCACGCCGTCGGGATGTACACCGCCCGGCTCGAGATCGGGGTGTCGGTCTTCTTCTTGATCTCGGGGTTTCTGCTCTATCGACCTTTCGTGGTGGCCCACCTGGCCGGTGCGCCCAGGCCGGCCACGGGTGCCTTCTGGCTCAGGCGGATCCTGCGGATCGTCCCGGCCTACTGGTTGGTGCTCTTCGTCACCACCTCGATTCTCCACGTCGGGCCGGGGATCGGACCGGGAGGCTGGGTGGCGTACACTGAGCCACTATCTGTTCGGCCAGATCTACCTCCCGACCCAGGACCTGAAGGGGATCTCGGCCGCCTGGTCCCTTTGTGTCGAGATGACCTTCTATATCTTCATCCCGCTCTACGCCGCCCTCATCGGCTGGGGCCGTTCGAGACGGACCGAACGCCAGACCATGCGGATCGAGCTGATCGGCCTGGGGATCATGGTGGCGGTCAGCTTCGGCTGGCGCTTCACGATCATGCCCTTCCAGTCCGGCCATTCGCCGTACTTCAGGTTGGCCACCGTCTGGCTCCCCGCCTACCTGGACCTCTTCGCCCTCGGGATGGGGCTGGCCGTGGTCAGCGCCTGGATGCATCACCACGACATAGAGGTTCGCTGGTTGGGGTCCCGCTTGTTCCCGTATCTGTCGTGGGCCTGCGCCGCTGCGTGCTTCTGGGGCGTGGCCCACATCGGGGACCCGATCATTCCGGTGTACCACGAGTCCCAACTCGACATCGCCCGCCAGACGCTCTACGCCATGTTCGCGTTCTTCCTGCTGCTACCGGCCGTGTTCGGACCCCAGGGCAAGGGGCTGATCCGCCGCTTCCTCCAGTGCTGGCCGGTGGCGTCGTTCGGTGTCATCTCGTACGGCATCTACCTGTGGCACGAGACGTGGATCTACCAGCTCCTCAAGTGGGGGAACTACACCCTCTTCAACATTGAGTTCTGGGCCTTCTTTTTCGGCGTTCTGGCTCTGACGATCATGTCGGCCAGCCTCAGCTATTTCATCGTCGAGAAGCCCGCCTTGCGCCTCAAGAACTCCATTGCCTGGTGGCGCCGGTCCCGCCCCCCCAAGTCGCCGGACCCGTCAGAGCCCACCGCCGTCGCTGTGCTCGGCTGAAGCGCCCTCATCGGCGGCCTCCGGCTTGGTCGGACCCACATCTTGTGCCGGCCCCGCGGGGCCGTCATCTTCAGCCGGCTGCGGCGGGCCGTCATCCTCGTCCGCCCGCTGAGAGGAGTGGCGGACCCGCACGGCGACCACGATGGCATCCGCCCCCAGCAGGCAGATGGCGAGCCAGGTGAAGCTGTTGGCCACGGGGAAGTGGGCCGGCCAGTTGATGTCGGGTACGAATCTGTGGAGGGACTGCCCTCGGGCCATGACCACGTCCGTGAGGATGATGAGGCCGAGGGCCCCGAGCACGAGGATCACCCGGACGCGATCCACCAGGAGCCCCAGCAGGAGCACGGCACCGACGGCCAACCCGGCGAGTGGCGCAACGATCGCCGCCGCGATGAGCCCACCGAGGATGGCAATGCCGGCGGCCCAGTACCACGCCGGCCTGCGGCCCCCGCTGCGCAAGGGATTCGCAAGCCGCGGTTGCAGGTCGAGGTCCAACGCCAGGGGCGCAGATGGTGCGACCTCTTCGGCCGGCGTGACCACTGCGGCCGATGCGGCCACCTGGGTCGACCCGACCGCGTGGGCCGGCTCGAGCGCTGCGCCCACCTCGGCCGACTCGAGCGACTCATCCCCCTCGTTGTTCCCCTTCGCCCGTCGGGCCCGCCGGCGGGCCCGACGCCGTGACACCAGCCCCGGTGGGATCAGCACCAGGCCGAGACTGGCCGCCAGGGCGGCCGACGACGCGATGATCGCAGCGTTGACCACTCGCTGAGGTTGCCACTGAATGTTCACCACGGTTGTACCGGTCGCCGCGGTGCCCGGGACGTACCACCCGTTGGCGTAGCCGTTGATAAGGGTGGAAGACCCCAGGTGGACCCCGGACTGGGTCGTCGCCACCCAGCCCCGGCTCTGGCTTTCGCCCAGGACCAGCCAGAAGGGCTTGCCGTCGCCGGACACCGAAACCTTCATGCCCGTCCGGTTCTGGCTCAGCACCCGCACCGACGCCGTGGGACCGGCCGGCGCCGGATTCACCGGGACCACGCCGGTCGAGGTCAGGGGGAGGGGGGCGCCGCCGGCTGCGGATGCCAAGGTCAAAGAGTCCACGTTCAATCCGGCCGTGGAGTACGGGCTGGTGGTCAGCGTGTGTGTTCCGGCACTCAGTCTGATGCCGTCGGCCGAGTTGCCGCAGCCGGTGATCGAAAGGCCTCCGTTGGCCAGGGCGGTGGCGGAGGTGCCGCTGATCGCGATGTCGATGGGCTTGCCGTCGATCTCGAGCAGGTCGGACCAGCAGCGGGTGGGGATCTGCGCCGGCGTGGTCTGGGCGGCGACGCCCGGGATCCCGGCTTCGGCGAGGCCGACGGGTTCGGTGTTCTGCGCGCTCGAGACGTAGTCGAGGAAGTGGACGGGATCCGTCGAATCGATGGTGATGCGGACGTCCGAACCGGTGAGGGCGGGGAACTGCGCCAGGACCGGGGTCACCGAGCCCTGCGGACGACCCTTGCCGGTGCCGATGTGTGGAAGCACCACCCGCCGGCTTCCCGAAGAGGTGGACACCGTGATGACGGTGGGGATGGAATGCCGCCCGTCGGCGACCACCTGGAGGTCGAGGTGGTCGAAGGTGACGGGCTTGCTGAGCTGGTAGTCGACCCAGTTGCCGTCCTGTGTGCCCAGTCCGGGCGTCCACGAGGTGTCCGGATTCCCGTCGACCGCCGCGCTGGCATCGGCGTTCAGGTCTCCGGGCAGCCGGCCCGACGAGTTGGCGACCACCACGGTGGCCTCGCCCCGCGAGGCGGGAGCGGCCGTCGCCGCCGTGCGCCCGAGGAGGGTGTTGATCACCGGATCGGGTATCAGGGTCGAAATCCGGGACAGGCCACCGACGGAGAAGTCCCGGGCCGTCGGCAGGGTGAACCGCCGGGCCAGTGTCAGCTCGGGGTCGGTTCTGGGCGGTGTGGAGGGATCGGCCCGCTCGCGATTCAAAACGATGTCGAGCTGGTGGGAGGCAGACGCCGTTCCTGCCGCGTCGAGGAGATCGGTCGGGAGGCGCAGCGTCTCGGTGGCGGGGGGCACCCCGGGGATGTCGACCTGGGCGAAGCCCACCGCGCTCTGGCTCTCGTAGCTCTTGCGGGTGCCCGCACTCGTGGCGTCGACGGTCACGGTCAGCGTGCGGAAGGTCGTGCGCGGGAAGGTGACGACCTGGCCGGGGACCACCCGCGAGCGGTGTGACAGCGCGACGTTCACGTGCCGGTCGCCGTCGAAGGTCAGCGTCACCCGCGTCACGTAGCGGTTGGGCTCTCCCGTCTGGGGCTGGAGCAACGAGATGTGGTTGGTGGTGACCGGATGGGTCAGTGCGATATGCAGGCTGGCATTGGTGGCGCGACTGAAGGCACCCTCGGTCCAGGCCGTGTCGACGTTGCCGTCGATGGCCTGGAACGGCCGGTTCTCCGCCGTGTTGGTGATCGGATTGCCGTAGGCCGTGGCCCGCACCGAGGCGACCTGGCTTATTTCGGCCACGGTCTGGGTGTCGCTCCCGGCGCCGGGGAATACCGGCATGGCCACCTCGGAGGGATTGGCGACCAGCGGGGTCTCGCCCACCGACTCCACGTAGCCCTCATCGTCGTTCAACGTGCCCCAGGTCGGGATCTCTTTGGCGTTGCTGTCGGTGAGCACCAGGACGGCGCCGCGGGCCAGCTGGCGCTTCAATGAGGACGGGCCCTCGGGCGAACCGGCCGCACTGGCCGAGTAGAAGACGGTGGGATTGTCGGCCAGGAGACCGGCCGCGGCCGCGTTGACCAGTCCCTGGCCGTCGCCGTCGACCACCAGGGGCGTCTGCGGCGTCTCGGTCCGCACGATGCTCGGCGCGTAGGGCACGCCGAACACGGCGACCGGTGGGGGAATGGCCGCGCCGGTGGGTATGGCGAGCTGGGTCTCGTCGGTCAGCGGGTACTTGATCGGCTTGTAGAGGGTGGGCTGGCCGAAGGTGGTCGGGGCGGTGAGGCCCGGGGCGGCCTGCAGCTGCAGCCACAGCGGCTGAGGACGGGCGTTGTCAAACCGTTCGTACTGCACGTCGGACTCGAAGAGGATGTCGCCGGCCGACAAGAGCCGGGCGATGGGAGCGAGCGTGGAGGGTACGAACAGTCCGTCCTGGATCGACTCGTCGAGGGCCTGCAGGAGGTTGACGGTGCCCGGCTCGCCTTGGGGTTGGACCCCCCTGATCAGGTAGGAGCGGGTCATGAGCCCGGGCCAGACCGGGTCGGCAGCGACGCCCCAGGTGTAATAGGCGAAGTCCTCGCCGGGGATCTCGAGCACCCGGGTGTCGTGGCTCTGCGCATCGAGATAGTGCGCGGCGTCGGTGATGTAGCTCGGCAGGGTGGAAGGGCGATCCAGGTTGGAGGCCACCAGGGTGCCGTCCCACAACGGCGGGAGGTTGGCAGCCAGCAGGGCGGCCGAGAGCACCAGAACGACCAGCCCGGCCCAGCGCACCGACCGGCGGATGGCGGAGATCCCCGCTCCCAACAGCAGCGCCAGCCCGAGAATCACCACCGGCACGATCCGGTTGGACGAGCGCATGGCCAGACCGACCGTCGAATCCGAGCCGGCCGTCTTGATCAGGTTTCCGAGCGGAGTGGGGTTGGTGTACGGGTAGGCGCCGACGGCGACCACCACGCCGAGGACGACGAGGCCGGTGGCGAACGCCCGGTAGCGCCAGCGGGCCAACATGCCGAACAGGAAGCAGATGGCCGGCACGGCGAAACTCACGGCGATCAGCCAGGGCCACTGGGTGTAGCCGAGGGAGGCGAGGGTCCAGGGCTGCAGCTTGTCCTGGCCGTAGAAGTACCAGTAGCCGAGGCCCCGGATCACCTCGGAGGCCAGCGAGGTGACCGTGACCGTCGGAAGGGTCTCGGTGTACTTGAGGATGTTGATGCCGTAGGCGCCTTCGGCCCACAGCCCGGCTATCCACCACAACGAAGTGCCGAGCGACAGGATCCCGATCCGCCACGCCGCCTTGAGGACGGCTCCCCCCGGGGCCTCCTTGGTGATGAAGGCGGCGTAGAGGAGCCAAAGGAGCGGCGCCAGCCCGACCAACAGGATGGAGGTGGCATTCACCCCACCGACCAGCGCCACCACAATGGCGAAGAGCGCAGGGTACCGCCAGCCCCCTTTGCGCACGGCCAGAACGGTGAGGGACATGAACCAGCCGAGGGCGGCCCAGGGCATCACGACCGCGGATTGCCGGGCGATGTCGTCGATGACGAACGGGCTCAGCATGTAGGCCAGCGCGGCGGCGGCCTGGCCGGTCCGGTTCACCCCGAGAAGGCGGCACAGCTTCCAAACCCCCGTGCCGGCCGCGAAGAACAGGGTGCCCATCCAGAAGCGCTGTCCGATCCATATGGGGATCCCGAGCTGTTGGACCACCCAGTAGTAGGGGCCCATCGGAAAGAGGTAGCCGATGTTCTCATGGGTGACCGTGCCCGCTCCGACGTCGGGATTCCACATGGAAATGGCACTCGCGATGACGCGACCCGGGTCGAGGTACAGGTACTGCTTGGTGTCTGCGGCGACCTTTCCCGGCTGGGTCAGGAACGACGGGACGTAGGCGATGCCGGCCAGGACCAACCAGGCGGCCCAATCGAATAAACGCCCCGATGAAGTGGGCCGAAGACGCGTTCGGGCATGACGGGAAGCGCGCGAGGCCATGACGGGCTGGGCAGCATAGCGGGCTTCATTTACGGCGCCAGGTATAGCCACGACGGCCCTCTCATGGCCGTCTGCGGGGCGGCTACCATGCGGCGGTGCTGGCTGTCGGCCTTACCGGGGGCATCGGGTCAGGAAAGTCGGCCGTGGCCGATCTTCTGGTCGACCGCGGGGCCGACCTCATCGACGCCGACCAGGTGGCTCGGGACGTGGTGGCGCCCGGCGGCCCGGCCTATCAACCCCTGATCGACCGTTTCGGTGAGGGGATACTGGCACCCGACGGCAGCATCGACCGTCCCGCCCTGGCCAAGGTGGCCTTCGTCGACGATGCCTCGCGGGCCGACCTGAACGCCCTCACCCACCCGGCCATCGGCCTGGCCATGATCGAGGAGCGCGACGCATTGGAGGGCACCGACCACATTGTGGTGCTGGCGATCCCGCTCCTGACTGCACTGCACCGCGAGACGGTCAAGCTGGACCGGGTGGTCGTGGTCGACTGCCCCACCGAGATCGCCCTCGAGCGCCTCCTTTCCCAGCGCCACATGGATCGCGCCGATGCCGAAGCGCGCATCCGGGCCCAGATCAGCCGGGAGGAGAGGGTCAAGGAGGCCGACTTCGTGCTCGACAACTCAGGCGACCGCGCCGCCCTCGAGGCGCAGGTGGCCCGCCTCTGGGAGTGGCTCCACGAGGACTACGTGCGCCCGTAGCGCCACGCGTGGCGCCATCCGTGGCGCCATCCGTGGCGCCACCGCCTACTGACCACCGCAGCCGGGCTCCATCCGGGCTCAATGTGGCCGGCCTGCGCAGGGCGGGCCAGCGTTACGCTGCACTCCACCCATGGCACGACGAAATGAGGTGCTCGGGATCGATGCCGGTCCAACGCGCCTGCGTCCTGCGCATTCGACCGAGTCCATCGAGAGAGCAGACGACGGGCCCGCGGAATCCACCTCACCCGTCGCCCCCCGGTCACACGCCGCCGCCAGTCGGACCCTGACCGCCCTCCGTCAGATTCTGAGCGCCCTCCGAAGGTTGCTTCGTCACCTGGCGTGGATCCTGGTGTTCACACTGCCTGCCCTCGTGCTGTGGTGGCACGTGTGGACGGGACACCCGACGTCCACCCTCACCTGTGCCTGTGGTGACCCGGCCCAGGAGGTCTGGTTCATCGCCTGGCCGGCCTGGGCGTTATGGCACGCCGCCAACCCGTTCTTCTCGAGTGCCGTCAACGTGCCCTTCGGCGCCAACCTGCTCTCCAACACGTCGGGGACCCTCATCGGGCTGGTGCTCAGCCCCATCACCCGGATCTGGGGTCCGGTGGCGGCCACCAATGTGGCGTTGACACTGGCGCCGGGACTCAGCGCCTGGGGATGCTGGGTGGCGGTACGCCGCGTGGTCACCTGGAAGACGGCGGCCATTCCCGCCGCGCTGGTGTACGGCTACTGCCCGGCCATCGTCACCTCGGTCATGTCCGGCCATGCGTCGGTGGCTCTCTTGGTCATCCCCCCGCTGCTCTTCACCCACCTCTTCGAGATGTTCGCCCGCCCGCAGAAATCGGCGCTCCACGATGCGCTGGTGCTCTTCGCCCTGGTGGTCGTGCAGTTCTGGATCTCGCCCGAGGTGCTGGTGATCTGCATCCTCTTCGCCGTGCTCGCCCTGATCGCTGTGGTGGTGGCCGTGCTGCTGGCGCGCCGGCGACGAGTCCCCCACCTTCTTCGGCAGAGCCGGCACGGAGCGTTGTCCCTGGTCGTGGGCGCCGGCCTGTCGATCGCCGTCCTGGCCTATCCGATCTGGTTCGGCCTGGCGGGTCCGCAGGCGGTGTCGGGACTGCTCTTCCCGTTCGCGCCGATCGCCGGCGCGGTCCTCTGGCAGTTCTTCTCCACCGCAGGGGCGCGGCTGCCGTCGACCACCGTCGTGCGTCTGACCGGCTACCTCGGGCACAACGGCCCACAGGCGAACTTCATGGGGTGGGGTGAGGGCGCCGTGCTGGCCGCGTCCGTGGTGCTGGCCCGGCGCCGGCCACTGGCGTGGCTGTGGGTCTTCCTCGCCCTGGCGGGCGCCGCGCTCTCCTTGGGGTCGATCTTTCTCGGACCGCCGGCGGTGCTGCGCCACATCTGGTTGCCCTGGAGAGTGCTGGCCCATCTCCCGGTGCTCGACAAGATCCTCCCCGACCAGCTCTCGTGGTTCGTCACCTTGTGCGTGGCGTTCGTGGTCGCACTCGGACTGGACGCCGCACGCGCCCGGTGTGCGAGCTCGTTCGCCTGGAAGCGGCGGACGCTGCGTGTGGCCGGCACCCTCTTGGCCATCGGGGTCGGGCTGGTCGCACTGGTTCCTGTGTTCATGACCTACGACGTGCCACTCACCGTGACGGCCACGACCCTGCCGAGATGGATGGCGCAGGAGGCCCCGGAGCTGCCGGGTCGCAGCGTGCTGCTCACCGTGCCGTTCGCCGTCTCGGGATCGGCCGCCCCCATGCTCTGGCAGGCCGTGGACGACATGCACTTCCGCCTCGCCGGTGCCGCCCTCAAGACCCCTGATGCCCGGGGAGGTCCCGTGGCGCAGGGAACCAAGGACTCGGCCCGGGGGATCCTCAGCGCGCTCACCCTCGGCTTGCGCGAGCCGGCCGGCACCCCGGCCCAGTTGGCCACCGTGCGCCAGGCGCTGAGTACCTGGCAGGTCGACCGGGTCGTCATAGCCGGGCCCAGTGCAGACCCCGTGTACGCCTCGGGATTTCTCACCGCGGTGCTGGGGACGCCTCCCGACGTCGTCCAGGGCGCGTGGGTCTGGAAGGTGCCGTCCCCGGCCCATATGGCGCCGATGATCACCGGTGCCTCCCTCGGGGCGTGCCGCTTCGCGTCCAAGGGCTCTTCGGCCCTGCACCATCCGCTGACCATGGCGCACTGCGTGCAGGCCGCCGGGGCGGGCAGCTGACGGATCGCTGCCGCGGCCGGGACGGTGGACGCGGACGGCGACGGGGGCCTACGCGTCACACCCTCCCGGTATCCTCACTCAATGGCCGATTTCCAGGTCGTCTCCCCGTTCAAGCCCTCCGGCGACCAGCCCGGAGCCATTGCCGCGCTCGTTGAGGGAACGCAGAGGGGAGACCGCTACCAGACCCTCCAGGGCATCACCGGCTCGGGGAAGACGGCCACCATCGCCTGGATGATCGAGCAGGTCCAACGGCCCACCCTCATCATCGAGCCGAACAAGTCCCTGGCCGCCCAGCTCTCATCGGAGTTGCGGGACCTGTTCCCGAAGAACCGGGTCGAGTTCTTCGTCTCGTACTACGACTACTACCAACCGGAGGCCTACCTCCCGACGACGGACACCTACATAGAGAAGGACTCGTCCATCAACGACGAGATCGACCGCCTCCGGCACGCCACCACCTCGTCCCTGCTGATGCGCAAGGACGTCATCGTGGTGGCCTCGGTGTCGTGCATCTACGGGTTGGGCTCACCCAGCGAGTACCGGGACCGCATCCTCGGCCTCAAGGTCGGCGATCAGTACGACCAGCGGGACATCCTGCGCAAGCTGGTCGATCTGCAGTACGCCCGCAACGACGTCAACCTCGTCCGGGGGACGTTCCGGGCCCGGGGCGACACCGTCGAGATCCATCCGGCCTATGAAGAGGCCGCCCTCCGGGTCGAATTGTTCGGCGACACCATCGACCGCATCGTGCCCTTCGACGTGATGACGGGGGAGATGGGCGACGAGCTCGAGGACATCGCCGTCTACGCCGCCACCCACTACGTCACCGGCGACGAGATCGTCCAACGGGCGGTCGGCTCCATCGAGGTGGAGCTGCGGGAGTGTCTGCAGTACTTCGAGAAGGAGGGCAAGCTGCTCGAGGCGCAACGCCTCCGGGTCCGCACCGAGCACGACCTCGAGATGCTGGCCGAGACCGGCATCTGCTCGGGCATCGAGAACTACAGCCGCCACCTCGACGGCCGGGCCCCCGGCGAGACCCCCTACACGCTGCTCGACTTCTTCCCCAAGGACTATCTGGTCGTCATCGACGAGAGCCACGTCGCCGTGCCCCAGCTGCACGGCCAGTGGGCCGGGGACCGCTCCCGCAAGGACATGCTGGTCGAGCACGGCTTCCGCCTTCCCTCTGCGAGGGACAACCGCCCGCTGCGCTTCGACGAATTCATCGAGCGGGTCCCCCAGGCCATCTTCGTCTCCGCCACCCCGGGCCCCTTCGAGACCGAGCACTCGACGCAGATGGTCGAGCAGGTCATCCGCCCCACCGGCCTGGTCGACCCGGAGGTCACCATCCGGCCCACCAAGGGCCAGGTCGACGACCTCTTGGCCCGCATCGGGACCACGGTGGCCGCCGGCGGCCGGGTACTGGTCACGACCCTGACCAAGAAGATGGCGGAGGACCTGACCGAGTACCTGGCCGACGCCGGGGTGCGCGTGCAGTACCTGCACTCGGACATCGACACCATCACCCGGATAGAGATCCTGCGCGAGCTCCGCCTCGGCTCCATCGACGTGCTGGTCGGCATCAACCTCCTCCGCGAGGGACTCGACCTGCCCGAGGTGGCCCTGGTGGCCATCCTCGACGCCGACAAGGAGGGCTTCCTGCGGTCGGCCTCGTCGCTCATCCAGACCATGGGCCGGGCGGCGCGCAACGTGGACGGGACGGTGGTGCTCTACGCCGACACCATCACCGACTCCATGCGCGAGGCCGTCTCGGTCACCCAGCGCCGCCGCGAGATCCAGACGGCCTACAACAAGGAGCACGGGATCGACCCGACGACGATCCGCAAGACGGTGACCGACATCCTCGAGCGGCTCCGGGGGAGCAGTGGAGGGACCGGCCGCTCCACCAGCGCCGGGCGCAGCCGGGCCGAGGTGCGACGCAACGCCGCGGTACGTGGCAACAAGCGGTCGTTGCTCGCCGACGGCGATGCGTCCACGCCGGCCGAAGCAGTCGAGCTGATGACCCAGCTCGAGGCCGAAATGAAATCGGCCGCCGCCGACCTGCGCTTCGAGGAGGCCGCGCTCTTGCGGGACGAGATCGCCGAGCTGCGCGCCTCCGCCGTGCCGAGCCCTGACACACCCTCCCGGTATCCTCATCTAATGGCCGATCGTCTCGTCGTTCGCGGTGCGCGTGAGCACAATCTTCGCGATGTCTCCCTCGACCTGCCCCGGGACAAGCTGATCGTCTTCACCGGTCTCTCGGGGTCGGGGAAGTCGTCCCTGGCCTTCGACACCATTTACGCCGAGGGTCAGCGCCGCTACGTCGAATCCCTCTCGGCGTACGCCCGGCAGTTCCTGGGCCAGATGGACAAGCCCGACGTCGATTTCATCGAGGGGCTCTCGCCCGCCATCTCCATCGACCAGAAGTCGGCCTCCCGCAACCCGCGTTCGACCGTCGGCACCATCACCGAGGTCTACGACTACCTGCGGCTGCTCTATGCCCGCATCGGCCACCCGCACTGCCCGAACTGCGGCCGGCCCGTGGCGCGCCAGACGCCCCAGCAGATCGTCGACCGGGTGCTCGAGCTCCCCGAGGGCACGAAGTTCCAGGTGCTCGCCCCGGTCGTCCGGGGCCGCAAGGGCGAGTACAGCACCCTGCTCGACGATCTGGCCAAGCAGGGCTTCTCCCGGGTCCGGGTGGACGGCATCCCGGTCGAGCTCTCGGAGCGGGCCGAGGTCACGCTGGCCCGCTACGAGGTCCACACCATCGAGGTGGTGGTCGACCGCCTGGTCCGGCGCGACGGGATCCGCCAGCGGTTGACCGAGTCGATCGAGACCGCGCTGGAACTGACCGGCGGTACGGCAGAAGTGCTGGTCATGAACGGATCGGGCGACGACGCGGCCGACGAGGGCATCACGTTCTCCCAGCATCTGGCCTGCACCCACTGCGGCATCAGCTTCGACGAGCCCGCCCCGCGCAGCTTCTCCTTCAACTCGCCCTACGGGGCCTGCCCGGTCTGCGTGGGGCTGGGGACCAAGTTCGAGGTGGATCCCGAGCTGGTGGTGCCCGACGACTCCCTCTCCCTGGCCGAAGGTGCTCTGGCGCCCTGGGCCGGCGCGCGCAGCGAGTACTTCACCGGGCTCCAGGCCGGCGTGGCCGAGCTCGGCGGTTTCGACTTCGACGCGCCGTGGAAGTCGCTCAGGGCCAAGGACAAGAAGCTGGTGCTCTATGGCTCCCCCACCAAGCCGATCCGCGTCACCTACAAGAACCGCTTCGGCCGCAAGCGGTCCTACGAGGCGATGTTCGAGGGCATCATCCCGTGGTTGCAGCGCCGGCACGGCGAGTCCGAGTCGGACTGGTCCCGCGAGCAGATCGAGCAGTACATGCGCGAGGTGGACTGCCCGGCGTGCCACGGGGCGCGCCTCAAGCCCGAGTCGCTGGCCGTGACCGTGGGCGGTCGCAACATCTACGAGCTGTGCAGCCTGCCCATCAGCACCGCCGTCGATGCCATGGCGACGCTCGAGCTCAGCGACCGGGAGCACATGATCGCCGACCGCGTCTTCAAGGAAGTGCGCGAGCGGATGCAGTTCCTGCTCGATGTGGGGCTCGACTACCTGTCCCTCGCCCGCTCGGCCGGCACGCTCTCCGGCGGCGAGGCGCAGCGGATCCGTCTGGCCAGCCAGATCGGCAGCGGGTTGGTCGGTGTGCTCTACGTGCTCGACGAGCCCTCCATCGGGCTGCACCAACGTGACAACCAGCGCCTCATCGGGACGCTGGAGCGGCTGCGCAACCTGGGCAACACGGTGATCGTGGTGGAGCACGACGAGGAGACCATCATGGCCGCCGACTACGTGGTGGACATCGGGCCGGGGGCGGGGGAGCACGGCGGCACCGTCGTCCACGCCGGCCCGGTCACCGGCCGGGGCGGCCTCCTCTCCAACAAGGAGTCCATCACCGGGCAGTACCTCTCGGGCAAGCGTTCCATCCCCGTGCCGGCCCGTCGCCGCCCCGGTACGGGCGAAGTGGTCACCGTCCGCGGTGCCCGCGAGCACAACCTGAAGGACATCGACGTCTCGTTCCCACTCGGTTGCCTGGTGGCGGTCACCGGGGTCTCGGGCTCCGGCAAGTCGACCCTGGTCAACGACATCCTGCTCCGCTCGCTGGCCCAGAAGCTGCACCGGGCCAAGACCCTGCCCGGCCGGCACAAGAAGGTGGAGGGGATCGAGCACCTGGACAAGGTGGTCGACGTCGACCAGGCCCCCATCGGCCGCACCCCCCGTTCGAACCCGGCCACCTACACCGGCGTGTTCGACCACATCCGCAAGCTCTTCGCCCAGACGGCGGAGGCCAAGGTGCGGGGGTACCAGCCGGGCCGCTTCTCGTTCAACGTGCGCGGTGGCCGCTGCGAGGCCTGCGCCGGGGACGGCACCATCAAGATCGAGATGCACTTCCTGCCCGACGTCTACGTCCCCTGTGAGGTCTGCCACGGCGCCCGCTACAACCGCGACACCCTCGAGGTCACCTTCCGGGGCAAGACCATCGCCGACGTGCTCGACCTGTCGTGTGAGGAGGCGCTGGGATTCTTCGCCAAGCAGCCCCCCATCGCCCGCCACATGCAGACGTTGGTGGATGTCGGGCTGGGCTACGTGCGCCTGGGCCAGCCCGCGCCGACGCTCTCGGGCGGGGAGGCCCAACGGGTGAAGCTGGCCAGTGAGCTCAGCCGGCGGCCCACCGGGCACACCTTCTACATTCTCGACGAGCCCACCACGGGGCTCCATTTCGAGGACACCCGGCGCCTGCTCGAAGTGCTGGGCCGGTTGGTCGACCAGGGCAACACGGTCGTGGTCATTGAGCACAACCTCGACGTGATCAAGACGGCCGACTGGATCATCGACCTCGGGCCCGAGGGGGGCAACAAGGGCGGCACCGTGGTGGCGGAGGGGACACCCGAACAGGTGGCCAAGACGGCGGGGAGCTACACCGGCGAGGTGCTCAAGCCGGTCCTGGCCCGCGCCAACGCCACCGGATCCGCCCGGGCCACCACGCCGCGCCGGACCGCCACCGCCACCGCCACCGGCAACGCCAACGGCAAAACCCCCGCCAAAGCCCCGGCCACAGCCAAAGCCACTAGGTGATGGCGAGCATCCGCTCCAGCGCCACCCGGGCCCATTCGGCCACCTCGCCGTCGACCTGAATCTGGTTGCGCACCTCACCGGCCACGAGGCCCTCGAGCACCCAGGCCAGATGCGGCGGGTCTATGCGCGACATGGTCGAGCACGGGCACACCAGCGGGTCGAGGCACACCACGGTCTTGTCGGGCGTCTCGTCGTTGAGCCGATGGACCAGGTGGATCTCGGTGGCCACCCCGATGACCGATCCCGCCGGGGCCGCCGCCACCCCGCGGATCAGGTTGTCGGTCGAGCCCACCAGATCGGCCAGCTCCACCACGTCGTGGGCGCACTCGGGGTGCACCATCACGATGCCCTCCGGATATTCGGCCCGGAACGCCGCCACATGCTCGGGCCGGAAGCGCTGATGGACCGAGCAGTGACCCTTCCACAGCAACAAGGTGGACTGCTTCACCTCGAGATCGCTCAACCCGCCCAAGGCCTGCCGGGGGTTCCAGACCCGCATGTCGTCGGCGCCGTACCCGAGCTCGTACCCGGTGTTGCGACCAAGATGCTGGTCGGGAAAGAACAGGACCTTGTCGCCCCGCCCCTCCTCCAGCGCCCAGGTCAACACGGCCCGGGCGTTCGAAGAGGTGCACACCGCGCCGTCATGGCGCCCGACGAAGGCCTTCAGGGCGGCGGAGGAGTTCATGTAGGTGATGGGGATGACCCGGCTCATGTCGGTGACCCGGGCCATCTCCTCCCAGGCGTCCTCCACCTGGTCGATGTCGGCCATGTCGGCCATGGAGCAGCCGGCATTCAGGTCGGGCAGGATCACCCGTTGGTGGGGCGCGGTCAGCACGTCGGCCGACTCGGCCATGAAGTGGACGCCGCAGAAGACGATGAACTCGGCCTCGGTGACCCCGGCCGCCATGCGGGACAGCCCGAAGGAGTCGCCCCGGGCATCGGCCCAGCGCATCACGTCGTCGCGCTGGTAGTGGTGGCCGAGCACGAAGAGCCTCGCCCCCAGCTCGGCCTTGGCCGCGCCGATCATCTCCGCCAATTCGTCCGCCGTCGCGCTGCTATAACGCTCGGGGAGCGCCGATTGGAGCCTGAGCATCTGTATGCCCCCTTTGAGGGAGAGCACCGATTGGCCGGCGGGGACAGCCTGGTCGCCCATCCGCGGGTATGTCGGCCTCGGTGCGAGGTGTCGTGCCGGAAACCAGGCCGGCAGCACCACCATACCCGGAGGCAACGGCCCACGTCACGGACCTGCGACCCTGCTCGGCCGATCCGCTCCCGTGCGCGAGAGTGGGGGTGATGCAGTACCGGCCCCCCACAGGCTCGATCCCCGACGCCCCCGGCTCGTACCAGTTCTACGACGCCGAGGGCCGGGTCCTCTATGTGGGCAAGGCCAAGTCCCTGCGCCACCGGCTGCCCAATTACTGGCAGGACTCGGCGAACCTGCCGCCCCGCACCGCCCAGATGGTGGCCCAGGCCGACCATGTCGAGTGGGTGGTGGTGGAGAACGAGGTCGACGCGCTGATCCTCGAGCACTCGCTGATCCAGGCCCACCTGCCCCGCTACAACGTCCGGCTGAAGGACGACAAGAGCTACCCCTGGCTGGCCGTGACCCTCGACGACGAGTGGCCCCGCCCCGCCGTCGTGCGCGGCCGCAAGCGCAAGGGCGTGCGCTACTTCGGTCCCTACGGCCACGCCGGGGCCATCCGCACCACCCTCGACCTCCTGGTGCGGAGCTTCCCGGTCCGCACCTGCTCGGACAACAAGTTCACCCGCCACGAGCGGCTGGGTCGCCCCTGCCTGCTCTACGACATCGAGCGTTGCTCGGGGCCGTGCATCGGCGCGGTCGACCACCCCACCTACGACGGCTACGTCGAAGACCTCATGGGGTTCTTGTCCGGGGACACCGAGCCGGTCCTGGAGCGGCTGGAGCTGGCCATGCAGGAGGCGTCGGAGCACCTCGAGTTCGAACGGGCGGCCCGCCTGCGCGACCGCATCGTGGTGGCCCGCAAAGCAGCGGAGTCGCAGCACCTGGTCTCGGAGCGGCCCGAGGATTTCGACGTGATCGGCATCGCCGAGGACCCGCTCGAGGCGTCGGTGCAGATCTTCCACGTGCGCCGGGGCCGGGTGGTCGGGCACCGGGGCTTCGTGGCCGAGAAGGTGGAGGACCTGACCTCGCCCGAGTTCATGTTGCAGGTGCTGTCCCAGTTCTACGGCGCCGTGGGCACCGAGGTGCCCCGCCGGGTGCTGGTACCCGAGGAGCCGGCCGACCTCGACCTGTTGCTGACCTGGCTGGGGACGTTGCGTGAGGGCCCGGTCGATGTCGCCGTCCCCAAGCGGGGGGCCAAGCGGGCCCTGCAGGAGACGGTGACCCGGTCGGCCGCCGAGGACCTGGCCCGCCACCGGCTGCGGCGGGCCTCTGACCACAACGCCCGGTCCAAGGCACTCACCGAATTGCAGGCCGCACTGGGACTCCGGGAGGCCCCGCTGCGCATCGAGTGCTTCGACATGAGCCACCTGCAGGGGACCGACTACGTCGGCTCCATGGTCGTGCTGGAGGACGGCCTGGTCAAGCGGTCCGACTACCGCCGCTTCAAGGTCAAGACGGTGGGGGGCAACGACGACTACGCCGCCATGGAGGAGGTCCTGACGCGGCGCCTGTCCGCGCTCAAGGAGCCCCCGGCGCCACCCGCTCCCAACCCCGACGGCAGCGCCCCCCGCCCCCGCCGCTTCGCCTATCGGCCCAACCTCTTGGTGGTCGACGGCGGGAAGGGGCAGCTCGGGGTGGCTGAGCGTGTGGTCAAGGAACTCGGCTTGGAGGACGAGATCGAGCTGGCGTCCCTGGCCAAGCAGTTCGAAGAGGTCTACCGCCCCGGCTCGCCCGAACCGGTCCGCCTGCGGCGTGGGTCCGATGCCCTCTACCTCCTCCAGCGGGTGCGGGACGAGGCGCACCGGTTCGCCATCACCTTCCACCGCGAGACGCGGGGCAAGCGCATGACCAAAAGCGTCCTGGACGGCATCCCCGGCCTGGGCCCGGCGCGGCGGGCCCGCCTGGTCAAGGAGCTGGGAGGCGTCAACGCCGTCCGGTCGGCTCCCTTGGAGGAGCTGATGGGGCTGCCGTGGCTGCCCGAACAGGTTGCGATCGCAGTGTACGAAGGAGTGCGATCCCGGTCCGCGACGATGAGCAGACCGTGAGCGAATTCCTGGTGGTGACGGGGATGTCCGGAGCGGGACGTTCTACCGCGGCCGACTCCCTGGAGGACCTCGGCTGGTTCGTCATCGACAACCTGCCCCCCTCGCTGATCCAGAAGATGGCGGACACGATTAACCAGCCCGGAGCCGAGATAGAGCGGGTGGCGCTGGTCATCGGCCGGGGCGGGGGCAGTGGCGAGCACCGGGTCCGACTACTTCGAGGACCTGCCCGGGGTGCTCGAGGCGCTGCGGACCAGCGGGAACCGTGTGCGGGTCCTCTTCCTCGATGCGAGTGACGAGGTGCTCCTGCGTCGCTACGAGGGCACCCGCCGCCGGCACCCGCTGGCCGCCCGGGGCGTGGAGGAGTCGATCGCCGACGAACGGCGGCTCTTGGCCCCCGTGCGCGACCTGGCCGATCTCCTGATCGACACCGGCGAGCTCAACACCAACCAGCTGCGCTCGCGTGTGCTGGAGGCGTTCGGCGACGAGGGCGGGGCGTCGTCGATGCGCACCTCGGTGGTGTCGTTCGGGTACAAGTACGGGCTCCCTTTGGATGTGGACGTGGTCTTCGACTGCCGGTTCCTGCCCAACCCGTTCTGGATCGAGGAGCTGCGGCCGTTCAGCGGGCTCGACGAACCCGTGCGCGACTACGTGCTCACCCAGCCCGAGACGAAGGACTTTCTCGAGAAGGTCGACGGGCTGCTGACGGGGATCCTCCCGTCGTTCGTGCGGGAGGGGAAGTCCTACCTGACCATCGCCCTCGGGTGCACGGGCGGCCGGCACCGTTCGGTGGCGCTGGCCGAGGCCCTCGGCACCCGCCTGGCCGAGCACGGCCATCCGGTGTCGGTCTTCCACCGCGACGTGGACCGATGACGGCGCCGGGCTCGGAGCCCAGTTCGACCGCGATCCTGACGTCCAACCCCACACCCGGCGGACCGTCGGTGGTGGCCCTCGGCGGGGGGCACGGCACGGCGGTGACGCTGCGGGCGGCCCGGCGCTACGCCGGCCGGGTCACCGCCGTGGTCTCGGTGGCCGACGACGGCGGGTCGAGCGGCCGCCTCAGGAAGTTGCTCAACGTGGTGGCGCTGGGCGACCTGCGCATGTGCCTGGTGGCGCTGGCCGCCGAGCACTCCGCGCTGGCGCGGGCCTTCGAGCACCGCTTCGAGGAAGGGGAGCTGGCCGGGCACGCCCTGGGCAACCTGATCCTCGCCGGCCTGGTGGAGGCGACGGGCGATCTCGTCACCGGGGTGCAGGAGGCCGCGCGACCTCCTGGGGGCGGCCGGCGATGTCCTGCCGGCCACGGTCGAGCGCGTCGTGCTCAAGGCGGAGTCGGAGGGCGGGCAGGTGGCGGGCCAGGTGGCCGTGTCGCGGGCCGGCAACATCCACACCGTCTCGCTGGTCCCGGGTGACTCCCAGGCGCCCGTGCTCGCTGTCGAGCGGATACTGGCGGCCGACCAGATCGTCATCGGCCCGGGGTCGCTCTTCACCAGCGTGCTCGCCGCGGCCGCCGTGGGGGAGATCGCCGACGCCGTGGCCCGCTCCTCCGGACAGCGCGTCTACGTGTGCAACTTGCGCCCGCAGCCCCCCGAGACGGCAGGTTTCGATGTTTCCGCACACTTGGAGGCCTTGAGCAGGCATAATGTGTCAGTGGACGTGGTCCTATGCGACACCAGTCAGGGCATGGCGCTCGGCAATTCGGGTATTTCGGCTCTGGACGTACCGCTCACGGATGGGAATGCTCTGGTACACAGTCCGGTCAGACTGGCGGAAGCACTCGCAAGTCTGCTGGCATAGGTAACCCAGAAGGAAGAAGGTCCTCATGACGGTGCGGGTTGGTATCAACGGTTTCGGGCGCATCGGCCGCAACTTTCTCCGCGCCGTGTTGGCGAGCGGCGCGGACGTCGAGGTGGTGGGAGTCAACGACCTCACCTCGCCCGAGACGCTGGGGCACCTCCTGCGCTACGACTCCACCCAGGGCCGCATGCCGGTACCGGTACAGGTCGAGGGCAGCGACCTTCTGGTGGGCGAGCACCACATCCGTGTCATGGCCGAGCGCGAGCCCGAGCAGCTCCCGTGGGGCCACCTCGGGGTCGATGTCGTCATCGAGTCGACGGGGCGGTTCACCACCCGGGCCGACGCCGCCGGTCACCTGCACGGCGGGGTGAAGCGGGTCATCATCTCGGCCCCCTCGTCCGATGCGGACCACACCTTCGTGGTCGGCGTCAACGACGACGAGTTCGACCCGGAGAAGCACATCGTCGTGTCGAACGCCTCGTGCACCACCAACTGCTTCGTCCCCATGGTCAAGGTGATCGACGACAACTTCCGGATCGTCAGCGGTCTCATGACCACCGTGCACGCCTACACCAACGATCAGAACCTGCTCGACCTCACCCATACCGATCTGCGGCGGGCCCGGGCCGGAGCCGTCAACATCGTGCCCAGCAGCACGGGGGCGGCCCGGGCGACGAGCTTGGTGCTCTCCGCCATGAAGGGCCGGCTGGACGGCATGTCCCTGCGGGTACCGCTCCCCGTCGGGTCCATCACCGACTTCACCGCCGTCGTCAAGGGCAACCCTTCGGTGGCCGAGGTCAACGCGGCCTTCGCCGAAGCGGCCGCAAAGCCGCCGCTCGACCGGGTGCTCGACTACACCGAAGACCCCTTGGTCTCGAGTGACATTGTCGGGAGCCCCGCCTCGTGCACCTTCGATGCCGGCCTGACGATGGTGCAGACCATCAACGAGGAGATGTCGTTGGTCAAGGTGGAGGGCTGGTACGACAACGAGTGGGGCTATTCGAACAGGCTGGTCGATCTCACGGTGCTGGTCGGGAGCTGACCGAATGAACGCACTGCACGGGTTGCCGCTTCTTCCCGATCTCCCGGATCTCGATGGGCGGCGCGTGCTGGTGCGGGTCGACTTCAACGTGCCGCTCCATATCGGGATCGACGGGCGGGCCACGGTGGCCGACGACTTCCGGATCACCGCCGCCCTGCCCACGTTGCGCTGGTTGTTGGACCAGGGGGCCGAAGTGGTGGCCGTGTCGCATTTGGGGCGGCCCGCCGCCACCCGGGACCCCCGCTGGGAGATGGATCCGGTCCGCGACCGGTTGGCCGCGCTGTGCCCCGGCGTGGAGCTCGGCGAGAACCTGCGCTTCGACGCCGGGGAGAAGGGCAACGACCCCGTCTTCGTCGCCTCGTTGATCGAGGGCTTCGACGCCTATGTGAACGAGGCCTTCGGCGTGGCGCACCGGCGTCACGCCTCCATCGTCGGTCCGCCGCAGTTCCTCCCGAGCGCGGCCGGACTGCGCCTGGCCCGCGAGGTCGAGGTGCTGGGGGGCGTGCTGGCGTGCCCGGCCCGGCCGTTCGTGGCCGTCGTCGGCGGGGCCAAGGTGGCCGACAAGATCGAAGTGCTCAAGGCGCTGGCCCCCAAGGTGGACACGCTGATCGTCGGCGGGGGTATGGCCTTCACGTTCCTGGCCGCACGCGGCCAGCGGGTGGGGAGCTCCCTCTTGGATCCCGACCACATTGCGGACTGCCGCGCCCTGCTGGAATCGGGACTCGACATCCGGCTGCCGACCGATACCAGGGCGCTCGAGCCCGGCGGGACCTTCGGGCCGCTCGGCCGGGGCGGCGTCAAGGTGATCGAGCGCGATCTTCCCGACGGCTGGACGGGGCTCGACATCGGGCCGGATTCGGCCGCGGCCTTTGCCGAAGTGGTCAACGGGGCGGGCACGGTCCTGTGGAACGGGCCCCTGGGTGCCTTCGAGGACCCGCGTTTCGCCGCCGGCACGCGGGTGGTGGCCCAGGCGGTGGCCACATGCGACGGGTTCTCGGTCATCGGCGGCGGTGACAGTGCCAGCGCCCTCGAGGAGCTGGGGCTCTGCGACCAGGTGGACTTCCTCTCGACCGGTGGGGGAGCATCGCTCGCGTTCATTGAGCGGGGCGGCGACCTGCCCGCGCTCGAGGCGCTGCGGCACGCCCCGAACGCGCCCCACTAGTGGCAGTGGCGGCCCGTCGCCCGCTGGTGAGCGGGAACTGGAAGATGCATCACGACCACATCGAGGCGCTCCATATGGTGCGCGACCTCGGTCTGCGTCTCAAGCCGGAGGATGTCGCCCTCGTCGACGTGTCCGTGCACCCGCCCTTCACCGACCTGCGCACCGTCCAGACCCTGGTGGAGAAGGAGGGCATCCCGGTCGCGCTGGGGGCGCAGCACTGCTCGGACGAGGACGCCGGCGCCCGCACGGGAGAGGTCAGTCCGCGGATGCTGGCCCGGTTGGGGACCCGCTACGTCGTGGTGGGGCACTCCGAGCGGCGCACGCTCTTCGGCATGTCCGACGCCACGGTGGCTGCCACCCTCAAGGCGGTGCTGCGCCATGACATGACACCGATTCTGTGCGTGGGGGAGAGCGAGGACGAGCGGGCGGCGGGCAAGACCGAGGCCAAGCTGGAGGAGCAGGTTCTGTCGGCCCTCGAGGGGCTCTCGCCCGAAGTCGTCGGGAGCCTGGTCCTGGCCTATGAGCCCCTGTGGGCCATCGGCACCGGGCAGTCCGCCTCGGCCATGGACGCCGAGGACGCCTGCGTGTTCATCCGGTCCCTGGTGGGCAAAGTGGCAGGTGAACCGGCCGCCGAGACGGTCCGGATCCAGTACGGGGGCTCGGTGCAGGGCGACGTTGCCACCGATCTGATGGCCGAGCCCAACGTCGACGGCCTGCTGGTGGGTGGGGCCAGCCTGCAGGCGGCGAGCTTTCTTGACGTAATTCGGGCCGGCGCGGCCTGCTACCGTTCCTAGGCCGCTCAGGCCGGAGCGCAGCGTGTTGGAGGATTCGTGACGATAGGAACTTGGATCTATGTCGGCATTGAGGTGGCATCGGCCCTCGGCCTGATCTTCCTCATCCTCATGCACAGCGGCAAGGGCGGTGGCCTGTCCGACATGTTCGGTGGCACCGTCGGCGCGGCAGCCCAGGGCTCCACCGTCGTCGAGCGCAATCTCGACCGCATCACCGTCACCGTCGCCATCATCTTCACCTTCGCCACGCTGACCCTGGATCTCCGGCTGCAGTGACGGCCCGGGGCCGTCGGCCCGGGTGGTGGCGAAGTGCGTTCCTGTGCAGCGTGGCCCTCGGGGTGCTCGTGGCCGACTGCGCCGTCGCCGGGGCGAGCACCACGACCACCACCGCGCCGGCCATCACCTATGTGGGCGTGGCGGGTCGCGCCATCTCGTTCGGCATGACCCAGAGTCCGAGCGGCTGCAACCCGCACACCACGGCGGGCGACACTCCCGCCACGCAGCTGGTGCTGAACGCGGTGCTCCCGAGCGCCTACATCGTGGGCGCCCAGGGATTGGCCGAGGGGAACGCCAACCTCATCGAGCAGGCCGAGGTGGTGAGCACCAACCCGCAGAAGATCATCTACACGCTGAACCCGAAGGCCGTGTGGTCCGACGGCGTGCCGATCACGGCCCAGGACTTCATTTACGCCTGGACGCAACAACGCAGCGACCCCACGTCGGACCCGACCACCGTGGCCAGCACGGCCGGGTACCGGGACATCAAGTCGGTGAAGGGGAGCAACCAGGGGAAGACCGTCACGGTGGTCTTCAAGACGCCGTTCGCCGACTGGCGCATGCTCTTCGACAACCTCTTGCCGGCCCACATCATGGACAAGGCGGGGTGGAACCCTGCGTGCACGACGGTGAACCCGGCCATCGATCTCTCCGGCGGCCCGTTCCGGATCGCCAAGGTGTCCGCCCAGCGCATCGTCCTGCAGGCCAATCCGAAATGGTGGGGAACGAAACCGAACTCGCGGCGCATCACCGTGGACATCGCCTCGACCGGCGCGCAACTGGCCGAGTGGGTGCGCTCCGGCCAGGTGCAGGTGGCCCTGCCGACTGACCTCACCCCGGCCTTCTTGGTCCAGGTGACATCGCTCCCCAGCATCCAGAGTCAGATCGCGTTGTCGTCCACCATCCTCGAGGTGGAGATGGCCAGTGGTCCGGACAGCCGGTTGTCGACCGACATGCGCCTTGCCATCGCGCTCTCCGTGGACCGCCAGGCCCTCGTGACGCAGCAAGCGAACTGGGCCCTGGCGAGCGTGCAGGTGGCGGCGAGCCACATCTACGCCCAGGGCCAGTCGGGGTATCACGCCACCCCCTCGACGACGCCCACCACGACGCCCCCCAGCCCCGACGACCCCGACCTCGACCTCGACCACCATCGTCGGCCAGGGGGGGAGCGTGAACTTCCCCGTCACGCCGAGTCCCACCCAAGCCTCGGCGCTCATGGTGGCGTCGGGGTACACCCGGGCCGGGACGGGTACGTGGCACAGCGACTTCGCCGTACCGCTGACCCTGAAACTGGCCGTGGACGAGGGCGACCCCTGGGCGGCCAGCGCGGCGCCGCAGCTGCAATCGCAGCTGGAGAGCGCGGGGTTCACCGTCTCGCTGATTCCGGCCGGGCAGCGGGGCGGCGGCCGGTGCGCTGCTCTCCGGGGGCTCGGCCGACCTGGCGCTCATCCCCCGGACGACGACTCCCTTCTTGAGCGAGAGCGTGGCCTGGTACTCGAACCTGCTGGGGTCGCCGGGCCAGAACGGGTCGCAGAACTGGACGAACTACGACAACAGCACCTTCGACAGCCTGGCCACACAGGCCTCCGAGCAGCTCGAACTGGCCCCCGACCACGCCCGACTACCAGGCGGCCGACATGCAGCTGTGGAACGACGTCGTCGCTCTCCCGCTCTTCACCGAGCCTACGGCCCTGATCTACAGCCGCAAGATAGGCAACGTGACGGCGACGCCCACCAGCGACAGCCTGCTGTGGTACGCCCAGTACTGGGCCGTACGTGTTGCGGAGTCAACGAATAACACCACCCCGTCCTTGCCTGGGCCCTGAGGATCGATCCGGCGACTCGGCGCGGGGCCACAGAGGGCAATCGGCCACGCGCTACGCTCTCGGGGCGCTCCTCGGAGTCGCAGGCCAGTCGGAGTGGCGGAATAGGCAGACGCGCCAGCTTGAGGGGCTGGTGCCCGCAAGGGCGTGGGGGTTCAAGTCCCCCCTCCGACACCACTCAGTGGGTTCCAGCCCAACAATCGGTGTCTCAAGCGAAATTTAGAGGGTCAAGTACCCGGCCCCCACTTGAACACCCTGGTCCGGCAGTCGCCAAGCCCCCCGCCCGGGCGGCGTTGTCGCTGCTGCGGGAGTGGGAGGGCAACCGGCCCGTACCCCAGTGGCAGCACTGGATTGTCGCCGTAGAGTCGACCGGGCGGATCGCCCTGCCGTCGGCGGCCCGCCAGGTACTTGGCTCCGGTTCCTCCGTCCAGGCCGCCACCCGGGAGGGCATGCTGGTCCTGCACCAGCGAGACGGGGGAGCGAGCCTGGCGATCGACCGCAGGGGTCGCATCTTCCTGCCGGCCTGGCTCCGCACCCCGGCCCGGTCATCGGGCTCGCTGCTCGTCGCTGCCCGCGCGATTGACACACCGGCCGTGGTCGTCGCCCCGACCGACGTCCTCGAGGGCATCGTGTCCCACGTCGCCGAGTCCCTGTAATGGACCGCCTCGTCCGGGCCAGGGTCCTCCTCGCCGAAGCCGCTGCCCTCGGGGTGACCATCGAGGATCTGATCGCCCAGTCGGCGGGATCTCCGTACAGCCCCAGCATGGCCCCGACCGTCGCCGAATTCGTGGAAACCGTGCGGGCGAGCTTCTCCAAGGGCACCGCCGACACCTATCAGTCGTACTGGCGCCTGGCCGTGGCCCGGCTCGGATGTCGTCCGATCGACTCGATCGGCGTGGCCGACTGTGAGGCGGTCGTGGCCGATTCCGTGGCGCGGGCTCGACGAAATCGACCCGGCACCGACGGTCGCTCAGCTCGCGAGAACTGCATCGGCGCGCTGCGTGCCCTCTTCGCCCGGGCCGAACGTGCCGGACTCGTCGCCAAAAGCCCGGCCGCCCATCTGGAGAAGCCGCGTCGCTTGCCCAACCGACGTCGCGCCCTCGAAGACCACGAGCTGCGAGAGGTCATAGACGCCGTGCGGACCACCAGTAACGATCCCGATCTCGACCTGCTGATAATCCGCTTCCATCTCGAGTCAGGTGCGAGGCGCGAGGGTGCGCTCAACCTGAGGCTACGCGACCTCGACGGTCGCCGCTCAACTGTCTGGCTCCGGGAGAAGTTCGATATCGAGCGAGAGCAACCGATATCGCCGTCGCTGCTGCGGGTGCTCGAGCTTCACACGTCCTCCCGCGGGGCGATCACGGCTGACGACTCGGTCTTGCGTAGTCGACGCGGCCGGGCCATCACTCGTCGGCGCTACAACACCGTCTTCGATCGGGCCCGGCCCTGCCTCCCGTGGGCCGAGCGCACGCCGGTATCCGCCCACATTTTGCGTCACACTGCCATCACCGCCGTCGAACGTCACGCCGGCTACGCCGTGGCGCAGGCCTTCGCCGGGCACAGCGCCGCTTCGGTCACCGGCACCTACACGCGTGCCCGGATCGCTGAGGTAGCGGCCGCTGTCGCAGCATTGACCGGTGAGGCGCATCCGCTGGCCGAGCAATGACACCTCATGGCAGTCCGTCAACGTTCCAGCCAACCCCGGTAGGTTGGTGACGTGACGGCTCTTGCTCTCCGATGAATCGAGATAGCCGACGCCGCCGGAAGAACCGCGGCATGACGAACTATGAGGGCGGACGCAGGGCGGGTGGCGTCGAGGAGACTCGAAAGGGGAAAGACCGCGTGCCCGAGGGCCGGGGCTTCTACGCACCAGCCTCCCCCAGTGGGGGTACCCGACCGGCCCCACGGACTCCCTCACCGCGTACCGTGACCACCGAATCCCCGGGGATCGGTGAAGCTGAATGAACTCGACTGGGACGAGGTCGCTCGGCGCAGCAAGTTCGGGCTGATGCCGGGTTCGTCCGCACTGTCGTCTTGATCGAAGAAGAGCCGGGAGTGGGCTAGTCGCAGTTCCTCGGGTGACGCCTTGGTGTATGTGCCCGTGACCCCGAAGTTGCTGTCGGCGTGGCCGGCGTAGGCGGCCGCCACCCTCACGCCGGCGATGCGTTCGATATCAGTGATCGTGGTGTGACGGATCCAGTGGGCGCTCACGCCGAGCTCCTTGGCCCAGGACAGTGTCTGGACGCGGCGAGCGAACCCCTCGAACCACTTGTCGTTGAGATGCCCACCGTCTCGGCGATGGAGGACAAGGTTGCAGCCCTCATGTCGAAGGGCGCTGTGGGCGACCAGGCGCTGCACGAGGTGGGCCGAGACCGGGACCCACCGTTGCTTGGCGTACTTCTCCACGAGGCGAACCGCTCTCGTCGCCGGTGCCAGATCGTCTTGGCTCAACCGGATGGCTCCGTGCCGTCGACAGCCGGTCTCGCGCAGGAAGCCGAAGACGAGGTCGTCAAGTTCGGGATCGCGCGAGTGGGCCACGAGTGCGAAGTGCACCTGCGCCAGTTGGTCGGCGCTGAGGGCACCTCGACGCGACGGCGGACGGTCGGGGAGCGAAACCTGACACGCCGGGTTATGCCGGATCAGGCCCGACTCGATTGCCTGGGCGAAGGCGGCCCGGGTGGCCAAGATCATCGCTTCTTGGGCGCCGACACCATGGCGGGCCTTGGCGTCTGTGCGCGCTTCGCTGCCGGCCCGCAGCGCCCAGCCGGTTACGTCCGAAGGCTGCACGGCAGCGGCGTCGTCGTCACCTGCCCACAGGATCACGCGGTGGAGTGACTTGGCGTAGCGGTGGTGGTCGGGGAGGGTGGCCAGGTGAGTGGCCGCCACCTCGCGGACACTGACGATGACGTGGTCGCTCTCCAGTGCGCCGGCCAGCCCTCGGAGGTCGTCCGGTGACAGGCCCAGCGCCTCGACCACCGCGCGCTGTTGGTCGCTGTAGCTCATGGGTTGCCGAGTAAGGCGGCCGCAACGCGTGCCATCGGGAGGGCCGCCAGCACGCCGTGGACCGGGGTGGCCAAGACCATCAGACGAACTCCGGGCGCCCAGTTGTTCTGGACTCGAATGAAGTAGGGGAGCAGGACGCGGAACCGGCTGTCCATAACGACGGCCATGGCGGCGACGCAGTGTGAATCGGGCAACCGGGAGAAGAGCAGGCCCCCGAGGCGACGGGCCAGAAACAGTTCCTGCCCCGTCGTCCAGCCCATTGTCGACGCAGGACCGCGTAGTGCGAGCCGACCCTGGGGGTCCACCGTCGAGATGAAAAGGTCGGCCTCGTTGGGGGCGAGGGTTCCGGGGTCAGTCGGCGCGTCAGCCGGCACCGGGAGTGCTGCTGTTTCAAACCTGGTGGCCACCGTCCAACCTCCCCTGGCGAGCTTGTCGTTGTTCACACACAAGGGCGTCGGACAGCCATCAATCGCCCCGTGGCTGCGCTGGGTCACAACCCGTGCCGGAAGGAGATCGGCTGAGGTGTGGGTGGAGAGACTCCGGCGAGTTCCCCACCGAGTTCCCCAGAACTTACTCACCGGACACGCAGACTCCGATTCAGCCTGGTCAACCCCTGTGGTGAACCACCTGCCGCACAGAGGCGCACGCCCCACGCGCCGCAACGGGACCACCGGCGCTTCACGGCGTCAAGTCGCCGGATCGGCTCGCCAGAACTTCTGGCGGTGTCGTGATCGCTGTTCGCCCTGGGGCGAACACGCCAGAATTCTGGCTCGGCCCCAAGGGGCTGCCCTCTCCGGAACTTGACCCCGCTCAGCTCCGATGGGAGGCGCTGATCATCGAACGACGCAATGGCGTCGTCCGCACGAGGCGAACTGCGTTCAGTCGCGATCGCGGTGCACGATCAGACCACCCGGACCGAGCTCGACGTAATCGGCTTCGGAAAGAGCCTCCACGACAGAGCCGAGATTTTCAGCGAACAGGGCAAGCAGCACCGTATTGGCGACGTTGCCGGTCGAGACGGTGAGGAGGCGTCGAGGAGATCGACGCAACAGGTGGCTGTTGCGAAAGTCCCGGTCTTTGGTGATAACGACCCGATCCTCGTTGTCGGCCAGATCGGCGAGAGTGGCGTCGGAGACCCTGTTTCCTTCTGGAAGCTGTGAGGTGTGGACGCTGTCGTGCCCGGCCTCTGCCAGAAGCCGGGAGAGCTTGGCCGGCAACTGGGCGTCGACGACGAAATTCACGCGGCGCCGAGCGGCACCACCCGACGCTGACCCGAGGCCAGCGCCCCGAACTCAAGGGCAGCTAAGAGATCGTCACGTTCGAGATCGGGATAGTCCTCGATTATCTCCTCGATGCTCATGCCTGACGCCAAGAGCTCCAGGAGGTTCTCGACGGGGTAGCGCAACCCTCGCACCGTGGGCTGACCGTGACAGATCGCCGGGTCGGTGGTGATTCGGTCCAGACGTGACATGCACACAATCGTACCGCGACACATCGCATACCCAGCCCGTCAACGTCCACCACCCGCTACACCGAGTCACAGACCAGCCTCGCCCGAACCTCGCTGTCCCGCGTCCGTACCAACCCACTTCCCCACGGCACAACCAATCTGCTTCACACGACTGGCATTCGAGGGGTTTGCAAGGGCCGATTGTGGTCTGAGGTCGACTCCGAGGTGTGGGACGACCGGCGTCCCGGCCGTGGGGATGCACCGTGCTTTCAATCCGAAGGATGAGCTTGGGGTCGGGCTATCGCTACCTCATGGAGTCGGTAGCGGCCGGCGACGGGATACGCCACCAGTCGACGAGTCTGGCCGACTACTACGCCGATTCGGGCACCCCGCCGGGCGTGTTCCTCGGCGCCGGCCTGGCTGCCCTCGACGGCGGGAATGGAGTCGAGATCGGCTCAGAGGTCACCGATGATCACCTGTTCAATCTCCTGGGGATGTGTGCTGACCCCATCACGGGCGAGCCCTTGGGGCGATCACCGATGCGCTCGCGGCCTGCTTCGGACGCACAGGGTGGGCAACGAATTGGTGCCATCGGGCCAGTCGGCGGTCCCACTGGTCGGGTTGATCCGGCACTCGCCAACCGGTCCCAGGAACGAGCACGCAACCTGACCAACCGGGCGCCGGTGGCCGGCTTCGACCTCACCTTCTCACCCAGCAAGTCGATCTCTACCGCGTGGGCCTTGGCCGACGTGGGCACCAAGGCGAAGATCTCCGCCTGCCATCGCCGGGCCATCGAGGTGGTGCTCACCTATGCCGAGCGCGAGGTCTTCCACTCTCGCTCAGGCAAGAACGGCGTGGTCCAAGAGGACGTCGAGGGCGTGGTCGCTACCGCGTTCACCCACTGGGACTCGAGGGCCGGTGACCCCCAGCTCCACGACCATGTCGTGGTGGCCAACCGGGCCCGGTCGGTCTCCGACGGGCAGTGGCGCACCCTCGATTCACGGGGTCTGTTCAAAAGCGTGGTCATGCTGGGAGAGTTACACCAGGGCGTGCTGGCCGACTTGTTGACCCAAGAGTTGGGCTGGGGCTGGGAGGGCCGATCACGGCGACATTCCGACCAGGTCCGCTTCGAGGTGACCGGGGTGCCCGAGGCCCTCCTGGCCGAGTTCTCCCAACGGGCCGCCGCCATCGAGGAGCGCAAGGAGGTGCTGATTCCCGCCTTCGTCGCCGCCCACGGGCGCCCGCCGACGACGACCGAGATCGTCAGACTGCGCCAGCGGGCGACCCTCGAGACCCGGCCAGTCAAGGAGCACCGCCCATTCGGAGTGATGACCGACGGGTGGCGCCGACGGGCCGAGCACCACCTTGGAAGTGACCCCCAAGCCTGGGTCGCCGGACTGTCGGACCGTAATGACCTGCCGCTGCTCTGCGCCGGTGACCTGGCCGACGAGATCCTCTCCGATGCGGCCAGCGTCACGATCCGCCAGGTCGCCGAGCGCCGGGCCACCTTCTCGCGGGCCAACGTCCTGGCCGAGGTCCACCGTCAGTTCCACGGGGTCCGTTTCGCCTCTCCGCACGACCGGATCGCCGTAGCGGAGCGCACGGCGGAGTTGGCCGTCGGGCAGTCCCTGCTCATCTCGGCGCCTGAAATGCACTTCACGCCGGACCGGTTGCGGCGGGTCGATGGGAGCAGCCGGTTCCGGGCCAAGGGACACGAGATCTACGCCACCGCCATCCTCATCGACGCCGAGGCCCGCCTGCTCGAGGCGGGGCGAGAGACAGATGGCCCGGCTGTAGCCCCGGGCACGGTGGCCGCCGTCACCTCGAGCACTCTGCTCGGCCCGAGCCACCCCCTTTCCCTCGATCAGGCCCTCGCCGTGAAGCAGATCGCCACCTCTGGGCGCCGGCTCGACGTGTTGGTCGGACCGGCCGGCACCGGCAAGTCGACCGCCATGGCCGGCTTACGGGCCGCCTGGGAAGCCGAACATGGCGCGGGCTCGGTGCTCGGCCTGGCCCCCTCGGCCGCCGCGGCAGAGGTGCTGGCCGATCAGTTGGGCATCGAAACGGAGAACACGGCCAAGTGGCTCCATGAGTACCGCCAAGAAGCCGAGCGACTGGAAAAGATGGCCCACCTGCGCGCCGCGCTGCGCTCGCCCGGAACCTCGCCGCAGCGCTTTGCCTTGCGGGCCGAGCTGGCCCGGGTCGAAGAAGAAGTGGCCCGATGGCAGCTTCGCACGGGCCAGTTGGTGATCATCGACGAAGCCAGCCTGGTCGGGACCTTCGCCTTGGACGAGCTGGCCGCCGCCGCGAAACATGCCCGAGCAAAGGTCGTTTTGGTGGGGGATCCGGCCCAGTTGAGCGCCATCGACGCCGGCGGGATGTTCGCCGCGTTGGTAGGCGATCGGGGCGGTCTGGCGGCAGAGCTGACCGATGTACGCCGGTTCCTCCATCTCTGGGAAAAGACGGCCAGTGTCGAACTGCGAGCCGGATCCCCTGATGTCATCGAGGCCTATGAATCCCACGGCCGGGTGCTCGGCGGGAGCCGAGAGGAGATGCTCGACGCGCTCTATAGGGCCTGGAAGCACGACGTCGAGGGCGGCAAGGCCAGCCTGATGATCGCTTCGGATCTCGCCACCGTGGGCGAACTCAACGCCCGGGCCCAGGCCGATCGAATCGCTGCCGGAATCGTATCGGGGGAGCGAGTGGCCCTCTCAGAGGACGCGACGGCGGCCATCGGTGACCAGGTGGTGACCCGCCAGAACAACCGACGTCTCGGCACCGGGAGGCACTGGGTCCGCAACGGCGATCATTGGCGCGTGACCGGCGCATTCGCCGACGGTTCGCTGACCCTACAGCGACGGCACGGCACCGGCTCGCTCCACGTCCCCGCTGACTACGTGCGCGAGCACGTGGAGCTCGCCTATGCCTCGACCGCGCATCGGGCGCAGGGCACGACGGTCGACACGGCCCATGCCATGGTGGGACCGATGACCAACCGAGAGGTCCTCTACGTCTCGGCGACCCGGGGCAAGGAGGCCAACCGCCTCTATGTCGACACCCACTACGATCCGGACCCCCAGACCTCCCACGACGAAGCCAAAGAGCCAATGACAGCCAAGGATGTCCTCGTCGATGTGCTGCGTAACGAAGGGGCCGAGTTGTCGGCACACGAGATGATTCGCCGCCAGCAGCAAGAGGCTGTAGGCATGGAACGGCTCTCCGCTGAGTACCTGACCCTGGCCACCGAGGCCCAAGCGCAGCGTTGGGATGCCCTCCTGGCCCGCTCGGGACTCTCCGATGCCGATCTCGCCACCGTGACGGCCAGCGCGGCCCGGGGTCCGCTGTTCGCTGGATTGCGCGACGCCGAAGCGCTCGCTCTCGACATCGAGTCGGCCCTGCCAAAGCTCGTCGCGGGCAAGTCCCTGGACGACGCGGCCGATGTGGCTTCCGTCCTCCATAGCCGGGTCGACCGCTGGTCCCACGCCGCCAAGGGTAGGCACAGGCATACCGGACAGCTGATCGCCGGCCTCATCGGAAGAGCCCAGGGCGTGACGGACCCGGACATGGCCCGGGCCCTGGCCGAGCGGGACCACGCCATGGAACAACGGGCGCGGTGCTTGGCTGAAGAGGCCATTGCCGCCCGACACAGCTGGGTACGGCCACTGGGGACCCCGCCAAGTGAACCGGTCCGCCGAGAGCGCTGGCTGCGAGAAGTGTCGACCGTGGCGGCCTACCGGGACCGCTGGCACATCGAGGGTCAGCGTCCCCTCGGCGCGGCCGCGGACCGCGAAGACTTGGAACAAGCGACGCAGCGCAAGAGGGCGCTGGTGGCGGGGGAGCGGGCGAGGGCGATGAGCATGCCGACAATCGACCAGCCGCTCAATCGTGGTCTGGAGCCGCAGGTAGACATTTCGCAGGGGGTCGAGCTATGAACGAGTCACCGACATCTCCGGACGAGCGCAGTTGAGTTGCGCTGCCTCCTCGAAGCTGGACCAGTCCAGTGGGTGCCGGCCGATGCCGCCAAGACGATCCACGAGCACCAAGAGCTGGCCAACCAGAAGCGCGCGTCATCTCCTTTGCTTTCCGTCGCGCGCTCCTCGGTCCTTCCAAGCGTGCCCTGCCGAGTGAATGACCCCAACAGTGTGGCAAGCACATGTGGCAAGGCGGTCATCGTCGGACGAGTGAGAGCCGCCCAAGAAATTCTCAGTAACCCCCTCTTGACTTCGCGAAAAAAATAGAGCAACCTCACCACAGCAATCGAAAAGGCAAACCTCTTGCGAGAGAGGGACGCAAAGCCACGGGACTCTCCGAGTCGGCCGGGTCGCCGAAATGGTATTGGCTGTCGGGCCTATCTTCGTCGCTCCCTCCTCCTCGGGGTGGGAGGGAAGATGGGCCGGGATTCGGTAACTCGCATCGCTCGAGGTCCCTCGGGTGCAGTGCTTCGTTGGCGTGCTGGCTTGACCTTGGTGGGAATGATCTGTCTAGCGGCAACGGTCGGTACGTTGTCCGGTCCATCGGAACCCGCCTCCGCGAACCCGCCCGGACCGAGCACCACGCAAGCGCCAGGAACTAGTACCTCAACGCTCGCGACAGCTCCTGCGTCGCTGCGCACAGCGGCGCAGCAGGACATTAGCTCCACCGATCCGAAGTTCGCTCCATCAGTCGGAGACACTGGCCACCCCTTGGGCGGGACCTACACGTCGAGTGGCGTGAAGTTCGATGGATCGGGTATCCGATTCAGGATTGGCCGAGGGTCTATTGGCCGTGGCGACTCGACTAAGACTTTTGGTTCCAACCTCGCGCATACCGCCACCTCCACCTCTTACGGTACCGGACCGACGACGGAGTCGTTTCAATCGAACAGTACGGGGATCGAGCAAACCTTTCATGTAGCGAGCGCTCCTGCTGGATCCGGTCAACTGGTCATCAAGGTGCCCGTCTCTGGATTGAAGGCGACGACGGTGGCGATCTGCCGATCGAACTCCAAGGCGAAGCCGATAGTGCTCCCAACGCCGCTATCTGCACTTATGGCGCGCCAGGCCAAGCTGTCGGCAACCGGAAAGCATGTGAAATGTACCCAAGCCAGTTCGTCGGTCGATCTGCGAAACGCTAAGGGTCAGATCGTGGCGACTTACGCCGGACTGCGTGTCTCCGACACCAACGGCAAGTCGGTGCCGGCCACGATGCGTGCCACTCCAAGCGGTGCCTCCATCGACATCGACATAGACGATGCCGGGGCGTCGTACCCCCTCACCGTGGATCCGACGTGGTCCCAGATCTCGGAGCTCACCGCCTCAGACGGATCTGCCAATGACCAGTTCAGCTATTCGGTCGCCGTTTCGGGAACCACCGCCATCGTGGGCGACCCAGGCCACACGGTGGGGAGCAACGCGGCCCAAGGTGCGGCCTACGTGTTCAGCCTGAGCGGAGGTGTCTGGACACAGACGGCCGAGCTCACCGCTTCCGATGGGGCCGCCGACGATGAGTTCGGCATCTCGGCGGCGATCTCGGGAACCACGGCGGTCGTGGGCGCCATTGGTCACGAGGTGAGTGGCCACACCTACCAGGGCGCGGCGTACGTGTTCAGCCTTAGCGGGGGCACAGGGACCCAAACGGGCGAACTGATCTCCTCCGATGGAGCGTCAGGTGACTGGTTTGGTTGGGCCGTGGCCGTCTCGGGGGCCACGGCCGTTGTGGGGGCTCCGAATCACACCGTGGGCGGCCACACGACACAGGGCGCCGCCTACGTCTTCACCTTGAGCGGGACGCAGACCGCTGAGCTCACAGCCTCCGACGGGGCCGCGTCTGACCTGTTCGGTCAAGCGGTAGCGGTCTCGGGATCGACGGTTGTCGTGGGCGCCCCCCTCCATAAGGTGGGGAGTAACACCGACCAAGGCGCATCATACGACTTCACCCTGAGCGGAGGTGGGTGGGCGCAGGCCTCCGAGTTCATCGCCTCCGACGGGGGAACGGTTGATTTCTTCGGGTCCGCGGTCGCACTTTCGGGATCGACGGCCGTCGTAAGTGCTCCAACGCCGGGTTCGGTCTACATATTCAGCTTAAGCGGTGGACTCTGGACCCAGACCGATGAACTCGCCGATTTCGGTGAAACTTTCGGTTCTTCGTTGGCACTCTCGGGGACTTCGCTCGTTGTCGGTGAGAATGGACAATTTGTGTATCCAAACTATGACCAGGGCGCGGCCTACGTGTTCAACTCCAGCGGGGGGAGTTGGACCGATTCCGCCGAACTCATCGCATCCGATGGGGCGTCGTACGACGATTTCGCCACGTCCGTCGCCGTGTCGGGGGCGAACGTTTTCGTGGGAAACCCTGATCACGACGTAAGCGGAAACGGTAATGAAGGTGCGGCCTACGTATTCAGCACGTCAATGACCATAGCTCCTCTGACCGGCACGGCCGCAGCCACCGACCTCGCGGCAGTCCACTCGCCGAGCTGCCAGCACAGCATCACGCCGACGGACCCCGTCGATTGTGCGAGTGGCGACTTTTACCACACCTTCACCGACGCCTCGATCCCCGGCTACGGCCCAGCCCTCGACCTCACCCGCACCTACAACTCGCTCAATGCTTCGACTGAGGGCATCTTCGGTTACGGCTGGACGTCGTCGTACGAGTCGCACCTCACGTTCAACGAAGACGGGTCGATCACCGTCACCGAAGCCGACGGCTCCCAGGTAACTGCCACCGCGGACGGGAGCACATTCACCGTTCCCTCCTGGGCCGATTCGACCCTGGTCGAGGACGAAGACGGCTCGTACACGTTCGTGCGCCAAGGGACCGAAACCTTCACCTACAACTCTTCGGGTCAGCTCACCTCCATCGCAGACTCCGACGGGGCCACCACGACCCTGGCCTATTCTTCGGGAAGCTGCACACCGTGACCGATCCCTCGGGCCGCACCCTCACCTTCGCCTACGGCGCCAATGGGCTGGTCTCCTCGGTGACCGATCCGATGAGCCGGGAGACCACCTACGCCTACGACGGTTCGGACAACCTCACCTCGGTGACCGACCCGATGAGCCACGTCACCTCATTCTACCTACGGCACGGGGGACTTCGCTCACCTGCTCTTGACGATGACCTTGCCCAACGGGCAGAGCGGTGGCCCCGACGCCGGCGATACCTACACCAACACCTACAACGGCTCGGGCCAGGTCCTGACTCAGACCGATCCCATGGGCAACGAGACGACGTACTCCTACAGTGGCGACAACTTCTCGGACTCGGGCGGGACCACCACGATTACCGATCCCGACGGGAACGTGAAACTCGAGAAGACTACATCGACGGACAGTTGATCGAGAGCACCACCGGAAGCTCAACCTGCGCTCTACGGCTACGACCAGAGCACATTTGGTCAAACCTCGAGTGTCGACCCCGACGGCAACACCACCTCTTCCACCTATGACGCCGACGGCAACGTGCTCACCAGCACCAACGCGCTCGGCAATACCTCGACCTACTCCTACAACGCCTTCGACGAGCAGACCTGCGCCGCCGAGCCCTTGGCCGCCGACCCGTGCTCGTCTCTGTCGCCGCCGGCGGCCATCACGGCCGGGACAGCCACGATCACCCCGCCCTCGTCGGCCCCACCCCAATACGTCACCTACACCGAGTACGACACCGACGGCAACAAGATCTACAGCACGACAGGCGACTACGCGCCCGGGATCGGGCACCGCCAGCCAGTCGCGCACCACCTACGACCTCTACAACGGGGAGTCGGTGACCCTGGCGGGCACCACCGACTCGTGCACGACCTGCGCGCCCTCGACCGAGCTGCCCTGCGCCACCATCGACGCCGACGGCGTGGTGACCCAGCTCGCCTACGACAGCCATGGCGACCTGACCTCGAAGTCGACCCCCGACGGCAACGACGCCGCCGCCCCGGGCACGCTCAGTACCTTCGCCGGGGGCCCGATGACGGCCGTGCAGGCGAACCCAAAAGGCCCAGCAGCCGGGCCAGGTCGCCACGGCCACCGTGGGTGGGGTGAGTTACGCCTACGTGGCCGACGACGAGGGCAATGTCATTCGTCGCATCAACCTGTCCACCGGGGCCGAGTCGGTGGTGGCGGGCGACTACCTGTGGCGCTACGGCGGCAACGGCGGGCCGGCCACCAACGCCGAACTGGCCGGGCCCTCGGGTGTGGCCGTCGATACCGCAGGGGACATCGTCATCGCCGACAGCTACAACAACGTCATCCGCTACGTGCCGGCCACCTCTGGCACCTACTTCGGCCAGGCCATGACCGGCGGGTGACATCTACACCATCGCCGGCAACGCCACGGCGGGGTACTCGGGCAACGGCGGCGCGGCCACCAGCGCCGAACTGTCGAACCCCCAGGCCGTGGCGCTCGATTCGAGCGGCGTGGCCATCGCCGATAGCGGAAACAACGTGGTGCGCTTCGTGCCGTCCACCTCGGGCACCTACTTCGGGCATGTCCATGACCGCGGGCGACATCTATAACGTCGCCGGGAACCACACGGCGGGTTACTCGGGTAACGCCGGGGCGGCGACCAGCGCCGAGCTCAACACCCCGAGCGGGGTGGCCTTCGACGCGGCCGGCGACCTGGCCGTGGCGGATACCACCAACAACGTGGTGCGCTTCGTGCCGCTGACCAGCGCCACCTACTACGGCACGTCGATGACGGCCGACGACATCTACAACATCGCCGGCAACGCCACGGCGGGGTACTCGGGCAACGGCGGGGCCGCCACCAGCGCCAAGCTGGATGCGCCGTTCAGCGTCACCTTTGACGCCTCGGGCGACCTTGCCATCGCCGACACCTACAACAGCGTCGTCCGCTTCGTGCGACAAGACCGCCGGCACCTACTACGGGCAGTCGATGACGGCGCAAGACATCTACACCATCGCGGGCAACGACAGCTTCGGGTACTCGGGCAACGGCGCCGCCGCCACCAGCGCGGAGCTGAACTACCCCCAAGGGGTGGGGATCGACGCCAACGGCGACGTCGTCCTCTCGGACTACTGGAACTTCGAGGTCCGCGTCGTGGCCGCCACCTCGGGCACCTTGGGCGGGGGGAGCGTCAGCGCCGACGACATCTATGCCCTGGCCGGCACGGGGGGTTGGTCCGATGCCGGCTACTCGGGCCCACCGACGGACGCCGAGCTGGACAGCCCCTCCAGCGTGCGCACCGATGCCGCCGGTGACGTGGTGCTCGACCGACACCGGCACCGACACCGTCCGCTTCGTCCCGGCCGCCACCGGCACCTACTACGGCCAATCCATGACGGCGCATGACATCTACACCGTGGCCGGCGACTCGACGGCGGGTTATACGGGCAACGGCGGGGCGGCCAGCTCGGCCGAACTCGACGCCCCCCTCGGCGCCGCCTTCGATGCCCACGGCGACATCGCCATCGCGGACACCACCAACAACGTGGTGCGCTTCATACCCGCCACCATCGGGCACCTACTTCGGCCAGTCCATGACCGCCGGCGACATCTACACCATCGCGGGGAACGGCACGGCGGGTTCCACCGGCGACGGCGGGGCGGCCACCTCGGCCGAGCTCCATAGCCCGGCGAGCGTGGCGTTCGACGCGCACGGTGACGTCGTCATCGCCGACACGACCAACAAGGTGGTGCGCTTCGTGCCGGCCACCACGGGCACCTACTACGGCCAGTCCATGACCGCCGACGACATCTACACCATCGCCGGCGACGGCACCTCGGGCTACACCGGCAACGGCGGGGCAGCCACCTCGGCCGAGCTCTCCGCCCTCAACTCGGTGTCGCTCGACGGGGCCGGCGACCTCGTCATCGCCGACTCTTTGAACGCCGCCGTGCGCTTCGTCCCGGTGGCCAGCGGCACCCACTTCGGCCAGTCGATGACGGCCGACCACATCTACACCATCGCCGGCGACGGCACCGGGGGCTACAGCGGCAACGGCGGCCCGGCCACCTCGGCCGAGCTCACCGATTACCTGGGCGATGCCATGGTCGATTCCGCCGGCAACCTGCTCATTGCCGACACCGACAACGACGTCGTGCGGTTCGTGCCGGCGGCCACGGGCACCTACTACGGCCAGTCCATGACGGCGGACGACATCTACGTCATCGCCGGGGCGGGTTGGGGTGCCGACTTCACGACCGGCGACGGGGGCCCTCCGCTCGACGGCGAATTCGGCTGGCCGATTTCGGTCGCTCCCGACAACTCGGGAGGGTTCTACATCGCCGACAGCACAACCGGCCGCGTGCGCCATGTCAGCGTGGGCGACACCTCGGGGCCCGACGCCACCACCACCTACTCCTATGACGCCGACGGCGAGCAGACCTCGGTCACCACGCCCGACGGCAACCTGTCGGGGGCCAACGCGGCCAACTTCACCACGGCCAGCACCTACAACGACGACGGCGAGGTGACCGCGGCCACCCAGGGCGGAGGCAGCGGGGCCACGGTCACCGCCCGCACCACCGATTACGGCTACGACGGCGACGGGAACAAGACCTCGGTGACCGACCCCCGGGGCTATGAGACGACCACGGCCTACAACGCCGATGACGAGCCGACCCTGGTCACCGACCCCGACAGCAACGCCACCCTGACCTGTTACGACGGGGACGGCCACGTGGCCGAGACCGTCCCGCCGGTCGGGGTGGCGGCGAACTCGCTCAGCGCCTCCTCGTGCCCGACCTGTACCCGAGCGACTACGGCGACCGCTTGGCGACCGACGCCACCACCACGGCCTACGACGCCCTGGGGGACAAGACGACCGTGACCACGCCGGCCCCGGCGGGCCTCTCGGGTCACGAGACGACGACCTACGCCTACGACCCGGCCGGTCAGCTCACCTCGGTCACGGCGCCGCCGACCAGCACCAGCGGAGGAGCCGCAGACGACGTCACCGACTACACCTACGACGCCGCCGGAGAGTTGTTGACCACGACCACCGGCACGGGGACCGCCACCGCGGCGACGACCAGCTACTGCTATGACCCGAATGGCGACAAGACGGCCAGCGTCGCACCGGACGGCAACACCAGTTCGGTTGCCGCCTGCTCGTCATCGTCGCCCTACGAGACCTCGTCGTCCTACCAGACCGGCTACAGCTACGACTCTTTGGGCGAGCTGGTGACCCAGACCGCTCCGGCCACCACCGCGGCCCCGATCGGTCAGGTGACGACCTACACCTACGACCCTGACGGGAACCAGCTGACCTCGGAGAACCCCGACGGGGTGACGGCGACCGACACCTACACGCCCCTCGACCAGGTGGCGACGGTCAGCTACTCGGACTCCACCCCCGGCGTGACCTACTCCTACGACGCCGACGGCAACCGGACCTCCATGACCGACGGGAGCGGGACCACGACCTGACCTACGACCCGTTCGACGAGCTCACCAGCCTCGACCAACGGCGCCGGCGCCACGACGTCGTATGGCTACGACCTCGACGGCGACGTGACCGGGATCACCTACCCGCTCGGGGCCGGGGCGACCTGGGCCAGCAGCGACACCGTCACCTACGGCTACGACCATGCCGATCAGCTGACCTCGGTCACCGACTTCAACGGGCACACCTCCGACGTCACCAACACGCCGACGGCCTACCGTCGGCCCTCACCCTGGGCTCGAGCGGCGACACGGTCTCGACCAGCTATGCGGCCAACGACGCACCCATCGTCGATCACCCTCGGCAACGGCTCGACCCTCCAAGAGTTCGCCTACTCCGACGTCCCCTCGGGGGCCATCGCCACCGAGACCGACACCCCATCGAGCGCGCTGTCCCCGGCCGACTACACCTACGACGCCCAGAGCCGGGTGACCGAGATGACGCCCGGACCGGACACCGCCCTCACCTACGGCGAGGACGCCAGCTCCAACCTCACGACGCTGCCGACGGGCGCCAACGGCACCTACGACGACGCCTCGGAGCTCACCTCGTCGGTGCTCTCGGGCACGACCACCGACTACACCTACGACGCCGCGGGCAACCGCACCGAGGCGAGCGTCGGCGGGACGGCGACGGTCGAACGCGGCCTACAACGGCGCCGCCGAGCTCACGAACTACGAGAACTCGGCCGCCAACATGACCGCCGCCACCTACGACGGCGACGGGCTGCGCACCTCGGCGACCACCACGCCCGTTGGGGGGAGTTCGTCGACGCAGAGCTTCGTCTGGAACACGGTCCCCTCCGTCCCAGAGCTGTTGATGGACTCGGACAACGCCTACATCTACGGGCCGAGCGGGACGCCCTTCGAACAGGTCGACCTGTCCAGTCGGGACCGTCCACTACCTCGTCTCGGACGCCCTGGGCTCGGTGCGCGGCGTCGTCAGCTCCTCGGGCAGCCTCACGGCCTCGACGTCCTATGACGCCTGGGGCAACCCCGAGACCACGGGCGGGCTCACCAGCCACACCCCCTTCGGCTTCGCCGGCGGCTACACCGACCCCACCGGATTGCTCTACTTAATCGGGCGTTACTACGACCCGGGCACGGGGCAGTTCCTGAGCGTCGATCCGCTGGTCCAAGAGACCGGGCAGCCCTACGCCTACACCGGGGACGACCCGGTGAATGCGGTGGACCCGTTGGGGCTGTTTCCGGGGCAAGGATTTCTGGACAAGGCGCGGCACAAGATCGCTTCCGGTGCTGACTTGGTCAACAACGGTGTCAATAGTGGCTACGAATGGCTAGACGGAGTTGCACAACAGACTGAGTGCGGCGCCGTCAATGACCAGGGACCCTTGGCTGGTCCTTTGGGTTGCGCCACTACCTCAGGCCAGACGGCCGACTGTCCAGACGGAGGAGCGGGAATTGCGGCGACGACAGGTGGAAATCTCAATGCCAAGTCGGCCCGATACTTTAAGAATGCCGGCATCGACCCAGAGGACTTGAAGGATGAGTACGGGTACAGCAGCGATGGCGATCTGTTTGTCCAGTCTGGAACCGGTCGCGTGTTTGTTGGTCCAAAGAGGGGCACAGCCAGTGATATGGAACCAACAAACTTTAGAATTGTAAATGGAGAGGCGCAATTTGATCCCCCGACCATCGAGGGCTTCGGGGATGGCTTTGACTTCTTTGGAGAATGATGATGCGTAAGATGCAGAGTGACATGATCGACTACGTGGCGCTCACTCTCAGGGGCGAATTGTTGGATCCCGATGATGTATCGCGTCGCCTCAATGTGCGGCCGAGCCACGGCTTCGGCCGCGGTGACACGACCATCCATCCCCTGCCAACGAAATTTGGATACTGGCGTCTGAAGATCGACGGTCCGCGTGGAGAGCTAGACGGATACCTTGCGGAACTTCTCGAAGCGTTTGACGAAAAACATTCCGAGCTGGCTGATCTCGCTCAGATTTACGAAGTGACTGTAACCGTAGTGGCTGATCTCGGAGATAGTGATGAAGGCGAGTTGTCGATCAGCCCTGTACTAATCGATCGAATTTCGGCAATCAAGGCGAAGCTGAGGTTTTATTGGCTTCACGGCACCACCGACAATCCAATCGGGGGCGTTGAGGCAGTGGGGGATGATCAAGCCAGTTCGGCACTCGATAGAGACGAGATTCTCTAGAAAGCAATTCTGTCGACACGTTACTCCGTTTGACCTTGAAAGTAGGGCTCCTTGAATCCCAAGGTCCTCGTCAAAGCGAGCAGGTCGTAGTAGCCGCCGAGCAGGAATTGCCACCACGCTGCCGGCACGCTCCGCCCCTGCACTGAACGCGCAGGGGCCGTGCGTGCAGTCCAATGAACTCAGAGTCCACCAGTGGGGACCAGCAGGCACAACTCCGCTGCCATGGCGACATCAAGGCCAGAGGCGGGGTGGCTCACTGCATGCACCGCACGGAGCCGGTCGATACTGACCCTCGTGTAGCGCTGCGTCGTCTCGAGCCTGGCGTGCCCGAGCATTTCGGCCACATAGCGGATGTCGGCTCCACCCTCGAGCATCAAGGTGGCCACGCTATGCCGCAAGAGGTGGCAGCTACCCCGCTTGTTGATACCCGCTCGGGACAGGCAGAGCCGAACCTTGCGACATAGCCAGTCCGGACAAATAGGTTTCCCAACAGAAGAGAGGAAAAGGTGATGCGGGAATGCCTCCGTCACGAAGTGTGGCCGGACGGTTCCCAAGTAGAGGCGAACCCAGAACAGGGCCCGTTCGCCGATTGGGACGTAGCGATCCTTCGAGCCTTTGCCGCAACGGACGAAGACCGTTCCTCGTTCGAAGTCCACGTCTTTCACCCACAGGTTGATGAGCTCATTACGCCGCAATCCACACGAGTAGAACACCTCCAAAACGGCGCGATCTCGAAGGCCGAGAGGCGTGCCGACGTCGGGAACGCCGAGCACCTTCGACATCTCGTTCGCACTAAGAGTGGCTTCGGGGAGTTTGCGATCCGGGCGAGGCATGAGAAGGTCGGCGGCGGGGTTCACCGCAATTCTGTGCTCGCGGCGCAACCACGAGAAGAACTGCGTCACGGGCACGAGGCGCTGGACCTGCGTCCCGAAGGACAAGGCGAGGCCATCTCGCTTGCGGTGGTTGAAGAGTTGTTGTTGATAGCCAAGTAGACATTCGAAGGTGACGAATGCTGGATCGTCGATCCCCTTGGTATCTGTAAACGCTTCGAAGTAACCGAGGTACCGGCGCCGGTTCTCGATTGTCGTGTGGGCATAGTTGTGCATCTTCATCCATTCGAGGTACTCGGTGATCTGATCGTTCATGGTTGTCATATCGCTCCCTTCGGGGCAACCGTGAGAGCGTTGGAGTCCGATCCGGTTGCCTGACGTGCCGGCTTACGACGCTCTGCGAGTCGAGCATCGTGCTCCTGTCGGTGATGGGCAAAAAGCCAATCCTGTAAGCGATCCCCAAGGTCCGAATTGCCGCGAGATCTGGGCCTCTCGGTGCGCTTAGTTGGGCGTTACTACGATCCGGGTACGGGGCAGTTCCTGAGCGTCGATCCCCTGGTGAACGAGACCGGACAAACCTACGCCTATGGCAACGACAATCCCGTTAATGAGAACGACCCGACTGGGCTCGGATGCGGTCAGTCCTTCCATTCGCCATGCCCTGGTCAGGGGTCCCACCCCTCGTGCCCGGCCGGGAGCAAGTACGTCGGGGGGCAGTGCACTGGAACCGGCGCCGGTGAACCTTGCCCAAGTGTCAATCCGACGACGGGTGCATGTAATTCAGCGGCATGGAACGCTAACAACGTCTTTGATGTAGGCGCTCCCTCTTGGCCCATGACTGTGATCGAAGGAATTGGTGGTGCAGTTGTTTGCTCGTCTGGATTGGGCACCGTCGCTTGCATCGTCGGAGGGTTGATCATTACCGCCGACAATGTAGGAAGTGATATCGAAGGTGGGTGTAGCTTGAGCAGAACAGGTGTGGACGCTGGTGCGGGAGTAGCCGGTTCCGCCTTTGCGGGATTTACGACCATTGGAGGTGCTGCTCTTGAGGAGGCCCCCGCTTGGATTCGCGGGATCTATAATGGAACTACCAGTGCTCCATCGGTGGGCGCTTCGGCGGTGAGTCCAAGTTCATGCTGCTAATAGCGAGGAAGGTGTTCTGGTATGCCTCAGTCTGCGCGAATCAGAGTGTTTCGGGCCGCCGACATCTGGATGGATCGTAATCGGGTATACAAGGTCATCATCGATGACCTTGTCGTGGGAGAACTGTGGCCTGCGCAAAGTGGTTCTTTCGATATCTCCGCAGGCCAACATCGAGTTCGAGTGAAGATCGATTTCATGGGTTCGAGAGAGTTGGTCGTCTCGGCCAACGCTGGAGAAGTAGTTGAATTGACCTGCAAGGGGCATGGTTCAGCAGCCGCAATGTTCAACACCTTCTTTAGAAGAAATTCGTACGTGGACCTCCACGTCACGAGTCCCGAGGAGAGTCAAGAGCTTTCTCGGATCGCGAAAGAGAAGGCGCCTCCGCCTCCGAGAAACATCGCAACAGGTTGACCTAGCGGAGCGCTCTTCGATCATCGGATCGGCGAGCCGCTGTTGAGCAAGCGCATCCGCCCGCTTCATCATGTTCTACCCGAACATGATCTCTTGGCATCGTGGTTTCTCGAACGTGATGACACCCAGCATCAGGCAGACGGAGACGATTGGCCAAAGTGCGAGGCGAAGCCCGACCTCAAGTAAGCGAGGTCGTAGTAGCCGCCGAGCAGGAATTGCCACCACGCTGCCGGCACGCTCCGCCCCTGCACTGAACGCGCAGGGGCCGTGCGTGCAGTCCAATGAACTCAGAGTCCACCAGTGGGGACCAGCAGGCACAACTCCGCTGCCATGGCGACATCAAGGCCAGAGGCGGGGTGGCTCACTGCATGCACCGCACGGAGCCGGTCGATACTGACCCTCGTGTAGCGCTGCGTCGTCTCGAGCCTGGCGTGCCCGAGCATTTCGGCCACATAGCGGATGTCGGCTCCACCCTCGAGCATCAAGGTGGCCACGCTATGCCGCAAGAGGTGGCAGCTACCCCGCTTGTTGATACCCGCTCGGGACAGGCAGAGCCGAACCTTGCGACATAGCCAGTCCGGACAAATAGGTTTCCCAACAGAAGAGAGGAAAAGGTGATGCGGGAATGCCTCCGTCACGAAGTGTGGCCGGACGGTTCCCAAGTAGAGGCGAACCCAGAACAGGGCCCGTTCGCCGATTGGGACGTAGCGATCCTTCGAGCCTTTGCCGCAACGGACGAAGACCGTTCCTCGTTCGAAGTCCACGTCTTTCACCCACAGGTTGATGAGCTCATTACGCCGCAATCCACACGAGTAGAACACCTCCAAAACGGCGCGATCTCGAAGGCCGAGAGGCGTGCCGACGTCGGGAACGCCGAGCACCTTCGACATCTCGTTCGCACTAAGAGTGGCTTCGGGGAGTTTGCGATCCGGGCGAGGCATGAGAAGGTCGGCGGCGGGGTTCACCGCAATTCTGTGCTCGCGGCGCAACCACGAGAAGAACTGCGTCACGGGCACGAGGCGCTGGACCTGCGTCCCGAAGGACAAGGCGAGGCCATCTCGCTTGCGGTGGTTGAAGAGTTGTTGTTGATAGCCAAGTAGACATTCGAAGGTGACGAATGCTGGATCGTCGATCCCCTTGGTATCTGTAAACGCTTCGAAGTAACCGAGGTACCGGCGCCGGTTCTCGATTGTTGTGTGGGCATAGTTGTGCATCTTCATCCATTCGAGGTACTCGGTGATCTGATCGTTCATGGTTGTCATATCGCTCCCTTCGGGGCAACCGTGAGAGCGTTGGAGTCCGATCCGGTTGCCTGACGTGCCGGCTTACGACGCTCTGCGAGTCGAGCATCGTGCTCCTGTGGGTGACGGGCAAAGAGCCAACCCCCGACGCGCTTGCCCCAAGCTCCGAATTGCCGGGAGATCTGGGCCTTTCAGTGCGCTTAGTTGGGCGTTACTACGATCCGGGATCCGGGCAGTTCTTCACGGTGGATCCGATGGTCCAAGAGACCGGGCAGCCCTACGTCTACACCGGGGACGACCCGGTGAACGGGGTGGATCCGAATGGACTCTGCTGGAGCGTTGCTCCTGGAGTGGCGGGTCCCTGTCTGTCACCCCCACCGGGCGTTCCGTACGATGGATCCTTTACTCCCGACGAGATTGCGCAGTATCCGCAGGTCCTGGAAGGCATGAATCCAGATGACGTCCTTAACCAACTCGGCTGGAATGCGGATGATCTGCCCCCGGGATGGTCCATCGATCAAGCGAATTCTTCGTCTAAAGGGGTGTTGGGGGCATGACTACCTGGTGACGTAGTCCCCTGGTTCGGCAACGCTGTTTTGGGACGCGATGAGGCGCCCGGGTACCTGCGGCGAGGAAGATGTGTGGTCCCTGTTACGCGAGGGACCCCCCTCCTCACCAGTTGGCACTGCGGCGGAGGGGGGTCCAAGGCGGTGTTGCCACCGGTGTCCATCGTATGGCCTTGTCCCTTGTCCGTCGACGAGTACGTGTCCGCCGGCCGCACGCTCGAGTTTCCGCGACCGGACTGTCCTTCGTGCCTGATGAAGATGACGTTCTGGTCGGGCTATAGGCGCCAGATCCGCGAGGACGGGCGGTGTCATTCGATGTGGGTGCCGAGGGTCCGCTGCGACCGTTGTCGGGCCACCCATGCCCTGTTCCCGGCCTTCGTGCTCGTGGGTCGCCTGGACGTGGTTGAGACAGTCGGCGCTGTGCTCGAGACGGTGGTCGAGGGCCCGGTTGGGGTCCGACCGGCGGCGGCGAATGTGCAAGTTCCCCACACGACGGCCCGGGATTGGCTGCGGCGGTTCGGCTCCCGAGCTTTTGAGTTGGCGGTGGCCTTCGCCGCCTTGGCCGCGGAACTCGGGGGCGATGTCATCGCGCCGCTTCCCGATGTCGAGCGCTACGCGCTCGCTGCCTTTCGTGGCGCCTGGCGGGCCGTTCTGGCCTTCCCGGGATGGCTCGGTGTTGGTCGGTGGGGCTTCGTCTGCGCCGTCACCGGCGGGAGGGTGATCGCCACCAACATGAATATGCCCTATCTCATCGTCGGCAAAAGGCGTTTCATGCCTCCTGTCCCATGAAGGGGACTGAACCGATGAGGAGACGAGATGGATCACGACCACAGCGAGGCCGTTGCCCTCCATCGCTGGGCGGTCATCGCCGAAGCGGCGGCCGACGGGCTGACCAAGTCGCAACGGGGCGCACTGGTGCGCGCCGCGGCAAACCGGAGTCATGCCCACCCTGACGGAGACCAGCGGCGCTACTCGCGCAACACCATCGACCGGTGGATCCGCGCCTGGCGAAGCGGTGGCCTCGCTGCCCTGTCGCCCACTCCCCGGGCCGACACCGGCGTGGTCCGGGCCCACCCGCAGCTCTTCGCCGAGGCAGCGGCTCTGCGCCTCGAGATTCCGTCGCGCTCAGCCGCCCAGATCGCCTCGATCCTTTGGCACCGCCACGGGGTCGCCGTGTCGGAGCGCACCATCCGTGACCAGCTGCACCGTCGCGGCCTGCACCGGGCCGCCCTCGAGGCCGAGCCCAAGGCATTCGGCCGCTATGAGGCGTCGCGCCCCAACGAGCGCTGGATCACCGACGTGTTGGTGGGGCCGCACGTGCCCTGGCCGAAATCCGACGCCTCGGTGCGGGCGAAGCTGTTCTTAATCGTCGACGACCACTCCCGGCTCTTGGTCGACGGGCGGTTCTTCGCCCACGAGAACGCCCGGGCCTGCCAGGACCTGTTGCGCCGCGCCATCACCCGGCGGGGACTCCCCGCCGTTTTGTACGCGGACAACGGAGCGCCGTTCTCCAATGCCTGGCTGTCGAGGACCACGGCGGTCCTCGGCATCCGGCTCGTCCACTCGGCGCCCTATTCGCCCGAGGGCCGGGGAAAACAAGAGCGCCTCAACCGCTACATCCGAGAGGCGTTCCTCAGCGAGGCCACACATCGGGGCATCAGCTCTTTGGACGAACTGAACGACCTCTTCGGTGCCTGGGCCGAGCTGGTCGCCAACCAAAGGGTGCATGCCGAGACCAAAGAGGCCCCGATCACCCGTTTCGAGCGGACCGGGCCTCACCGAGCGGCCGACCCGGCCACCTTGATCGAGGCCTTCCGCTGGTCCACCACCCGCAAGGTCACCAAAACGGCCACGGTCCCTTTGGAGGGGAACCACTACAGCGTCGACGCCTCCTTGGTGGCCCGGCGCGTCGAGCTGCGCTATGACCCCGAGGACCTCGAACAGATCGACGTGTTCTATGAAGGCCGTCCGGCCGGTCGGGCCGTTCCCTTCGTCATCGGACGCCACACGCACCGCAGCGTCCCCCAGGCCACGCGTCCAGAACCCGAGGCGACCGGGATCGACTACCTCGAGCTGGTGGCGGAGGCCCACGACGAGGCGACCGGCACGGGGAGCAAGGTCGACTTCACCCAACTGGACATGTTCGAGGGGCGTGACGACGCGGCGGCGGACAACGACGGAGCGGCACAGTGAGCCCCGCACCCTGGGTGGCCCACTTCGGCCTGAAGAGAACCCCGTTCGGCAAGTCCATCGCGGCCTCCGACCTCTTCGCCCGCAGTGCCCACGCCGAAGCGGTGGCACGGGTCAACTTCTGCGTGGCCGAATCGGCCCTCGGGGTAATCACCGGTGACGTCGGCGCCGGCAAGACCGTTTCGGTTCGCGCCGCGGTGGCCGGCCTCGACCCCACCCGCCACCAGATCATCTACGTGGCCAACCCGGCCTTTGGCACCAGAGGGCTCTACGTCGCCATCGTCAAGGCCCTGGGCGCCGAGCCGCGTTACCTGCGCGGCCGAGCTCATGGCCCAGGCCGCCGACCTGTTGGCCGCCGAGGAGGCCGAGCGCCACCGCCGGGTGGTGATCATCGTCGACCTATGCCGACGCCGCGACTATGCCGACGCCGCGTAGCGGCGGGCCGACGTCTGTCCCCGGGCGGGCTCCGCGACTTCGAGGCGGATCTGATTGTCGGCATAGTTACAGATCCTCCAAGAAGGCGAGTAGCTTGTCAGGGGGCCTGTAGCGACCCGGCCTGACTGATGCGGGTGTGGTCATCGCGAGCGCTCGCTCCTTGATGGTGAGGTCCGCGTGAACGTAGGGATCGGTCGAGCGGAGATCCGCGTGGCCAAGCCAGAGCGCGATAACCGCCGTATCTACCCCGGCCTGAAGTAAGGACATGGCGCAACTGTGGCGAAGTACATGGGGATGCAGGTTCTTGGTTCCGAGCGAAGAACAACGCTGCTCCGCGACCTCTGCATGTATCGAGACCCGCCGCGCGACGGCGTCACGACTGAGGCGCCGTCCGGTGCTGGTCGGGAACAACGGATCCTTCGGCCCTCCACTCCGCTCGGCCAGCCAGACGCGGAGCATGGACTGCGCTGGAGCGGTGAGCGGGATGGCCCGCTGCTTGCGTCCCTTGCCGACACAGCTGACATGCCCTCCGGTCCCCAGAGCGACGTCACCACAGTTTAGGCCGACAAGCTCTGAGACCCGCAGGCCCGTTTGGACGGCGAGGACGAGTAGGGCCCGGTCGCGTCGGCCCACCCAGCTTCCCAGGTCCGGCGCGTCGGTCAACGCGTCGGCTTCCTCGGCGGTGAGGTAGCACACGATCCGTTTTTCGAAGCGCTTGGGCGGGATGGACAAGACCCGCTGGATCACGGCCGCGTGTTCGGGGTGACGCAAGGCGGCGTAGCGGAACAAGGACCTGATGGCGGTCAGGCGGAGGTTACGGGTTCTCGCGCTGTTGCGTCGCTCGGCCTCGAGGTGGTCCAAAAAAGCAGAGATCACTGGCTCGTCGAGGTCGCCCCAGTCGAGCGCCGATGGTGCCTTTCCGTCAACTGCCTGCACGAAGCCCAGCAGGAGCCGGAACGTGTCCCGGTAGGAGTCGATCGTGCATGGGCTGACCTGGCGTTGGCGCATCAGGCGATCGGTGAAGAACGCCTGCATGGTGGGGCCGACGGTGGTCATCTCGGCACCCCCACCCGGGCGGCGTCGAGACGGGCCGCGGCATAGCCGAGCAGCTCGGGGGTGGCGCTCAGATAGGTGTAGGTGAACCGTGGCTCGCGATGTCCGAGATATGTCGACAGTCGCGGCAGAAGTGCCTCGACGTCGAGCCCCGCTCGATGCCAGCCGAGCAGGGTCCGCACCGCAAAAGAGTGCCTGAGATCATGTATCCGCGGGCTGGGCGCCAGAGGGTTCCCCGATCCCCGACGTGACCACGGCGCCGTGGAACGTCTTGAAGAAATTTGCATAGATGACCGGCGTGCCGGCCAAGGACACAAACAACCGCGTTGCACTCGCCTTCGGCCGGTCGTGCCTCGCGCTGTAGGCGGCGAGGGCCTCGATGGTGGAAGCGGACACCGGTATGTTGCGACCCTTGTGGAATTTCGAGTCCCGCACCAAGATCACCGCGTCTTTCCAATCGACTTCACCGCGGTCAAGCCGCAGTGCCTCGCCGACCCGCATCCCTGTCGCCGCCAGCAGCCCGATGAGCGTCGCGAGCGTCTCGGCTCGGAACGGGGATGGAGTGGACGCCCGGGCAAGCCGCGCCACCAAGGAGACATCCTCGTCGGAGAAGAGGTGCGGGCCGCGGCGCCGGGCGCGGGTAGTGACGAGCCCCGGAGGAGGGATCTCGGTCCTGGTATCGACCCCCGACAAGTGGCGAGCGAAGCCACGCACCCAGTCAGCCGCCGGGATGGAGTTGTGCTTGCCGGATCGAGGCGAGGGTCGAGCACGAACCCCAACACGGCCTCCATCGTGATCGTTTCGGCGCCGATGGTTTCCATATGAATGACGAACTTGGCGAGCTGGCGCCCGGCGTCGTCGAGGTCGTGGCCCATGGCCCGGCGCAGCCGCAGGTAGTCGCCCAGAGCGACATCGAGGGGGCTCATCGGGACACCGCTGGCCATGGAAGGGCGATCTGTCGCAGCGCCGAGTGGTCCACCTTCGTGTACACGGCAGTCGTGGCGAGATCCCGATGTCGGAGCACTTGGGCGATCTCGGACAAGGCGACCCCGCAGTCGAGCAGCTCGGTGGCGAGGGCGTGGCGGAGGCGGTGGGCTCGTACGGGAGGAACCCCAGCCCGGATGCACTGCCGCCACACCATCTGGCTCACGGCTGTGGACCACATTGGCCTCGGCGGCGCGGCAACGGTCAAGAACAGGACGCGGGATTCGACCCGGGGGCGAGCCTCGACCAAGTACGCACTCAAGGCTTCTCCGACGTCGGCCGGTACAGGCAGGCGGTCCTCGCGCCTGGCTTTGCCGTGGACCACCATCTCGGCTGCTCGCCAGTTCAAATCGTCGAGCTCGAGTCCCGCGACCTCCGCAGCCCGCAGACCGAGTCGGGCGAGCACGACCAGCATGGCGAAGTCGCGTATTCCCGTTGGTGTTGTCCGGTCGCAGCTGTCAACCAGAGCCTTGACGTCCGCGGCAGAGAGGCGTTTGGGCACGGAGGTGTCTTTCCAGCCCGGAATCGGCGGCACCGACTCCGCCAAGGAAGAGTGGGTCAGCCCCTTCAGGTGGAGAAACCTCAACAGCGAGCGCAGTTCAGCGACGCGGCCTTGAAGAGAGCCCGACGCGAGGCCCCGTGACGCCTCGGCCAACAGGAACCTCGTCACGGCTTGCCCTTCAGACCATCCGTCCCCCGACACCCCCTTCTCCACCCACCCGACTATCCAAGAAACGCCTGGCCGTCGCCTCGTAACGCACCACCGTCGCGACCGCCAAGGAGCGATCCCTGATCATCCACCGGCGGTAGTCGTCCATGACCTCGTCCACGGGGTGATGGGGAGCGACACCAACCGGTAGGCTTGGATCACGCTCTGGGCGGCGAACCAGTCCAACAGCGGTTTCAGTGCCTTCAGCGTCGGTGCCCGTTTGCCGTCCACCTTCCAACTCGCCAAGAAACATCCACGCTGGCGCCGGCATCGCTGGCGACGAGCCCGTGACGCTCAACTGGTCAGGCGGGCCATCTCGTAGACCTTGAACTCCCTCGACGAGGGCGTATAGCTCAGCCTCTCCAATTCCATCCGAGATCCCTCGGCAAACTGCGCAACGCCCCGCGACACTCGCACGTCGAATTATTCCCATTGCGGCCTCCTCCGGCCGACACGGTGTCCGGATCACGAGAGGATCGTGCGGACGGCGGGGACTATGCGAACTACTCGGGAACGCCGTTCCCAACGAGCCCCGTATCGCGGGGCTGTCGGCCCGCCGCTACGCGGCGTCGGCCCGCCGCTACGCGGCGTCGGCCCGCCGCTACGCGGCGTCGGCATAGTCGCGGCGTCGGCATAGGTCGACCTATCCGGAATTTCACATAGTCGACGAGGCCCACCTGCTGGACCGGGCCCAGCTCGAAGAGCTGCGCCTGTTGACCAACTCGGAGATGGACTCCTCCTCGCCCTTCGCCGGCATCTTGGTGGGCCAGCCCACCTTGAGCCGTCAGCTGCGCATGGGGATGTTCGCCGCTCTCGACCAGCGGATCGCCACCCGGTTCACCATCAGGCCGATGGACATCGGCGAGTCCGCCGCCTACCTGCGCCACCACATGGCCCTGGCCGGGCGGGAGGAACCGTTGTTCGCCGACGACGCCATCGCCCGGCTCCACCGCGTCTCCAACGGCCTGCCCCGGGCTCTCAACAACGCGGCCACCGCCGCCCTCATGGCCGGGGCGGCCGAGCGCAAGGACCTGGTCGACGATGCCTGCGCCAAGAAGGCCGTCGCCGAGCTGACCAAGGACTGAACATGCCACGAGACCCTCAGCCCACCCGCATCGAGATCGTCCTCGAGACCGACGCTCCCAATCCCGATCTGCTCTTCATCTTGGTGGCCGCCCGGGCAATCAAGATGATCGAGCACCTCCGTTCGAGCGGTGTGTCCGCCGAGATCGTCAAGATCGAGATCGACGGCCATCGCCACTATGTCTGGTGAGCATCCTCACGGAACGTTGCCAATCCATGGTCACCGACGGGTGCCGGGCCGTGTGCAAACAGCGTCGCCGCTAACAAGGGGCCGGGACTGGATGGAAGACATATACCCTGAATGGTGGCGGATATCAGATCCGGTGGAGTCCAGGAAGTGCGCTTCCGGATCACTCTAACGATCCGTACTGGACAGTTTCGAGCGGCAAATATGGAGTGACGGCGGATAATGGCAAGAACGCCCTCGGTCCCGCGATTGACGTGGGTGAGTGGGATCAGCCTCCATATGCAGTCTCCGGACGATCTGGTGGCGGAGCCTGTAGCGCATTACTGGAGGCAGGGGTCCACAAACCGCATCCTGCGTATTGGATCGAATCCCTCTCGATTTGCTGGCAGTACAACGCCGGGTACCGGATCGAATAATCCGTGTGCTTCAACCAAGCCCACATACGAGGTGCTGTAACGTTGAGGTTCCGGTGAACGAGATAGAACCCAAGCAACTCTTGGTCCAACTTCGACGTATTCCGTCCAGCTCCCAGCGGCCCCAGCCGACGAACAAATTGCCTGGATTGAAGCCAAGAATGTGCCCATATCGGAGTTGATCCTTCAGTACGGCGATGTCTACCCGATATTTTGCTCTCGCCTACGCGAATAAGCTGTAATTCATGAACTGGATATTCGCTG